>CAVVQJ010000009.1:545000-588992 GCA_963750385.1 uncultured Alphaproteobacteria bacterium | reverse complement strand
CAATCAGACAGAATGCATTGAGACAGCTGTCGAAGGGGCACTCGCGAACCTAGACGGCGATACCCAAAAGTCCTTTGTCATTTATGGCGAACCGCAGAGCGGCAAGACCGAAATGATGATTTGTCTTACCGCTAAACTGCTCGACGACGGTTATCGCTTCATAGTGCATTTGTTGAACGACAGCGTCGACCTCCTCGGCCAGAACATGCGTCGATTTCACGGTTCGGGACTGGCGCCGATCTGCGCAGAATTTTGCGGAAATTCTTGATCCGTCCGTGGACGTCAAGAACGGTAAGCACGTCATATTTTGTAAAAAGAACGGCAGCGATCTTAGGAAACTGATCAACAAAATTGGTAAGATGAAGAACGTCATCGTGATCGATGACGAAGCCGACTACGCCACTCCAAACTCAAGGGTTAACAAGGGCGACAAGACGCCTATCAATGAGTTGATTGAAAAAATCATTGGAGATACCGGGCACTATGTTGGGGTTACGGCAACACCGGCCCAACTCAATTTAAATAATACCCTGAACAACGATTCTCGTCTTTGGGTGAAATTTCCGCCTGAGTCAATCTATACGGGACAAGATGACTTCTTCCCAATGAATGTCGATGAGGTCGGGATTTCAGGTCTCAATTATCAACTCAAGTTGATGACCGCGAGGAAGGATGATGGCAGTGAGGAGCGGGGAGCTCTTTTCCGATTTATGGTAAATGTAGCTCATTTGAATATGAGCTCTGAGCATGACGAAAACTACGCATTTCTGGTTCATACTAGCGGTAAAAAAATCGACCACCGGAAGGATTTAGATGTATTTAGGAATGTCTTTTCTGCTCTATCTAACAAGCCCGGAAAGAAATTTGCTAAATATACGGAGGAAATCTGGAACATCGCGAATAGTCGCTATCGAGATATTAGCGCCACTAATTTAACCAAGTACATTGTTAGCAATATCAGCAAACATGCTATTATGGTTCTTAATAGTGAGCCCGATTTCAAAAAGGTCGGTGGCAATGCGACGAACCCTTCGGCTCTGTTCACAATAGTTATTGGTGGAAACATTGTATCCCGAGGTGTAACATTCAATAATCTTCTAGGAATGTTTTTCACCAGGGATGTGAAGAATAAACTGCAGCAAGACACCTATATTCAACGGGCCCGAATGTTCGGTAGTCGCGGCAAATATCTAAAGCACTTCGAGCTAACCATTCCCTCAGCTCTGTTCATCGACTGGCATCGTTGCTTCGTCTACCACCGCCTCATATAATTCCATCGAAAGTGGACTGGGGTCGCCAGTTTGGATTGCTGATAAACGGATCGCAGCCGTGGCGACTGCAAGCATTGATCGGTCTACTGTTGATTTGGACAAGGGCGAGATGAGTTTCTCAATCTTCGACTTCGATTCGAAAATCGATGACGTGGCCAACTCAGTGCACGATCCTATCAAAATCATCAATTCCCTAGCGAAGCTGATTGGTTCGGGCTTTCCCCTGTATCTGCAAACCTTCTTGCGACAGTCTGTCTCTCGCAAAACATTGGGGTTGAGGCTGTTTCCGAGCGGTACGGTGTTTCCAGGAATGACGCCGCTTGAAAAAGAACGCGTCGAACGTCGTCAGGGTTTCCTAACCATCAGAGACGCCGACCGTGCTGGAAATGTAGTTCACTTCCTCCGGGTATTTCGGAACGATGCCGGTAAGGCCCGGCTATTCTACAAATTTGACGGCTCGGTCAGCTTCATTAAGAATCTAAAATGATTTCCGATTTCGAAAAATACCATGGCGCGGTCCTACGTGGCATAATCGTCGGCTGCGAGAATGTCCGAATTGCGTGCGCCGATGATCTTGGACGAGCGAATTGCTTCACGCTCAACGATCAAGTGGGCATCTACATTAAGCACAGCACAAGTCGGCTGCCTCCTTGGCTCTTTACGTATCATGTCGAGCACATTGAGGAACTCGATCAACTTGCTTCTCAATGTAGCGGCGTTTGGTTAGCGCATGTTTGTGGGGATAATGGCGTGATGGCCATGTCATATGACGAATTCCTCGAGATTAACCCGCCGTCGTTGACCACGACAAAATTTGTGCGTGTCGATAAATCGCGGAACACCATGTACTGGGTGTTCGGGACGGGTGGGGAGCTCAGGCGACGAAAAAATCGTGGGGTTCGAGGAATTGTAACGGCAGTGGGGCAGGTATGACACCTCGGTCTATCCACCCCTTCCCAGCGCGCATGGCACCCGAATTGGCTCTCGGTTCGTTGGGTGTGTTGAGTGCGGGCTCCACTGTTTCTTGACCCTATGACGGGCTCCGGAACAGTCGCTCATCAGGCAAGGAGCCTGGGACACACGGCAATCGGCTTTGACCTCGACCCATTGGCTGTTCTGATCAGCAAAGTGGCAACCACCCCGGTCTGCGATGAGGAACTCAAAGCGGCAGGAGCACTGCTGATTAAAGAAGCTCAATGCCTCAAGGCGGAGATTAATCTTCCTTGGATGGATGGAGACAAGCGATCTAAGTCGTTCGTGGAATTCTGGTTTGGCGAAACTCAGCGGGAAGACCTTCGAAAAATCGCCCACGTTCTCTATCAATCGGAAAAATTCGAAATCAGCGAACCAATCGCCAACGCTCTTCGAGTGGCCTTAAGTCGGATCATCGTAACCAAAAAGCCATGCGCTTCTCTGGCCGGCGACACATCTCACAGCCGGCCTCACCGAGTGATCACCGAAAATCCCTATGAGGTCTTTGTTGGCTTCGAAAGGTCGCTTCGCAGCTTGCGCAAACGTCTTATGAAAACCCCTTCAACCGGTGCTGCAACCATTGGCCAGGGAGACGCAAGAGACCTCGCCTCAGTGGCAAGCAATTCAGTTGATCTGGTCCTTACGTCGCCGCCTTATCTAAACGCCATCGACTATATGCGTGGGCACAAGATGTCGCTTATCTGGCTAGGATACCAGTTAGATGAGCTTACGAAGACGCGTTCGGAAAGTATGGGGGCCGAACGAACGCAACCGCGATTTGTCGCTAGCTCCAGTTGAAAACATCAAAGGGGCCATGGGCGATCTTTCGGAGTTGCCGAGCAAATATGTTGCGATGATCAATCGCTACGCGATCGATCTCCGTGCCATGCTCGCAGAGGTTGCGCGCGTTCTAAAGCACGGCGGCGGCGCCACGTTCGTCATGGGCAATTCATGCCTGAAGGGTGTTTACATACGGACCTTCGGAAGGTTTGATTGCCGCAGGAAAACTTGCCGGACTGAACAAGGGCCGATGCTGGGAGCGCGATCTTCCCTCAGGCAGTAGGTATCTACCAACACCAAAGTCGGGCGCACTCAGCAAGCGCATGCGGAAAGAGGTAATTGTTACGTTGAAAAAGCCGTAACTTAAGGCGTTAGATACCACGTGTAGTTGTTGCCGCCTTCGACATCTTTCGCTCTTTTTGGAGCTCCTGCCCCGCCCAACGCATTGCGTACTGCCAAGTGTAAAAGAGCTCGCCGGACGCCTTCAATTCAGCTTCGTGATGATCCCAAATATGGCGGCATATTTCCGAAATTCTGCTGCTACCGCCGAGTGCCTGCAACGCATCGAGCGCCAGGCCTTTCAGGTCGTTTTTCGTTACCATTTTACCTCCGCCCGAGCAGGGGCAGGCTATCGAATGAAGAGTACAAGGGTCAATCCGCGCAAGCCGTCACGGATTGAATCCGTGACGTCAGCCGGGTTCGCTGCGCGACCCGCTGGCCGGCATTTTTCCGTCTCTTAGCGCTGGCTCTCGATTGGCTTCCCAATCGCTCACCCGCTCTCGGCTGCCCTCGCTTCCCACTTGGCCTGCGCCTCCGCATCCTCCGCATGCCGCCGCGCATATTCGGCCTTCAGCTTCTCCCCTTCCTCTCCGCCCATTCGATATTCCAGCGGCTCGATGCTGACGGAGCCCTTGCTGAGCAGGTAGCGCTGGGGCGGGTGCTCCGGCCTCTCGGGGTCGGCCATTTCGGCCCACAAGTCGCGGCGGTGGGCATCGAGGAGGCGGCTCATCTCGGTCTCTGCGATCTCGAAGATGTTATAGCCGTCGCGGCGGAACCGGGACATGGTGAGCCAGGGGTCCAGGTCCAGCCGCTCGGCCATCATGTCGAAGGCGATTTCGCAGACGGTGACCTGACGCAAATAATAGTCGGCGGCGACCACTTCGCCGGCGAGGCGGGCTTTGCGCTCCGCCTCCACCTTGCGCATGAATTTCTGGAAGATGCTTTCGAGGATCTCGATCTTCTCATGCTCCGGCATTCCCTCTCCCTCGGGATCGGGTTCGAAGCCCTTGAGGCGCGAGGATGGAGTCATTTGCGCATTGCGGGCGGCCGCGTCGGCGACGCCGGTGGCGAGCTTCATCGCGCCATTCTGCTTGGCGATGGCCATGGCGCGGTCAAAGGCGGTGCGAAAGCTGTCCCCGCGCTCGTCCTTCAAAAGCTGATCGACGCCGAACGCGTTGCGGCCGATCGCCAGGGCGGCGCGGCGCTTCGACCCGGTCGTGGCGAGCAAGGCAATGAAGGCGCGCTGCGCATCCGCGTCCCAGCCGTTGACCCGTTGCCGCCGGGGGACGGGATCAAACTCCAGCAGGTCGCCGAAGTGAGAGAAATCGCCGGTGCCGGCCGTGCCGGCGACTCGGCAGCGGTCGCAGATTACCGGGATGGTCATGGGCGCCTGCTAACCCATTTGGTTATGTGTAGGAAAGAGGGTTTTGGGGCGACGGCCGCGATTCTCGGCCAGGTCCGCTAGGCTGCGCTCGCGGGCCGTAGCGTCGGCGGCTTGCCCTCCACCTCCGTCAGGAAGGTTGCGACCTCGTGCGTGATCCAGCTGAGCGCCGGGCGGTAGACGGCGAAGCCCATGTGCAGCGTCTGAATTTCGACCGCCTTGTCGACTTCGCCCGGCCGGCCGCGGGCGGCGCTGGGCGCGACGATGCCGTCCTTGCTCGACCAGATGGCAAGCGTCGGCACCGGCGGCTTGGTCAGGATGCGCTCGAACGGCGGCTGGTCGACGTCGTGGCCGGCGATCCGCTCGTAAAGCTGGCGGACGTTGGTGTTGGTCTTGAGGTCGCCCGAAAAAGGCGTGCCGAGCGTGACCACCGCGCGGATCTTGTCGGGATGGCGGCAGGCGATCTGGCGCGCGAACAGTCCGCCCAGGCTCCAGCCGACGAGCAGGATCGGGCGGCCGTCGAAGATCGCCTCCAGCCGGCCGGCGAGCGCCTCCATCGTGTCCTTCTTGGCCCCGGTGTTGACGCCCAGGAGCCAGGGGTGGGCGCGCCAGCCGACCCGGGCGAAGGCGCGGCGCAGGTCCATCGTGGTGCGGTCGGTGGCAAGGAAGCCGGGGATGATCATGACCGGCGGCCCGTCCTCGGGGCCGCGCGGCCCGAGCGGGCCGAGGCCGGACAGGAGACGCGGGATATGCCACATGACCTCACGCCAGCGCCTCCAGTCCGACGGCGCCATGTCGTCGGGACCGGGCGGCGGCGCGACCTTTGGCGCGCGGGGGGCCTTCTCCCACTTCATCCCTATGAAAATGGGGTGTTTTCGTTACCGAAACAAGAATTGGTCACGGTTGGCGTGCGCTTTTCAGGAAAGTGTCGATTTCGCGCACCACGTCCCGCGCGGTCCGGCGACTGACCCCGAAGGCCATATGATTGCATTTGAACTCGACCGTCTTGTCGCTCTCATGCTCCAGCCCCTTGGCGGCGCGCGGACTGACGATGCCATCGGCGCGCGACCAGATGGCGAGCGTCGGGACGGGCGGCTTGTCGGTGATGCGCTCGATCGGCGGAGCGTCGACCGGGTGCCCCGCGACCCATTCGTACAGCTTCCACACATTGTTGAGGTGCGGGTCGCCGCTGAACGGGCTGCCAAGCGTGACGACGGCGCGGACCCGCTCGGGATGGGCGCGGGCGAGCTCTCGGGCGAAAACTCCGCCAAGGCTCCAGCCGACGACCAGCACCGGCTTGTCGGGGGAAATGGAATCGAGCTGAGCGTGGAGGCGTTCGACCGTGTCGGCCGCGGCGCCAAGATTCCAGCCGCAGTTCCACGGATGAACCCGCCAGCCCGCTTCGCACAGGGCGCGGCGCAGCTCCATCGTGGTGCGATCGCTGGCGATGAAGCCGGGAATGACCAGCGCCGGCGGGCCATCCTCGGGTCCGCGCGGCCCCAAATGGCCGATGCCATGCCAGGCCCGCGAAAAGAGCCACGCCGCCTCGCTCATCCGCCGCCACCCGGGCGGGATGCGCTCGTCGTCGGGGTCAGAGATATTCGTCTCCGCCCATCAGCGGCCGAATCGCCTGCGGCAAGCGAACGCGACCATCGGCGGTCTGGTGGTTTTCAAGCAGGGGCACCAGGATTCGGGGGCTGGCCAGCGCGGTGTTGTTGAGCGTGTGGGCGAAGCGGACCTTCCCCTCGCCGTCGCGATAGCGGAGGCTGGCTCGGCGGGCCTGCCAGTCGTGAAGCGTCGAGCAGCTGTGCGTCTCCCGATATTTGCCCAGCGAAGGCACCCAGCTTTCGATGTCGTTCATGCGATATTTGCCAAGGCCCATGTCCCCGGTCGACGTTTCGATCACCTGGTAAGGGATTTCGAGCGCGGTCAGCAGCTGTTCGGCGAGGCCAAGCAGCTTTGCATGCCACTGCGCCGACAGCGCCTCGTCCGCCTCGCAGATCACATATTGCTCGACCTTGAGGAACTGATGGACGCGCAGGAGGCCGCGCACGTCCTTCCCCGCGCTACCCGCCTCACGGCGAAAACAGGGGGAAAAGCCGGCGTAGAGGATCGGAAGCCTGGCGCCCTCGATGATCTCGCCCGAATGGAGTGATGTCAGCGCGACCTCGGCGGTGCCGGCGAGCCAGGCGTCATCATTGGGAAGCGCATAGGTTTCCTCGACATGACCGGGGAACTGGCCCTGGTTCAGGAAGGCCTGCTCGCGGGCGATGGCGGGGACGGTAATGGGCGTGAAGCCGGCTTCGGCGATCTGCTCCAGCGCCCAACCCATCAGCTTGGTCTCGAGAAGGGCGAGGCGACCCTTGAGGCAGTAAGTGCGGCTGCCCGACACCTGGACAATGCGGCTGAGGTCGGCCCAGTCGTTCTTCTCGATCAGCGCAACATGGTCGAGCGGCTCGAAGGTGAAATTGGGCCGTTCGCCCTCGGTGCGGATGATGGTGTTGAAGCTCTCGTCCGGGCCAACCGGGGCGCCTTCCCAGGGAATTCCGGGGAGCTTGAGCATCAGCGCGTTCAGAGCCGACTGCTTCTCGCCAAGCTGCTCATCCAGTTCGCTCGCCTTGGCCCCGGCCGCCTTTGCCTCGGCCCCGAGCGCGGCCTTTTCTTCCGGCTTGGCATCCTTGAAGCGGGCGCTGATCGCATTGCGGGATGCGCGGAGATTGTCGATCTCGGTCTTGAGCGTCCGCGCTTCGCCGTCGAGGGCAAGCAGGGCGTCGAGGTCGACATCGATCCCCTTGTCGTGAATCGCACGCTCTACATCGGCGCGGTTCGACTTGATGAAATCCATGGCGAGCATGGCATCGGCACCTGCGCGAAACGGGCGCGCGAGGCAAGCCGGTTGGCGCTCGACACGCGTGCCCGCACGCCTTGCATTCAATCCGGAACGCAGGTCAGCGCCGGGTGTCGACCGCGATCCAGTTGACTTCCCAGGTCGCGCCGGCATCGGCCGAATAGGCCTGTTCGAAACGCGCGGAGTTGCGGGTCACGTCCGAAATCACGAACCGCACCAGCACGGTCCGGCCGTCGAGCGTGTCGGTGCCATAAAACAGCCCGCGCCCGCTGACGTCGAACCCGCCATACACCGGTGCTGTCAGTTGGCCGCTGCGGATATTGGCGAAATTCAACGTCCACTGCCGCGCCTTGGGATCGTAGAGGCGGAGCGAGGCGCCTTCGATCTTCCCCGCAGGTCCCGCCACCGACAGTTCGACCAGGTTCGCCCGCCCGTCCAGCACCGCGCGCACATCGCTGGTGCCGCGGTAATCGAGCCACTTGTCCGACCCCGTCAGCGATTCGGGCCGATAGCGCAATACCGTGGTCCACCGCCCGATTTCCCAGTCGAAATCATGCGCGCCGTCCCGCGCCGCCTGGGCGGTAACCGCCGGCGGCAGCGGCTGGGCGGGCGCGCTTCCGGCAACCGCCACCAGGACCGCCAGCGCGAAGGAAAAGCTCATCATCGTCAACCTTTTGAACCAGAGGGAGGCCGCAGCCGGGACCACTCGCCGGCGCTCATCTCGACCAGCGTGGAGGTGAAATCGGCCAGCATCGGCATCATCACCGCCTCCAGTTCGCCGGTCCATTCAGGGCCGTCGTAAAGCAATTGCTTCATCCGCTCCCGCTCGCCCATCGACGGGAATGCCCTCAGCCAGACGAAGCGGTCAGGGTGTTCCAGGTCCGGCCACGGGCCGGCGACCTCGATCCCGAGCGATTGCTGGAGCGGCACGGTTCGCGTTTCGAACAGTTCGAGGAACCGCTGGCGAAGGCCAGCCTTGGTCGTATAGGTTCGAACCTCGACGATCATCGACCCTCGCAACGCTGCCCGGCATCCGAGCTAGCCGAACTGCGAGGAGCGCGACAGAAGGAACCTTGAAGTAACCATGGACGCGGCCCGCCGAACCAATCCCGTTAGCGATTGCCCGCTCACCGCCGCGCTGGCCGCGGCGGGCGGCAAATGGAAGATGATCATCATCTATTGGCTGGCCGAGCGCCCCCGACACTTCGCCGCGCTTCGGATGGAAATGTCGAGCATTTCCCAAAAAGTGCTGAGCGAGCAGCTCAAGGAGCTGATCGCCGACGACATTGTTTCGCGTGAAGAGACCGGCCCTGCGCCGGCCCCGGTCATCTATTCGCTGACCGATTACGGCCGATCGCTCATCCCGCTGATGGAATCGGTTCGGCAGTGGGGCCGCGCGCATATCGACCATTTTTCCGGATGACGACCGTTGGCTTGGCGCGCCGCCGCGCTTGCCGTAACCGTCCGCCAATCAACAGGGGAAATTCATGCCGTCCGGACTGATCGCGTTGCTCGACGACGTTGCGATGATCGCCAAGCTGGCGTCTGCCAGCATCGACGATGTCGTCGGCGCGACCGCCAAGGCGGGGACCAAGGCCGCCGGCGTGGTGATCGACGATACGGCGGTGACCCCGCGCTACGTCCATGGCCTGACGCCCGACCGCGAGCTGCCCATCATCTGGAAGATCACGCTCGGATCCTTGCGCAACAAATTGCTGATCCTGCTGCCGGTCGCGATCCTTCTCGCCAGCTTCGCGCCCTGGGCGGTGACTCCGCTGTTGATGATCGGCGGCACCTATCTCGCGTTCGAAGCGACCGAGAAAATCCTGGAAGTGGCGATGGGCGACCATCACGCCGAGGAAGAACTGACCGAGACCGACACGCCGCAGGAGCTGGAGAAGCGGCAGGTCGGCGGCGCGATCCGAACCGACTTCATCCTGTCGGCCGAGATTATGGCGATCGCCTTGAACGAACTGGACGGTATGTCGGCCGGGCTTCAGGCTGCCGCGCTGGCGCTGGTCGCCGTCGCGATTACGGCGGCGGTCTATGGCGTGGTCGCAATCATCGTGAAGCTGGACGATATCGGACTGCATATGGCCGAGCGGCGCGCCGCGAGCACACGCCGCATCGGTCGCTTTCTGGTGAAATCGGTGCCGGGCTTGCTGACTTCGCTGGCCACGATCGGAACGGCGGCAATGCTGTGGGTCGGCGGCGGCATATTGCTGCACGGGATCGAGGATCTGGGCTTCACGACCATTCCCCACGCAGTCCATGAATTGGCCGAGGAGATCGCCAGCAGCTTCGGTCGGATGGACGGGGTCGTGTCCTGGCTGGCAAGCGCCATCGCGGCATCGGTGCTGGGGCTGATCATTGGCGGGATCATCGTCGTGATCGTTCGCCAGTTCACCAGCCATCCCGAAGATCTGATCGTCGACTAGCTGTTCCCATGCACTGGCTACTGGTCTTTGTCGGTGGAGGTTTGGGTGCATTGTCGAGGCATGCGGTAGGACGCGCGACGTTTCACGCCTTAGGGCCGGGATTTCCGTGGGGCACGCTGACCGTCAACGTCGTCGGCAGTTTGCTGATCGGCCTGGCGGTCGGGCTCTTCTCCTTTTTCGAGACGGGACAGCCCGCCCGGCTGTTCCTCATCACCGGCTTTCTCGGCGGCTTCACCACCTACTCCGCCTTCAGTCTCGATGCCCTGACGCTGTGGATGCGCGACCCGTGGATGGCGGGGCTTTACGTCACGGCGAGCATGACGCTGTCGTTCGCCGCGATCGTGGCCGGAGTTTTGCTATCGCGCCTTGTCTGACCTTGCCGGAAGCGGACGGCATTCCCATTTCCTTTTGCAACCAAACAAAAGGAGCCCCCATGCCCGATGCCATCTCGACGACCGACTATGAGCCCCCGAAGGTGTGGAATTGGGACAAGCCGAGCGGCGGGAAGTTCGCCAGCATCAATCGGCCGATCGCCGGCGCCACGCATGAAAAGGAGTTGCCGGTCGGCAAGCATCCGCTCCAGCTTTACTCGCTCGGTACGCCCAACGGCCAGAAGGTCACGATCATGTTGGAAGAGTTGCTGGCGGCAGGACATGTCGGGGCCGAATATGACGCGTGGAAAATCGACATTGGCGAGGGCGAACAGTTCGGGTCGGGCTTTGTCGAGCTGAACCCCAATTCGAAAATCCCGGCATTGCTCGACCGGACCGACCCGGACAAGCCGCAGCGGGTGTTCGAAAGCGGAGCCATCCTGCTTTACCTGGCCGAAAAGTTCGGTGCCTTCCTGCCAGCCGACCCGGCGGCGCGAACCGAGGCGCTGAACTGGCTGTTCTGGCAAATGGGCTCCGCACCGTTCCTGGGCGGAGGTTTCGGCCATTTCTATGCCTATGCGCCGATCAAGATCGAATATGCGATCGACCGCTACGCGATGGAAACAAAGCGCCAGTATGACGTGCTCGACCGCCACCTCGCCGCGAATCGCTTCATGGCGGGCGAGGATTACAGCGTCGCCGACATGGCCATCTGGCCCTGGTACGGCGGTGTTGCCCAGGGCCAGGCCTATGAGGGCGCGGCGGAATTTCTGTCGCTAGCCGATTATCGCAATGTCATGCGCTGGGTCGGGGAAATCGCGGCACGGCCGGCAGTGAAGCGCGGCCGACGGGTCAATCGAAGCCCGAGCGAAAGCGACGCGACCCTGATCGCCGAACGGCACGCCGCCGCCGATCTCGACTAGACGGCCCCGGCCTGCGCGGTTCCGGAGGTCAGGGCCGCCCTGTTCCTTCGCGAGCGGCGATGGATGATGCGCCGCATCCAGAAGGACCAGACCGCGAGCAAGCCGAGCGTTGCGAGGCCGAGCCCAGAGGCGGTCATCGCCAATTTCCAGGCCAAGCCGCCGACCTTGCCGGTGTGGACCGGGTAGAATTTCTCATTGATCGAAGCGGCGCGGCCGCTGGTCGCGGGATCGTCGATTCGGACGAGGCTTGCCCGGCCGTCGAAATAAAGCGTGGTTCGACCGTTGGGAGTCCATTCGAACGGCTGTCGCATGCGCACGGCATAGGCGCCGCCCGGTTTTGACGGAATAGTCAGGCGGCGCAGGGCGGCTTCCGGGAAGCGAGCCTTGGCCGTGGCCAGCATCGCGGCGACCGCCGCAGGTCCGGCGGCGGTCTCAACGGTCGGCGGTTTTCCGGCGGCCTCCATTCGGCCGAATGGATTCAAGGCGACGCGCGCGGCGGCGGGGAACAGCATTCCAAGCCCCGTCAGGAACGAGACCAGCAACAGCGGAGCGATGACAATCCCGAGATCGCGGTGGTGGCGGACGATCGGGCCGGGTTGGAAGCGGCGCGGCCACAAGCGCCATTCGAACGTCCGCCTGCTCCGCCACCACAGGATCGAGCCGGTGAGGACGAACAGCAGGCCGAAAACCCCAGCGATGCCCGTCACCCATTCGCCGGTCTCTCCCGCGAAAAGATGATGATGCAGGTCGAACAGCCATAGTTCGGCCCGCTCCCACTGGCTCGACCAGCTAGCAACCGTTGCGCCATCCTGGCGGACATATTCGCCGGCGCCGCCCTCTTTCGAGACAAGATGAAGGCCGATTTCCTGGCTGGCGAAGGTAATTCTAACGGCGCCTTCGGAAACCGCCCGCTGCGCGATGCCCCCGATCTGTCCGACCCGCTCGATCACCGGCTCGTGAGCGCCGGGCAAGCCAATCCACTCTCCCTCCCACACCAGCATCGCGCCGGTCAGGCCGAGCAGCGCCAGCAGGGCGCCGATCAAGCCCCCCGACCAGCGGTGCAGGATGGACAGGGCCTTCATCCTAGAAGCTGCTCGCCAGGCCCAGCGTGATGGTCCGTCCCCGCCCGGCGAAGAAGCGGGTTGGATCGGTCGCGGCGACCGTATCGCTGTTGTAGCTGACATTGGAGATTGCCAGAATCCTCTCCGGATGAAGCATCCGACGCTTGTTCGACTTCCTCGATGTCCGCCGCCAGCAAAGGCGCGGGAGTGAGGACGCTGGCGCTGGCGGCGGCACGAATGGCGATACGCAATGAAAACTTCCTTCGATCTGAAGCGCGCCCTAGCCAAGGTGAGAATGATTATCAATATCGGGAACAGGCCGTTTCTGGGATACGATGGACCGTTGCCATTCATGCTGGGGCAATCCTATCGCTCCATTGCCGCCACAAAAGCGGGCTAACTCAAGGGGATGAAACAGTTGCCCCTGAGCCTCGCCCTGATCGCCCTCCCCTCGGCAGCGGCCGCCGCGCCGATCGAAGGGCGTTGGCAAAACCCCAAGGACAGCGTCATTGTCCATGTGAAACCGTGCGGCGCCGAGACCTGGTGCGGCAGGGTCAGTTGGGCCTCGCCCAAGGCCCAGCGCAAGTCGGACGGCAGGCTGGCGGTCGGCACACAGTTGCTTAGCGGCCTAAAGGCCAACGGCCGAGGCGGATATCAAGGCCGGGCCTATGTCCCGCGCCGTCGAATCCATGGCAATGCAACGGTCTGGCCCGCTGGAAGCAATACCCTGATCGTGAAGGGCTGCGCGGTAGGTGGGCTGGTCTGCAAATCGCAGCGTTGGACCAGGGTTCGCTGACCCGTAAGTTGCCATTCATATTTAATTGGCGTTAAACACGCCGGTTGATCTCATCATGAGTTGCATCTCCCGTGAGGAGGACTTCCGGCGCGCCATCGGGACGTGCCGAACTGGCGCAATGCGCCACAAGAGGGGCATAATTATGAAATTGCATCTGTCGATTGCGGCAGCCACCGCGCTTGCCTTCGTACTTCCTTCGGCCGCCTCGGCCCAGGAAGCAGGGCGTGCGATCGTCTCACTTTATCATGCCGCGCCGGGGCACCAGGTCGAGCTTCTGAAATGGCTGGCCGAACAGGACAGGATTGCCACGGCGGCTGGCGTTCCAAGATCGCAACTTTACGTTCACACGGACGGCGACAGCTGGGACTATATGATGGTCGCGCCCGCGACGACGTCGGCGCAAGACGATGCATTCGATGCCGCCGCGAAGAAGATGGGCCTGGTTTCCGGCCCGCGCGCCTCGATTGAATTGCGCAAACATATCATGAGTCACACCGACACATTTGTCATGGGTCCGATGAGCGCGGCGGAGGTGTTAGCCCGGGTCAGCGGGAACTAAGCTAGAGAAAGAGCGAGCCGCCAATCTCCCCACCAAGCACCGCCGCTTGAAGGGCCGCCATTTCATCGGCCCAGTAGCGATCGGTTTCGAGGTGGGGAGAGAGTGCGCGTACCCGCGCGTGAATTTCCTGGAGCCTGGCGCTCGTCTTGAGCGGCGCATGATAATCGACGCCCTGCGCCGCGGCGATCAGTTCGACCGCAATCACTCCGGCGGCGTTCCTGGCGATGGTCGACGCCTTGCGCGCGGCGATCGGCGCCATTGAGACATGATCTTCCTGTCCTGCCGACGTGGGGATTGAATCGACGCTGGCGGGAAAGGCGAGGCTCTTGTTCTCGCTGACCAGCGCGGCGGCGGTGACCTGCGGAATCATCAGCCCCGAATTGACTCCGCCGTCATCGGTCAGGAAGGCAGGCAGGCCGCTCATCTTGGGGTCGACCAACACGCTCGTCCGCCGTTCGGACAGCGAACCGATCTCGCACAGCGCCATCGCAATGATGTCGGCGGCGAAGGCGACCGGCTGAGCGTGGAAATTGCCGCCGGAAATGGCGATGTCCGAATCATTATATTCACTTGGCTCGAAGACGATCGGATTGTCGGTCACCGCGCCCGCTTCGATGGTCAGCGTCCTGGCCGAATTGTTGAGGAGATCGAGAGCGGCGCCCATTACCTGCGGCTGGCAGCGGAAGCTGTAGGGGTCCTGGACCTTGCCGCAGCGGTGATGGGATTCGACGATCTCGCTGCCGTCCAGCAGGTCGCGGATGGCGGCAGCGGCGGCGATCTGACCCGGCTGGCCGCGAACCTGGGAGATGCGCGGATCGAACGGCTTGATCGATCCTTTCAAGGCATCGACCGAAAGCGCGCCGGCGGCGATGGCGGCCCCGAACACCCGCTCCGCCAGGAACAGCGCATCGAGCGCGATCGCGGTCGAGGCCTGGGTGCCGTTGATGAGGGCCAGCCCTTCCTTCGGGCCGAGCTCAATCGGGCGGAGGCCGATGCGGTCGAGCGCATCCCGGGCGGGGAGGATGTCACCGGCCAGGTCGATGCGACCCTCGCCGAGCAGCGCGCTGATGAGATGGGCAAGCGGGGCAAGATCGCCCGATGCCCCGACGCTGCCCTGCGATGGGATCAGCGGCATGGCGTCGTGGTCGAGCAAGGCCTGAAGCGCTTCGATGACGCCCGGCCGCACGCCAGAATAGCCGCGGCCCAGCCCGAGGATCTTGAGCACGATCATCAGCCGGACCACGTGGCGCGACAGCGGATCGCCGAGTCCGCACGAATGCGACAGGATCAAGTTGCGCTGCAACTCGGCCAGCCGCTCCGCCGGAATGCGGGTGTTGGCGAGCAGGCCGAAGCCGGTGTTGACGCCATAGACCGTCTCGCCGCTGGCAACGATCCGCTCGACCGACGCGGCCGAAGCGCGGATGCGGCCGAGGCTGGCGTCGTCGAGCTTGCAGGGCTGGCCTTGCCACAGCTGGCGGAGGGTGGCGAGGTCGATGGCGGTCGGGTCAAGCTTCAGAGTCATTACGCGGGCGTCTAGGAGATTTGGGCGGTTCGGGACAGGGCTTAACATGATCCGCATGGGGCAGACATCGACATGGATTAGACCTGTGCTATCGAACTACCGGTTGGGGAGAGGTGCCATGGCAGCCCAATTGGCTGGGGACGTATCGGCGGCAAGCGTTCGCAGGCGGTTGCGCAAGTCGCCTTTCTTCACCCTGCTCGGCCTGCTGATGCTGGTCCTGGCGATCGGCGGATTCTGGCCGCAATATTTCAGCGCGGTCACTGGCCGAACTCCGGAGCCGACGACCCAATTCTGGCTGATCCACCTCCATGCCGCGCTGTTTACCGGGTGGTTGCTGCTGTACATTTCCCAGGCGGCGCTGATCATGACGGGCCGGGCGCGGACCCATCTGAAGCTCGGCCCGTGGCTGGCCGGATATGGCTTCCTCATCGCGCTGGTCGGCACCTATGCCGCGGGGATGCTCGCTCATCGGCTGGGAGTCCGCGAGGGCAATGCCGACGCAGCCGCCAGCTTCATCTTCTTCCCGCTGATCGACATGGTCTATTTCGCAGGCTTCCTCGCCGCCGCAGTGGCCTATCGAAAGCGCCCCGACCTGCACAAGCGAGCGATGTTCCTCGCTACCTTCTCGATCGCGGTCGTCGGCCTGGGCCGGCTGGTATACCGCACCGGCGCCGAAAGCGCGCTGCTGTGGCAGCCGATGAACCTGGCGCCGCTGCTGATCGCGCTGGCCTATGATCTCGCCATTTGCCGGAAACTCTATCCGGTACTGCTGGCCGGACTTGCCGTGCATTTGCTGCGGCTCAACGCCGAGTCATTCGCTGCCAGCGAGGCCTGGCTGCCGCTAGGGCGAATTATCATTGCACCCTTTGGTTAGAGCGGGTCAGCAGGCGAATAACAGAAGCGTCAATGAAAGAGGCCAGCGCATCGCGGTTTGTATGTTTGAATTGCCTAACTTTCGCAATGCCAGCGCAGGCATTGAACTACGCCGGAAAATTAGGCCGGGACGGCTGCTTTCGGCGAGATTGGCCGCGCGCCGGCGACCCACCCGTGCCAGGCGATGCCGAGGCTGGCGATGGCGGTCAGCGTCAACAGGAATGGCAGGTTCAGCCGGGAGACGCTGCCGAACATCGGCGCCCAGGCGGGCAGACGCCCCAGTGTTTCGAACAGGATTTCCTGGGCCGCGGCAAAACCCGCGACGATGAGGAACGGCCGGCCGTGCTTGGGCGCCAGCCAGTAAAGGTAGAGCGCAATGGCAATCGTTCCGGCGTTGCCGGCGGCCATTGCGTAGGAAAAGCGGTAAGCCGTTTCCGGCGTATCGTTCTTGAAAAAGGGAATGTTGCTCTGCAGCAGCCGCCAGATAATTGGCGCGACCACGAACATCACCGTCGCCAGCATGTAGCGGGCGTGAAGATGAACCTTGTGGCGATAGCGAAGCCCGCCCCAGAACAGCAGCGCAAAGCCGATGTTCGCCAGCGGATCGAAGAAGCCGAACTGGGCGATGACCAGATTTCCGGGGTCGGTCAGGCCGGATGCGAGGGTCGCGGCCTCGACATGGATGACCCACATCCCCGCGACCAGGAAGAAAGGAAACAGTAGGAAGATTGTCAGCCCGGTCTTGCGATGCAGCGCGATCTTGTCGTGGTGGATGGTCCAGCTCTGGGCGATGGCGAGCATGGTCCACAATACCGCGCTGGCGGCGTGGAAATGATGGGCCGTCTTTGCACCCGGCAGGTCGCTCAAATAGCTCGGCCAGAAAGCGACGAATGTCAGCACCAGCAGCGCCAGCACGTAAAGCCAGGCTTTGCGGAAAGGCATTGTCCCCCCTTTTCGAACTCCCCGGGGTGGGGCGTAACATGGAATGAGGGAGCGAGTAAGCGTTCCCCCGCTGTGGGAACCCAGTTTCGATTCACACGAAGGCCCGAAGGAAGAGAACAGAAGGCAAGAAGGGCCGCTGTCCAATCTTCGTGGCTTTCCTTCTTCTTCGTGCCTTCGTGTGGAAATTAAGATGGATCCCAGCTTTCGCTGGGATGACGGGGTTAGGGGAGCATGGGAAGGTCGAGGCCTTGTTCGCGGGCGCAGTCGATCGCGATCTTATAGCCCGCGTCCGCGTGGCGCATCACCCCGGTGGCGGGGTCGTTCCACAGAACTCGCTCCAGCCTCCGCGCGGCGTCTTCGGTGCCGTCGGCGACGATCACCATTCCGGCGTGTTGCGAATAGCCCATGCCGACCCCGCCGCCGTGGTGAAGCGAGACCCATGTGGCGCCGCTGGCGGTGTTGAGCAGGGCGTTGAGCAAGGGCCAGTCGCTGACCGCATCGCTGCCGTCCTGCATCGCCTCGGTTTCCCTGTTCGGACTGGCAACTGAGCCCGAGTCCAAATGGTCGCGGCCGATGACGATCGGGGCGCTGAGCTCGCCGTTGCGCACCATCTCGTTGAAGGCCAGGCCGAGGCGGTGGCGTTGGCCCAGGCCCACCCAGCAGATACGCGCAGGCAGGCCCTGGAAGGCGATCCGCTCGCGCGCCATGTCGAGCCAGCGGTGGAGGTGCGGATCGTCGGGAATCAGTTCCTTCACCCGCTGGTCGGTCTTGTAGATGTCCTCCGGATCACCACTCAGCGCGGCCCAGCGGAACGGGCCGATCCCGCGGCAGAACAGCGGCCGGACATAAGCCGGAACGAAGCCGGGAAAATCGAACGCATTGGCGACGCCGTCGTCAAAGGCTTCCTGGCGGATGTTGTTGCCGTAATCGAATGTCGGGATACCCATGTCCTTGAAGGCGAGCATCGCCTCGACATGACGGGCCATCGAATGGCGCGCCGCCTCCGCCACGGCGGCGGGATCGCGTTCGCGCATTTCCGTCCACTTGGCGACGCTCCAGCCCGCCGGGCAATAGCCGTTGGCCGGGTCGTGGGCCGAAGTCTGGTCGGTGACCGCGTCCGGGCGGATGCCGCGCCTCACCATCTCGGGAAGGATTTCGGCGGCGTTGCCGAGCAGGCCGACGGACGTTGGTTCGGTCGCCTTTCCGATGATCTCCAGCGCCTCCTCGATGCTGGTCGCGCGATGGTCGACGTAACGGGTGGCGAGGCGTTTCTCGATCGAGCTTTCCTGCACTTCGACCGCGATGCAATGCGCCCCCGCCATCACCGCGGCGAGCGGCTGCGCGCCGCCCATGCCGCCGAGCCCGCCGGTCAATATCCACTTGCCCTTGAGGTCGCCGCCATAATGCTGTCGGCCCATTTCGGCGAAGGTCTCGTAAGTGCCCTGAACGATGCCCTGGCTGCCGATGTAGATCCAGCTGCCGGCGGTCATCTGGCCGTACATCATCAACCCTAAGCGATCGAGTTCGTTGAACTTCTCCCACGTCGCCCATTTGGGAACGAGGTTGGAGTTGGCGATGAGCACGCGCGGGGCGTCCTTGTGGGTTTGGAATACGCCAACCGGCTTGCCCGACTGGACCAGCAGGGTCTGGTCCTCGTCGAGCCGCTCCAGCGTCTCCACGATCTTGTCGTAGCAATCCCAGTTGCGCGCGGCGCGGCCGATGCCGCCATAGACCACCAGGCCTTGAGGATTTTCCGCCACCTCGTCGTCGAGGTTGTTCATCAGCATCCGCACCGCGGCTTCGGTCGTCCAGTGTCTTGCGACCTTTTCGGCACCGGTGCGGGCCTTGATATGGCGGCTGTTGTCGAGGCGGGGGTTGGCGGGCTGGGTCATGGCCCCGCCCTCTAGCGGGTCAGGCGGCCTTGCCCAAGGGGGTGCGTTCCGGGCTGCTGAGAGGACATGCGGGCGGCGGCGGGCGACGGACCAGCGGCACCTTTTTCAGCCAAAGCTTCAGTGCTTCCCAATGGATGCCGGCGACAACCTTGAAGGTCATCAACGGGTGAGCCAGCGAACGCCAGGAGGAGCGCCCCGTCGGTCAGCTCCCGCCGTCGAAGGGTCATCGCGGCGACGAGCAGCGGGCCGCTCCCGTCCGAAGCGGTGATGGCGATCTTCGCTTCGTCCGCCAGGGGCTTGAGGCGGAAATCATAGTCGAGGTCCATTCCCAGGAAGGGCGAGACGTAGAGGTTCTTGCGAACCTTCTGCCGGATCACCCGCTCGCCGTTCGACCGGCAGCAGGTAGCTGTGGCGTTGCCCGAAGGTGTTGGTGACTTCGTAGAGCGTGGCGGTAAGGCGTCCGTCGGCGGCGTGGCAGAAATAGATGCTGATCGGGTTGAAGGCGAAGCCCAGCAGGCGCGGCATGGTCAGCAGGCGGACCGGCCCGCCGTGGGCGATCCCCGAGGCTTCGAGATGGCGCTCGATCTGGACTTTCAGCGGCACGTCACTGCCATCGCCATGATCGCGGTCGTGGAAGCTGACCAGGTTGGCGCGATTGCGCGAGAAGAAGCGGAGCCGCCGGTCGAGCCGATCGAGTTCGGCAAGATCGAGGCATAGCATGAACAGGCGGTAGGCAAGGCGGTGGCGGCGAGGCCGCAGCCGCTGGTGCATCACCGCACCGGCATAAAGGCCGGAACCTCCGGTCATGGCGACAACGTTTGGGGCATGGGCATTTGCGCATGGATCCGCCCCGAAGGATCGTCGACCCGCCATGGCCGTTGAACCCCGCCCAACTGTTCGGCGACCGCAAGTCCGGCCTGGAGCCCGTCTTCGTGAAATCCGGCACCGAAATAGGCACCGCAGAACCATATATTCTGCTGGCCCTGGAGCGACCACAGCAGCTTCTGCGCCTCGACCGCGCCATGATCGAATATCGGATGATCGTAGAGATCGCGGCGGATCACGCTGCCGGCGGCAGGCTCGCGCAGCGGGTTCAGGGTGACGAACAAATCATCTCCGGCAATATGCTGGAGCTGATTCATCCAATAGGTGACCGAAAGCGCTTTCGGCCCCCTCCGGTCGGCGGCATAGTTCCAGCACGACCAGATGCGCTTGCGATGAGGCATCAGCGAGGCGTCGGTGTGAAGGACGGCTTCGTTGCGGGTATAAGCGAAGGCGCCGAGCAATTTCCGCTCGGCCTCGGTCGGCTGCTCGAGCAAGGTCAGCGCCTGGTCGGCATGGGTGGCGACGACAACCTGGTCGAAGCGCTGCTCGCCATCGTCGAACTTAAGAGTCGCTCCGCCTCCGCCGCGACGGATGCTCCGGACCGGGCGGCCGCGTTCGATCCGTCCGGCGAACGACGCGATCAGCTTTTCAACATAGGTGCGGCTGCCGCCTTCGACCGTGCGCCACATGGGCCGGCGGCGGGTGACGAGCAGCGCGTGATTGTCGCAAAAACGGATGAACGAGGCCGCCGGATAGGAAGGAATGTCGGCGGCCGGGGTCGACCAGATGGCGGCCGCCATCGGGTAAAGATGATCTTCCCGAAAGGGCGCGCCGAATCCCTTGGCGTCGAGATAGTCGTGCAGGCTTTCGCCGCCCAGCCTGGCCAGGTCGCGCGGCGCTTCGCGGTAGAAGCGGAGCAGGTCCTTCATCATCGACCAGAAACGCGGACGAAAGAGGTTGCGGCGCTGGGCGAGCAGGCCCGCCAGGCCCGATCCCGAATATTCCACCCGGCCGCCGTCGAGGCTGGCGGAAAATGTCATTGCCGTTTCGCGCGTCGGAACGCCCAAGTGCGCGAACAAGGGCGGTGAGGTTGGGATAGGTGCGCTCGTTATAGACGATGAAGCCGGTGTCGACCGCACGATCGCCGCAGTCGACAGTATGGCAATGCCCGCCGATCCTCTCCTCGGCCTCGAACAAAGTCACTCGATGGCGGCCGGCAAGCAGCCAGGCGGCGGCCAGGCCCGAGACCCCGCTGCCGATCACGGCGATGTCGAGCGGGGCGGAGTCCGGTGATGGAACGGGATCGAAGGGCATGGGCTTGGGTCAAACTCCGGGCGTCACGGGCTTATTCCCGAACAGCAGATACGCTGCGCGCGGCCGGCCGGATGACTTTGGCGTGAAAAGCCGCCTATCGTGACGCGATGTCGCTTCTCATGGTCCTGGTCCTCGCTGCATTGCTGTCGCTGGCGATGGCGGGGGCGTGGGTTGTGGCGCGCCGGCCGGGCCAGGAGGGCTGGACCGATGCCGCCTGGTCCTATGCGACCGCCGCGGCCGGCGTCATCGGCGCATTGCTGCCGTTCGACGGGCCGCCGGGGCCGCGTCAGTGGCTGGCCGCGGCGATGGTAGCGGCGTGGGGCCTTCGGCTGGGCGGTCACATCACGGCGCGCAACCTCAAGGATGCCGCCGACCCGCGCTATGCGGCGCTGAAGAAGCAATGGGGGAAGTCCGCTGGCCCGCGACTGTTCGCCTTCCTGCAGGTTCAAGCGCTGTGCGGGCTGGTGCTGGCGCTGGCGGTCGCGCTGGCCGCCCGCAATCCGGCCGCGACCTGGGCGTGGAGCGATGTTGCCGGGCTGCTGCTGTTCGGCGGCGCGCTGTGGGGCGAGACGGTCGCCGACCGGCAGATGGCGGCGTTCCGGAGCGACCCCGCCAACAAGGGCAAGATTAACGACGCCGGCCTGTGGGGTCTGTCGCGACATCCCAACTATTTCTTCGAATGGCTCGGCTGGTGGAGCTATCCGCTGATCGCCATCGGTCCGGCGGCGGGTTGGCCTTGGGGCTGGGCAGCGCTGGCGGCGCCGGCGATGATGTACTGGCTGCTGGTCCACGCATCGGGCATTCCGCCGCTGGAGAGCGCAATGCTCAGGAGCCGCGGCGAAGCGTTCCGCGATTACCAGAGGCGGGTCCGGGCCTTCTTCCCGATCCCCAAATAGTCAGGTGCCAAATGGTCGAGCGCCAATGTCGCCCATGTCGGCCGCGCGCGCCGCCCACACCCCGGCGGCGGCGGTGACCGCGGTCAACACCGTGCCCCACGCCATGTCGGCGATGGTGACGGTGGTCGACCAGTGGCGTGAGCGTCGCCTGGTTGGTGAGGTCGTAGGTCGCATAGGCGACGAAGCCCAACGCCGCGCCGCGCGCCGCCGCCAGGTCGACCCGCCCATCGGCCAGCGCCGGCTGGACGGCGAGGACATACGACGCCTGCGACATAGATGAAGTAAAAGGCGGCGGCGGGCGCGAGTTGAAAATTGTCGGCGATGCATGTCGCCGAGCTTCGGCCGGTAAAGCCGCTTGGCCATGGTCGAAAGCCAAATGCCGTCGAGAACGAGCATGGTGGCGGCGGAAGCGCCAAGCGCGATCAGTGTCTGTTTCATGGATGTAGCTAACGCCCTGAGCAGTCAGTCGGATGCATCCGGTTAGCCATCCTGCCCCCCAAAAATCCGCCGTTCCGGCCCCGGCATGCCGACCCAATAGCCGAGCTCCGACATTCGTTGACGCGCCAGACGCAGAGGTCCGCCGCCTTGCCCGCTTCGATCGTGCCGACTTCATGGGCCAGGCCGAGCGCGCGCGCGGCGTTGATGGTCATGCCGGCGATCGCTTCCTCCGGGGTCAGGCCGAACAGGGTGCAGGCCATGTTCATGGCCAGCTGCGGGTTAAGAGCGGCGAGGTGCCGGGGTTGCAGTCGGTGGCGATGGCGATGGGGACGCCGATTTCGCGCAGCAAATCGACCGGCGGCTTCTTCATTTCCTGGAGCGCGTAATAGGCGCCGGGGAGCAGCACCGCGACGGTCCCCGCCGACGCCATCGCCCTGGCGCCGAGCGGATCGAGATGTTCGAGATGGTCGGCTGACAACGCCTTGTAGCTAGCCGCCATCGCCGCGCCGTTCTGGTTGTCAATTGCTCGGCGTGGAGGCGGACCGGCAAGCCGTTGGCACGTGCGGCGGTGAACACGCGTTCACTTCGGCCGGCGTGAAGGCGATGCGTCTCGCAAAAGGCGTCGACGCTGGTTGCGAGGCCGGCCTTGGCGACGGCGGGGATCATCTCCTCGACGATCATCTTGATATAGGCGTCGCGCGCCGGACCTTCCTTGGCCTCGGGCGGAAGGGCGTGGGCGGCAAGCAGGGTCGGGACGATCCGCACCGGCTGATCCCGACCGATCGCCTTGGCGGCGTTGAGCAGGCGGATTTCGGCAGCGGTGTCGAGACCGTAGCCCGACTTGATCTCGACCGTCGTCACCCCGCCTTGCATCAGCGCGTGGAGGCGGCGGCGGGACTGGTCGCGAAGCTCGTCCGTGCTGGCCGCCTCGGTGGCGCTGACGGTCGAGGCGATCCCGCCACCGGCCCGCGCAATTTCCTCATAGGTGGCACCGGCGCGGCGCATGGCATGTTCGTTGGCGCGGGTGCCGCCGAAGACGAGATGGGTGTGGCAGTCGATCAGGCCCGGCGTGATCCACGCGCCGCCGACGGCGGTCACCTCCCTGGCGCGGAAGCCGGCCAGTTCGGTGCGCTTGCCGACGCGGACGATGCGGCCATCGGATGATGCCGATCGCGGCATTGGGGAACAGGCCGAGCGGGTCGCCCGGCTGCGCAACCATCGTCGCGACATGGCAATCGGTGATCAGGCGGTCCCACATGACGGTGGCAATGGGCGGCGCCGGTGCTAGTCGTCAAGCATGAGCTGGCCCAATCTTCAGGACCTGATTCTGCCCGCCGATGCCGATGCGCCGGTCGGGCTGGTCGGCGCGCCACTTGGCCAACGGATCGGTGACGCTCGGCAATTGCGACCAGGCGCCGGCCCTGCTCCGCGCGACGCTCAAGCGGATCGGTCGTTATGATATCGGGACCGGGCGCGAGCTGGCCAGCGGATCGCCGACCATGGCGACGTGCCCATCGCCGGAATGAGCATCGAGGAAGCGACCGCGCCGATCGCCGATGCCTGCGCGGCCAGCGTGGCGCGGCATGCGCTGACGCTGCTGGTTGGCGGGAATAATGCGGTGACGCGGCCAGGAGTGCACGCGCTCGCCAACAGTTTGAAGCTGACGCTCGACCAGATCGGGCTGATCACGCTCGACGCGCATTTTGACATGCGCGACACCAGCGGTGGACTGGGCAATGGCAATCCGGTTCGGGCGCTGCGCGAGGACGGCTTGCCCGGACGCAACATCGCCCAGGTCGGCCTCGCACCCTTCGCCAACAGCGCCGACATGCACCGCGACGCGGTCGAGGGAGGGCATCTGGTCGTCACCATCGGCGAGGTACGCGCGGCCGGAATCGCAAACGCCATCGCCGCCGCACTCACCCACGTCGCGCATTGCCAGGCGATCATGGTCGATTGCGATATTGACGTGATCGATCGCAGCCAGCTTCCCGGAGCGCCGGGAGCGAGGCCTGGAGGGTTGGTGGCCCACGACTTTTTCGAGGCGGTCCGCACGCTTGCAGCCGAGGCCAAAGTGCGGCTGATCGACCTTACCGAATGGGACCCGCCGCTCGACCCGACCGACCTTTCCGCGCTGGTCGCGGGGCGATGGGTCGCCGAGTGCCTGGCCGGTTTCGAAGCTCGCAAAAATCCCTGACGGGGACGAAACGCAAGCCGGAAACATGACGTCAAAGATTGACTCACGTTAAGTTTGGTTTCACGGAAATTAACGCGTGGGGGCGCGCGTTACGAGTCTGAGCGAGTCCTCGCGCGTTGCGTAAAGGGGCAACGATGGGGATTTCGAACAAGGCATGCCGGTCTCTGCCGGCGCTATTTTTGGCGTCATCGGCCCTTTTATCGCCGGTTCCGGCAGCGGCCCAGTCCGTCGCCCCGACCCGCGATGAGCTGAGCACCATCACCAGACCCGAGGCCCCGCCCCGCCCGACACTGAACATCGTCGGCGGGATCGAGCGCTCGCCCTGCCCGCTGGCCGATCCGCGCTATGCCGATGTGCATGTGACGATCAGCGAGGTTCAGTTCAACGGCCTCAAGGGCGCAAGCCCGGAGGAAATGCGTGCCGCATGGTCGCCGTTCGCAGGAACCGAGCAGCCGGTGGCGGTGCTGTGCGAAATCCGCGACGCGGCGGCGACCATCCTGCGCGAACAAGGGCTATCTGGCCGCCGTCCAGGTGCCGACACAGCGGATCGAAAATGGCGTGGTCCGGATGGAAACGCTCTACGCGCCAAGTCACCACGGTCCGCGCCCGCGGCCAGACCGACGGCGCCGAGGCCAAGCTCGCCGCCTATCTGAACCGACTGACCGAAGACGAGATATTTCGACCGCAATCGTGCCGAGCGCTACCTGCTGCTGGCGCGCGACCTGCCCGGCTATAATGTCCAATTGACGCTAAAGCCCGCGGGCACCGCGCCGGGCGAACTGATCGGCGAAGTGGCGGTCCTTCGCCGGCGCTATTCGCTTGACGCCACGGTTCAAAACCTCGCCTCGTCCGAAACCGGGCGCTGGGGAGGACAGCTGCGCGGCCAGCTTTACGGGCTGACCGGCCTGGGCGACGTCACCAGCGTCGCCATCTATTCGACGCTCGACTTCAAGGAACAGCAGATCCTGCAGGTCGCGCATGGTTTCCGCCCCGGCTCCGAGGGGCTCGTGATCGACGGCCAGTTCACCTACGCCTGGACCAAGCCGGATATCGACGCCGGCGGCACGACCCCCGATTTGAAGGCGAGAACGCTCTTCTGGACCTTGAGCGCGCGCTACCCGATCGTTCGTCGGCAATCGTCAAACCTCTGGGCGGGCATCGGCTTCGACTATATCGACCAGAAGGTTGACTTCATCGGCCCGCTGACCCGCGACAAGCTGCGCGTGTTATGGCTGCGCGGCGAATGGGATGGGGTCGACCTGAAGTCGAGGCGGCCCGCCTGGCGCGCCAACGCCCTGATCGAGCTTCGCAAGGGCCTCGACATCTTCGATGCGACCAATGGCTGTGGCGGCATCTGCCCGACCGGTGAAGTCGGGCCGAGCCGGTTCGACGGCGACGCCACGTCGACGGTTATCCGCGCGGCGGGCCAGGCCGAACTGGCGCTGGGCCGCGATTTCGCCTTCGCGCTCGCGCCGCGCGCCCAATATGCCTTCAACCCGCTGCTGTCGTTCGAGGAGTTCACGGCCGGCAATTACACCGTCGGGCGCGGATATGAGCCGGCCACGCTGAGCGGAGACAGCGGGGTTGGCGCCACCGCCGAGCTGCGCGGGCCTCGCTTAATTGCGAGCGCACGCTCGAAGCTCAGCCTGCAACCCTATGTGTTCGGCGACGCCGCATGGGTGTGGGATCGCAACGACGGGGAAGGCGCACGCCACCTGAAGTCCGCCGGCGGCGGAGTCCGCGGCGAGCTCGGCGATCGTTTTCGGATCGACGGGACACTCGCCGTGCCCCTGGAAAAGAGTGGATTTGACGATCGCAAGGGAGACGTTCGGCTGCTGGTCACGCTGACCACCCAAATCCTTCCCTGAGGAGGTTATGATGACGCGTAAACTGTCCGTACTGAGCCGGGTTTCCAGCCTTGCCGTCGCCGTCGGCCTAACCGCCAGCGCCGCCGCGCAAAGCCTGCTCGGAACGCCTGAGGTCACCTTCGGCAGCGTCAACATCATCGAAGGAAGCGGAACGACCGACGTCAGTGTCTTCTCGCCAACGGCGGTGGTCGACTGGATTCCCGACGACAATCTGGTCGGAAACTTTGGGGCAATCGCCTTTCAAAATAGTGGCACGACCGCGACCTTCCGAGGCTTTGAAGGGGATTTCACGATCCTCAACCGCATCAATGTGGCGGATGGCAGCCGTCGCATTTTCATGAATGGCACGATCAACAGCTTCATCAACCAGAGTGTCGGCGGGAACGTCTATTTCTATAGCCCGTCGGGATTCATCGTCGGGTCGAACGCAATCATCAACGTCGGCTCGCTGGTCCTGACCGCATCGCCGATCGCGGTCGATGCGAATGGCGGCTTCATCAACAATGGCACCGTCGTGTTCGGCCAGGCGCCCAATGCCCAATCGTCCATCACCACCGTCGCGGGGTCGCAGATCAGCGCCTTGAACGAGGGAAGCTATGTGGCGCTGGTCGCACCGCGCGTCGAGCACCACGGCAGCATCAACGTCAACGGTGCGGCCGCGCTGGTCGGCGCGGAGGCGGCGACGATCACCTTCCGTCCAAGCGGGCTGTTCGACATTCAGGTGACGACCGGAACGACCGATACCAACGGCGTATTCGTCGACGGAACGATCGCCGGCCCCGCCAGCAGCGGACCAGGCGACAACCACCGCATCTATGCGGTAGCCGTGCCCAAGAACACGGCCTTGACGATGTTGATCGCCAATGGCGCGGACCTTGGATTCGACGTAGCGGGCGCCGCCGACGTGGACGGCAATGCGGTGATTCTGTCCGCGGGGCACAACGTTACCGCGGGGTTGATCGATGACCAGCCCGTCAACGCCTCCACGACATCCAACGCCGGGTTCGACCCGACCAATGTCACATCGGCCCTGTTCGCGCGCGCCGATGATACGCTCACCCTGTCACCGAATGGCATTGCGACCTACGCGTCCGACGTGGACCTCCGCGCGGGGACCATGGTCAATGTTTTCGCCCAGAATGGCGGAAGCCTCAATATCGTGGGCGACTTGACCATTTCCACCGACCGGGAAGCTTCGACTACCGCTCAGTCCGCGACCGGCGGAACCAGCTGGCTTCTATCGCAAAGTGGGGCGTCCATCTCGATTGGTGGCGATCTAAACATTTCCGCCAACGGCGTCGGCGGCAGCAGCTTCACCACCGGGTTGGCTGGCGGCAACGGCACCGGCGGATCGATCATCGTTCAGCCATTTGGTGGCTCCATCAACATCGCCGGCAGCTTGCTTGCGGAGGCCAACGGTACCGGTGGTGACAACAACGCCGACGGCGTTGGCGGCACTGGGCGCGGGGGATCGATCAGCATCAACACGGCTGCAGACGGCTCAGTCCTTGCCGTGGACGGCAACTTGACCGCCCATGCCGACGGTTTTGGGGGATCGGGCTCCGCCGAAGTGTGCGGCCCCTGCACCGGAATTGGCGGCGCAGGGATCGGCGGCATTGCCTTTGTCGGCACCTCGGCCGGCACCAACAACAGCGTGACAGTCGACGGCGACGCATTGATAACCGCTGACGGCATTGGCGGGTTCGGCTCGCTCAACGGCGGCTCCGGGACAGGCGGCGGCAGGATCGCCCTGGGCACCTACGGTGCGTCCTCCACATTCGGTGCGAACAGCACCCTGCAATTCAACTCTGCCCTGCACCTTCAATCAAACGGCATTGGCGGTTCGGCGGGAACGGGCAATGGCGGCAACGGAACCGGCGGACGCTCAACCACAGGTGCGCAGGCGGGCGCATCGGGCGGAACGTTGGTCGTACTTGGCGACGCTCTTGTCGAGGCCACCGGTTCGGGTGGCGGCAGCAATGGATCGGGAAGCGGCGGCGTCGGTACCGGTGGGGACAGCGACAACGCCGGCAATGCCGGCTTCATGGACTATCGCGGGAATGTGACCGTGAACGTCGGCGCAACGGGCGGCTATTCCGAAGGCGGGATCGGCGGCAGTGCGATCGGCGGCCAAGGCTGGCTCGAGGGATTTGGCGCCGACGTGAATGTCGACGGCAATTATTTCATCAGCGGCTTCGCCCAGGGCGGAACCGGCGCCACTGGCGGCGGCAATGCCAGTGGCGGCAACGTCTACCTGGTTGCAAGCAATGCCAACAGCGTCGTGACCGTCGGCGGAACAGTCTTCCTCGACTCCGGCGCGGCGGGCGGCAGCACATTTACCGGCAATGGCGGAAATGCGCAGGCCAATCTGGCCAATGTCCGGGCCGTCAACGGCGGATCACTGACCATCGGCGCGCCTTTTTCCGACGGCGGCGGCAATGTCTTTGCCTCGGCGGTCGGTACCGGCGGAGACGCGTTTGGGCCAGGCGCCGTCGCGGGCACTGGCGGCGGCGGCAATGTGCAGATTGTCAGCAATACCAACGGGACGCTCGATATCACCGGCAGCGTCATCGGGATCACCATTGGCACGGGCGGCTACGCCGATGATCCGACGGGGGCAACGGGCGACGGATTTGGTGGTTTCGCCTTCCTGCGCGCCAACACCGGCGGCCTGACCCGGGTTGGCGGCGCGGTTCAGCTGATCGCCGACGGCTATGGCGGCAATGCCGTCGAATGCCTGATCTGTGGCGGAGCTCCCGGCGACGGCACGGGAGGCCGGGCCGACGCATTGTCGGTCGGGACCGGTAGCCAATTGATCGTGCTGAACTCCGTCCTGCTCCAGGCCAACGGCTATGGCGGTCTCAGCAGCCTCCAGCTCGGCGGCAATGGAATTGGGGGCCGGGCCAATTTTGGCGGCGATGGCGGCGGAACGATCGCCTTGACCGGCAGCGCCGAGCTTGAAACGATCGGAATTGGCGGGGCGGATTTCCAGGGCGGTACGGGCGGAAACGGCACCGGCGGAACGGCGCAGATGTTCACGTTCGGAACCGGCACAAGCAGCGTCAGCATCGGTGGAAGTGCGACGCTTGAAGCCGACGGCTTCGGTGGCAGTGTGTCCGGAGGTGCAAACGGCCAAGGTGGCGACGGGACCGGCGGCAACGCGCTGATCGCCGCCAGCGCCGGACCCCTTGCCATTACCGGGGCCGTGCAGGCCAGCGCGGCCGGACAGGGCGGCGACGCGACGGACGGAGCCGGCGGCAACGGGATCGGCGGAAGCACGCTTGTGGCGGCCACCAACGGCTCGACGCTTCGCTTTTTCAACACGCTGTTTCTGGACGGCAGCGCGAATGGCGGCAGCGGCGCCAGCGGAGGCAGCGCAACCGGGGTTGTCACCTTACCTGAGGACGAACTGGCCCGATCGGCGGCGTCGATCTCGGCCGACACCGGCGGCTCGGTCCAGGTCGACGGCGCGACGACGATTTACGCCTTCGCGTCGGGAGGCAATGCGACCAATGGCAATGGCGGCAACGCCGGCGCGGGCGAAGTCGATATCGGCGGCTTTGTCGGCAACATCACGCTGGGCACGCTCGACATCGATGCCGACGCGACCGGTGGCAACGGTGCGTTGGGAGGTAACGGCGGCAGCGCGCAAGGCGGCAACGTCGATGTCGTGCTTGGCTACACCACGCAATCCGTCAACGGCACGATTAGCATCGCCAGCGCGACGGTCACGGCCGATGCTTTTGGCGGCGCCGGCGGAGATGGACTCGACGGCAATTTCGGAGGGAATGGCGGAATTGGCGGAAACGCCACCGGCGGCGCCATCCTTTACGCCGCCAGTGCGGCGGGTGGCACGTTGAATAGCGGAGCAGCTATGCTGACAGCGGTCGGCATCGGGGGCGACGGCGGAAACGGGGGCAATGGCGACAGCGGCACGGGCGGCAATGGGGGCGCTGGCGGCATCGGATCCGGCGGGAACATCCAGACCGGATCGACCAGCTTCAACCTAGCCCCGACCAGCGGCGGCGGCGCCACATTCACGACGCTGAGCGCCAACTCTTCCGCCCTCGGCGGGAATGGTGGCAATGGGGGCAGCGCGGGTGGCGGCGACGGCACCGGTGGCGACGGTGGAGATGCCGTCGCCGGGCGCGCAACCTTCCTGATCCGCGGCATAGCGGCGACCATCGACACCGTTGAACTCTCCGCCAATGCCTTGGGTGGAAACGGCGGGACCGGACTGTCATTCGGGGCCGGCGGCGACGCGCGCGCCGGATCCATCCAGGTCGAATCCAAGGAGCGCTTCGATGTTCCCGGCCAACGCGGCAGCCTCGATGCCAACAGCATTACCGGAACCGCTATCGCGGTTGGCGGGACGGGCGCTGTCAGCGGCGTCGGCTCGGTGATTGGCGACAGCTATTTCCGGGTGCTCAACGGCGACGCGACGATCGGATCGTTCAGCTTCACTATTGCGGGCGATGTGTACGACAACAGCTTCGTCAACAGCTACGTTTCCGTTCGCGATGCCATCGCGACGATCGGCGACTTCAGCTTCACGACCATTGGCGAGCTGGCGCTGGATGCGAGCAACGGCTCCATGGATGCGGGAACGATCAATCTCGCCGCAGGGACTTTCGTTGTCGACAATGCCAATCCGGCGCAGGTCGGGCCGGGCACCTATTCGGCGGACGACTTCAGCATTTTCACCGGCGCGGACTTCATCACCAACGCCAATCTGGTCTCGACCAATAGCCTGACGCTGTCCGCTCCCGGCCTGATCGACATGCGCGATGCGACGAGCACGACCGGCGATCTGGTTCTCAACGCAGGCTCGACCGTTTTAAGCGGCAACCTCGATGCCGCAGGCTTGGTCAATGTATCCGCGCCGGGCAACATCACGACCGGCAACATCGGATCGGGCAGCTCAATCGACGTGCTGTCGAACAATGGCGCCCTGTCGCTCGGCGACCTGACGGCGGCGACGTCGATCGACCTCGACGCACCGGGTGGCATTGTCTTCGGCAATGCGATGGCCGACAATTTCGACTTCAATTCCGGCGGCGCGGTGATGGGCGGCAACATCATCGCCGGCACCGAAATTAGTGGCGAGGCCCAGGGCGCCGTGTCGCTTGGCAACCTGTCGGTCGGAATTTTGATTGCAGGCGGCGCGGCCGACAAGGGCTTCGCGGTCGGCATGTCGTCGGCAACTTCAATCAATGTCGGCAATGTCGAGGCGGACGAAAGCATCGGGTTCGCAACGCTTGGCTCGCTCACCACCGGCAACCTTACTTCGGGAGCCGACGTATTGGCGCTGGTCGGCGGCAATATGGTGCTCGGGTCGATCACCACGCCGAGCTCCGGCAGCACCTATCTGGCCGATGTGTCGATGTTCCTGGATGCCGGCGGGCCAGACAACTTCGACCCGGCGCTCGTGTTCGTAGCGACACCTGTCAGGAGCGGTGGTTCGATTGCCATCGGCGGACCGGTTTCGACCGGCCGATTCCAGGCGGCGGCGGGAACGAGTTCACGACCCAGTCAATCCTCGCCCCGCTTGGCATCTACCTTGATGCCGGCGGACCGATTATGACGGGCGCCCTGAATTCCGACGAGGATGTCGAGGCGACGGGCGACAGCTCGATCCAGACCGGCCTCATCAATTCGACCCTCGGAAGCGCCTTCCTTATCGCCAATGGCGCCGTCGCAACCGGTGCAATCAACGTTGGCGGCAACGTGCAGCTCAGCTCGGCGACCGCGAACATCACCACCGGCAACATCACCGCGCCTGATGGCATTTTCCTGAGCAGCATAACCGGCGTATCGACCGGCAACCTGCTGTCGGACGCCGCCATTCAAATCACCAACGACGGATCGATCCAGACCGGAAGCATCAGCTCGACCGGAGGCAATATTTTCCTGCAGTCGGGCGTCGATATCGTAACCGGCGCGATTAGTTCGCCGTTCGATGCCGAGTTCGATGCGCTGGGCAACATCAGCCTGACCGGCGACGTCAATGTGGGCGGTTATTTGTTCGGAGACGCGGGTGGCAACCTGGCGCTGGCCAACGCCGTGGCCGGGGAATTGATCGACCTCATTGCGGGCGGGACGATCATCGGTGCGAACATGACCGCCGGCGACAGCGTGATCGCTCGGTCGGCTGGCGCTCTGACGCTTGGCAATCTGTCGGCCGGACTGGTCAATCCAAGCAGCAATCCGATCGATGGTCAGATTGTTGGGATCGGCAGTCTGACCTCGGTGAGTGTCGGAAACATCCAGGCGGCAAACTTCGTCGGGCTTGCGTCCGATGGCGCCCTGACCGCCGGAACGATCCAGTCCGGCGGCGATGTGATGGCGCTGGTCGATGGGCCCGCGACGATCGGGTCAATCACCTCCAACCCGGCGGGACGGACCTACATTGCAGGCTTTGCCATGCTCGACGTTGGGGGCGGGTTCGAGGATTTCGATCCTTCGCTGGTCTATGCCTCGACCAATCCCATCCCGACCGCTGGTTCGGTAACAGTCGGCGGATCGATTTCCACCGGACGCCTCGACGCATTTGTCGGCGGCGACCTCGCGCTCGGTCCGGTGAACGCCGCGGCGATCAACGGGCGAGCCGGCGGACTCGCGTCGATCAACGGGCTGTGGCAATCCGGGGATGTCGAGCTTTGGTCCAACGACATTGCGATCGCCGCCGCCGGCGGGATCGATGCCGGCACGACCGGGACCATTCGCCTGGTATCTACCAACGCGACCCAGGCGCTGATCGGCGATGGCTTGGCCGGGACCGGTTACCAGCTGAGCAATGCCGAGTTCGGGCGCCTGTCGAGCGGCTCGCTCCAGATCGGCGCGCGAGGCGATGCGTCGGCGGGCATCGACATGCTGATCGGCGACCTGTCGATCACCGGGCCGCTGGCGGGAAGCACGATCGACGATCCCAACGGTTTCGTCGCCTTCGCCACGGGCGATCCGATGACCCAGACGGCGGGTGGTGTCATCCGGGTCACGGGCAATATCACGGCGACCGGATTCCAGGATGGCAACAGCCTGGAGTTTTATACTGGCCGGTTCGAGCTTGATGCCGAAACGGGCTCCATTTCGATCTTCGAAGCCGGGACCACTTTGGGCGGCGAGCTGCTGATCGATGCCGATCGAATCCATGTCGCGAGCGCGTCAATCCTCGATCAGCTGGCGGCCAATCCCAACTATGCCGGGCATGAGAACGACCTCAATGCGCCAGCCGCGGTCCAGCGTCCGGAAGGCGTGGTCCGCGCGGGCAGCATCGAGGTCTTCCCGACCCAGGCCTTGCTGGTCCAGAACAGCGGCACCGCGGAAACGCCGGCCGGGTTCCTGACCTTTGGTGATGGCCCGCTCGACATCGGTAGCGGCAACGGTCCGGGTTCGATCGAACTGATCATCAACGGACAGCTGATTACAGCCAACGGCACGCTCACCGGGATCGATGTTCGCGATTTCCTGATCGACGGGAGCAATGTCGGGCTGTTCACCAGCAACAGCAGCATCAACGGCTGCCTGGTAAGCGGAAGCTGCAAAGCGGCCAGTCCCTTCCCGCCCGGATTCCTTCCGACACCGGGAATCCAGCAGGAAATCATCCTCATCAGCCAGAATCTGCTTCCGCCGCCGCCGTTCGGCAACGAGGAGTTCATCGACGACAATGACGATGAGACGGACGACGCGGAGACCAGCCCGATCGTGCCGCCTGCTCCCCTGTTCGACACCAGCGAACTGGGCGACGCCGCGGGCACCGGCAACCCCGCCTTCAACACGCCGATGCGGTCGAATCCCGGCCTGAGCGACCAAGGCGATGTCGATGATCCGGTATCCGGCAGCGGCAACCCGGCGCTGATGGAAACGCCGCCGCCCGTGGCGAACGAGGAGAAGCAGCCATGAACCGCCTGCTGATCAGCCTTCTTGCCGGAGCAGCGATGGCCCCGGCCGTCGCAATGGCCGAGACGCCGCTTTCAGTTCGCAGCGGATTCCGCCTGGGCGATGCGGGCGTAATGTGCACGGCTCAGGTCAAGCCGACCGATGCGCGCCTGTCGGGAATTTTCGACCGCAGCTATCAGCTGACCTGTCGCGATGCCGCGGGATCGGTCGGAAGCCTCCTCGCGGTTCGTCGCCCGATCGACCTGACAAGCGAGCCCGGCGCGCTTCCTGCGGGTCCGCTTGTCTGCCAGCCCGAAACGGTGGCGACCATCGAGGGCGTGGGGGCGGCAAGGTCGGTGACCTGCCGCGATGAAACAGGCAAAATCGACTATAAACGCTACGCGGTCGACCGCGGCAAAACCCATTACTGGGTCGAGGGCCTAGCTGGCTACGATCCGGCCTTGCGGCTCGCACTGGCTTCGGTGGTCACTGACCGACCTCAGCGGGGTGCGGTGCAGGTTGCGACCACCGAAGTGAGCGATCCAGCGAGTTTCGCCCGTGTACAGGCGGGAACGCTCGATGCTGCGGGGGTGTGGACGGAAGCTTATTTGCGCAACAATGGCGGCCGTTTCGCCGAATCCGCGGAGTTCTTTGAAAATCTGGTAGGGCGCAGCGAGAATGATCCTTCCTCGACTGGGGAAGCGCTGGCCAACCAAGGATTGCAGCAGTCCAACCTCGGCAATTTCGCCGCGGCCGATCGGCTGTTTACCCGAGCGGCGGCGGCGGCCCCGTCGAGCAACGGCGTGCTGCAGCGCCTGATCCGCAACTATCGCGCGATCAGCCTGCTCAACCAGCATCGGCAGGACGAAGCGATCGCTGCGCTCGCCGCGCCAATGCCGCCGGTGGCGGAAGAGGTCGAAGCCGATCAGATCCGCAACGGCCTGATTACCCCGCCGGTATCGACGGCAATCAATCGGGAGAGCGCAAGCGGGCAGGAAGTCGCCGCGGTGGCAGGCAATCTTACCGCGTCGGAGCGCGCCGCGATTCTCGATGCGCAGGCGATCGAACTGGGCGGGCTGTCATTGCGCGAGCAAGGCAAGCTGGACGAAGCATCGGCAAGGCTGGCCGACGCGCAGGCAAGGATCGTCGCAGTACGCAACGGGCGCGTTCAGTCGGCGCGTTGGCTGCTGGCCGAGATCGGGATCCAACGAGCGCTGATTGCCGAGGCGCGCGGCGATCGCGGATCGGCGGCCGGCGCATTCGACGCGGCGATCGCATCGTTGGCCGACGATTTCCCGCAAAGCCCGGCCCTGCTCGCGGCGAAGGCGCGCAAGGCCGGCTTCCTGCTGCGCGGCGGGGATGCCGCGGGCGGCCGCGCCTTGTTTGACCAGCTCATCTCAGAAAGCGAGGCCGCTGGCGACAGCTCGACCGCGTTGCGCGGCTTGCTCGGCCCCTATTTCGACCTGCTTGCGAAGGACGGAAGCAGCGAAGCGGCGGCGGCAATGTTCACTGCCAGCCAGACGCTCCAGCGACCGGGCGTTGCCCAAACGCAGGCGATCCTTGCGCGGCAATATAGTTCCGGAAGCGAAGAGGGCAGCGCCCTGTTCCGCCTGGCGGTCGCGCGCACGCGGGAGATTGTCCGCGAGGAAAATGAGATCAGGCGCCTGGACTCCCTGCCGGAGCGGACACCGGCGCAGGATCAGACCCTCACGGCAAGCAAGGCGAGCGTCGAGGCTCTGCGCGCCGACCAGGTGCGGCTGCAAGCGCAGCTGGGCGACTATCCGCGCTACAAGGTGCTGGTTCCAGAGTTGGTCCCGCTGGAAAGCCTGCGCGCGGCGCTGCGGCCCGGAGAGGGCTATTACAAGCTGATGATGCTCGGCGATGCCGCCTACGCCCTGCTCGCCACTCATGACAGCGCCAGGGTGTGGCGAATCGGGACGGGCGCGGCGCGCATGGCGTCCGATGTAACGGCCCTTCGCAACAGCGTCGTCAGGATCGAGAATGGCGAGGCGGTGACCGAGCCATTCGATTTGGTCCGCGCGCGGGCAATGTACCTTGCGCTGTTTGGCCCGGTCGACGGCGAAGTGCGTTCGCTAAAGCATCTGGTGTTCGAACCTGACGGGCCGATGCTGCAATTGCCGCCCTATCTGCTCCCGGCTAGCCAGGCGGGCGTCGATGCCTACACCGCCAGGGCTGGGCGAAGTGGCGGCGATCCGTTCGACTTTACCGGCGTCGACTGGCTCGGCCGGGGGCGGGAAATGTCGATTTCGGTTAGCCCGCGAAGCTTCCTCGACATGCGGGCGATCCAGCCCAGCCACGCCCGCAAGGCCTATATCGGGCTGGGAGAAAACCAGGTGGCGCTGACCCGGCCGATGGCCGCCGTCGCCGACGAATGCGACTGGCCGATCGCGATGTGGCAGGACCCGATTTCCGCCGACGAGCTGAGGCTGGCGGAGGCGCGCTTCGGATCAGAACAAAGCCGCATCGTGACCGGCGCTGCCTTCAACGATGCCGCGCTGCTTGCGGGAAGCGGCAACCTCGACGAGTATCGAGTGCTTCATTTCGCGACCCACGGCCTGGTTACGGCGCCGCGTCCGGACTGCCCGGCGCGCCCGGCGCTGGTCACCAGTTTCGCTCCCGACGGGTCCGACGGCTTGCTTAGCTTCCGTGAGATTTTCGACTTAAAGCTCGATGCCGACGTGGTCATCCTTTCGGCGTGCGACACGGCCGGATCGGCGACCGCTGCCGTGAGCCGCGAGGCGGGAATTGCCACTGGCGGCAATTATGCGCTGGATGGATTGGTCCGCGCCTTTGTCGGCGCGGGAGCGCGATCGGTCGTGGCCAGTCATTGGCCAGTTCCCGACGACTATGACGCGACCAAGAGGCTGGTCGGCGGCCTGGTCAATGCCCGTCCGGGACAGCCGCTCGCGGCGGCACTGGAGGAAGCCCAGCGCCAGCTGATGGACGATCCCAGGACCTCGCATCCCTTCTATTGGGCGGCGTTCATCATTTTGGGTGACGGTGCCAAGCCGCTGGTCCCGGCAACGGCGGTCGCGGCCTCGTCAGTCCGGCAACCGGCGCACTAACGGGCGATTATCTGTTCGAGCTCGACGGGAGTCTAGCGGGTGGCGAAGCTGGGCCATGGTGCATTGCCTGGGCGATTTGTCGGGACGGCGGCGACACAGCTTGGTGCCATGACGAAAACGGCCGGCCGTGACCTGGTCGTAAAGCACTTCCACCACGATTTCGGGCTTTAGCGGCCGCCATTTGGCTGTGCGTTCAGTCGCCCATCGGCTCGGCCCTCCCGGCGCATTGCCCGTGAAGCCCGGCGGTTCAATCAGCTTCTCAAGCTCTCGTGTCCAGTCGGCGCGGTCCCTCGCGGCGATCGATGACGTGAAGCCGACATGATTGAGAAGTCCCTGCTTGTCGTACAGGCCGAGGAGAAGCGAGGCGACGCCGGTTCCGGACCGGTCGTAGCGGAAGCCACCCACGACGCAATCGGCGGTTTGGCGTTGCTTGACCTTGACCATCGCCCGTTCGCCAAATTGATAGGGTTGATCAAGCCGCTTGGCGACCACCCCGTCGAGCGCTCCACCGCTCCGTTTCAACCAAGCCCGCGCCTTGCCCACGTCACTGGTCGCAGGCGACAGCAGCAGCATCGGCTGAGTTTCTTTCGCGAGCATTGCCTCAAGCTTGGCGCGCCGCTCAGCCAGCGGCCTGGCGGCGAGGCTGGAGCTCCCGAGCCTCAGGCAGTCGAAGGCCATAAACATGGCAGGGCTTTCGGCGGCCAGCTTGCGGACCCGGCTTTCGGCGGGATGAAGCCGGAGTTGTAACGCGTCGAAAGCAATCTCATGCCCTTTCGCGATAAGCAGTTCGCCATCAATCGTGAACCGCGGCGCCGCCAGCCCCGCCAACATCAACTGCACGTCGGGGAAATAGCGGGCGAGCGGCTTGCCCGATTTCGACCAGAGCTCGACCTTGTCGCCATCCCTGACTGCGATGCAGCGAAAGCCGTCCCACTTGGGCTCATATTGCCAACCCGGGCCATCGGGCAGCTTTTCCACCAGCAGCGCTTCCATCGGCTGGACCACGCTCATCCGAGCTCGATCCAAACCGGGGCGTGGTCGCTGCTCTTCTCCCACCCTCTAACCGTGCGATCGACTCCGGCCGATTTGAGCCGCGTCGCCGCCCGCCCGTTGAGCAGCAGATGATCGATGCGAAGGCCCGCGTCGCGCTCGAATGCACCGCGAAAATATTTCCAGAAGGTATAGACGGTCTCATCGGGATAGAGATGCCGAAGCGCGTCAATCCAGCCCTGCTTGACGATTCGAGCGTAGGCAGCCCTTGCTTCCGGCGCGAACAAGGCATCGTCGAGCCATCGTTCCGGCTTGTACACATCAGCGTTCGTCGGGATGATGTTATAGTCACCGGCGATGACGACCGACGCGTCGATTCCGACCAGTTCGCCGGCAAGAGCTTCGAGCCGGCCGATCCAGCGCATCTTGTAATCGAATTTTGGTCCCGGCCGGGGATTCCCGTTGGGCAGATAGAGGCAGCCAACGATCACCCCGCGAACCGCGGCTTCGACATAGCGACTGTGCGTGTCGGACGGGTCACCCGGCAGACCCCGTCTGGTTTCTTCCGGCTGGCAGCCGCGGGCAAGGATGGCCACTCCGTTCCACCGTGACTGCCCGTGCCAGATTGCGCCATAGCCGGCCTGCTCGATCGCCTTCACCGGAAACTTCTCGTCCGGCGACTTTAATTCCTGGAGGCAGACGATATCGGGCTTCACCCCGCCCAGCCAGCGAAGCAGCACCGGCAGCCGCCCGTTCACGCCGTTCACATTATATGTGGCAATCCGCATCGGCGGGCGGTCCGCTAAAGAACGGCGAGACGCCGGTTGTCGAAACTGTGCGCATATTGGCCGACGATCGACACCTTGCGCTCGATCGCGTCGAGCACCGGAACCGTGAAATCGACGCCCGCCAGCCGCGAACAGCTGCCAAGATTACCGGGAGAGAAAACATTCACCTCCAATATCTTGTCGCCGACGATGTCGATCCCCACCAGGAACATGCCATCGTCGACCAGCTTGGGCCGGATCATTTCCGCGACTTCCAGCTCGGTCTTGCCGATTTCGACCGCTTCGGCCTTGCCCCCGGCGTGGATGTTTGAGCGAATGTCGTCGCTGGCCGCGACCCGGCGGAGTGCGGCATATTTGCCGCCGATCTGAAGCGGCTGGCCGTTCATCAGGAACAGGCGGACGTCTCCCTTCTTGGCTGCCGGGACATAGGCTTGGGCGATAATATAGCCGTCGCGGCCGATGGCTTCGATCATCTGGTTGAGGTTGGACTTTGCCTTTTGGTCCAGCTTGAACACGCCAGACCCCCCGGAACCCTGCAGGGGCTTGAGGATGATGTTGTTCTTATGCTCCCTGGCGAAGGCCTTGATATCCTCCTCGTTGCGGGTGATCAGCGTTTCCGCGCGAGCCTCGACCGGAAAGCTCTGGAAATAAAGCTTGTTGATGGCGCGTCCCAGGCTGTCCGGGTCGTTGAGGACGATCACGCCCCGCTTCGCAGCCTCCCGCCCGAACAGGACGCCGGCCTCCATCGCCCAAGGCGTCTCTGCGTCGATCGACGGATCGTTGCGCAGTAGCAGCACGTCGACGTCTGCCATATCGACCGGCTCGACCTTGCATTTGGTCGACTTCAGCGTTTCGAAAAATTCCTTATTGTCCTTGTATTTGCGCTTGGGCAGAAATCGGCCGTGAGCGCTCAGGCAATCATCGGGGCGAAGGACGAAATCAGTGGGCGTTAGATAGCAGACGCGATGGCCGCGCTCCGTCGCCTGATGAGCGAGGATGGTAGTTGTGAACCCGGGATGCTCGCGCTCCAGGTCGTTGATGAAAAAGGCGATCAGCACGTGGCTATACTCCTGCCAGAATGTCTTCGAGATTATCCGAGCGGCGCAGCGCCTCGATGCGGTCCGGCGCGCCGCCATCGACCAGAAAGAATGGTGTAAATCGCGGCGCCTTGATCAACCCGCGCTGCAGCAGCTCTTCGATTGCCGGGGCGTGACGAGCGGCGATCTTGCCCAGCCAGAAGGGCTCGAGCGAGGCACCGGCCCGAACGAGTTCCATCACCGCGCGGAAGCCACGCAAATAGATCGCATCCTTGGCTAGTCCGCCTGCTCGGAACACCCGGGCGGAGATCCCGAAGGCTCCCTTGCTCGAGAAACCATAATCGCGCGTCAGGCCGCGATAGACGTCGATGAAAGTGGCGCCCTTGAGCATCGCCTCGACCGCCACCACCCGGGCGGCCAGCAGGCGCAGGCGCGTTCGGGTCAGGCCGCCGCTCGCCCATTCGGCGAAGACGCCAAGGCCTTCCTGCACGCCTTCATATCCGGCAAGCCCGGTTCGAAAGATGGTCAAGCCCTGCGCCGCGCCGTTGAAATAGGTCAGCAGGTGGACGCTGACTTCATGGGCCAGCAGCGCATCGAGCCGGTGCGCGGGCATGAGCGAATCCGACGCGATCAGCAGCTTCTTTCCTGATACGAGCAAACCGGCGACGTCGTCGCGGACCTGGACATCGGGCGCAAAGCCGGGATCGATGGCTGCGTAGCGATTGGCCAAGGCACGCGCAGCCTGGGCGATATCCGTTGCGCGTACCGTCCGTCCGCGAGGCGGAGACTTGGATGATGCAGCCAGTATGAGGTGCGCGTCGGACAGCAGCGATGCTTCGACCGAACCGTAGAGGAACATCGAGGCCGGCATGAAGGCGGAGGTGTTGCGCGTCGCAAGCATGGTCAACTGCGCATCGATCTCCCGGCGCTTTTCACCCAGGAGCTGCTCGAGCATTGGATCCTCGAGCGCGTCGAGATCGATCGAATAAAGCTCGCGCTTGGCAATGTCGGGATCGACTGTCAGCGGCCGATAATGGAAATGGGGGGCCTTGTCCTCGCCGGCGGCAATGAACCGGTCATAGGCCTTGGCGGTGTCGATCGGCGAGATGGAAAGCAGGAAGTCGAAGCTGCGCGCAACCTGATCGAGCCGACGGTCGGCCTTGAGTGCGGCGGCGAGATAGGCGCTTCGCCCAAGCGCCCGATAATGGTCGGGTACCTCTGTCTCGCCGTCGTCGAGGAAAGCGCAAGCGGCCTTCAGCAAGGCATCGCCAATGGCGGCGGCGAGGTCATGGCGGATGCCGGGAAACTCGGTGCCGTCCTTTCGACGATGAATTTGCGGAACCCGAAGGGTAAGCCGCTCGACGCCATCGATGCGATTGAGCAAATGATCGAACGCCGAAGGGACGATGGGCGCGAACGGCACCCGCTCCACCTTGCAATGGCGAAGGTCGATCTCGACCTCATGCAACGCCTTGTCGAGGATTGCGGCGGCCCGACCCACATGGCCCTTGTCGCCGGCGCCCAGCTGGGCAACGAACGGCGGGAGATCCTGTGAGTGCTCATCGCATGGCTCGATCGGCTGGTCGTCCAGGGTGATGACCAGCAGGCGCCCGAAATGTCCCACCAGCGACGACGCCACCGCCTCGGCCGCCGATAGGGCAACGTCATCGTCACCGCTGGACCAGACCAGGTAGGACGGGCCATCGACGGCGACACGGCGAGCCAGGCTCGATGCCGGATCGTCGCTCCGTTGGAGGATCAGAAACGGCAGCCAACGATCGACATGGACCCGGCCGTTGTCGCCGAGCGGCTCGCGAAGAGCGCCGCCCTTGCCGAACTTTGGCTCGAACGGCGGCGGGACGGCCTTGAGGCTGGCGCGGCTGGTCATTCAATCAATGCCCGGGCCGTGTCGGCGGTGAAGGTGATGAAGCGGCGCATGGCGTCGAGCTCTCGCTCGTCCGGCTGGCCGGTCCATTCATCCATGAAGAACTTCTTGAATTCGAGCGCGATGGCGCAACCGCGGCCGGGGTAACGGTCATGAACGAAGCGGGTTTGCTCGCCCTTGCCCTGGAACGCGATATTCTCGCGCACGTCGAGCTCGCGGCCGTTGAAGTCAAAGCCGCGCATCGCCTCCATCAGCGGATCAATCAGGAAGGCCCATTGGTCGCGGGGCATTGAGAAGGTGCCGATGTTGATGTCGGGCGCCTCGGCGGGATCGGTCGGATCGCCGTCCGGCCCGTCGCGGCGATGATTGTAGCTGTGCACGTCAAGCAGGACGAAGCGCGGATGATCGGCGGCGATATCGTCGAGCAAGCTGCCGAGCATCCGATAATAGGACGCGTGGAGTTCCAGCGATCGCTTGACCACCGCCGGGTCGAGCCGGTCGTGCCAGATATCGAGTCCCCAGGCTTGATCGGGCGTCTCGTAGATCGCGCCATCGGCGCCGCGGTTGAGATCATATTCGAATCGCGACACATGCGCGACGATATTAGTCGAAACCCCGGCAATCGCCTGGCCGGTGAACGGGTCTTCCTCCCGCAGCCGATCGAGCCTTTCCAGCTTCATCGCCGCCGCGACTTCGTCGCGCAACGCATGCCCGTCATGAATCGCCGTGGCCACGATCGGGCCGGGGCCGCGCCTGACGGTCCACCAATGTTCGTTGCGTTCGGCTTCGGTCATGCCCCCTATAGCGTTTCGGGGGCGGTTCGGTTGCGTCGTCGAATTCCGGTTCAGGCGGCGAGGGACTCCAGCCGCTCGCTGGCCTCGAGCCAGCGCGCTTCGGCGGCTTCAAGATCGGCGGCGATCGCAGCCCGGCGCCGGACGATCTCTTCCATCGACAGACAGGCGAATTGGGGCGCGGCGGCGGGGTCGTTCAACGCGCGATCGAGCGCTTCGATATCGGCGTTAAGCCGCGCTGTGGCGGCTTCGGCTTCCGCCGCCGCTCGGCGCAGCGCCCTGGCCTCGTCGCGAGCCTTGCCGAGCCCCTTGAGCTTGGCCGGCTTGCCCTCGCCCTTCGGCTGGTTCCGGCCGAGGATAAAATCAATGTAATCGTCGATGCTGCCGGCATAATCGGTTGCCGCGCCGCCATCGACCAACACCAGCCGGTCGGCGACCAGTTCGACCATGTGGCGGTCGTGGCTGACCAGGATGACGGCACCGTCATAGCCATTCAGCGCCTGGACCAGCGCCTCGCGACTGTCGACGTCGAGATGGTTGGTCGGCTCGTCGAGGATGAGCAGATGCGGGGCGTCGCGGGTAATAAGGGCGAGGGCCAGGCGGGCGCGCTCGCCCCCAGACAGCTTGTCGACCCGGGTCATCGCCTTGTCGCCCGAAAAGCCGAAGCGGCCGAGCTGGGCGCGCACGGAGCCGGGCGTCTTGCCACCCATCACCCGGGCCATGTGCTGGAGCGGCGTGTCATCGCCATCGAGCTCCTCGACCTGATATTGGGTGAAATAGCCGACCCGCATCTTGCCGGTCGCATTCATCGCGCCGTCGATCGGGGCCAATTGCGCGGCAAGCAGCCGGGCGAGCGTCGTCTTGCCGTTGCCGTTGCGCCCGAGCAGCGCGATCCTGTCATCGGGATCGATCCTGAGGTTCAGCTTTCGCAGCACAACCGTATCGCCATAACCGACGCTCGCCATGTCGAGGGTGATCAGCGGCGGTTTCAGTTCGGTCGGGTTGGGGAAGTCGAAGCTGAGGCTGGGGTCGTCGGCGAGCGCGGCGATTGGCTGCATCTTGGCGAGCATCTTGGCGCGCGACTGGGCCTG
>CAVVQJ010000009.1:0-537500 GCA_963750385.1 uncultured Alphaproteobacteria bacterium | reverse complement strand
TCGAGAAGATGGAATTCCTGGCGCCAATCCACCTGCGCGACGTGATCAGCGTCTACGCCGAGGTCGAACGGATAGGCCGGACGTCGATGGCGCATCCGGATCGAGGTCATCGCGACCCGCGACCGAGGCGCCACCGATATCAAGGTCACGGAGGCGCTGTTCACCTTTGTCGCTCTGGACGAACAGCATCGCCCGAGGCCGATCGACCAAGCCTGACTGAAAAGGCCTCCCGCCCGAGGGCAGGAGGCCTGTTACGCTTACAAATCCGATAGAGCCTAGAACTCGAGTTGAGCCCGGACAGCTGCGGTATCGACGCCATATTTGCGCCGCGGATCGAGAGGGCCGTCCGGATCGACCGTGGCTGCGCGCGGCCCGCCGTCGACGCTTACATGACCGTACTGCGCCATGAAACGGAGGTAATCCATCGGGTTCCAGATCACGCTGAGCTGGTAGCCCAGCTGCTTGCCCCCATTTATCAAGGCCGAGCTCGATCCCGACGGATATCCGGCCAGCACCGGCGTCCCGCCGACATTGTCGGTCAGGTCAAGATAATCGACGCGTCCGTTGACCTGGATCGCGCCCCAGCCACCCTGGTCGAACGGCTTGAGAACCTTGGTGCGATCCCATTTGCCTCCCTTGTAGCCGCGGCTTTCGCCCGTGATGTAGTAGCCAACTTCGGCATAGCCGCCCCCGAACGATGGATCGTTGTTGTATCGGTTGCCGGCAATGATGTCGTTTGGCTCGGTCAGCACCTTCGACGGGTCGTAACCGCGAACCCACAATTTTTGGGCTTCGGCCGCGAAGTGGAAGCTCTTCATCACAGCGCCAAGCTCCAGGCCGACCGAGATATCTCCGTCGGAGGCGATCGTACCGGTGTCGACGAACCGCTGGTCGGTGACCTGAGTGAGCGGGCGCGAGCGATATTGTTGACCCTGCGTATCGCGGTTGTTCTTGCGGTAGTGAGCGCTGGCACCGAGGTGGATGAAACCACTGGATAGCTTTGGTGTGAACGTGCCGCGCGCGCCGACTTCCCAGCCGGTGCGGTTGAACGCGCCATCGTTGATCGGCGTGCTGAAAATGCCGCCAGCAAGCGTATATTTGTCGGCCGTCTTGTCCGCCAGGCTCAGCCCTATGCCAAGGCGCCGATTATAGTTGAAAGCGTCGGTGAAGCTGGCGCGTTCGAGCATCGATCCAAGGCGAGACGATGTCACCGTTTCCAGGCTTGAATATGGGTAGAAATTGCCCACCGTCACGGTCAACGGACTATCCTTGAAATCATAGCTGAGGAGAATGTCCTCATAATCGACCCCGCCCTGGGCGAAATTGAACTCAGCCTTGTATTTGAAACCGCCGGGCAGGCTGCCTTCAGCACCGAACACGAGGCGGCGCGCGCGGGTGTTGAAGCCGAGGTTGTTGTAATTGAGCCCGCCGATTGTGCCATTGCGCTCTTCGCCGTCCGGGAAGCCGACGTAGCCGGCGTCGAACTGCATGAAGCCCTTGGGCTTGAAGGTGAAACCGGCATCCTTATCGGCCAGCTCGGGCGCGCCTTTCCATGACGGTACAGCCTTGGCCTGAGCCGCCTGGATCTGGGCGATCGATTCCTGAAGCGCCTCAACCTGCGCCTGGAGCAGTTCGATCTTGGCCGCTGCGTCATTCAAATCCTGCGCCTGCGCGATTGCGGCATCGGCGGTCGCATCGGATACGTCCGGCTGAGGACCGGCTTCCTGAGCAAGCGCGGCGGTGCTGGCGAACAGGGCGCTGCTTGCGAGCAGCGCGCGGAAAAAGGTTGTACGCTTCATGTTTCTATTCCTTCCCCCCAGCCTCATTTGCTGAGGCGGTGCGCACCGCCCGACTGGGCGATGCGCGTTTCAGTTTCGTGACTCTTTGACTTACTTGAGCTCGGCGAACTTGACCGGAGTCAGGTTGCGGGCGGCCAATTGACTGCGTGCCCGAACCGCGTTGGGAGCTGCGATAAGCCCCGCCTGGCGTAGATAGCCCTTCGGCCCAAAAGCGCTTTCCTTCGTGAACTCGGCAAGGAAAGCGCGAACCGCCGGTAGGGCAGCCACATGCGCGTTCTTCACATAGACATAGAGTGGCCGCGCCCCCGGATAGCGAAACGCGCTTATGTCGGCGTAGGTGGGCTGGACGCCGTTGATCGACAGGCCCTTTATTTTGCCCAGATTTTCTTCAAGGTAAGAATAGCCGAAAATGCCTACGGTCCCGGGGTCAGCGGCGAGTTTCTGGACAATCAGGTTGTCGTTTTCGCCGGCTTCGATGAACGCACCATCCTCGCGCACGGCACCGCAGATCGCCTTGTGCCTGGCCTCGTTAGACTTCTTCAGTGCCGCCATAGACGGATTGCTTTCGCATCCGGCCGTCATGATCAGCTCGGAAAACGCATCGCGCGTGCCGGACGTCGGCGGCGGTCCGTAAACTCGAATTGGCAGCGCGGGCAGCTTGGCATTCACATCTTTCCAAGTCCTGGCCTTGTTCGGCTTGCCGAACGGCGTTTTGGCGAGAGCTGCATAAATGTCACGGGTAGTGAGGCCCGATAGCGGCGTCCCTTTGGCCGTCGCAAAGGCGATACCGTCGATTCCGACCTGTATCTCGGTGACGTCCTTCACCCCGTTGGCGGCGCACTGCTTCGCTTCGGACGCCTTCATCCGCCTTGAAGCATTTTCAATATCGGGAAAGCGTTCGCCAACTCCAGCACAGAACAGCTTCATCCCTCCGCCCGTACCGGTGGATTCGATAATCGGCGTACCCAGGCGCGGATTGGCGCGAGCCACCCGCTCCGCGACTGCCTTGGCGAATGGATAAACGGTCGAGCTGCCAACTGCGCGCATCCCGCGTGCATCGGCCATGCCGGAAATGGAAAGCGCTGCCGCAGCAGTGGCGGCATAGATAAAAGCCTTGGAAGTCATTGCTAATGTCCCTTTGGAGCGAACACCCCCGTCCGCCGACGGATTTGGGACTAGGCCGCCTGGGCGACGCGCTCGTGACGGGCGCGTTTCAATTTCATGACGGGGGAATCAAAAAGGGCGGCGGGATTTCTCCCACCGCCCTAGGATTAGAATCTGGTCGCTCAGGCCGCGGGCGCGATGTCGTCACCCTCTTCCTCGGCGCGCGGCTTGCGGGCGCGCCGGCGCGGCTTTGGGGCTTCCTCTTCGCCATCGTCCTCACCAGCCCCAATGGCAGGCGGGAGCACGCCTAGCGAAATGCGCTCCTCTTCCTCGCTTCCATCCTCGCGTTGGGCGCCATTGGCGCGGCCCTCGCGCGGGCGATCCTGGCGTTCGATGCGATCCCGGCCGCGTTCGCGGCCTCGATCGCGGTTCGGGCGCTGCCGGACCTCGGTCTCGCCGTCTTCCTCGCCACCTTCGGAATCGGCGGTCATTTCCTCGTCGCCCTCGAGATCATCCTCATCGTCGTCGCGACGCGGGCGACGCTGGGCATTCTGCTCTTCAAAGCGCGAGCGGCTGTCTTCGAGCACCCGGAAATAATGGTCGGCGTATTGAAGATAATATTCGGTCTGGACGCGGTCGCCGGCGAGCTGCGAGTCGCGGGCCAGGCTCTTGTATTTTTCGAGAAGCTGCGCCGCGTTGCCGCGCTGGCGGTTATCGCGCGAATTGCCCCCGGCGTTGCCGGGCATTCCCTGAGGACGCTGTCCACCGCGACCACGACGACGGCCGCCCTGACGATTGTTGATCAAAATGTAGGTTCCCTGTCGCACTGGACGTCCACTTTGCGGCTCGTCCGAAATCTTCCCTTCTGCGGAAGTATGGTCCCCGCCGCGGCGGACCGGCCCGCGCCACCGTGGCGCAAGTCGACCCTCCCTTGCCGTCAAACGCCAGTTGGCGAGAGCGCGGCCATGTCGTCGGGGGTCGGTGGCGGGGGCGCATCAACTTTCGTGGGAGCAGCCCCGTCCCTGTTCCCGATGTAATGGGCAAGCAGCGAAATTCCAAGCCTTTTCGACAAAGCCCGCTTCAGCCCCTGATCAACAGCGCCCTCGGCCGGTCTGCGAGATCATGCGCCACGCTTGGCGTCAGGCCTTCCGCCTCGAACAGCGCCGAGGCGCTTCCTGCCTGATCAAATCCGATTTCCACGGCCGCCAATCCCCCCCGCGCAACCAGGCGCCCAAGCTGGGGAGCGAGCCGTCGATAATCGTCGAGTCCGTCGCTTCCGGCAAACAGCGCCTCTGCCGGTTCATAATCGACTACACCCGGGCCGGTCTCGGCGGCCGCCGCCACATAGGGAGGATTGCACAAAACCAGGTTGAAGCGCTGGCGGATTCCGGTTGCCCAATCGCCCAGCTGGAGGGCGGCGCGGCCGGCCAGGCCGAGCCGCTCTGCATTGCGCTGCGCATAAGACAAGGCGATCGGCGAGGCGTCGATGCCAAGCCCGGTCGCCCCGGGCCATTCGTCCAGTGCCGCAAGCAGCAGGGTACCGGGTCCGGTGCCGAGGTCGAGAATCCGCTTCGGCCCAGCTGTCCCGGCGAAATGCTCGACCGCCGCAGCCATCAGGGTTTCGCTGTCGGGGCGTGGGATGAGCACCCCGCGACCCACCTCCACGTCGATGGTCCAGAAGGCGCGATGACCGGTGATATAGGCGACCGGTTCCCCAGCCTCTCGCCGCGCAACGAAGTCGATAAAGGCAGCGGGCACTTCGCCGGTCGGCGCATTGAGAATCAACTGGTCGCGCCCGATGCCGAGTGCGGCCGCCATCAATATTTCCGCATCAAGCCGGGGCGTGTCGCTGGTTTTGCCGAGCCGTTCGGTGGCACGCGACAGCGCGCGCGAAATCGCGGTCACGCTTCCTCTAGGCCCGCCAGCCGCTCGGCCTCATCCTCGGCAATCAGCGCCTCACTGAGCTCGGCCAGTCCCGGCCCTTCGAGGATTGCGTCGAGCTTGTGCAGCGTCAGGTTGATACGGTGATCGGTGACGCGTCCCTGCGGGAAATTATAGGTGCGGATGCGCTCCGACCGGTCGCCCGATCCGACCATCGACTTTCGCGCCCCTGCCCGCTCGCTCGCCAGCCGCCCACGCTCGAGCTCGAACAGGCGGGTGCGCAAGACCTTGAGCGCCTTCGCCTTGTTCTTGTGCTGGGACTTCTCATCCTGCTGAATAACCACCAACCCAGTCGGCAAGTGGGTGATCCGAACCGCGCTGTCGGTCGTATTGACCGACTGTCCGCCCGGTCCGGACGAGCGATAGACGTCGATGCGCAAATCCTTGTCGTCGATATGGACATCGACCTCCTCGGCCTCGGGGAGCACCGCCACCGTCGCCGCCGATGTGTGGATTCGCCCGCCGCTTTCGGTAGCCGGGACGCGCTGGACGCGGTGAACCCCGCTTTCGAACTTCATCTTGGCGAACACGCCCGCCCCGCTAATCGAGGCGACCGCCTCCTTATAGCCGCCGACATCGGACGGCGAGGCGCTGATCAGCTCGAACTTCCAGCCTTGCTCCTCGGCGAACCGTTGGTACATCCTCAGCAGGTCGCCGGCGAACAGTGCTGCCTCGTCGCCGCCGGTGCCAGCGCGCACTTCGAGCATCGCGGCGCGTTCGTCTGCGGCATCGCGCGGCAACAGCTTCAGCGCCAGCGCGCGTTCGGCCAGCGGCAACTTTTCGCGAATCTCCTCCGCCTCATGAGCTGCCAATTCCTTGAGCTCCGGCTCGGCGCTGGCGTCGTGGGCGAGGCCAATCAGCACTTCAAGCTCGGCGCGCAGCCGGCGGACTTCGCGAGCAGCGGCGGCCACCGGCTCGATCTGGGCATATTCCTTGGACAGCCGAACGAAATCCTCGGGCGCGAGATCGGGCGCCGCCATCGCCTGCGCGAGATCATGCTTTCTGGTTTCGATCGAAACAATTCGGTCGAGCGAAATGGACTTCATTCCGAGCTGTCCGAGACGAGCTGGTGAGGCCCCAATGCTTCCATCACCCGATGACGGATATCGGTTCGGCGCGCGTGATCATCGGTGAGGAATGAAATGTGAATCTTCGCAACCGGATCGGAGGTGGCGCGCACGAAGATCACCGCGTCACTGCCTTGCTTCTTGGCAAGCTCAACACGTTTTTTCGGCTTGCCCCTGAATGCGTTGCTGACGTTCGCTCCCGCCTGGCGAAGGGTGGCGGTCAGGCGCGCGGCCTCGTCTTCGACCTCGGCATCATCGGCGACGACGCTGACGAAGACATCGGTGGGAGGCAGCTCGATCATCATCGCCAGCCGCTCGACGCCCGCGGCCCAGCCGATCGCCGGCGTGTGTGGACCACCCAGGGATTCGATCAATCCATCGTAACGGCCACCGGCGATTACCGTGCCCTGTGCGCCGAGCCGGTCGGTCATGAATTCGAACGCCGTGTGGCGATAATAATCGAGCCCGCGCACTAGTCGGGGCGCCCGCTCCCAGGCGACGCCCGCGGCGTCTAGTCCAGCCGTGACCGCCGCGAAGAAATCGCTCGCCTCGGGCGTCAGAAACTCATCGATGGCAGGCGCGCTGTCGGCGATCGGCCAATCCTCATGCGCCTTGCTGTCGAGGATGCGCAGGGGGTTGCGGTCAAGCCGGTCGCGGCTCTCCTTGGACAAATCGGCCCGCCTGGCGGAGAAATGGTCGAACAATGCATCGCGCCATGCCGAGCGGGTGGCGGGGTCGCCAAGCGTATTGAGATTCAGGATCACCCCGTCGATGCCGAGCTCGGCCAGCAAGTGCGCGCCCAGCGCGATCACCTCGACATCCGCCTGCGGCTCGGCCGCGCCGATGATCTCTGCATCGAGCTGGTGGAACTGGCGAAAGCGGCCCTTTTGAGGGCGCTCGTAACGAAAGGCGGGGCCATGGGTCGCCACTTTCAAGGGCGCAAACTGCTGCCACCCTTCGCTGAGATAAGCGCGGCAAATCCCGGCCGTGAATTCGGGTCGCAGCGTAATCAACTCTCCGCCCCGGTCCTCGAAAGAATACATTTCTTTCGATACGACATCGGTCGTCTCACCGATCGTACGGGCAAATACGGAAGTCTGCTCCAGCACGGGGACTTCGACCCGTTTGAAGCCATAAAGTCGCCTAACGCGGTCGAATGCCCCCACCACGGCGGCCATTCGGTCGGCCTCCTCGCCGAGGAGACTCTGCATGCCGCGGATCGGCTGAGGGGTCTGGCTTTTCGACATATGGATGGGGCAGCCCCTAGCGTGGTGAAATAACGAACGCTAGCCATGGACCCAAGCCAGGCCCTGATCGCGTGGGCCGGCTCATTCACGCCCTGCTCAAGCCTCGTTCAGCGACGGGGCTTGCCCTTGGCGCGCCAGCGTCTAAGGGCAGCGCCATCATGAATATCGACCTTATCCCGTCGGGCTCCAACCCCCCGCACAGCATCAACGTGCTTATCGAAGTGCCGATCGGCGGCGAGCCGGTGAAATATGAATTCGACAAGAAAAGCGGCGCGATCTTTGTCGATCGCATCCTGCACACGCCAATGCGCTATCCCTGCAACTACGGATTCGTACCGCAAACGCTTTGCGACGACGGGGATCCGCTCGACTGCCTGATCATGACCCGCTGGACCTTGATGCCCGGCACGGTAATCGCGGCGCGGCCGGTCGGCGTTCTGTACCTGGAAGATGAAGCGGGCGGCGACGAGAAGGTCCTGGCTGTGCCGATCACCAGCGTTTCGCCCTATTACAAGGATGTCGAGGAATATACCGACCTGCCGCCGATCGTGGTTCAGCAGATCGAGCATTTCTTCACCCATTACAAAGACCTGGAGGCCGAGAAGTGGGTTCGAGTCGGCAAGTGGGGCAATGCCGACGCCGCGCGCCGGGTAGTGCTCGATTCGATCGCCAAGGCGAAAGCCTAACTAACCCCCTGGCCGCCCGCCTCCCCGTCCACGCTGGAAGAAGCGGGCCGGGATGAACAGTTTGCGGAAGGTGATGCCGATCGTCCGTCCGATCGGCTCAAGCAGATCCGGTTGGTAGGTCAGGGGGGTCATCCCGCTCGAATTCCTCACCTTGGGACGGCTGTTGAAGATATTTTCAATGTCGAGCCGGACTGACGTGCCCCGAAAAAAAGGATGTTTGGCGACCAGGTCGAAATTTTCGCCAAGGTTGGCGAACAGCCGCAAATCGATGTCGGTGTAGGGCGAGAAGCGCAAGTCGCCAGCGCTGCTATCGACCGAGGTCCCGCTTCGCCAATTTCCTTGAAGCCGAGCGCCGAGTCCATTGTTGTAATAGCCGGCTTCCGCCTGCACTTCGTGACGCGATCGCCCACCGGTCGATCCAACCGCCTCGCCATTCAGATAATCGAGCTTGGGAAGGCCGTCGGCGATGGTCACCTCGTCGACCAGATTGACCTGGTGGGTCAGCGAAAAGGTCAGCCGTCCGCCTTGGCGCCCGCCGCCAAATCGGCCGCCGCGCCCGCCGCCGAAGCCGCGGCCCGGCGACGCGTCGGCCCGATTAGCCTCGCTAGGAGCGGCCTCGCCGGAGGGCGGTGGCGCGGCCCCCGGCTCGTTGGACGGAGCTTGTTGCGCCGGCGCCGCGCGCCGCGCCGAGAATCGCTCGCGCATGGCGGCGATCGTGGCTTGCGACGGCGGCTTCGATGCCAGCGGCTTGGTAAAATTGAAGCCCCAGCGGAACGTATCCTTGCGCGACTTCTCGAAATTGACCGGACGCAGGTCGACGCGAACCAGATTGCCGACCGCATCACGTTGGAAGCGGTCGGGAAAGGCGGCTTCCAGCGCCTCTGTCGCGGCCGGGAAGCTGCCTTGAGGATGATCGATCGTCTGCCGAACATATTCGGCGCGCAGGCGAAGATTGAGCTTTTCCGACGGCTGCCAATTGCCGCCAAGCTTGAGCACGTTGCGCCGATCGGCATCGAGCGTGGGATTGCCGCCGGTGACGGTCGTCACGAACACCGTCTCTCCACGGGTGAAATCGAAAAAGCTGACGCCCGGCGTTTCCAGCAGCGGGTCGCCGAGTTGCTGCAGCGACGGCGCTCCTTCCTCCCTGGTCCAGCTTGCCATCAGGTTCAGCCTTGGCGCCGGACCCCAATTGAGGCCGGCACCGAGGCTGGACAAGGTTCCGAAATCGCTGAGCTGGGTCAGGCCCGCATTCACATTGGCCGACAGCCGGCCGATCGAGGCGCTGCGTTTGGTGATCGGCAAATCGAGGCTGGCAGATAGCTCGCCGCTGGTCCGTCCAAGATCCGACGCCGACACGATAGTGTCGCGGATGGCCTTGCTGTCCTGGTCGAGGCGCCCAACACCCGCCTTGAAGGTCGCATTGGCATCCCCGGCCGGTAGGGCAATGAGGGGGCCAGTCGCCGTCCCGTCGAGGCTGAGCGACGTGCGGATGGAACGGCTCCGGTTGCGATCTAGCTCGCCGAGCGGACCAAGATCGCCGAACGGGTCGAAAGTCGGATCGCCCGCATCGAGCCGCGCCTGAGCGTCGGTCAGGTCGAACCCGCGATCGGTCCGGGTGATGCTGCGCGAATATTCGGCATTGGCGGTCGACGACAACTTCCATTTGCCGCGCTGGCCATTGAGCGCGCTGCCGAGACGCACCGCTTCGGTCGCCGAATCCCAAGTCAGGGGACCTACCGGGAAAGCGCGCAGGATGTCGGAGCCGCCATCGTTCAGCGTGCCGGTCGGAACGCCGAAGCGGGACTTGCCGGTTTCACGCTCAACCTCTCCATTCAAGGTCGCCGATACATCGCCAAAAATCGTTCGGTTCATCGTGCCCGAAAGACGGACATTCTGGCGCGCACCTGTCAGGGTTCGGAACGCCCGAGGGTCAACCGCATTGGTGTCCGGCGCAACCGGCTGAAGCACGATGTCCCGATCGTTTTCGTAAAGCGGCGTATTTCCCTCGACATGGAGATTGAGCGATGTCCGCTTCCCGTCGCGGATCACCAGGCGTGTCCCATCGGCCTGCCCCGTGAGATAGTGTCCGTCGGTCGCCGCCTTGCCGCGCAACTCGGCCGAGGTCGAGTTGAACCGGCGGCGAAGGACGATGTTCACCACCCTTTGATCGGCCGCATAGCCATATCGCAGCGCGACTTCCTCGGGCAGGATTTCCATCCGCTCGATCGCTTCAGGCGGGAGGTCGCGAAGCTCGCGAAAGCCCGAGATGCGCTGGCCGTTGAGAAGCAGGATCGGCCTCCCGCCGGACCGCCCGCGAGCGCTTCCGGTCTGGCTTTCGACCGCGTCGAGCAATTCACTGATGCTGGTCGCGCCGGTCGCTCTTATGTCGCGGCTGGTAAGTGTGTTTTCGGGCGGGATATCGCCCACCACCGATCCGCGCGGCTTCTGGCCGACGACGACGATTTCCTCTTCATCCGCCTGATCCAACGGGTCGTCCAATCCGTCGCCGGCTGGCTGGGCGCTGTCGACAGGCGCCGGCTGGGCAAACGCCGGAAGTGGCGCGGCCGTCGCGAGCAGGAGAAGGATCAATTTGGACTTGCGGGTCATGAAGCGGAACAATCTTTTAAGGTTTTACAGGCTTCCCGCTGGCCTCCCCAAGATGAAGCTGCGATGACTGCTGCCCTTGGTTCGACGAAGGGGCGTGTTTGCAATGACGAACGGTAGAATTTCCGCCGCTGCCGCCTTCCTGTTTCTTGGCGCCTGCACGTCCCAGCCACCCCAACGGCCGGGCGAGGAGTGGGTTGCCTCGTCACCGGCGCAAGCTCCGCTGGAATCCGCCACGGCCCAGGCGCTGGGGCGAATCCGGGCGATGAACGACTCCCTCAACGCCGTGATCGCGGCGGACCCCACCGCGATGGATCAGGCCCGGCGCATCGATGCCGCGCGCGTGGCGGGGCCGCTTGCCGGAAAGCCGGTTTTGATCAAGGACAATATCGAGGTTGCCGGACCGCTTCCGACGACCGCGGGAAGCCTGGCTCTGGCGGCTAACGTCACCCATCGTGACGCGCCCCTGGTATCCCGGCTGCGGGCGAGCGGCGCGGTTATCCTGGGCAAGGCCAATCTCAGCGAATGGGCGAATATCCGATCGTCCAACAGCATTTCCGGTTGGAGCGCGGTGGGCGGCCAAACCCGCAACCCCTATGCGCTCGACCGCAACACCTGCGGTAGCTCGAGCGGCAGCGGCGCGGCGGTGGCCGCGGGGATCGTCAGGCTGGCGATCGGCACCGAAACCGACGGATCCATCACCTGCCCCGCCGCGATCAATGGCATCGTCGGCCTGAAGCCGACCGTCGGCCTGGTCAGCCGGACACACATCGTCCCGATCAGCGCCAGCCAGGATACCGCCGGCCCGATGACCGCGACGATCAGGGAAGCGGCCGAGCTGTTGACGGCCATCGCGGGCAGCGACCCCGCCGACTCCGCGACCCGCGAAGCCGATGCGCATAAAGCAGATTATGCCGGGCTGCTCCGCGCTGATGAACTCGCGGGCAAGCGGATCGGCGTCATGCGCTTCGCCTCGGGCTTCGGCACCGACGAAGTCTTCGCCGCGGCGCTGGCCGTTTTGAAAAGGCAGGGGACAGTGCTGGTCGAGATTGACAAGTTTGACGACAAGCCGATCGGGGGCAACGAGTTCCAGGTGCTATTGACCGAGTTCAAGGCAGGCCTGAACGATTACCTCAAGACGACGCCCCCGGCGGTCACGACGCGCACGCTCGCCGATGTGATTGCCTTCAACAAAGCCCATGCGGCCACCGAGATGGGCCTGTTTGGGCAGGATATTTTCGAGAAGGCTGAGGCCACCAAGGGGCTCGCCGATCCCGCCTACATCAAGGCACGCAAGGCGAGCTTCGACGCGGCGGGGCCAAAGGGGATCGACCGGTTGCTCAAGGAGCATCGGCTGGTCGCACTGGTCGGTCCAACCATGCCGCCGGCGTGGAAGATCGACGCGGTCAATGGCGACCAGATTTCGGGCGGGGGCGCCGGGAGCCTTGCCGCGGTCGCGGGCTATCCGCACCTCACCGTGCCGATGGGACAGGTAAAGGGGCTGCCGGTAGGCCTCAGCTTCATTGGACCCAAATGGTCGGAAAGCCTGCTTTTGTCGCTCGGATATTCCTACGAGCAGGCACGCGGCCCGCTACCGGCACCACGCTTCCTGCGGTCGATTGAGGAAAGCCCCGAGGTCGCGCCGCTACTGAGTCCGCAGCTCTGACCAGTCGGGTTGCGGCACGGGGCGCTGTTTCGATGATAATGGATGTTGACGGCGTAGCGGATCGGCTTCGGGGTCAGGCGCTTGACATGAACCTCATGCGGTCAGCTTCAATGCGGCAATGCAACCAACGATGCCCAGGATCAGCAAAAGGCGGATCGTAGTTGTCGGCTCGTCGAAAAAGGCCATTCCGACCATCACCGTCCCCACCGCGCCGATCCCGCCCCACACGGCATAGGCGGTGCCCATCGGGATCGACCGCGACGCCATTTCCAGCAGCCCCATGCTGAGCGTCACCGAGGCGAGGAAGACGAGTGTCCAGGGAAGGTTTCGAAATCCCGCGACGAAGCGCAGCGCGGTAGTGAAGCCGACCTCGAAAAGGCCGCCGAGGATCAGCAACGCCCAAGCCATGTTTCGCTCCCGCAACCAAATTTCCCTGCCGCGGGTTGTGCCCGCATGACCGCGTCCAAGTCCATCATCAATCGGCTCATGCCGTGGCGGTTCGCACTGTTCTTCCTGCTGCTGGCGGCGGCTTGTACGTTAAGCGTGCCCCTGGCGGGCTGGACCGGTGGCCTGCTGGCGGGGTTCGACGTGGCAGCGATCGGCTTTCTCGCTTCGCACCGTTCGATCCTTTCCTATGACGCCAAACGGCTGCGCCAGGCCGCCTCGCGCAATGACGCCAATCGAGTATGGTTATTGGTGATCAGTTTCCTGCTGTCGGTCGTCATCCTGGCGGCGGTGATTGGCGAGCTTGCCGATCCCGAACGCCTGCGACCAATCGACAAGCTGCTGGTCGCCGCCAGCCTGGTGCTGGTGTGGACCTTCGGCAACGCGGTCTACACACTCCATTACGCCCATCTTTTCTACTCGACCGATGATGGCGGGAAGGATCGGGCGGGCCTGGAATTTCCAAAGACGAAAGAGCCGCTGATGAGCGACTTCGTCTACTTCGCCTTCACGCTTGGGGTTGCGGTGCAGACCAGCGACGTGGTCGTCACCTCACCTCATATCCGCAAGATCGTCACGGCCCATTGCGTCGCCGGATTCTTCTTCAATCTTGGCGTGCTGGCGCTGACTATCAATGTGCTGGCCTCGCGCTAGGCGGTTGCCTCAAGCGCGGGATGGTCGACTTTTCGAGTGCGCGCGGCGATCAGGCAGCCCGCGACGATCAGGCACGCGCCGCCCAGGGTGAACAAGGAGACGTGCTCGCCAAACCGCAGCCAGCCGAGCAGCATGGCCCACAGGAAACTCGAATATTCGGTGGTCGACAGATAGGCCGCTCCGGCCCGGGCGTAGGCCCAGCCGAGCAACAATAACGAGCCGAGCGCAAGGAAGGCCGCAAGGACCAGCTCGCCCCAATGGCCCAGGGGCAAGGCCGGCGCCCCAATGGCCGGCATCAACGCCGCGAAGCAGACACCGAAGATCAAATTCTGGAAAAAGGCGATTTCGATCGGGCCCGCCGCCTGCGCCTGGCGCCGCATGACGATGATATTGAAGGCGTAGATGGTTGCCGAGCCGAGGATCGCCAGCGAACCGATCAGCGCGTCGCGGCCAAGATCGGCCTGCGCCTGGCCGAAGAATATCACCACCACGCCGGCGAAGGCGAGAAGCGAGCCGCCGAGCGTACGCGGGCCAATTGGCTCCTTCAGAATCGCTCCGGCCAGCACCAGCGCAAGCAGGGGCGCGATGAAGGTCAGCGCCACCGCCTGCGCCATCGGCACCCGCGCCAGTCCCCAGAAGAAAAGCAGCGCCATCGGCACCATCATCGTTCCGCGCAGCAGATGAAGCCGAATCGCGGTCCGGCCGGGCCAACCGGTGCGCGTGGAGAAATAGAGAATCGCCGCCAGTGGGATCCCGACCAGCGATCGCCACAACAAGGTTGGATAGGTGCCGATGGCCAGCGTCAGCCCCTTCATCACCATGTCCATGATCGAGAAAAGCGCAATTCCCGCGACTGCGGCGGCGTAGGCGGCAAGGGGGGTGGCAGGGCGCGTCATGCGCGCCGCCTTAGCCGAAGCTGCGGACGGGTCCAGTCCCGGAAAAAGAAGTCCGCGATCGTCCGCGCGCAAAGGCGGCGTAGCCGAGATAAAGCGCCGTCCCGGTCAATCCCGCGAGCAGCCCGACGACCAGCGAATCGAACATCCCCCTTGTTCGATTCAGGCAGCTTGGTCGGCTTCCTCCGCGGCGTCAATTTCGGCCGCCTTCGCCTCGACCAAACGGACGATATGGTCGATCATGTCGGCATCCTGCACATGGTGATCGGTGATGCCCGACAGATAGACCATATGCTTGCCCTGACCCCCGCCGGTAATGCCAATGTCGGTCTCCCGCGCTTCGCCGGGACCGTTGACGACGCAACCGAGCACCGACAGCGACATCGGCGTCTTGATATGCTGCAGCCGATCCTCAAGCGCCTGGACGGTGCGGATGACGTCGAAGCCCTGCCGGGCGCAGCTGGGGCAGCTGACCACGCGGACACCGCGATTGCGGATGCCCAGCGCCTTCAGAATCTCATAGCCGACCCGCACTTCCTCCTCGGGCTCAGCGGAGAGAGAAACGCGGATTGTGTCGCCGATCCCGGCCCACAGCAGCGAACCGATGCCGATCGCTGACTTGACCGTCCCGCCGACGAACCCGCCCGCTTCGGTGATACCCAGGTGGAGCGGGCAGTCGACCTGGTCCGCCAGTTGCTGATAGGCCGCGACCGCCAGGAACAGGTCGCTGGCTTTCACCGCCACCTTGTAGTCGCGGAAGTCATGATCCTCGAGGATGCGGATATGGTCTAGGGCGCTTTCGACCAGCGCTTCGGGGCAGGGCTCGCCATATTTTTCAAGCAGGTCGCGCTCGAGGCTACCGGCGTTGACGCCGATGCGGATCGAGCAGCCGTTGGCTTTGGCCGCTCCGATCACTTCGCGCACCCGCTCTTCCGATCCGATATTGCCGGGATTGATGCGCAGGCACGCCGCGCCCGCGTCAGCCGCTTCGAGCGCACGTTTGTAGTGAAAGTGAATGTCCGCGACGATCGGGACGTTTGCAGCGCGCACGATCTGCTTCAGCGCCGCAGTCGATTCCACGTCGGGGCAGGATACCCGAATGATGTCGACGCCGGCCTCTTCGCAGCGGCGAATCTGGTCGATGGTCGCCTTGGCATCGGACGTCGGCGTATTGGTCATCGTCTGAACCGAAATCGGCGCGCCGCCGCCGACGGCGACGCTGCCGACCATGATCTGGCGGGACTGACGACGCTCGATCGTGCGCCACGGGCGAATTTCGGACATGGATGGCCATATAGCCCTCCCCGTCGGGACCTCCAAGGGATTCGCCGTGGTTAACCTGTCATGCTAATGGGAATTAATGGGAGTCGAGCCTGGGGGTGCCGGTGGCCGAGCTTGCCCGAATGCCGCGACCAGCGCGCAGTGTCCTGTCCCGGGCGCGCGGCACATTTCCGCATCAGCGCTACATGGCCTTCCTCAGCTACAGCCACGACGACGAAAAGGATGCGGCCTGGCTCCATGAAAATCTTGAGGAATTTCGGGTCCCGAAGCGGCTGATCGGCCAGTTGACCGACATAGGCCCGGTACCCAGGCGCCTTTCGCCGATTTTCCGTGACCGGCACGAATTGGCCGCGGCAGCCGACTTGGGCGAGGAAATCGAGGAGGCGATGGCGGGTTCGAGATTCCTCATCGTCCTTTGCTCGCCCTCGGCGGCGCAGTCGCACTGGATCAACGAAGAGATTAAATGCTTCAAGCGGCTTCATCGCGAGGACCGTGTCCTGGCGGTGATCCTCGAAGGCGAACCGTTCGCAAGCGATGAACCGGGCCGCGAAGATGAGGAATGTTTCCCGCCAGCGCTGAGGTTCCATTGCGATCGCAAGGGCAGGTTGACCGCGCAGCGGGCGGAGCCGCTGGCCGCGGATCTTCGCGAAAGTGGTGATGGCCGCCACATGGGCTTGCTCAAGACCGTGGCTGGAATGCTCGGCGTCGGCCTCGACGATTTGGCGCAGCGCGAGGCTCAAAGGCGTCATCGCAGGCTCTATGCGATCACCGCAGCGTCGATCGCGGGAATGCTGGCGGCCAGCGGCCTCGCCTACACCGCCATACAGGCGCGTGACGAAGCCCGTGACCAGCGGCGCGAAGCGGACAAACTCGTTGGCTTCATGCTGGGCGACCTGCGCAAGAAGCTGGAACCGATCGGCCGGCTCGACGTGCTCGACTCGGTCGGCGCGCGGGCGCTCGCTTACTATGAGAGCCAGGACAAGGCGAACCTATCCGACGCGGCACTGGCGCAGCGCTCTAGAGCCCTGACGCTGATGGGAGAGATGGCCAATACTCGAGGCGACCTCGATGGTGCGCTAAGGCGCTACCGCGAGGCAATGGCTAGCACCAGCGAGGCGCTGCGCCGCGCTCCCGACGATCCGCAGCGGCTTTTTGACCATGCGCAAAATGTCTTTTGGTTCGGTTTTATCGACCTTCAGCGCGGCAACCTCGACAAGGCCGCCACGGCATTCAGCGAATATCGCAAGCTGGCCGATCGGATGATCGAGCTTGCGCCGAGACAGTCCGAATACCGGCTGGAACGGATCTACGCGGACGGGGCGCTCGGTGCCGTTCAGATGGACCAGCGCAAGTTTCGTGACGCAGCCGCCAACTTCCAAGGATTGCTGGAGCAGACCGAACGGCTGGTTTCAACCGAACCGGGAAATCGCGACTACCAAAGTCAACTCACCAACGTTTTGGGTTGGCTGGCGGACGCTCAGGAGCGAAACGGCCAACTCGACGAAGCGCTGGCTTACCGCGATCGTCAGCTGACAATATTGGCGCAACGGTGGTCATCGAACCGGGGCGATAGCAATATCAAGCGTCAGGAACTTGCGGCACGGCGGTCCCTGGCGCGGCTTTTCGCTGAGCGTGGGCAAATGCGCGAGGCGTTCGAGCAAGCGTCCCTGAACTCGGCAGTCCTCGCCTTTCTGATGAAGACCGAACCGAACAATACCGAATGGGTCCAAACGGGAGCTGGAGTCAGTCTGGAAAGGGCTGAGCTTGAGCTTGCCGCGGGCCGGACCGCCGAGGCGCTTCAATCGACCGAGGCGGGATGCGCGGCGACCCGGAAACTGGTGCTGCGAAACCGGACCGTTGATCTGTGGCGAAACGACTTGCAACTTCGCTGTGCAACCATCCGGACGCGAATTGCGCTTCGCACGGGCGACGCCCCCGGCGCGCTCGCCCAGGCCCGCCAGCTATTAGTGCTGACCAAGACGCAACGCGACCCTGTTGAACGTGCCCTCTCAGTAGCAAAGGCGAATTTATTGCTAGCATCCGCGCTAAAGGCGTCGGGTCAGCCCGATGCTGCGCGTGGGGCGCTGCAAACCGCGGCATCTACTTGGCCCGAGGGCATCGAGGAGGGACCCCAGGATCTTGCTCTCAAAGCCAGGCTGTTCGACCTGACTGGCCGTAGTTCCGCGGCCCTTCGCAGCAGGCTGGATGCAATGGGCTACCGCTATCCCGATTATCAAAGAACATAAGTAGAGGAGGATGTTATGACGACCGAAATATTGGAGCGGGACGAATCAATGAAGAAAACAGCTGCAGCAAAAATCCCTCCTATTAGCTGGGACAAGATCAAGGTCGAAGTCACGGCTACGGCCAATGGAACTGGCGGGGTGACCTGGTCCCACAAAATCAAGAGCTCGGGTCATAGCAATGGCAATAAGATCAAGGTTCCGGAGAATAGGGCTCACAGGATAAAGTTCGACCTTAACGATGAAAGCGGGCTTGGCATTCGGTTTAACGCGGCAGGGCCTATCTTTGCGAAGGAGGGCGTGGCGGACCCGTGCCCGGATCGCCTGGAAACGGGCCAGATCATGGTCGATAGTTGCGATGACGACGAGCTGGTGGTGATCGACTGGAACTATGGAGCTCAGCAAGAGCTTCGCTATCAATTGAACTTTGTTACGCATGCGAATGGGCCCATCGATCCTTACGACCCGATCATCGAAAATGGCGGAGGAGGAGTAAGGCCGCTTCTCTAGAATTTAAGGCCACGCCATCAGATCAGGAGGCGGCCGTCGCTGATACCTACCAACGGTCCGCAATTTGCGGCTAAGCCGTTGCCATGCTGAATTGAATTGCTGTCCTGGTTGGCGGCCTCCTCGCCCTGCTTATCGCTGCCAGCCCGGCCCAGGCCTATTGGGAATATGGCCATGAAAGCGTGGCGCGGATTGCGTGGGAGCAGATGCGGCCCGATACGCGCCGGCGAGTGGCGGCGCTGCTTCGGCAAGGCCGCCTGCTGGAAACGCCCGGCTGCCCCGTCGCAACGATCGAACAGGCGAGCGTGTGGGCGGACTGCATCAAGCCCTTGGGTGACCGCTTCGCCTACGCCTATTCCTGGCATTATCAGAACGTCGATGTCTGCGGCGCGTTCGATCTCAAGGCCGCGTGCAAGGACGGCAATTGCGTCTCGGCACAGATCGAGCGCAACGCGCGACTGCTGGCCGATCGCAGCGTCCCGGCGCGCGAGCGGTTGATGGCGCTGGCTTTCCTGATTCACTTTGTCGGCGATCTTCACCAGCCGATGCACGCAGGCGACCATCACGACCTGGGCGGCAATCGCGTCGCCGCGAACTACGGCATTGTTGGCGGCCACGCCAACCTCCACGGCATTTGGGACGGCTGGCTGGCCGAGCGCGCCATTTCGACCCCGCCTGCCGGACCGTCCGCGCTACTGGCATCGGTTCCCCAAGCCGAGCGGGAGCGGATCGCGGCGGGATCGGTCGAGGACTGGAGCCGTGAAATGTGGAGCAAGGCGCGCGACCTTGCCTACAAGACCTTGCTGCCCGATCCGTGCGGTCCCTCGCCGGCCGAGCGCCCGGCGCTCGACGAAGCAGAAGTCCGCTCGTTGATTCCCGCGGTGCGAGAGAATGTCGCGGAAGGTGGAATTCGCCTGGCCCGCCTGCTCGACGACGCTCTGGGTCCCGAAGCGAAAGCGCCCGGGCAAAAGCGGCCCTAGGTGGCGCTAGCGCCCTAGTCGAACAGGCTGGACACGCTCGACTCATCGGCGATGCGGTGGATCGCCTCCCCGAACAGCGGCGCGATGGTCAACCGGCGGATCTTGCCGCCCTCGGTCAGCCCTTCGCCATGGATCGAATCGGTGACGACCAGTTCGGTCAGCCCGCTCGACGTGACCCTGGCCTCGGCCGCGCCCGACAACACGCCATGGCTGCAGTAGGCAATGACCTCGGTCGCCCCCTGCTCTTTCAGCGCGGCGGCCGCGTTGCACAGCGTCCCGGCCGAATCGACGATGTCGTCGACCAGCACGCAGCAATGCCCCTCTACGTCGCCGATGATGTTCATCACTTCGGATTCGCCCGCCCGTTCGCGCCGTTTGTCGACGATCGCCAGCGGGGCGTTGTCGAGCCGCTTGGCGAGGCTGCGCGCGCGAACCACGCCGCCAACGTCGGGCGACACGACCATCAGCTTCTTGTCGGAATAGCGGGCCTGGATATCGGCCGCCATGACCGGCGCCGCCCACAGATTGTCGGTCGGAATATCGAAGAATCCCTGGATCTGTCCGGCATGCAGATCCATCGTCAGCACCCGGTCGGCGCCGGCGGTGGTGATAAGGTTGGCGACCAGCTTGGCCGAGATCGGCGTGCGCGGTCCGGGTTTGCGGTCCTGGCGGGCATAGCCGAAATAGGGAATGACCGCCGTGATGCGCTTGGCCGAAGCCCTTTTCAGCGCGTCCATGCAGATCAGCAATTCCATCAAATTGTCGTTGGTCGGAAAGCTGGTCGACTGCAGGACGAACACATCCTCGCCGCGGACATTTTCGTGGATTTCGACGAACACTTCCTCGTCGGCGAAGCGGCGGACGCTGGCGCTAGTCAACGGAAGCTCGAGATAATCGGCGATCGCCTTGGCCAGCGGCAGGTTCGAATTCCCGGCGAGCAGCTTCATGAATTTGTCCTGCGACGATGGCCCCGTTGGCCCCTTAGGAAGGCCAGCGCGCAAGGGCAAGGTTGCGGTGACCCGGGCAGTCGCTAAATCGGGCGATGTGACCGATCGCCTGCGCATCGCCCTTTGCCAACTCAACCAGCGCGTCGGCGATCTCGCCGCCAACGCTCAGGCGATGCTCGACTGGCGCGCCAAGGCCGTCGATGCCGACCTCGTCGTCTTTCCCGAGCTTCAGCTGACCGGCTACCCGCCCGAAGATCTGGTACTGAAGCCCGAATTCATCCGCCGGGCGATGGAGGCCGCCGAGCGGTTGGTCGACGCCACCGCCGATGACGGCCCGGCGATCCTGTTCGGCACCATCCATGCCGAAGGCGGCGCCGACTTCAATGCATTCGTGCTGGCCGAGGGAGGCAAGGTGATCCGCCGCACCTTGAAGCGCGAATTGCCCAACTACGGCGTATTCGACGAGAAGCGGGTGTTCGCGCCAGGGCCATTGCCCGAACCGCTGCCGTTCCGAGGCGTCAAGATCGGCGTGCCGATATGCGAGGACATCTGGCTGGAATCGGTCTGCGCCCACCTCGTCCGGTCTGGCGCTGAATTGATGCTGGTGCCCAACGCCAGCCCGTATGAAATCGACAAGGATGATCAGCGCCAGCGGCTGGTGCGCGAGCGGGTCGTCGAAACCGGCCTGCCGATGGCCTATCTGAACCGCGTCGGCGGCCAGGACGAGCTGGCCTTCGACGGGTCGAGCTTCATCGTCAACGACGACGGCACGATCGCGGTCCAGATGCCCGACTGGGAAGAGGCGCTGACGATGACCGATTGGGTGCGTGGCCCAAATGGCTGGCGCTGTGAACCGGGCGATCGGGCAAGCCTTTCGGCCTTTCCCGAGGATATTTATTTGGCGATGATCACAGGCCTTCGCGATTATGTAACGTCCAACGGCTTTCCCGGTGTCATCCTCGGCCTGTCGGGCGGGATCGACAGCGCCTTGTCCGCGGCGGTCGCGGCCGACGCCCTTGGGGCCGACATGGTCCGCTGCGTGATGATGCCGTCCAAATATACGTCGGATGAAAGCTTGGAGGACGCGGCCGAATGCGCTCGCCTCCTCGGAGTCCGCCACGACGTCATTCCCATCGTCCCTGGCGTTGAAGCGCTGGGCGAAATGCTCCCCGGAATCGACGGGCTGGCCGCCGAAAACATCCAGTCCCGACTGAGGATGGTGACGTTGATGGCGCTGTCGAACCGCGATGGCGCGATGGTTCTGACTACCGGCAACAAAAGCGAAATGTCGGTCGGCTACGCCACCCTCTACGGCGACATGGCGGGGGGATATTCGGTACTGAAGGACGCCTATAAGACGACCTGCTTCGCCCTGTCGCGCTGGCGCAATGACAATCGGCCCAAGGGCGCGCTTGGCCCCGAAGGACCGGTGATGCCACAGCGGGTGATCGACAAGCCTCCGACCGCCGAACTCCGCCCCGATCAGAAAGACGAGGACAGCCTTCCGCCCTATCATTTGCTCGACCGGATCCTCGAAGCATTGGTCGAAAAGGAAATGTCGGTGAAGGAAGCCGCCGCCGCGACTGGGGCCGATCTTGCAACCATCGCCGACATCGAGAAGAAGCTGCTCCGCGCCGAATATAAGCGCCGGCAGGCCCCGCCGGGGGTCAAGATCGGCCCCCGCAATTTCGGCCGCGACCGCCGTTATCCGATTACCAACGCCTTCCACACCAGCTAGCCGGTCAAGAAACCTCATCTTGCCTCGCGGGCATCGCGGTGCATCGGCGCACTCACCAGCCCCGTCCCCTATTCACTCGATGATCCGGCACGGCTAGACCGTGGGAACCCAGCTTTAGGAACGCCCCATGATCCGAATTGCCGTCGTCGCCGCCATGTTCAGCCTTGCCGCCTGCGGCCAGCAGGAGCGCCCGGCCGCTCCGCAAGATGTCAACCAGGCGGCCGAACCGGTCGAGGCGCCGGCGGCGGTTCCAAGCCTGGAAGGCAATTGGGCGGTGGGCAGGATCGGCGGCGTTTCGGATGCGTCGGCACTGGGCATGACCGCGTCGATCACCAAAGGCTCCATCACCTTGGCGACCGGCTGTTTCCGCCGCGCCTGGACCTATACGCAAAAGCGCAACGCCGTCTCGTTCGCCGCTTCTCCGGGCGGAAGTTCCAATTGCGGAGGCGGCTCGCCAAGCGCAGGTGCGGAGACAGCCTATGGCGCCGTCACCGAGGCCAATATCGCGATCTTCTCCAAGGATGGGAAGGAAGCCAGCCTGTCGGGTACCGGCGGCACCCTGACCCTGGAGCGCCGCTAGCCTTTGCGCCCGGCCCGGTGGTAGGGGCGCGCGAATGACCGTCGTCACCCGCTTCGCCCCCTCGCCGACCGGCCGCCTCCACGTCGGCAACATCCGCACCGCGCTCCACAATGCGCTGTTTGCGCTGAAGGAGAACGGCCGCTTCGTGCTGCGGATCGACGACACCGATCAGGAGCGTGGCCGCGAGGAGTTCGTCGAGGCGATTCGCACTGACCTTGCCTGGCTTGGCCTACAGCCCGACGCGGAGGTGCGGCAGTCCGAGCGATTTGGCCATTTACGAGCGTGAATTCGATCGCCTGCGCGAGGCAGAGCGGGTCTATGCCTGCTATGAAACTCCGGAGGAACTGGACCTTCGCCGCAAGGTGCTTCTCGGTCGCGGCCTTCCGCCGGTTTATGAGCGAAAGCCCAAAGGCTCGCCCGTGCCCGAGGGCGTCGCGCCTCATTGGCGGTTCAAGCTTGATCATGAGTTGCCGATCGAATGGGACGACCTCATTCGCGGGCATCAGAAATTCGACCCGGCGCTGATCAGCGATCCCGTCATCCGCCGTGCGGACGGAAGCTGGCTTTATCTTCTGCCCTCGGTGATCGACGACATCGATCTGGCAATCACCCACATCGTACGCGGGGAAGACCATGTGTCGAACAGCGCGGTGCAACTGCAGATGTTCGCAGCGCTTGGCGCACCGGCCCCATGCCTCGCGCACGAAGCACTGCTGATTGCGGCGGAAGGCAAGCTGTCCAAGCGCCTGGGCTCGACCGGCGTCGATGCACTGCGCGACGCGGGGATCGAGCCCCTGGCGCTGCTTTCCCTTCTGGCGCGCCTCGGAACGTCGCAGCCGGTCGAGGCAAGTGCGAATCTCGCCGATCTGGCGGAAGGGTTCGACTTTTCGACGTTCGGGCGGGCCCCGGCCCATTTCGACCTGGCCGAGGTCGAGCAATTGAATGCCAAGCTGCTGCACCACCTCGACTACGCCGATGTAGCCGGCCGGTTGCCCGCCGGCATCGGTCAATCCGACTGGCTCGCGCTTCGCGGCAACCTTGCGCATCTAGCCGAAGTGGCCGACTGGCTGCCGATCCTCCACGGCGATATCGATGTGCCCGACATCACGCCCGACGATCGACCGCTGCTTGCCGAGGCTGCGGTGATTGCGTCGTCCCTCGATTGGTCCGCCGATCCGTGGCACGCCCTGGCCGATGCATTGAAGGCATCCACCGGGCGCAAGGGCAAAGCCTTGTTCCATCCCCTGCGGCGGGCGCTTACCGGGCGCGAGTCGGGTCCGGAAATGGGCCCGCTGGTTCAGCTTATCGGCAAGGAGCGATGCCTCAGCCGGCTCAACCTGGCGGCAGGATGACCTTGGGGGAATCAAGCAGCTTGCCAGAATAATGTAATAATGTATCATTTCCGGGTCCCTTGGTAGGAGGCCCGTGATGCTTGCTTATGCCGCGAACAGCCGTCCGGCAGGTCGTGCCGGCTCTCCCCGCGCCCTCGTCATGATCCTGGCCGGCCATGCGATCCTGATCGGCGCCGTGATGTCGGCAAGGATGGGTGCGATCCCGATCGACAAGTTCGACCCGCTGGATGTCATCAATGTTCCGACCGACCCGCCGCCACCGCCGCCCGAGCCCCAGGTCGAACCCAGACCGGCCCCTCAGAATTCATTCATCGCGGTTCCGCCAAAGATCGTCGACATGGGACCCACCGCCCCTGTCCTGCCCCTCGACCAGGGTCCGCCGACTCCGGCAATCGCGCCGGTCGCGGGCTCGGGCTTCAACGCCCTCCCGCTTAATCCGCCGAGGCATGTTCCGGTCCGAACCGCGGCTGTTTTCCGCACGCCCGACAGCGCATTGCGCCCGCCCTACCCGCTGTCGAAAGTCCGCACCGAGGAGGAGGCGACGCTTAAGCTTCGCCTGGCGATCGACACTCGCGGCCGAGTGACCGCGGTCGAGCCGGTCGGCGCCGCCGATCCCGAATTTCTCGCGGCGGCACGACGCCACATCATCCGGTCCTGGCGCTACAAGCCGGCGACTGAAGATGGAGTCGCGGTTCCGTCGAACACGGTCATCACCTTGAGCTTCAGGTTGGAGGACGCCTGATGGTCGCGATCGAGCGGGTCTGGCACATGCCGCCGCCACGCCCTATCTTTGCCGAGATGGCGATCCTTCCCCCCATGGTCGGCCCACGCGCGGCGCTCAAGGACCTCAAGGCCTTTCTTGGCCAGCGCAGCCGCGAACAGGTGCTGGGGGCGACGCTGGCGGTGCTGGTGACGATGATCATCGTCATCATTTTCCTGGTCGATTCGAAGATCAACACCGCGCCCGAACCTACCATTACCTATGTCGAGAACTACGGACCGAACCGGACCGACGCCGACATCATCGCCGATCAGAAGAAGGCTTCGGAGGATCGCCGCAGGGTCGAGGAAGCGCGGCAGCGCGAGTTCCAGAAACTGGAAAAGCAGTTCGGCATTGAGTGATCGGCGCTGGATGATGGACGCGGTGCGGCTTGGCGAGGCCGCGCGCGGCCGGACGGCGCCCAACCCCAATGTCGGTTGCATCATCGTCAACGATGGCAAAATCGTCGGCCTCGGCGCGACCGGCGATGGCGGCCGGCCCCATGCCGAGGCGGTCGCGCTGGCCGAAGCGGGAAAGCGAGCGAGGGGCGCGACGCTGTACACCACACTCGAACCCTGCGCCCACTCCAGCAAGCGCGGCCCGACCTGCGCCGCGATCATTCCCAAGGCCGGCATCAGCCGGGTTGTCGTCGCGCTGAAGGATCCCGACCCGCGCACCGCCGGGCAAGGCATCAAGATGCTGCGCAAGGCAGGCATCGAAGTGAAAATCGGCATTGCCAGGGACGCGGCCCGGGAAAGCATTTCCGGCTATCTCAGCCGCATCGAGCGCAGCAGACCGCGCATCACCTTGAAACTTGCGCTTTCGATCGATGGCAAGATCGCGCTTCCTTCGGGCGAGTCCAAATGGATCACCGGCGAGGATGCCCGCGCCCATGTCCACCTGGAGCGTGCACACAGCGACATGATCCTGGTCGGGCGCGGGACCTATCTGGCCAACTCACCCAGTCTCGACGTCCGCCTGCCGGGCCTGGAGGACAATAGCCCGCGTCGTGCCCTGCTCACCCGGGGCAGCGCGGTCGACGGCTGGGAAATCCTTTCTTCCCGCAAGATGTCCATCGGCTTCATGACGTCAACGATCTGCTCGTCGAGGGCGGGTCGGCCACTGCAACCGCCTTCCTGGCCGCGGACCTGGTTGACCGCATTCTCATCTATCGCGCCCCGATCCTGGTCGGCGAGGGAAAGTCGAGCGTCGGTTATATCGGCCTGGACGCCATTGCCGATGCCCATGGCCGCTGGCGCTCGGCCGACGGCGCCCACCTTGGCATCGACCGCCTCGAAGTCTACGAGCGCGTCCGCGAAGGGGATTAGCGTTTGTTCACTGGCATAATTACCGACATCGGCACCGTCCGCAGCCTGGAGCAGCGCGGTGACCTGCGCCTTGTGATCGCCAGCAGCTATGACATGGATACCGTCGATCTCGGCGCCTCGATTGCCTGCTCGGGCGCCTGCCTGACAGTGGTTGACAAGGGTGGCGACTGGTTCGCGGTCGATGTCAGCCAGGAGACCGGAGCTCGGACCGCGCCGACGCTGTGGGCTGAAGGCTCGCGCCTCAACCTCGAACGCGCCCTCCGGGTGGGAGACGAGCTCGGCGGCCACATCGTCACCGGCCATGTCGATGCCGTCGCGACGGTGACCATGGTGGAGGAAGTGGGCGGAAGCCTCGACGTGACGATCGAGGCGCCCCGAGCGCTAGGCGGTGCCATTGCTCCCAAAGGCTCGATCGCGCTCGACGGGGCATCGCTGACCGTCAACGAGGTAGAGGATGCAGACGACACGACCCGCTTCACGGTCAACCTTATCCCTCACACCGCCGATCACACCACGCTGGGAGGACTCACCGTGGGGCGCAAGCTGAACCTCGAGATTGACGTACTGGCGCGCTACCTGAAGAGAATGGCCGAGGCACGGAACTGATTTTCCGGCTACCGCTCGTCGAATCTCATGCTGAAATTCGACCGCTGGAGTGGTAAGCCAGCTTGCCGGGGAAGGAGACGAAATATGCCCTGCAAAAAACTGGCAGTGGCCTTGAGCATGATCGCTGCCGCTTCGCCGCTCTGGGCAACACAGCCTGAACCCGCCCCGCAAGCAGGCGCCCCGGTGGCGCCTCCCGACGCCAGATATTGCCTCAAGATCGAACCCATCACGGGCACCCGAGTCGAGACTATCCGTTGCGAAACCCGCGACGACTGGGCTTGGCTTGAAGTCGACCTCGACAAGGAATGGGCCAGGGAAGGCGTCAGGATCATCGGGCCAGGACGGCAAATCTAACGCATCACAAGATTCTGCTCGCGTTGTGATGTTTTGGGACTCGCTCATCACATTACAATGTGATACCGGCGAGTCATGTCCACGACTCTAATCGATCGGCTAACCGCCCTTGTCGATAGCGGCGAAACGAGCCGTAGCGGGCTGGCGCGGGCTGCCGGCCTTCATCCCAACAGCCTTCGCAAGCTCGGCGCATCCGACTGGAACCCCACCGCCGACACGCTGGTGCGGCTCGAAAAGCTGATCGACGGCGGGGTGCAGGAGGTGTTGGTCGGCACACAGGCGATAATCGATGAGGCGCGCAACGGGCGGATGTTTATCCTGGTCGACGATGACGACCGGGAAAATGAGGGCGACCTCATCATTCCAGCCCAGATGGCGACCCCCGACGCGATCAACTTCATGGCCCGCCACGGCCGCGGCCTGATCTGCCTGGCGCTGGGCAAGGAACGAGTCGACCAGCTGGGTCTGGAGCCGATGGCCCGGATCAACGCCACCCGGATGGAAACCGCCTTCACGGTCTCGATCGAGGCGCGCGAGGGTGTCACCACCGGCATCAGCGCCGCCGACCGCGCGCGGACCATCGCGGTCGCGATCGATGCCTCCAACGGTCCCGACGCAATCGTCTCGCCCGGTCATGTCTTCCCGCTGGTCGCGCGCCCCGGCGGTGTGCTGGTCCGCGCCGGCCATACCGAGGCGGCGGTCGATGTCGCCCGGCTTGCGGGGCTCAACCCGTCGGGCGTGATCTGCGAGATCATGCGCGAGGACGGGACGATGGCCCGGCTCGACGATCTGATGGAATTCGCCCGCGCTCATGGCCTGAAGATCGGAACGATCCGCGACCTCATCGCCTATCGCCTGAAGAAGGATCATATGGTCGAGCGGGTGTCGGAAACCCGCTTCATCGCCCGCTCGCGACGCGCATTGGACGGCGCAGGTGTTCCGCGACAAGGCGAGCGGCGAGGAACAGCTTGCGCTGGTCCACGGTGCGATCGACCCGTCGCGGCCGACCCTGGTGCGGATGCATTCGATCGACCTGTTCGCCGATCTGCTGGGTGAGCGGTCGGACCGTGCCGGACTGCTCGACGGAGCCATGGCGATGATCGAGGGCGAAGGATCGGGTGTGATTGTCGCGCTCCACGCCGCCGCCCCTGGTTCGCTAAGCCGCGCCACCGACCTTCGATCGGGGAAGCCGGGCGAAGCGTCATCCGCGCTTCGCGGCTATGGCATTGGCGCCCAGATCCTCGCCGCGCTTGGTATCCACGACATGATCCTGCTGTCGAACACGCGCCATTCGCCGGTCGGCCTCTCCGCCTACGGCCTCGCCATTGTCGAGGAACGCTGCATCACGAAACCGGGGGATTAGGCGTGGCCCGCATTTTGATCGCCGAGGCGCGATTCTACGCGCACCTCAACGATATGCTGCTCAGCGGGGCGCGAGCCGCGATCGAAAAGGCGGGCCATAGCCATGACACGATCACCGTCCCCGGCGCGCTTGAGCTCCCCGGCGCAATCGCGCTGGCGGCGGAAAGCGGGAAATATGACGCCTTTGTCGCGCTCGGCGTCGTCATCCGCGGCGAGACTTGGCACTTTGAAATCGTCGCTGGCGAAAGCGCGCGCGGCTTGATGGCGCTGACCATGGACGGAATTGCGGTTGGCAACGGCATCCTGACGGTCGAGAACGAGGCGCAGGCCATTGCGCGCGCCGACCCGAAGCAGGCCGACAAGGGCGGAGGGGCCGCCGATGCTGCTCTGGCCTTGCTGACGTTGAAGCAAGCGTTCAGCTGAGCGCCAGCCACACCTCGTTGCGCCTGAGCGGGCCGGGGATCATCGGCGAATTGTAGAAGGCATATTCAGGCTCGGCCGCGCTGACCTCGCCGCGCCGGGCGAGCCAACCGCGCAACCGGTCCTCCTGCTCTGCCAGCAGCCGGTCGTTCGCGAGCCCGGCAAAGCTCACCACCGCTACCTTGCGCGGGGCAAGGTCGACCAGTTCGATGCCTTCGGGCGGTTGGGGAAGGTCGTCGGAGCTGCGCCCGGCGGGCATCACGAACCGGGTCCGCCATGCCCCTTCCAGATCGTCATCGAACAGCGGCGGGTCGCTGGCCATCGGATCGCCGCCGTCCTGCATGACGGGGACCGTCATCTCCAGCACTTCGCCTTCGCGCGACTTGGCGAAGATATAGTCCGCCAGGATTCTGAAGCCTTGGCCCAGCGCGTCCTTGCGCGGTCCCTCGACTACCGTCTCGGCTACCGTCACCGACGGATAGTCGCGAATCTGGTAGTCGCCGTCGCTGCTCAGCGCGCGATAGTCGGGCTCCTCGGTCTGCTTTTCGCGGAAATAATAAAAGGCCGCGCCCCCGATCAGCGCCGCTCCGACCGCCGCCGCACCCGCCAACACATCCTTGCGCATGGTCGCTCCTTCCATTGTCGAAATGACGAACCGGCAAGACGGCCTACTGTTCCCGCCGCTTCGATATGGATTGCTTCACAGCCTGGCTCCCCGCAATGACGATCATCCCGGTCGTCCTTGCCAGCGGAGAAGAAATTTCGTGAATGCCAACGCCTCCAAGGGGCACGGGTTCGCCTTCATCGCGTTGCTGGCCGGCAATCTCGCTTTGGCTTGCGGGCCTTTCCTGGTGCGCAACAGCGGCGTCGGTCCCGTCGCCGCCGGCTTCTGGCGACTGGCGCTCGCCTTGCCCTTCCTGTGGCTGCTTGCCCGGATGTTCGGCCAGCCCGTCCATCGCCCGCGCAAGGCGCTTGTCCTGGCGACCGCGCTCGCCGCCTTCTTTTTCGCGACCGATCTCGCCGCCTGGCACTCGGGCATCCTGCTGACCAAGCTCGGCAACGCCACCTTGTTCGGCAATATCTCCAGCTTCTTCTTCGCCGCCTGGGGCCTGTGGCTCGCCCGCCGGCTGCCGTCGCCGGTTCAGGCAATCGCGCTGATCCTCGCCGCGGCGGGTTGCGCGCTGCTGATGTGGGGCAGCGCGGAACTTTCGGCGGCGCACCTTCGCGGCGACCTGCTCGCCGCTTTCGCCGGACTGCTCTACACCGGCTATCTGATCATCGTCGAACGGACCCGGGGCAAATTGCAGCCCTTGCCCTTGCTGTTCCTCGCCAGCCTGTTCGGTGCGGTCATGCTGCTTCCCGCCGCCCTTGCCGTCGGCGAAACCGTCATTCCGGCCGACTGGACCGGCCTGATTGCCCTGGCGCTTTGCAGCCAGGTCGTCGGGCAGGGGCTATTGGTCTACGCGCTTGGCCATGTCCCGCCCCTGGTTGTCGGGATCGCCATGCTGACCCAGCCCGCCCTCTCGGCTTTGCTCGGCTGGGTCTATTATGGCGAGGCGTTCACTCCGCTCGACTGGACCGGCGCGACGACGATCATCATTGCCTTGATTCTGGTACGGTTGCGCGAGCGCGGCGCGGCGCCCAATTAGCGTCCATGACCGACGCCGACTCCCTTGGAAGCGCTCAAGCTCCGCCTGGCCCTGAAGGTCGGCGAACATGCGGTGTTCGACGGCTGGACTCCCAAGGCGGTCGACGCCGCCGCGGCCGAGCTAGGCATCGAACCCGCCCAGGCGCGCCTCGCCTTTCCCAAGGATGCGCCGCACATGATCGAGGCGTGGATCGAAGGCGTCGATGCGGCGATGGAGGCGCATTTTACGCCCAAGGTCGTCGACGCAATGCGTGTCAGCCAGCGTATTCGCGCGATGATCTGGTTCCGCCTCGAAACCGCCGCACCGGCTCGCGAAGCAGTGCGCTCGGCGCTGTCGATCCTCGCCATGCCCCAAAATGTCCCGTTGGCGCTGCGCACCGGCTGGCGCTCGGCGGACGCCATGTGGCGGCTCGCGGGCGATACCGCGACCGATTACAACCATTATTCAAAGCGGCTGATCCTGTCGGGCGTCTACGCGGCGACTCTGCTCGCCTGGCTCGACGACCAGAGCGAAGGCTGGAGCGATACCGCGGCTTTCCTCGACCGCCGTTTGGCCGGGGTCGGTCGCTTCGAGAAGTGGAAGGCCCAGTGGCGCGGATCGGAGCTTCGCCGTCCCAGCCTGTCGCGGTTTCTCGGCCGACTTCGCTACCCGCCGCGATAGCGGGGCTTCCCAGCGGGCGTTGTTATTGATAATCAGTCGCAAATGAACGACTCCACCTCGCTCGACCAGTTGAAGCTCGGCATGCGTGCGCGCATTTCTGCGATCGACTGGGCGTGCCTGGAGGAGGCGGAGGCCAGCCGGCTGCGCAACTTCGGTTTCGACGAGGGGGTTGCGGTCCAGCCGTTGCATCTCGGTCCGTTCGGCCGCGATCCGCTCGCGGTGCGGGTCGGGCGGATGACCGTCGCCATTCGCCGCGCCCATGCCCGCGCGGTCAGCGTTATTCCCGAGGCGGCATGAATCCCGTCCCGTTGGTGGCGGTTGCCGGCAATCCCAATGCCGGCAAGAGTGCGCTGTTCAACGCGCTGACCGGTGCCCGGCAGAAGGTCGGCAATTATCCCGGCGTGACGGTCGAGCGGCACGTCGGCAAATCGACCCTGCCCGACGGATCGCCGGTCGAATTCGTCGACCTGCCCGGCGCCTATGGCCTCGACCCGACGAGCCCCGACGAGGCGGTGACCCGCGATGTGCTGCTCGGCAAGCAGAAGGGCGAGCGACTGCCCAACGCGCTGCTGATCGTGGTCGACGCGTCCAACCTCGACAACCATCTGCGCTTCGCCCTCCAGCTAATCGATCTCGGCCTGCCGACGGTCGTCGCGCTCAACATGGTCGACCTGGCGAAACGTGACGGGCTGGAGCTCGACGCGGCAAAGCTGGAAGCCGAGCTCGGCGTCCCCGTGGTTGAAACCGTCGCCGTTCGCAAGCGGGGGCTGGGCGAGGTGATGGGGCGGCTCCACGCCTTGCTCCTCGCCCCCCGAGCGATCCGCGCCGGATCGGGCCCCAGCCACGATCCGCTTCAGCTTCAGCGAAGGGCGCGCGAGATCGCCATGGCCGCGATCGTCCGCGAAACTCCGGTCCGCCGAATCACCCACCGGCTCGACGGGCTGCTGCTCCATCCCGTCGCCGGCCCGCTGATTCTCGCCGCCATCCTGTTCGTCATGTTCCAGGCCGTGTTCGCCTGGTCGGTCGTTCCCGCCGATGCGCTCGAAGCCGCCACGCTGTCGCTCGGGCGCGCGATCGGCGCCGCGCTGCCCGATGGAGTCTTTCGCTCGCTGATCATCGACGGCGTCTTCGCCGGCGTCGGCGCGGTGATCGTCTTCCTGCCGCAGATCCTGATCCTGTTTCTGTTCATCCTGGTGCTGGAATCGACCGGCTACCTGGTCCGCGCGGCCTTCATCATGGACCGGCTGATGAGCCATGCCGGCCTGTCGGGTCGCGCCTTCATCCCGCTGCTGTCGAGCTTCGCCTGCGCGGTCCCGGGAATCATGGCGACCCGAACCATCGACGACCCCAAGGATCGGCTGACCACGATCTTGGTCGCTCCGTTGATGACCTGCTCGGCCCGGCTTCCGGTCTATACATTGATCATCGCCGCCTTCATTCCGGCCACTACCGTTGCCCCTGGAATCGGCTTGCAGGGGCTTGTCCTCTTCATCCTCTATCTAAGCGGGATCGTCGGCGCATTGCTGGCGGCCATCGTGCTCAGCAAGACCGCGGTGAAAGGCGGCGGCGGGGCGTTCATGATGGAACTTCCCAAATATCAGCTTCCCCGAATCGCCGACGTCCTGATCGGCCTGTGGCAGCGCGCCATGATCTTCCTGAAGCGCGCTGGGACGATCATCCTCTTCACCACCATCATCCTGTGGGGGCTCGCGAGTTTCCCGCAAGCCGGGCCGGGCCAGAAACAGTCCGACGTTTCGATCGCCGGCTATATCGCCGACGGCATCCACACGGTGGTCGCGCCAATCGGCTTCAACAAGGACATCAGCCTCGCTTTGCTCCCCGCCATGGCGGCGCGCGAGGTCGCCGTCGCCGCCATTGGCACCGTCTATTCGCTCGATGCGGAGAAAGAGGAGAATCTCCAGACACTCGAACAGCGACTCGCCGGCCGCTGGAGCCTTGCCACCGCGCTCGCCTTTCTCGCCTGGTTCGTATTCGCGCCCCAATGCATTTCGACCATCGCCGTCACAAGGCGCGAGACCAACGGGTGGAAATGGCCGCTGTTCATGGTTGGCTATCTGTTCGTGCTGGCCTATCTCGCGGCTGGGGCGACCTATTGGACTGCGGTCGCCTTCGGACTGGGTTGAGGAGAAGACGATGGCGGGCGTGAACAAGGTGATCCTGGTCGGAAATCTCGGGGCCGACCCCGAAGCGCGTTCGCTCAACAATGGCGGCGAAGTGGTCAACATGCGCATCGCCACGTCGGAAAGCTGGAAAGACAAGGACGGCAACCGCCAGGAGCGGACCGAATGGCATAATGTCGTGATCTTCAATGAGAACCTCGGCCGGGTCGCCAAAAACTACCTGCGCAAGGGGAGCAAGGCCTATATCGAGGGCCAGATTCAGACCCGCAAGTGGCAGGACCAGTCGGGCAACGACCGCTACACCACCGAAATCGTTCTCCAGCGCTTCCGCGGCGAGCTTGTCCTGCTCGACGCGCGCGGCGAAGGCGGGGGCGGCGGCAGCTTCGGCGGCGACGATTATGGCTCGTCGTCCGGGGGCGTTGGCGGCGGTTCGAAGCCCCAGTCCCGACCTCAGCCGGCGGCGTTCGACTCCGACCTCGACGACGACGTGCCGTTCTAGGGGGAGTTTTCTCCGCTCATCCTTTCCTTGAGCGCGGCCAGCGCCGCGAACGGACCGGCTTCTTCCTCGCTGATCACGCCGGCTTCTTTCAAAGCGGCGTCCGCTCCGGCGCTTCGGGGGTAGGGGTTAAGCGCCAGGGCAAGCGTGTCGGAAATCGCGCCGCCCAGGTCGATCACCGCCCCGTCGTGGAAAATCGTATCGAGCTCGCCAGGCTCCAGTTCGATCTCCTCATCGGCCTGGATTCCGGTCGGCGCGGGTACGAACCGAAGTTCGAACGGCTCGTCGATCCGTTCGGCAACCGGCTCCCCGGTCGCGACGCAAGCCTGGGCCAGCGAGGCCTTGAGCCGGCCGGTAGCGCGAACCTCGTCGCCATCGCGCGCCAGCGCCGCATGTGCTTCAAGCCGGTTGAGGGAGAGCAGGCCGAACCGGGCCGCAACCGCATCGCACTCCTTCGCATTGGCGCTGAGATCGATACGGTCGCCATCCCTTATCTGGTCGAGCGAAAGCTGGTGGCCGAAATCGCTCACCCGATTCGGCCCTCCATCACCTCGCGGTCGCTTCGCCCGCCTAGCCCTTCATTGAATCGGCGAAGCGCCTCGGTGGAATAGGTCACCGCCGTTTCCGCTGGCGGCAGCGAGTCGCGATAGACGCTGAACCGCACCGCTTCGTCCCAGCCGCCATTGCCCGTTCGCGCCTCTCGCCAGCGGTCGACCCGGCTTGCCAGGGCGCCGACCATCGATCGCACCTGCTTGCCGATCGAGGGATCGCCGAAACCCTCCTCGCGCATCTGCGCATCCATGTCGGCGATGAAGCTTTCGGTCAGGGCGACCGAATGGCGAACCGCGTCCTCTCCACCGTCTTCCAGGCGAAGAATGGTAAGCGCAGTGAGGCTGGCGAGTACCGCGAATCGCCCATCCAGCGAATCGGCGACCGCGCCCTCCCGGTACCAGGCCGGCCGCCGCGCTTCGGCAACGACCGCATCGTAGAGCGCTCCGGCGTCAGTCCCCCTTGGGCGCAGCATCGCCATGATCGAGCGCATCGAAATTCTCCTTTCGCCGACAGCCGCTTGCGTGACCGGCCACCCTCCGCATATTGAGCCTGTGCGCGCAAGTGGACAAGTCGCGCCGATCCGACGGAGACGAATGAATGGCCAAGCGGAGTTTTGCAGCGATCATCGGACTGGGGCTGGCGCTTAGCGCCTGCGCCGGAATCCGCGACCATCGCGGATTCGTGATCGACCAGACCCTGGCCGACGGAATCCAGGTCGGGGTCGACAATAAGGATTCGGTGACCAAAACGCTTGGCCGCCCGACCTTCACCGGCCAGTTCAATCCCAACGAATGGTATTATGTGTCGCGCGACACCGCCCAGTTGGCGTTCCGCGATCCCAAGGTGACCGCACAGACCGTGCTTCGGGTCCAGTTCGACCAGGCCGGCAATGTCATCGCGGTCAACAAGACCGGCAGGGAATTGATTGCCTCGGTCAATCCATCTGGAGACAAGACGCCGACGCTCGGCCGCAAGCGCAGCTTCTTCGAAGAGCTGTTCGGCAATATCGGCACGATCTCGCAACCCGGATTGCCCGGCGCCCAGCGCCAGTAGGCTCACTCTTTCATTTCACCGGTCCCCGGGACAGGTGGGGCGCTTGTCGGCGCCAGTCTACATGCCTAAGCCATCGCCCATGACCGCGACGCCCGCCGGCATGAGCTATGCCGATTATCTGCATCTCGACACGCTGCTGTCGGCGCAGCAGCCGCTGTCCGAGCTCCACGACGAAATGTTGTTCGTCATCATTCATCAAACCAAGGAGCTGTGGCTGAAGCAGATGCTCCACGAGGTGAGCTTCGCCTGCAGGCTGGTGCATCAGGACGAATTTGCCGAGGCCTATAAGGCGCTGTCCCGGGTCAGCCGGATACAGACCGTGATGACCCTGTCGTGGGACGTCCTCGCGACCCTGACCCCGGTAGACTATTCCGCATTTCGCGACGTGCTGGGCACTTCGTCGGGTTTCCAGTCGGCCCAGTTCCGGGAATTCGAATACCGGCTTGGGATGAAAGACCCCCGCTTCCTCGAATTTTACGAGGGCGGAGGCGAGGGTCATGCCCGGCTCGAGCGGGCATTGGCCGAACCCTCGCTATGGGACGAAGCCAATGCCGCCGTGGCCCGGGCCGGATTCTCGACTGACGGCGAAGATGCGGTCAAACAGGCATGGCTCGAAATCTACCGGCGGCCCAAGGATTTCTTCGGCCTTTATCAGCTGGCGGAAAAGCTGGTCGACCTTGACGACGCGCTTGCGGGTTGGCGGCACAAGCATGTGCTGACGGTCGAACGGATTATTGGCATGAAGAAAGGCACCGGCGGATCGGCGGGGGTCGCCTATCTGGCCTCGACCCTGTCGAAGCGAGCCTTTCCCGAGCTATGGTCGTTAAGGACCGAATTGTGAGAGGGTTTGGGCGTTGAGCTTCAAGCCGCTCTTTTCCAAGAGCCTCGCCGCCGCCCCGGACCGCCTGCATTTCGCCGCGCACAGTCATCATTTGTGGCCCGACGCCTCGTTCGAAGGGCAGGTCGAATGCTGGGAGGACGCGGCCCGGCTCGCGGACACCAAATGGGACCGGGTGATGGGCGAGGTCTGGCCCGAGGCGCAGCGCCATGTCGCCGCCGAGCTCGGCAGCGACGATCCTTCCGCCATCCTGTTTGCGTCCAACACCCATGATTTCCTGATTCGACTTCACGCCGCCTGTCCGCGAAGCGACCCGGGTCCTCTGCGCGTGCTGATGAGCGACGGCGAATTTCATTCGGCAAGGCGGCAGATGGCGCGCTGGGTCGAATCGGGGGACGTCGCGCTGACATGCGTCACGGCCGAACCGTTTGATGACTTCTCCGAGCGATTTCTGGCGGCCGCCGAGGCGGGCGGGTTCGACCTGATCTTCGTCAGCCAGCTGCTGTTCAACAGCGGCCGCCTGTTCGATCGCGTTTCGGAGCTGGCGTCGCTCGCCCGGCCCGAAGGCCCGTGGGTGGTGATCGACGGCTATCACGCATTTATGGCGATCGAGGAGCCCTTCGGCACGGACGAAGCAAGGTCCGCCTTCTTCCTTGGCGGCGGCTATAAATATGCGATGGCGGGCGAAGGCATGGCCTTCATGCATTGTCCGCCTGGTTTCGGCCCGCGACCGCCGATCACCGGCTGGTTCGCGGAGTTCGACGATCTGACCCTGCCACCCGGCATGGTTGGATATGCATCCGATGCCATGCGGTTCATGGGCGCGACCTTCGATCCCTCGGCGCTCTACCGCTTCAATGCCATCCGCCGGATGCTCGAGCGACAATGCGCTGACGACCAGCCAAATCGCCGCCCGGATCAGCGGCCTTCATTCACGGTTGCTCGATGCGCTCGGCGGCACGGCGCTGGGCGACGCCGAACTGCTCAATCCGCTCGACGGCGGGCCGCATGCCCGCTTCCTCGCCTTCCGCAGCCCCAAGGCGCAGCGCTGGTGTTCGAAGCTCAAGGCCCGCAATTGCATCACCGACGTGCGCGGCGATGTGCTGCGCATCGGGCTCGGCCTCTATCATGATGAAGAGGACATCGACGCCTTCGCCGTGCTGGCGGCGCGAACTCGGCTAGGCTTGCAGTCCGTCGCGAAGCATGGCGTTGGCGTGACCGGCGACTTCGTCGGGATCGCCCTTTCCCCACACGCCGAAGCGCAGGCCGAGGAAAACGTTCATTCCCATGATCGCCCAGGCTCGCACTTCATTCGCAAGTTCGCCCGAGTCCTTGACCTCGCCCTTGTCGGTAGCGGCCCTGAGCCGCGCGGCAATACGGTTGGCCGATGACTCATAATGATTGCGAAACCCCGCCGGATCGACGAATTCGGCCTCGTCGATGATCCGGTAAACTTCCTTGTGGTCGAGGACGAAACGCAGATAGCCGGCCAGCGCACGGCGTTCGCCGTCGAGGTCGTCCACCGCCCCCTCGAACACCGGATACGACATAGTCCCGCACCTGGCTCGACATGTCGCTGACCAGGGCGGAGAACACCGCCTCCTTGCTGTCGAAATAGGTGTAGAAGGTGCCCAGCGCGACCTTGGCGCGGCTGGTGATTCCAACGATCGAACTATCGTGGAATCCCCGCTGCCCGAATTCGGCGAGCGCCGCATCGAGAATCTTGCGAAGCGTCTTTTCGCCGCGCGCCGTCCGCGGGCCTTGCCCTTGCTTGCGGGGGACTGGGCTGGCGGCATGGATTCAGCCGCTAGCGCCGCTTTGCCCAAATTGTCCAACTTTCTCCCCATAACTCTCTTTATTCCATAAGTTGAAACTTGGTTCAACTTTCATTATGACCTCGACTCGATGCCGTGACCGGGAACGCCTGGCCGGCCGTCGTAATGGGGAGGAATATCATGTCGCACCGGACCGCCACCGCTCGCCTGCTGTTGCTTGCGGGGACTGCAATAGCGTTTCCTTCGGCCGCGCTCGCGCAGGAGCCGGGTCGCAACCCGCGGCTGCCGACGACATCGCCGCGGCGCAGCCGGCAGCAGACGCTCAGGACGACGAGATGCGACACGGCGAGCGATCGTGGTCACGGCCCGCCGCCGCGACGAAGCGCTGCTCGACGTGCCGATTGCGGTCACTGCGTTCAGCGGGCGGCAGCTCGAGCGGCAGGGCGCGGTCGACATTACCGACGTTGGCGACACCACGCCCAACGTCACGCTCGAAGCGTCGCGCGGCACCAACTCCACGCTGACCGCCTTCATTCGCGGCATCGGACAGCAGGATCCGGTCGGCGGCTTCGAACAGGGCGTCGGCATCTATCTCGACGACGTCTATCTCAACCGGCCGCAGGGCGCGGTGCTCGACATTTACGATGTCGAGCGGATCGAGGTTCTGCGCGGCCCGCAGGGAACGCTCTACGGCCGCAACACCATCGGCGGCGCGATCAAATATGTGACCCGGCGCCTGTCGCGACCGGCCTGAGCTTCGAGTTCGCGGCACAGTCGGCACCTATGGCCAGCTCGACGGCGTGGCCACCGCCTCCTATCCGCTGGCGGACATGTTCCGTGTCGGCGCGTCGGTGGCGCGCCTCACCCGCGACGGGTTCGGCAAGAACTTCACGACCGGCAAGGACAATTACAACAAGGACGTCATAGGCTGCCCGCGCTGTCGGCCGAAATCGGCCAGCGACGACAGCGCGCTGCTTCGCGTCAGCGCGCGACTACACCAAGGACCACAGCAACCCGCGCGGCGGCCATCGCCTGATCCCCGGCCTGCTGTCCGGCGCGCCAGTTATCGACGATGTCTTCAACAGCCGCGGCGGCATCGACGACCCCAAGCAGAAGGTGTCAGCAAGGGCATCGCCGCCCACGGCCAGCTCGAGCTCGCCGACGGCTTCAAGTTCGAAATCGATCACTGCGTATCGCAAGGACAAGAGCACGACCCCGATCGACTTCGACGCCCTGCCCGCGATCGATGTCGACGTTCCCGGCATCTACAAGAACAACCAGTTCAGCCAGGAATTCCAGCTGGAGGTCGATCGCGGCCCGCTGTCCGGCGTGGTCGGCGCCTATTATCTCGACGCCAACGCCGACACGACCGTTCGATGTGCGGCTGTTCACGACCTTCTTCAGCCCGACCCTGGGCGGCTTCACGCGCCTTTACCGACGGCCATGTCGACACCAAGACCTGGGCGGTGTTCGGCGACTTCACCTATGAATTCACCGACCAGTTCGCGGTATCGGTCGGCGGCCGCTACACCAACGACAAGCGCCACGCGACCGTCTTTCGCCAGATCCTATCTGGCGGAACGGCTCGACCGATGTTCGGCGGCGCTTGGCAACGCCGTTCGGCAGCGCCGACGTCCAACTTCGAGGGAAGCGCACCGACAAGGCGTTCACGCCGCGCGCTCTCGGTCAGCTTCAAGCCGAACCACGACCACCATTTCTATGCCAGCTGGTCGAAGGGCTTCAAAGGCGGCGGCTTCGACCCGCGCGGCCAGTCGACAGTCGGCGATCGACCTTGACGGAGATGGCGATACCGACGCCGACGACATCTTCGAATATATGACGTTCGAACCGGAAAAAGTGTCGAGCTTTGAGCTCGGCTGGAAGGCCAGCCTGTTCGACAAGCGGGTGTTCACCAGCCTCGCCCTGTTCCGCGCCAACTATAAGGACATGCAGATCCCGGCCTCGACGCCCTGTGTCGACGCCAATGGCTCGAATACCTTCTGCGGACTGACCAGCAACGCCGGCAAGGCGCGCATCCAGGGCGTGGAATGGGAAGGAGACGCGCGGTTATTCGGCAATCCGGGCGGTCCGCGCCTGAACTTCGGCTGGTCGCTCGGCTACCTCGACGCCAAGTTCAAGGAATTCATCATCCCGATGGTGGTCGACGAAGACTTGAACCCTTTCCCGGCGGAGAGGTCCGCGACACCAATCTGGCCGGCTTCCGCAAGATACAGAACACGCCGAAATGGACCGCAAGCGGAACGCTTCGTTATGAAACGCCGCTGGCCGAGGGCACGCTTAACCTGCTCACCACGCTTAGCTACCGCAGCAAGAGCCAGCAGTTCGAGATCGCCAGTCCCGGCCTCGACCAGAAGGGATTTTCCCTGTTGGACGCGAGCGCGGTCTACGAGCTGCCGGGCGGGCATTGGACCGTCGGCCTTCACGGCAAGAACCTGACCGACAAGCGCTACATCGTTGCCGGATACAACTTCCTGAACGTCAATCCCTATACCGGGGAGTTCATCAACAACGGTGCGACTCCGGGCGCCGCCGGCGGCGTCCCGGGCTCGAATCCGCCCTCGGCAAGGAAGGCGTGCTGACGGCCTATTACGGAAGTCCGCGGCAGATCATGTTCACCGTCGGCTATAAGCTTTAGAGCGGGGAAGGCGGGGCAGGCCTCGGCCCGTCCCGCCGCGTTCCGATCCCATGGCCAAGCCCGCATCATTTGAGGAACGGCGCTGGACGTCTCACGACGGGCTCGCGCTTTATGCCCGCGACTATCCGGCTTCGGGCGGCGAGCAGCACCTGCCGGTCATCTGCCTTCATGGGCTGACCCGCAATTCGAAGGACTTCGACGAAATCGCGCCGCGCATCGCGGCGCAGGGACGCCGAGTTATAGCGCCCGATGTTCGCGGCCGGGGCCAATCGGACCGCGATCACGATCCGGCCAATTACCAGCCCAGAACCTATGCCCGCGACGTGCTTGGGCTGATGGACTTGCTGGACATCAACAAGGCGGTATTCCTCGGCACATCGATGGGCGGCATCATCACCATGACGATCGCCGCCCTCCGGTCGAAAGCGGTTGCCGCGGCAATCCTCAACGACGTGGGGCCGGCCATCGCACCCGAAGGCATCGCCCGGATTCTCGCCTACGCCGGCAAGGATCCCAAGGTGCGAAGCTGGGACGATGCGGTCGACTATGTCCGGCGGACCAATGCCCTCGCCTTTCCGCACTACGGGCCAAAGGAATGGCGAACCTTCGCCGAGCGCACCTTCCGCGACGAGGGGAATGGGCCGGAACTCGACTATGACCCGGCCATTTCCGGACCGCTGCGGCCGCCGTCGCGCCTGACCAGGCTGGCCGCATGGCTGCTGTTCAGGCGGCTCGCCCGGCGCCGACCGACTATCTTAATTCGCGGCGCCCTGTCGGATATCGTCAGCCGGGACATTGCCGAGCGCATGCAACGAAGCGCGCCGGGGATGGAGCTTGCCGAAGTGCCTGGTGTCGGCCATGCCCCGATGCTGAACGAAGCGGCAGCCATTGCCGCGATCGACAATTTCCTGGCTCGCGTTCCCTGACGAGGGTCGCGGCTCAACGGGTGAAACCGGATGAACCAAGTCACCGCACCCACATCCCGTCTCCAGTCGCGAGTGCTGGCGCTGTTGCTGCTCGCCTACATCTTCAATTTCCTCGATCGGCAAATCCTGGGAATTCTCGCCGGGCCGATCATGGCCGATCTGAAGCTGGACGATGCCCAATTCGGGGCCATCGGCGGGCTCGCTTTCGCACTCCTCTATTCGGTTCTTGGCGTTCCGCTGGCGCTGCTCGCCGACCGGACCAGCCGAAGCCGGGTCATTGCCGGCTCGCTGGCGGTATGGAGCGGATTTACGGCCCTGTGCGGGACCGCCACCGGTTTTGGCCAGCTGTTTCTTTACCGGCTGGGTGTCGGGGTCGGCGAAGCGGGAGGAGTTGCGCCCAGCTATGCGCTGATCGCTGACTATTTCCCGCTCGAACGGCGCGCCCGGGCGCTGGCGATCTTTTCGCTCGGTATTCCGCTCGGGCTTGCCGGCGGAACGCTGCTCGGCGCCTACCTTGCGGCGTGGATCGACTGGCGCGCGGCCTTCCTGGTAATGGGCATCGCCGGCCTGCTGCTGGCCCCGGCCATGATCTTCCTGGTTCCCGACGCCAAGCGGTCGGACGCCGGCCCCCGCGAGCCGCTTCGCCGCGTGTTCCCGATCATCGCGCGGAAGCCGACATTCTGGCTGATGGCCTTCGCCTCTTCGTTCAGCTCGCTGGCGGGCTACGGCCTGGCGCTATGGACCCCTTCGGTGCTCGAACGCAGTTTTGGCTTCGGACTGATTGAACGCGGACAATTTCTCGCGGCCCTGTTCCTGATTGGGGGCACCGCGGGTGTTTTCGGCGGTGGCTGGCTTGCCGACCGGCTGGGCCAGGGCGACCGTCGCTGGTATGCGCGGCTTCCGGCGATCGCCTGGCTGATTACGGCGCCGATGTTCGCGCTTGGCTTGCTGGCGCCCAACCCCTGGATTGCCTGGCCGCTCCTGCTGATTCCCAATGCGCTCAACATATTGTGGCTGGGTCCGGTCACGACCGCCGTTCAGCATCTCGTTCCGCAACCGATGCGCTCCACGGCCTCGGCCAGTTTTCTGCTGATCAACAATTTGATCGGGCTTGGTGTCGGCCCAACCTTGATCGGTGCGCTGTCGGAGCTGTTCAAGGAACGCTTCGGCACCGAGGCGCTGCGCTATGCCGCGGTCAGCGTGGTCGGCTTCTATCTTCTCGCCGCCCTGCTGATGCTGTTCGCCGTGAAACGCCTTCAGGCGGATTGGGTCGAGGAACCGGCCTGATCGGCGGTTGAGGCAGATGAACCTTGGCTAAACGACGGAACGGGCACCCCTCCTGGCCGTTTGGACGGTTCGAAAGGAGATTTTCCATGTTGAAATGGATGCTCGCCGCTGGCGCTACCGCGCTGGCGATTACCGCTCCCGTTGCTGCCCAGAAGGGCGGCCACGGCGGCAATAAGGAACATGGTGGCGGTCAGCAGATGAAAGCCGCCAAGGGAGGCGGCGGCAAAAAGGCCGATCGCGGCGATCATGGTGGCGGCAAGGGCAATGCCCTGCACGGCCCACAGCGCAAGCAGATGGCCCAGCGCGACGATCATGGCTCAAAGGGCCATGGCCAGTTCAAACAGGCGAAACACGGCAAGGACAAGGTGCGCGTCGTTCGCGACGACCACCACGGCCGCGATGTGGTTCGAGTGAAGGGTCATGACCGCGACGTCCGATTGGCGCGCTTCGACCGTCGCGACGACGATTTCCGCTTCGTGCCCCGCTGGAACGAGCGTGGATTGATCCGCGGCTTTGCCGACGGGTGCCCGCCGGGCCTCGCCAAGAAAGGCAATGGCTGCATGCCTCCGGGCCAGGCCAAAAAGCTGGTCGGCACACCGCTGACAGCCGCTCTTGGCCTTAGCGCGCTCGGCGGACCTTACCGCAGCTGGTACCGCGACAACGACGATTTTCTCTATCGTTGGGACGATGATTATATCTATCGCGTCCGCCGCGACGGAGGGCTGATCGACGCGCTCTTCCCCTATCAGAACCGCGACTATTATTATTATCCGGTCGGGATGAGCTATCCGCTCGATTATAATTACTACAACGTGCCCTACCAGTATCAGAGCTATTATCCCGATGGCGGGGACTATTCGTACCGCTATGGCGACGGCGCGATTTACCAGGTCAACCCGTCGAACGGGCTGATTTCAGGCATCGCTGCGTTGCTTACCGGCAATCCGCTGTCGGTCGGCCAGCCGCTGCCGCTGGGCTATAGCGCCTATAATGTGCCGTTCGATTATCGCGACCGCTACTATGACACGGCCGATAATTGGTACCGTTACAATGACGGCTACATCTATCGTGTCGATCCGACGACGCAGCTGATCACCGCGGTGATCAACGCGATTGTCTGACCTTCAAACGAGCGCCGCGCGGCGGTTTCGGCCGACGCGCGGCGCACCCTTATTGAACAGGGAAGGAAGAACATGCCCCTGAATCGATTGACGATGAGCGCCGCGCTTGCCGCCGTCCTCCTGCTCGGCGCCTGCAGCGACAAGGCCGGAGATGCGGCTCCCAAGACTGAGGCGGCCAAGGACGCCGCCGGCAAGGACACCATCGCCGCAGGCCTGGGCGACGCGACGAAATTCGCGGCTGCGGCCAAGGCCGCGGGCCTGGACGCCACGCTTGCCGGTCCGGGCCCCTACACGGTGCTGGTGCCTACCGATGCCGCCTTCGACAAGCTTCCCGCCGGAGCGGTCGATACGCTGATGAAGGATGAAGCGCGCCAGGAGCTGACCGGCGTCCTCACCTACCACATCCTGCCCGGCACAATGCTGGCCGGCGACATTGGCAAGGCGATCGATGCCGGGAAGGGGAAGGCGTTGCTCGCGACCATGGCCGGCGGCACCTTGACGGCGACCAAGGAAGGCGATGCGATCGTCATTTCCGACGGTGCTGGCACCAAGGCGCGCGTTACGGGCGCGGATGAGAAGAAGTCCAACGGCGTCATCCATCGCATCGATGCGGTGCTGATGCCGAGTTGATGAGCCGCTAGGGCCCCTCATTTCCCCCTTCCGCGCGCGTGGCGCGTCGCTATAACGATCATGCGGGAAACGATGTCCGGGGACATCCTCCCCGCACGATCCTACACGCGCGAAGGGGCAGCAATGAAGGCGACGATCGAACGGGCGACCCTCCTCAAGAGCCTGGGCCATGTCCAGTCGGTGGTCGAGCGCCGTAACACCATCCCGATCCTGTCCAACGTGCTGATCGAGGCGCGTGACGATGGTTCGATCCGCTTGATGGCGACCGACCTCGACCTGCAAGTCGACGAAAGCGTGCCCGCGCAGGTCAGCCAGGCCGGCGCGACGACGATTAGCGCGCACACTTTCTTCGACATCGTTCGCAAGCTGCCGGAGGGCAGCCAAATCGAGCTGAGCGCCGCCGAGGGCAAGATGCAGGTCGTCGCGGGCCGCTCCCGCTTCAACCTTTCGACCCTGCCGCGCGACGATTTCCCGGTGATCGCCGAAGGCGAGCTTCCGACCAAATTCGAACTTCCCGCCCAGACCTTGCGCCAGATCATCGACAAGACGCGCTTCGCCATTTCGAGCGAGGAGACGCGCTATTATCTGATGGGCATCTTCCTTCACGTGGCGGACGAAAAGCTGAAGGCGGCGGCGACCGATGGCCACCGTCTAGCCAGAATCACGCTCGACAAGCCGGAGGGCGCCGACGGAATGCCCGACGTGATCATCCCCAAGAAATGCGTCGGGGAGCTTCGCAAGCTGCTCGACGAGGTCGAGGGAACGGTCGAAATCTCTCTGTCTGCAACGAAAGTTCGCTTCGGGCTCGGCAATGCGGTGCTGACCAGCAAGCTGATCGACGGCACCTTCCCCGACTACAACCGCGTCATTCCGACCGCCAACGACAAGCTCTTGAAGCTCGATCCCAAGAGCTTCATGGCCGGCGTCGACCGCGTTGCCACCATCGCCAGCGAAAAGACCCGGGCGGTCAAGATGGCGGTAGACCGCGACAAGGTGACGCTGTCGGTGACTAGCCCCGAAAACGGCCTCGCGGTCGAGGAGATTCCCGCCGACTACGGCTCGGACAATCTCGAGATCGGATTCAACGCCCGCTACCTGATGGACATCCTCCACGAGATCGAAGGCGACACGGTCGAGGTGCATCTGGCGGATGCCGCCGCGCCGACGCTGTTGCGCGAAAACGACAAGAGTCCGGCGCTCTATGTGCTGATGCCGATGCGTGTCTGAGCCGCCAGGCGCAGGTGAGCGATTGCGCAGCAGTCGCGAGCCAGCGCGAAAAGGCGGTGAAGACCGGACGGCCCGCGCGCGCCGCGCGACAGGGCCGACAGCGCGGATTCACTTCGCGCCGCTGGCGTGACCGGAAAAAGTTCGTGCCCATTTCCCGCCTCACCCTTACCGACTTCCGCAACTACCGCGAGGCGACGCTTGGCCCCGGTCCCGGCTTCGTCCTGCTCAGTGGGCCCAACGGTGCCGGGAAAACGAATGTCCTTGAGGCAGTCTCCCTGCTGACGCCGGGCCGGGGACTTCGGCAGGTGCCAACCTCGGAGATGGCGCGAGCGGGCGGGCCGGGCGGCTTTGCTATCGCGGCCCAGTTGGATGGCGGGACCGGATTGGGCACCGGCACAATCCCTGACACCCCCAACCGCCGTCAGGTCCGCATCAATGGTGCGGCGGCGGCGGTGAATAGCCTTTCCGAATGGCTGTCTGTGCTCTGGCTGACCCCGGCGATGGATCGGCTGTTCACCGATAGCGCGGGCGGACGACGGCGCTTTCTCGACCGGCTGACGCTCGCTCTGGAGCCGGGGCACGCCGCCCAGGCCGCGCGATATGAGGCGGCGATGCGGGCGCGCAACAAGCTGCTTGCCGAGGAACGGCGGGACCCGAATTGGCTCGATGCACTGGAAAGCCAGATGGAGGCGAACGGCCTCGCCGTGAGCCAGGCCCGCCTGCGCACGGTTGAGGCGTTGACCAACGCAGTCGCCCAATCCCGCCGAGACGACTTTCCCCGCGCCCGACTCGCCCTCGAAAACGCCTCGTCCGCCGACCTCGGTGCGCGCCTGAAAGTGAACCGCAATGCCGATGCCGCTGCCCGGCGCGCGACCCAGGGCCCCAGCACCGAGGACCTCAAGGTCGTCCACGCCGACAAGGACAGCCCGGCCGCGCAAGGGTCGACGGGGGAGCAAAAGGCGCTGCTCCTCGGCTTGATACTTGCCCATGCCGAACTGGTTGCCGACAAGCGCGGCGCCGCGCCGATTCTGCTGCTCGATGAGGTTGCGGCGCATCTGGACCCCGCCCGCAGGGCCGCGCTGTTCGCTCGGCTCGAAGGTCGAGGTCAGGTGTGGATGACCGCGACCGAGGCCTCACTGTTTGACTCGATCGGCGGGGGCGCAAGTCGCTTTCATGTCGCGGCTGGAACGATTTCCCCGGCCTGACTGGACTTTTTTAACTTCCGCTCTATATTGCACTGCAACACGAGACGCCTTGCAAGCGGCGTGATCGGTCTCTGAGTCCAAATTGGGCATCCAGAGGTCCCGGCCCGCGTCTCGACCGGCTTTACGCTCTCCATTTCACGCGGGGTGCACAACCAACCCCGACCGGCACCGCGCATTTTCGCGGGCCGTTCGCTTTGTATATGGATTTCAACTTGACCAAATTTACCGACCTCGGCCTCTCGCAGCCGCTTCTCGACGCTCTGGCCGCGAAGAATTATTCGCAGCCGACGCCGATCCAGGCGCAGGCCATCCCGACCGTGCTTACCGGCCGCGACCTGTTGGGCATCGCCCAGACCGGAACCGGCAAGACCGCGGCCTTCATGCTCCCCTCGCTCGATCGGCTTGCGGCCAACCGCCAGCATCCGATCCCGGCGCGGATTCGCATGCTGGTGCTCGCCCCCACCCGCGAACTCGCGGCGCAGATCGCCGAAAGCGCGCGCGGCTATGCCCGCAATATGCGCCTCAGTGTCGGCGCGATCTATGGCGGCGTTTCCAACCACAAGAGCGTGCGTGAAGTATCGCGCGGGCTCGACGTCCTCGTCGCCACGCCCGGCCGCCTGCTCGACCTTGTCGACCAGCGCGCGCTCGATCTGTCGCGGCTCGAGATTCTCGTCCTCGACGAGGCCGACCAGATGCTTGACCTCGGGTTCATCCATGCGCTCAAGCGCATCGTGCAGCTGATCCCGAAGCAGCGTCAGACGCTGTTCTTCTCGGCCACCATGCCCCGCGCGATCAAGCAGCTCGCCGACGCCTATCTCTCCAACCCGGCGGAAGTCGCGGTGACTCCGGCGGCGACCACCGTCGACCGTATCGACCAGAGCGTCACTCATGTGAACCAGGCCGAAAAGGCGGCGCTGCTGACCCTCTTCCTTCAAAAGAACGGGACGGACCGGACACTAGTGTTCAGCCGCACCAAGCACGGCGCCGACAAGATCGTGCGTCAGCTTGCCGCCGCCGGTATTTCCAGCGTCGCGATCCACGGCAACAAGATCGCAGCCGCAGCGCGAACGCGCCATGGCCGCCTTCAAGTCGGGCCAGGCTCCGGTGCTGATCGCGACCGATATCGCCGCTCGCGGCATCGACATTCCGAACGTCGGCCATGTCGTCAATTTCGACCTGCCGGATGTCCCTGAACAATATGTCCATCGCATCGGCCGCACCGCGCGCGCCGGAGCCGACGGAGCGGCCATCGCCTTTTGCGCCCCCGACGAGCGCATCAACCTGCGCGATATCGAGCGGCTGACCCGCCGGGCGCTTCCCGTGGCGCCGCTGCCCGAAGGGTTCGTTGCGGCTGCCCAGGCGCTCAAGGCGCTCAAGCTTCCGCCCCAGGCACGCGACGATCGCGGCGGCCGTGGCGGCGGCTATCGCGGAGAACGCCGCGACAGCAACCATCGTCATGCGCGTCCTTCAGGTCCGCGCGTCGCGATCCAGCCGATCGGCGACAAGCGCCGCGATGATGCCCGTCCTGATGCCCGTCCTGCCCAGGGCGAGCGCACCGGTCAGCGCCATCCGCAGCGCGCCGGCGGCCATCCCGCCCATCGGCCCGACGGCGGTGGCGCCAAGCGCCCCTTCCGCGGCCGCCGTGGCGGCGGCGGACAGCCCGGGCGCCAGGTCGGCTAACGATTTTTCTGTCCTACAGGGGGCCGGATATGCCACGCCGATGGCATGTCCGGTTTTCCCGCCAAATTCCTTCGCATTGATAGCCGGTGAGGGTGACGAAGCTTACAAAGCTTGCAACCCCCCCGTTCGTGTAAGCTTCGGGCCTGACCGATCGACCTTAACCCCTCGCGCGCGTGCGCGTACGCGCGTGACTTCCGCCCGCGAATCCCTATATGGATACCATGGCTACCGACCCCAATCAGAATGAATATGGCGCCGAAAGCATCAAGGTCCTCAAGGGCCTCGACGCGGTGCGCAAGCGTCCCGGCATGTACATCGGCGATACTGATGACGGCTCCGGCCTCCACCACATGGTGTTCGAGGTGTCCGACAATGCCATCGACGAAGCGCTGGCAGGGCACTGCGACCGGATCCTGATCCAGCTAAACCCTGACGGTTCGGTCACGGTCGAGGATAATGGCCGCGGCATTCCGACCGGCATCCATGCCGGGGAAGGCGTTTCCGCGGCCGAGGTCATCATGACCCAGCTTCACGCCGGCGGTAAGTTCGAAAACACCAGCGACGACAATGCCTACAAGGTTTCGGGCGGACTGCACGGCGTCGGCGTCTCGGTCGTCAATGCATTGAGTGAATGGCTCGACCTTACCATCTGGCGCGATGGCGAAGAACATTTCATGCGCTTCCGCAACGGCAATGCCGAAGCACCGCTCAAGGTCGTGGGCCCCGCGCCCGAGGGCAGGAAGGGCACCCGCGTCACATTCCTGCCCAGTCCCGACACCTTCAAAATCACCGAGTTCGACTTCGAGAATCTCGAGCATCGCTACCGCGAATTGGCGTTCCTCAATTCGGGCGTCCGAATCGTCCTGGCCGACGCGCGGCACGAGGAACGCGTCGAGCATGAGCTTTATTATGAAGGCGGGATCGCCGCCTTCGTCAAATATCTCGACCGCGCCAAAACCCCGCTGTTTCCCGACCCCATCGCCATTTCGGCGGTCCGCGACGGCGTCGGCATCGACGTCGCGCTCGAATGGAACGACAGCTATTACGAAAACGTCCTGCCGTTCACCAACAACATCCCGCAACGCGACGGCGGCACGCACATGGCCGCCTTCCGCGCGGCGCTGACCCGCACCATCAACGGCTATGCCGACAAGAGCGGCTTGCTGAAGAAGGAGAAGGTCACCCTTACCGGCGACGACATGCGCGAGGGCCTGACCGCGATCGTTTCGGTCAAGCTGCCTGACCCGAAGTTCAGCAGCCAGACCAAGGACAAGCTGGTCAGCTCCGAAGTTCGCCAGCCACTCGAAAGCCTGATGAGCGACAAGATGAGCGAATGGCTGGAGGAACATCCGGCCGATGCCCGCTCGATCGTTCAGAAGGTGATTGACGCCGCCGCCGCGCGTGAGGCAGCCAGGAAGGCGCGCGACGCCAGCCGCAAGACGGTGATGGGCGTAACCGGCCTTCCCGGAAAGCTGCACGATTGTCGGGAACGCGATCCCGCCAAGTCCGAACTATTCATCGTCGAGGGTGATTCGGCCGGAGGCTCGGCCAAGTCGGGCCGTGACAGCGAATTCCAGGCGATCCTGCCGATCCGCGGCAAGATTCTCAACGTCGAGCGCGCGCGCACCGACCGGATGCTGTCGTCGAAAGAAATCATTTCCCTGATTCAGGCGATGGGCACCGGAATCGGCAGGGACGAATTTAGCCTCGAAAAGCTGCGCTATCACAAAATCATCATCATGACCGACGCCGACGTCGATGGCGCCCATATCCGCACCCTGTTGCTGACCTTCTTCTACCGTCAGATGCCCGAACTGGTCGAGGCAGGCCACCTGCTGATCGCCCAGCCGCCGCTCTACAAGGCGACCCGCGGCAAGTCGGCCGAATACCTCAAGGATGAAGTGGCGCTGGACGATTATCTGGTGCGCAACGGGGTCCAGTTGACGTCTCTCGACGGCATCGGCTCGGGTAAGCCGCTGCTTGCCCTGGTCGAACATGCCCGGCGGCTTCGGACTCTGATGAGCTATGCGCCGCGGCGTTATGACCCGGTGATTGTCGAAACGCTCGCGCTGGGCGGCGCGCTCGATCCGGGAATTGACCGTGACGAGCGCGCGTCGCGGCTTGCCGAGGTGACGCGAAGGCTCGACCAGGGCGATCCCGAGGCGCAATGGACCGCTCGGATGACCGACGAGGGGGGCTTCCACTTCGAACGGCTGTGGCGCGGCGTTACCGACCACCACATCCTGGAGGCCGCCTTCATCGCTTCGACCGAGGCGCGCAAGCTGCATGGCCTGGCCAAGGAACAGGCCGAAATCTACGTCGGCGCGCGCAAGCTCGTCTCGATCAAGGCCGCCGATCAGCCGGAGGAATCTGCGCGACGACGATGCCGCGTTGAGTGATGAAGGCGGCGATGACGCGGAGGCCGGCGCGGCATTGGTGATCGGCAAGGGCGAAACTCTCGTCGCCCGCCCGTCGCAATTGCTCAATGCGATCCTGGCTGCCGGACGAAAGGGCCTCGCGATCCAGCGCTACAAGGGGCTGGGCGAAATGAACGCCGATCAATTGTGGGAGACCACGCTTGACCCGCTCAATCGCTCAATGCTTCGCGTCGCCGTCGATCAGGCGGACGTCGCCGACGAGCTATTCGCACGCCTGATGGGCGACGTCGTCGAGCCTCGCCGCGAGTTCATCCAGGAGAATGCTCTGAGTGTTGCAAACCTCGACGTCTAAGTTGCAGCAAGAGGGATTTCGGCGGCTTCTGCCTTCAACCAGTCGATCAGTTCCTGCTCGGCGGAGCGGGGGACGGAGCGGCGGACGATCCAGTAAGCGGGGCCGATTGGGACGGCGAACTCGCTAAGCTCGACCAGGCGGCCCGACGCCAGGTCGAATTCCGCCAAGCGCCTCCGGGCGAGCGCGGTGCCGAGACCGAGCGCTGCCGCTGAAAGGACGAGTGCGCTCGATGTCATTCGGGCGCCCGCGCGGGCGAGGTCGGGATCGACCCCCACCGCACCGCACCAGCGCCGCCAGCTTACTTGCGGGTCGCGGTCGTGGAGCAGTGGCAGGGCAAGAACGTTTTCGGGCTGCTTGAAGGCCGACACCACATCGATCGCCACCACCGGCACCATCACCTCGTCCATCAAAGGCTCCGAAGCGGGCTGGCCTTCGTCGACATAGGAACCGAGGCGGATCGCCAAGTCGGCGTCGGCCGGAATCCGCGATAGTCGCTGATCGGTCTTGAGTGAAATGGTAAAGCGCCTGCGGCCCGGCTCGAAGCGCGCAAGCCGCGGAAGCAGCCAGTTGGCGGCGAAGGATTCCGTTGTGGCGATCACCACCTCGTTTGGCCGTCGATCCTCGCGCGCCGCTTCCACCCCTACCGCCAGTTCGCCCAAGGTTTCGGCCGCAATCCGTCCAAGCCGCTGCCCGGCGGCAGTAAAGCGCAGCCGATTGCCGGTCCGTTCGGTCAACGGCGTCCCGATCCGCGCTTCCAGCTCGCGCAAATGGCGATGCACCACCGAGGGGCTCAGCTGCAGAGCTCGCCCAGCCGCCCGGACCCCGCCGGCTTCAAGCAGCGCTGCGAGGACTCTCAGGCCGTTAAGCGGTAGGTCACGCATGTTCGCTTGAGACTAACATGCTGAGCCAATTTGGGAATAGCGTTAAACCCAAATAGCCGCGATATCGTCAGGATATGGAACAGCTCGGCGCCCTCGTTGCAATTATCGCCGTCCCGACGATCGCGCCGGGCCCGAACAATTTCATCGTCATGGCCCAAGCCGCGGCGGGCGGGGTGCGCCGCGCGGCGCCGGCGATCCTTGCGATCGCGGTGGGGAGCGCGGTCATGCTGGCGACGGCACTCGCCGCGGCATCGATGGAGTTTGTCGAGCGCGCCGGGCCGTGGATTGCCACCACGGGCTCGCTGCTGCTCGGGGCCCTCGCGGGCCGTCTCTGGTTGCGCGCCGGTCAGCCGGACTTGGCCGTCCGGCCGCTCGGCAGCGCCGCGACCCTTGTTCCCCTCCAGTGGTTAAACCCCAACGCCTGGGTGCTGACGATCGTGGTCGCCGCGGGGTCCCAAGCGCTGAAAGCGTCTCCTGCGACTGCGCTCTTCTTGCTGGCCGGCATTTCTGTCGGATGTTCGCTTCTCTGGGCGCTGCTGGGTGGCGCGCTATCCCGCCTTGCACAGCGGCCCGAACGGCGCCTGTGGCTCGACCGCGCCCTGGCGGCCGCTTTGTTCCTCGCCGCGCTGCACCTGTTCCTAACTCAAATCGGAGCTCTCTCATGACAAATATCCTCGCCATTTCCGGCAGCCTGCGCCACGGCTCGATCAACCAGTGCCTGCTTGCCAAGCTGGCCGGGCGAGCGCCAGCTGAGGCCACGTTCCTACTGTTCGAAGGCCTGCGCGACGTACCGCTCTTTAATGAGGATCTGGAAGCTCCCTCAGCCCCCGCCGGCGTGTCCCGCCTGTGGCGAGCGGTAGCCGAGGCCGACGTGCTGCTAATCGCCACGCCCGAATATAATCAGTCGCTGCCAGGGGTGGTGAAAAACCTGGTTGATTGGCTGAGTCGCGACCCTGGGCGGGGGCTGAGAGGCAAGCCATGCGCGGTGACCGGCGCCACGGTAGGGCGCTGGGGCACGCGGATCGCGCAGCAGCAGCTGCGCACTGTGCTTGCCACCTGCGGCGCACGGGTGCTGGGGGGGCCGGCGCTGTACGTTGCCGACGGCTCCAACGCAGAACCGGCCGCGGAAGAGCTTGACGCATACCTAGGCGTCCTGCTCGCGGAGGTCTCGCCGATACGCCTCGCCGCTTAATCGAGGCAAGTTGCCATGGGCTATCGGCAGCGCGCATAGTCGCTGCTATTGAGCGCACAATGTTTGTCCCGCCGACGCTCACCGTCGCTTCCTATAATATGCGCAAGGCGATCGGGACCGATCGTCGGCGCAGGCCAGATCGGGTACTCGAAGTGCTTCGGCAGATCGATGCCGACGTGGTCGCGCTTCAGGAGGCGGACAAGCGGATCGGCGGACGCGGCGCGGCGGTCCCGCATGAACTGATCGACGAGCATGGGCTGTACAAGCCGGTTACCTTCCGGGTCCGGCACAAACGCGCGTTCGAGATGTTGCCCGGCGGAATGCATGCCGAGCGGCTGCTCAAGATCAACACCCGCAACCTCGGCTGGCACGGCAATGCCCTATTGGTGAAGCCGCACATCGGCATCCTCGATGTTGCGGCGCTCGACCTTCCGACGCTGGAGCCGCGCGGCGCAGTCATGGCCGAATTACTGATCGGAGATCGGGCGGTCCGAGTCATTGGCATGCACCTGGACCTGTCGGGCCTATGGCGGCGGCGGCAGATGCGCGCGATCCTTGATATGATTCATCGGCGGCCGCAAAAAATGCCGACGATCCTGATGGGCGATACAAATGAATGGCGCGATGCCGGCGGCTTTCATCACGAGCTCAACGGTGGCTATCGCGTCGCCCCGACCGGTCCCAGCTTCCATTCGCGCCGGCCGATCGCGGCGCTCGACCGAATCATCGTCGACCATAGCCTGGCGATCGAGGCCGCCGGCGTCCACGCCAGCGCCGAGGCGCGCAAAGCAAGCGACCATCTGCCGATCTGGGCGCGAATTACCCTGTAACGCGGGTTGATTTTGCCTGCCATCCGATTACGTCTGTAGTCGTTACGACGAGGATCAGTTGATGTTGCTTCCGCTCCTGGCCGCCGCGGCCCTTGCTTCTCCCGGTGCATGTCCGACCGGCTTATTCCAATCACCCGACGGCCGCGAGCAGGTCGTCATCACATCCCGGCCAAGCGACTATCGCTATGCCTTTATTGACGGGAGGCGCGGCACACTCGGCGGCGATGGCGCTGAATTGCGGTGCGAAGAAGGGAAGCTGGTCAGCAGCAATCGGTCGGTCGTCTGGAAGGCCGTCGAAGTCAAAAGCAGCGAGACCAGCTTTCAGAGCCACGGAGCCAAGCTGGGGGCAACCCTGCTCGAGCCGTCCGGACCGGGTTCGCATCCGCTGGTGATCTTCGTCCACGGGTCCGAGCGAACCTCACCGCTGGCCGGGTCCTATCCGCTGATGCTGGTTGCCCAGGGCATCAGCGTGTTTGCCTATGACAAGCGCGGGACCGGCAAGTCGGAGGGCGAATATACTCAGAATTTCGAGCTGCTGGCCGATGACGCGGCGGCTGGGATGGCGGAAGCTCGCCGCCTGGCCGGCGGCCGGTTCAACCGGATCGGCTACTTCGGCGGAAGCCAGGGCGGCTGGATTGCCCCGCTCGCCGCGGCCCGATCAAGACCCGATTTCGTCGCGGTCGGCTTCGGCCTGATTGGCAGTCCGATCGATGAGGACCGTGATCAGGTCCTGACCGAAATGCGTGTCAAGGGTTATGGCGAACCGGACCTGTCACAGGCGCGCGAGGTCGCCGAAGCTGCGGAAGCGCTGGTCGAATCTCGGTTTACGAGCGGCTTCGAGCGGCTGGCAGAGGTGAAGCGACGCTATGCAGCCAAGCCTTGGTTCGGCCAAATCCAGGGCGAGTTCACGGGCGATGTCCTGCGCGAAAGCGAGGCCGATCTTCGCCGCGTCGGCGCGGCGGTGTTCGATAACGTCGAGCTGATCTGGAACTATGACAGCCGGCCTGTACTGGCCAAGCTCAAGGTGCCGCAACTCTGGGTCCTGGCGGAGGCCGATCGCGAGGCGCCGCCCCAAGCAACGCTTGCGGCATTGCAAGAGGCGAGGGCCAAGGGCTCCCCTCTGACTATCTACAGCTTCCCCGACACAGATCACGGGATCGTCGAATTCACCCAGGCGGCCGACGGAACGCGGACCTATACGCGCGTGGCCGATGGCTACTTCCGGCTGCTGGGAGACTGGATCAAGGGCAGACTGAGCGGGACCTACGGTCGCGCGCGCGCGCGCTAACCCGCGGCCATCTTCCGTTGCCGCCGCCGCTGGATCGAGGAGCCGATCCCCATCGCCTCGCGATATTTGACGACGGTCCGCCGCGCCGCGTCCATTCCGCGCTGCTTGAGCTGAGTAGCGATGGAATCGTCGCTCAGCACTTCGGTCTCCGCTTCGATGATGTCGCGGATCGCGGCCTTGACCGCTTCTGCCGCCGCGCCCTCCCCGCTGTCCGACGAGACTCCCGATCCGAAGAAATATTTGAGCTCGAACATCCCCCGGTCGCAGGCGAGATATTTGTTCGAGGTAACCCGGCTGACGGTCGATTCATGCATTTCGATCGCCTCCGCCACCTTGGCCAGCGTCAGCGGTCGAAGCGCCGACACGCCTCCCTCGAAGAAGCCCTGCTGCTGCTTCACGATTTCGCTCGCCACCTTGACGATGGTCCGCGCCCGCTGGTCGAGCGCTTTCACCAGCCAGTTGGCGCTGGCCAGGCTGTCACTCAGCCAGGCCTTTGACGCCTTGTCCTGGGGGCCGCGCTTCAACTCGGCGTGATAGCGACGGTTGACGAGTACCCGGGGCAGTGGCGGCGTTGTTCAATTCGACCGTCCAGCCAACATTGCTGCGCCGGACGAACAGGTCGGGAGTGATCGCCTCCGGCTCCTTGGTAACGAAGCGGCACCCAGGCTTTGGGTCATAGGTCCGCAGTTCGCGCACCATGTCGGCCAGGTCCTCCTCATCGACCCCGCAAATCCGTCGGAGATCGGCCATTCGCCCCCTGGCGAGCAAATCGAGGTTGGCGATCAGCCGCGCCATCGCCGGATCGTAGCGGTCGATCGCCTTGGCCTGCAGCGCGATGCATTCCTCCAGGCTGCGCGCAGCGATCCCCGGCGGATCGAGCGACTGCACAAGAGCGAGTGCGTCTTCCGCTTCCTTCGGACTGGCGCCCACCTCTTCGGCGATCACCCGCAACGGCGTGTCGAGATAGCCGGTTTCCTCCAGCTCGTGGACGATAGCCTCGGCGAGCCGGCCGGTCGTCCCGCCCGTTCCATGAAGCTGGGCCAAAAGATGTTCGGCCAGCCCATCCTCGCTCGCTTCCAGCCGGTCGAAATCAAATGCCTGGTCACCGCCGGAGGGCGGGCCGACGTCGGCGTAACTGTCGGTTTCCAGCGCCGTCTCGCGCCAGTCGATGTCGACTGGACCGTCATCGGCGCCCGCCAGCTTGCCGATCAGTTCGTCCGAGCCGGTCGGGTCCTTGGCATCGTCGCCGGTCTCGCGATCTTCCCGGATGATGACGCCTTCGCCGGGGGCGTCCTCGCCGGGCCGAGCTTCGAGCAATGGGTTCTTGGCCAACTCCTCGGCGATCACGGCTTCGATCTCGAGGTTGCTCAGCGCCAGCAGCTTGATCGCAGCCTGCAGCTGCTGGGTCATGACCAGTTGCTGCGAAACGCGAATGTCGATGCGCGGGCCAAGCCCCATGGCTGTTACCCCGTCGCGCTAGAGCGCAAAGCTCTCGCCCAGATACAGTCGCCGGACATTCTCGTCGGCGACCAGCGCCTGAGGAGTTCCCTCGAACAGCACTTGGCCATCGTAGATGATGCAGGCCCGATCGACGATATCCAGCGTCTCGCGGACATTGTGATCGGTGATCAGCACCCCGATGTCGCGCTGCTTCAGCTCGATGACCAGCTCGCGAATGTCGCTGATCGAAATTGGGTCGATCCCCGCGAACGGCTCGTCGAGCAGCATGATCGAGGGTTCGGCCGCCAGCGACCGTGCGATTTCGCACCGTCGCCGTTCACCGCCCGACAGCGCCATGGCCGGTGAATCGCGAAGGTCTGTCAGCCCGAACTCGTCGAGCAGCTTTTCAAGCCGTGCGGCCCTCGCTTCCATGTTTGGCTCGGCGATCTCCAGGACCGACAGGATGTTTTGCTCGACCGTCAATCCGCGAAAAATAGAAGTTTCCTGGGGCAGATAGCCAAGGCCAAGGATGGCGCGCCGGTACATCGGCAAATGGGTGATGTCGCGCCCGTCGAGGAAAATCCGGCCGGCATCGGGTCTGACCAGCCCCATCACCGAATAAAAGCTGGTCGTCTTGCCGGCGCCGTTGGGGCCAAGCAGCCCGACGACTTCGCCTCGCTCAACGTGCAACGAGACGTCGTGCAGCACGGTACGCCGGTCATAGCTCTTCGCGATCGAGCGTACTTCGAGCCCGCGAAACGCTTGAGCGACCGCGGTCGCCGGGCCATCGAAGGTCGGTGACTTCGTTCATGGCGTTCAGTTTTTGCGCTGCGGGACCGTGAACCGGCCCGTGACCCGGCCGCCCGCCTGATTCACGCCACGAACTCCGCCATCCATCACCGCCCGTCCGGTATCGAGGTCGATCGTCAACCGCGCCCCGCTGAGGTACGAGCCTTGTCGCTCCAACCGGACGTTGCCGATCATGGTGATCAGGCCTTCGTTGAGGTCGTAGACGGCAAAATTTCCGCGTGCGGTTTCGCTTGGGCTGGTGACGACCACGCCACCGCTGGCGTCGATTCGGTTGATGTCCAGCTTGCCGCTCGTACTGGCATAGGCAAGCGTCAGGCGAGCGGTCCGCAGGGTCAGCTCGTCCTGCTTCACGATGACATTGCCTGCAAAGATCGCCCGGTCGGCGCGATCCTGGGCTTCGGCCCGATCCGCGGAAATATCGACAGGAGCGCTGGTATTATGGCCTTTCAACGCCGACGTGCCGCTTTGCGCCCACGCCATGCCAGAGGCGAGCGACGCTGCGGCAAATGCCGCAAAGGCAATTATCGGCTTGCTGTTCATCCGGCTCATCTGACCGCCCCCTGGTATATTTTCAAGCGCACTCCCTTTTCGAGGCTGACGGTGCGCGCATCCAGATCGGCCCTGAGCTGGCCGGCCTGGAACTGGCCCAGCTCCATGGATCCGCTCACTGGCCCCCTCGACACGAGGTTACGCTTGTCGAGGTCGACCGTCACGTCGCGCGTCGCAAGCCGGTAGCCGCCGGATCCGGCGACGCTCACCGGGCCGTCGATCCGCACCCATTCCTGTTCCAGATTATAGCGCCCGCGAAGCGCGGCGATGGTCAGCGGTCCCTTCGCCAAATTGAGTTGGGCGCGCATCCCCTCGATCGCCACAACCGGCACGCTGCTGGTCGGCTGGACCGCGCGGTCGGCGACGATCACGAACCTCTGGCCATGGTTGTCCTCGCCGACATAGCGGGCATTCTCGACGCGCATCCGCTCCTGCGCCTGGTCGACCTTGTTCTTGTCGAGGATGAAGCTGACGTCCCCGCGCTTGTCGAAGGGAGCAATTGCCAGCAGCAGGATCAGACCACCGATGACGATCGGCAGGCCGTATTTGGTGGCCGTGACGACCGCGTCGTGCCGGCTACCCGGCTCGGCCCAATGGCGCTTGATGGCGCGGTCTCGGTTCGCCGCCTCTGACACTGATGGTCCCGCATCATCCATGCGCGAAAATGTCGGCCTCGGCCCAGCCGGCCAGGTCGAGCAGCGCCCTGGCGGGCAGGAAATCGAAGCAGGCCTGGGCCAGTTCGACACGATTCTCGCGGGTCAGTCGCACGTCGAGCTGTTCCTTGAGACGGTGCAGGTATCGCACGTCGCTCGCGGCATACTCGCGCTGCGCCTCGCTGATTTCCGGCGCTCCCCAATCGCTGGTCTGCTGCTGTTTGCTAAGGTCCGTGCCCAGCATTTCCTTGACCAGTTCTTTCAGGCCATGCCTGTCGGTATAGGTTCGAATAAGCTTCGATGCGGTGCGGGTGCAGTAGAGCGGCGCCGCCATGATACCGAGGTAGGCGCGCAGGATGGCCACATCGAACCGAGCGAAATGATACAGCTTCAGCCGATCCGAATCGCCCAGCAGCGCCTTCAGATTCGGCGCGGCATAGTCGCTGTCGGGGCCGAACCGGACCAGATGCTCGTCAGCCGATCCGTCGGACAGCTGGACCAGGCAGAGCCGGTCGCGGCCGGGAACGAGGCCCATCGCTTCGGTATCGACCGCGATCGCGGCGCCCGGAGCGAAAAGGTCGGCCGACGGAAGGTCATCTTCGTGAAAATGGATCGCCATGATAGTCCCGGTTCATATGGCCGCCGCCGCCTGAACATGCGGTGACGGTTGTGATTTCCTCTCCTCTAGGCCCATCGGAGGCGCGCTTGCCAGTCTTAACCATCGAATCACTAGGATAAGCGCCGATTTTCCTGTAAGGACTCGCCCGGTGCGCGCCGGTGGTTTCGGCGTGTGCGGCCGGTTGCGCCATGGGCCCAGCGCGTTGGTTCTTCGATTTGGGGCACTTAAGAGTTTGGATTTCTACATGGGTTTCGATCGAGGGCGTAAGGGTGACCGCGGTGGTCGCGGCCGTGACAAGCGCGACGGTTTTGGTGGTGGTGACGAGAGCTTTGGTGGCGGATTCGACCGCGGAGGATTCGGTGAACGACCGGCCTTTGGCGGCGCCGCCGGCGGCTATGGCGATCGCCCCGGTGGCGGCGGTGGCGGCTATCGCAGCGGTGGCGGCTACGGCGGCGGCGGCGGCGGCGGGCAGGCGGAGGCTTTCGCGGCGGCGGTGGCGCCGGTGGCGGTGGCGGTTTCCGTAGCGGCGGCGCCGGAATGCCCCCCCAAGTCGTTGGAGAAGGCAATGGCGTTGTCAAATTCTTCAACCCGCAGAAGGGCTTCGGCTTCATCGTGCGCGACGATGGCGGCGAGGATGTGTTCGTACATATTTCGGCAGTCGAGCAGGCAGGCCTGACCGACCTCGCCGACGGCCAACCGCTCGGCTTTACGCTGGTCGATCGCGGCGGACGCATCTCGGCAACCGACCTCAAGATCGAGGGCGAGCCGATGGAAGTCGTTCGATCGGCAGCGCCGCGCGAAGCCGGCCGCGAGGGTGGCTTCGGTGGGGGCGGGCCGCAGCGCCAGCTAACCGGCGAAAAAGCACAGGGAACCGTCAAGTTCTTCAACGCCATGAAGGGCTTCGGCTTCATCAGCCGTGACGACGGGCAGCCCGATGCCTTCGTCCATATCTCGGCGGTCGAGCGCGCTGGTCTGCCGACGATCAACGAGGGCGACCGGTTTGAATTCGACATTGAGGTCGACCGTCGCGGCAAATATGCCGCGGTGAACCTGCAGCCGATTTAGGCCTGAGCTTCGGCCAGCTGAAAGATTGAGCCCGTCCGGACCCGTCCGGGCGGGCTTTTTCGTGGGGCGGCAATCGGGCAAGAAGCGGGCATGCACCTTGAATTGGCCATGCCTTCAGACCTTCCGGCGCTCCACGCGCTGGTCGAGCGGGCCTATCGCGGCGACAGCGCCAGGCTCGGCTGGACCCACGAAGCCGACCTCCTCGGCGGCCAACGTACGGACCTGGAAGCATTGGCGGCGATGCTCTCCGATCCGTCCCATTCCCTTCTCATTCTTCGCGATGGCGAGGGGATTGCCGCCTGCGTTTCCCTGGTGGATCGGGGCGATGGCCTCACCTATCTCGGCCTCTTCACGGTCGACCCCGAACATCAGGCAACGGGAATCGGCCGGCTGATGCTTGCCGCTTCGGAAGACCATGCCATTTCGCGGTTCGGCGCCAAACGAATTGAAATGACCGTCATTGCCCAGCGTTCGGAGTTGATCGCTTGGTACGAGCGCCGAGGCTATGCGCAAACCGGTGAGCGACGGCCGTTCCCTGCTACCGATCCGCGCTTCGGGCTTCCGCGTCGCGACGACCTTGAGTTTGTCGTGCTCGACAAGCCTCTCACTTCAGCGGGACCGGCTTCCCCATCACCATGACGTAGGCAATTCGCGTCACGGCGGCTGGATCGACCAGTGGATCGCCCTCAACCGCGATCAGGTCCGCGGACTTGCCGCTATCGAGCGTTCCGGTTTCCCGTTCGAGGTCGAGCAGGTCGGCCCCACCCTTGGTCGCCGCGATCAGTGCGTCCCTTGGGCTCATCCCGCCCTTCGAAGCCATCAGGCCCAATTCCTCGGCCGCCCGGGCATGCGGGAAGACGGCGGCGTCCGTGCCGAGCGCAATCTTCACGCCAGCTTTATAGGCTTTGCTCAACCCCTGGCCCCACACGCCCAGCGTCTGCCGTGCCTTCTCTTCGCTGTTGGGCGTGTAAATGCCCTTACCAATATATAATTGCAGCCCGCCATAAGCCATCAGCGTGGCCGAAAAGGTCGTGCCGCGCTCCTTCATCGCCTTGATCCCAGCATCATCGATGAACGTGCCATGCTCGATCGAATCCACCCCTGCCCGAACCGCCGCAAGGATTCCGCGCGCGCCGTGGGCGTGGGCCGCGGTCTTGAGGTGCAGCGAATGAGCCGTGTCGACGATCGCCTTCATCTCGGCATCGGAGAAATGCTGCTCCAGCCCAAGCGCGCCCGGGTCGAGGACACCGCCCGTTGCGTGAAACTTGATGACGTCCGCTCCCGCGGCAGCGATCCTGCGCACGGCCCGCGAACATTCATCGACGCCGGTGCAGACGCCGATCTGGCCTTGCGCGTTGACCGCGTCGGCCAACGCGGGGTTCAGGCCGACTGAATCGTCGCCATGGCCGCCGATCATCGACAGTGCGGGGCCCGAAACCAAGATGCGCGGACCCGAGAAGCTCCCTTCGCGCACCGCATCGCGCATCGCGGTCGACGCATCCATCGGGCCGCCGAGGTCGCGCACGGTGGTGAAGCCCGCGCGGGCCATGACGAGGGCGTTCGACAGGCCGACGGTGGCGGCATAGGCACTCGAATATTTGGGCGTGATCGACTGGTACCACGGTTCGCCCGAGCGCGACGTGAGGTGGACATGGACATCGATCAGCCCAGGCATCACCGTTTTCGATCGCAGGTCGACGACGGTTGCCCCGGCCGGCGCGGTCGCTCCATCCTCTATGCCGGCGATGCGCCCGTTTTCGACGATCACCGTCGAGGGTCCGCGCGGCGTTTTCGAGGCATCGACGATCACCCTTCCCGCTTGGATCGCATAGGTTTCAGCGTAGGCGGCCGTGGCCGCCAGCATTGCGGCGATCGCGGCGATGGCTCGGATCATGAGAATCCCCCTGGTTGAGTGCCGGCTCAGCCTAGCGGCCGAACCTCATGTGACAAGCGCCAGCAAGGTCTCGATCCGATCGGCCTCGCTTGCGGGCTTGTCGGTTCGGACACGGCTGATTTGGGGAAATCGCATGGCAAGACCTGATTTGTGGCGCTTGCTGGCGTGGATTGAATCGAATGCGACCTCGAGAACCAGCGACTTTTCCACCTCACGAACCGGCCCGAACCGGTTCAACGTATGGCCCCGCACAAAGCGGTCGAGCCATTTCAATTCCTCGTCGGTAAAACCGAAATAGGCTTTGCCCACGGGGAGCAGTTCGCCGCCTTCCGCCCAGCATCCGAAGGTATAATCGCTATAGTAGCTCGACCGTTTTCCCGACCCGCGCTGGGCGTACATCAGCACGCAGTCGGCGGTTAGCGGGTCGCGTTTCCATTTGTACCAAAGACCGGTCTTGCGGCCGCCGACATAAGGACTATCGCGCCTCTTCAGCATGATCCCTTCGACGCCCTCGTCGCGAACGCCCGCCCGCATTTCCTCCAGTGCTTCGAAGCTGACCGCCTCGATCAGTCGCGACAGGTCGAACCGCTCCGGATCAAGCCGATCGACGATGGATTCCAGCCGTGCGCGACGCTCGGTCCATGCCAGGCCGCGCAGATCCTCTTCGCCGTCGAACAGCACGTCATAGAGGCGGACGAAGGCGGGATACTGACCCTGCACTTTGGCGCTGACATTTTTTCGGCCGAGCCGCTGCTGAAGCGCGTTGAAACTGGCCGCCGAGCCGCCATGCGTCTCTGCCCCTTGCGCCTCCCCGCGGACAAGCAGTTCCCCATCGAGAACCGCGCTTTCGGTGAACGCTTCGGCGATATCGGGAAAGCTTCCGGATATATCGTCGCCGGTGCGGCTATAAAGTCTGGTGTCCCCGCCGGCATGAACCAGCTGAATTCGAATCCCGTCCCATTTCCACTCGGCGGCATAGTCATCGAGGCAGACCCGACTATTGTCGAGTGGATGGGCCAGCATGAAGGGGCGGAACACAGGAACATCCTTCGTCGTCGGCTGTGGCGCACGGCCTTCGCCCCAATCGAACAGCTCGGCGTAAGGCGGCTTCAGCCCGTGCCAGACTTCCTCGACCTGCTCGACGTCCAGCCCGAATGCGTTGGCCAGCGCCTGCTTCGCGAGCCGCGCTGAAATTCCCACCCGCAGCGCGCCCGTGGCCAGCTTGAGAAGGGCGAAGCGGCCCGACGCGTCGAGGCTGTCGAGCATGGTCGCAAGTTCGGCGGGAGCCTGCGCCTTGCTCGCCAGCCTCAGCCGGTCAACGGCATCGGCGATGCGGATGCTTCCGTCGTCGATCTCGCATCGCTCGCCGTCCGTCGGCCAGAGCAGCGAGACCGTCTCGGCCATGTCGCCGACATAATCTCGGCTCATCCGAAGCAGCACCGGGTCGATGCGATCTTCGGCGAGGGCACGAACCGCGGCTGGCTTGACCGCCGGAATATCGAGCGTCCCCGTCAGAGCGGCAAGCGCGATCCCCCGGTCGGGATCGGGAGTTTCCCTGAGATAATCGCTGATCAGCCTGAGCTTGCTGTTGCGCGATCGAGTGTAGACGAGATCGTCGAGAAGCTGGGAGAAAGCGCGCATCGCCCCGCTAAAATGCGCGAAGCGGCTTGAGGTGCCTAGTGCAGCCTCAACGCAAGCGCGGCGAGGATCGATTCGCGGTCGTGGGGACCGTCGGAACTCAGCAATGCCTCATCCATATGTTCAAGGCATGCTCGGGTCGCCTGGGCATAACCGGGCATCAACGCATGGTGGGCGCCATAATCGGCGAGACCTTCCAGCGCCGCAAACCCATGTTCGGACGCCATCGCGCGGATAGCCTCCATCCGGGCGCAAATGTCGACCGGCTTCAGGCGGGCGATGCGATCTTCGATTTCCGCGATGCGTTCGCCAATGCGGCTGCGGACGATATTGAGCGAATCGCGGGCGGGCATGGGTGATTCTCCGTTCACCGGCCAAGCGTCGCTCAAATTGGTTAACGGGGAGTCAAAGTAGTGTGGCCGCCGTGTTGCGCCTTGACAAAAATGCCCATGCTCGGCATTGGGCGCGGGTTCGGGCGGCGCCGGAAGGCCCGCCTTTCCTTTTTTACAGTTTTCGGGATTTGTCCGATGGCCAAGCCGGCAACCGTCAAGATCAAGCTCGTCAGCACCGCCGACACGGGCTTTTTCTATGTCACCAAGAAGAACCCGCGCAACACGACCGAGAAGATGTCGTTTCGCAAATACGACCCCGTCGTGCGCAAACATGTCGACTTCAAAGAGGCCAAAATAAAATAGGCCATTCCCCGGCTCGTCCGGGCTACAGCCTATTCCTCAATCGGGGCGGCTCCGGCGACGGCGCCGCCCGATTCCTTTCCAAGCGGTCCCGCTTCCAGAAGCTGGTTGACCGTCTCGGCAAAGCGCAGCACCGAAATCGGCTTGGCCACATAGGCTTGCGCACCCGCCGCCTTGATCCGCTCATCATCGCCCGCCGCCGAATAGGCGGTCACCGCCATGATCGGGACGGTCTTCAACTCGTCATCGGCGCGCATCATCTCCATCAGTTCGATGCCGGTGATGTGGGGCAACTGGATGTCGGTGATGACCAGGTCGGGATGGAAGGCGCGCGCGGCGTCGATCGCGTCGCGGCTGTCCAGCACGGGTTCGGTTTCATGGCCGTGCGCGGTCAGCAGGTCACAGAACAACTTGATGTTGAGGGCGTTGTCCTCGACAACCAGGATCTTGGCCAAGCGATACCCCTCGAAACTACCCACCCAAGATAGGCGATGTTGAGTCCGACCACAAATGACGCCGAGGCGCTGGCGCTGAGCGCACTCGCGGCGACCCTTTCAGACGAGCGGCGCGCGCGGCGGTTCCTCGACCTGACCGGCCTGTCCCCGGACGGGATTCGCGCCCGACTGGCAGAACGCAGCCTTTTGGCGGCTGTCCTGGCCTTCCTCGAAAGTCATGAGCCGGACCTGATCGACGTCGCCGCAGCCGTCGGCTGCAAGCCCGAGGCGCTTATTGCCGCTCGCACGGAACTGGATCGATGAACCGGCCGCTGCTGATCACCGATTGCGACGAGGTGCTGCTTCACATGGTGTCGCATTTCGATGACTGGCTGGGCGAGGCGCATGGCATCCGCTTCGCCTTCGAAACCGGAAGCTTCGGCGGCGCCATGACCGAGCTGGCGAGCGGCGAGGCGGTGCTCGAGGATCGTGTCTGGCCTTTGCTCGACCAGTTTTTCCGCCAGCAAATGCATCGTCAGACGCTCGTCCCTGGCGCCGTCGAGGCGCTGGGCCGGATCGGCGAGATTGCGGATATCGTCGTCCTCACCAACCTTGGTGACGAAGCCCATCCGTGGCGGGTTGACCAGCTTGCCAAGCACGGCATCCGGCATGAAGTAGTGTGCAATCAAGGCGGCAAGGGCGTGCCCGCGAGGGCGCTGATCGAGCGTTACGCGGCCAGCCGGACGGCGTTCGTCGACGACTTGCCCGTCCATCACGCCTCAGTAGCGAAACATGCGCCGGAGGTTCACCGGCTTCACATGGTGGCCGAACCTCGCCTGGCCCCGGCGGTACCCGCCGCCGAGCACGCCCACGCCCGCATCGACGATTGGCCGACCGCTTGCGACTGGATCATGGAACGACTGGAAGAAAAATGACCAAGACCGCTTTCATTACGGGCGTCACTGCCGGCATCGGCGCTGCCACCGCGCGCAAATTCGTTGCGGCAAACTGGCGGGTCGTGGGAAGCGGGCGCCGCCGCGACCGGCTTGGCGCGTTGTCAGCCGAGCTTGGCGAGACATTCAGCCCGCTGGAACTCGACATGCGACAGCAAGGCGATTTCGACTCGGCGCTCGCCGAACTTCCCGAAGAGTTTCGCTCCATAGATTTGCTGGTCAACAACGCCGGGCTCGCCCCGCCGATGAACCCGTTGCAACAAGCTGAGCAATCCGGGCTCGACACGGTCATCGACACCAATATATCCGGCCTCGTCAGCCTGACGCGCTTGCTTCTTCCCGGCCTCATCCAGCGCAAGGGCGCGGTGATCAACCTGTCGTCGGTCGCGGCGACCTATCCCTATCGAGGCGGCGCGGTTTACGCCGGCTCGAAGGCGTTCGTCCGGCAATTCAGCCTTGGCCTGCGCTGCGACCTGGCCGGTACTGGCGTTCGAGTGACCTCGATCGAGCCGGGCATGGTCGAAACCGAATTCACATTGGTCCGCACCGGCGGAGACCAGGCTGCGAGCGACACGCTCTACGCCAACATGGACCCGATGACCGCCGATGACATCGCCGACACCATTTTTTGGGTCGCTACTCAACCGCCTCACGTCAACATCAACGCGCTCGAGCTGATGCCGACCAACCAGAGCTGGGCCGGCTTCGCGGTGGAGCGCAAGGGTTGACCCGGGCACCCTTCGAGTGTTGAGGCGACACGCATGAGCATCGACAATCGCCTCGCCGAACTCGGCATCACCCTTCCCGAAGCCGCCGCGCCCGTCGCCAGTTACGTTCCATATGTCGAGGCCAATGGCCTTCTGCATGTTTCGGGACAGATTAGTTTTGCCGAGGATGGCGGCCTTATCAGGGGCCGTCTGGGTGAGACCATGGATGTGGAGGCTGGCCAGGCCGCTGCGCGCCGTTGCGGCATCATGCTGCTGGCCCAGCTCCGCAATGCGCTCGGCTCGCTCGACCGGGTTGAACGGATCGTCAAGCTCGGCGTGTTCGTCAATTCGCACGGCGACTTCACCGACCAGCCCAAGGTCGCCAACGGCGCGTCGGAGTTGATGCAGGACGTGTTCGGCGAAGCGGGGCGCCACGCCCGCTCTGCGGTCGGCGTTCCCGTCCTTCCCCTGGGCGTCGCGGTCGAGGTGGATGCGGTCGTCAAGATCCGCGCCTGATCCGCGAGGGCACGATCCCCTTTGGCCCGGTCCCGCCGGCTTCGCGCATCGCGGGCTGCATGGGCCGGAATTTCCCGAGAACAGCCTGATCGCCTTCGCGGCCGCGCTTGAATTCGGTGCTGGGATCGAATGCGATTTAAGGCTGACCCGCGATGGGCAGATAATCGTCTTCCACGACCGCGACGCTCGGCGCATGTGCGGCGTCTCGCTGGTTATAGCGGAGTTGACGATCGCGGACATCGTCCGTTTGCACGTTGGCGATGGCCCGGTTCCAACCATCGCTTCGCTCTTGAGTTTGGTCGGCGGGCGTGTGCCCCTGCTTTTGGAGGTAAAGGTCCAGGATGATATCTGGCGATGGGTTGCCGCTCTGCGGCAGGCGTTGACCGGCTATGCCGGACCGTTCGGGATCATGAGTTTCGACCCGCGCGTTTCGCGCCTGCTCAAGACCAATTGGCCCGAGGTTCGGCGCGGCCTGGTGATTCGCGACAGCTTGCCGAGATGGCGGCGCTGGTGGGCGATGGCCATCGCCCATCCCGATTTCGTCGCGGTGGAAGTTACTGCGCTCGGCAAACCATGGGTTGCCCGCGCCCGCTCGGATATCCCGGTTTATAGCTGGACCGTCCAAACGCCCGATCAAGGACGGACAGCGCAAATTCACGCGGATGCTCCTATCTGGGAAGGTGATGGCCGACCGCGAAGCTGACATCGTTGCCCGGATTGCCGGGGGAGTATCCGCTCTTGCTGCGGCTGAGTGGGATGCGATTGCGGGCGAGGACGATCCGTTTCTCAGCCACGCATTTCTCGCCCTGCTGGAAGAGTCGGGCAGTGTGGGGGAAAGCACCGGCTGGACCCCCCTGCCGATCCTGGTCGATCGCGCGGGGAAGATCACGTCTGCCGCGCCCGCCTATCTGAAGACTCACAGCCAGGGCGAATATATTTTCGATCATGGCTGGGCCGATGCCTGGGAGAGGGCGGGCGGGTCATATTATCCCAAGCTCCAGGTCGCGGTGCCATTCACGCCATGCCCAGGATCGCGGCTGCTGGGGCCGGACCGCTACGCGCTCCTCACCGCACTGGAAACGGTAACGGTGCAGAACGGCCTGTCTTCCGCGCACATCAATTTCCTGACTGACGATGAAGCCCGGCTGGCCGATGCGCGAGGCTGGCTCCGCCGCCACGGCATTCAGTATCACTGGCTCAACCGCGGCTATGAAAGCTTCGACGACTTCCTTGGGCGACTTTCCAGCCGCAAGCGCAAGGCAATCCGAAAGGAGCGCGCCAGCGCGTGCGAAGGACTAGAGATTATTGAATTGCGCGGGCCCGAGATTGAGGCGCCGCATTGGGATGCAATGTGGAATTTCTACCAGGATACCGGGTCGAGGAAATGGGGGCGACCCTATTTGACGCGGGCGTTCTTCGACCGGGTCGGAGCGGCGATGGGAGAGTTGGCGCTTCTCTTCCTCGCGCTTTCAGACGGAAAGCCGATTGCCGGAGCGTTGAACTTCGTCGGACGCGACATCCTTTATGGCCGTTACTGGGGCGCGTCTCGTGAAGCGCCATTCCTTCACTTCGAACTTAGTTATTACCGCGCCATCGAGTGGGCGATCGCCAACCAAATCGCCTGTGTCCAGGCGGGCGCGCAGGGCGAGCATAAGCTGGCGCGAGGCTATGAGCCGGTCCTGACAACCTCGGTCCATTACCTGCCCGACCCCGCTTTTCGGCAAGCCGTCGCGCGTTTCCTCTCCGGTGAGCGCGAAGCGATAGCTCGAGAGATGAGCTGGGCTCGTGAAGCGCTTCCCTATCGCCAGGATCAATCGGCGTAGATTGCGACGACGCGCCCGTCGGGGCCGGCCACGCCTCGATACATGCCGGGCGTGGTGAATCCCCAGGCCGCCTCTCCATCAGGCCCGACCGCGATCAGCCCGCCCGTGCCGCCCAATTCCTTCACATCGATCAGAACCGCATCGAGCGCGGCCTGGAGCGATTCTCCGGCAATCCGGACTCTGGCGCAAAGCTCGTGCGCGGCACTTGCCCGGATGAAGGCTTCGCCCAGCCCCGTGGCGCTGACCGCGGCCGACCGGTCGTCGGCATAAGTCCCCGCGCCAATCAGCGGCGAATCGCCGATTCTGCCCCATCGCTTGGCGGTCAGACCCCCGGTCGAAGTAGCCGCAGCCACGTGGCCATGCCGGTCGCACGCGACCGCGCCGATGGTCCCATATTTGATGTCGGCATCAAATGCGCCGCCGGCCGCCATCACCTTGTCCAGCTGGGCCTTGCGCTGGGGCGTGACAAACCAGCGATTGTCGACTTGCTCTAGACCTTGCTCGCGCGCGAACCGATCCGCACCGTCATAGGTCAGCAGCACATGGGGGCTTTTCTCCATCGTCGCTCGCGCGGCGCCGACTGGCGATCGAGTTGTGCGCATTCCCGCTACCGCTCCCGCTCGTCGGTCGCGGCCGTCCATGATCGCCGCATCGAGCTCCGCGATGCCATCCGAAGTCAAGACGCTTCCACACCCGGCATTGAATGAGGAATCTTCCTCCAGCACGCGTGCCGCTGCCTCAACCGCATCGAGCGCGTTGCCGCCCGCCGCCAAAATCGCCTCGCCCGCATCGAGCGAGGCATGAAGGCCGGAGCGTGCCAACTCTTCCTGGCTCGCCGACACGGACTCCGGGCGCATCGCTCCGCACCCGCCGTGGATCATCAATTTCCAGCTCATGCCAACGTCCTACCGATTTCCATTGATCTTGCGCAAGGATGATATTAATGTGATATCAATTAAAGGGAGGCACATATGGTTGAACCCAAAGTTTTCGCGCTGAACAGCAGCCGCGAACGCTCGGCATCCACCGCGAGCGGTTATGTCATGCTGCTGGTTTTGCTGCTGGCCGCAGCCGCCCAGATTTACGGCATTGTTCAGTTGGCCAGCGACAATTTTTCGGTTGTTGCGCTGATTGCCGTGATCATCGCGCCGGTCGTTCTGCTGTTCGTGGCCGGCGGCTTTTATATGCTGCAGCCCAACCAGGCTGCGGCCATCACCCTGTTCGGCGCTTATTCCGGTACCGACCGTTCGACCGGCCTTCGCTGGGTCTTGCCCTGGCTGATGCGCAGAAAGGTTTCGGTCCGGGCCAACAATTTCATCAGCGACAAGATCAAGGTCAACGATTTGCGCGGCAACCCGATTGAAATGGCGGCGCAGATCGTATGGCGCGTGGTCGACACCGCTCAGGCCCTGTTCGACGTCGACGACTATAAGGAGTTTGTCCGCGTGCAGGTTGAAGCCGCAATCCGGACCATTGGCTCACGTTATCCTTATGACGACTTCGAACATCTCGAGGTGACGCTTCGCGGCCATCACGATGAAGTCGGCGCCGAACTTCGCAAGGAGTTGATCGCCCGTCTCGCCGTCGCCGGGATCACCATCGACGAATGCGGTTTCACTCACCTCGCCTATGCGACCGAAATCGCGGGCGCGATGCTTCGCCGCCAACAGGCCCAGGCGGTGGTCGCCGCTCGCCAGACGCTGGTCGCCGGCGCGGTAGGGATGGTCGAAATGGCGCTAGAGCAGCTCAGCGAAAAGAATGTCGTCGAGCTCGACGACGAGCGCCGTGCGGCGATGGTGTCCAACTTGATGGTCGTCTTGTGCGGCGAACGCGATACCCAGCCGGTCGTCAATACCGGCACGCTCTACCAATAAGGGTCGGCGGTGACCGGCGAACGCAAGGCTTACCCGCTCCGGGTCGATCCCGCCCTTTGGGCGGCGGTCGAGCGCTGCGCCGCCGCCGATCTCCGTTCGGTCAACGCCGAAGTCGAATGCCTCCTTCGCGAGGCGCTAAAGGACCGGGGCGTCAAGCTCGACGCTCCGCGCCCTGCCCGCCGCGGACGGCCTCCGAAGGAGAAATGAGATGGCCCAAGGTCCCGAGTGGTTCGCCCCAAAGCGTTATGGCTATGGCGCGGGGCTCCCCATCGCCTGGCAGGGTTGGGTGATCATGATAGGCTTTCTCGCCATCGTGATTGGTGCGGCCGTCTGGGCGGGAGAACGCTGGTGGCTGACCCTCGCGGTTGTTTTCCCCGCCGCGGCGCTTTTAATCGCAATCACTGCCCGCACGACTCGCGGCGGATGGCGTTGGCGTTGGGGCGGCGAGGAATAGGCGATGTGCAATCTCTATCGGCTGCACAAGGGGACCGATGCCATCCGTCAGTTGTTTGCCGACATGGGAAATCAGCTGAGCTTCCCCGAAGCTATTCCCAACCTTGAACCGCGCGACATCCATATTACCGATCCAGGCCCCATCGTCCGGCCAGGTGAGAATGGACTTGAAATGGTGGTCCGCCGCTGGAGCTGGCCTGCAGCCCATGGCAAGCCGCTCTACAATCTGAAATCGGAAGGCCGCAATTTTACGCGCGACCGATGCCTGGTCATCGCCGACGGATTTTATGAATACACCGTTCCCGCGGACCCCGGGCAAAAGCGAAAGGATCGATGGCTGTTCACGCCGTCCGCCGGGGGACTGCTCGGCATTGCCGGCCTGGCCCGTTCCAATCCGGACGTTGGGGAGGCCTTCACGCTTCTGACCGCCGAGCCGGGCCCTGATGTCTCCCCCTATCACCGGCGGCAAATTGTGCTGCTCGATCCGGCTGACTGGCTCCGCTGGCTTAATCCGGCAACGCCGAGCAGCGACTTGCTACGGCCAAGCGCAGCTGGCTTCCTGAAGGTCGAACGCGCCTGAAATGTGTTTGAGAATGGAGCGGGCGAAGGGATTCGAACCCTCGACCCCAACCTTGGCAAGGTTGTGCTCTACCCCTGAGCTACGCCCGCTCTGGCGGACCGGCGATACATCCCGGTCAGGTGGAGCGGGCGCCTAGCATCGCCTTTGAAATGCCGCAAGCCCAACCTTGCCGCCCGACGCGGTCGACGCCATATGCAGGGGCCATCGACAAGGAGTGAAGCGTGGCGACATTGGGCGTGAACGAAGCCGAGCGCGAGGCGATCGAGCGGTTCCAGCGCGACGTGGTCGAGCCGTCGGCGACCAACCTCGTCATCCTCGACTTCTGGGCCGAGTGGTGCGGGCCGTGCAAGCAGCTCGGCCCCGTGCTCGACAAGATTGCCACGGACTATGCCGACAAGGGCGTCATCCTGGCCAAGATCGATGTCGATGCCGACAAGCTGATCGCCGCGCAGTTTCGAGTTCAATCGATCCCCACCGTTTACGCCATTTTCCAGGGCCAGCCCGTCGCCGACCTGACCAGTTACCGAACAGAGGGGCAGCTGAAGCGAATAATCGACCAGTTGCTGGGCCAACTGCCGATCAAGGGCGAAGCGCAGGACCTCGCCGCACAGGTTGAACCCTTGATCGCAATGGGCGAGCAGGTGCTTGGCGAAGGCGACGCGGCCCGAGCGGAATCGATCTTCACGCAAATCCGCGACATGGATTCATCGAATCCTGAGGTTATCGGGGGACTGGCCCGGGCGATGATCGCCGGCGGCAAGTGCGACGAGGCCCGCGCGCTACTCGATGAGTCAGGCGAGGAATTGGCGAGTGCGCCCGCGATCGCCCGGGCCCGAGCAGCGCTTGAGGTGGCGGCCGCACCCCAAGCAGACGTTTCGGCCGAAGAAGCGCGTTTGGAAGCGAACCCCGACGATCACGAGGCACGCTTCGCGGTCGCCCAGGCAAGAATGGCAGCCGGGGACCGCGATGCCGCAGCCGACGCGCTGCTGGAAATCATCGCACGCGATCGGGAATGGAACGAAGGCGCTGCGCGCACCCGCTTCCTGCAAATGCTGGAAGCGGCAGGGTTCGAAGATCCCTGGGGACGGGCCCAGCGTCGCCGGCTATCGGCGCTGTTGTTTACATGATGGGCGCGAAGCCCGCGCGCATTCCCCTGTTCCCGCTGGCCGGCGCGATCCTGTTTCCCCGCGCCCAGCTTCCGCTCCATATCTTTGAGCCGCGCTACCGCGACATGGTGCGCGACGCGCTGGCTGGCGCCGGGCGGATCGGGATGATCCAGCCCAGCGGCGAGGGCGATCCGCCACCTCTGTTTCAAACGGGATGCATCGGCGAAATTGTCGGCGCGGAAGAGCTCGACGACGGGCGCTACAACATCGTGCTTCAGGGATCGGCCCGATTCCGCCTGATTGCCGAGCGCGACCTTGGGACCGACTATCGCCAGGCTGATGTCGACCTGGCGGCGTTCGACGATTCCGAACCTGAGCCATTGGCATCGATTCAGCGGGCGGATGTCGAGCGCGAAGCCAGGAAGTTCGGCGACGCGCTAGGCCTGGCAGTGGACTGGAGCGCGGTCGGGCAACTCGACGATGAAATGCTCGTCAACGCCATCGCTCAGGTCGCGCCGTTCGATAGCGGCGCCAAGCAGGCGCTACTCGAGGAGCCAACGCTTGCGGGTCGGGCCGATCTGGTTGTGCAACTGATGCAGTTCCAGCGCCTCGCTCCGGGCGGCGCCGATGTCGGGCAAACGCTTCAGTAAGGCCACGCGCAACCTGTCCGCGGGACAGGCGAGAATGGCTCTAGATTGGAAGTCCGCGCAGCAGGAGCGGCAAATCGCCGCTGGTTCCACGCGCCTCGGCCATCAGCCGATCCTTGACCGGACCGATGCGGTTGATAAGGCCCATGCCAAGGCGGCGCACCTTGGAAGCGGTTCTGCCGGGAATGCCGTAGATCCGGGTAAGGCCGTCGGTCGCGAGGCTGACCATGAACGTATCGAGCCCGCGCCAACGTTGGTAGCGGTCGAGCAGTTGCTGGTCACCTAGGTCGAGCCCCAGCCGAGCGCCCTCCACCAGCACTTGCGCCAACGCCGCGGCATCGCGGTAACCCAGGTTGACGCCCTGCCCGGCGATTGGGTGAATGCCGTGGGCAGCATCGCCCACCAGCGCCAGCCGGTGATCGATGATTCTCGCGGCGTGGTGGAATCCGAGTGGATAGGTCGAGCGCGGGGCGAGCAGTTCGATCTTGCCAAGAAAGCCTCCCATCGCTGCTTCGGCCTCCGCCGCGAAATCGGCTTCATCGAGCGACAGCAGCCCGGGTGCATCATCCGCCTTTACTGACCACACGATCGCCGATCGATGCCCACCCTTGTCGTCGGTCATCGGCAGCAGCGCGAACGGACCCTGCGGATAGAAGATTTCGTGGGCAACATTTTCGTGGGAGCTTTCATGCCGCAGCGTCGAAACGATCGCCATATGGTCATATTTCCACCGCGCCACGCGAATTCCCGCCACCTCGCGCATCGGCGAGTTGCGGCCTTCCGCCGCGACCAACAGGGGCGCGCCGATTTCGTCGCCTCCATCCAAACGGACCCTCACGCCATGATCGGCGCGGTCGATCGCCGCCGGACGACTTTTCCAGCGCAGGCTTATATTCCCTCCGGCCATGGCGCGCGCCAGCAGGGCCGCATGCAAATGGCGGTTCTCGTTCATCCAGCCGAGCGGCTCCTCCTCATCGCCCGGATCGAACGCAAGGCCACCGGGAGCGAGCCCGTCGGCGACCTCAATCCGGCGTATGGGGCATCCCGGCACCGGGAAATATTGGCTGATCCCAACCGTATCGAACATTCGCTTGGACGAGGAGGAAAGTGCACTGGTGCGCCCGTCGAACTTGGCATCTTTGCGTGCCTCCGGATCGGCAGGGTCGACGATGGTTGCGGTCAGGCCGCTGGCGTCAAGCGCAGCAGCCAAAGCGAGCCCAACCAGCCCGCCGCCGAGAATGATCACGTCGCTTCGCTGCATCACCTGTCCCCTATCCGTTGGTCCGCGGCGTGGGAAGCCTTGCCCCGGAGTTTCGCCGAAAGGCACTATGCCGGGCACGTGAATAATCGGGGGAAGTGACGTCATGGCGACGGCGGCTCAGCGAGCGCAGAAGAAGGATTTGGGACCCGACTGGCGAGATACGCTGTCGGCTTCGATCCGGTCCTTCGTCCGCAAGACGTTCGGCGTGGCCCTGGTCGGCTTGGCGATCGCCCTCGGCATCGCGCTCATCACTCATTCGAGTGTGGATCCCAGCCTGACGACCGCTGCGGGTGGACCGCCAACCAACTGGCTTGGCGGATTTGGCGCTTATACCAGCGACGCTTTGCTGTTCCTGTTCGGGCCCGCGGCGGGCCTGTTCCTGCCGCTGATCGCCTTGGCGGGCCTTCGAATGGTCCGCGGCGCGGAAGCGGGGCGCATCGGCCGTGCCATGCTGGTCGCGGCGCTCGGCGTCGGGCTGATCGGGATCGCGCTGGGCCTTTATGCCGGATCGGCGGTATCGGGGCTGCCCGCGGGTTATGGCGGAGCGCTGGGGCTGGCTGGGGCCTATGGCGTCGATGCGGCGGTCGGGCTGGTCGACAACCCCGCGGTCGAGGGACCGTTGCGCCTCGCCCTGATGGCCATGCTCGCGATAGGCGGCTTCGTCGTTGGCTGGCTGGGGCTCGGCGTCCGGCCCGAGGAGAAGCAATGGGCAACGGACAAACTGCGCCGCGATCCGACCGCAACCCCGAAGCCGCGTCGGTCGCGAGAGCAGCGAACGGAGGATGACGACGCGATCGCCCTACCTCCTCGTTCCCGCCCGGCCGTGGCGGTTGCGGACCCCGCGCGGCCGATCCCCCCGGCCGCGAAGCCCAGCCCCAAAAAGGGTCGAGGCGCGACGGCAGCAGGCCAGGCGAGCCTCGCGCTGGGCGACAATTATCAGTTGCCCGCGCTCGACCTGCTCTCTCCCCCCCGGAAAAGGGCAAGAATATCATCGATCGCGCCGGTCTGGAGCGCAACGCTCGCCTGCTGGAAAGCGTGCTTGAGGATTTCCACGTTCGCGGTGACATCGTCGAAGTTCGCCCCGGTCCGGTTGTCACGATGTACGAGTTGGAACCGGCGAGCGGAATCAAGGCAAGCCGCGTGATCCAGCTGGCCGACGACATCGCCCGCAATATGAGCGCCCTGTCGGCCCGGGTCGCCACCATTCCAGGACGCAGCGTAATCGGCATCGAGCTTCCCAATCAGAAGCGGGAGACCGTCAGCTTGCGCGAGCTGATCGGCAGCCAGGCGTTCGAGGACCAGAACATGGCCTTGCCGCTGATCCTGGGGAAAAATATCTCCGGCGATCCGGTCATCGCCGATATCGCGCCAATGCCCCACCTGCTGGTCGCCGGCACGACCGGATCGGGCAAGTCGGTCGGCTTGAACTGCATGATCCTGTCCCTGCTCTACCGAATGAGCCCCGACGATTGCCGGCTGATCATGATCGACCCCAAGATGCTCGAGCTCAGCATTTACGACAACATCCCACATCTGCTGGCCCCGGTCGTAACCGAGCCGGGCAAGGCGATTTGGGCGCTCAAATGGACCGTCGAACAGATGGAAGAGCGCTATCGAATGATGGCGAGCCTGGGCGTTCGTCAGCTTGCCAGCTTCAACGCCAAGGTACGCGACGCCAAGGCGAAGGGTGCCCAACTCGGCCGCAAGGTTCAGACCGGCTATAATGCCGACAGCGGCCAGCCGATCTACGAAACCGAAGAACTGGACTATGAAGCGCTGCCGCAAATCGTGGTGGTGGTCGACGAACTGGCCGACCTGATGATGACCGCCGGCAAGGAGGTCGAGTTTCTGATCCAGCGGTTGGCGCAAAAGGCGCGTGCCGCGGGAATCCATCTCATCATGGCGACTCAGCGCCCCTCGGTCGACGTCATCACCGGGGTGATCAAAGCGAACCTGCCGACCCGGATCAGCTTCCAGGTGACATCGAAGATCGACAGCCGAACCATCCTTGGCGAGCAAGGCGCCGAGCAGCTCCTGGGCAAGGGCGACATGCTCTACATGCCTGGGGGCAAGCAGATTCTGCGGGTTCATGGGCCCTTTGTCAGCGACGAGGAGGTTCGCGCGGTCGCCGACCATTGGCGCAGGCAGGGCGTTCCCGACTATATTCAGGCGGTGACCGAGGAGCCCGAGGATGGCGGCTATCTGTTCGACGGTCAGCCGGTTGGCGAGGAGGATGCGGAGACTTAGCTCTATCGCAAGGCGGTCCAGATCGTCGCGGAAAGTCAAAAGGCCTCGACCAGCTATCTCCAGCGCCAGTTGCGCGTCGGCTACAACAGCGCTGCGCGACTGATCGAGCGAATGGAGAAGGACGGCCTCGTCGGTCAGCCCGACCATGTCGGTCGCCGCGAAGTGCTGATCGACACCGACGGTCACCCCATCTGACCCTGAACCGAAGGGAACCCATGGGTTCAGGAGGCATTCAAGGCTGGAACGCCATAAGCGGCGCAACTATTTTCCAGGAGATTTTCATGACTTTTGCCACCCATTTCGCGCGCGCCTTCGTTCCCGTGGCGCTGATCGCGGCCGTGGCGGCGCCCGCTCCGGCGGCGACGTCGGGCGATTTGAGGGCGGTCGAGGCCAGCCTCGCGGCGACCACGTCGATGACCGCCAAATTCCTCCAGACCGACGGCAAGGGGCGGCAGATGGCCGGCACTTTGAGCCTCAAGCGGCCTGGCAAGATCCGGTTCGCTTATGGCGGCGGCGTCAATATGCTGCTCGTCGCCAACGGCAAGACGCTGAATTTCATCGACTATGACGTCGGCCAGAAGTCCAGCTGGCCTATCGGGAAATCGCCGCTTGCCGTTCTGTTGTCGCCAAACCCCGACTTGCAGCGCATTGCGCGCGTCGTCCCGAGCGATAGTCCACAGGTGGTCGTCGTTCGCGCTCGCGACGCCCGGCGCCCGGAATTCGGGACGCTGGTGCTGGCCTTTCAGCGCGCTCCCGGAGCTCCGGGCGGTCTCCGCCTTGAGGGGTGGACGGCGATCGACGCCCAGAACAAGAAGACCACAGTGAGATTGTCCGATCAGCGCTACAATGTCGCTGTGCCCGATAGCGCCTTCTCCTTCGCCGAACCGAAGCGCAAGAAAGCGTAGCAATCAAAAACGGTTAAGGCTGGGGTCAGCTTTTCGAGCGTAAATCGGACACTAGATCGTCGCCAACCGGGGTTTCCCCCTGTTACCCGGGTGACGCGACGATCGCCTTGCGTGACGAACGCTTGGTCGGCCCTTGCTCCACGCCCCCGGAGCAAGGGCCTTTCCATAGCTGTCGACGGATCCGACTTGGAAGGGCCCTCCTTCACACAGCCGCACAGGGCGCTACAGAACTCCCCGTGACAAAGCTCAAGATTGCTTCCTGGAACATCAATTCGGTGCGAGCCCGCGCCGCCATCGTCGAGCGGTTTCTCGAGGAAGAGAAGCCCGACATCCTCTGCCTTCAGGAAACCAAGGCGCAGGACATGGTCTTTCCGGGCGCGATGTTCACTGACCGGGGCTATATCCACCACGAGCTCAACGGGCAGAAGATGCATCACGGCGTCGCCATCCTGTCGCGCCTGCCACTCAGGGACAGCGGGCGCCACGACTGGCAAGACAATGGCGAGGCGCGGCATGTCGGGGCGAGGCTCGAATGCGGCATCCGGCTGGAAAATGTCTACATTCCGGCGGGCGGCGACGTTGCCGACCGGACGGTCAATCCAAAATTCGGGCAGAAGCTGGACTTCATCGAGCGCATGACTCGATGGTCCGAGAAGTTGGCTGAGCCGACTTTGATTGTTGGCGATTTCAATATCGCTCCGCTCGAATGCGACGTGTGGAATCACAAGGCGCTGCTCGACGTCGTCAGCCATACGCCGATCGAAATCGGAACGCTCGAGCGACTGCGGCAAGCACATGATTGGGTTGACCTCGGCCGCCAGTTCATCCCCGCGCCGGATCGAAACTTCACGTGGTGGAGCTATCGCGCCCAGGATTGGGCAGCGAGCGACCGCGGGCGAAGGCTCGACCATATGTGGGCCAGCCCGAGCCTGGCGCCTCAGGCCACGGCGCACCGTGTGCTGGAGCCGTGCCGGGGGTGGGAGCGGCCGTCCGACCATGTGCCCTTGATTCTAGAGCTTGAGGTGTGAGCCAAAGGCCGCCGATCGAACGGGCAATCGCTGCATTGCGCGCCGGGCGCGCCGTGGCGGTCGGGTCCACGACGATATTGTCCATCGAGACGGGGACGCAGGCGATGCTCGACCTGCTCGACCCGAAACGCTGCGCTCCGATGCTTCTCAGCGCGCCAAGAGCGAAGGCGCTTGGTCTTGGCAATGAGCGTGAGGCCGCTCGGGACAGCGGGCCGGTCGCGGTCAGCCATTGCGAATGGCTCGACCGCGAGGCCGCGATGGCGCTGGCCGATCCAGCGCGGGATTTCGATCGGGAGCCACTCGGCCCGCTTGCCGCCACCCCGGTGGCCAATCCGGAAGAGGGCGTCGCCGCGCTGACCCTGGCGCGGCTGGCTGGCCTTTTGCCTGCGCTTTGGCTGGTCGAGGGCGCTGGTGACCGCGAATCGCACATCGCTCCCGCGGAAGTTGCGGCGGCTGCTTCGGCCCAGGTGGCAACGGTCGTTTCTAGAGCGAAGCTTCCGCTCGCCGATTTGCCGGCTAGCCAAATGATCGCGTTTCGCGATCCGGCGAGCGGCGAGGAACATGTCGGGCTTTTGGTAGGTGCATTTGGGGGCAGGCCGCCGCTGGTGCGGCTTCACAGCGAATGCCTGACCGGCGATGTATTCGGCAGCCTCAAATGCGACTGCGGTCCACAGCTCAAGGAGGCGCTTCGAATCATCGGGGCGGAGGGGGGCGGCGTGCTTCTCTATCTAAGGCAGGAAGGGCGCGGGATCGGATTGGCCAACAAGCTGCGCGCCTACGCTCTGCAAGACCGCGGCCTGGATACGGTCGACGCCAACCGCCGCCTGGGATTTGCCGATGACGAGCGGGGCTATGGCATGGCGGCGGCGATGCTCCGCGCCTTGGGCATCCACCAGGTCCGCCTGCTGACCAACAACCCCGGCAAGGTGGCCGGTCTGGAACATTACGGTATCGCGGTCATCGAACGGGTGGCGCATCATATGCCAACCAACCCCCACAACGCCGATTACCTTGCCACCAAGCGCAATCGCAGCGGGCATCTCGACTAGTCTTCGAACAAGGCCGATCCGACCCGCACCGCCGTTGCGCCGAGCATCACCGCGGCGGCGTAATCGCTCGACATGCCCATGCTGAGTCCGCTGACGTCATGGCGGCGGGCGAGCTTGGCGAGAAGTGCGAAAAAAGGCCCTGCTTCCAGCCCGTTAGGGGGCATAGCCATCAAGCCCGCAAGCGGCAGTGGCGACCCGCGGACCCGGTCGAGCAACGACGGCAGCTCCGCGATGGCGACTCCGCCCTTCTGGGGCTCGTCGCCGATGTTCACCTGGACATAGACGTCGGGAAACTTTCCGGTCCGCTCCCCTGCCGCCACCAGCGCATCAAGCAACGAAACTCGATCGAGCGAATGGATTGCGTCGAAGCAATTCGCCGCTTCGATCGCCTTGTTGGATTGGAGCTGTCCGATCATGTGCAGGCGGATATTCGGGTAAAGTGCCCTGAAAGAAGTCCATTTCTCTTGCGCCTCGGCCACCCGATTCTCGCCAAAATCGGTGACACCTGCTTCGATGAGCTCCTCAACCTCCGCGCTGCTGCGCTTTTTCGTTACCGCGATCAGCGTGACCTCGCGCGGATCGCGGCTAGCGGCCTTGGCGGCTTTGGCAATCCGGTCGCGGACGCCGGCAAGTCGGATTGCGATGTCAGTCATGCGCCGCGCTATAGGTTCAGCGATGGAGGCTAGCCAGACCCCTTGGCCACGCGCATGGCTGATGACCGACGAGAGAATGGGCGACCAGTTGTGGGCCGCACTGGAGCGCCTTCCCTCGGGTGCTGGGCTTGTCTTTCGCCACTATAGTTTGAACCTCGCCGAACGGCTGGAACTGGGGCTGCGCATTGCAAGGTTTGCGCGACGCCGCCAATGTCTTGTTGCCGTCGGCCGGTCGGTTTCGCTGGCCGAGGAGATCGGCGCCGATCTCGTCCATAACCCGGTAGAGCCGACCGACCGGCCGTTTTCCTGCTCGGTGCATGACCCGGCCGAAGCGCGTTCGGCTCGCCAGGCCGGAGCCTCGCTTATCTTCGTATCGCCCGTCTTCGCAACTCGCTCGCATCCCGAAAGGCCGGCGCTGGGCAGCGATCGGGCCATCGAACTCGCTTCGATCGTCGATTGCCCGGCAATCGCCCTGGGCGGAATGAGCGCCGAGCGGTTTCGGGCCATCAACGGCCCATTTTACGGCTATGCGGGCATTGATTGCTGGCAGGAAAGATAGGCTGCGCCATCGCCGAATGCACCGACATGGCTCGGCCATCACTTCGATAGGCCCGAGGGCCGGCTTAGAACTTGAATGCGGTTCCGACGTAGACAGCCTTGCTTTCGCGATGGTCGTCGGCCAGCGCCGGGATCTGGTCTCGCTCCACCTTGTAGCGAACACCGCCGGTCAGAGCGATATTGCGGCTGATGTTATAGGCGCCGCCGACATCGACCGAGACGCTGTCGGGCCGGGCCAGTGCGGCCACGCGGCTTTCGTTGCGCTCGCCGCCCACCGCGACTCGTCCGGTGAACTTCTTGAGATTGTAACTGACGCCGACGACGGCGGTCTCGCGCGTGCCGATCACCGGGTCGGGGCTGCTCGACCTGGCGACATCGCCAGCGACCGCCAGGCGTTTCCAGCCAACCGCCAAGCCCAGGTCATATTGGGCGGGGGCGAGGCTGCTGATGGGTGACGCAACCGCCACCTCGACCGGCCGGGCCGGAGTTGGCGCGCCTCTCGAGCGAATCGCGAGTTGCAGTTGAGACGGGCGCCCCTTGGCAGCAGCAGGCGTGAACTTGAAATCGGCGATCGAATTGGCCCGTCCGGCGAACAACGCCGCGAGGCGAGGATCGGCCGAAGCGGGCGTGAAGCTGGAAATCTTGTCGAAACTCAGGGAGATGGCGGGCGCACGTGACTTGGCCGCTGCGGCAAGCCCGATGGCAGGCGTCATGACCAGCGCAGCCGCAGCCAGCGCTAAAGCCGCTTTCCCTCCAGCCGTTGTTGCCCCGTTGAACACGTCCCAGTTACTCCCGTTCATCCTGTACATAGCCCCGCAGGCCTGTCGGTTCCATGACTGGAGTCGATTCAACATAGGCCTGTTGCCGGGAGTCCACAATTTCGATGCCGGCACTGTCCCGGAATTGGTCGCTTGCCGAGACGCAGCCAGCATCTATAACGCCAGACGAAACCCTTATCACGCAAGAGAGACGCCATGTCCCGCCTGACCTTTCCCGTTGCCGCCCTCATTGCCGCCGGTCTCGCCCTTGGCGGTTGCGCGAGGAACAAGGACATCCCGAACCAGCTCGCCCCGTCGAAAATGACCATGATCGGCGTCAACAGCTATTTGTGGCGCGCCGCGGTCGATACGCTGTCGTTCGCGCCCCTGATAACCGCCGATTCCAACGGCGGAGTGATCGTCACCGACTGGTATGCCAATCCCAGGTCGCCGGGCGAGCGGGTCAAGCTGACGGTGTCCATCATCGACCAGGACCTGCGCGCCGATGCGTTGCGAGTTGCCGCCAGCCGCCAGGTCAATCAGGGTGGCGTGTGGGTCGATGCTCCGGTTGCCGCCGCGACTGTCCAGAAGCTTGAGGATATCATCCTCACTCGGGCCCGCGATCTTCGCCGCACCACCATCGCCGGGTAAGGCCGTGACCAAATGACCGACCGCTTCGAGCCGGCGGTTGCCGATCGGCGCTGGCAGCAGCGCTGGGCGGAGGCCGAAAGCTTTCGCGCGAACAGCGATTCGCCCAAGCCCAAATCCTATGTGCTTGAGATGTTCCCCTATCCGTCGGGGCGCATCCACATGGGTCATGTCCGCAATTACACCATGGGCGACGTCCTCGCCCGCTTCCGGCGGATGCAGGGTTTCGAAGTGCTCCATCCGATGGGCTGGGACGCTTTCGGGATGCCGGCCGAAAATGCAGCGATGGAAAAGCAGGTCCATCCCGGCGTCTGGACTAGGCAAAATATCGCGGCAATGCGCGAGCAGCTCCAACGGATTGGCTTCGCGCTCGACTGGAGCCGCGAACTCGCCACCTGCGAGCCCGATTATTACGGCCACGAGCAAGCGCTGTTCCTCGACTTGATGGAGGCCGGCCTGGTGTTCCGCAAGGAAAGCGAGGTCAATTGGGACCCGGTCGATATGACTGTGTTGGCCAATGAACAGGTGATCGACGGCAAGGGTTGGCGATCAGGTGCGGCGGTCGAGCGCAAGAAACTCAACCAGTGGTTCCTCAGGATCACGGATTTCGCCGAGGACCTGCTCCAGGGCCTCGGGACGCTCAACGATTGGCCCGACAAGGTCCGGCTGATGCAGGAGAATTGGATCGGCAAAAGCCAAGGCCTTCAATTCTGCTTTCGCCTTGTCGGCGACCCGCCGGGCGGGACTGGTTGCGACATCGATGTGTTCACGACCCGGCCCGATACGATCTTCGGTGCAAGCTTCGTGGCCATCTCACCCGGCCATCCCATCGCCGAAGCATTGGCGGCAGAGGATCCCAAGGTCGCCGAATTTGTCGCTAGCGCGCGCGCCGGGGGAACCAGCGCCGCCGAGGTGGAAACCGCCGAGAAGCTGGGCTTCAAGACGGGACTGGAAGTAATTCACCCTCTCGATCCCGATTGGCGGCTACCGGTATGGATCGCGAACTTCGTGCTGATGGAATATGGCACGGGGGCGATATTCGGCGTTCCGGCTCACGATGCGCGCGATTTTGACTTTGCGAACAAATATCATCTTCCGATCCGGCGCGTCGTCGCAACCGACGCCGACAGCGCCAACGCACCCGTGGTCGAAGCGGAAAGCGGCGCTGGAATCGTCGTCAATTCGGGCTTTCTCGATGGACTGACCTCGGTCCAAGCCAGCGCCGAGGTGATCAAGCGAGCCGAAACGGCCGGCTGGGGCCAGGGCAAGGTTCAATATCGCCTTCGCGACTGGGGTGTTTCCCGGCAGCGATATTGGGGCACGCCAATTCCGGTCATCCATTGCAAGTCGTGCGGCCCGGTCGGAGTTCCCCGCGACCAATTGCCGGTCGTGTTGCCCGAAGACGTCAGCTTCGATCAGCCAGGCAATCCGCTCGACCGTCACCCCAGCTGGACTGATGTCGATTGCCCTGCGTGCGGCGAATCGGCGCGACGCGAAACCGATACGCTCGACACCTTCGTTGACTTCGAGTTGGTACTTCATCCGTTTCGCAAGCCAGCCGAGCGACCGACCGTTCGACCGGACGGAGGCGGAGAAATGGCTGCCCGTCGGCCAATATATCGGCGGGGTCGAGCATGCGATCCTCCACCTGCTTTACGCTCGCTTCTGGACCCGCGCTCTGGAACGGATGGGGAAGATTGGCCTGGCCGAGCCCTTCAAGGGCTTGTTCACCCAGGGCATGGTCACCCATGAAACCTACCTTAGCGCCGATGACCGCTGGCTCAGCCCGGACGAGGTCGAGGTGGGCGAATCCGGGCAACTGATCGAGCGCCTGACCGGCGGAGCCGTCAGACCCGGTCGCATCGAAAAAATGTCCAAGTCGAAGAAGAACACTGTCGACCCCGAGCCGATTCTGGCGCGCTACGGGGCGGACGCGGTGCGTTGGTTCATGCTGTCCGATTCTCCGCCGGAACGCGACCTTGAATGGTCCGAGGGCGGCATCGAAGGCGCGACCCGTTTCGTCCAGCGCGTTTGGCGGCTGGCGATCTCGCCGAAGTGCGGCGAAGGCGACGATCCGCAACTTCTTCGCAAGGTTCACCGCACGATCGCCGCGGTTGGGGAAGCATTCGAGGGCCTGCAGTTCAACAAGGCCGTCGCGGCGCTCTACGAATTTGTCAGCGCGATCGAAAAGGCGAAGCCGACGGCGACTCGAGACGAGGCGATCCGGTCATTGCTTCTGCTGGTCGCCCCCGGCGCTCCGCATCTCGCCGAGGAAGCCTGGGCAGCGCGCGGCGAGTTGGGCATGATTGTCGATGCGGCCTGGCCGGCGCACGACCCGTCGATGCTGATCGACGAGGAGGTGACCATCGCGGTCCAGGTGAACGGCAAGTTGCGCGAAACGATGACCGCCCGGCGCGACCTTCCGAAGGACCAGGCCGAAGCCATGGCGCTGGCCCTGCCCAAGATCCAATCGCAGCTCGGCGGCAATTCGCCGCGCAAGGTGATTGTGGTTCCCAACCGGCTGGTCAATATCGTCGCATGATGCGCGGCCACATCCTTTTCCTTGCATTGCTGTTGAGTGCGTGCGGCCTGCGCCCGCTCTACTCGGGGGGATCGACAGGAGTGGTCGCGAGCAACCTTTCGGCGATCCAGGTCGCGCCGATCCCGGAGCGCGCGGGCTGGCTGGTCCGCAGCGCGCTGGTCGACCGCCTGGGCGGAGAAGCGTCGAGCCCGTCGTACCGGTTGGAGGTCGAATTGGATGATGATTTGACCGGCTTCGGAATCCGGGGCGACAGCGCCGTCACCCGCGAGCGGCGAACGCTGCGTGCCCGCTACCGGCTCGTCGAGCTTTCCACCGGTCAAGTCCTGCTCGATGCTACGGCCGGTTCCGATGCGGGCATTGACGTGGTCAGCAGCGAATATGCGACCGTGGCCGCAGAACAGACCGCGCAGGAGCGATTGGCGGGGGTCATTGCCGACCAGATGGTGTCCCGGCTAGCACTCTTTGTCCGCCGACGTCCTCCGGTGCAATGAAGGCGGCCAAGGCAGATCTTGCCCGATCACTCGAGCGGCCTGATCCGCAGGTTCGCTTCTATCTGTTCCACGGCCCTGACGAAGCAGGGTCGCGCGCGCTGGCTATCCAGCTGCTCAAGGGGCTTGGCGATGCCGAAAAATTCATTGTCATGGGGCAGTCGGTCAAGGCCGACCCCGCGGCGCTTGCAGACGAGGCGGGGGCAATGGCGCTGTTCGGCGGCAAGCGCGCCATTTGGATCGAGCCGGCGGGCGATGAAATTGCCGACGGTGTTGGCGCGTTACTCGATGCCCCGGCCAGCGAAAGTGCGGTTGTCGCCCTGGCCGGGCAGCTGCGCAAGACTTCGGCCCTGCTGAAGTTGGCTGAGACGCATTCCGCGGCGCTGTCGCACTGCTCCTGGGTTCCCGAAGGACGCGACATGGAACGCGTGGTAACCGACCTGGCGCGCGATTCAGGCCTCCGCCTGATGCCCGATCTTGCCCAGCGCCTTGCCGCGGCCGCAAACAACAATCAGGCGGTCGTTGCCCGGGAGTTGGACAAGTTCGCGCTCTATCTGGGCGCTGATGCCGAGCATCCGAAGGAACTCGATCATGGCACGGTCGATCTGCTCGGCGCCGATTCGGCCGAGAGCGACCTGATGCGGCTTGGCGATCTGGCGCTGGCCGGAAGGATGGATGAACTGCTCGACGAATTGTCGCGGCTGCCTCACGGCGGCTCCGAGGCAATTCCGGTGCTTCGCGCGCTCCAGCGGCGGCTGCTGATGCTGGCTCCGTTGTGCGCCAGGGTAGAGCGCGGCGAAAGGGTTGCCGCCGTCATGACGTCAATGGGCAAGGCCTTGTTCTGGAAGGATAAGCCGCTGATCCAAAGACTGTTGTCGAATTGGCCGGCCGAGCGATTGGCGGAAGCGGCAGGCCGGGTGGCGGTGCTTGAGCGGCAGATCTTGCTCGGCCCGGTGCCGGATGGGGCCGCATTAGGAGAAACGCTGGTGGCGATTGCCCGCGCTGGGAGCCGCACGCGCTAAGCTAGATTGGCTCGCCGCTCAGTCGCTGGCAAATCAGGTCGAGCTGATCGAGCGTGCTATAATGGAGCACGACCGTGCCACCCTTTTTGCCGTGAGCAACCTTGACCCGGAGGCCAAGCAGATCGCCCAGCTGACGCTCCAGCGCGGCCAAATCGGCGTCGACTGGCCGATTTGTGGCGGATACTCTTGCAGCGTGTTGCCCGGCGCCCGGGCGGGCTTCTTTCGCCAATGCTTCGGCCTGCCGAACCGACAGCCCATCCTTGAGGATTTGTTGCGCCAGAAGCTCAGGGTCGGGCGCGGTGGCAATAGCTCGGGCGTGGCCCATGCTGATATCGCTTCGCAACAGCATCTGCTTGACAGAATCGGGAAGGTCAAGAAGCCGTAAGAGGTTGGTCACATGGCTGCGTGACTTGCCGATCAGCTTGCCGATTGCATCCTGGCTATGGCCATATCGACTGATCAGCTGCCGATAACCTTCGGCTTCCTCGATTGCGTTCAAATCCTCGCGCTGGATATTTTCGATGAGCGCGATCTCAGCAGTCGTCGACGCGTCGAAGTCCCGAACGATCGCGGGGATCTGATGAAGCTGCGCCTGTTGCGCGGCGCGCCAACGCCGCTCACCTGCAACAATCTCGAATCCATCATCGACCTGGCGCACCAGGATCGGCTGGAGAACCCCCCGTTCCACAATCGATGCGGTCAGCTCCGCAATCGACCCTTCATCAAAATTCTTACGCGGTTGCAACGGGTTAGGGCGAATGCGCCCGACCTCGATCTGGCGCGGACCACCGTCCGCTGAACCTCCATCGGACTTGGCCGGTCGAACCGCTTCGTCGATCAGCGCGCTAAGTCCCCTGCCCAGTCCGGTCGCCTTTTTCATGCGGCCTCCGCCGTCATGCGGGGCAGCCGCGCCATAATCTCCCGGGCAAGCCGGATATAGGCTTCGGACCCGGGGCATTTGAGATCGTAGATCAGCGCAGGCAACCCATGACTAGGCGCCTCCGACAAGCGCACATTGCGGGGGACGACCGTGTCGAACACCGCGCCGCCGAGACAGGCGCGGACATCCTCGGCGACCTGCTGCGATAAATTGTTGCGACGATCGAACATGGTTAGCGCCACACCGAGGATCGAAAGCTCCGGATTGAAAGCCACCCGGATGCGCTCGACGGTTTGCAGCAATTGGCTCAGTCCTTCGAGCGCGAAGAACTCGCATTGCAAAGGGACGAGCAATTGCCGTGCCGCGACGAGCGCGTTGACTGTCAGCAAGCCCAGCGACGGCGGACAATCGAGAAGGCATATGTCCCAGCGGCCGGCGGGAACCTCATCGAAGGCCTGGGCCAGCCGATGCGTACGATCGGCCATGCCCACCATCTCTACCTCGGCGCCCGACAGGTCGACTGTTGCGGGAAGCAGGTCGAGCTTGGGTACCTTGGTCGCCACTGCTGCCTCGACAATGGTCGCTTGCCCCAGAAGCACATCATAGCTCGACATCTCGCGTGCGGCCTGCCCGACGCCCAACCCGGTCGACGCATTGCCCTGCGGATCCAGGTCGACGAGCAGCACCTTCCAGCCAATCGCCGCCAAGGCCGTGGCGAGATTGATCGCGGTCGTCGTCTTGCCCACTCCGCCCTTCTGGTTGGCGACTGCGACGCGGATCATCATTTCCCCCTCCGCCTGACTTGCTCGGCGATCACAATGGCCGCCCGCGCGTTGGTCCGGCTCGGAACCAGCCGAAACTCACCCTGCCACGTCAAGCGCGCGCCATCCAGTTCCGATTTGACCGATTCGCCCTTGGGAAGCACCCATTTCGTCCCACTGTGCGCCAGATGACACGCCATGCCGAACAATCGGTCCAGTGGCGCTACTGCGCGCGCGGTGACCACGTCGAATTTGGCCTCGACCCGCTCGACCTTGGACATTGAAATCGTAGTGCCTTCCAGTTCCAGCTCGGCAATGACTCTGCGGAGGAAGTCAGCCCGCATTTTGCGCGGCTCAATCAAGGTCATGGGGCGACCGCCAAGAATCGCGATAACCAAGCCAGGAAGACCCGCGCCCGACCCGATGTCGCACCAGCTGCCCGGCCCCTGCACCAAACCGAGCAATTGAGCGCCATCAATGACATGGCGATCCCACAGCGACGGCACACTCGCGGGGGATATCAAATTCTGCCGTTCATTCTCAGCAACGAGCATGCGGGAATATTGAGCAAGCTTTTCGAACGTTTCACGTGAAACATCGCGGCCCGCCACCGCGGACAATTCATCTATCATGCGGCGTCGCGAATCAGGGCGAAATGCAACGCAGAGAGCGCCGCCGGAGTAATACCGCTAACTCGAGACGCCTGATCAAGGTCTGACGGTCCGGCGCTTTCCAGCCTCTCTCGCATTTCGTTTGAAAGCCCCGGCACTCGCGAGAAGTCGAAATCGCGCGGAATATGCAATTGCCGGTCGCGCGCCCGCGCCTGCTGTTCAGCACGCTGGCGCTTGAGATAGGGCTCATACGCAGCATCGTCGATCGCCTCGTCGGCTCCGCCCAACGAACCCAGCCGGTCCCGGACGATGTCGACGATTTCATCGCGGCGAGCCCATTCGCCCAGCGGCCTTCGAACCGGTTCGTTCAAGCCAAGCTCCCGGCCCGAAACCATCGTGGCAAGCACCTCGGTGGCCAACCGCTTCGACTCCAAATGTTCTTCAACCAATGCCGTCCGCTCCGCATCCAACACGCCCAGCGCCAAGGCGGTCGGGCCAAGGCGAGATACGGCATTGTCCGCGCGCAGGTGGAGGCGATATTCCGACCGCGCCGTAAGCATCCGATAGGGTTCGCTCACTCCTTGAACGGTCAAATCGTCCACCATTACGCCAATATAGCTGGTCGTCCGGTCGAATCGGACTTCTTCAAGAGCCCGGGCGCAAGCAGCGGCGTTGAAACCGGCAACCAGGCCCTGGGCAGCCGCCTCCTCATAACCGGTCGTGCCGTTCAGCTGGCCGGCGAAAAACAGGCCGCGGACATCGCGATGTTGCAGCGTTGGTTCGAGGCGCCTTGGATCCGCATATTCATATTCAACGGCATAGCCTGGCTGAACAATCGCGGCACGCTCCAGCCCCGGGATGCTTTGCACCAGGCTTTGCTGGACGTCGGTCGGCAAGGATGTCGAAATGCCGTTCGGATAAACCAGCGAACTATCGAGGCCTTCGGGTTCGAGAAAAATCTGGTGTCCATCGCGATCGCCGAAGCGATCGACCTTGTCTTCGATCGACGGGCAGTATCGCGGGCCGCGTCCTTCTATCGCTCCGCCGAACAACGGCGAGCGGGCTAATCCCGCCCGAATGACGTCATGACTTCGGTTATTGGTGCGAGTGAGGGCGCAGGCAAGTTGAGGTAGCTGAGACGGGTTCGGCGCCAGCGCCATGGTCCAGGGACGAGGATCGCTTGGCTGCGCAGCGAGGCGCGACCAATCTATCGATCGCCCATCGAGGCGCGGCGGGGTGCCGGTCTTGAGCCTGCCCTGAGCAAGTCCGAGCTCTCGAATTTGAGCACCAAGCTCGGTGGCGGCCTGCCCTCCCTGCCGACCGCCGGTCCATCGTTCTTCGCCGCGAAACATGGTCGCGCCAAGAAACGTGCCGGTCGCAACCACCACGGCGCGTGCATCGACCACGCCCCCGCCCCGCAAACCGACGCCGGCGACTGCCCCATTAATCAATCTCAATCCGGTCGCCTCGCCCTCCAGGACGAAGACATTTGATCGATCGACCAAATCTGCAACCGCACGACGGTACAGTCTACGGTCCGCTTGCACGCGCGGGCCGCGCACGGCGCTGCCCTTGCTCGAATTCAACATCCGGCGATGGATTGCGGCGCGATCCGCTGCATGGGCCATAATCCCGCCCATGGCGTCGATCTCCCGCACCAAATGCCCCTTGCCCACCCCGCCAATGGAAGGATTGCAGGACATTTGGCCCAGATCGTCGCTGCGGAAAGTCAGCAGTGCCACTCGAGCGCCACGGCGCGCCGCGGCGCATGCTGCTTCGCAACCGGCATGGCCGCCACCGATGACCAACACGTCGAACACCGGTTGGCCCATACAAGCGCCAGCCGTTCGATACAACGCGACGAATGTTTCACGTGGAACCTATTTGCCGAGACAGAAGCGCCCGAACAGCGCATCGAGCAAGTCCTCGACCCCGGCTCGTCCCGCGATCCGATCAATCGCCAAGCGGGCGTTACGCAATTCTTCCGCAAGCAACACCGGGTCGGACAGGGCCGATCCGCGGACGAGCGCGGAGCAGGCTTCCTCCAACAGATCATGCTGTCGGCGGTCGAGCGCCAGTTCGTCAGCCTTCGGCAGCAAGCGACGCGCCTTGTCGACGAGCAGTGTTGAAAGCTCTGGAATTCCCTGGCCCGTAATTGATGAAATGGGGAGGCCGTCGCTGTCGCGCCTCTCGGGCAGGTCCGCTTTGGCCGCCAGCTTGATCAATCCGGGATGGCGCGGCGCATCGCCCGGATCACCAAGCCAGAGCAGGAGATCTGCACGTTCCAACTCGCCGTGTGCTCGCTGGACGCCGATCGCTTCAACCTCATCGGCGGTGTCACGCAGGCCGGCTGTGTCAACAAGCACGAACGGTACGCCGCCAAGCGCCACGGGCACCTCGACAACGTCCCTTGTTGTGCCCGGAACGGCGGTGACAATCGCCCGCTCGCTTTGCGCCAACGCGTTGATAAGGCTGGACTTCCCAGCATTCGGAGGGCCGGCGGCGACGACCCGAACGCCTTCGCGCAACGGCTCCACGCGCGGACCTTCCAGCAATGCTGCCATCTGCTCGCCGAGCGCGCCCAGATCGGGGGCAAGATCGATGGCCAACGCGGCATCCGCATCATCTTCGTCCGAATAATCGATCGCGACCTCGACCCTGGCGGACAGGTTCAGCAGCTGGTCGCGCCAATCATCGAGGCGCGCGCGCAAGGCCCCGCCCGCCCTCGCCATGGCCGATCGACGCTGAAGCTCGGTCTCTGCCGACAACAGATCGGCCAGGCCTTCGGCTTCGGTCAGGTCAATCCGGCCGTTCGCCAAAGCTCGCCGAGTGAATTCGCCCGGTTCGGCGAGGCGCAGGCCCGGTTCCGTCAATAGCGCCTCGAGCAGGGCATCCACCGTTGCTCTCCCGCCATGACATTGATATTCCACGATATTCTCGCCAGTAGCGCTGCGGGGAGCGTCGAACCGCAGCACCAATGCCTCGTCGATCAGCGATCCGTCGCGAGGATCGGTCAGTGGGCGCAGCGACGCCTGGCGCGCGCTCGGCAATTTGCCCGCGAGCCTCTCGGCGACCGCGAAAGATCGAGTTCCGCTCGTTCGTACGATCGCCACGGCGGCCGGCGGCCGGCCACTGGAGAGGGCCGCGATCGTGTCGCTCGCCGACGCCATCAGGCGACCAGCGGCGCCACGTCGTGCCAGCCTTCCCAGATCATCTTGCCCGCGACCCAGACGATCACCGCCAGGCCAACGTAGGCAATCCAGCGGTAACGTTCGATGTATCGGGCGATGAAATTGGCCGCAACGCCCATCAGGATAACCGACAGGATCAGGCCGAAAACGAGGATTTGCGGGTGGTCCTTGGCCGCGCCAGCGACGGCGAGGACATTGTCGAGGCTCATGCTGACATCGGCCAGCGCAACGCCCCAGGCGGCGGCAGCAAAACTCTTGGCCGGCCTCAGCCCGCTGGCTTCGTCCCCCGCAATCTCGGGGCTACCGCTGCTCTGGCCCTGATGATGCAGTTCGCGCCACATCTTCCACGCGACCCACAGCAGCAGCAGTCCGCCGGCCAGTATCAATCCGACGATCTGGAGCAATTGGGTGACGATCAGGGCGAAGGCGATGCGCAGGACGAGCGCCGCGGCCACGCCGATGATGATGACCTTGCGGCGCTGCTCGGGCGGGAGGCCCGCCGCAAGCGCGCCAACGACGATCGCATTGTCGCCGGCCAGCACAATATCGATCACGAGGATCTCGAAAAAGGCCGCGATCGCGTCGGGGCTCAAGATGGCGTTGAGGTCCATCCTCCGGCCCTAGCCGAGGCCAAGCACACTCCTCAAGCCCAGCAGATGTTCGCCACCAACCCAGCCTTCGTAAATCATCTTGGCGGCGACGTAGAGGATGACCGCAAGGCCGATGTAATTGATCCAGTGATAGCGCTGGATCAGCCGCGCGACATAGTTCGCTGCAAAGCCCATGAACAGCACCGAAAAGGTCAGCCCCACGAACAGGAGCGCCGGATTTTCGCGAGCGATCGAGGCGACCAGCAGCACATTGTCGAGACTCATGCTGAGATCGGCGATGGTGATCTGGATGGCGGCCTGGAGCAGCGTCTTGCTCTGGGGCGGGCCCTCGATTTCCGGGGTGTCCGGGTCATCGCACACTTCGACCCGCGCCGGATGAAGCTCTCGGACCATATTATAGGCGACCCACAGCAACAACAGGCCGCCGGCGAAGACCAGGCCGGTAATCTTCAGCAGTTGCGTGGCGATGACCGCGAAGCCGATGAGGAAAATCAGCGCCATGCCGACGCCGAACATCAATACTTTCTTGCGATCCTTAGCCGGCAGGCCGGACGCGAGCGAGCCCATGATGACCACATTGTCGCCGGCCATGGTGAGGTCGCCGATAATGATCTGGCCCAAGCTGGCCATCCCGGTCGTTGTGAAGATGGCAGAGAAGTTGAACATCGGGGCGGGTCCCGTCCGTGCGGCGATGCGGACATGCGTCAAACATGCCGAAACTACCGGATCAGCCTACTGGTTCATGCTGGCGAAGAAATCTTCGTTGGACTTGGCGTCCTTCATCTTGTCGAGCAGGAACTGCATCGCGTCGACCGTGCCCATCTGCATCAAGATCCGTCGAAGCACCCACATTTTCGACAGGACTGTCTGGTCGACCAGCAACTCCTCCTTGCGGGTGCCGGACTTGCCGACATCAAGCGATGGGAAGATGCGCTTGTCGGAAACCTTGCGGTCGAGCACGATTTCGCTGTTGCCGGTGCCCTTGAACTCTTCGAAGATCACTTCGTCCATCTTTGAGCCGGTGTCGATCAACGCGGTGGCGATGATCGAGAGCGAGCCGCCCTCCTCGATATTACGCGCAGCGCCGAAGAAGCGCTTCGGCCGCTGCAGCGCATTGGCGTCGACACCGCCGGTCAGGACCTTTCCTGACGAGGGGACGACCGTGTTGTAGGCACGGCCGAGGCGGGTGATCGAGTCGAGAAGAATCACGACGTCCTTCTTGTGTTCTACCAGCCGCTTGGCCTTCTCGATCACCATTTCGGCAACCTGGACGTGGCGCGACGCAGGCTCGTCGAAGGTCGAGCTAATCACTTCCCCCTTCACGCTGCGCTGCATGTCGGTCACTTCCTCGGGCCGCTCGTCGACCAGCAATACCAGCAGGAAAACTTCGGGATGATTGTCGGTGATTGCCTTGGCGATGTTCTGCAACAGCACGGTCTTGCCGGTCCGCGGCGGCGCCACGATCAGCGCGCGCTGACCCTTGCCCTGCGGTGCAACGATGTCGATCACTCGCGCCGACTTGTCCTTCTGGGTCGGATCGGCGCTGTCCAGGGTCAGTTTCGAGTCCGGATACAGCGGGGTCAGATTGTCGAAATTGACGCGATGCCGAACCGCTTCGGGATCATCGAAATTGATCATGTTGACTTTGGTGAGCGCGAAATAACGTTCGCCGTCCTTGGGACCGCGAATTTCACCCTCGATGGTGTCGCCCGTGCGCAGGCCGAAGCGGCGAACGACGTTGGGTGCGACATAGATGTCGTCGGGGCCGGCGAGATAATTGGCTTCGGGACTGCGGAGGAATCCGAAGCCGTCATTCAATACCTCGATCGTGCCCATGCCCATGATTTCGGCGCCGCTTTCCGCGCGCACCTTGAGAATGGAGAACATCAAGTCCTGCTTGCGCATCGTTGATGCGCCTTCGATCCCCATTTCCTCGGCTTGCGCGACGAGTTCAGCGGGAGTCTTTTGCTTGAGGTCCTTGAGATGCATGGAGAAATACTTTCGAACGGAAAATCTGAAATTTGAACACGCGGCAGGACGCCGCGGATGGGGACGACAATGGGTCGCACCGGCAAATAAGGAAGTCGGGCCGATGCAGCCGTCTTGCGGACCGCTTAAGGCCGAGATGCGGACGAAGTCAACGGCCTAGAGTGGCCGCGGCTTCTGCTCCACTCACTCCCTTGAAAAAGGGACGCGGCGCCGATTGCGCGCAGGCCCCTAAAAGGGACGCACGATGACCAGGACAACAATGAGCGCGGTGAGGATGCCCGGAACCTCGTTCATCATGCGCAATCGCTTGTCGTCGAGTTCGCGATGGCCATTGGCCAGCTTGCGGCCGTAGGCGGTGATCCAGCCCTGGTAGGCGGAAAGGATGACGACCAGCAGCAGCTTGGCCGAAAACCAATATTGGCCGAACAGGCCAAGGTGAACCGCCAGCATCAATCCCAGCACCCAAACGATGAGCATCGCCGGAGTCAGGATGATCGTCCGGGCTCGGTCCTCGCGTTCGATCCATGCCCGATCCTCGGCTGAGCCGGGCGTCGTCGCCTGATGGTGGATGTAGTAGCGCGGAACGATGAACAGGCCCGCGATCCAGAATATGACGAAGGTCAGATGCGCCGCCTTGACCCACAGATAGGCGGCGCCGAGAAACCCTTGATATTGGAGCAGCCCCATCCCTAGCCCTTCACCAGCGCGACCAGCTCCTCGACATGCTCGATCGGCGTCGTCTGCTGGATTCCATGGCCCAGATTGAAGATGTGGGGACGGTCGGCGAATGCGTCAAGGATGCGTCTGGACTGCCGATCGCAGCGCCTCTCCGCCCGCGATCAACGCCAATGGGTCTAGATTGCCCTGCACGGGAAGATTTTCCGGCAGAGTTGCGCGCCGCCCATCTCGGATCGACCGTCTCGTCAAGCCCGATCGCATCCACCCCGGTTTCGGCGGCATAAGCGCGAAGCTTTCCGCCGGCGCCCTTGGGAAAGCCAATCACCGGCGTGCCTGGATGACGAGCGCGAAACGCATCGACAATTCTTGCTGTGGGCGCGATGACCCAGCGCTCGAATTCGGCCGGGGCCAGGCTGCCGGCCCAGCTGTCGAACAGTTGCACCGCATCCACGCCCGCGTCGACCTGACCCGACAGATAGTCGAGGGTTACGGATTCGATGCGGCGAACGATCGCGTCGAACTTCTGAGGGTCATGATAGGCCAGGCTTCGGGCCTCCGCCTGTTCGCGGCTGCCCTGCCCGGCGACCATATAGGTCGCGACCGTCCACGGGCTCCCGGCAAAGCCCAGGAAAGTCGTCTCAGACGCCAATTGGGCCTTGACCCTAGCCACGGTCGCCCAGATCGGCTCAAGGCGCTCCAGCACCGGCTGGAGTTCGTCCAGCGAGGCATCGGCCAGCGGCGGGGAAAGACGCGGGCCCTCCCCGGCAACGAACTCGAGATGCTGACCGATGGCGTGGGGAACGATCAGGATGTCGGAAAATAGAATTGCTCCGTCGAACGGAAAGCGCCGTAGCGGCTGAAGGGTAATTTCCGCCGCGGTATCCGGATCATAGGCCATGTCGAGGAACCCGCCCCGACTTGCCCGAAGCGCGCGATATTCGGGCAGATAACGGCCAGCCTGGCGCATCAGCCAAATCGGTACCGGAGCACGTCGCTCTCCGCGCAGCACGGCGAGCAAGGTCTTGTCGCCAGCGTTCGGCCCAAGCGAAGCCACCTTCTATTCTCCCTAATATATTAGAATTTAAAATTGATGTAATTGATGGGGCGTTGGTAGCGGGGCTTAAGCGCGCCTCCCGACTTTGCCAACAGGATGCGATTCTCCGCGAATCGTGGCATTTGGGCGAGTCGCGGTTCGACTCTCCCATGATTCACACGCTGTGGATGGCTTATTTCCCCTGTGGACAGAGTTCTCGCATCCGTCCTGCACTTCGGGGGCGGTTGCTGCCCATTGGGTCATCCACCCGTTCGCGCTAGGGAAATGCCGATACTTTTCCACAAGCTTATCCCCCGGCGAGATCATGTCCTTGATATTGGCCAGCAACAGCGCAATCCGGCACGCCATGCTTGCTCAGGCGGGGTTGAAGTTCGACGTCTGCTCGCCCGATTTTGACGAGGATTTGGTCAAGCGGCGTCATGACGGCAACGGAGAATCCCCTCGCCCGGCTCCTCGCCGAGGGTAAGGCATTGTCAGTTCCTTCGGATGGCTGGGTCATTGGCAGCGACAGCACGATTAGCGTCTGCGGGACGCGCTACTCCAAACCCCGAAGCCGCGACCAGGCCGCGGCTCACCTTCGCGCCTTTTCCGACAATAGCATGCTGCTTTCTAGCGCGGTCGCGCTGGTTCGTTCGGGCAGGATCGATTGGAGCCATGCCGAGACGGCACGGCTCGAAGTTCGGCAATTGAGTGATTCCTTCATCGACTCTTATCTCGACGCCGAATGGCCCGAAGTCGGCCATTGCGTCGGCGTATTTCGAATGGAGGGACGCGGAGTGACCTTGTTCGACAAAGTGGCTGGCGATCATTTCACCATCCTCGGCATGCCCCTGCTCCCGCTGCTCGGCGCCCTGCGTGAACGGGGTTTGATGGCGTCATGACGTCGCGCAGTTATGCCGAGGTCATCGGCGACCCGATCGATCATAGTCGCTCACCGGAGATCCATGGCTTCTGGCTTGAGGCTCTCGGGATCGAGGCCGACTATGGCAGGCGTCTGGTTAGCCGCGCGCATTTTCCCGATTATCTCAAGGACCGGCGCGGCGACAGACTATGGCGGGGTTCCAACGTGACCATGCCATTGAAGCTCGACGCGATCGGGCTGGCCGACGAAGTGACCGATCGGGCAGTCGCGGCTGGTGCCGCCAATGTGCTGATGGTGCGCGATGGGCGGCTGGTCGCGGCCAATACGGATGTCGGGGCAATCGTCTTATTGTTGAGCCGGCTCCACGAGGCGAAGCGAACGATGGACAGTGTCACTTTGCTTGGCAATGGCGGGGCCGCCCGGGCCGCGCTCGTGGCGCTGAAAATGGTCGGCCTGACGGCCGTGCGTATCCAGGCTCGTGATATGGCGGCGGCCACCAAGCTTGCAGTCGAATTCGGACTCGACACCGATCCGGCGCCGCTAACAGAGGCGGTGATCAGCGGAGGCTTGATCAATGCCACGCCGCTTGGAATGCCAGGCCGAGATTGCCTCAACTGCGACTTGTCGCGCATTCCCGCCGACGGCTGGGTTTTCGACATGGTCAACGAACCCGCCGAAACCCCGCTGATCGCCGCTGCCCGACAGCGCGGTCTTGGGGTCGCGACCGGAATGGAGATGCTCGTCGAGCAGGCGGCGACGAGTTTCGAACTTTTCTTTGGCGCGCCGCCGCCGCGTGACCGCGATGCTGAACTCTGGCAGAAGCTGGGACGATGATAACCCTGGCGCTCACCGGATCGATTGGCATGGGCAAGTCGACCGTTGCGGCGATGTTCGCCGAGGCTGGGATTCCGACGTTCGACGCCGATTTGGCGGTCCGTAATCTGCAAGGGCCAGGCGGCAAGCTGGTGCCGCAGATCGAGGCGCGTTTTCCGGGTACGACGCGCGACGGCGAGGTCGATCGGGACGCCTTGTCATCGGCCGTGCTGGGCGATCCTGACGAGCTCGCTGCGCTTGAGGCGATCGTTCATCCCGCTGTTCATCACGAGCGCACCCGCTTCATCGTCGAACATGGCGATTCGCTCGGCGCTGCTGTTCGACATTCCCTTGCTGTTTGAAACCGGCGGGGATTCGGCGTTCGACAAGGTCATCGTCGTTTCGGCCTCGCCCGAACTTCAGCAGGACAGGGTCTTGTCACGCCCGGGAATGACCCGCGAGAAATTCGAAAGCATATTGGCCCGACAGCTTCCCGACGAGGAGAAGCGCGCGCGCGCCGACTTCGTGGTCGATACGTCGGGGACACTCGAGCGGACCCGGGCGCAGGTCGCCGCGATCCTTGCTTGTCTCGGGCTCGCGGCGGGTGTTTAAGGACGACATGCGCGAAATCATTTTCGACACGGAGACCACGGGCCTCTCGCCCGCGGGTGGCGACCGCATGGTTGAAATCGGCTGCATCGAGATGGTCGGCCGGGTCGAAACCGGCCGTCATTTCCATTGTTATTTCAATCCCGAACGGCCGATGCCGAGTGAAGCCGAAGCGGTTCATGGCCTTTCCGACATCTTCCTGTCGGACAAGCCTCGTTTCGCCGACAAGGTCGAGGAACTGATCGAGTTCATCGGCGATTCGCCGCTGGTCGCCCACAACGCAAGTTTCGATTTCGGTTTCCTCAATCATGAACTGGAACGGTGCGGGCGGCCGCTGGTTTGCATGACCCGAATGGTCGACACGCTGGCCATGGCGCGTGGTCGTCACCCGGGCGCCAAGCATAGCCTCGACGCGCTATGCACGCGCTTCGGCGTCGACCGGTCGCAACGGGTCAAGCATGGTGCGCTGCTCGACGCGCAGTTGCTCGCCCAAGTGTATATCGAATTGACCGGCGGCCGGCAGATTGGGCTTGGTCTGGTCGCGGAAGGGCGCGAGGCGGCACCCGCGAGCGCCGGCCTCGTAAGCGTTCGAGTGAGGCGAGAACCGCGCCCGCCACGCGCGCGAGTGAATCGGAGCTTGCGCGGCATCGCAATTTCCTGGCGAAAATCGCCAATCCCTTGTGGCAGCGCTTTCTCGCTCCCACTTCGGAACGCGGCATCGCCTGACGCATTTTGCGCCGGCGCCGCAGACAGGCAGAAGGAGAGCCATGATGGACATCAGGGTCGCGGGTCACCAGGTCGACACCGGCGAAGCGCTGCGGTCACACGTCTCCGGCCGCCTGTCCGCGATGGCCGATCGCTATTTTTCGCGAGCAGTCGCCGCCAATGTCACCTTCGGTCGAGGACCTTATGAGGATTTCACCTGCGACATCGTCGCTCCGGTCGCGCAGGGCGTGGTGCTGAAATCCTCAAACCGCGCCAATGACGCGCACATTGCTTTTGATGGCGCCGCCGACAAGATCGAACGCCAGCTCAAACGTTACACGGGCCGATTGCGCGAACGGCGTGCCGAGAGCGAAACCGAACTTCCCCGAGAACGCCGCCTATACGGTTTTCGCGGGCACTTCCGACGACGAGCAGCCGCTTCCCCCGTCGCCCGCGATCGTTGCCGAGACCCGCGTCGATATTCCCGAGGCGAGCGTGTCCGACGCTGTCATGATGCTCGACCTTCGCAACACTAACGCCCTGATGTTCCGCAATCCGGCGAGCGGCGAGTATAATATGGTCTATCGCCGGGATGACGGAACCATCGGCTGGGTCGAGCCTTCGTCCAAGTGACAGAAGCCGGCCCGCTCGGCTAACGGCGCTTCTCCTTTTGTCAGCGCGTTCACGCTTGTTCTGGATTCCGATCAATGCAGCTTTCCGAATTTCTCGATTTCGAAGCCATCCGCGTCGACCTTGCCGCGGGCAACAAGCGCCAGCTGTTGAACCAGCTGGCGCAGATCGCGGCGGCGCGCCTGTCGGCCGATCCCTCGGCGATCGCCGACGCGATTGGCGAGCGCGAGCGACTGGGCTCGACCGGGTTCGGCGGCGGCGTTGCGATCCCGCATGGCAAGCTTGCCAGCCTCGACCAGGTTTATGCGCTGGTCGCTCGGCTTGCGGCGCCGGTCGATTACAAGGCGATCGACGGGGTGCCGGTCGACCTGGTTTTCCTGTTGCTTTCCCCGCCGGACGCGGGGGCCGAGCATTTGAAGGCCCTGGCGGCGGTCAGTCGGCTGGTCCGGCATGGCGCGACGGTCGAGAAGCTGCGGGGCGCGCGAAGCCGTGATGCCATGACCGCGGTATTGATGGGCGCCGAGGAACGCGATGCCGCCTGACGTCCGGCTGACCGGGGAAAAGGCGCATTTGAAGGCGCTTGAGGCGCTTTACCATTCCGCTCCGGTAAACCGGCTGTTCGCCTCGCGGTTGGCGCTGCCTGAGGCGGGGCGTAGCGAAATTTCCTTCGAAGTTGCGCCGGAAAGCTTTCATGCCGCCGGCGCAGCCCATGGCACGCTCTATTTCAAGATGCTCGACGATGCCGCCTTCTATGCGGCGAACGGGTTGGTCAGCGACCGCTTTCTTCTGACCACCGCCTTCAACCTTCACTTCACCAAGCCGATGCGTGGGGGCCCGGCGCGGGCCGAGGGCCGGTGGATTTCCGGAAAGCGCCGTGTGTTCATCGCTGAAGCGAGGATCGTCGACGCCGAGGGAGAGGAATGCGCGCGCGGGACCGGAACCTTCCTTCGCTCGCACATTTCCTTGTCCGGCCTCGACGGTTATCGCTCCGCCTGATGGGCGAACTCCTTCCCGCCCATCTCGAAGCCTCCGCCCTGCTCCGCCGCGCCGAGGCCGGCGGCGGATTCGGCGCGGTGCTTCGCAAGGGCGATTTGGACCGCGGTGCGTTGCTGTTGTTCATCACTCGGCGCGGCGACCATATCGGTTGCCTGGAACGGGCCCTTGGCACCGACGGCAACTACCAGTGGCGGCAGGTCGGGCCGCGGGCCGGAGCCGAACAGGCGGAAATTTCCGATTGGGCCCAAAAGCGCGTTCGCTTCGATGAAGATATATGGTTAATTGAACTGGACATCCCGGACCCGGAACGATTCATCGCTGAAACGACCTCAAAAGGTTGACCGGGAGGAACCATTCCGAAAACAGAGGCTGCAACGTCAAGCGGGGGGCATCCGCATCGGCATTTTCACGCCGTCAGAGGTGCCACGCAGTCGGGGAATCACCGTCGGCGAGGACTGCCTTAATGGCAGCATCGTCGACCGGCCGGTTCACCGCATAAGCTACGGTTTGCATGTCTGTGTCGTTTCGTACCGCCATTTTGGTGATTGCCGCCCTGAGCGGTTCCTCGGTCGCTCCGGCCAAGGTGAATCCAGTGGCCGAACCGCTGATCGTCCAGGGGTCGACCAGCCTTCCGGTCCCCGTCATCAGCGCACTGTTGCCGACCGAAGAGTCTCCCAACCTCCTGTCCGCTCCTGCCGACGATCCCGTGGCGCCCGTCGCGGAGGAACCGGCCAACGAGCAGGATGACAGCGTCGTTGGGGCAACGCTGGCTGAAACGGTCGGCAATCTTCGGAGCTCCGATCCGGGCAGCCGCGAACTCGAATGTCTTGCCGGCGCAATCTATTTCGAATCGAAAAGCGAAGGCTTGCAGGGCCAATTGGCGGTCGGTCACGTCATCGCCAATCGCGTTCAATCCAGCCGATTCCCGTCGACCTATTGCGGCGTCGTGTTCCAGCGCAGCCAGTTCAGCTTCGTTCGCGGCCACCGGCTGCCGTCGATCCCGCGCGCCAGCCGCGACTGGCAGGAGGCCGTCGCCGTGGCCAAGATCGTCGATCAGGGGCTCTACCCCTCGCCGGTCGGAAAGGCGCTGTTCTTTCACGCCCGCCGGGTTTCTCCGGGCTGGAAGCTGACTCGGGTCAGCCTGCTCGGCAACCACGTCTTCTATCGCTAGACGCGGGCAGCACTAAAGGGGCGCCGCTCATCCGCAGGATTGGCTGCGCCCCCCTTTTGTTCTAAATGGCCGGCATGGCCTCCAGCCCGATTCCCGATTGCTTCATCGACGCTCCGCCCGTCGCGGCCGAGGTGGCGCGCGGCGTGACGCGCCTGTTCTGCCGGCAGGATCTGTTCGCCATGTGCGAAGTGCCGCTGCCCAACGGCCGGCGCGCGGATCTGATGGCGATCGGGGCCAAAGGGGAACTGACGATCGTCGAGATCAAGGTCAGCCGCGCCGATTTGCTCGGCGACCAGAAATGGGTCGACTATCTCGATTATTGCGACCGATTCTTCTGGGCGGTTCCGCACCTGCTGTCGCCCTTGCTCGATGACGAGCGTTTCCGGCCGGGGGATGCCGGAGTCCTCATTGCCGATCGTTACGACGCTGCCGTGATGCGTGAACCTTCGCATCCGCCCGCTGGCACCGGCCCGGCGCAAGGCGGAAACGTTGCGCTTCGCGCGCCGCGCGGCGCGCCGGCTGTCGGCCCAGATCGACCCCTCGCTGGGCGATTCCTTTTAGTTGATTGCGGGGCCGGCGACCTTTTTCTTGGTCGACTTCACCGTTTCGATCAGTCGCAGCAGATCGCGGTTGCGGGTATCTCGCTTGGCATAGTCGCGCGCCGAATAGCCTGCGCTGTGATCGGTCTTGTCAGGGTTTGCGCCCGCCTTGAGCAAAAGCTCGACCATCCTCGGCCGGCGCTGCTGGACCGCAACGATCAGCGCGGTTTCGCCACGCCGATTCGTCATATCGACATGGGCGCCTAGCTGAACCATGTAATTGGCCGCCTCCTCGAACCCGACGCGCGATGCGATGATCAGGGCCGTATCGCCCTGGGCGTCGCCAATATCGGGATCGGCACCCTTTTTGAGCAGATAACCAACCCAGTCGAGTTCGCGCTTGCGCGTTGCGAGATGGAGCGCGGTGTCGCCCTTGTAACCGCGGTAGTTGACGACTCGCGACGCCGGATCTTCCAGCAGGGAAACGGCCGTATTATTGTCGCCATCCTCGACCGCCTTCAGGAACTTCTCACCATCGGATCCGCTCAGACCTTGCGCCGAGGCGGTCATCGTGAGGCCGGCCAGCGCCAACGCCAATCCTGCCTTGAACCAACCGCGCATTCGATGTTCCCCCAAAGACTTGTCTTGATCTGGCCACCTTGGCGCACCAAGGCTGAGTGCGGCATGAATAGCGCAAAAGCCTTTTGGGAAAAGCCCTTGTCCGATCTCGACCGCGGAGAGTGGGAAGCACTGTGCGACGGCTGCGGGCGCTGCTGCGTCCATAAGCTGGAGGATGACGAGACTGGCCAGCTGTTCCCGACCAATGTCGCGTGCAAATTGCTCGATCGCCAGACGGCGACCTGCACCGACTATCCCAATCGCAAGCGGCTGGTGGCGGATTGCGTCAAGCTTGACCCGGCGAAGCTCGATGAGCTGGAGTGGTTGCCCTCGACCTGCGCTTACCGGCTGAGGTGGGAAGGCAAGCCGCTGCCCGAATGGCATTATCTGGTTTCGGGCAGTCGCGAGACGGTGCACCAGGCCGGCCAGTCAACTCGCGGCTGGACGGTCAGCGAGCTCGATGCCGGCGATCTGGAATGGCATCTTGTCGACCGGCCGCTCTGAGCCACTGAGCCTGCCGGGGTTGGCCTGGCCTGTCGAACTTCGGCTCCATCCCCGTGCGCGCTCGTTGCGCTTGCGCCTGGACGAGGCCCGGCACCTGCTCACGCTGACTTGCCCCAGGCGGGTCAGCCGCCGGGCGGCGCTCGACTGGGCGCAACGTCAAGTGGAATGGGTCGAGGCGCAACTCGCCCGGATTGAGCCGGGTCAACCATTCTGCCACGGTTCCGTAATTCCCTTCGAGGGTCGTGCGGTGGACCTTGCGTGGGACGAAGCCGCGCCCCGTACTCCGCGGCTCGACGGTGACAAGCTGCGATGCGGCGGTCCTGAGACGGCATTCTCCGCGCGGATCGAGCGTTTCCTTCGCGCCGAGGCACGGGCACGGCTCAGTGCCGAGACCGCCCGTGCGGCGGCGCGCGCTGGCGTCAATGTCCGATCGGTGGCGGTGGGGGACGCCTCAAGCCGTTGGGGCAGCTGCTCGGCAAGTGGTGCGATCCGCTATAATTGGCGGCTGGTTCTTGCTCCGCCTCACGTGCTGCGCTGGGTGGTTGCGCATGAAGTCGCGCACCGCCGGCACATGGACCATGGCGCCGAATTTCGCGCGCTGGAGGCGGCGCTGTACGACGGAAGCGTCGCCGCCGCCCGGGCCGAGCTTCGTGCGCTAGGGCCGCGGCTGAAGCGGGTCGGCCGGCCGCTCTGACGGCTGTTGCTGCTGCTGCTGTGGCTGCGGCTGTGGCTGGGGCAGGGGCTGGCGCTGGCGCGGAGGTGGGATGCGCGGCGTTGGGACCGGCTGAGGTCGGTTTTCCGGGTTGCGACGGAGCACTTCGTCAAGCCATTGCTGGTCGACTTGGCCCTGACCGGGCGCCGGCTGTGGGCCGATCGGATCGGACGGCTGAATCACCTGCACGCCAATCGGATTGCCGTCGGCATCGACCAGGGGCGCAGTTTCCTCATAGTTGAGGCCCCATGCCTCCTCATCCGGCTCCAGCTGCCAGTCGGGAAGCGGCGCCTGGGTTTCGAATTGCTCGACCGGCCGCTTGGCGACAGCGACCTTCATAAAGTCGGCAAAGGCGCGGGCGGGCGCCGTTCCCCCCTGAAGGCCGCCAACCGTCCGTGCGTCGTCGCGGCCCATCCAGACACCGGCCGTCAGGCCGCTCGAGAAGCCGACGAACCAGCCATCCTTGTTGGATGTGGTCGTGCCGGTCTTGCCCGCCACCGGCCGCCCGATCTGTGCGGCCCGGCCGGTTCCCGAGAGGACCGCCGACTGGAGCAGGTCGGTCATTTCCGATGCCACCCAAGGCGCCACCAGCACCCGTTGCTTCGGTCGACTGATGCTGATGCAGTAGCCGCCCGTCGGCGGTGACAACCTTGCGAATGGCGTAGGGCATCACGCTGACGCCGCGGTTCTGCACCGCCGCGAAGGCGCGGGCCATGTCGATCAGGCGGACCTCGCTGGTCCCCAGCACCATCGAAGGATAAGTCGAGATATTGCCTGAAATGCCGAAACGGCGCGCCATGTCGGCAATGGTACCAAAACCAAGCGCGTCGCCGATCTTGGCGCTGATCGTGTTGATCGATCGGGAAAATGCCTGGCGAAGCGAAACCGGCCCGGCGTAGGTTCGAGTGGAGTTGCGCGGAGTCCAGCCGTTGATCGTCACCGGTTCGTCGACGATAACGTCCTCGGGCTTCATCCCGCTTTCGAGCGCCGCCAGATAAACGAACAGCTTCCATGCCGATCCGGGTTGGCGTTCGGCCTGTGTCGCCCGGTTGTAGATGGAATTAACATAGTTGCGTCCGCCGACCATGGCCCGGACGGCGCCATCGCGATCGAGCGCGACCAGCGCGCCCTGCGCACCCTTGGGCGTATGGGCATTGATCGCTCGGTCGGCCGCCGACTGCATGCCCGGATCAAGCGTCGTCCAGACGTCGATCGGATCGCTCGTCTCGTCGATCAGCGTATCGAGCTGCGGCAGCGCCCAGTCGGTGAAGTAGCGCACGCTGTTCTGCTTGGCTGCCGGCTGGACCTTGATATCGGCCGGATCGACGCTGGCCGCAGCGGCGGCGGGCAGAAAGCCATTTTCGACCATCGAGTTCAACACGACATCCGCGCGGCCTCGCGCGGCCTCGACATCGGCCGTGGGGGAATAGTTGGACGGCGCCTTGACCAGCCCGGCGATGATGGCCGCTTCGCCCAGGCTCAGCCGTTCCGCGCCATGTCCGAAGAAGGTGCGGCTGGCGGCGTCAATCCCATAGGCGCCGCCGCCGAAATAGACTCGGTTGAGGTAGAGCTCGAGGATCTGGTCCTTGGTGAATTTCCGTTCGATCGCCAGGGCCAGGACTCCTTCCTTGACCTTGCGGCCGAACGTCCGGCTATTGGTCAGGAAGATGTTGCGCGCCAGCTGCTGAGTAATGGTCGATCCGCCCTGGCGCCAGCTGCCACTGTCGAGCCGCACCTTGACCGAACGCGCCATCCCGATCGGATCGACCCCGAGATGGCTCCGAAACCGCTTGTCCTCGACCGCGATCATCGCGGTGCGCATCGTCGCTGGGATCTCGTCATAGCGGAGCCAGCGTCCAAAGCTTGGTCCAAGCGCCACGAGCAACGTGCCGTCGGCCGCCCGCACTCGAACCATCTGGCCCAGGTCGGAGCGGCGAGTGAGCTGCTGATAGTCGGGCAGTTTCGCCAGTGCGACTGCGACCGCGATGCCGAGGCTGAGGATGGCGAGGCCGCCGATCGCCAGGCCCCATTTGAGGGCTGACATGAAGAGTCCGCGGGCGCGGGACGGAGAAGAACTGGCCATTGGGTTCGAATCCCTATTGGCTTGCGTGCCTTGCGACAAGCGGCAGCTTCGAACGGCTACGGAACGCGCTGCTCTGAAGACCAGGCTGAGGTGAAAGGGCCGTTAACCTTGTTTCAATGCCCGGTCCCTAGCGTCGATGCCATGACGGGCCGGACTTCCGCCCTTGTAACCCTGGCGCTTTATGCCGCTGCGGGTCTTGCCGCTCCTGCCTGGCCGCAGGAGACGATTGCTCCCTGCCGTCTGTGTGATTCGGGTTCGACGGCGCCCAAGGAAAAGCCCGCGGCACCGGTAAGCCTCGACGTGGAAACGAGCCTTGACTTCGATCGGCTGATCCTCGCCGGATCGGGGAACGGAACCGCCGAACTCAATCCTGATGGTTCGCGCGCCGTCACCGGATCGATCACCGCGATTGGCGCGAGAGCGATGGTCGGCGAGGTAGTCATTCGCGGCGAACCGGGGCGATTCGTGCGAATCGGCCTGCCCGGCGAGATCATCCTCGACGGATTGGCCGGCGGCACGATCAGGCTCGAACAGATAAGTTCCGATCTGCCGCCGATGCCCCGCCTCGACGGAAACGGCCGGCTATCGTTTCGATTCGGCGGCGTCTTGCGCATATCGGGCGATGTCGATGGCGAATTTCGCGGCGATGTCCCGATCGATGTCGACTATTTCTAGGGCTTTCGACAATCCGATCCGGATCGGATCAACACTTAAGCGACTGGTAACCATATCGCTGAGCAAAGCCGTAAGCAGGCAGGGTTAATGTGAGAACCACGGATGGGAGGCTTTTTGCTCGGCCAGCCGCCATGTTTAGAGAACCAGTGGGGATTTCATTATGACCAATTTCATTCGTCTGGCGGCGCTGGCCGCCGCTGCTACCCTTGTCGCGACGCCGGCTTTCGCCGCCCCGGTCTCGGCCAGCCCGAAGGCGAAGGCCTCGGCGAAAATCGTCAAGCCGCTGACGCTGGTCGCTCAGCGCGATCTCGACTTCGGCACGATCGTCAACGGCCTGGCCGTCGGCGGCACTCGTACGCTGACCGTTTCTTCGGCGGGCGTGCTGTCGGGTTGCGATGCCAGCGTGGTGGTCTGCTCGGGCACCCCGGCGTCGGCCGAGTATAAGGTGACCGGCACCAACAACATCACGATCAACGTCGACACGACCGCGTCCAACCTGACCAATACGACGTCCGGCGGTAGCGAAACGTTGGCCTTCACCCCCGATGCCGACTTCACGCTTGCCTTGGGCAACTCGGGCGCGGCGGGCAAGCTGTTCACGCTTGGCGGATCGATCACGATCGCCGACACGACCGTCGGCGGCCTGTATGTCGGCGACATCGAAGTCACCGTCGACTATTAAGCCAGACCAGAGGCCCGGTTCGCCGGGTTTGAGGGGCTGCCGAGCGATCGGCGGCCCCTTTTTCTGTGCGGTTTCCCCACATGGTTAGCCGAATGCTAACCATTGTGGACCAATGTCCCTCCAAACAATTGGAGGTATCGATGGTTCGTTCATTGCTCGGCCGGTCCGCCAGGCTTGCCCTTCTTGCTCCCGTGCTGATGCTGTCCGCGCCCGCCGCCCAGGCCGGGGTGGGCGACCTGCTCGTCGCCCCGACCCGGATCGTGCTCGACGGACGACGCGGGACCGAAATCATTCTCAATAATATCGGCGACGATGTCGCGACCTACCGCATTTCGGTGGAGCTTCGTCGAATGACGCCAGAAGGCCGGCTGGTCGATGTCGAGGCCCCGAACGGTGCGGAAAAGGCGGCGCAGGAGATGATCCTGTACGCCCCGCGCCGGATTACCCTGCCGCCCAACCAGCCGCAGGCGATCCGACTTAACGCCCGAGCGCCCGCTGGATTGCCCGACGGCGAATATCGAGTTCACATGCTGTTTCGCGCGGTTCCGCCGCCTCGGCCGATCGTCGCTCCGCAAAAAGTGGAAGGCGTCGCCTTCCAGCTGACCCCGATCTATGGAGTCACCATTCCGGTGATCGTCCGGCTCGGCAATCTCGAGGCCAAGGCCGGCCTCGCCAATATTCGCAAGGTGGTCGAGGACGGGAAGCCGGCGATCGCACTCGACATCAGCCGCTCGGGCGACCGGTCGACCTACGGCGAGGTGCGGGTGCTCAAGGCGGGCGTGTCGGATCCCATCGCCATCATCCGCGGCGTCGCGGTCTATACCGAGCTCGGCCAGCGGTCGGTCACGATTCCGATCGATCCGGCGCATGCGGCCCAGGCGACGGGCCCGGTCACGGTCCAATATGTCGAACCGACCGACACTGGCCCGGTGACCATCGCCGAAACCACCGCGGTCCTTCGCTAGGAGAAGGGCCGGAGGGTTCGACCATCATGCGCGGCCGGTTCGGCTGGATGCGCGGCGCACTGGCGTCGTGGGCGCTCGCTGCGGCGGGCGCCGTTGCCGCATGGGCAACCACTCCGGTAACACCCGGCTGGACCGCGGATCCCGAGGAACAGTTCCTGCTCGACGTGAACATCCGCCAGCTTCGGTTGGGCGACGGGGTGCGCGCCTACCAGGCGCCTGAGGGCACTTGCATCGTCTTCGGCGATTTCCTGACCACGCTGGACGTGCCGATGAAGATCGATCTCCAGACGAGAAAGGCCTCGGGCTGGGCGTTTCGTGAGAATAACCGCATCGAAATCGACCAGGCTGCCGGTATCGTCCGCTATGGCGAGCAGCAGGAGTCCCTCGCACCGGCCACGATCCGCGAGACGCCGGAAGGCTGGTGCGTCGAAAGCGGCGCCCTGGCCCGCTGGTTCGGGATTGGCGTCAAGCCGATGACCGCCGGCTCTCTGCTTGTCCTCGAATCCGAGGCTAAGCTGCCGATCGAGCTGGCGCGCGAACGCGAGCAGCGGGCCGCGCACCTCCACAAGGCGGCGCTGCCGCTAGAGGGCCTGCCGAGGGTCAAGCTACCCTATCGAATGTGGCGCGCACCCGCGCTCGACTTCGTCGTCAGCGCCGGCGTGACCTACCGGGCGTCTACCGGCATGCAGGTCGATCGGCGCGCTTCGGTTGTCGCAGCAGGTGAAATTGCCCGTCTGTCCTATGAGGCAATGATGGCCAGCGACAATCGCGGGCGCCCGCAGTCGCTTCACTTGCGCGCCTACCGCTCCGATCCGGACGGGGAACTGCTCGGACCGCTCAAGGCTACCCATTTTGCGGTTGGCGACGTCCAGGGCCTGGCGAGCCGCCTCGTCGGGGCAGCCAGCGGAAGAGGCGCGGAAATTACCAACCGGCCGCTTTTCAACCCGGTCGCCTTCGACCAGACGCGGTTCGAAGGGGATCTTCCGCCCGGTTGGGACGCCGAACTTTATCGCAACGGAGAATTACTTGCATTTAGCCGCTCGGACGGCACGCAGCGCTATTTGTTCGAGCAAGTGCCGCTGATCTACGGCGACAACCGCTTCGAGATCATCCTGTACGGCCCTCAGGGGCAGCAGCGCAGCCGACTGGAAACGCTCAATATCGGCCAAAGCCAGGTTCCGTCGGGCAAAACCTGGTATTGGGCCGGGGTCAGCCAGCCCGGCCACAACATCATCGGTTCCCTGCGCGACCGCGACGATGGGGGCGGCTTTCCGCAGGAGCGTCAGCCAGGCGACTTCAGCCGTCCCGATTTGCAGGCGGCCGTCCAGCTCGAGCATGGTCTCGACCAGCGGACCTCGGTCGGGCTGCTTGCAACCATGCTGTTGGCGGACAACGAAAAATTGACCTTTGTCGAGGGCTCGGTTCGGCGCTCGATCGGTCCTGCGCTGTTCGAAGGCGCCGTCGCGCGGGACAGCAACGGCGGTCTAGCGGCGCGTGCGCAAGCCATTGCCCGCCTCGGAACCATCAACGTCAGCGCCGAAGCTTTGATGGCCGACGGATTTACCATCAACGGGCGCCGCGAGGATCGTTATCGCGACGCCCGGATTTCGCTCGATGCGCCGCTTCGCCTCGGCCACCAGAACCTGTCCGCGCACGGAGACTTGCGAATGGTCGATCGCGGCGGGTCCGATCGTTCACTCGACGCAAGGGGCCGGCTGTCGAGCAATTTCAACGGCTTTAACCTGACCGCCTTGGTCAATTGGCAGCATCGGTTGGGTGGAACCGCCCTCAATCAGGCCGATCACCTCGATATCGGGCTGATCGGCACCGGCCGGGTCGGCGATGTTCGCGTGCGCGGTGAAACGACGTGGGACGTACGTCCCGACAACCGGTTCCGATCTGCGGAGCTGTCGGCCTATTGGTCGGCCTCCGATCGCGTCGATTGGGAAGGAGCCGTCGCTTATGACGCTGCGGCCAAGCGTGGCCGGGCCCGGCTGTCGCACATCCGGCAATTCAACGCCGTCGCCGCGGCCGCCTCGATCGAAGCGGGGACCGACGGCAGTTTCGCCGCCGGAATCAATCTCAACTTTTCGCTGGATGCGGGGGCAGGCGGCATGCGCTTGACGAGCCAGCGCCTTGCGACGACCGGGACCGTCGAGGCCCGAGTCTTTCGCGACCTGAATGACAACGGCCAGCACGATGACAGCGAACCATGGGAAGAAGGTGCGGGAATTACGACCGGTCAGCGCGTGTCGGCGGAGGTGACCGACAAGCATGGTGTGGCACGCGTCGATGGCCTGCAACCCTATAATCCAATCGCCATCGGGGTGGATACTTCGACGTTGGCGGATCCCACCCTGGCGCCGCGCAAGGCCCTCCAATTGGTGGTCCCGCGACCGGGCGTTTCGGCGAAGCTGGAAATTGGACTGGTCGGCGCTGGCGATATCGAAGGAATGCTGGTGCGCGATGACGGCCGCGGGTTCGAGGGCCTCGACGTTGAACTGATCGACGCATCCGGCCGGATCGCCGCAACCACGCGAAGCGATTTCGATGGCTTCATCCTGTTCGAACATGTCGCTTATGGCCGATATACGCTGCGACTGTCTGCACAGTCGGCCAAAGCGGCCCGGGTAGAAGCCGCGATCGAAAGGACGATCGAGATTAGCGGGGACCACAGTGTGGCTCGGTTGGGCGCGATCAAGATTGCCCGGGCAGCCCATCTGGCCCTTGCCGTTGACACTGCGGCAACGCTCGAAGCGGCCCATTAACCAAAAGTCGTCTGGCGCGACTAGGGTTCAGCGCTGCACCCTTTGCCCGAAGGCAAGACGTTTATTTCATTGAATAAATGGTGCGGTCGAGAAGACTCGAACTTCCACGGGCTTTCGCCCACAACGACCTCAACGTTGCGCGTCTACCAGTTCCGCCACGACCGCACTCGTGAAAGGGCAGCGCACCGGAACTGGCGTGCTGCCCTGGGTAAGGCGCGGCCTCTAGCAAAGCCCGGCTAGGCTGGCAACGGCGAACAAATGGTCCATTTTGGAACAATGCTTAACAAGCGGGTAACCATGCCTCTTCATGCTTGTTAGGATGTTCAAGATGATCGGCTCATTATTGCTCTTGGCGGCTATCCAGTCGAGCCCACCGGCTCCCGTCCATCGGCCAGCCGGAGCCCAGTTCGTCCCGGTTGGCGGCGCAACTGCGCGCGCCACCGCCAGCGTGAGGATCGTGTCAGGCGCCAGCTTCGGACCGGGCTGGGGCACCAGGCAGACCGGCGGCCAGCGCCGGAGTACGGATATCATGGATCGTCAGGGACAGCGGTATCCAGCAGAACTGTTGGAATTCCAATAAGTTAGCGGTTCAGCCCCCGAGCGTGACGGTCAATTCGTCGCCGCCTTTGGGAACGTCGACCTCGGCGCTGTTGAAGCTAGCGCTGCTGCGGGGCGCGAGAACCCGCGCGGGCGGGGCGATGGTCCATCGATAAATCACCGTATGGGTCTGCTTGTCGCGTAGCTCGGCCCGGATCGGCGGAACATTCTGCTCCATATCGGTGGGGTTGATGACCCGTCCGCTAATCGCCACCAACTCGTTCCCGCTCTCCAGCGGCTGGCGGTCGCTTGTCGTGATCATCAGCTGCAGCGGAGTCTGGCCCGCCTGGGCAATCCCCGCCCTCGTTTTCCACTCCGTCGGGGCAAGGAACCAGAAAGCCGCGGCCGCGACAATAATCAGGACAATCAGACCAAGCAGCAGCAACCAGCGGTTCCGCGGTCTCTCCTCGTCGCCAATCGGCGAATAGCCGATGAATTCTTCCGCCTGCTTCGGGTCCGGTTCGTGCCAGTCGGCCGTTTCCATCGCCGCCATCTCCCCGACGGCAGGCTGGTGGTTCGGCTCCCATGTGCCGGCAGCCGGCTGCGAAGGCACCGGGTCGGCGACCGCTTCCCAGTCCGCTTCTTCCTCGTCTTTGACGTCGGGCTGTGGTGCTTCGGCAACCATCATGTCCGCTTGCGCCTCCGCCGGGATCTCAGCGAACGGCTCGGGCTCCGCCTCGGGAGAAGGTGGCGGTGGACCTCCCAAATCGGACAGGGGGTCCGGCTGAACCTCGGTGAAGATGCCGTCCGGATCCTGGTGCCAGCTATGTCTGCACGATGCGCACCGCACCTGCCGTCCGCCGGGCGGGATAGCGCCATCCTTGACGACATATTTGGTGTCGCAGGCAGGACAGGTCAGGATCATGAAGGTCGGGCCTCCCCAAAGCGGTTAACGTGGATAAACAGCAATGGTCGCGCCTTGGCAAGGCGGCCCACGCCGTGCCACATCAGGCGCGCGGGGAAGGGAGCGTTGGTTTGGCCGGTACGATCGTCGAATTCGATCGGGTGGGATTGCGCTACGGCACGGGCGCCGAAGTGCTGCGCGATCTCGATTTTCGGCTAGGCGAAGGCGGCTTTTATTTCCTCACCGGACCGTCTGGCGCGGGCAAGACCTCGCTGCTCAAGCTGCTTTACCTGGCGCAGCGGCCAACGCGCGGCAGGATGTCGCTATTCGGCGATGAGCTCGCGCGATGCACCTCGTGAAATGCTCCCCGCCTACCGCCGCCGGATCGGCGTCGTGTTCCAGGATTTCCGGTTGATCCGTCATTTGTCGGCGTTCGACAATGTCGCGCTCCCGCTGCGGATCGGTGGAAATGGCGAGGGAGAAGTCGAAGGGCCGGTCCGTGAGATGCTGGCCTGGGTCGGGCTTGCCGATCGCGCCAGTGCCCGGCCGCCGACGCTGTCGGGCGGCGAGCAACAAAGGGTTGCCATCGCCCGCGCGGTGATCGCCCGTCCCGAGCTGGTTATTGCAGACGAGCCGACCGGCAATGTCGACGCCGCGATGGCGCAACGCATCCTCCATTTGCTGACCGCGATGAACCGATTGGGGACCACAGTCATCGTCGCGACCCACGACTTGGGCCTGATTGCGGCAACGCCGGGCGCACAGCTCATCCGTCTCGAGAATGGGGCGCTGGTCGATCCCACCGGGGTGCTCAAGAATCCGCCCGGCGCGCCGCGGGCCGGGCCGGGCCGGCCATGAAGCTGCTCACTGTTTCCGAAGCCGAGCGGCGCCTGATCCCGGCCAGTGGTGTCCGCGGACCGGTTCCCTTGCTGATTGCCATCATGACCTTTGTTATGGTGGTCGTAGCCGCGGCGGGGCTTGCGCTGGCGAATACCGCTTCCGTGGTGAAGAGCGGGGTCGAAAGCCGTTATTCGATCCAGATAGCGGACGGCGCTGCCAAAGCCCGATCGGCAATCGCTGCGGCTCGTTCCGCAACGGGCGTCGTGCGGGTCGAGCAAGTGCCTCCCGACGAGTTGCGCGGGACTCTGGAACGCTGGCTCGGTCCGGCCGGGTCCAAGGCCGACCTGCCGCTGCCGGTGATCATCGACGTCGATCTTGGTCCCGGCGCCAATCCAGCCGCGATCGCTTCCGCGGTTGAGCGGTCGACCTCGGGTGCGCGCTTCATTGCGCACCGGACCAGCCTTGCGCCTTTGCTCGATGCCCTGCGGGGCCTCACGCTGCTGGCGTTCGGTCTGGTCCTGCTGATTGCGCTCGCCAGTGCGGCGGCGGTGGTGCTGGCGGCTCGCGGCGCGCTCGATACGCATCGCTCGACGATCGAGGTCATGCACGGAATCGGCGCGACGGATCACCAGGTGGCGCGGCTGTTCCTGCGCCAGATTGCAATCGACGCGCTGTTGGGGGGCGTTGCGGGCGCTGTCGTAGCCGGGCTGATTATCGCCTTGATCACGGGCGGGGCCGGCTTGGCGGCGAGCCTCGCCGGCACGCCGCTGTTGGGCTGGCGCGACGTGCTGATCCTCGGCCTCCTGCCAATCGCCGTCGCGCTGCTGGCAACGCTGGTTGCAAGGAGCGCATTGCTCAGGGCATTGCACGATCGATTATGATCGCCCGCCTGCTCTCCTTCCTCGCCATTCTTTACGTCATCGGGTTTGCCTTCTTTGCCGTGACACTAGGAACGCCTGCGCCCGATGACACGCCAAAGGTCGATGCGATCGTCGCGATCACCGGCGGCAAGTGGCGGATCGAGCATGCCGCGCGTCTGTTGGCCGACGGTAAGGGCAAGCGCCTGCTGATAGCCGGCGCCGATCCGTCGGTGCGCAAGGGCGACTTGGTCCGGCGGCTCGGCGGCAAGCGCAAGCTGTTCGACTGCTGCGTCGACCTTGGTTCTGAATCGGTCGACACTAGGTCCAACGCGGAAGAGGCGCGGCGCTGGATGGAACGGCGCAAGTTCAAGACCATGCGGCTGGTGACAAGTGACTGGCACATGCGCCGCGCACGCTACGAATTTAACCGGCAGTTCGGTCGCGACGCGAGGATCGTCCCCGATGCCGTCAAGACAGAGCCGGGATTCACCATCCTGTTCAGCGAGTATAATAAATATCTTCTACGCCGGCTCAGCGTATGGGTTGACCTTTGATGGCGTTCCTCCGTTCGGCATTGTTCGCGCTGCTCTTCTATCCTGGAACGCTGCTGTATGTGCTGACGGTGATTGCCGTTTCGCCGATCGGCACCGGCCCCGTCCGGCGCGTGGTTCACGCCTGGTCGTCATTTCACCATTGGCTAGTGCGCAACGTCCTGGGGATAGAGATCGTTTGGGAAGGCTCCATTCCCGATGGCGCTTTCCTGATCGCGGTCAAGCATCAGTCAATGATGGAAGCGGTCGACACGCTCCACTTTGCCCGCTCCCCAGTGGTGGTGATGAAGCGCGAGTTGACGACCATCCCGTTGTTCGGCTGGGTCGCGCGCTGCTATGGCGTGATCGGCGTCGACCGCGACGCCGGCGCCAGTGCTCTCCGGGTGATGATGGCCGAGGCCAAGGCCGCGGTTGCTCAGCGCCGTCCGGTAATCATTTTTCCGGAAGGTACGCGTGTTCCGTATGGCACGTCGCCGGAGTTGAAGCCGGGGTTTGCCGGACTTTATCGTGCGCTTAACTTGCCGGTTGTCCCCGTCGCGCATGACGTGGGCCGCCTGTGGCACAAGCGCTTCGTCAAACGCAGCGGCACGGTCCACTTCAAGGTCGGGGAGACGATCCCGACCGGCCTCAAGCGCGACGATGTGGAGGCCCGCGTCCACTCCGCCATCAACGCGCTTACCCCCTCAAAGTAGCACCAAGCTTCTCTGCAGCCGCGATGATTTTGCGCGAAATCTCGTTGATTTCGGCGTCGGTGAAGCTTCGTTCGCCCGGCTGCAGACTGACCTCGACGGCCAGGCTGAGCGCTCCGCCTTCCGGGCGATAACGGTCAAAGATCCTTGCTCCGGCGATGGTGGCCTTGTCCGCGCCGCGGACGGCACGAAGCAGAGCGTCGGCCGAAAGATCGTCCGGCACCAGGAAAGCGAAGTCGCGTGCCACCGATTGTAGGACTGGCGGAGCAAAGGCCGGCCGTGCGCGCTCGGACGAACGGGGGGCGGGAATGGCATCGAGATAGATGTCGCAGGCGACCGCCCCTTCCGGAGTATCGAGTGCCTTGGCGATCCTTGGATGGATTTCTCCGAAGGCGGCCAGAATCGTCTTCGGCCCAAGCCTTAGGGTCGCCGATCGGCCCGGATGCCAGGTCGGGCCGGCATCCATGAACAGCTGAAGATTGTCGACTGGCGCTCCCGCCGCTTCGAGCAGCGCGATTGCTTCCGCCTTGGCATCGAAGGCCGAAAAGCCCTGTGCCCGGCCCGCTTGCCAGCTGCGCGCATCGCGTTCGCCGGCTAGTAGCAGGGACAGGGTCGGCCGCTCGCCTTCGGGTAAATATCTTCTGCCGATTTCGAACAGCCGGACGCCGGTCGCACCGCGATCAATGTTGCGGCGCGTCGCCGCGGCAAGACCCGGGATTAGCGAGGGTCGCATGACCTTCATCTCTTCGCTGATCGGATTGGCGAGTTTGAACAAATCATCCCGCTCACCCCGAGGAGCCGCGTCAGCGGGGTCTTGAAGGGTGAACAGCGCGGCCTCCGCCTCGCTAATGAAGCTCCAGGTGACAGCCTCGTCGAGCCCGCGCGAAGCGGCCGTGCGCCGCATCCGCCGCTCGACCATCTGGCCGCGCGTGGCGGTTGGCCTGGCGACACCCTCGGCTCGCGGCAGCGGTGTTGACGGCACGCGATCATAACCGGCGATGCGTGCGATTTCCTCGACGATGTCGGCTTCGCCATCGATGTCGGGCCGCCAGGTCGGGACGCCGATGGCCCAGCATTCCTCGCCCGCTGCCTCGACCTGCCCGGTGATCGCTAGGCGGCATTGCTCGTTGAGCCAGCCGTCGGGATCGCCGATGTCGCGATGGAGGAATTCCAGTTGGCCGAGGATGGCCCGCTGCTCGTCGGGCGGCAAATCGAGCCCGGCCAGTCCCGCCAGGCGCGACGGGCGATAGGCAACGACATGGTCGACATTGGGATAGCCGTCGGCGGGATATTTGCCGCTGATGACCGGCTCGGACGGTTCGCCGTCACACAGATCGAGGATCATCTTCGTCGCGGTCTCGATCGCGACCGGCATCAGCATTGGATCGATGCCCCGTTCGAAACGGGTGCGGGCGTCGGTCGAAACATTATGCCGCTGGCCCGACAGGCTGATGGTGGCGGGGTCGAACCAGGCGCATTCAAGCAGGACGTCGACCGTTCCCTCGTCGACCCCGGTGCTTTCCCCGCCGACAATCCCGCCGAGGCCGATCGCGCCGCTGTTATCGGCGATCACGCAGTCATCGCTCGTCGGCGCATATTCCTTGTCATTGAGCGCCAGGAACCGTTCGCCGTTGCGGCCCCGCCGAACGGATATGTTTCCGCTGAGCTTGGCGATGTCGTAAACGTGAAGCGGCCGCGCCTGATCCAGCGTGAAGAAATTGGTAATGTCGACCAGCGCCGAGATCGGCCGCAGCCCGACCGCCTTCAATCGCCGCTGCAGCCATTCGGGGCTGGGTCCGTTTTTCACGCCGCGAATCTGACGGCGCCAAAAGACGTGGCATCCGCTGTCGGGCTCCACCTCCACTTTGACGTCGGTTTTGAACGAGCCGGCTATCGGTTCATAGCGCGTCGGCTTGTGGAGATAGGTGCCAAGGCCAGCGGCCGCGAGGTCACGGGCAATGCCGTTGATCCCTTGGCAATCGGGCCGGTTGGGCGTGACCGCGACATCGAAGACCGGGTCGTCGAGACCGGCATAATCGGCAAAGCTCGCGCCAACCTGCGCGTCGGCCGGAAGCTCGATGATCCCTTCATGATCGTCCCCCAGCTGAAGCTCGCGTGAGGAGCACATCATCCCATTGGAATCGACCCCGCGGATCGTCGCCTTTTTCAGCGTGAAGTCGCTGCCCGGAATATAGGTACCGGCCCCGCCGAACACGCCGATCAGTCCCGCTCGGGCATTCGGCGCTCCGCACACGACCTGCAAGGGCTGTCCGTCACCCTTGTCGACGGTCAGGACCTGCAGCTTGTCCGCTTGCGGATGGCGTTCGGCAGTCAGCACCCGCGCGATCGTGAAGGGGCGCAGCGCCTCGGACGGGTTATCGACGCTTTCGACCTCCAGCCCGATGCGGGTCAGCGTCGCGGCGATCGTCGTCGCATCGGCTTTGGTGTCGATATGCTCCTTGAGCCAGCTCAGGGGGAACTTCATGCGCCCACCCCGCCGCTCAGCGTGGGCACGTCGAGAAAGCTGAAGCCATAATGCTTTATCCAGCGCAGATCGCCGTCGAAGAAAGCGCGCAGGTCGTCCATTCCATATTTGAGCATGGCAAGCCGATCGACGCCGGTGCCAAAGGCGAAGCCCTGCCACTCGTCCGGATCGAGCCCGCAGGAGGCGATGACTTTGGGATGGACCATGCCGCTTCCCAGCACTTCCATCCAGCCGTCGGAGCCGCCGACCACGCGACGACCCTTTTCCATCGACCAGCCGACATCGACCTCGGCCGAAGGTTCGGTGAAGGGAAAATAGCTGGGACGCATCCGAAGGACGACGTCATCGCGCTCGAAAAACGCCTTGAGGAAGGTCTCCAAGGTCCATTTGAGATGGCCCAGCGTAATCCCTCGGTCGATCACCAGTCCCTCGATCTGGTGGAACATCGGCGTATGGGTCGCGTCGCTATCGCTGCGATAGACGCGGCCGGGCGCGATGATGCGGATCGGCGGTTTCTGCAATTGCATCGTCCGGATCTGGACTGGCGACGTATGCGTCCGAAGAACCATCGGCCGCTCATGTTCGCCTTCAACATAGAAGGTATCGTGCATTGCCCGAGCGGGATGTGTCTCGGGAATGTTGAGCGCGGTGAAATTGTGCCAGTCGTCCTCTATCTCGGGCCCTTCCGCGACCGCGAAGCCCAGGTCGGCGAAAATCTCCGCAAGCTCGTCCATCACCTGGCTGACGGGGTGGACCGAGCCCCGCGCCTGGCTCTGAGCGGGCAGCGAAAGGTCGAGCCGTTCGGTCGCCAGCCGGCGCTCTAGCTCGGCATTTTCAAGCGCTTCCCTTTTCGTGGCGAGCGCGGCGGTGATCGCTTCCCGAACGGCGTAAATCTTCGGCGCCTCGGCAGTTCGCGTATCAGCATCCATCCCGCCCAGAGACTTGAGCAACTGGGTGATTTCGCCCGACTTTCCCAGTGCAGCCACTCGCACCGCGTCGAGGGCCGCCAGGTCGGGCGCTGCGGCGATGTCGGCCTCGAAACGGGCGGCAAGCGATTGAGTCACGGACTGTCCCTTGGGTTTCAACCTCGGCGGGCTTAAGCAGGCTTTGGGGGAAAAGTGCAAGGAGGCACGCCATGAGCGAGCGCTGGCCTGGTTTCGACGTCGAGCGGGATGGGCCGACCTTAGCGCTCCTCCACCTCACAAGCCAGATGCTGGGCAAGCTGCGGGTCGCCCATTCGACCTGGGTAAATCACGGCTGGAACGTCACGCTTCATCCTGTGCCCGAGGGACTGTCGATCGAGCCTATCAGCCACGGCGGCGACAGCTTTTCGTTGACGATGGACCTGACGCGGCATGCAATCATCCTGCATGTGGGCGATGGAGAAGTGGACCAATTGCCGCTCGACCTGGGCAGCGTGGCGGCGATCCGACAATGCTTGGTGGCGATGCTCAACTCGCACGGCCTGCCGTCGAACTTTAACGGAGTGCCCAACGAGATCGCCGATGCCGTCCCGTTCGAAGAGGATGTCGCGCCTCGCGAATATCGACCGGACAGCGCGGACCGGTTGTTGTGCGCGCTGGCTTCGATGGAGCCGGTGTTCGAGCGATTTCGCGCCTGTTTCACCGGGAAGTCGAGCCCGGTGCACTTTTTTTGGGGCAGCTTCGACCTGGCGGTGACGCGCTTCTCCGGTCGCAAGGCGCCGCCACATCCAGGCGGCGTGCCGGGCCTTCCGGACCGGATTACTCGGGAAGCCTACAGCCATGAAGTGTCGAGCGCCGGTTTCTGGCCGGGCGGCGTAGTGGCGGCCGAGCCGATGTTCTACAGCTATGCCTATCCGGAACCCGACGGATTGCGCGGGGCAAAGGTGCAGCCCGACGCGGCGCGGTTCGACTCGGACCTGGGCGAGTTTGTCCTGCCTTATGAAGCGGTGCGCAGTTCAAGCGATCCCGAGGGGATGCTGACCGCCTTCCTGCAATCGACCTACGACGCGGCGGCCAATCTCGCGAAGTGGGACCGCGAGGCGCTCGAGCGGGAGCCAGTTGCGCCCTAGGCGGCCACGAACGGATAGGGCGAAATCGTCTTCTTCGTCCGGTCGACTGCCAGCATCCGCCCGGCTGGCGGGGTGGCGCGATAGGCGCAATCCTGCCTCGGACAAATGGCGCAGGCGGGTCCGACCGGGGTCACCGGCGCATTGGCCAGATCATAGGTATCGGCGCAGGACAGCCGCCCCGCGTGGCGGATGTCACAACCCAGCCCGATCGCCAGCAAACCGCCGCCAAGCTCGGTCTTTACCGGCCGGTCAATGGTGCGCGCCACGGTGAAGTAACGGTGGCCATCAGGCGTTTCGATCAGCTGGGTGATCGGCTGACCAGCGGTCTGGAAGGCAGCGTGCAGGTTCCAGCGCGGGCACGTTCCGCCGAAGCGGGAGAAGGGGAACTGATCGCCTGCATAACGTTTGGAAATATTTCCGGCCGGATCGACCCGCAGCATGAAGAACGGGACACCTCGCGCGCCTGGCCGGCCGAGTGTCGTCAGCCGGTGCGCCACCTGTTCGACATTGGCGCCATATTCGCCGCACAGCCGGTCGATCGAGTAGCGATAGCCCTCCGCGCTCGCCAGGAAACGGCCATAGGGCATCATGATCGCCCCCGCCGCATAGTTGGCGAGGCTCATGTGCAGCAGGTTTCTGATGCCCTCGTCGGGCGCCGCCGCTTCCTCCACCATGCGGTCGAGAAGCGGGGCGAACTCGACCAGCGCAAGCTGATAGGCCAGGGCGAACAGACGGTTTTCCGACCGGAGCTGGGACGAGATCAGGAACAGCCGCCGCTCGCTGTCGTAGAACTGGCTGACATCGCCCAGCTCCACCTGGGGCACGACGCGGGCGCTGATTCCCCAGGCATCTTTCAATCGGCGCCGCATCGGCTCGGCCACCGACAGCGGGTCGCTCAGCGCACCGCCCAGTGTTTCGGCCGCCTCCTCAAGCGCGGGATAATGGTTGCGGTGCTGCTGGATATAGTCGCGCACCCAATTTTCCGGCGTGACCAGCGACCGGGCGTCGCCCGTGCTCGCCAGGTTCGGGTTGCGACCGGCTTCCTTGAGAGCGGCATAGAGCCTCGCGATGGCGTCGGCGATCGACGGTGCGTTGTGAGCAAGCTCGGTCAGCTCGTAGCGCGGCACTCCAAGGTCGCTCAGCATCGCGTCGGAAAATATCTCCGACAAATCATCGGGGCCGGTGCGGGCGCCACCGCCAGCGGCGAAGGTGCGGACGTCGACGTCGTACAGCTCGGCCAGTTTCAGCAGGAGCGCGGCGGTCACCGGACGCTGGTTGCGCTCGAGGTGGTTGAGGTAGCTCGGACTGATCCCAAGGCTCGCCGCCATATCGGTTTGCGAACGCTGATGGTCGCGCCGGAGGCGCCGAAGGCGATGGCCGAGGAAGAGCTTGCTGGACATGGCCCAAATGCTGTCAATCTTGCCCAATCATCACAAGTCATTTTGTGACAAACCTACACTTTTTGCTGGTGTCATTCGGCGGCCGGCATGGTTGGAATTGGCGGAAGCCAGCCACTCGCAGCGCCGGAGAGCCGCCATGACAAGTTTTGACCAGTTAGTCGCCGCCCCGCCCGGACGGTTCGAGGGAATCGCGCGGCCTTACAGCTGCGACGACGTCCAGCGGCTGCGCGGATCCTTCCTTCCCGACCATTCGCTCGCCCGTCGCGGAGCCCTCAAGCTATGGGAACAGCTGAAGCGGGACGAACCGGTCCGGGCGCTGGGTGCAGTAACCGGCAACCAGGCAATGCAGATGGTCCGCGCGGGCTTGGAGGCCATCTATCTGTCGGGCTGGCAGGCCGCGGCGGACGCCAACACCGCTGGCGCCATGTACCCGGACCAGTCGCTTTACCCGGCCAACACGGGCCCGGAACTGGCGCGCAAGATCAATCGCACCCTGCAGCGCGCCGACCAGATCGAGCATATGGAGGGCGGCTCGCAACGCGACTGGTTCGCCCCGATCGTCGCCGACGCGGAAGCAGGTTTCGGCGGACCATTGAACTGTTTCGAGATCATGAAAGCCTATATTGAGGCCGGGGTCGCCGGGGTCCATTTCGAGGATCAGCTCGCGAGCGAGAAGAAGTGCGGTCATCTCGGCGGCAAGGTGCTGATCCCGACCCAGGCCGCGATCCGCAACCTCGACGCGGCGCGGCTTGCGGCGGACGTCAGCGGCGTGCCCACCGTGCTCGTCGCCCGCACCGATGCCGAGAGCGCGCGGCTCATCACTAGCGATGTCGACGAGCGCGACCGGCGCTTCCTGACCGGCGAACGCACAGCCGAGGGCTTCTTCCGCCTGAAGGAAGGCACTGGCCTGGATCATTGCATTGCTCGGGGGCTGAGCTTCGCCGAGCACGCCGACCTGCTCTGGTGGGAGACTTCGCATCCCGATCTAGACGATGCCCGCGTCTTTGCCGAGGCCGTGCACCGCGAATATCCAGGAAAGCTGCTCGCCTATAATTGCTCGCCCAGCTTCAACTGGAAGGCCAAGCTCGACGAAGCGACCATTGCCAAGTTCCAGCGCGAGCTTGGCGCGATGGGGTACAAATTCCAGTTTGTGACGCTGGCCGGCTTCCACAGCCTCAATCACGGCATGTTCGAGCTGGCGAGTGGTTACCGTGATCGTGGCATGGCGGCCTATTCGGAGCTGCAGCAAGCAGAGTTCGACAGCGAGACGTTCGGCTACACCGCCACGCGGCATCAGCGCGAGGTCGGCACCGGCTATTTCGACGCCATCGCCAACGCCATATCGGCTGGCCAGGCGTCGACCGTCGCGCTCGCTGAAATCGACCGAGGCGGCGCAATTCGTCGCCGCTGAATAGAGGAGGAAAGAGATGGGACAGCGCTTCTGGGTCATCGGCGGCGAATATCGCGATTGCCAATTCGACGAAGTCTTGCCCGGTACGGAGGAAATCTCCGGCCCGTTCCCGGACGCGGTTCGCGCCCGGACCGAATGGCAGCGACTGACCTTCCGCGACCGTTGTCAGGCCACGACCCGCTATGTGATCACCCAAGAAGCGCGCGGATGAGCAGCGTCCTTGACCGGCCGTGCGCCGTCGCGGCGCCGTCGTCGCTGCCCGGCGCGAATGAGGTGCTGACCGACGAGGCGCTGAGCTTCGTGGCCGAGCTTCACGAGCGGTTCGATGACCGGCGCCGCGAACTGCTCGCCGCTCGAGAGGAGCGGCAGAAGCAATTCGACGCAGGTGAGCTCCCCGATTTTCCGGAGGAAACCCGAACCATCCGGGAATCCGACTGGACGGTCGGAGCCATTCCGGCGGATTTGCAGGACCGCCGCGTCGAGATTACCGGCCCAACCAATGCGAAGATGATCATCAATGCGCTCAACTCGGGCGCGAAGGTTTTCATGGCCGATTTCGAGGACGCGACCTCGCCGGTGTGGGACGAGCTGGTGCGGGGCCAGATCAACCTGCGCAACCGTTGGCGCGGCGAACTAGACTTCACCGACGCGGAAACGGGCAAGCCTTACGCCATCGGCCCCGACCCCGCCGTGCTCATGGTCCGCCCGCGTGGCTGGCACCTCGACGAGCGTCACGTCACCGTTGACCGAAAGCCGGTCAGCGGCGCGCTATTCGATTTCGCGCTCTACCTGTTCCACAACGCCCGCGCCTCGCTCGACGCCGGGTCGGGCCCCTATTTCTACCTGCCAAAGCTGGAGAGCCGGCACGAGGCCGCGCTGTGGAGCGATGTGCTGGAGTTCAGCGAGGAATGGCTCGGGCTGGATCGGGGGACGATTAAGGTTACCGTCCTGATCGAAACGCTCCCGGCGGCGTTCGAGATGGACGAGATCCTCCACGCGCTTCGGGAGAATATCGTCGGCCTCAACTGCGGCCGCTGGGACTATATCTTCTGCTACATCAAGCGCCTCGGCCGCTCGCCCGACCGGCTGACCCCTGACCGATCGGCGATGACGATGGATAAGGCCTTCCTAGCCGCTTACTCGCTACGCCTCATCGATACCTGCCACCGGCGCGGGGCCTTTGCGATGGGGGGCATGTCGGCCTTCATCCCGGTCAAGGGCGACGAGGAGGCGAACCGGACCGCGCTCGACAAGGTCGGCGCCGACAAGCTGCGCGAAGTGACCAACGGTCACGACGGCACCTGGGTCGCCCACCCGGCGCTGGTCCCGATCGCGATGGAAGCATTCGCCGCAATGGATGGCCCGGACCAGCTGTCGAAGATTCCGAGCCACATCCCCCGCCGCGACGAAATGCTCGAAGTCCATCGGGGCGCGCGAACCGAAACCGGCGCCCGCGAGAATATTCGCGTAGCCGTCCAGTATATCGCTGCCTGGCTAGGCGGGCGCGGCGCGGTGCCGCTCTACAGTCTGATGGAAGACGCCGCGACCGCCGAAATCTGCCGCGCCCAGCTGTGGCAGTGGCTACGGTATGAAGCGCCATTTGACGATGGCAGGCGGTTTAGCCTTGACCTGTTCGAGGACTGGCTGGCCGAGGAAATGGCTCCACTGGGCAACCTTCCCAATCTCAAACCCGCCGCCCGTTTGTTGCACGATCTGGTTTCCGCCGACGAATTTGAAGAATTCCTGACGCTGCCGGCCTACGAACTGCTCGATTGAACTCAGCCGGGCGGCCGACTGCGCACCCATTGCGAGAACACCCATTTCTCGCCTTCGGTCGGTGGACAGCCGGCATGTTGTGAATTGGGGTCCGGCCTTCCCGCCGAATCCAGGTTTCCGAACAACAATGCGTCGCCGGTCCTGCCGCGGTGGTCGATCCCCAAGCGCGGGAAACTGGTCTCGCCGCCCTCATATTCCTGGTTGAGGTAGATTAGGAAGGTCGCCACCCGCTGGCCGTTGCGGGCAATCTCCTCCCGCATCGCCTGCGGATCGAGGAAGTCGCAATGCAGCACGAATTCTTGACCGACACTGTAATGAAGCACCTGCGACATCTCCAGGCAGCCGAGCGGCGCACCCAGCTGGCTGGCGATGCGGTGACGGATTGCTTCGGCCACCAGATCGGCGGCAGCAAAGCTGAACCGCGCCGACCGGTTGGTCCGACCCTGGTCGACCCCCGAGGGATTATTGTAGACGCCGGCCCGGCCGAGCCGCGGCTCCGCGGCTCCGATCAGCCACCGGCACTCGGCCAGGCTGGCAAAGCGGGGAATGGCATGGACGATCGGCACTGCGGACAACATCTCGCCGCGGGGTTCCGGTGCACTGGTCAGCCGGTCGACCGCAATCCGCGATCGCACCTCGCCCCAATCGGCGGTCGGTTCGACCGGCTCGAGCCGGTCGTCGGCGAGTAGGATCAATTGCTTCCTTGCGAACTGTGATCCCTGCTTGGCGGCGAGCGCCAGCAAATCGAGCGCTTTCGCCCAATCGGCCGATCGGTATACCCCTCGGCACTCAAGCAGTGCGCGGCGCTCAAGGGCGTCCGCATGGCCCGCTGCGGCGGCGGCATCGATCAGGCCGGTAACTCGCTCCCAGTCGGGGGCAGCGTTATGGTCTGCAATCATGCCCATGGCGGTCTGAAACTGTGTATCGGCCTGCGCTGTCACCATGGTCCGATGCCTAGCAGCACAAGGCCGCATACGAAAAGCATGCGCTCTGGGAGGCTGGGGCATATAAATGGGCGCGGGAGGTGGATTGGTCAGGACCTTGCGATCAAGGCGAGGTTGGCGAGCGTTCCTAGAGGGATGGCCGCCTGCTAGACCGCTTCGTCAAGCTCATCGCGCTCGTCGGGGGTGTCTACCTTCAGAGGCATGGCACCGACCTCGGCGGTAATCCTGCAGTGAAGTCCCTGCGGATGGTAGTCGATCCGGATCTCGCCGCCGAGATCGCGGCCCAGCAACCGCTCAAGCAGCCGGCTGCCGAAGCCCCGGGACGTCGGCGTCCCAACCGGTGGGCCGCCGCGCTCAGTCCATTCGAGCGTCAACCGCCCGCCCGAGACATCCCAGCGCAAGTCGACTTCGCCGACGCGATTGGACAGAGCTCCATATTTGGTGGCGTTGGTCGCGAGCTCGTGAAGGCCAAGCGAAAGCGCCAGCGTGTGCCGCGGCGAAATCTCGCAATCGGGTCCGGACGGGAGAATCCGGGCGTTAGTCGAATGGGTCGATCGCCCCTTCGATAACCTCCCGCAACATGGCGCCATCCCAATTGCGCGCGGTCAGCATCTGGTTGGCCTTGGCCATCGCGCAGATTCGCCGGTCGACCGCTTCCCGCGCCGAGGACAGGTCGCTGGCATAGGTCAGGGTCTGGGCCGTGATCGCCTGGATCGTCGCCAGCGTATTTTTGAAGCGATGGCCCAGCTCGGCAAGCAGCATCCGCTGAAGCTCATCGGCCTGCTTGCGGTCGGTCAGGTCCCGGCTGGCACCGACGATCGCCACCGGCTTGCGGTCCTCGCCGTCGCCCTCGAACTCGACCAGGCCCCATGCGCTCAACCAGCGCCAGCCACCGTCCAGCTGCTTGACCCGATATTCGACGTCGTAGCGACCATCGCCCTTGGGATCGATCGCGGCCGCGACCCGCGACCACATCAGCTCAAGGTCGTCGGGATGGAACTTGTCCTTCACCCCCTCCTCGTCGTGCTGGAAGCGAGCCTCGGCTAGGCCATAAAGACGCTGCGCATTCTCATCGTAGACGCAGATATTGTCGGCAAAGGTATAGCGCCAGGTGCCCATGTTGGAGGCCATCATGGCGAGGTCGAATTGTCGCTTTTGTTGATCGAGCGTCTTGCGCTCCGGCTGGGTCGCCAATCCTGTCCGAGGTGTGTCGGTTCGCCGCGGGGGCGCCGGGATTGCCAAGTCGTGGCGCTCCATCACGTCGAGCTGGCCATGCGAGCCTAAGTCCTTTGCGCAATAGCTGCACAGGCAGATCATCCGCCGTCCGCTGACCGCGTTCTGCACCTTGGCTTCATAATCCAGGAAATCGGCCCATTGTGCGTCGCTGACCCAGCTGCAATTGCCGTTGGTCCGAAGCGCCGAGAAACCCCGCTCGAGTGCCTCCTGTTCCAGCTTGATCAAGCCGTCGACCAGCGCCTCCGGCCAGATCTTGGTGTCGCTTGAATACCAGGCGCTGCCATCGATGATCTCGATCTGCTTGCGGCGTTCGCGCTGGTCAAGGTCCGGAACTGCGGAGCAGAGCGCCGAACGGGCGTCATCCAGCCCGAACGGCTCGCCCACTATCCACAGGCATTTCTCGCCATGCTCCAGCCCCGCCTTAAAATAGGGTACCAGCATATCGCGCAAGTCATCGCCCGAATCGAAAAAGTGCGCGAGATGGTTGCCCCACTGCAGGTGGGGAATCTTGGCTAGCCCCGAGGGCGACAAGGGTGAAGCGGTGGCTATTCGCGACTCTCCAGACAATCCTGCGACTGCTGAACAATACCATGATTCACCGGCAAGCGAATGTTTTAGAGCTTACGTTGGCCATAAGGAAGGGCGCCGGAAATGGTTCCCGGCGCCCTGCTTTTTGTTCGGCCTGAGCGGCTTAAGCTGCCTTGGGCAGCGCTGCCTTGGCCTGAGCGATGATCGCCCAGAAGGCTTCGGCTTCGTGCATCGCGATGTCGGCCAGGACCTTCCGGTCGAGCTCGATGTTGGCGAGCTTCAGCGCGTGGATGAACTGGCCATAGGTCAGCCCCTCGGCGCGGACCGCCGCGTTGATGCGCTGGATCCACAGGGCGCGGAAGCTCCGCTTCTTCACCTTGCGGTCGCGATAGGCGTATTGCCCGGCCTTTTCGACGGCCTGGCGGGCGATACGGATCGTGTTCTTGCGGCGGCCGTAATAGCCCTTCGCATTGTCCAGGATCCGCTTGTGCTTCGAACGGGTGGTTACACCCCTCTTGACGCGTGCCATGTCCCGCTACTCCTAGTTGAGGCCGTAGGGCGCCCAGAGCTTGACGCGCGGAGTATCCGCACTGGACAAGACTTCGGTGCCGCGGTTCTGGCGGATATATTTCGAATTGTGGCTGATCAGCCGGTGGCGCTTGCCGGCAACGCCATGCTTTAGCTTGCCGGTCGCCGTGAGCTTGAAGCGTTTCTTGACGCCGCTCTTGGTCTTGAGTTTGGGCATTTTCGTCTCCTCATTGCGTCAACAGACGCGAGCGTTTCGAACAGCCACGGCAGCCCTAACTGGCCGGGCCGTTCGTATTTCCAAGAATCTGGAAAGCGGGGGCGCCTATAGAGGCGGCTTGTCTTCAACGCAAGGCTTCCGGCCTTCGTTCACGTCGACGAAGCCGAGGATGGCGGCAACCATCCCACCCATCACGAACAGGTCGGCCGCCAGGAAGCGCGCGATGTCCGGACTTGGCTCCAATGCGCTTTCATCGCCGCTGTCGTACCAGTGCTGGAGCAGCGCCTTGGCCTCTTCGGCTTCCCGGACGACCGGCGCCTTCCAGAGGATCAAGGTCATGCTCACGGCGGCGGGAGGTTATGATATGACGCGTGCCGCAACAAGGGAGCGAGTCGTCATGGACCAGACGAACCAGGGCCCGAGCGGCGGCGTCACCGCCCATCTCACCATCCGCGACGGCAAAGCGGCCGACGCCATCGACTTTTACTCCAGTGCGTTCGGCGCCGAGGAGGTCGGCCGCCACATGGCCGACGACGGCAAGCGCATCATGCATGCGCACCTGAATCTCAACGGTGGCTCGCTGATGCTCAACGACGAATTTCCCGAGTTTATGAGCGCGCCTTCGACCCCGCCGGGCAGCCTGGTGCTTCACCTGCAAGTGCCGGATGCCGATGCAGCATGGAAACGCGCGGTGGACGCCGGCGCGGAAATCCGCTTCCCGCTCGCCGACCAGTTCTGGGGCGACCGCTACGGTCAGGTGCAGGACCCCTATGGCTTCACCTGGTCAATCGGCGCGCCGAGCGCTGGATCCCGGGGCTGAGGCGCGGGCAATGTTCCGACCGGAGATCCGCGCCTTGTTCGACGAGGCGACCAATACCGTCACCTATCTCGTGTGGGATGCGGACAGCCGTCGTGGAGTGGCGATCGACCCCGTGCTCGATTTCGACCTTGCAAGCGGAGCGGTCGACGATCGGTCGGTGGCGAAGCTCCTTGCAGCTGCCGAAGATGCCGGGGTCACCATCGAATGGGTGCTGGAAACCCATGTTCATGCCGATCACCTGTCGGGCGCTCAGCTCATCCAGGCGCGCACCGGCGCAAGGATCGCGATCGGCGAACATGTTGGCGACGTCCAGCAAGCCTTCATGCCATCGTTCGGCCGCGACGGCTTTCGCGCGGATGGCGCTGACTTCGATCGCCTGCTCAAAGATGGCGATCGGATCGAGGTCGGCGGGCTTGTCATCGACGTGCTACACACGCCTGGACACACGCCGGCCTGTGTCAGCTATCATATCGGCGATGCCCTGTTCGTCGGCGACACTTTGTTCATGCCGGACTATGGCAGCGCGCGTTGCGACTTTCCGGGCGGTTGCGCGCGGCAGCTCTATCGCTCGATCCGCAGGCTGCTCGCCTTTCCCGCCGATACCAGGCTGTTCACCTGCCACGATTACAAGGCGCCGGGCCGCGATCAATTCGCCTGGGAATCCACGGTCGGCGAGCAACTCAGCTCGAACCGCCATGTTCGCGACAGCATCGGCGAAGATGAGTTCGTGGCCATGCGTGAGGAGCGCGATTCAGGCTTGCCGGTGCCCAAGCTGCTGCTGCCCGCAATTCAGGTGAATATCCGGGCCGGCCGTCTGCCCGAGGCGGACGAAGCGGGGCGGCGCTACCTGCGCATTCCGCTCGACTGCGATTGGATCGAGGAGGGCGCGGTCAGTCGAGCGGATGCTCGCGAAACCACTGGGTAAGGATATATTTGGTACCGCGCCGGACCTTCATGCCCTGATGAAGGGTCGCCGGATTGGGGGTCCCATCGGCAAGCAAATTGTTCCAGGCGAGTAGCTTGCCGGTTTCGGGCTGGATGCTCTTGCCGATCACCTTGAACCGGGTCGCTCCGCCCTCGTCCGGCTGGTTGAGGTAGAGCATGGCGGTCCAGGTCCGCTGCCCAGCATCCGCACAATGGACATAATAGTCGGCGCCGTCGGGATTGAAGCTATCGGTGTGCGGTTTGAACTCCTGGCCTGGGGCGTAACGCTGCCCCTGCAATGGCTCGGCATGGGACAGCGGGATATTGGTCAGGCGGGCCAGCCGGGCACGAAAGTCCGCGACCAGCGGATGATCGGGATCTAGGTCGCAGGTTTCGCTGGTCCGGAAATTGGCGATGCCCTGGTCATCGGCCAAGGTCGAGGGCCGCCGATTGGAATCGATTAGCGCGCGGATTGCGCGGCAATCCGGTTCATCAAGGAAATGTCGAACGATGAACATCTCGGCCAGCCGGGTCGGCACTCGCTGGACGCCACTGGCCGACGTGAGGCGGACTGCGGTGCCTTGTTCAGCCGCCACGCCGCGCTTCATGGTCGGCCATCACCGTCCGCGCCACCGCCTGCATCAGATTTTGCGCCGTACCGTCCGACTTGTTGGGAACAGTCATGATCGCCATCGTGTAGACGGTCCCGTCAGGCGCGGTAAGAATGCCGATGTCGTTGATGCCGCCGACACGACCCTGGAAATTCTGCCCGGTGCCGGTCTTGTGACTCCAGTGCCAGCCGGACTTGAGCGCCGCGCGGACTCGAAGAGCGCCGGTTTTGGTCGACCCCATCGTGTTCAATAGCCGCGCGGTTGAGGGGGGCGACAGCAACTCGCCCTTCTTGAGCCGGGCCAGCGCCAGTGCGACGGCATGCGGCGCCGCGCCATCGTAAGGATCGGCGACGTAGCGCTCGAACGACGATCGGCGAACCGACATCGGCAAGGCGCCGCGCGCCTTGTAGAAGGCATCGCCAATCGAATAGCTCTGGCTCCAGATGAGGCCGGCGATCTTGGACTGGAGCGCGCGCTCGCCGTCATAGAAGCGAATCGAACCGAGACCCTTGGCCTCGATCATGTCGCGCACCGCCTCCGGCCCGCCGATCGAGCGCATCAGCTTGTCGTTGGCGGTATTGTCGCTTTCGGTGATCGCGGTGAACAGCAGCGAGCCAAGCGTGGTCGTATGTCCGCTCTTGCCGAGGACCTTCGAACTGATCGGCTGGTGGAACAGCGTCAGGTCGCTGCGCCCCAGCGTAACCCGGTCGTCGAGGCTCACCCGCCCCTTGTCGACCGCATCCATGGCGGTGATCGCCACCCACAGCTTGGAGCAACTCTGCTGGGGAAACAGGGTGTCGGCATTATAATCAGCCTGCCAGCCTTCGCCCAGCGACACGACGGAAATGCCCGCCTTGCCGTTGAACGAACGCCCGAGCGCGGCCAGTCGCTCACGCAACGAGGCTGGCGCGATCCGGGGCACGAACGGCGCGGCCGCGGGCAAGGCGCGCGCTTCCCCCGGCGGGAGCGGGGCAAGCGGATCCCGTCGTGCCGACTGACTGCTTGCAAGGCTCGCCGTCGCGGCAAGTCCAAGACCGATCAGGAAACGGCACGAAACTGGCGTCATGGCGTCAAAACCCCCTAAACTTTGCCCAATGTGCCAAGATGTTAGCGATTCAAGCTGAACCCCGGCTTGCGCTGCAAGATTCGCAAATCAGAATCGCTTTGCCAACCCCTTCAGCGGAGGGTGACCGGCGAGGGTTGTGGGGTGCCGGTGCCGAGGAGGGCGCCCAATTCAATTTCGTCCAGCGCCCGATGCGACGCGATGTAGCGCCGCGCGCCCACGATCCAGGGTGCGGCGTTGGCCGCGCCGGGCAGGCGCATCGTCTCCGCCAACGCATTGTCGACTTCCCCGCCGCGCAGACGGGCCAGCGCCCGGTCATAGCGTGCCTGGGGCTGTGGCGACGGCGTGTCGGCGCGGTGGATCACCGCGATCGTACCAATTTCGCGCCGGAACGCGTCCCACCAGCCCTCTTCGGGGCCCCTGCTGCGCAATATCGGCCCAAGCGCTTCATAATCGTCGATCAGGCTGTCGAGGCGGACGGGTTTGCGCGAAGCCGTGATGATGGTTGCCACGGCGGCCTGGTGCTGCCTTCCGAACCGCTGGACCAGTAGCGGCTCGAGATAACCCAGCGCCACGCCGCGATCGATCGCTCGGCGTGCGGCAAAAGCGACCAGCAGCGCGTCTGCCCGCCCGGCGGAGCCGGCAGCGGCTCGGGTGGCGCTTTCCAGGTCGGCCAGCCGGGTCTCCAGCGCCACGATCCGCGATGCATCGGCGGCGGCCAGCGATTGGGTCGCGGGCGGCTGGGCCAGAGTCTGGACGGGCTGGCGAATAATCTTCAGTGGCTGATTGGGCGCAACCCCCAGGAAGCGGGCGCCCGCGTCCCAGCGAGACAAGCCCCAAGTTGCCAGTGCGGCCCCGACGACGACCAGCAGCACCGCCCAGGCGATTCGCGCGGTCCAGCTGGACCCTTGTCTGGAGTAGGTTGCGGTCATGCTGGAGGCGATGTGTGACACAGCATCGCCGCCAGGGCCAGCAGGCTCGCATCATCGGGCCGGTCTGCGATTTCGATCCTCTCCCAGCCGGAGCCGCAGCCGGTCGCAGCGTTGCCGCTGATTGTGGCGACCGCGGTCCTCGCGCGTTTGATCGCCAGCTCGGCCAGTCTGACGCCGGCGCGCGGGCTGTGCACCGCGACCACCATGCCATCGAGGTCGGGGAGGTTGGGGTCGAGGATCTTGGCGGATCGGTAAACAGTCATGGAATCGACGTGGCCCTCATGCTCGGGCATGACTCGGTGCTCCCCCGCCAGGTGCAGCAACCGGATCGAGGCGGGCAGCGGCGCAAGCAGTCTTTCAATGCCATCTTCACCAATATTGACCACCTCGAACCCGGCCTGAGCCGCAGCCGAGGCGGTCGCGGCGCCGACTGCGTGCACCGGCAGCCTCCTTAGCCGGTCAAGGCCGGCTCCGCCGAGCTTTACGGCATTGGCGCTGGTGAATAGCAGGGCGTCGTACGGCGTCGGATCCGGCACTACCCATTCGATTGGCTCGACCCGAAAGAGCGGACAGCGGACCACGTCCAACCCCAAGGCTTCCGCCCGTTCGGCGCTGGCCGCAAGGCCCGGTTCCGGGCGTAGCAGGAGCAACCTTCTCACCCGCCCTCGAACAGTCGTCGGATCGCCGGCGGAGCTTCGCCGAGCATTTCTCTCGCCAGCATGGCGGGCGCGTCGAAGTCACCGACCGGAAAACGTCCACTGCGGGTAAGCCGCTCGGCGCCATCCTCGGTCAAAATCTCGCAAGCGAAGTCGATGTCGTCACCGTCGACCAGTGCCAGCGCGGCGATCGGAGAGTGGCAGGTCCCCCCCAGCGCACGAGTAAAGGCACGCTCCGCCAGCACCGCGGCATGGGTGTCGCCATGATCGATCGCACCGAGCAAATTCGCCGTCATGACGTCGCCGGCCCGGCATTCGATGCCAATCGCTCCCTGTGCCGGGGCAGGAAGCATTATTTGCGGCTCAATCGAAACCCCCACTTCGTTCCGGCCCAACCGAATGAGGCCCGCCGCGGCAAGCAAGGTCGCATCGACTTCACCCGCGGCGAGCTTGGCCAGTCTGGTGTCCACATTGCCGCGGATCGACACAATATCGAGATCGGGTCGCAGCCGCCTCAATTGCGCGGTGCGGCGCGGCGAGCTGGTGCCGACCACCGCCCCTTGCGGCAATTGCTCGATCGAACCCGCTCCGATCAACCGGTCGCGGTAGTCTGCCCGCTCCAGCATCGCGGCGATAATCAGCGCATCGGGCCGATCGCTCTCGACATCCTTCATCGAATGGACCGAGCAGTCGGTTTCCCCGTTCACGAGCGCCAGGTCGAGTTCCTTGGTCCACAGCGCCTTCCCGCCGACGTCCGCCAGCGGCCGGTCCTGGATTCGGTCGCCGCTGGTCCGGACGGTGACGATCCGCACGCTGCCCGTATCCCAGCCGTGCGCCTGTTCCAGGGCGGCCGCGACACGATGGGCCTGGGCGAGCGCGAGCGGCGATCCGCGGGTCCCAAGGGCGAGTGGCGGCTGGGTCATGCCCCGCGCTAGCGCAAAGCCGGGCTTTCAGGCAAAGGCTTGTCTTTCATGGCCCTCATTCTCGCCCTCGAATCCTCGTGCGACGACAGCGCCGCGGCGCTGGTCAGCAGCGATCGCCAGATCCTGGCGCAGGCCGTGGTCGGACAGAATGACGCGCACCGCCCGTTCGGTGGCGTGGTGCCGGAGATCGCCGCGCGAGCGCATATCGAGATTCTTCCCGGCCTCATTCGCCAGGTCATGCACGAAGCCGATATCGCGATCGGCGAGGTTGACGCCATCGCTGCCACTGCTGGGCCGGGCCTAATTGGCGGGGTGATGGTAGGCCTCCTTGTCGGCAAGGGGCTCGCGCTATCGGCGAACAAGCCGCTGGTCGCGGTCAATCATCTTGAGGGGCATGCGCTTAGCCCGCGACTGGTCGATGCCAGTCTCGGTTTCCCCTACCTTCTGTTGCTTGCCAGCGGGGGCCATTGCCAGCTGCTCGAAGTAGGTGGCGTCGGCGACTATCGCCGGCTTGCGACGACCATCGACGATGCCGCGGGGGAGGCGTTCGACAAGGCCGCCAAGCTCCTCGGGCTCGGCTATCCCGGCGGTCCGGCAATCGAGGCGTTGGCCAGGGACGGCGATCCGGCCGCAGTCGCGCTGCCGCGGCCCATGGCGGGCTCCAAGGAGCCTCACTTCAGCTTCGCCGGGCTCAAGGCCGCAGTTCAGCGAGCGGCGGCAAGCGGCGACTATGCGCCCGAAGACATTGCCGCCAGCTTCCAGCAGGCCGTGGTAGATTGTTTCGTCGACCGCACGGGTCTCGCCCTCAAAGCTTCCAAGGCGCCTGGCCTGGTGATCGCGGGCGGCGTGGCGGCCAACGCCAGCGTCCGATCGGCCCTGCAGCAGTTGGCGACAGACCATGACCGCCGCTTCTCGATGCCGCCCGGCTGGCTGTGCACCGACAATGCCGCGATGATCGGCTGGGCGGGGGCCGAGCGACTGGCCGCCGGCCTTGTCGATGCTCTTGACGTTCCGGCGCGGGCGCGCTGGCCGCTCGACCCCGAGGGTGAAAAGGTTCGCGGTGCAGGGGTCAAGGCATGAGTTTTGAAAAACTGGCGGTAATCGGCGGCGGCGCGTGGGGAACCGCGCTGGCACAGGTGGCGTCGGCGGGTGGCGGTGACACGCTGTTGTGGGCGTTCGAGGAGGAAGTGGTTGCGGCGGTCAATCGCATCCACGAGAACCCGCTCTATCTGAAGGGCCAGAAGCTCAACGATAATATTCGCGCCACCAGCAATTTCTCGGACCTCGCCGGCTGCGACGCCTGGCTGGTCGTGACGCCCGCCCAGCATATGCGCGCCGTGCTCAGCCGCTCTCCCTGCCCCAACATGCCGCTGGTCCTTTGTTCGAAGGGAATCGAGGAAAGCTCATCGAAGCTGCTGCACGACGTCGCGGGCGAGGTTTGCCCGACTTCGCCGGTCGCGGTCCTGTCGGGTCCGACCTTCGCCCATGAAGTGGCGGCGGGGCTGCCTACCGCGGTGACGCTAGCCTGCGAGGACAAGAAGTTGGGTGAAGCGTTGCGGGGCCGGATCAACCTTCCTGCCTTTCGCACTTATCTGACCGACGATGTCTGTGGGGCGGAGGTTGGCGGCGCAGTCAAGAATGTGTTGGCGATCGCCTGCGGTGTGGCCGAAGGCCGGGGACTGGGCCAGAATGCCCGGGCGTCGCTGATCGCGCGCGGCTTTGCAGAGATGACCCGGTTCGGAATTGCGATGGGCGGCCGGCGCGAAACCCTGGCGGGCCTGTCCGGGCTCGGCGATCTGGTGCTGACCTGCTCGTCGATCAGCAGCCGCAACTTCTCGCTCGGCAAGGCGATTGGTGAAGGGCGGAGCGCCCGCGAGCTGATGGCCGACCGTCGCACCGTCGCGGAAGGTGCGCATACAGCGCCTGTGCTTCACCGAATTGCGGTGGAGCGTGACATCGACATGCCGCTGGTCGCGGCCGTCGTGGAGTTATTGGAGGGACGAATTGGCATCGACGAGCTGCTCGAGACGATGTTGAGCCGTCCTCCCGGCGACGAAGAAGACTGATCGGCGGTCATGTCCACTCCCGATGGCCTTGCCTCGCGACACGCTGCGCTTCGCATTCTCGAAGCCGTGCTCCGTCGCGGCCAGACGATGGATAACGCCGCGCAGGCGGCACGCGGCTTGCCGCCCGCCGACGCCGCGCTGGCCAGTGCGATTGTCGGCGAAACGCTGCGACGGCTGCCCGATCTCGACGCCTTGATAGACGGCGCAACCCGCCAGCGCCTGCCCGACGATGCCAAGGCGCGAATGGTGCTGCGCCTGGCGCTGGCTCAGAAAATCGGGCTCGGGACACCCGACCATGCGCTGGTCGCGACCGCTCTGCCGCTGGTCGACGGCGGGCCGCGCAGGCTGGTGCATGGCGTGCTCGGCACCCTGCTTCGTCAGGGGCTGCCGGCTCTTGATGAGCCGCGATTGCCCGACGCCGTGGAGCAGCGCTGGGGCAAGGCTTGGGGCGAGCCGGTCGTGCTGGCGGCGCGTCGCTCCATTGCCCAGCGACCGCTGCTCGACCTCAGCTTTGCCGACGATAAGGCGGCGCAGGCCTATTCCGACGGAGTTAGCCTGGCGCCGCGGCACAAGCGGATTGCTTCCTCGTCGGTTACCGCGCTCAATGGTTATGGCGAAGGCGGCTGGTGGGTCCAGGACCTCGCGGCCTCGCTACCCTCGCGGCTCGTTCCGGCGTCGGCCCGAAGGGTCCTGGACGTTTGCGCGGCTCCAGGCGGAAAGACGATGCAGCTTGCTGCCGCGGGCCATCTGGTAACCGCGCTCGACCGTAGCGAAAGTCGTCTGGCACGACTGGCCGCCAACATGGCGCGAACGGGGCTTGCGGCCACTGCCGTCGCGGCCGATGCCGCGGAATGGACCCCCGATGCGCCGTTCGATGCGGTGCTGCTCGACGCGCCATGCTCGGCCACGGGCACGTTTCGCCGCCATCCCGAAGTCCTCTATCGCGCCCGCCAGGCCATCATCGAGCAGTCGGCGAGCCAACAGGCACGGCTGCTGGCCCGGGCCGCGGATTGGGTGCGGCCGGGCGGCAGCCTGGTCTATGCGGTCTGCAGCCTCGAGCCCGAGGAAGGTGAGTTGCGCATCGACGAATTGTTAGCCAACCGCTCCGATTTCCGGATCGAGCCGGCGCCCGCTCTTGTCGACGGCGTGACGCCACACGCTCGCGGATGGTTGCGCATCCTGCCTGGCATGCTGGAAGACAAGGGCGGTCTCGACGGGTTCTTCGCCGCGCACCTTGTCCGGGTGGCCTAATCGCGTCTAATCGGGCGCATGGCCCGTCCGCTCATCTCTCCGTCGATCCTGTCCGCTGATTTCGCCAAGCTCGGCGAGGAGGTTCGAGCAATCGACGAAGCCGGCGCAGACTGGATTCATGTCGATGTCATGGACGGGCATTTCGTGCCCAACATCACCATTGGCCCGGCGGTGGTGAAGGCTCTTCGCCCGCACAGCGACAAGCCGTTCGACGTCCATTTGATGATCTCCCCCGTTGACGACTTCCTCGATGCCTTCGCCGCAGCGGGGGCCGACGGGATCACGGTCCACCCTGAAGCAGGTCCGCACCTTCACCGAACTATTCAGCGCATCCGGGCGCTCGGGAAACGCGTCGGCGTGTCGCTCAATCCCGCGACCCCGGCCAAAATGCTCGATTATGTGCTTGAGGAAATCGACCTCGTGCTGGTGATGAGCGTCAATCCCGGCTTCGGCGGACAGAAGTTCATTGCCAGCCAATTGCGCAAGATCGAATTCTATCGCAAATCAGGTCGCGAAGAAGGACCTGATCGTGGACATTGAGGTCGATGGCGGGATTGATCCCGTTACCGCGCCTCAGGCGATTGATGCCGGTGCGACCGTGCTGGTCGCCGGAACCGCGGTGTTTCGCGGGGGGCCTGAACAATATGCCGCCAATATCGCCGCGCTTCGGGCCCAGCCATGAACGACCAGTGCGGATGAGCGACGACGTCGTCGGGAAGCTCGCCAAAGGCTCGCTCTTTTCGCGCCTGCTGGGCAAGGGGCGCCAGCCACTGCGCCTCGTCGCCGTTCCGCGCGACCATGTGCTCGGGGACCGCGGGCGCGGCGACGCGCTGCTGGCCGGTCGCCTGCTGCTGGGCAGCGAAGGCGTGGCGCTGACCGATATTGATTTCGGCCAGGTCGGCGCAACCGGCGCGCTGGCGCGCGAAGTGCAGAGCTTTTCATGGCTGCGCGATCTGGCCGCTTCGGCCAGCCGGGAGAAAGGGGCGCGGCTGGCGGAGGCGATTGCCGGGCGTTGGCTGATCGCTCATGGCACGCGGGTGGACGAAGCGTGGGCGCCCGAGTTGTGGGGCGAACGGATCCTCTTCTGGACCGCTTACGCTCCCTACATCCTGTCGAGCCGGGATTCAGGTTATCGATCGGCGCTGCTCAATACGTTGGCTCGAGGCGCCCGCCATCTCGACGGCACCGCCGACAAGGCATCGCCGGGCCTGCAACGCATCACCGCCTGGTCCGGCGCGCTGGTTGCGGCGCTCACTTTGCAGGGCGGCCTGTCTCGCTTGTCGCGGGCCGAGTCGGGCCTGATGCGCTCGCTTTCCGCCGCCCAGTTCGAGGATGGCGGACTGATGAGCCGAAGCCCCCAGGAGCAGATGTTGCTGGTTGATCGCCTGGGCCTGGTCCGGGCTGCCTATTTTGCATCCAAGCAGACACTTCCCGACGCGCTGGAAAATGCCGCGGCGGCGGCATTGGCAGCGCTTCATGGCGTCACCATGGGGGATAACGCCTTGTCCAGCTGGCAGGGCGGCAATCCGGGCGATCCGGCGCGTCTGTCGGCACTAATCGCCGGATGCGGTCTTCGTGCTCGACCGCTACGCGCGGCGCGCGGGTGGGGCTATCAGCGGCTGAGCGCGCTTGGCACCATCATTGTTGTCGATGCCGCGCCGCCGCCGCCGCCGCGCATGACGGCGATGGGCTGTGCCTCGACGCTGGCGATGGAAATGAGCGACGGCGCCCAGCGGATCGTCGTCAATTGCGGCGGCCCGGGGCCGGTTCCGACCGAAATGCCCGACGAACTGGTCCAGGCTTTGCGGACCACTGCCGCGCATTCGACCCTGGTATTGGGCGACACCAATTCGACCGCTATCCTGCCCGACGGAAACCTCGGCAAAGGGGTCGCCGACCTGGTTATCGACCGCAGCGAGGATAATGACTGCTCGCGGCTCGAGGCCGGGCATGACGGTTATGCAAAGGGCTTCGGCCTGATCCACCAGCGCCGCCTCAGCCTTGGCAATGATGGCAAGGAAGTGCGCGGCGAGGATCGGCTGATTCCCAAGGGGCGCCGCAAGATCCGTGAATCGGCGGCCTACGCCATTCGCTTTCACCTCGCGCCCGGAGTTGAGGCGACCGTAACCGCCGATGGCATGGGTGCGATCCTCCGCTCTGCCGGCGCACCGCCGTGGAACTTCCGCTGCAGGGGCGCCATGCTTCAGGTCGAGGAAAGCCTGTTCATCGATGGCCGGGGCCTGCCGGAGGCGACGCTGCAGCTCGTCGTGGTGGGTGAGATATCGGCCGTTGGCGGTGAGATCGCCTGGCAATTTCGCCGCTCCAGCTAGTTCAAGAGGGACCAATTCATGACCGCCATTGTGCCCATTCGCCGGGCCCTGATTTCGCTATCCGACAAATATGGTCTGGAGCCCCTGGCGGCCGCTCTTGCCAAGGCAGGCGTGGAACTGGTTTCGACCGGAGGCACGGCGGCAAAACTGCGCGAACTGGGTTATGAAGTCCGCGATATTTCCGACCTGACCGGATTTCCGGAGATGATGGACGGGCGGGTGAAAACCCTTCATCCAAAGGTTCATGGCGGCCTGCTCGCGGTGCGCGACAATGACGAACATGTCGCGGCGATGGCAGAGCATGGGATCGGCCCGATCGACCTGGTGGTCGTCAACCTATACCCGTTTGAGGCGACCGTAGCGAAGGGCGCGCCGCGCGAGGAGATCATCGAGAATATCGACATTGGCGGGCCGTCGATGGTTCGCTCGGCGGCGAAGAACCACCAGCATGTGGCGATTGCCACCGATCCGGCCGATTACGCCGAGCTGATCGACCAGCTCAACCGACAGGGCGGAACCAGCCTGGATCTCCGCCGTCGCCTGGCGGCAAAGGCCTATGCGCTGACCGCCGCCTATGATGCCATGATTTCGCAATGGTTTGCCTATGCCGGCCAAGGCGAGCGGTGGCCCGTGCTATGGTCCAGCTCGCGCAGGTTGGCCATGCCGCTGCGCTATGGTGAAAACCCGCATCAACAGGCGGCGCTCTACATCCCCGCCGGTCCCCACGCCGCCGGAATCGCCCAGGCCGAGCAGATCCAGGGCAAGGAACTCAGCTACAATAATCTCAACGACGCCAGCGCCGCGCTGGAACTGGCCGCCGAGTTTCGCGATGGTCCGCCCACGGTGGTGATCGTCAAGCATGCCAACCCTTGCGGCGTCGCCAGCGGCGGCTCGCTGGTGGAGGCCTGGCGCGCCGCGCTGGAGTGCGACAGCGTCTCGGCCTTCGGTGGAATTGTCGCGATCAACCGCCCACTCGACGCGGATACCGCCGAAGCCATCGCCGACATTTTCACCGAAGTGGTCGTCGCTCCCGGCGCCAGCGACGATGCCAAGGCCGTCTTCGCCCGCAAGAAGAATCTGCGCCTGTTGCTGACCGACGGCCTGCCCGACCCTCTCCGGCCGGGTCAGACCGTCGCCGTGATCGCCGGCGGCGTCCTCGTCCAGGACCGCGACAACGGCCACGTCACCGACGACATGCTGAAGATTGTCACGAAACGCGCCCCGACCGACCAGGAACTGAGCGATTGCCTATTCGCCTGGACCGTGGCCAAGCATGTGAAGTCGAATGCGATCGTTTACGCCAGGGACGGCGTCACGGTCGGAATCGGCGCCGGCCAGATGAACCGCCGCGATTCGGCGCGCATCGCCGCCGTCAAGGCGATTGAGGCGGCTGAGAAATATGGCTGGGCCCAACCTCGCACGATCGGATCTGCGGTCGCCTCTGACGCCTTTTTCCCTTTTGCCGACGGGCTGCTCGCCGCCGCGGAAGCGGGGGCGACGGCGGTAATCCAGCCGGGCGGCTCGATCCGCGACGACGAAGTAATCGCCGCCGCCGATGAGGCCGGATTGGCGATGCTATTTACCGGGATGAGGCACTTTCGGCACTGAGCGTCCGGGCGTGGCGGCCTCGATCTAGCTCGGCGCGTCTCCGCCTGCCGTCGGGTCGGGCAGCGCGACCGTGTCGATATCTTCCTTGCGCATTTTGAACAGCTCGCGATCCTGGGGGCCGAAGCCCTTGACCCACAGGACCGCGCCGAATGCGGCCAGGATCGCCGGAATGCCGAGCACTAGCTCGGCCCATTCGGGGAGCAGGATAACGAGTTGGCCGACCACCATCGCCGCCGCCGCCGCCCAGATCAGCGGCCAGCGCCAGCCCGACACGCGCGCACCGAGAATTTTCGCAAGCAGCCTCGACTTGATGATGGCGGCAAATCCCAGCGCCAGCATCAGGCCGATCGCCGGTCCCGTCGCCTGCCACATCAGCGGCCATCCCCAGCCGCGCATCAGCAGGATAAGACCCGACGCGAGACCCGCTTCGAGCACGATCATCACCAGGCTGATCATCATGTTGCGGTGGCGTGCGCAATAAATCAGCGCGGCTTCGCTGACTGCCGCGGTCGCTGCGACCACTTCGGCGGCCAGCAGGAAGCCCAGCGCCGCAGTGCCGGCGACAAAGCCCGCACCGACCAGGCCCATCACCGCTTCGCCAGGGATTCCCAAGGCAAGAGCCACTCCGCCCTGCGCCGCGATCACCCAGAAACCGACTTGCCGCACCTGCCTTGCAACCGCTTTTTGGTCGCCCTCGGCCAAATTGCGGCTGATCACCGGACCGAGAATCGGATCGAAGCTGGTCTTGAGCTTCGATGGCAGCGAGGCGACCTGTTGGGCGACATAATAAATGCCTACGATAGCCGGAGAGAAGAACAGGCCCAGGACCGCAATGTCGATCCGGCGCGATCCCCATTCGACCGCATCAGCGGCGGCCACCGGCAGGTTGCGGCGGGCAAGCGACCATAGCGGCCCTGGTTCGGGGTTCCAGCCATGGGGCATGCCGTAAGTGCGGATTAGCGGGATAATCGAAGCGATGAGCGCGCCGATCATCGACAGGGCATAGGCAATGATCAGTCCGTCGCGGGTCGAGATATAGGACCAGGCAAAGGCCGCGATCGACAGGGTCCACGGCTCGACGATCGCCCGCGCGCGGACGGTCGAAGCGACGTCATGGCGATATGCCAGTGCGGCCAGGCTGATGTCCGACCAGGACAGCGCGAACACCGTGACCGGCAGCATCCATTCGAGTCCGGTGATTTCCGAATTGGGGAACATCGCTTGCGGGAAGATCGCCAGGATGGTCATCGCAACGGCCGATCCGATTGCGGCGACCAGCAGTGCGTCGGCGACGACGCAGACGTGGGGCTTCGTGGTTTTCGAAAGCTGCTGCGCAAGGCCGCGCTTCAAGCCGAGCGTTGCCAACTGCGCTGCGAATTCGACGATCAGGACAGCATAGGCGAAACGGCCGAGTTCCTCGGCGCCATAAATCCGGCCGGCGATAAACAGGAATGGCAGCCGCGCCATCAACCGCAGCAGGAACCCGAAGAAGTTGATCCGTCCGCCGCGCGCGAGTGCGGCAAGGTCGGCCGATGGGGCCGGGGCAGTTCCGACGGTATCGGTCAATGCGCGGCGCCCCAATTCACGCCCCAGCCGACTTCCACATCGAGCGGGACATCGAGCCTGATCGCCGGTTCGGCGGCGTTCGCCATGGTGGCGCGCACGATTGCGGCGGCGGCTTCCTCCCGGCCTTCGGGCACTTCGAACACCAGTTCGTCATGGACCTGCAGCAGCATCCGGACATCGGCCAGGCCAGCCTCGGCCAGGGCCTCGTCCATCCGGTTCATGGCCCGCTTGATAAGGTCGGCGCTGGTTCCCTGGATCGGCGCATTGATCGCGGCGCGCTCCGCGCCGGCGCGAAAATTGGGGTTTGCCGCACGGATATTGGGGAAATGGGTCTTCCGGCCGAACATCGTCCGGGTGAAGCCCTGATCGCGGACGAAGGCCAGCGTTTCATCGATATAGTGCCGGATGCCCGGGAAGCGCGTGAAATAGCGGTCGATGATCGCCTTGCCTTCCTCGCGCGGTACGCCCAAGCGGCCAGCGAGACCCCAGCTTGAAATGCCATAGAGGATAGCGAAATTGACCGTCTTGGCCTTGCCGCGGGTGTCTCGGTCGACCGTGCCGAACAGTTCCTCCGCCGTCATCGAATGGATGTCCTCGCCGGCCGCGAACGCCTCCTTGAGTTGCGGCACATCGGCCATATGCGCGGCCAATCGAAGTTCGATCTGCGAATAGTCGGCGCTCATCAGAACATGGCCAGGCTCGGCAACGAAGGCGTCACGGATCTGGCGACCGATCTCGGTGCGGATCGGAATGTTCTGCAGATTTGGCTCGGTCGAGGCCAGCCGCCCGGTCTGGGCGCCCGACAGGCTGTAGCTGGTATGAACCCGTCCGGTTTCCGGATTGATCTGCGTCTGCAGTGCATCGGTGTAGGTCGATTTTAGCTTGGACAGCTGACGCCAGTCGAGCACACGCCGCGCAACCTCCACCCCTTCGCCTGCGAGCCGTTCCAGCTCGTTGACGTCGGTCGAATATTGGCCGCTTTTGCCCTTTCGGCCGCCCTTCAGGCCAAGCCGGTCGTAGAGCACCGCTCCAAGCTGTTGGGGCGATCCAATGGTGAACGGACCCTCGGCCGCCTCGTAAACCTGCTCCTCGAGCCTGGCGATTTCGCCGGCGAAGGTGCGGCTGAGCTGGGCCAGATAGTCGCGGTCGACCTTGATCCCTCGCCGCTCCATCCGCCCGACGGTCGTAACCAACGGCCGATCGATCATCTCATAGACCCGGCTCGACCCCTCCCCGGCGAGGCGCGGCTTCAACCGGTGCCACAGCCGAAGGCAGATATCGGCGTCCTCGGCGGCATATTCGGTGGCCGCGTCCAGCGGCACCTTGTCGAAGCTGATCTGCTTCGCGCCGACACCGCACACCGATTTAAAGCTGATGCATTGATGATCGAAGTGGAGATCCGCCAGCTCGTCGAGACCATGGTTCGATCGGCCCGCATCGAGGTCGAAGCTCATCACCAGCGTGTCGTCATAGGGGGCGAGATGGATCCCGGCCTTGGCGAACATCACCCAGTCATATTTAAGGTTGTGCGCGATCTTGAGCACGGCGGGGTCTTCGAGCAGCGGCTTGAGCTTGCCCAACACAAGGTCGGCGGAAAGCTGCAAAGGTGCATCGCTGTAGAGGTCGCCGCCGACATGGCCGACGGGAATATAGCAGGCCTTGTTCGGCTGGGTGGCCAGGCTGATCCCCGCCAGCCTGGCGACGATACAGTCGATGCAGTCGGTCTCGGTGTCGATCGCGACATGGCCCTGGGCCCGCGCCTCGGCGATCCAGCGATCGAGCGCCTCCTCGCTGGTCACCGTTTCGTAAAGAGTGCGGTCGACCACGATCTTTTCGCGCCCGGCGGACGCGGCGGGGGCGGGTTTCGACGCCATGACGTCGATGGGTCGCGCTCCGCCGCTCGATGCGCCTCCTCCGCCGACCCGGTTGAGCAGCGACTTGAACCCCATGTCCTCTAGAAACGCCTTGAGCGGTTCGGGCGGGATGCCCTTGAGCGCCAAATCTCCCAATGGCTCGGGCAGCGGGCTGTCGCACACCAACCTCACCAGCTCGCGCGACAGTCGAGCGTTGGCGGCATGGTCGATCAGATTCTGCTTGAGCTTGGGTTTGGTGATCTGGTCGGTGCTGGCGAGCACGGTCTCCAGATCGCCAAATTGCTGGATCAGCTGCGTTGCGGTCTTGGGCCCGACACCCGGCACGCCCGGCACATTATCGACGCTGTCTCCCATCAGCGCGAGGACGTCCCCGACTTTCTCCGGCCCGACGCCGAACTTGGCTTCGACATAGGCGCGGTCGATCCGGCGATCGTTCATCGTGTCGAGCATGTCGACCCCGGCATCGTCGTCGACCAGCTGCATCAGGTCCTTGTCCGAGCTGACGATGGTCACCTTCCAGCCGGCTTCCCTTGCCTTGGTGACGTAGCAGGCGATGATGTCGTCCGCCTCCAGCCCCGCCTCCTCGATGCAGGGGATGGAAAAGGCGCGGGTCGCCGTGCGGATCAGAGGGAATTGCGGAACTAGATCTTCGGGCGGCGGCGGGCGGTTCGCCTTGTATTGGTCGTACATCTGGTTGCGGAAGGTCGATTCCGACGCGTCGAGGATAACCGCCATATGGGTTGGCCCGTCGGCCTTGTTGAGCCCATCGGCCAGCTTCCACAGCATCGCCGTATAGCCATAGACGGCGCCCGCCGGGACGCCATGCCGGTTGGTCAGCGGCGGCAGGCGGTGATAGGCCCTGAAGATATAGCTCGACCCGTCGACCAGATAGAGATGCGACGGCGTGGGATCGGGTTCGGTCATGAGCCGTCCGCCTTAGCAGGACGGCCGGGGGATTCCAGCGTTTGACGGATTGCAATTGGCTTCCCACAAGGTCGCGCGATGGAACATGCGCCGGTCGACTTCGCAACACTGGGGCTCGTGCTGTTCGTCGCCTCGCTGGTGGCGATGCTGACGCGGCGGATCGGCATGCCCTACAGCGTCGGATTGGTGCTTGCCGGCTTCGCGCTGGCGCTGACGCCATTCGGCCCCAACCTGCGTATCACGCCGCACCTGATCATGCAGGTGTTCCTGCCGCCGCTGGTGTTCGACGCGGCGATCCGCATCGAATGGCGCTCTTTCCGCCGTGAATTTCCGCTGCTGTTAGCGCTGGTAACGATCGGAGTCGCGCTTGCGGCGCTGCTCGTCGCCGCCGCGATGCACTGGCTGACCGGATGGAGCTGGCTTGCCGCGGGATTTTTTGGGGTGCTTATCGCTGCGACCGATCCGGTGTCGGTCATTGCGGCGTTCAAAGAACTGCGCGTCGACCACCGGCTGCAGCTTCTGGTCGAATCGGAAAGCCTGCTCAACGACGGCATCGCCGCGCTCGGCTTTGCGCTGCTTGCCGGGATCGCGGCGGGCGGCGGCGCGGGGCCGGTCGAAGTGGGATCGGCGCTGGTCCGGATCGCGCTGGGCGGAACCGCGTGCGGGCTTGCGATCGGTTGGGCCGTCCTGTGGATCGCGGGGCGCACCGAGGACCCACTAGTCGAAATCACCCTGACCATGATCGCCGCTTACGGTAGCTTCCTGCTGGCCGAGGAGCTCCACATGTCGGGGGTGCTTGCAACCTTGGCGGCCGGCATTTTGGTTGGAAATTTCGGCAAGCTTGGATCGCTGTCGGCGGCCGGCCGGCCAATGCTGCTCAATCTATGGGAATTCGCAGCGTTCCTCGCCAACAGCTTCGTATTCATCCTGATCGGCGACGCCGAGGCCTCGCCATCGCTGTGGGCGGCGGTGCCCGTGGCCATCGTCGCGACCGTCGCCGCGCTCGCCGGGCGGGCCGTTGCGGTCTATCCGTCCAGCCTAATGTTCGCCCGTTCGCGGCTGGCGGTGCCCTGGAAATACAAGCATGTCCTGTTCTGGGGAGGGCTGCGCGGCGCACTGGCATTGGCGCTCGCGCTCGCGCTTCCTCTGTCGCTTCCCGAGCGCAACCAGGTCATCGCCGCCTGTTTCCTGGTGGTGGCCTTCTCGATTGTCGTGCAGGGGCTCACCATGCCGGTGCTGATTCGCAAGCTGGGCCTGGTTTGTCCGGACGACGACCCGGATTGCGGCAAGCCGCCCGAAGACTGCCTTTGATCATCGGAAGGACCCGGCCATGAATGAAAGATTTCAGCGTCACCGCCAGGCGTGGACACAGGACGAAATTCAGAAGCTGCACCTGCTCGCCGGCAAGGGGATGAGCCTGAAGGCGATCAGCAAGGCGATGACCAGAAGCGAGGAATCGATCCAAGCACGGGCCAAGCAGGACGGTCTGAAAGTGAGCAAGTTGCGTTAGGTCCAGTCATGGAACCAGCACCGTGTCCATCGCCTCGGCCGCCGATTCCGGATAGTCCAGCGTATAGTGAAGTCCGCGGCTTTCGTGGCGGGAGAGCGCCGAGCGTATGATCAGGTCGGCGACCTCGACCAGGTTGCGCAGCTCGATCAGGTCCGGGGTTACCCTGAAATGCTTGTAATAGTCGGCGACTTCCCGGCGGAGCAGATCGATGCGATGCTTGGCGCGTTCCAGCCGCTTGGTAGTGCGGACGATGCCGACGAAATTCCACATGAAGCGGCGGATTTCGCCCCAGCATTGCTGGATGACGACTTCCTCGTCGCTGTCGGTCACCCGGCTCTCATCCCAAGGGCGGATCGCGGGCGGTGCGGCCAATTCGTCCCAATGGGCGAGGATGTGCTTCGCCGCGCCTTCTCCGAACACGAAACATTCGAGCAATGAGTTGGAGGCCAGGCGGTTGGCGCCGTGAAGGCCGGATTGGGTGACCTCTCCCGCCGCGTAAAGACCGCTTGCGTCGGTGCAGCCATCGATATCCACGAGCACGCCACCGCAGGTATAATGCTGTGCCGGGACAACCGGGATCGGATCCTTCGTAATGTCGATGCCGAGGCCCAACAGCTTTTCGAAGATAGTCGGGAAGTGGGCGGTCACGAACTCCGGATCGCGATGGCTGATGTCGAGGTGGACATAGTCGAGTCCGTCGCGCTTGATCTCGCTGTCGATCGCCCGGGCAACGATGTCGCGCGGCGCCAGCTCGGCGCGTTCGTCATAATCGGGCATGAAGCGGTGGCCGGTGACCGGGTGTTTCAGGAGCCCGCCCTCGCCTCGAACAGCTTCGGTGATCAGGAAATTCTTGACCTCGAGATTATACAGGCAGGTCGGGTGGAACTGCATGAACTCCATGTTGGAGATGCGGCAGCCCGCGCGCCACGCCATGGCGATGCCGTCGCCGGTCGCCCCGCGCGGCGCGGTGGAATAAAGGTAAGCCCGCCCCGCCCCGCCGGTCGCCAATACCGTCGCCCGCGCGGTAATCGTTTCGACCGCCCCGCTCTGCCGGTTGAAGGCATAGAGGCCATGCACCGCACCCGATGTCGTGAACTCCTCTGCGTGGCGGCCGGTCACCAGGTCGATCGCGACCATGTCGGGGATCAGCGTGACGTTGGGGTGGGCGGCGGCCGCCTTCTCCAGCGCCTGCTGGATCGCCCAGCCGGTCGCATCGGCGACATGGACGATGCGGCGGTGGCTGTGGCCGCCCTCGCGGGTCAAATGCCAGCCGTCGCCGTCATCGTCGAGATTGAACGGTACGCCGAGCGCGGCCAGTCGCGAAATCGCGTCGGGCGCCCCGCTTACGACATGCTCGACCACGTCGCGATTGTTGAGGCCTGCGCCGGCGATCATTGTGTCGCGGACATGGGCTTCGAAGCTGTCACCTTTCTCCAGTACGGCGGCGACCCCGCCCTGCGCCCAATTGGTCGCGCCCTCGCTGAGCTTGCCCTTGGCGATCACCCCGACCTTTTTGGTCGGACGCCAGGTTGAGCGCTGCCGTCAGCCCCGCCGCGCCCGATCCGATGACGAGGACATCGAAGGTGCGGCCGCTCAAGCGGCGACCTCCCGGGTCAGGCTCAGAAAGACATCTTCCAGGTCGGGGTCGCGGGTCGAGACATCGATGATGCCGAGGCCTTCTTTCTGAAGCGCCGCCAGAACGTCGCCAGCGTTGACCCGGTCCTTGCGGTAGGTGATCTCAAGCGTTCGCGGCCCGGTCAGCTCGATCCGGTCGAAGCACGGCGCATCGGGCGGGCCGGTCAAATCACGGTCGACCTCGACCACGACCGCCTTGTCCTGCGCCTTGGCGATCAGCTGACGGGTCGGCTCATTGGCGATTAGCCGGCCGTGATTGATGATCGCGATCCGGTCGCACAGCTGCTCGGCCTCTTCGAGATAGTGAGTGGTCAGGACCACCGTCACGCCTTGCCGGTTGAGGCCGCGCACATAGTCCCACAACTGCTGGCGAAGCTCGATGTCGACCCCCGCCGTCGGTTCGTCGAGCACCAGGACGGGAGGGCTGTGGACCATCGCCTTGGCCACCAACAGGCGGCGCTTCATGCCGCCGGACAGGGTTCGCGCATAAGCGTCGGCCTTGTCGGTCAGCCGGACCGCGGCGAGCAGCGCGTCGGTGATCCGCTCTGACTTCGGGACCCCGTAAAGGCCGGCCTGGATTTCCAGCGCTTCCCTGGGCGTGAAGAAGGGATCGAATAATATTTCTTGCGGTACGATGCCGATCGAGCGCTTGGCGTTGCGGGGATGCTGATCGATGTCGAAGCCCCAAACGGTGGCGTTCCCGCCAGTTTTGACGACCAGCCCGGCCAGGATGTTGATCAGGGTCGACTTGCCCGCCCCATTGGGACCAAGCAGGCCGAAAATCTGACCGCGTGGCACGTCGAAGCTGACCTGGTCGAGCGCCAGCTTGCCGCCCGAATAGGTCTTGGACAATTCCTCGATGCGGATAGCTGGCTGCGACGGACTCGACATGGTGAATCGCATAGCCGCGCATTTCCGTTGGCGAAAGGCGGGGCGGTAAACGTCCCGTTTACCTTACTCATCATCCCTATCTTATCGTTAACCCTACTAAGAACTGGGCATGTTCCGCTTGGTCCGATGCCTGCTGTTTTCCAGCCTGGTCATCTTGTCGCTGCCCTCGGCGGCGGAGGCCGCGCCGGTGCGCGCCACGCCCAAGGCGAAAGGCCAGGTGACGCTGGTCAGGCCGCTGACGCTGCAGCGCGTCAACGATATGGATTTCGCCTGGCTGGGAGTCACCACAGGAGGAACCGCGACGATCGATCCGATTTCGGGCGGCCTGACCGTTGCCGGCGGGCTCATTCGTCTCGGCGGAACGCCTTCTCCCGCGCGCTATGCGGGTGCTGCCGTCAAAAATACGGTGGTCAATATCAAGGTGCCCAAACAACCCGATCCTGATTACTCGGCAGGGCGGCACCGAGACGCTGTCGGTCGGCAACTTCACGCTCGACGGCCAGGACAAGCGGACACTCGCCCAGTCGGGCAGCTTCACCTTCGCCGTCGGCGCCCAGATCACTGTTCCGGCCGGCACAGTCGACGGCCTCTACACCGGGGAAATTGACGTAACGATCCAATATCCCTGATCCCGGCCTTTGTGAAAATCGATGGTAAATTTTGCGGCAACTTCAAGCGTTGAACCGCCGGTCATAGCTGTTGGTCATAATCAGCCGTGCCGCATTTGAATGTGGCGTGGACAAGGACCGGACAGGTGAAGACATTTTCAACGCTTATTGCGGCGGCGACTGCGCTGGCCCTGGCCACACCGGCCTATGCAGCACCGGTATCGGCCGCGCCTCCGGCAAGGGGCAAGGCGCTGCTCCTCATTCCGTTGACCCTGAACAAGCTTCAGGATCTCTATTTCGGAACGATCATTCCGTCGAACCTGTCTGGCACGGTGACCGTTCCCGCCGACGGCAGCACGCCGTTCGCGAGCGGGGGCGTCACCCTGGTTACCTCCGACCCTGCTTATCGGGCCCGCTTTGCAGGGGCCGGCTCGGCCAACCAACTGGTCATCATCACCGCCACCAATCCGGTCAGCCTGTCCAATGGCCTGGGCGACAATGTCACGGTGCTCGCCCTGACGCTGGACGGCCCGCCGGTGCGCGTCATCGACGCCACGAGGGCGTTCGCGTTCGACGTCGGGGGGATCCTGCTGGTCAACGCCAACCAGGCCGAAGGCGTTTATACAGCCGACTTCGACGTCACCGCCAACTATCTTTGAGCCTGATTGAACCCGGGCGGCGGCGTTGCTAGGGCGGCGTCCATGACCGTTCCGCCGCCGCCCGAGACCATTCGCACCAAGCATCATCGCGTCTATTGTGACGGATCGGGTCAGGTCGCCCCGGCGCTTGGCCACCCCCGTGTCTATTATCAGATCGATGATGAGGTCGGCTTTGTCGACTGCGGCTATTGCGATCGGCGCTTCGTGCTTGAGGGCGGGCCCGCGACACTCGGCCGCGCCATGAGCGCCAACCCGCGCGATTTCCTCTATCGCGGCGACTTCGATCCAGGCGAAGCCACGGCATTGGCCGCCAGGCATCTTGCAAGCCATGACGATGGCGAGCTTTACCTCCAGTATCGCGTATCGGAGGCATTCGGGTTCGACGACGGGCGCTTGAAAACCGCCGATTATCACACCGGAGCGGGCTTTGGCCTGCGCGGAGTGACGGGGGAGACGACCGCTTTCGCCCACGCCAACGAGATCAGCGCCGCCGCCATCGATCGCGCCGCTCAGACCCTGAAGCTGCTCGATCCGGCGAAGGGCCCGCACGCCGCCGCCCCGCCGCGGACCAACCGAGCGATGTACGGCACAGGCGATCCGCTGAGCGCCATTCCCTTCGCGAAAAAGGTCGAGCTTTGCCAGGTGATCGACGCCGCTGCTCGCGCCCGCGACCCGCGTGTCGCACAGGTCAGCGTCGGCCTCACCGGCAGCTGGTCGGTGATCGAAATCGTTCGTGCCGATGGCTTCGTTGCGACCGACGTCCGTCCGCTGGTCCGCCTAAACGTCTCGATCGTCGCCCATCAGGGCGACCGGCGCGAAACCGGTTCGTTCGGCATTGGCGGACGCTATCTCTACGACCAGCTTTTCGACCCGGCGACCTGGAACCGCGGGATCGACGAAGCGCTGGCCCAAGCGCTGGTCAATCTTGAAAGCGTCGCTGCGCCGGCGGGCGAAATGCCGGTGGTGCTGGGTCCGGGCTGGTGCGGTGTGCTGCTGCACGAAGCGGTCGGCCATGGGCTGGAAGGCGATTTCAACCGCAAGGGAACCTCGGCCTTCTCCGGCCGCATGGGCCAGCAGGTCGCCGCGCCCGGCGTCACCGTCATCGACGAAGGCGCGATCGAGAATCGCCGCGGTAGCCTCAGCATCGACGACGAAGGCACGCCGACCGGCCGAACGGTCCTCATCGAGGACGGGATTCTCAAAGGCTATCTCCAGGACCGACTGAATGCCCGGCTGATGGCAATGCAGCCGACCGGAAACGGGCGCCGCGAAAGCTTCGCCCATGCACCGATGCCGCGCATGACCAATACTTTCATGCTGGGCGGAAAGGATGATCCGGCCGAACTGATCACCCGCGTTCCCAACGGCATTTACGCCAAAAGCTTCGGTGGGGGACAAGTCGATATCACCAGCGGCAAGTTCGTTTTTTCCTGCACCGAGGCCTATCGCATTCGAAAACGGAAAGCTGGGAGCGCCGGTCAAGGGCGCGACGCTGATCGGCGACGGGCCGAGCGTGCTGACCCGGGTCAAGGGCATCGGCAACGATATGGCCTTGGACGAAGGCATCGGAATCTGCGGCAAGGCCGGTCAGTCGGTCCCGGCCGGCGTGGGTCAGCCGACGTTGCTGATCGACGGGCTGACCGTCGGCGGCACCGCCGCATGAGCCTGGTCGAACTCCAACGCTATTTCACGTCCATCGAAGCCGAAGTCGCGCGGACGATCTTGGAATCGCACGGCATCGAGGCCGTGGTGTTCGATTCCGGGCTCAACTGCGCGGAAGGCGGCGGGATGGCGACCGCGGCCCGGCTCATGGTCCTCGACGAGGATCTCGCCGCCGCCGCCACCGTGCTTGCGGATAAGTCCCCGGCCTAGTCGCGCAGCAAATGCGCGACGGGCCCCAGGTCGAACCCCGCGTCACTGGCGCAGCGGTTGAGTTCCTCGCGCGGAATGCCATCCTCGCTTCGAGCCACCGCCCAGGCAAGCGTCGAACGATTGCCGGACCGGCAAAATGCGAACAGCTTGCCCTCGCCGACCGAATTAATTGCCTCGCGCATCGCCTCGATGTCCGATGGGCCCATGCCGCGCGCGATCGGTACATGCCGGTACTCCACGCCATGCTCGCGCGCCGCCGCCTCGATTTCGTCGCTGGTCGGCTGGTCCGCATCCTCGCCATCGGGCCGGTTGTTGACGATCAACGTCACGCCCAACTGCTTCAGGGTCGCCACATCTCCGGGACTGATCTGGCCGTCGACCAGAGTCTTCTCGTCAAGCTGCCGTTGCATTGTCCCTCTCCATCGCGCGGGCCAGCGCCTGTAGCAGCGACTCGCCGTGGCGTTCCAGCTTGGTATCGCCGATCCCTTCGACATCGGAAAGCGCCGTGAGCGACGTCGGTTTCCGCGCCGCGACCTCGCGCAGGGTCGAATCGTGGAAAATCACGTAGGGCGGGACGCCTTGCTCCTTCGCCCGGTCGCGGCGCCAGGCGCGCAATTCCTCGAACAGCGGATCGTGAGGATGGTCGGCGCCGCCCCGCCGGGACCGGCGCTGGCGCTCGGGCCGGAACGGCAATGACGACCCGTTCCTCGCCCTTCAGGATCGGCTTTGCACCTGGCCCGAAGCTTAGCCCGCCATAATCGTCGGTGCGCAGCGCATCGCGAGCGAGCAGCGCCCGGGCGACCGGCCGTGCAAGCGCCAGTTCGTCGGCATCCATGATACCGAACACCGACAGGCGGTCATGGCCGAACTGGCGGACCTTCTCATTGTCGTCGCCGCCCAGCACCGCGGCGAGATGGCCGACGCCGAAGCGCATTTCGGTGCGGAAGGCGGCGGACAGCAATTTGCGTGCGACCTCGGTACATCGACGGTCGCCGGCGGCTCGAGGCAATTGTCGCAATTGCCGCACTGCTCGGGCGGGTCCTCGCCGAAGTGGCGAAGCAGCATCGCGCGGCGGCAAGTCGGCCGCTTCGACGAAGGCGGCGAGCGCATTCAGCCGCTCCCGTTCCTGCGGCCGGCCGGCCAGGCTCGACTTCGGTTTCGATGCGCTTCCGAGCCCGCGCGAAATCCTCGGCGCCCCCAGAATAGCCAGGCCTCGGCGGGATCGCCGTCGCGGCCGGCGCGGCCGGTTTCCTGGTAAAAGGCCTCGATCGATTTGGGGATCCCGGCATGGGCGACAAAGCGCACATCGGGCTTGTCGATGCCCATGCCGAACGCGACGGTCGCCGTCATCACCATTTCCTCGGACGCCGACGAATGCCGCCTGGTTGCTCGCTCGAACTTGGGGGCTCCAGCCCGGCGTGATAGGGCAGCGCCGGCCGTGCCGCTGGCGGCGACTCTGCTCGGCGAGCTTCTCGGCCTTGTTGCGGCTCGGCGCATAGACGATGCCCGGCCCACGGCTGCGCCGCCATCAGCTGCCTGACCTGCTTGCCGCGCCTTCGCGGGGCCGGACGTGATAGCGGATGTTGGGCCGGTCGAACCCGGCGACGATCAGCCCGTCATCGGGAATGCCGAGCTGGACCAATATGTCGGCGCGGGTGCGCTTGTCGGCGGTCGCGGTCAGCGCCAGGCGCGGGACATCGCGGTGCTCGATCGAGCAACGGCAGCAGAAGACGGTAATCGGGCCGGAAATCATGCCCCCATTCGCTGACGCAATGGGCTTCGTCGATCGCGAACAGGGCGATGTCGGTTTCCGTCGAGCAGTCGCGCGAAACCTCGGTCGTCGCACGCTCGGGCGCGACGTAGAGCAGGTCGAGTTGCCCGTCGCGAAGCGCGTCGCGGATGGCGCGCGGATCCTCGCTGACGCTGGTCAGCGCTGCGGCGCGAATGCCGAACGCCTCGGCGCTGCGCACCTGGTCGTGCATCAGCGCGATCAGCGGGGAAATGACCATTCGCGGTCCCGCGCCGGGCAAGCGCGCGGCAAGCTGGTAGCACAGTGACTTGCCCGCGCCGGTCGGCATGACCGCAAGCGTGTGTTTGCCGCGCGACACGCGCGATCGACGACGTCCTGCTGAACCCCCCGGAACGACGAAAGCCGAAACGATCGTGGAGGAGCTGGGAATACGCTGGTCACCCGCGATCCTATCGGCGGGCAGTCCTCCGCTGGCAAGGGCGCCGTCTAGCTTTCGATGCTTCTTCCAGCTCGCGCTCGGCGGCCTGCCGTGCCCACAGCTCGGCGTAGAGCCCGCTCCGGCTCGAGCAGTTCGCCATGCGTGCCGCGTTCGGCGACTTTTCCGTCGTCCAGCACGACGATCTGGTCTGCGCCAACGATGGTCGACAGGCGATGGGCGATGATGATCGTCGTCCGGCCTCGCGCCGCGGCGTCGAGCGTTGCCTGGATCGCTTCCTCGGTACGGCTGTCGAGGGCGCTGGTCGCCTCATCGAGGATCAGGATTGGCGGGTCTTTCAGCAGCGTCCGGGCAATGGCGACGCGCTGCTTCTCACCGCCCGAAAGCTTCAAGCCGCGCTCGCCGACCGTCGATTCGTAGCCGTTCGGGAGTGCCTCGATGAACCCGTCGATCGCCGCGCCCCGAGCCGCGCCCTCGACCTCCTCCTGGCTCGATCCTTCGCGGCCGTAGCCGATGTTATAGCCGATCGTGTCGTTAAACAGCACCGTGTCCTGCGGCACGATGCCGATCGCGGCGCGAAGCGAGGATTGCCGGACGTGGGCGATGTCCTGGTCGTCGATCGTGATGCGCCCCGACGTCGGATCGTAGAAGCGATAAAGCAAGCGCGCGAGCGTCGACTTGCCGGCACCGGAAGGACCGACCACCGCCACGCTGCTTCCAGCCGGCACGTCGATGGTCACGCCCTTGAGGATGATCCTTTCGGGTTCGTAGCCAAACGCCACATTGTCGAACCGCACATGGCCCTCGCCGACCGTCAGCGCCGCCGCGCCCGGCATGTCGACGATTTCGGCCGGCGTGTCGGTCAGGTCAAACATGGCTTCCATGTCGATCAAGCCCTGGCGGATCGAACGATAGACCCATCCAAGCATGTCCAGCGGCCGGAACAGCTGCATTAGCAAGGAATTGACCAGCACCACGTCGCCCGGCGTGAAACGCCCCTGGCTCCATCCCCAAACGGTGAAACCCATGGCGCCGGCCATCATCAAATTGGTGATCAAGCTCTGGCCGATATTGAGCCAGGCCAGTGACGTCTCGTTGCGGACGGCAGCTCGGGTGAAGCCGGCGATGGCGTCGTCGTAGCGTCGCGCTTCGCGTTCCTCGGCGCCGAAATATTTGACCGTTTCGTAATTCAGCAGACTGTCTACCGCGCGACCGATCGCCTTGTTGTCGACCTCGTTCATTTCGCGTTGCAGGTGGGTGCGCCAATCGGTGACCTTGCGGGTAAACAGAATATAGCCGCCCACCATCAGCAGCGTCGCGGCCACCAGTCCGGGTCCGAACTTCAGGTAAAAAATGACGCAGATGGCGGTCAGCTCGATCACCGTCGGGGCAATGTTGAACAGCAGGAAGTACAGCATCATGTCGATGCTCTTCGTCCCCCGCTCGACGATCTTGGTCAGGCTTCCGGTCCGCCGCTCGAGGTGGAAGCGGAGCGATAGTGAATGGACATGGCGGAACACCTGCGCGGACAAGCGCCGGGCCGCGCTTTGCCCGACCTTTTCGAAAATCGCGTTGCGCAAATTGTCGGTCAGCACGCCCCCGAACCGCGCCCCGGCATAGGCAACCACCAGCATCAGCGCCGCAGCCCAGGCGGCCGTCGCCCCGGTCATTGCGTCGACGACCGCTTTGTAGGCGAAGGGCATTGCCAGCGTGATCGCCTTGCCGGCCAGGACCAGCAGAAGGGCCGCGACGACACGGACGCGAAGCTCGGTATCGCCCTTGGGCCACAGCATCGGCAGGAAGCGCCACAGAACCGCGAAGCTGCCTTTGGACTTGTCGGTCTGGGGGTCGGCGGCGCTCATGGACCGTTGAGGTAGGCACGCCGCGGGCTATCCGCAACGGATGCGACGAACCGATTGGAACCGTTGGAATTTCCCGGGGGTTATAAAGGCCAGTCCTAGCGGAGAGTGAATATGGGTCCGGGTTTCTACGTCATCGCCATCCTCGGTTGCGCCGACGGGTCCGCGGCTTGCACGCCGGTCGCGACGATGCCGACTCGATACGAAAGTCGCGACGCCTGCACGGCGGCAACCGCTTCGACTCTTGCCGCCAATAGCGATTTCGACTTCCCGACCGTGCTTGCCGAATGTCGCCCCGCCAAGGCGCCGGCGGCGGCACGGACGCCGCGCGTCCGCATCCCTGCGGCATCACGCCAGGGCTGACCGCGTGGTCGGCGGCACGATGGAGCCGATGATCCATGAGGATGCGCTCCCGGGTCACGAAAGCAAGCTGAGCCCCAAGCCCGACTGGAACCCGCGCTATCCGGGATCGGGCAGACTCAAGGGCAAGGTGGCGATCATCACCGGCGCCGACAGTGGGATCGGCCGTGCCGTCTCGGCTCTTTTTGCCCGCGAGGGTGCAGACATCGCCATCTTCTATTTGTGCGAGCACGACGACGCCGAAAAGACCAAGGCGATCGTCGAAGCCGAGAGGGAAGCGGGCGATTCTCGTTCCTGGCGATCTCGGTGACCCAAGACTTCGCGCGAAATGCCGTACAGAAGGTGGTCGATACTTTCGGCCGCCTCGATATCGTCGTCAACAATGCAGGCGAGCAACACCCCGACGAAGACATTCGGGAAATCACCGACGAACAGCTTCGCCGCACTTTCCAGACCAACATCTTCTCGATGTTCTATCTGGTCCAGGCGGCGCGTGCGCACCTCAACGAAGGGCGCGGCGATTATCAATTGCACGTCGGTGACCATGTACAAGGGCAGCGAGAAGCTGCTCGACTATTCGGCGACCAAGGGCGCGATCACGGCGTTCACCCGTTCGCTCGCGGTCAATCTCGTCGACGCCGGCATCCGTGTGAATGCGGTCGCGCCGGGGCCGATCTGGACGCCGCTCAACCCGTTCGGCGGCAAGCCGAAGGACGAGATTTCCGATTTCGGCAAGGATACGCCGATGGGCAGGCCCGGCCAGCCCAATGAGGTTGCGCCCTCCTTCCTGTTCCTCGCCTGCGACGACGCCAGCTACATGACCGGCCAAGTGCTCCACCCCAATGGCGGGGCGATCGTCAACGGCTGACTTGGGAAATATTCCCAACTATTCTGACGATTTGACGGCGAGAATTCCCACCATTGAGAAGCCGCTGCTGATAAATAAGGCTTTTTTCGAATTGGCACGCTCCCTGCAATGATAAGTGCAGGCCCTATCAAGGGCTGAAAAGGGAGATAGAAAAATGACCTTCTCGTTCCTCGACACCCGCCAGCTGGCCGTAAGCCTTGCCGGCGCATTCCTGACCGCGTTGCTGTTCGTCAGCGCCGCCGTTGGCCCGTTGCCGATCGCTTGACCCACCGCGCTGAAGGAAATCAGACCATGAATGGTCGCTTTGTCATCAACCCAACCAAGGCCAAGGTCATGGGCGTTTGCGCCGGTCTCGCCGACTGGCTCGGAATCGATGTTCTCATCGTCCGCCTCGGCGTAATCGTCGCGACGCTGATGACCGGACCGGTTGCGGTGCTGCTATACATCCTCACCGGCTGGCTGGCCGCCGACGACCGCTGAGTCGTCCGGCCGGCCTTCCCGGACCGGCTATTTTTCGGCCTAAAGCTGTGGCAACATCTGGCCCGACCGCAGGAGTCCGCGATGGAACGGCAAGGCGACGAAGTTCATCTCAATGAAACCGAGGCAACCGGGGGCGTGAAGGCTCAAGGCGTTCGCTATGTGCTCGGTGTTTCGCTCCTGCTAATTGTTATTGCAATGTCGGCGATCTGGATCTTCGGATCAGTCTTCGCATAGCGCCACCAACATATCGGCTGGCCACTCCGCGCCCGTCGCACTAGCGTGCGTCGGCCTCGTCACAGGAGTCGACCGATGCGCAAATCCCGTGCCGCTTTCATCGTGAGCCTTTTGCTTTGCTCCCAACCGGTTGCCGCCGCGCTGCCCGTGGGGACCAAGGCACCAGACATCCGCACCATGGGAGCGTTCGCCGGAAAGCCGTTCCGACTGCACCTTGACGAGCAGCTGAAACACGGCCCGGTCGTGCTCTATTTCTTTCCCAAGGCCTTCACCGAGGGCTGCACGTTGGAAACCAAAGCTTTTGCGGACGCCATGCCGAAGTTTCGGGCCGCGGGCGCCAGGGTGATCGGGATGAGCGCGGACGACTTGCCGACCCTGAAGCGCTTCTCGACCGAGGCGTGCCGAAGCGCATTTCCAGTGGCGACCGCCTCACCGGCGACAATTCGTTCCTACGATGTCGCCCTGAAGATGAAGCCCGACCTCGCCGATCGCACCAGCTATGTAATTTCGCGCGATGGGCGCATTGTGATGGTTCATTCCGAACTCGACTGGAAAGAACATGTCGAAAGGACGCTAATGGCGGTGCGTCAATTGCGACCGTAATTTGGTTAAAAGTCGAGCCGTGAATGCATATTAAATGCTCGATTCTTCGCTGAGATCCCAGAAATTCCTATACTTCCGTGGCCCGATTGACACATTTAACGGGTTAATTCGGGAACGCAACGTTAACCTCTTCCGTTAACGGCTGAATCCATTCAGCTTCCGGCGTTGGATGGCGGCTGGAAGAGGATTGCTCATGAAAAGGCGTATCGCGGGAGCAATAATGGGCGCCTGTATGGCGGCCGCCTCGCCGGCCGTTGCAGGCGATGTCGCAGTCGCTCCATCCTTCCCTTCCGGCCATCCGATGGTTTTGAGTAGGCCGGCAAAAGCTCATCCCTTGATTCTCGCTCGCCCGGCAAGCCCCGACGTATTCGGCACGGTCGCGCTCAAGGCGGGGGTGACATTATATGATGCGAGATTCCGGCGGGTGGCTGCGGCCGATGCAAGGGACCCGCTGGTGGAGAGGCTGGCGGCGGGGGCCGCCGGCCTCGACCCCATCGCCAAGCTCAAGATGATCCAGGACGAGGTGAATCGCCGGGTGCGCTGGTCCCATGATCTCGACAATATGGGCGTTGCCGACTTTTGGGCCAACGCTGGGGAAACGTTGCGGCGCGGCACCGGCGACAGCGAGGACATTGCAATCGTCAAGATGCAAGCATTGAAGGCCGCAGGCTTCAATCCGAAGGACCTGTACATCAGCATTGGGCGGCACAGCACGCGCGGGGCCCACATTCTGCTGCTGGCCCGAACGGCTTCGGGGTTTTTCGCGCTGGACGATAGCGTTCGGGGGCTGCTGCCCGCCGGGCATTATGGCCGGTTCACCCCAATCATGACCATTGGCCAAGGAATGAGCTGGATCCATGGGCGGCGCGTCAATCGAACAGCGGGAACAACCCTGGTCAAGGCCCAGACCGCTTCCCGCTAGTTAACGGATTTCCGACAGTGAATATTTGAGCCGGCATCAAGAGATGGTCGGACGGGTCCACAAATAAGTAGCAAAAACAAAGAGTTATAGCGGCTGGGAAAGATTCCGTCCGGCTTCCGGTTGGGGCGTTTCGTCGGAAACGGTGGGCCGAATCCGCGAAATAGGGGTTGCATCCCGCATGACTCAGAAAATCGAACAGACCCGCCTGGCCATGACCGCGATTGCCGCTGTCCTCGCCCTCACATCAACTCCCCTGCTGGCGCAGGAGGTGCCGGATCCAGTGGTCGACACGACCGTCGAGCCAACGCCCGCCACCCCTGATCCGCTCGCGCCTGAGCCGACCACGACGCAAGCTCCGGCCGCTACCGCTCCCGCCGACGAGCCGGCAAGCGAACCGGCGCCCGTGGCGAAGACCAGCGCCTCCAAGGCCAGGGCTGCGCCCGCCGCCCGACGTTCGGCTTCGCCAACTCGCACATCGGTCAGCAATGCCCGCGCCGCACCCCCAGAACTCCCGGCTGCCTCGGCCGCCGAGATCCCCGCGGAGACGCCGCTGCCGGTCCCGGTCGAAGCCATTCCTCCGGTTGCCGACCCGATCGCGAGTCCGCCTGCCGATGTAGCGCCCGCAGAACAGGCGCTCGACGTTAACGACGCGCTCCCGATCGCCGGCGCGGCGGGGCTTGGATTGCTCGCGCTGGCGGGTGCCGGCCTTGCGGTCCGCCGCCGCAGACGCCGTCTCGAGGAAGCGGAATATGAGGAGCGTCAGTGGGCGCTCGATCATGTCGAGCCGGAACCCGCGCCCGTACCCCAGCCGGCATTTGTCCGCCCTGCGGTTTCGTCCACGACTTCCGCTCCCTCGGACGCGCCAACCACAGCGCTTCCCGCCGGGTTCGACATTTTGCGCTTCGGCCGCCACGTTCAGGCCGCCTATCGCGGACCAACGCCCGACAACCCCTCGCTGTCGCTGAAGAACCGTCTACGCCGTGCCAGCTTCTTCGACCAGCAAGAGCGGCGCGCGGCGGAGCATGGCGCGGAGGTGGCCAAGCCGGCAACGCAGCCCACAAACCAGCAGCCTGCCTGGGCAAGCCGTGCGGCCGACGGGGCGGACTTCATGTTCCGTCCGGTCGCGAAGAAGCCGGCATTAAAGCGCGCCGTCCAAAGTTAACCGCAATCGCATGAAGCATGGCGCCGCCGTCCGGACCCTCGGACGGCGGCGCTTTGCATTTGCAAGCATCGTGCGATGATAGCGGCATGACCGACGTCGATCCGTTCAATCTAGCGCGTTTTGTCGAAGCTCAGGCGGACGGCGTCTTCGAACGCGCGCGGGCGGAGCTTCAGGCTGGTAGGAAGCGCAGCCACTGGATGTGGTTCATCTTTCCTCAGCATCGCGATTTGGGCCGAAGCCCCACCGCAAAATATTATGGGCTTGCGGGCGTCGCGGAAGCCCGCGCCTATGCCGGTCACCCGCTACTCGGGCCTAGGCTCCGGGCCTGCTGCCAAGCCGTCCTGTCGCACCTGAAGGCGGGCAAGCGCGCCGATGCCATATTGGGCGACATCGACGCGCTCAAGCTACACTCTTCAATGACCCTTTTCGCCCAGGCCGAGCCAGCCGACCCGCTGTTCGCCGAGGTTCGCGACACCGCTGCTGGCTAGCGCCTAGGGCGCTTAGCGGATTTGAACCCGCACCAGCGGACGTCGCCAGCCGCGGGCGATCGGCTCATAACGAAGCCGGATGGCGTCAATGTCGCGGCGGTTTCCACGCAGGTCTATTGACCGTGTGCATTGGCCGGCGCCAAGCCGGGCGCGCGTTCGGACGTCCTGCCGCCTGCCGTTTTCGAATCGGATGTCGAAGTCGCGGATATGGATCGGCGCGTTGATCGAGCACAGTCGTACCGCGCGCTGGCGATAATGGCCGCGGACGTTGATCGTGTCGGTGTCGCGGCCGTTGACCGTCTTGTAGGCGATTGTTCGCCAACCATAGTCGTTCCAGCGTTGGGCGCTGGCCGGCACCGCCACAAGCGCGGCGGCGGCAAGGATAATCGGCAATCGAAACATGAACAGGCTCCTTCCTTTTGCTCCTTGCTAGCCGAAACGAGCCTTTGCCCGTTGAGTTTCATGAACCTCGGCGGATCGTGGCTGCCAGCCGATGGGATTGCTTGGCGAAGGCGGCCCGTACGGTGTAGCAAGTTGCGGCAGGGCATCCCGCCCCCGTCAGGAGCCGGTCATGGCCAAGGGTCAAAAAAAGTCGAACAAGGAAATCCGCAAGCCCAAGGCGGAAAAGAAGAAGACTAACGCCGCCAACCCGTCGACCAAGGGCAACGTCCAGGGCCTGGAGAATTTCAAGAACTAGGGCCAGCCGCAAGCAAGGGCGACGTCTGGCACGGCGATTTGGGCTGCCGGGCGGCGGCACGTTCCCGGCACGCGCAAAAAAAGGGCGGCCAGTGGCCGCCCTTCTCACTCGTGCAATGCGCCGCGGGTCAGGCGGTGCGGATATAATAGAGCCGGACCTTCCGGTCATAGTCTTCCGACCAGTTCGGCTCCTCATGGCGGCCGTAGCTTGGCGCCTTGTCCTTCTGGAATTCTTCCTTGCCAATGCCCTTCAGCTTGTAGCCGTCGAGCTTGGTGTCATAGTCGAGCCCGTCCCAAGGAAGCGGGAAATTCTCCTCGCCCATGCCGAACAGGCCGCCGAAGCCCATCACGACATAGCGGACCTGGCCGTCCATCTTGCCGATCATGACCTTGCGGACGGTGCCGACCTTTTCGCCTGCCTTGTCGTATACGGTGGTGCCCTCGACCTTGTCGGACGCGATCAGGCTGAAGGTTTCGTCCTTCGACAGGATTTCGGTGCCCGGCGGACGTGTCTGGGTAGTAGTGGTCATCGTGAAGATGCCTCCCTTTTTCGATGGATTGTCGTTGCCAGGAACGCTCATCAGGCGCTCGACCGGCAAGGGCGATCGCCGATCGCGTCGCCCTACACCTTACCAATGGGTGGGGAAGCATATCGTTCCGGGCTTCGCAGCGGTTGATACACGGGTCAGCGCGGGTCTTCAGACTTCGTAATGCCACACGAGCAGAAACGAGAGCGCCAGGATCATGATAATGACCAACGGGATTCCGGCTCGCACATAGTCGCGGAACTCATACTCGCCTTCGGCCATGATCAACATGTTGGTCTGGTAGGCGATCGGGGTGGCGTAACAGAGGTTGCAGCCAAACAGCACAGCAAGAACCATCGGTTCGACCGGCAGCCCAAGCGATTTCGCAAGGGTGAAAGCGATCGGCGTGCCGACCGCCGCGGCGGTGGCGTTGGAGGCGAAATTGGTGAGCAAGGTGACGAACGCCATAATCGCAGCAAGGACGCCCCATGCCGGCAGATATTGCAGGCCCATGGCCAGCGATTCGCCGAGCCAGGTCGCGGCCCCGCTTTCGAGGACCAGGCGGCCAATCGCCAGACTGGCGGCGACCAGCACGATCACCTTGGCCGATAAAGCCCGGCCCACCCGGTCGAACCGTACGCAGCGGGTAACGAACATTGCGATCGCGCCGCCCAGCGCGGAAATGGCGATTGGCAGGACGCCTACACTGGCAAGCGCGACGGCAACCGCCATGATGGCCAGCGACAAGGTCGCTTTGGCGGAACGCGGCAACTCGCGGATGCCGTCGAGCAGCAGAAGTCCTTCCTCGCGCGCGAAATGTTGAATTTGCAGAGGCAGTCCCATGGCGACAAGCACATCGCCTTCGGCAATTGGGGCCTCTGCGTCTTCGGGACGGTCATCACGCGGATCATGGACTCGCGCTATTCCGACGATCGCAATGTCTTCGAAGCCTGACGTCTGCAAGCTCAAGCCAATCAGGCGCGAATCGCGCGTTACGGAAAGCTCGGCCTCGACCAGATCTTCGCCCGCTTTAGCCGCGCGGCGTTTCAGCCGGTCGATCAGCCAGGCGGGAGCAGTTACCGCTTCCAGCAGCCGCTCGACCTCCTCGAGCTGGGAACGCGCGCCCCTGAAACGGAGCCGATCTTCGCCCTCAAGAGAGCGGCTGGGCTGGAGCGTCGCCGCCAGCGCCTGGGATAACCCCCGGCTCATTTCTACCAGCGTCTTGCCGGGCTTCGCCAAGCCGTCCCGTTTCCGCAATGTGGCGACGATGGTTCGCGGCGCATGTCCCGCCTCCGGCGAATTGTCCGGCAGCAGCCGAGGCATCACCAGCCAGATGTAGGGCAATGCGATCACCGCGGCGGCAAGTGTGATCGACGTGAAGTGGAACACGCCAAGCGCAGGCAGGCCAAGATCGTTCGCGATCGACACGACCAGCAGGTTGGTCGACGTGCCTATGGTCGTGCCCATCCCGCCGATCAAAATCGCGGCATTCAATGGCATCAGCGTTTTTGAGGCGGGCATCGCGCCCGAGGCGGCAAGCTGCACCATGACCGGCAGCAACAGGACCAGGACCGGCGTATCGTTGACGATCATGCTCATTGCCATCGCCGCAAGCAGCGTGACCAAGAGTCCGACCTGGTGGTTGAACCGCCAAACACGGGCCAATGCTCTGGCGGCTGGGTCTAGGGCGCCGGTAACCACCAGTCCCCGCCCCATGATCATCAGCGAACAGATGGTGATAAGCGCCGGGTGCCCGAAGCCAAAGAAGGCAAGGCGCAATCCTTCCTTGCGGTCCTGCCCGGCCATTGGAAAGATATAGAGGCCCAGCGCAATCACACTGATTGCCAGCAGGGACACGATCTCCACCTTGATCCGCCCCTTCGCGAACATATAAAATATGCCCACGGTGAACAGGATTGCGGCCAACGCGTGCGGCGAGGGTAAGCCCAACATCCGACCCTATGTCACGGCAGACCGGCCAAGCGTCAATGCGGGTTTGCCAATCGCTGTTCCGCCGGCAGGTATATTTCCCAACCCTCGTCGGGGAAGCCCGTGCTCATTTCCGCGTCTTGGTGAGCCCTTCTTCGCCCGATCCTACCGGCAGCTCGCCTGCGCCTTGCGCGACACGTCGGCGTGGAGACGGGCGTGGCCGGCGAATTCGTGGACCCGGTCGAGGTCTTGCGTGTCGAGCGCCAGGCTGGCCCAGCCGACAATGCGCTGCGGGTGACTGGGGAGCGAAGGGAAGGGATTGTTGGCGGGCGACCAGGTGCGGATAGCGCGGTCGAGGATCGCCCAGCGTTCGCCCGGATCGCTCCACTCGCCGCCCCGTACGTCGCGGTCGATACAGGCATTGAGACCCGCCGAAGCGATACCCGGTTCGCCCTTGCGGCCGGGGAGCAGGCCCTGCCCGCTCGCGCCCGCCACCGTGCCGTCCCCGTCGGCATCGCCATAATACGGACCTGCCGGTCCGACCACGAGATTGCGCGCTGCCTCGGCGGCGCGGTGCGCGGCGCCGATATCGGGGGCGGAGCCCCAGGCGCCGATCGCCGACTCGATCGCGGAGAGACGCTTATCGTAGGCGGCGATATCGCTTGAGGCGGCCGTGACGCCGGGGGCGGTCGCGCCGTCGGGGGCTATCGAAATCGAGGGCGTGGCGGCGGCCGGGTTTTGCTTATCCCCGTCCGCCGCGTTGCAGGCGGCAAGCGCGAGAGCCAGGAGGGCAGCGGCGATGGTGTATCGGGAGGGGTTGGTCATCTTCAGGCAACCAACCGCGATTGCCCCGGTTCCTCGGTCAGGCGGCTGTCGAGGCTATCGCGCGCCGCGAGGTATCCTCGTTTCCTCCCTCGCGGTAACGCTCACCCATTGGTGCTCGACCGGCTTGGGCGTCGCTATTGCCCATGTGCGGGTTCGGATAGTCGACGGCATCGGCGGTTGAGGCGCACGAACTCGCGCACCTGCGCACTGTCATCGGTCCTGCCATCAGGCCGGATCGAATGCTTTGAGGATCGGGCAGGGTCCCTTCTCGCCGCCTGTGCACTCGGTTCGCAAGCGCGAAAGGGCTATACGGGCAGTCTTCAGTTCGGCGATCTTGCGGTCCAGTTCGATGAGCCGCTCGCCGGCCATTTGCGCGGCGCGAGCGCGGTCGTTGGTGGTGTCCAGCCGGATCAGTTCTCCAATTTCCGCCAAGCTGAATCCGGCGGCGGCGGCGCGGCGAATAAAGCGCAACTTGCGCAATTCGTCGGGGCCGTAGCGACGCACCGCCCCGGCGCTGGGCGGGACCGGAAGGAGCCCGCGCCGCTGATAATAGCGGACCGTCTCGACACCGACCCCAGCCGCCTCGCCGAGCCGGGCGATGGTCATGTCGTTCATGCCGCTTGACTCCGTACCATGGTACTTAGGTTAGAGCGCGATTCGCCATTTGGCAAAACAACCCTAACGACAAAGAAAAATGACATGATCGCCTTCATTCCCAAGACCATCGAAACCCGGTCGCGCAAGCGCGGCTGCCAGTGCGCGCCATGCACGTGCAAACCGTGTAATTGCAACGGCTGACTGGGCGACTGGGGTCGCCGCGATCCGTCGCGGCGGCCCCGCCTTGTCAATCCGGGCGGATCGGGTTGGCGCTGAGGTCGCCGATCACCGTGTTCCATTCGCGTAACTGCCAATGCTTGATCAGGCCTTGTCCGGCACCGCCGCCCTGGCGCGACGTCCCAAGGGGCGCGACGCTGGCGGCCACGCGGTTCATCGCTCCGGGAAAGACAGGGCGCGCCCGGACTCCAGTGGCAGGCGCAGGGCGTTGGCGATGTAGGCAATGCCGCGATAATAGCCGGCCAGCATCAGCATCTGCATGATCGCCTCTTCCGAAAAGCGCGCCGCCAGGCGATCCCACAGGTCGTCGGAGACGGTGCAATCGTCATGCAGCGCATCGGCCAGCTCGATGAGGATGCGATCGTCGTCCCGCCAGCAGGGTGAGCGGACGTCGCCATGGACGCTGGCATGGGCCTGTTCCGCGGAGATGCCGGCCTCCTGCGCGAAAAAGTGCATCCTGAGGCCCCATTCATACTCGCACCGCGCGCGTGCGGTGGTGCGGAGGAGGAGCACCTCGCGCTCGCGCAAGCCGATGTGCGACGGATCGAGATAGCTGACCGCGCCGGCCATGAAGCGCGCGAGCAGGCGCGGATCGCGACCGAGGGTGGTGAACAATGCGAACGGCTCGCCCCATTCGCGCGGCAGCCGCGCCAGCGTCGCCGCCAGTTCCGGGGCGAGAGGTTCCGGGGCGGGTTCGATGCGCGGGTCAGCCATGGCGCGTCTCCTTATCGTCGGGCTGTCGCCTCCCATGAACTACTCAATCGTGCTCCCGGCCCCCTGAGCCCATGTAGAGCTCGCTGCCGGTTTCACGGAACACTTTGCTCATCTCGGCCATGCCGGCCTCGGCTTCGGCGGTGGTGAGGGTCTCCGGGCCCCCAGCACCATGCTGCGCATGCTCCCCGTCCCGGGGAGGACTGGCGGCGAGGAAGGAATCCGCCGACTGGTTTTGCTTCGCGGCGAAATCCCTAACCTCTTGGGTGATCTTCATCGAGCAGAACTTTGGCCCGCACATCGAGCAGAAATGGGCGGTCTTGGCGCCTTCGGCGGGGAGGGTCTGGTCGTGATACTGCTCGGCCGTGTCCGGATCGAGGCTGAGATTGAACTGGTCGCGCCAGCGGAATTCGAAACGGGCGCGGCTCAGCGCATCGTCGCGTAGCTTCGCGGCGGGGTGGCCCTTGGCGAGATCGGCGGCGTGGGCGGCGAGCTTGTAGGTGACGACGCCGACCTTCACGTCGTCGCGGTCGGGGAGGCCGAGATGCTCCTTGGGGGTGACGTAGCAGAGCATCGCCGTGCCGAACCAGCCGATCATCGCGGCGCCGATGCCGCTGGTGATATGGTCGTAGCCGGGCGCGATGTCGGTGGTCAGCGGGCCCAATGTGTAGAAGGGCGCCTCGCCGCACGCCTCGAGCTGCTTGTCCATATTCTCCTTGATTTTGTGCATCGGCACGTGGCCGGGGCCTTCGATCATCACCTGGACGTCGTGCCGCCAGGCGATCTGGGTGAGTTCGCCCAAGGTAGCGAGTTCGGCGAACTGGGCTTCGTCATTGGCGTCGGCGATCGAACCGGGGCGGAGGCCATCGCCCAGGGAGAAGGCAATGTCGTAGGCCTTCATGATCTCGCAGATTTCTTCGAAGCGGGTGTAGAGGAAGCTTTCCTGATGGTGGCTGAGGCACCATTTGGCCATGATCGAGCCGCCGCGGCTAACGATGCCGGTGACGCGCTTGGCGGTCAGGGGCACGTAGGGCAGGCGGACGCCCGCGTGGATGGTGAAATAGTCGACGCCCTGCTCGGCCTGCTCGATTAGAGTGTCGCGGAAGATGTCCCAGGTGAGATCCTCGGCGACGCCGCCAACCTTCTCGAGCGCCTGGTAGATGGGGACGGTACCGATCGGCACGGGCGAATTGCGAATGATCCATTCGCGCGTGTCGTGGATATTGCGGCCGGTCGACAGGTCCATGACCGTGTCGGCGCCCCAGCGGATCGACCAGACCATCTTGTCGACCTCCGCCGCGACGTCGGACGCGACCGCGCTGTTGCCGATGTTGGCATTGATCTTGACCAGGAAGTTGCGGCCAATCGCCATCGGCTCGGACTCGGGGTGGTTGATGTTGTTGGGGATGATCGCGCGGCCCCGGGCGACCTCGTCGCGGACGAATTCGGGGGTGACATGGTCGGGGATGGCAGCGCCGAAGGACTCGCCGTCTCTCACATGGTCGCGAAGCATCTCGCGCCCGATGTTCTCGCGGACCGCGACATACTCCATTTCCGGGGTGATGATACCGCGACGGGCATAGTGCATCTGGCTGACGTTCGCTCCCTGCTTCGCGCGCAGGACGCGGCGGCGGACGTTGGGGAAGGGGGCGACCCCGCCGCTGCGATCGGGGCCGAGCTGGCCGTTGTCCTCGGGTCGGGTTTCGCGGGCGGCGACCTCCTCGACGTCGCCTCGCCCGCGAATCCAGTCGCGGCGGAGCTCGGGCAGGCCGGCCATGATGTCGATCCGCGCTTCGGGGTCAGTGTAAGGGCCGCTGGTGTCATAGACATTGAGCGGCGGCTCGCCCGACGATGGCTCAAGGTCGATCGCCCGCATCGCGACGCCCAGCGGCCCGACGCGGATCTTTCGTGACCCTCGGATTGGGCCGGTGGTGACCTTAAGCCTATTCTTAGCTGGGTCGAAGGATTCGGTGCGCGCGGGAATGTCAGCCATCTTTTGCTCCAAAGCTGGAGGGATGGCGCGCCCTTGGATTTCGCTCGGGCCGACTTCCCTCCCTACGCCGGTGTCAGCCGGATCAGGTTCGACGGGTCGGCGGACTTGAACCGCCCTCTCAGCCTCATGGCTCCCCGGGGATAGTGTTTCTCTAGGCCTGCAGGAAGCCTGCGTCTAGCGGCCGATCGGGGGAGTTTCCTTGGTGGGAGACTTGCGAGTAGGCGTTGGCGCCTTCTGCTCGGCGATGCTGAGCGTGCCGTCCTTATTCTTGTCCAGTTTCTCAAAGTTGGCCAGCGTCGGCGCGCGGAACTCCTCCTTGCTGATCGTGCCATCCTTGTCGGCATCGAACTCGTCGAGGAAGGGCTTGGCATCCGGCTCCTTGACCGTTGGAAGCTGTGCGCGCGCGTCGAACTCGGCGCGGCTGATCGAGCCGTTCTTGTCGGTGTCGAACCGCGCGAAGGCGGCATCGCGCTCCTTCTTGATGACCTCAATCTCAGCCTCGGCGGACGCCTTGAGGCGGGCATTGATCTCGGCGGTATCGACCTTGCCGTTCTTGTCTGCGTCGATATCGGCATAATCGGCGTCGAGACGGGCGCTGAGTTGCGCCCGGGTGACCGGCTTATCCTCGTCGCCCTGGGCAGTGTTTTGCGCCAGCGCGATGGACGGAATCGCCGCCAACAGCGCGGCGACGGTCAGTCTGGTGAACATTTTCGTCCCTTTCAATGTCTTGATTGGCTGCTTCTTGGCCTTGACCGCGCGCATGGCGCAACCCGCCTTGCGGCAATCTGAACCAGTCTAGCGGTGAGGGCGTGCTTGACCTTTGGGGCGGGGGCGGGCTTTCAGGGGCGCGAATGACCAAATTGTCCCATCTTGATCGGCTGGAGGCGGAGAGCATCCACGTCATGCGCGAGACGGTGGCCGAGGCGTCGCGGCCGGTTATGCTCTATTCGATCGGCAAGGACAGCGCGGTGATGCTGCACCTGGCGAAGAAGGCCTTTTATCCGGCGCCGCCGCCTTTTCCGCTGCTGCACGTCGATACGACCTGGAAATTCCAGGACATGTACGCCTTGCGCGACAAGGTGGCGGGCGAGGATGGGATCGAACTGATCATCCACAAGAATCCGGAGGCCGAGGCGAAGGGCATCAATCCCTTTGACCATGGCCCGCTCCACACCGACCTGTGGAAGACCGAGGGACTTCGCCAAGCGCTCGACATGCACGGCTTCGACGCGGCGTTCGGTGGGGCGCGACGCGACGAGGAGAAGAGCCGGGCGAAAGAGCGCATCTTCTCCTTCCGCAGCGCCAGTCACCGCTGGGACCCGAAGCGCCAGCGTCCGGAGCTCTGGTCGCTCTACAATGTTCGGAAATCGCCGGGGGAATCGATGCGGGTGTTCCCTCTTAGCAATTGGACCGAGCTCGACGTCTGGCAGTACATCATGGCCGAAGGGATCGAGATCGTTCCGCTCTACCTCGCCGCGCCTCGGCCGGTGGTCGAGCGCGACGGGCTATTGCTGATGGTCGACGACGATCGCTTCCGGCTGCGCGATGACGAAGCGATCGAGAGCCGTTCGGTGCGCTTTAGGACGCTGGGCTGCTACCCGCTGTCGGGCGCGGTCGAAAGCGAGGCCGACACGCTGGAAAAAATCGTGCAGGAAATGCTGCTTGCAACGACCAGTGAGCGGCAGGGGCGGATCATCGACCGCGACGCTGGTGAAGGATCGATGGAGAAGAAGAAGCAGGAGGGCTATTTCTGATGGCGCTCCCGATCGAGGGCGAGCGCGACCTGATCGCGTCTGACATTTCCGCATATTTGGAAAAGCAGAAGAACAAGGAGTTGCTGCGCTTCATTACGTGCGGCAGCGTGGACGACGGCAAGTCAACGCTCATCGGCCGACTGCTCCATGACTCGAAGCAGATTTTCGAGGACCAGATGGCGGCGCTGGAAAGAGATAGCCGGCGGGTCGGCACCCAAGGGCAGAACATCGATTTCGCGCTGCTGGTGGATGGCCTGAACGCCGAGCGCGAACAGGGTATCACGATCGACGTTGCCTACCGCTTCTTCACCACCGAGAAGCGCAAGTTCATCGTCGCCGATACGCCAGGGCACGAGCAATATACGCGCAATATGGTGACGGGCGCCTCGACCGCAGAGCTTGCGGTTCTGCTGGTCGATGCGCGCAAGGGCGTGCTGGAGCAGACCCGGCGTCACTCTATCCTCGCGCAGTTGGTGGGAATTCGCCGTTTCGTGCTCGCCGTCACAAAGATGGACCTGGTCGATTATGACCGGGAAGCGTTCGACGCCGCCGTCGCCGACTATCGCGCATTCGCGACGCAGATAGGAATCGATGATTGGGTCGCGATCCCGGTGTCGGGTCTCAACGGCGACAATATCGCCGCTTCAGGCGAAACGATGGGCTGGTACGACGGGCCAACCCTGATCGAGCATCTGGAAGAGGTGCCTATCGATAGTGCCGCCGATCAGGCCAAGCCCTTCCGAATGCCGGTTCAGTGGGTCAACCGACCCGATCAGCATTTCCGCGGCTTCGCCGGGCAAGTGGCGGGCGGGCGCGTCGCGGCGGGAGAAGAGGTGCGCATACTTCCGTCGGGCCGGCTGACGAAGGTCGCGCGGATCGTCACGCTGGATGGCGATCTTGACCAGGCGGTTGCGGGTCAGTCGGTGACCCTCACCTTGACCGACGAGGTCGACTGTTCGCGCGGCGACGTGATTGCCGCATCCAAGGACCCGCCTCACGCCGCCGATCAGTTCGAGGCGACGATCGTCTGGATGGCCGATGAGGAATTGGTACCCGGCAAGGGCTATTGGCTGAAACTCGGCACGCAAAGCGCCACCGCAACCGTCGGGCCGCCCAAGTTCCAGCTCAACGTCAACACGCTGGACGAGCTTGCCGCCAAGACGCTGGACCTCAATGCCATCGGCCGGGCCGATTTGACCGTCGATAGGGCGCTGGTGTTCGAACCTTACCAGCCGGAAGGCGGCGGGGCGCCCAACCGTGCGTTGGGCGGCTTTATCCTGATCGACAAGCTGAGCAACGCGACGGTCGCGGCAGGGATGCTGCACTACGCGCTGCGGCGGGCGGAGAATATCCATTGGCAGGCGCTCGACGTCAGCCGTGAAACCCATGCGAGGCTGAAGGGCCAGAAGCCGGCGGTGCTATGGTTCACGGGCCTGTCGGGCGCGGGCAAGTCGACCATCGCCAACCTGGTCGAAAAGAAGCTGGCGGCTCGAGGCAAACATACTTTCTTGCTCGATGGCGACAATGTCCGCCATGGTCTCAACAAGGATCTGGGCTTCACCGAGGCCGACCGGATCGAAAATATCCGGCGCGTCGGGGAGGTGGCAAAGCTGATGGCCGATGCTGGCCTGATCGTGCTGACCGCATTCATCTCGCCGTTTCGCGCCGAGCGCGACATGGTCCGGCAAATGTTGAACGAAGGCGAGTTCCTGGAGATATTCGTCGATACGCCGCTGGCCGAGGCCGAGCGGCGCGATGTCAAGGGCCTCTACGCCAAGGCGCGCGCTGGCGATCTGCCCAACTTCACGGGCATCGATAGTCCGTACGAAGCGCCGGACGCGGCGGAGCTCCGGATCGACACGACCGCACTGTCGGCGGAACAGGCGGCGGACACGGTGATCGCGCTACTGGAGAGGCAGCGCTAGGGCGGCAATCGACAATCACCGGCTTGCGGCGGCGGCGTCGCCAAGGGCTTCAACCGGGGTGGCAAGGTCGGCGCCCGCGTCGGCTTCACCTTTGGCTGGTAATCTATCACCGGCACGAAGCTGAATAGGAAGCGGGCGGGTCTTGGCGGACCTGCCCGTCTTCTATGTGGTCTTCAGCGGAAGCAACCGACCGTGCTCGGACGGTTCCCCGGACTGTCCTGCGCTCAGTCGCCCTGGCCCGGCTCGGGCGAGAAATATTTGTCGTACTTGCCTTCCTCGCCCTTATGCTCGTCGGCATCGGCAGGCGTCTGGTCGTTCTTGCGGGTGACGTTCGGCCATTGCGCCGAGAAAGTGGTGTTGAGCTCAAGCCATTTTTCAAGTCCGCCCTCGGTATCGGGGAGGATCGCCTCGGCCGGGCATTCGGGCTCGCACACACCGCAGTCGATGCACTCGTTGGGATTGATCGCGAGCATATTCTCGCCCTCATAGAAACAGTCGACCGGACACACTTCGACGCAATCCATATATTTGCAGCGGATGCAGGCGTCGGTGACGACGTAGGTCATGGTAACGAGGCTCCCTCTTCAACGCCCGTCGCTAAGTCGCGGAGGGTCCGCCGTCAATCTCCTCATAAGCCGCGCGCGCTTCCGAAGGCGGCCCCCGGCGCGCGGGGAGCGCGGTAACCCGGAGGACTCGAACCTGACCGTGAAGCGGCAGTGCGATCACGCCGCCGATCCGAACCTCTTCGCTTGGCTTAGCGACGCGGCGGCCATCGAGGCGGACATGGCCCTCTTCGATTAGCGTCTGCGCCAATGTCCGGCTCTTCACGAGGCGAATGAAGAACAGGAAGCGATCGAGGCGCACGGGCCTTTAACGCTTGAGTCCTGCCAGCGCTGCGAAGGCGTTGCCCGGGCGCGGACCTTGCGGCTCGCGCCGGCGGGGGCGGCGGTGGCCGCGCCATTTCCAAGCTTCGCCGGCCGGGACGAAGCCGATCTCGGCCATGAGGTGGCGGATCGTTGGCTCATCGAGTCCGAGGCTGGTGGCCAGCGGCCGGTCGACCGGGTCGCTCCCGTCATGCGCACGCACCTGGTGCGCATGGGACGCCAGCCGGTCGGCGAGGTCGATGCGCAGCCACGTCGTGCCAATGCGCCGGAAGGCGAGCGCGGCCCCCCGTGGATCGGCGCTTCCGTCGAGTGTTGCGGCGGAAGGTTGGGGGAGGCGGGGCATCGACGCACCGGAGCGAACGGCGAGTAGCGCGCCGCGCCATTGCTGCGCTGCGGGCTTCAGCAGGGACTGGACATAAACGTCGAGCGCCCCGAGCCGGATGCGTAGGCGATGGAGCATGTGACGGTCGGACTTGTCGAGCGTGGCGAGTTGCGCGGCGATGGCGCGGCGCGGGAGCATGCCGCCGGCGTCGACCAGCATGGCGGCGAGCGCCCGCACGCCCGGGCTCATCGAAGCGTCGCCGCCAACCGAAGCGAGCGACTTGAGCGCGGGAAGGTGACGGGCGACCTGACTCTCGGTCCACCGCTCGAGGCGCGCGCGAAGCAGGGCGCGGCGAGGGGCGGAGAGGCGATCGAGCGGTCGCGCGGTGCGCACCGCCGGCTCCAGCAGTGAACGGCCGGGAGCGAGACGTGCGAGGATATGGCCATCCCAGCCGATCCCGAGCCCCCCAGCCTCCTCGACCAGGCGGAAGTCATTGTCCGGGGCATCGCACAGCTTCGCCGCGCGGCGGTCGAGTTCGTCGCCGAGGCGCCGCTCGGCGGCGGCGAGCAGCAAACGCTTGTCGGCATGCCGCGCGGTGGGATCGACCCGGAATTCAAAGCCGGCCAAATGCCCGATCGGCTCCGGTCCAACGCTGACCTCGCCGTCAGCGGCGACGGTCACGGGCAACGCATCGGCTCCGCGCGCGCCAATGTCGCGGACGAGGACGGCGGTGCGCCGGTCGACGAAGCGCTGGGTCAGCCGCTCGTGGAGCGCGTCGCTCAGCCGGGCCTCGACCGCTCGCGTACGTTCGGCCCATTTGGGCGGATCGGCGAGCCAGTCGGGGCGCTGGGCGATATATGCCCAGCTGCGAATGCCGGCGAGCCGGTCGGCCAGCGCCTCAATGTCACCGGCCACATTGTCGAGACGCGTGACTTCGGCAGCGAACCATTCGTGCGGTATATGGCCGCCCTCGCCGATGTAGCTGAACAACCGGCGGACCATGCGCGCGTGGTGCATCGGCCCGACCTTGCGGAAGTCGGGCAGGCCGCACACGGCCCATAGCTTGCGCGCCCGTGAACCGCGCGTCGCGGCGATCGCGGGGTCTTCGGCGAGCAGCTTCAAGACCGCCAGGTCGATAGCCAGCGGCGCGGGACGGAGCAGCGGATCGTCGCTCCGCGCTTCCAGGCTCCGGATGAGGTCGGTGACGGCGGTGAAATCGAGATCGGCACTACGCCAATAAAGATGATCGAGCGGGCGGAAGCGATGCTCCTCGATCGCGTTGACTTCCTCATCGCTGAGTTCCGGCGCGGATTCGCCGCCAAGGCCGAGCGTGCCGAAACTGCCGTCGCGCTGGTGACGTCCGGCGCGGCCGGCGATCTGGGCCATTTCGGCGATGGTCAGCCTCCGGTCGCGGCGGCCGTCGAACTTTTCCAGGCCAGCAAAGGCGACGTGGGTCACGTCCATGTTGAGGCCCATGCCGATGGCGTCGGTGGCAACAAGATAATCGACCTCGCCGCGCTGGAACATCGCGACCTGCGCGTTGCGGGTGGACGGCGACAGCGCGCCCATGACGACCGCGGCCCCACCCTTGAAGCGGCGAAGCATCTCGGCCAGCGCATAGACCTGCTCGGCGGAGAAGGCGACGATCGCGCTTCGCGGCGGTAGCCGGGAAAGCTTGGCGGCGCCGGCGTAGCGAAGCGTCGAGAAGCGCGGACGGCGCACAATCTCGGCCTCCGGGAGCAATTGGCGGATCAGCGGGCGCAGCGTATCCGAGCCGAGGATCAAAGTTTCCTCGCGGCCGCGCGCGCGAAGCATCCGGTCGGTGAAGACATGGCCGCGTTCCGGATCGATGCCGAGTTGCGCTTCATCGATCGCAGCAAAGGCAAAGTCGCGACCCTCCTCGCCTTCGCGCTGCACCGGCATGCTTTCCGCGGTGCACAGAAAATAGCGCGCGCCCTGCGGGACGATCCGCTCTTCGCCGGTAATCAGTGCAACCTGGCTGGCGCCTTTCATGGCGACCACCCGGTCATAGACTTCGCGGGCGAGCAGGCGGAGCGGAAAGCCGATCACCCCGCTCGAATGGGCGCACATCCGCTCGATCGCCAAGTGGGTCTTGCCGGTATTCGTGGGGCCGAGAATGGCCCGAAGGAGACCGTCGGACGCGGCGGACATGGGCCCAATCTTGGCATGGCTGCAGCGAAGCGCAAGCGCCAAAGTCAGCGCTGTTAGCAGGACATTAACCTGTTTTAACCATGACGGTTTGGACGGTTTTCCAGCGAGGAGCCATTCATTGCTCGACATGCGCGCCCAATGGCGGAACGCGGAAGCGACGGCGCACGCCGTCCCCTACGCCTCCGGCTTCGGCCGTCGCCGCAAGCGACTGCGCGACGTCGATCTCGTCGTCGACCTGGGCGAAAATGCCCTGACGAAGCGGTGGTGGCGCGGGGTCGCCACGCTGACTTTCCTGTGCGCGACTGTAACGGTGCTGGCGCCGGCTCCCTTCGAGGCGCTTCCCGCCGGGCGCCCGGATCTGGTGGGCGCGGCTGAGGCGGACCAGTTTCGCCAGATCGCCATCACGCCACTCGCCGCGGGATCCGGGACTGGAGGGCGGATGGCGGCCAATGCGCTGGTCGAGCCGTTGAGCCAGGCGCCCGACCGCCCGACTATCGAACTGTTCGCCCGTTTGGGAAGCGGCGACAATATTGCCCGGCTGCTGGCCCGCTCGAATGTGGGATATGCCGAGGCAGGCGAAGTGGCGCGCCTGATTGCATCGGCCGTTCCGGGCCGAATCGCACCCGGCACCAGCGTTTCGATCCGCCTTGGCCGCCGCTCGCCCAGTGGCGTCCGGCCGGTGGAGCGGATTGCGCTTCGGGCCGGGCTCGACCTCAACGTCGCGGTGGTCGCGGCAGCGGGCGGACTCAAACTCTCGGTCAGCCGCATCGCCATCAACTCCACTCCGCTTCGCATACGGGGCCGGGTCGGCGACGGGCTTTACTGGGCGTTGCGGACATCGGGCGCTTCACCGCAGGCGGCGGGAGAATTTCTTCGAGCGCTCGCAACGCAGATTGACGTCGGTGGCCAGATAGGGCGTGACGACCAGTTCGACCTGATCATGGCAAACCGGCGCGTTGCGACCGGCGAAAGTCAGGAGGGACCGCTGCTCTATGCCGCGATCGATCGCGTCGGGGCGAGCGACGTCAAGCTGATGAAGTGGACCCTAAACGGGCGCGCGGACTGGATGGATGTCAATGGCGCCGGGCGACAGGTGGCAGGCGTCAGTTGGCCGGTTGCGGCACGGATCACCTCCGGGTTTGGCGTTCGGTACCACCCGATCCTGCACTTCGCTCGATGGCACAGGGGCATCGACTTTGGCGCGCACTATGGTCAGCCGATCGTGGCCACGGCCGATGGACAGGTGACGCGCGCCGGTTGGGCGGGAGGCTATGGCCGCCAGGTCCGGCTGGTGCACGGCGGCGGAATGGCAACCAGCTATAGCCATATGAGCCGGATCATTGTCGAGCCGGGTAGTTACGTGAGGCAAGGCCAGGTAATCGGCTATGTCGGATCGACCGGCCTTTCGACCGGTCCGCACCTCCATTATGAGGTCTATCGGGGCGGCGTCGCGGTCAATCCGCTAGGTGTGAAGTTCGCCGGCCGGGCATTGCTCGAAGGTAGCGAGCTGGAACGGTTCAAGGCACGACTGGCCCAATTGATGGCCGTCGGAGCTCCGGCCCCCAAGAGCTAATTCGTCGTCCGTCCGGCAAAGCGTGCTTTGCCGTGAGGCCTGGCCAGCACTAGGCTCGGCCGATGAGCAATCGGATTGCATTCGGATCGAGACTTGTCCTGCTGTTCACACTTGCTGCGATCGCCGGTTCGTGCAGCGAGGCGTCGGATGCCGCGCCGGGTCCATGTGCGGCTGTGTCCGCTGGCGTAAACAAGAACATCGATGTGTCCGGGTCGTTCGCCGAATGTATTCGATCGGGCGCCAAAGGCGGCCGGCTGGCCCTCGCGCCAGGCATCTACCGCTTGAAAAGGCCGGTCGTGATTTCAAGGCCGATCGGCATTTCTACCGCCGGGATGGTGCCGGATTCGCCAGGTTGCGGCCAGCTTCGCGCCAATGCCTGCGCTACGCTGCTGGTCGACCCGCCGGGACAGTGGAGCGAGCCGAACGCCATGCCCATTGAGGTGATGGCCGATGACGTGATCCTTTCTCACCTTGTCGTCAAAGGCGTCGGAGCAACGGCCCAGCAACGGGCATCGTGCGGCCGCGCGGACCGGCGACCGCTGGGTGGGGGCATCCGGGTGTCCGCGGCGAGATTCACAATGCGCAAATCGGTGGTGCGCGACTTCGCTTGCTACACGGCGCTCGAAGTTACCAAGGGGTCGAAGGGGCCGGTGATCGTCGACAATGTCATCGGACCCAACGGCGATCATCGGCCCGGGGAAGTCTGGAGCGATGGCGTGACGATCCACGACAGCGAAGCGGCGGTCGTCGAAGGCAATCTCTTCGTCGACAACACCGATGTTCAACTCATCTTCGGCGGATGCCGGAACTGCCGGATCGAACGCAATAGGTTCCGGCACAGCGGTCCCTTTTCAGCGGCATCCTTCGCCGAACTGATGCTCCATTCCTGGCCGTCAACCAGCGGCGATTATCGCGGGACCATCGTCCGTTCGAACGACATCGATTGCGGGCCAGGCCGGCGCTGCGGTTACGGCCTGATGATTGGCGCAGCACCTTGGTATGCCGGGCGGATGGCCGGCGGTGCAGTGACTGGCAATCGCGTTCGCAATGCGATGATCGGGATCAACATCAATTCACTGACTGGACGAGTCGAGATCAGTAGAAATCGGGTGGAATCATCGGGTGGAAGGTTCGCCTCGGCTTGCGGCACGCGCGACTGGCCGGCAGTCAATGTCAGCCCGAAATCGGCCGCGCTGGTGATGGGCGATCCGTCGACAGGCAGTGAGCGTTCGATCAACACCGCGGGTTGCCTGCTCAATCGGGATGCTCGCTAGGCGAGGAGCAACGTCCCGGTGCGCCAGAACTCTCACCCCCTGCCATCCATTTTCTTCAGTGAGTGGCTGCGCTCGGGCTTACTTTCCGTGGCCCCGCCACCGCTTCACGGTGCGGGAAATAATGCCCTCCTCGTCGCCCGTTTCGCGCCACGAGGCGGCGAAGCTGGGGTCCGACGAGGCCGGTCGTTTTTCCGGTTCGAGATCGTCGAAACGGACCCGGATCGGAATTGCGACACCTTCTCCGCAGACAATGCATTCGCGGTTGCGCAGAGCGGGAATGGCGTCGAGGAAGCCGCGCGCGCCTTCGGGCATGGCAGCACGAACGCACGCCTGGTCGCGATCGTTGTTGAGGCGCATGGCGATGATCGTGCCGCACTGCGACAGCACGCCTTCGGCCAGGTCGGACGGGCGCTGGGTGATCAGTCCAAGCGACACGCCGTATTTACGACCCTCCTTGGCGATGCGCTCCAGGATCTTGCGAACGGCCTGACCGCCGGCGTGCTCGTCCTTGGGAACGTAGCGGTGCGCTTCTTCACACACCAGCAACAGCGGTCGCTGCACCTCGGTTCGTGACCAGATGGCATAGTCGAACACCATTCGGGCAAGCACCGAGACCACCACCGAAGTGACTTCGGAGGGAACTCCCGATACGTCGACGATGGAGATGGGCCGGCCGTGGCTCGGCAGTCGGAACAGCTTGGCGATGAAGCTGCCCATCGTATCGCTGATCAGCATGCCCGAGAACATGAAAGTGTAGCGCGGGTCGGCGCGAAGCTCGTCGAGCTTGTTCTTGAGCCGCTGGTACGGCGTCGTATCGCCGGCCCGGTCAAGCTTGCCCATCTCCGCGACCAGGATCTGGTTGAGGTCGGTGAGCAAATAGGGGATCGGCGAATCGACGGTGATCTTCCCATATTGTTCGGACGACTTCGAACGGCTGCGCGCAGCCAGCAGGACCTTGGCGAGGATGTCGGCGTCACGCTGCCGCTCCGCGCCGTCCGTCGTCAGCATCACTTCGCAATGTTCTTCGAAATTGAGCAGCCAATAGGGCAGCTGAAGATTGTCGACGTTGAACAATTCGCCACAACTTTTGAACGCGGCCGAATATTCGCCGTGCGGGTCGATCATGACGATATGACCCTCGGGGCTCAGCTCCGAGATCCGGTGGAGGATCAGCGCGACCGACGTCGATTTGCCGGTGCCGGTCGAGCCCAGGATCGCGAAGTGCTTAGACAGCATCGGGTCGATGTAAAGCGTCCCGCGAATGTCGTCGGTCGGGTAAACCGTGCCAATCTCGACGTGGGGGCTGTCATCCGCTGCGAAAATCGATCGCATATCCTCGGTTGTCACCGGCAGGATCGCAGCGCCAGGAATAGGATAGCGGGTGACGCCGCGGCGAAAACTGGAAAGGCCGCCGTCCGAGCGCTGATTGCCTTCACCGAGGAAGTCGACATTGGCGATCACCGTACCGCTTTCGTCACCGGCGCGCAGCGTTCGGACGTTGGCCACCAGCCAGTTTTGCCCGACCTTCATCTTGACCTGACTGCCGACCTGCCCGGACATCGCAACCGAGTGATCGGGATGATCGAGCAGTTCCGTCAGGCGGGCGGCATCCATCACGACCCGTGATCCCGATCCCGCGATTTCGAGCACCTGGCCGATCGGCGGCACCTTGGCAGGTGACGCCGAGCCGCTGGCATCGGCATCGGTATAGCTGCTCATCTCGTCGAGGAACTGCTTCAGGCTCGGTTGATCAGTCATGGAGTAACGCCACCTTTTGACGATTGATCTTGGCGGCGGGGATAGCGGAATTCGGTTAAGATAGGCTTTAGAAACGCCGCCGGAACGCCATCGCTGCGGCCCAGCCAAGGCCGAGCGACAGGACCACCGCGGCGAGGCCGTAAAGGAAGCCGTGGCGACGCGCGGCCAATGCCACGAAGCGCTCAAACCCCGACTTGTCGATCTCGATCTCGCGTGTTGCGGCGGCGATCACTTTGCCGTCCGACACCAAGAAGGTTTCGGCGGTGTAGGTCCCGACGGGAACCTGGCTGGGGATGGCGATGCGCGCCCGATAGAGCACGCCCTCGCTGATTTCGACGCCGTGCGGATGCTCGGCATAAAGGCCATTGCGCTTGCGCAGGTCGAGCAGGCCGGCCTCGAATCGACGTTCCTTGTCGGGTAACGCGCCCCCGCCGGGCGAAAGCTGCAGGTCCTGAAGACCAAGCTCGTAGATCGCCGCGGTCCGTTCATCGACCAACTCGCGAACCGGAGCGGAGGAGGCGACTGCATAATAGCTCGGCACCGAGCGAAAGCGGCTGCTGTCGGCGTTCATCCAGATGCCGGCGATTTTCTGCTTTTCACGCAGCAGGACCGGCTCGACCGGCCCCTTGAGGACAACCACGACGTCGGCCGGCTTCCGAGGCACGCGGCCGCCGGGGTAGAGGATCGCGCCAAATAGCAGGAGCTGTGCACCGCTGAAGCTGTAGCGAATCTCGATCGAGCGCGCGGAGATGTCGGGCACCAGCTTGGGCTCGGCCTGGGCCATGACGAGCGGCGCCATGGCGAGGAGGAAGAGAGCCCGCCTCATAGATATTCGATCGTGAAAATCTCGTCGGGCCGCCAGGCGAGGCCAAGCAGCATTCGAAGAGCAACGAGCAGGATGATCCCGGCGAGCGCGAGGCGCAGCAAATCGGGTTTCAGCCTGGTCGCCAGCAAGGCGCCATATTGCGCGCCGATGACGCCTCCGACCAGCAGCAAGCCAGCTAGCACGATGTCCACCGCCTGGGTGGTCATGGCGTGGATCATGGTCGTGACCGCGCTGACCGCGAGGATCATCACCAGGCTGGTGCCGACCACCACTCGTGCCGCCATGCCGAGGAGATAGATCATCGCGGGGATGAGGATGAACCCGCCGCCCACGCCGAGCAGCACGGTCATGATTCCAGCCACAAAGCCAAGCGCGAGGGGCGCGATCGGTGACAGGTAAAGGCCCGACGCATAAAAGCGCCAGCGGCCGGGCAGTCCGGCTACCCAGCGATTGTGACGCGGGCGCTCGCGCTGCTCGTCGACCTTGACCCAGCCCAGCGCGACCAGCGCATCCTTGAGCATCAGCCCGCCGATCCCGCCAAGCAAGATGACGTAAAGAAAGCCGATCACCAGATCGATCTGGCCCGATGCCTGAAGCAGGCGAAACAGCACCGCACCAACCAGGCTGCCGACCGCGCCGCCAACGATCATCACGCCGCCCATCTTCAGGTCGACGCCGCCGCGCCGCATATGGGCATAGACACCGGATACCGATGCGCCGGTGATCTGGGTGGTAGCCGAGGCGACTGCGACCGTCGGCGGGATTCCGTAGAAGATCAGAAGGGGGGTGGTGAGGAAACCACCGCCGACCCCGAACATCCCCGACAACAAGCCGACCAGGCCGCCGAGGATGATGATCAGCAGGGCGTTGACCGACTGGCCGGCGATGGGGAGATAGATGTCCATAGGGCGTGGCGGTACGCTAGCCGCAAAAACGCGACAAAACCAAGGCGTGGCCGGTCAGAAGTCCCCGGCGATGGTCGCGACCGCCCCCGAGCCTGGCTCGGCATTGCCGACAAGCTTGTGGCGATAATCGAAATGAACCCGCATCCGGGAGCCGACGCGCATCGACACGCGGGGGCCAATGTCGAGACGGCTGAGGCCCGGCTGGGCGCCACCCCAGACTCCGACGCCTGCTGACAAATTGCGCCAGACGGGCCGGGTCACCGCGGCCTGCCCGTCTACAAACCAGTCGCGGCTCTTGGCTCCGACGATCCCGGCCTGGAGATAGGTATCGAGGCTGGAGTTCCATGGCATCGACTGTCCGTACAACCCTCCTTCAGCGAACACCGCAAACGCGTTGCGCCCGGCGCCATATTGTCCGAATGCCTTGCGCCGCTCGGCGGTGACCGCGACCGGAATCGATGCGAAGGGCTGGTAGCGCAGGCCCAGCGCCGCCTCGCCGCCACGCCGGCTGTTGACCGGCGCGCTGGTCCTGAGGCTGGCGGCGAGATGTGGGTTGAATCGCCACAGCAAACGTGCGCCGGCCTGGCTTCCGCCGAGCGTTCCGGTGCCCGCAAGCCCTGCCTCGCCCGGCATCGCGCGCAGCATCGCCCATGTGCTGAGCTGGATCCGATCGAACCCGCGAGGAGGGTTGGCAAAGCTTGGTGTCGATTGCCCTCCAATTACGGGTAGGTTCGCGATCCCGGACCATTGCTCAATAGGAGCGACCGGCTCGAAATAGGCATTTGAGGGAACGGGATCGGCGGCCGACGCATACTCTACTTGGCGCACGGCCGGGCCGCGTTCTCGCAAAGGCCCCGCCGGAACCGTGACGTAGACCGGGTAGGGGGCGTAGGCCGGGTAGGCGCCGTACGGCCCATAGGACGGGTAGCCCACAGGATACCCGGCAGCGGCGGGCACCGTGCCGGACGAAGCAAGGTATGGGATGGACGGCAGCTGGGTCGGCTGCACCGGCGGCAGCGGCGCCGGCGGCGTTGAGGCAGACGCCGCTGGAAGGTCGAATGCGAGGGCTTGGGTGCCCGGCACCATCCCGAGGCTGACCGCGCGGACCCCGGCCCAGGCGATGACGGCGAGCCCGATAAAACGCATCGAATGGCTCATGGCTGGGCCAACTCGGCCGGAAAGATGTGAGGGGTCTTGTCCCAGCTCTGCGGCCCGCCGCGACGAATGCAGTCGCAACGCACGCCAGGCCGCCAGGATCGCGATCCAGTTGGCGATCACAGTGCGCGGGATCGAGCGCGACCCTCGGCCACGCCATAGGCCGCCGGCGGTGAAGGCGGCGCGCATCGCCACGCGCCAGCGAGCAGCCAGGCGAAATTGATCGCCAGCAGCGACTTCAGCAGGGGCGAGGGGACGAAGACGTGGGGCGCGCCGAGCGCGTGCGACCAGCGCCATCTCCGCCCACAGCAGCGCCGACGCGTAGCCGCACAGCAACAGGATCGCCGCCAGCGGCCCGCGTCGGTCGCGCATCCGGAACCAGCGCTCGCCAAAGCCGCCGCGCCAGCCAAGGGTGTCCCAGCCGGTCATCGCGATGCCGCCGATCCAGCGCGCCTTCTGCCGAACCGCCGCGTCGACGGTGGCGGGGAAATGGCCGCGACTGGCGACGACGGCGCGGCTGCCCGGCGCGGCGGGGATTCGGACGAACAACGTGCGCCGCCCGAGCGCGCCCAGCCGCAGCCCGAGTTCATAATCCTCGGTCAGGCTGGCGCGGCATGAATGGCAGGCCGTCGTGATCGGCGGCGAGGCTGTCGAGCGCGCGGCGTTCGATCGCGCAGCCGACCCCGGCGAGGGGGATCGAGGCACCGACGGCCTCACGCACCACCAGTTCCTTGATGTGCGCCTCGGCGAATTCATCGGCGTAATGGCCCGCCACCCACGGCGAGCCCTTGTCGAGCAGCGGCACGACGGGCAGCTGGACCAGCGCGGCGCGCTCGACCAGCCGGTCGTAAAGTCCAAGCTCGAGCGGGTGGACGAGATCTTCGGCATCGTGGAGCACGATCGCCTTGGCGCGCGGGGCGCCGGCGGCCTCGTCGGCGACGAGCGCGCGGTAGAGATGGTTGAGGCAGTCGGCCTTGGTGGTGGGGCCGTCGACGTCGAGCGCGACGGCGCGGACGCGCGGGTCGGCGACGCTGGCAATCGCGGCGCCGGTGGCGGGATCGTTGCGATAATGGCCGACGTAAGGCGGTAGTCGTCGTGGATCGAAACGGCGCAGCGCGGCGCGCAGCATCGGGCCGATCACCGTCGCTTCGTCCCACGCGGGGATGAACACCACCAGCCGGCCGGGCTTGCGCGGCGGGGGCAGGTTCGCGGCGAAGGCGCGCGGATAGCGGCTGAATAGACGGCGAGCGAGCGCCATCCCGCGGCGAAGAAATAGACGATGTCGACGGCAAGTCGTCGATCGCGAACAGCAGGAAGCCGGCCGCGGCGAACAATGCCAGTTCGGCCGTCAATTCGGTCAGGATGAACGCAAACAACGGCATCGTTTCAGCCGTGCGCCCTGATCATGTCGTGAAGATACGCCCGTTCCACCCGCGATCCCCCGAGGTCGCAAGAAACCGAGCGCAACGGTGCATGTCACAACGGATCAATTCGGGCAAGGCCCGGCGCTCGATCGCCCTCGGGCCATTATCACACTCTTAACCATGTCGCAGTTAGGCCGGTTTCCTGCCCGCGAGAGGACGGCGAAAACGATGAAGTTCGCGCGTGAGTTGATCCTGCCTTCTGCGATTTGCGCGGCGACATTCGCTGTCGCGCTGGCGATGGCGATAACTGGCGGGGTCGGCGGAACGACAATCCTGTACGATTATGTGCGGGTCGCCATCGTCACCACCAATTTCGCTTTCGTTCTTTGGATGGGCATTCCCTGGTTGCGCGGGCCGGATTTGCGCAAGGCGGGACCATTCAGCGCCGCCCTCGCCATGCTTCGCGAGCGCGGTCCGCTGATGCTTTTGCCGTTGCTGATCTTCCCGATTTTCATGACCGGGTTCACCGTGTCGAAAATCAGCTTTCCTTTGTTCACCGGGTTTCACTGGGACGGGCTGTGGACAGCGGCCGATGCGTTGCTGTTCAACGGCGACCCATGGCGGGTCACGCACCGGTTGATCGGCCCCGGCGGGTCATCGGTGCTGACAAGCTTCTATACTTTCGTATGGGGGGCGGTGCTCGCCCTTGGCCTGCCGATCTATGCTTTTTCGGCCAGGCCGGCGAACGTCCTCCGCGCCTATACCGCACTGATGGCGACCTGGTTCGTGGTCGGCGTTGTCGGGGCGGCGGCATTTTCCTCGGCGGGACCCATTTTCGCGGACTTGGCCGACCCCGCGCTCGGCCAGCACTTCGCCCCCCTTCGCGAATCGCTGGCGGCGCTGCTGCCGCCCGACGATGCAATCATCAAGTCGCAGGCTTATCTGCGCGACCATTTCACGGCGCATGAAGCTTATCGCGCGGGCGGCATTTCGGCGATGCCTTCGATGCACCTTGGGGTCTGCGCATTTTTCGTCATCATATCATGGCGGAGCTGGCTTCGAATTCCCGCCATCGCGTTGTGGCTGATCATCTGGGTCGGCTCGATCCATTTCGGCTATCATTATGCGCTCGATGGGATACTCGGATCGGCAATTGCCTGGCTGTGCTGGCGGGCGACCGCGCCGCGTTCGGCCAAAGCGCCGGTTGAGGCCGGACCGCAATTCGCGCCCGCATGAGCAGACACGACCATCGCCCGTTCGCCGATGCCGCAGGAAGGGCCACGCAGGAGCGCGACTGGCTGATCCCCAGCGCCTGCCTGACGGCGCTGCTCGGCGCTGCTGCGGTGCTGTTGATGCCGGCCGCCGGCTATCACGAAGTGCCGCCCTATTTCAGCGGCTTCGTCCGCTGGGTGAACTATTCGATGCTTGGTGGCCTGTTGGCCCTGTCGGTTCAGCTTATTCGCTTGCGCCGGTCCGGCGTCGCCAGCCCGCTGGCACATCTCAAGACCATGTTCCTGTCGCGGAAGGGAACTGCGCTTGCCGCGATTGCTGGGATGATGCTGGCCGGCATCGACATGCTATTCTTCATGTGGATCAAGCCGGAAGTCACCGCGGTCTCGCCCTTCTGGGCCGATGCGATGCTGGCCGATTTCGATCATCTGCTATTCGGGCGCGATCCGTGGCGCTTCTTCCAGGGCTTCGACCTGGGCTTTCACGCCTGGGCCTATAGCTTCTTCTGGGCGATGGCGATCATGGGGACGCTGGTGTGGCTGTTCGCGCAGCGGCCGTCGGCCGAGCGGAGCAGCGCTCTCCTCTCCTATTTTGCGCTTTGGTCGTTATTCGGGCCCATCGGCCAGTTGCTGCTGTCCTCGGCCGGGCCGATTTTCTACGCCCGCGCCGGGCTTGGCCAGCGCTTCGACGATCTGTCGACGAACATCCCACAGGTGACCCAGAAGATCGCCGGATATCTGTGGGATTATCACGTGAGCGGGCGGCCCGGGGTCGGCGCTGGCATTTCCGCGATGCCCTCACTTCATATCGCGACGGTTACCTGGATCGTGCTGGCGTTCGCCGGGGCCAAGTCGAGGCTGACGCCGCTGGCCGCCCTCTTCGCGCTCTACATCTGGGCGCTGTCGGTCGCGCTCGGCTGGCACTATGCGGTCGACGGCATTGTGGGCGCACTGGGGGCGCTGACCTGCCACGCCGCCGCGCGCGTTTATGTGAAGCGGCAAGCGCGCCCAATATCAGTGGCCGAGGAGCGCGCCTTCGTTACGTTTTGACAGCCTATGGACCGTGGGATGGCGCATTGTGTCGAGGGCGCAGCGTGGTCTTCGTTATCCGTACAAAGATTAAATCCTGCGCGAATGCGGACCGTTGACCGGGGCCAGGCACGACCGTTCGCGGCGGTAGGCCAATGTGCTCGCGGAAAGTCGCCATGATAGAAGGGCGGCAATAGTTCCGGCGATTCCGTCGACTGCATAATGCCAGCCCAGATAGACGGACCCGACCAAAATGACGGCATAGAATATCCATCCCAACAGCCATAGACGAGGAATGGCCGAGCGAACGGTCAGCGCGACCCAGGCCGCCATGGCGACGTGAATGGACGGCATCGCGGAAATTCCCGAACCGATCTTGTCGCCGCCGGTTACATAGCTGTCCCAGAGATACGCACGCGCGCCGGCCACGATGGACGTCATTGGCATTTCGGCAAAACGCTGGCCAAAGCCCGCTAAATCATAAAATAATGGTCCGGCCGAGCTCAGCGCATATTGTCCGACAACGCCGAAGATGCCGATTGTGTAGAAATAGGCGAGCGCCGCGCGGGACTTGCGGAATGACGGCGGTGAGATGAGGATCGCCGCCATGGTCAGCGACTTGATCGGAAACCACAGGCTGTAGGTTGCATCGATCAGCGGCTCGACCGGTTTCAACCATGTTAGCAACCGCCAGGGATCGGTCCCAAATATGGCGTGATCTAGGTCGGCCAGCATCGGGTCCGCCCAGAACGGCACCGTCAAGGGCATCATGGTCTTCAGCCAGGTCAGCGAGCCAACCTGCAGAACAACGAGTTGAATGCCCAGAATCGCGACCAGGATTTGGGATTGGTTCTCGACCAACAGGGTTGCGATTGCCCTCGTTGGCCTTTGCTCCCTTGCCTTTACCAGTCGCCACATGACGCGAAGCATCAAGATGACGCCGCCCGCTGCGGTAAGGAGGAAGCCGATCACGAAATATCCAAGGATCGGCGGAGTGTGCGGAAACCCAAAATGGATGCTGAGTGTAAGGGCAATGACGTATTGAACAGCGACAAACGCCAATGCCGGGAAAACCCAATCAGCATCCCTGGACTTCACGGCGTCTCCGATCCTCTGAAACGGTGGAGTAGCAGGAACCAATTTCTGGACCAAGCCGGTCGCAAGGGAACAGAAAGGGCGCGGCACGCTTTTACCAAAATGAAAGCATAACCATCTAGCTTGCTCATCATGATTTTCACGCCCAAATTCCCACGGGCCACGGCGATGGCCGTAGGCCGCAGGCTGCATGCCAAGTCGGCCGCGTTGCTGCTGTCGCTCGAGGGCGGGTTGCCGCGCATCATGACCTGGTGGTTTGTCGCGGCGATGATTGCATCGGCGCTGCGCATCGCGGCCAGTCCGCTGCACGGTGCGCCGGGGTTCGACACCTATCTGCCTTATGTCCTGCTGGTATCGGCGCCATTGCTGTCGATGGGCCTGGCGCTTTACTGGTTCAGGGATGCCGACAGCCAGGCACAGCCGGCGACGCGGCTGGCGGTGCTCGGCCGCTGGCGCAATGTTTCAGCCAGCGAAGCCAAGGCCAACCCCTTGTACGGGACGAGCGGCCTGATGGTCTCGCTACTGATCGGAATGCTGCTCAACGTACCGGTACGCGCGCTGGAATATCTCGCGGCGATGCCCGCGCTGGCGGGCGATGTGCCGCCCTGGCTTTCGACGCTGCGCTTCGGCCTGACCCTGGACGTGGTCCTGCTATCCAGCCTTTATACCATCGCGTTCGTCGCTGCGTTGCGCCGGGTTCCCCTGTTCCCGCGCCTGTTGGCCGCGATCTGGGCGATCGACCTCATCATGCAGCTCGGCATCGCCGGCGCTGTCGCCAGCAGCGAAGGCCTGCCGCCGACGGTCGCTTCGGCATTGCACACGTTACTCGACGGCAATGTGAAGAAGGTGCTGATCAGCGTCGCGCTATGGCTGCCCTATTTGCTGATGTCGCGGCGGGTGAACGTCACCTTCCGTCATCGCGTCGAAGCCTGAGCGCGACTCGGCGCGCAACTCGCGCTCTGAGACCCTGGATTCCCCAGTAAGAATCGCAAAAGAAGCGCTTTTCTGCGCTTTCGAAAGGGCCTCACGAGCCCTGAAACTGTCCATTATTGGCACGGCATTTGGTTACCGGGCAGGGCCTCCTTCCCCTCTCCCTTCGGCAAGAAATCGTGAGAATTTCGCGACTTGCCGCACTTGCGAGCCGTGCAGGCCATTAACCCACGTTAAACGACCATGCTTGACAAAAAGTTAAGAAGGCCACAGCTTTCGCGGGTCAATCGGCTGGGGGGCCGTTCAAATCTGACTTAGGGGGCGTATGGCCGGTCGGCCAATTTCCCAACGTCAACAAGGATTGTCCGCCTCCCTGGCGTGCGACGTTTAGGTCCGTCCCTTTTTCGGGGACGGGGGACGTAATAAGTTAGGGGACGGAACATGACTTCATTCATCAAAATGCTTCGCGACGATCGCGGCGCGGCCGCGGCCGAATATGCCCTGATCCTCGCCATTGTCGGTGCGGCCATCGCTCTTGCGGCGGTCCTGCTCGGCCAGTCGATCGCCAACGCGATGAATACGGCGCGTGATTGTATCGACAATCCGCCGACCGACGTCGGTGCGGCCCTGCTAATCAGGCTCCGGGGCCGGTCTTCGGATCGGCCCCGGAATTTTCTGTGCGTTACAGTCGGTAACAGTGTAGAGTAGATGAACATAACACTCGGGGGTGTGGCATGAGACGGCAAACGCTGATCGCCTTGGGTGTCGCGATCATCCTTGGATTGATCGCGGTCTTTCTGGCCAATACCTACCTCACCAGCCGCGAGAAACAGCTCGCCAGCTCGCCCGAAGGTATGGTCCGCGTCGCGGTGGCGGCGCTGCCCTTGAGTTTCGGCGCCGATGTGACGCCCGACAAGGTCAAATTCGTCAATTATCCAGCGGACAGCCTGCCGCCCGGCACCTATCAGTCGATGGCCCTGCTGCTGCCGGAGGGCAAGCCGCGCGTCGCGCTGCGGCCCATTCTGATCAATCAGCCGCTGCTTGCTGGCGATCTGTCGGGCGAGGGGCAGAACGCCTCGATCGCCGCGCTTCTGCCCGATGGCATGCGCGCCGCGACGGTCAGCATCAACGACGTCTCGGGCGTCGCCGGCTTCGTCAAGCCGAACGACACGGTCGACGTGCTGATCACCCGCCAGCCGATCGGCGGCGACGGATCCGGCAACGGCCGCCAGGTCACCGACGTGCTGCTTCAAAACATCCGCGTGATCGCCATGGACCAGCGCGCCAATAACGCCAACGGCCAGGCCATCGTATCGCGCACGGCAACCTTGGAACTGACCCCGGTCGATGCGCAGAAGGTCGCGCTCGGCCAGCAGCTCGGCCAGCTCAGCCTGGTGCTTCGCAAGCCCGGCGAGGAGCAGAATATCCCGTCGGTCGAAACGGTCAGCCTCGATGACCTTCGCTATAGCTATTACGGTTCAAAGGCCCCGTCCGTGGGCGAGGGCGCCAGCACGGGTGCGACCCGCGCGGCGGCCACTCCGCCGGCGGTGCGCCAGGCGCGGATCGCCCGCATCACCCAGCGGCGGCCAGCGCCGGTGCGTGTCGTTGCGCCGCCGCCGCCGTCAACCAGCACGGTGGCGGTCACCGGGGGACTCAAACCAGTACATATGAGGTGGGGGGTTATGATCGCTAGGATCACAGGAGCGGCGCTTGGCGCGGCCATCGCGGTTACGGCCGCTATTGCGCTGCCTTCGCCGGCAGCGGCCCAGATTCAGCGTCAGCGAAGGCAATGAGGTCCGCGCCGGCGAACTCGCCGTGCCGCTCAACAAGAGCCAGGTGCTGCGCTCCGACCGGCCGTATCGCCAAGGCGCTGATCGGCAATCCGGAGATCGCCGACATCCTGCCGCTGACCGACCAGTCGCTTTATGTGCTGGGCAAGAAAATGGGGACGACCAGCCTCACCCTCTATGACCGCCGCAACCTGCTGATCGCGGTGATCGATATTGCCGTCGGGCCGGACGTTACCAGCCTCAAGCGACAGCTGTCGGAGCTGATGCCCAACGACCAGGTCGGCGCACGCATCTCCAACGATTCGGTCATCCTCGAAGGCACGGTCAGCAGCGGTCCCGCCGCCGATCGCGCGGTGCAGGTCGCCGAAACCTATGCGCCGGGCAAGGTCGTCAACCTGCTGTCGATCGGATCGGCGCAGCAGGTCATGCTCGAAGTCCGCTTCTCCGAAATCAAGCGCGGCGCGCTCAAGGATCTCGGACTCAGCGGCTTTGTCAGCGGCAGCGGCGATCATGGTTTCCAAAGCGCGTTCGGCAGCGGCGCCAACTTCACCAGCTCGACCGGCACGACAACCACCACGGTCACCGACCGGTCACCGGCGCGGTCACCACGACCAACACACCCAACCCGCCGCAACTGGCGCTGGGCGCGATCGTCGACAGTTTCGGAATCCTCTCGCGCATGTTCCGCGCATTGGCGGGCTCAACATCGATGCGACGCTCAACGCGCTCGAACGCAAGGGCGTTGTGACGACGCTCGCGGAACCGACGCTGGTCGCCCTGTCGGGTGAGACGGCAAGCTTCCTGGCCGGCGGCGAATTCCCGATTCCGGTGGCGCAAGGCAGCGGCGGCGGCGACAACGGAATCGCCATTTCGGTCCAGTTCAAGCCGTTCGGCGTCAGCCTCGCGTTCACGCCGACGGTGCTCGCCGATGGCGTCATCAACATGGAGGTGGCGCCCGAGGTCAGCTCGATCGATCCGAGCGCGTCGATCGTCATCAATAATCTTCGGGTCCCGGGCCTGCAGACCCGCCGCGCCAAGACGACCGTCGAGCTTCGCGATGGCGAGAGCTTCGCCATGGCCGGCCTGCTCCGCCGCGATTTCCAGGACACCGTGCGCCAGTTCCCGATCCTTGGGTCGATCCCGATCATCGGCGCGCTGTTCCGCTCGACCAACTTCCAGAAGGAAGAGACCGAGTTGGTGATCATCGTCACGCCGCGATTGGTGAGGCCGGTGCGCGCCGGCTCCATGCGTCTCCCGACCGACCGTGCGACGCCGCCCAACGAAGCGGATTTGTTCCTGCTCGGCCGGACCGACGGCGCGGTGGGCGGTCAATCCGCTTGCGCCGACGCAGCCGTCGCCGGTTGGCCGCCCGGTCGGCCAGATGCCGCAACCGCAGGTGGTGGTGCCTTCCGCCGGTGGCGGGATGGCCGCGCTCGACCCCAGCAAGCTGGAAAAGGATTATGGCCATGCGCTGTAAGCTCAAGTGGATGGCCGCCACGGCCCTGGTGTCGCTCGCAAGTTGCGCGCCGGTCGATCCTGGCTTCGGCGAGGCCTATCATTATGACATGGCGATCCAGACGATCGACCCCGACCCGGTCTATGCCGAGGGCGGCGCTCTGCCGGGCGACAATGGCGAGAAAGCCGCGAAGGCGACCGAGCGGTATCGCAAGGGCCAGACCAAGCCGGTGGTGCGCGAATCCACGAGCAGCGGCGGCTCGGGCAGCGGATCGGGCGGCGGCAGCGGGCCGCAATAAGGATGAACAGCTATGAACGGGCGCATATCCGGAATCGGAAGGAATAGCAGGGGAGCGGTTGCGCCGACTGTAGCCCTGTCGCTGTTCGCGCTGATCGGCGCCGGCGGCATCGCCTTCGATTATGCGCGTCTCGCAACGCTCGACACAGAACTCCAGAACGCCGCTGATCAGGCTGCACTGGCTGCGGCAACGCAGCTGGACCAACAGGCAGGCGCGATCAATCGGGCGAGAGCGGCAGCGCAGGGTCTCATTGCGAATAATACGTTGCTTGCCAACGATGGCGGTGCAATCGGCGTTAATCTGCCGACCGTACTTTTTTATCAGACTAAGGCGGCAGCGGAAGCAAGTAATGGAACGAATTGTCCAACCGCAGGGACAGTCAGCGTTGACGCGAATGCCCGCTTTGTTTGCGTTCGAACGGCAGATAGAGTTGCCCGATATGCGCTGACGCCGATCGTTGGAGCCCTGTCGTCAGGAAATATTTCCGCCATGGCCGTAGCTGGCCTCGGGTCGGCGATCTGCAAGACCCCGCCGCTCATGATGTGCAACCCGAGTGAGCCGCCGACAAACACCAACGTCAATTATCCGTTCGATCCGTCAACGCTGCAGGGAGTCGGTATTCGACTGGTGGGCGATGGCTCCTATGAGCCCGGCAATTTCGGCTTCCTGCAAACTGGATATGGTTCCGGCGCTAACGTGCTCCTGCAAGCCATTGGATATAACACTCCCCCGGGTGATTGTATTGCCACGAATGGGGTCGACACAAAGACCGGGGCCAACGCGTCGGTCATGGACGGATTCAACACTCGATTCGATGTCAACGCCAACGGCAATAGCTGTCCCGGCGGAGACGTTAATTGCTCACCATCGATCAACGTTCGCAAGGATCTGGTGAGAGGCAACCAGTGCGGAATTACCGGGAACGGCTGGGCAGAAAATGCTTCGACTAACGCGAACTTCGATACCCGCAACTATAAGCCCACCACCGCCGCCGTTTATGCTTCCACCAAGACGCCGGACATCATGGGCCATCCGCGGGACCTGTGTCACGCGCACGGCAACGTCGATGATTGTGGGCCGGGTGGTACGAGCCGCCGCATCGGCACGGGCGACTGGGATATCAACGCCTATTGGCGATCAAATTATGGGGCCAATTACGCGGGCCAGGTGAGCGCGGCGACCTACGGTCCACAGCCGAAGGGTTATCCGACGCGCTATCAGGTGTATCAGTGGGAAATCGCGGATTATGCCACTCGATTGAACAGCAAAGCCGGCCAAGGTGGCAAGAACGCGTTCAGTCGCCCAGTGGCCGGCACCTGTTTGGCCACCAGCACTTCGCCCTATGGTTTGGTGCCTGGCGGTACAACGGTCGATCGGCGTCGGATTTCGACCGCCGTCATCAATTGCAAGGCGTTGAATGTCCATGGCTCTGAAACCAATTTGCCGGTGCAGAAATGGATCGATGTATTTCTGGTCGAGCCGTCGATCGCCCGGACGAAGTGCAGCAGCGGTTCAGGATGCAACAACAAGTACAGCGAGAAGACGGACCTGTATGTCGAGATGATCGGAGAAACCGTGGCAGGCGGCGCTGGATCGACCGCAGGTCAGGTCGTGCGTCGCGATCAGCCGTATCTGGTGAAATAATGAGCGCGCTCAAACTCCTTCGATCCGGACGGGGTGCCGCCGCGGCCGAAATGGCGCTGGTGACTCCCTTGCTGCTGCTCATTCTCGCTGGCTCGGTCGAAATCGGCAATTATTTCTATAACGAGCACATTCTGGCAAAGGCGGTGCGCGACGGCGCACGCTATGCCGCGCGGCAAAACTTCACCTACTACGGTTGTTCCGGTGCGCCAGGCGGTTCGGTTGTTGCCGAAACGAGGGCCCTGGTAAAAACCAGCCTACTGTCGGGCGCCTCTAACCGCCTTCCGTTCTGGAACGATGCCACGATCACGCTGAGCACCAGTTGCGCCACGACGGCGACCGACGCTTCTTCGTCGACGCAAAATATGACCGGCATCTATCGCGGCAAAGCGTCCGGTGCACCGGTCGTCACGGTTGCCGCCGTAGTGCCCTACACGCCCGTCATCGGCGCGGCCCTCGGTTTGTCGTGGAATGGCCTTGCGCTCAATGCCTCGGAGCAGGCGGCGGTGACAGGGATATGATAGCCCGCCTTCGCCTTGACCGTTCAGGCGCCAGCGCAGCCGAATTCGCGCTCGTCCTGCCGCTGCTGTTGCTGTTCCTGTTGGGGATCATCGATGCCGGCCGCTACCTGTGGGAAATTAACCGGGCCGAGAAGGCGACGCAGGCAGGTGCAAGGATGGCGGTCGTCACCGACCCGCTTCCGCCTGGACTTGCGACGGCCAGTTACGTCGGAGTTGGCGGCCTGACTCAAGGCGACCTTATCCCCGTGAGCGCGCTTGGGCTCATCACATGCACTAACACTGGCTGTGCCTGCACGACTTCACCCTGCCCAACGCTTGGCACGATGACCGTTGCCCGGTTCAATGCGATCGTAACCCGAATGCGGGCGATGAAGCCCGACATTTCCGCGGCCAATGTCCGTGTCACATATCGTGGCTCCGGGCTTGGTTATGCGGGAGATCCCAATGGGATAGAGATTGCACCGCTGGTGACCGTCGAGCTTCGGAATGTCGATTTCAACCCGCTCGTCCTTTTCAACGCCGTGAATATTCCCTTCCCGTCCTTCCGGACCACGCTGACCGCCGAGGACAGCGTTGGCACCGCATCGAATTGAGGCTGTAATGAGTATGCATTCACCAGATGGCATCAGTACCCAATGGATGGCCGATACCGGCCCTGCTCCGGTTCGGTTGTTGCTTGCGGGCGTGGAGGGCGAGGCGAACTCGCTCGTCGGGGCGAAGGTCGCCGGCTTCCCGCTCGACCTGATCATTGTCGATCCAGCCGAGCCGGTGGATCCGTCGGTCCTGACGGGCGCGGCGGCTGCGGTGGTGCAGGTCAATAGCGACGATCCGACATCGGTCGCCCGTTTCGAACAGCTTGCGAAGGGTGAGCTTCCCCTGATCGCGGCGGCCTACGAACCTTCGCTAAGCTTCGTGCGCAAGCTGGTGCGAGCGGGGGCGCATGACGTCGTGCCGCTGCCGCTCGATCCCGCGGAGCTTGAGACCGCGCTCGATCCGGTCCGCCGGATGGTCGCCGCCCAGCGCTCGCGGGCGCGGGCCGGCCAGCAGAAGATCGTCACCATGATCAAGAGCGAGGGCGGCGTCGGCGCCACCTCGCTGCTCGGGCAGCTCGCGACGCGCTTCGCGGCGGGCGAGGCGAAGGCGGACGGGAAGTCTGTTTGCTCGACCTCGACGTCCAGTTCGGCGATGCGGCGTTTCAACTGGGACTTCATCCCAAGCTGTCGTTCAGCGATTTGGTCGCGGCCGGAAAGCGGCTCGATGCGGATCTGCTGCGTTCGATCGCCACCGCCCACCCGAGCGGCCTCAACGTGATCAGCGCCCCGCGCGAGATCATGCCGCTCGAATTCACTCAGCAGCGAACAGGTGCTGGGGCATTGTCGACCTGGCGACCGACCAGTTCGGAACGGTGCTGATCGACCTGCCCATGAACTGGACCAATTGGTCATTGTCGCTGCTCGCCCGCTCCGACCTAGTCCTGATGGTCACCGAACTCAGAGTGCCGAGCCTGCATCGCGCCCGGCGCCAGCTCGACCTCTTGGATTCGCAGGACCTGCACACTCTCGACGTACGGATCGTTGCTCAACCGCACGGAAAAGGGATTGTTCAAGACGATCGCCCGCCGACGTGCCGAGCGCGTTCGGCCGCCACGTCGCATTCACCGTCGCAAATGATCTTGACATCGATGACCGCGGCAATCGACCGCGGCGTGCCGATTGACGAAGTCAGCCGCAAGTCCGCGCTTGCCCGGATCTTGCGATGCTCGATCGACAAGGGCATCGCCGCCGCCCTTGGCCTGGAGCATAATCATGTGGCAAATCCGTAAACCCCGCGACGACGCGGCCCCGGAAGAATCGGCCGAACGGACCGAGGAAGAACGGCGGCTGATGACGGTTGGCGACGCCGGGGCGTTCGCCAAGCGACCTTCACACCGACCTGAAGGTCGAGCTTCACCAGCGTCTGCTCGGCCTCATCAACCTCAGGCGCTGGAAAAAATGTCGCGCGCGCAGATCGCGGACGAAGTCGGCGACATCGTCCTCGAGGAACTCGACAAGCAGAGGCACGCGCTCAACCATGCCGAGCGCAAGCAGCTGGTCGATGACGTGCTCGACGAACTGCTGGGCCTTGGGCCGATCGAGCCGTTGCTGAAAGACGCGACGATCACCGACATTCTGGTCAACGGCCATGACAGCGTGTTCGTCGAGCGATACGGCGTGCTCGAGCAATCGGCGGTCCGCTTCAAGGATGAACGCCATTTGGTTCGGATCATCCAGAAGATCGTGTCCGCGGTCGGCCGCCGGGTCGACGAAAGCTCGCCGATGGTCGATGCCCGGCTGGGCGACGGAAGCCGCGTCAACGCGGTCGTTCCACCGCTTGCGCTCGATGGTTCACTGCTGTCGATCCGCAAGTTCGCCAAGACGCCGATCAGCATGGCTCGCCTGGTCGAAATCGGCAGTCGGTTCCGAGCCAATCGCCGACGTGATGAAAGCGGTGGTCGGAGCGCGCTTGAACGTGCTGATCTCGGGCGGCACGGGCTCGGGCAAGACGACCATGCTCAACGCCATGTCGGCCTTCATCGACAATCGCGAACGCATCGTGACGATCGAGGATTCTGCGGAACTCCAGCTTCAGCAGGAACATGTCGCCCGGCTGGAGACGAGGCCGCCGAACATCGAGGGCAAGGGCGAGATCGCCCAGCGCGACCTGGTCAAGAACGGCTTACGCATGCGTCCCGACCGGATCATCGTTGGCGAGGTGCGCGCCGGCGAGGCGTTCGACATGCTTCAGGCGATGAATACCGGCCACGACGGATCGATGACCACGGTCCACGCCAACAAGCCGCGCGACGCCCTGTCGCGCGTCGAGCAAATGATCGGAATGAGCGGGATCGACGTGCCGCCCCGTTCGGCCCGGGCGCAGATCGCGTCGGCCATTCACGTCGTGGTGCAGGTAGCGCGCCTCTCCGACGGCCGGCGCAAACTGATTAGCCTGGCCGAATTGAGCGGGATGGAGGGTGACATCATCACGATGCAGGAAATCTTCCGCTACCGGCAGACCGGCGTTTCGTCGGACGGCATGGTTCAGGGCCGGTTCGAGGCGACCGGCATCCGGCCGCGGTTCCTCGAGCATGTCATGGCGCATGGCATCACCCTGTCGCCCGATCTGTTCCGGCCTGACAGGAATTTCGAAGCATGAGCGATACCTGGCTCAAGGCGATCGTCCTGATCCTGATCTTCGCCGCGGTGGTGTTCGCGGTCGAACGGGTCGTGGGCGCCATGATCGCCCGGCGATCGGAGGGACGGGCGATCAATCAACGCCTTGAGCTGATCGGGCGCGGCGTGTCGAGAAGCGATGCAATGCAGCTTCTCAAGCGGCGCTCGACTGAGGTGCCCGAAGGACTGCCGGCATTTATCGCCGGTCCCGCCGTTCGCCTTGAAAAGACATTGATGGCGGCCGGCGTTACCTCCGACACGGGGAAGGTCATGCTTGCCCTGCTGGTTGCGCCGGTGGTGCTGTTCCTCGGGATCCTGCTGTTCATGGCGGCGACTGGCATGGTCATTGGCGGCGGACGGGTGCTGATGATCGGCACCTTCGCCCTCCTCATCGGCGCTGGCATCCCGATGCTGTTTTTCCAGGCCAAGGCCACGCGGATGCGCAAGAAGATGCAGGACCAGTTCCCGGTCGCGCTCGACGTGTTCGTCCGGGGCCTAGGGCCGGCCATCCCATTGCGGCCGCTCTCGACCTGCTGACCGTCGAAATGCCCGATCCGATCGGGAGCCAGTTCGGAATCGTGGTCGACGAGGTCACCTATGGCGCCGATTTGCGCGACGCGTTGACCGGCATGGCCGAACGCTGGGACCTCGACGATATGCGGATGTTTGTGGTCAGCCTGTCGGTGCAAAATGAAACCGGCGGCAATCTGGCCGAAATCCTGGAAAATCTGTCGCACGTGTTATCCGCGAGCGCGCGTCGATGATGATGAAGGTCCGAGCGCTGTCGAGCGAAGGGCGGATGACCGCGATCATGCTGACCGGACCTGCCGGTATTCACCTTCGTCGACGCTGTTCCTGGTCAACCCGCGCTTCTTCCTCGATGTCGCCGACGATCCCGCGTTCGTGCCCGGCTTCGCATGCTGCTGCTGCTCTACGCCATCGGTTTTTATCGCGATCCGCCAGATGGTCGATTTGAAGGTCTGATCGATGTTCGAACTTTCGCCGCCAATGATTCATGCGCGTTGCCGCCCTCGCTGCTCGCTGCTGTTTGTTCGCCGTGTCGGCGTCGCTTTCTCATCGCGCATACGCTGACCGGCCGACAGGCCACGCGAGCGGCGGCTGGCGGAAGGCGCGCCGCGGGCGGCTGCAACGACACCGTTCCGGCTCGCTGCGCAACGACCGTCTGAGAGCGCCTGGCTGCGATTGGTCAACTGCGATCGAGAACGCCGGGCTCACTCTCGCCGATAGCAAGGATGCCACCTGCGGCAGCCGGCTGATGCGGCAGGCTATCCGCAGGCCCTATGCGCCGCGCGCATATTCGCTGCTTCGGCTCGTGCTGGTCGTCGGAGTACCACTGCTCCTGCTGCTTGTTGTGGCTGACCGGATCCGAGCCGTCGCTGTTTCAAAATCTATGTCACCCTGGCATGGCCGCCGCGCTGTTCGGGCTTTATTTCCCTAGCCTGTGGGTCCGCCGCGGGCCGACCGGCGGCAGCGGGAACTGGTCAACGGCTTTCCCGATGCGCTCGACCTCATGCTGGTGTGCGTCGAAGCGGGATTCGGCCTGGAGGCCGCGTTAGCCGCGTCGGCATGGAAATGACCCGTTCGCATCCGTTGCTGGCAGAACAGTTTGGCGCGGTCGTGCTCGAACTGCGGGCCGGACGGAGTCATGAGGATGCGCTGCGCAATGGCGGATCGCGCTGGCGCGACGATATTCGCGCCTTTTCGACGCTGCTTATTCAATCCACAAAGCTTGGCTCCTCGGTGGCGCAGACGATTCGCATCTATGCCTCCGAAATGCGCGAGAGGCGTCGAATGCGTGCCGAGGAGAAGGCGCACCGGCTGCCGGTGCTGATGTCCATTCCGTTGGTGACCTGCATGTTGCCGGTGATGATTGGCGTGTTGATGTTTCCGGCCGCGATCCGGACTTTGAGGATCATCGTGCCGGCCCTGGGGGGAGGCTAATGAAAAAGGGAATTTCGATCGTGACGCTGGGCCTGGCGATCGCCGCGGCCGCATGCACCACCAACGAGATCGAAGTACGCTCGATCAAGCAGCCGTTGGCTGCAGGGCGACAGCCTACCGATTTTCGAGTGGCCGAAGGCCATTCCCAACTCGCGCTCGGCAATGTTGGTCTCGCGATTGAGGCTTATCGCAAGGCGCTGCGCGAACAGCCGGACAGCATGGAGGCGCTGGTCGGCATCGCCACTTGCTATGACCGGATGGGACGTTTCGACCTGTCGCGCCGCAATTATGAGCTGGCGCTTGCGCTCCAGCCCGCCAACACCGACCTCTATCTGCTTTTCGCCCAGTCCCTCGAGTTGCAGGGGAAGCGTGACGATGCCGCACGTGTGAAATCCGAACTGGCGGCGCGCGTCGTCGCCCCCGAGGCGCCGCGTGAAGTGCCTGGCTCGGTTCCCGTGCTGCCGCCGCCACCGGCGCCCAGCGTGACGGTCGCCCTCGCACCGTCGCGCTCCGCGCTGGTGGCGGTTGAGCCTGCCCCCGCGGGTGTGAGACTGGAGCGGCTGTCGATGGGCGAAGTGGCGTTGGTCACCCGTCCAGAACCGCGCTGGGAAGGGCGGGCGATCGTGCGCACCGCCACGAGCACGACGATCCAATTCGAGAAGAACACCGCGCCGGAAGTGACGCTGCTCAATGCCGCTCGGGTACAAGGCCTCGCGGCGCGGACCGCGCCTATCTGGCGACGCGCGGGTTCACCGGCGCAAAGATTGGCGATGCGCCGGTGGTCAGGGCGCAGAGCGTCATCCTGTTCGCGGCTTCGGAACAAAGGCGAGCCGAACGGCTGGCGGCACAGTTCGGGTTCGCGCTGGAGCGTCAGAAGGATGCGACATCCGGTGTGACCTTGCTGCTCGGTCGGGACGCGGCGCGTGATCGCACGCTCGCCAAGTCCGTAGCATGATTTTTGGAATCGCGCTGGCGCTCGCGCTGGCCGACCCTGCCCCGCTTGCTCCAACGGTCGACCAATTGTCGCTGTCCGAGGCGGGGCGAGCCATTGCGGCTGGGCGCCTCGACCAGGCCAAGGCGATGCTGGGGGCGGCGGTAGCCGCCGGGGCCGAGGGAGACCCGGTCAACCGCCTTCTCGCCGATCTGGCGCTCGCCCGTGGAGAGAATGAGCGGGCGCTCGATCTCTACCGGGCCTTGCTGGTCGTTCATCCAGACGAGAGCCTGCTGCTTGAGCGAGGCGGCACCGCTGCCCTTCGACTTGGCCGTAATGAGGAAGCTACCGCATTGCTGGATCGAGCCACGCGCGCGCCGGCAGCGAGTTGGCGCGCTTGGAACGCACGTGGCGTTGCGGCCGACCGTCAGGGACGTTGGGACGAGGCCGATGCCGCCTATGGCAAGGCAGCGGCGCTAGATGGGGGCCGGGCCGAAGTGGCGAACAACCAGGGCTGGTCGCTGATGTTGCGCGGACGTTGGGCCGATGCATTGGCCGCGTTCGAGCGGGCCTCTGCCTTGAATCCCAACCTAGCGCGCCTAGCCAACAATCTTGAGCTCGCACGCGCGGCCCTGGACGCCGATCTGCCGCATCGCCAGGCTGGCGAAAGCGACCAGAGCTATTCGGCGCGGCTTAACGACGCGGGCGTGGTCGCGGCGGCGAGCGGCCAAACCAAGCGCGCCGAGGCGGCGTTTGCCCAGGCGATCGAACTACGCAGCAGCTGGTTCGGCCGTGCAGCGCAGAACCTGGCCTCGGTCGGGACAACCAAATGAGCCTTTTGGCGTCCGCGCCGACTTGGCTCGCGGTCATTCTTTTCGCTCTCTTGCTGATTGCTGCGTTCGAAGACGCCTGGCGGATGCGGATCAGCAATTGGACCAGCGGGGCCGTTGCCATCGGGGCCTTCGCCGCGGTCGCGCTCGACGGGCCAATCATCGGCCTGTGGCAAAATTTGGCGATATTCGGCGCGATGCTGGCGATCGGGACATTTTTGTTTGCGCGCGAACTGATGGGCGGCGGCGACGTCAAGTTGCTCGCTGCAGGAGCATTATGGTGCGATTTTTCATCGGGCTGGAAAATGCTGGTCGCGGTTGCCATCGCAGGCGGGTTGGAAACAATCTTGATCTTGACGTTGCGCAAGGTTCACTGGTCCGAGCAAACGCTTGAGCGGCTTGAATTTCTTCGCAAGCGGGGCGGCATTCCCTATGGCATCGCGATTGCCGCCGGCCTAATCCTGGTGGCATGTTGGCTACGCACCCGTCACTATACCTTCTACTTCTCCTGATCCCCTGCCGCACCGGCTCTGGCCGCGCCTGCAATTGTCGCCGCCGGGGGTCAGTGGGCAGCGCTCAGCGAGCGGCGGACGTGTGAGGCCGCGACGAGTTCGCTTGGTCGACCCGCGAAGGGTCGGCCACAGGCGCGCGCCAGCCTGTCATTCGACGCCGGCGGTCCGCGACGCGGGCAATTCAGCGTCCAGTTGAGCCGCATCCCCCGCGCGGGAGCGAGCGTCATACTGACTGTTGGCGACACGCCCTTCCTGCTGGTCGGACGGGGCGACAGGGCGTGGAGCCGGGGCGCCGCCCAAGACGAAGCGATCATTGCCGCTATGCGATCCAGCGGCGGGATGCGGGTCGAGGTGCGCGGCCTTACCGGCGCAAGGATCGTCGATCGCTACAGTCTCGACGGTGCGCCGCTGGCTATCGACGCCGCGGCGGCCTGCGCCGCGACGCTGGCAAATCGCTGATTTTTCAAGTAACGGGCGCGCTTCCATGAGCGCCGATACCACTTTGATGCCGATTCCCGGCCCCGTCGACCCCGTGCCCGTTCCGCGCGCCGTCGTCCCGCGCGCCGACGGCAGGCAAGAACTGATCGGACTGCCAAGGGACGAGATCCGTGCCTTGATGGAAGCTGAGGGGCTGGAGGCCAAACAAGCCAAGCTTCGCGCCAAGCAGGTCTGGCACTGGATCTATAATCGCGGAGTCAGTGACTTTTCAGCGATGACCGACATCGCAAAGGCGCAGCACCCTGGCTGACGGAGCGCTTCGCCATCACCCGGCCGGAAGTGGTCGAGGCTCAGGTATCGACCGACGGCACCCGCAAATGGCTGCTCAGGACCCATGACGGTCACGATTTCGAAATGGTGTTCATTCCTGATGCGGATCGCGGAACCCTGTGCGTGTCGAGCCAGGTGGGATGCACGCTCAATTGCCGTTTCTGCCACACCGGGACGATGAAGTTGGTCCGCAACCTGGAGGCGGGTGAAATCGTCGGCCAGGTCATGCTGGCGCGAGACGCGCTCGGCGAATGGCCGTCGGGGAAGGCCGAAGCCTATCATTCCGAAGGGCGAATGCTAACCAACATCGTCATGATGGGCATGGGCGAGCCGCTCTATAATTTCGATAATGTCGGTGAAGCGCGCTCAAGATCGTCATGGACGGCGACGGGCTGGGCCTCAGCAGGCGGCGTATCACCTTGTCGACGTCGGGCGTCGTGCCGATGATGGCGCGGGCTGGCGAGGAAATCGGGGTCAACCTAGCTGTCAGCCTCCACGCGGTGACCAAGGAAATCCGCGACGAGATCGTCCCGATCAACAAGCAAATATGGGATTGAGGAACTGCTTTCGGCTTGTGCCGCCTATCCCGGCGCGAACAATGCCCGCCGCATTACGTTCGAATATGTCATGCTCGAAGGACAAGAATGACAGCGATGCCGATGCGCGCGAGCTCGTCCGGCTGCTGAAGGCCTACAAATTGCCGGCCAAGGTCAATCTGATACCCTTCAATCCCTGGCCGGGCGCGCCTTACGAATGTTCAACCAGCGAGCGTATCCGGTCATTCAGCAACATCGTGTTTGATGGCGGCATCTCCGCACCGGTTCGCACCCCGCGCGGCCGCGATATCGACGCTGCCTGCGGGCAGCTGAAGACCGCCGCACATAAGCGCTCCCGCGCCGAGCTTGACCGGGAAGCCGCTGCCGGGTTGCACGACGCGGCCTGATTGGCCAACTTGGCTCCCTACCGAGGGAAGCGAAAATGATCGAACGTCTGATCGAACAGCTGCTGCGCAAAGGACAGCTGACGCTGGTCATGCCCGACGGGAAGCGGACCACCTACGGTCCTGGCGGCGGCAAGTCGCTGACGGTCCGCATCACCGATCGCAAGACGCTGTTCGCCATCGCGCGCAATCCCAGGCTGGGCCTTGGCGAGGCCTATATGGATGGGGGGCTGGTGGTCGAGGACGGCACCATCCTCGACCTTGTCCGGCTGGTAGTTGGCGCGAACCGCTGGGAGGACAAAGGCAAGGGCCGCGCGGCCATGAACAAGGGCAAGCGCAAGTGGAAGGCCCTGTTCCGCCGAAACAAGGCCAAGGCCTCGCGGCGCAATGTCGCGCACCATTACGATATCGGAAACGATCTCTACCGGCTCTTCCTAGACGAGGACATGCAGTATAGCTGCGCCTATTTCACCGACCCCTCGAACAGCCTTGAGCAGGCACAGGCCGACAAGAAAGCCCACATTGCGGCGAAATTATATCTGAAACCGGGGCAGAAGGTGCTCGACATCGGTTGCGGCTGGGGCGGGACTGCCCTCTATCTGAACCGCGTTGCCGACGTGGACGTGCTTGGGATCACCCTCAGTGAGGAGCAGCTGAAGGTCGCACGGGCGCGGGCCGAGGAAGCGGGCGTTTCCGACCGGGTGAAGTTCGAGCTAATCGACTATCGGGAGGTGACCGGCACCTTTGACCGGATCGTTTCGGTCGGCATGTTCGAACATGTTGGCGCGGCGCATTTCGACGAGTTTTTCGCGGCCTGCCGCAACTTGCTCGCCGAGGACGGTGTGATGCTGCTTCACACCATCGGCAAATATGGCAAGGCGGCGGCGCCCGACCCATTCACCGACAAGTGGATCTTCCCCGGCTATCACCTGCCGTCGATCTCGCAGCTTGCCGTCGCGACCGAACGGCAGCGGCTAATCACCAGTGACCTAGAGCTGCTTCGCCTCCACTACGCCTATACGCTCCAGCATTGGTTGGAGCGGACGCGTGCGAACCGCGACAGGATCGTCGCGCTTCACGACGAGCGCTTCTTCCGCATGTGGGAATTTTATTTGTCGGGCGGGGTGGTGGCGTTCGAAAACGGATCGATGTGCAACTTCCAGGCGCAATATATCCGCGACCGCAACGCGCTGCCGATCACACGCGATTATATGATCGAAAGGGAGCGCGAATATCGGGCGGCGGACAATGCCGCCCCGGCGAAGGCGAGGCGGCCGCGCAAGACGGCCGCCTGAACCCATTTACCTGCCGTGCAGCTCCGCCAGCAGGGCGGGCGCCGGATAGATATTCTTCAGCGCTTCCTCGACCGCGGCGGTCGAGACGACGACGGTGCGGTTGATGCTTCCGTCATAGCCGTAGTTGCCGCCTAGCGAATTGATGTTGCCGTCAAACGCCGCACCGATGACCCGTCCCTGACGATCGATCACCGGCGAGCCCGAATTGCCGCCGATGATGTCATTGGTCGTGACGAAATCATAGGTGACCTTGCCGTCGATCTTCGCCCGGTTGGCGATGAAGGCAGGCGCCAGGTCGAACGGCTGGCGCACCAGTCGCGCGGTCGAAGGTGCCGCCGATTGTCGTGCGGGTCGGAACCATGCGCCCACGCTCCATCCACCCCGCAACCTTGCCGTAGCTGATGCGCAGCGTGAAGGTCGCATCCGGGTAGAGCGTGTCGCCATAGGCGGCGAAGCGGGCGTCAGCGAGCTTCGACTGCGCCGCAGTCAGCGGGCCATCGACCGTCGCATCGAAGCGCTTGATAAGGGCGCGGTCATTGGCGTCGACGCTTCGGGCGTAGAGGATCATCGGATCGGTCGACGCGTCGATGGCCGCCTGGCGCGCCATCCCACAGCGCCTTTCGCACCGCCGGGTCGGCAAGCTTGGTGCCGTTGACCAGCCGTGTTGCAAGGCCTTCGGGCGATTCCTTGCCGAGCAATATCTTGGTCTGCGGATCATCGGCGCCGAGGTACTCGCGCGCCTTGCTTAGCGACCATTCCATCGCCAGTTCGTCGAGCCAAGGATAGATCGGGCTGTTCGTCGAGCAGGCGCTTCTGCACCAACGGTAACGCGCGAGTCGGTATATCCCGGGAGGCGGTCGGTGTTGGGCTTGCCGCGTTCGGCGGCCGCGCGGACCAGGGTCATGGCGTAACCGAACAGGTCGCCCGACGGGAGCGAGAAGCGGTCCGCCACGTAGAAATCGCGATAAGCGCGCATGGCGCTCGCGACATCGGCCCAAGGATTGCCGATCGCGGAGTTGCCGGCGCTCTTCGCCTTCAGTTCCGCCTCGGCCCTTGCGAGCTTGCCGGTGAAGGCAGGATCGTTCAGCGCCTTCACCCGGCCGATAAAGACCTTCAGGCTATTCTCGACCCCTTCGAGCTTCTGATGGCCCTCGCGGGCTTTTTCCGGGCTCGACTTCCATCGCGGCGATCAGTCGCCCGCGAAGTTCGGAATAGGTCGCCACCGTGATGGGCAGCGCCAGTTCGCGCTGAAAGGCGAGCTGGTCGCTGGTGAACAGCCGCTGGGTCGATCCGGGGTTGCCGACGACAAAGGTTGCTTCACCATCGACCGGCGCGCGCGGGCTCCACGCCAGATGCTGCGGAGTGGAGACCGGCTTGCCGTCCTCATAGGCACGCAGGAAGCTTGCATCGAGGGAGTAGCGCGGGAAGTTGAAGTTGTCCGGATCGCCGCCGAATTGCGGAGCCTGCGCTTCCGGTACCCAGACCAGCCGGACGTCCGAATATTTGCGGTAGGTGTAGAGCTTGTACTGGCCGCCTCCGTACAGGCTGACGACCTGGCAGCGGGTCTTCGCCGTGTCGGGGCATCCTGCCTATTTCGATCTGGGCGACGGCAGTATCGCGTCCCTTGACCGCCGCTTCGCCGGTGGCATTGCCGATGGCCGACTTCACCTGAGCGGTGACGTCCTTGATCGAGGTGACGACCTCGGCCTGCTGGCCGGCGCATTTCAGTTCACGTTCGCGCATTGCAGCCGTGAAGCCATGTTCGAGAATATTATTGTCAGCAGTCGAGTTCTGCTCCGCACAGCTTGCGACGCAATGGTGGTTGGTGAGGATGAGCCCGGTATCCGACACGAAGCTCGCCGAACAGCCCCCAGTCAGGCGGACCGCCGCCGCGCGCACCCGGTCGAGCCACGCCTGATCGGGCGCCCAGCCGTAATCGCGCCTTCATCCGTGCTGCCGGAAAGGCATCGAACGTCCACATGCCCTCGTCCGCGTGCGCCGTTGCGAGCGGAAGGGACAGGGCGGTGGTGACAAGGGCGGCGTAGCGCGCGGTACGAAACATTGGTGACTCCTCCTGAACGCGGCGAATCCTGCACGAAAAAGGGCCCGGCACAAGGGACGCATCCAATCCGCGGACTGGTGGAATTCCCGGTGCCGAGCCTCCGAACGCGCCGAAAGCGGAGAAAGGGGTCAATCGGCCGTCGGCGAGTGCATCTCCTCGATCAATATCTTGTGACCGGCGCGGCGTTCTTCGGGCGTGACCTGACCGTCATGATTTGCATCCATTCGGTCGAAGTGCTGGAGCGCGAGAGCCTCGGCCTCGGGCAAGGTGATCCGTCCGTCCTTGTTGGTGTCGGCCATTACGATCATGCGTGCACCGCCCGTGCCGTCCCGGCGGTGCATCCGCTTGCCCTGGCGCTCGCCCTCCCTGCGGGCTTCCTTGACCTTTTCGCGCCTGACGATGCGCTTTTCGATCCGCAGCTCGCGCCCTTTCGAAAATTCGTCGCGACTGATCATCCCGTCATGGTTTTCGTCGAGCCGATCGAACTCGCGGCCGCCGCGATCGTCGATCCGGCGGTCATGCATCATGGTATTTTCGGGGCATCGCCACCATGGACCGCACCGATTTCGGCGGTTGTGATCGCGCCATCCTTGTCGGCATCGAACCGCGCGAAATGGTTGCGAACCATTCTGCACCGCTTCGTAGCGCGTCATCACGCCATCGGCCATTGGGCGCGGCGGGGATGTCGCTGCGGGCGCCGTCGGCACCGATTGGGCGCAAGCGCGGTGGACCCGACCACGACAATCGCGGCGGCGATCAGATATTTCTTCATCAGAAAGCCCCTCCTCAAGGATAATAGGGAGGCTAGGCAGCAAATCCTGTATGGCGCTTGAACGGTGGCGGGCATGGTGGCAAGGCGCGCGCCGACCCGGGCCGCCCGGCAGGTTGAAGAAAGCGATCCCGATGGCCGACCAGATCAACCGCGTCGTCCTTGCCTTTTCGGGCGGCCTAGACACCAGCGTGATCCTGAAGTGGCTGCAGCAGACCTATGGCTGCGAAGTGGTTACTTTCACCGCCGATCTTGGGCAGGGGGAAGAACTGGGGCCGGCGCGGCACAAGGCCGAACTGATGGGGGTCAGTCCGGAGCATATTTTCATCGACGACCTGCGCGAGGAATTCGTCGCCGATTATGTCTTCCCGATGATGCGTGCCAACGCGCTGTACGAAGGGCTGTATCTGCTCGGCACCTCGATAGCCCGGCCGCTGATCGCCAAGCGGCAGGTCGAGATTGCTCGGCAGGTTGGCGCCGATGCGGTCAGCCATGGCGCCACCGGCAAGGGCAATGACCAGGTGCGTTTCGAGCTCGGCTATTATGCGCTGGCGCCCGACATCAAAGTCATCGCCCCGTGGCGCGAATGGGCATTGAGCAGCCGCACGGCGCTGATCGACTTCGCCGAAAAGAACCAGATCCCGGTGCCAAAGGACAAGCGTGGCGAAAGCCCCTTTTCGACCGACGCCAACCTTTTGCATACCTCGTCGGAAGGGAAGGTGCTGGAAGATCCGTGGGAAGAAGTCCCGGACTATGTCTATTCGCGGACCGATGATCTGGTTTCGGCGCCCGATACGCCTGAAGAAATCACCGTCGAATTCAAGGGCGGCGACGGGGTTGCCGTCAATGGCGAAGCGCTGTCGCCGGCCTCGCTGCTGACCAAGCTAAACGAGCTCGGAAAGCTCCATGGCATTGGCCGTCTCGATCTGGTCGAGAATCGCTTCGTCGGGCATGAAGAGCCGCGGCATGTACGAGACGCCGGGCGGGACGATCTACCATGCCGCTCATCGCGCGATCGAACAGCTGACCCTCGACCGCGGTGCCGCGCACCTCAAGGACGAGCTGATGCCGCGTTATGCGGAGCTGGTTTACAACGGCTTCTGGTTCTCTCCCGAGCGGGAGATGCTGCAGGCGGCGATCGACCACAGCCAGGCCAAGGTCGACGGTACGGTGCGGATGAAGCTCTACAAGGGCGGCGTCCACATCACCGGCCGCAAGTCGCCCAACAGCCTCTACAGCGAAAAAGTGGTGACGTTCGAGGACGACGCCGGCGCCTATGACCAGCGTGACGCCGAAGGCTTCATCAAGCTCAACGCGCTTCGTCTCCGCCTGCTCGGACGCCGCGACCGCGGGTGATCGCAACGCCGCACTTCCTCGCCCAAGAGGCGGCGCCCGCCGCGCTCCCCAAGGGGACGCCGCGACCCGTGGTGGGAAGGGCGGCCGTTCGTCGCGGCGATGGTCCTGCTGGCCTTCGTCCCATTGCTTTATCCGGCCATTCCGCCGATCGTCGACCTTGGCCGGCCACATGGGCCGATTCAAGGTTGCGCTCGACCTCGACAACAGCCCGGCACTTCAGCAATGGTATAGCTTCCACTGGCTGCCGATCGGCAATCTCGGCGTCGACCTGCTGGTCGTGCCGCTGGCCAAGCTGATCGGGCTTGAGCCCGCCGACCAAGCTGGTGGTGATGTCGCATCCCGCCGCTGACCGTAGCGGGCATGCTGTGGGTCGCGCGCGAAGTGCACAACCGCCTGCCGCCGACCGTCGCCTTCGCGCTGCCGCTGGCGTTCGGCCATCCCGTTCCTGTTCGGCTTCGTCAATTTCGCGCTGTCGATGGCGCTGGCGTTGCTGGCGATGGGCCTTGGCTGCGGCTCGGGCGGTTGGGCAAGTCGAAGCTGCGCGCGCGCTGTTCGTGCCGATCAGCTTCCTCGTCTATTTCGCCCATACCTTCGGCTGGGGAACGATGGGCCTGCTGTGCTTTTCGGCCGAAGCGGTCCGCCAGCATGATCGTGGCCTGACAGCTGGTGGATGGCAGGTCTTGCGCGCCGCCTATCATTCGCTGGCGATGGCGTTGCCTGCGATCGCTGATGCTGCTGTGGCGGAGCGAGGCGACGGGCGGCATGACGCTCGGCTGGTTCGACTGGGCTTATCAAGTGGGAATATCTGCTGCGCATGTTCCGCGACCGCTGGAGGGCTTCGACCTTGCCTCGCCGCGGTGGTCATGCTCGCCGTTCCGCTGTTCGCGCTGGTCCATCCGCGTCTTACCCTGTCGCGCAACCTGGCCTTTTCGGGCTTGGTGCTGGCGCCTGACCTATGCGCTTCTGCCGCGGATCGTGTTCGGTTCGGCCTATGCCGACATGCGGCTGGTGCCCTACGTCGTCGCGATGTTCGTCCTGGCGATCCGCTTCAAGGCGGAGACCCGCTTCCCGCTGGCGCGAGATGGCTGGCGGTGGCGCGGTCGCGATTCATGCTGGTCCGGCTTGCGGGAACGACCGCCAGCATGGCCATCGCCTGGACGCGGCAGGCCGAGCACAGCTCAGGCGCTCGACCGGCTGCCGCGCGGTGTCGCGGGTGGCGGTCCTGGTCTGGGACGGCTGCGAGAAATGGGCGCTGCGGCGGTCTGACCATCTTGGCGCACTCGCCACCGTGCGGCGCGATGCCTTCACCAACGACCATTGGCCGATGGCCGGGTCGAGCCTGCTGACCGTCCATTATCCGCGAGGCCGGGTGGTTCCAGCGCGATCCGTCGCAGATCGTCCGCGATCCCGGTTGCGGTCACGAGGGCTGGTCGGTCCGGACGGCGCTCGACTATTTGCCGGCACCGGCGTTCGACTATCTCTGGCTGCTCGACATGCGCGCCGATCCCGCGGGCATGGGTCAAGGGCTGGGAGCCGGTTTGGGCGGCGAAGGGTCGATCCTGCTCATGAGGGCGCCGGAGCGATTGGACGCCGAAGCACCGCGACCAGCGAAACGCCGAACGGCATCGGCACCCGCCCGATAAGCGAGCGCTCCAGCCCGAACATGGCGTCGAGCATGCGATTGACGAGTCGGCGCGGCATTGCGTCGTCGCTGTCGTCGCTTCCCGGTCAACTTGCCGATGAGCCGCACCGCCGCGATCGGCGGGAACAGCAGGCTGTTGAACGGCGACAGCAGGTCGATTTCGAAACCCGCGCTTCGAGCACCAGCCGCTCGATCTCTGCCTTGCGGTAGCGCCGGTGATGGTGGTGCGCCGATGTCGTGCGCGCTCCACATCCAAGGGTTAGCGGGTACCGTCAGCAACAGCGCGCCGCCGGGTTTCAACCGCCCGATAGATGGCAGCGAGCGAAGCCTTGTCGTCCGGTACATGCTCAAGCACGTCGAGCAGGGCGATGAGATCGTAGCTATCCGCCGGGAACATCGACAGGTCGGGAAGCGCGGCCTCCTTGACCGCGCGGCCGAGCCGCTCCCCGGCCATTTGGCGAGCAATCGGATCGAGTTCGCTTGCGTCGACCTGCCCGAACCGCGACAAGCATCGCGAGATTGTGGCCGGTGCCGCGCCAAGTTCGAGGATGCGCGCATTCTTCGGCGGCCTGACAACCCGCTCGATCAACCCGTCCAGGATCTCGGCGGCGGGCGGTAAACCACCAGTGGCGGCTGTCGAGGAGCGCCATCTGCTCGAAGACCTTGCGCTCCATCAATCGTCGCCAATTTTCTCGCGCACCACGTAGAGCGGTCGTGCCCTTGGTCTCGATCAGGATGCGGCCGACATATTCGCCAAGCACGCCGAGCGAGAGCAGTTGCAATCCACCGAGGAACAGCACCGCGACCATCATCGAGGCGTAGCCCGGGACTTCGACCCCGGACGTCAGAGTGCGGATGATGATGAAAATGGCGTAGCCAAGCGCACCAAGCGCGACGAATGCGCCCAAATAGCTCCAGATGCGCAACGGCACGGTCGATGCTGAGGTGATGCCGTCGATCGCCAGCGTCCACAGCTTCCAATAATTATACTTGGTCTTGCCGATCTTGCGCTCTTCGCGGTGATAGCTGACGGCGGTCTGGCGGAAACCGGCCCAGGCGAACAGGCCCTTCATGAAGCGGTTGCGTTCCGGCATTCGGCGGATCACGTCGACGACCGCGCCGGTCGAGCAGCCGGAAGTCGCCGGCATGTTCGGGGATCTTGTCGTCGCTCAGCCAGTTGTGGGCGCGATAGTAGAAGTCGGCGGTCATTCGCTTGGGCAGGCTATCGCTCTCGCGATTGTCGCGCACGCCGTAGACCACGTCGAAGCCGGCGCGCCATTGAGCGACCATCGTCGGCAGGACTTCGGGCGGGTCCTGAAGGTCGACGTCGAGCGGAACGACCGATTGCCCGCGCGCCGCGTCGAGGCCGGCCGACAGCGCCGCTTCCTTGCCGAAATTGCGCGATAGCGACAGCCCGCGCACTCGCGGATCTGCGGCATTGGCCAGGCGTATCGCCTCCAGCGTCGTATCGCTGCTGCCGTCGTCGACGAACATGATTTCGAACGATTGCGCGGCCGGGTCGTCCATCGCCTGAGGATGGGAATGACGCGGGCAAGGCATGGCCCGATTGCGGCTTCCTCATCCTTCACCGGGATGACCAGGCTGAGTTCGACCCCGCTCATGAATAGACGAAGCGGCGATGAAGGGTGAAGGTCAAGAGCGGAGTGATAAAGACGATGGGGACGGTCGGCCACCAGGTCGGTCCCTGCCAATGCTTGACCAGCAGCCAGATGAAGGCCTGGTTCACCACAAAGCCGATGATGTTGACCATGACGAACCGGGCCATCCGGACATGGTGCCGGTCCCGGGGACCATGATCGCGAAAGCTGTATGCGCCATGCGTGAAATAGCTGATGGCGGAAAAGACCAGGAATACGATGGTGAAACTGACCATTGGGTCGATCGACAGAAATTCGGCGATCGCCCAATAGCTCGCAGCGACCGCCAGCGTGATCGCCAGGCCTGCCAGCGCATAGCGGGCCAGCTGGAGGAGCACGGCTCGGCGTTCGGGATCGATTGAACGAAGGGCGGACTGGATCATCCGCTTGCTCTCTAGTGCCTTGCCGCTAGGACACAATCGCGGATTATTTAGGGGCGTAGAATGGACGAGGGCGGGCTGGATCGATTGCAGGAAAGGCTGGCCGGGCCGTTTTTCCGGCATTGGCGAATTGTCCTGATTGCGATCTGGCTGATCTATGCGGTCTGGATCATTGCCGGTCGCTGGGCGCAGATCCGCGGCTTCGCGCTCCCCGACACCGATGACAATTTGCGCATTGCCCAGGTCCGTGCCTTGCTCGGCGGGCAAGGCTGGTTCGACCTCGTCCAGCATCGGTTCGATCCGGTTCACGGCGGCGCCAACATCCATTGGTCCAGACTCGTCGACCTTCCGCTCGCCGGCTTGATCCTGCTGGCGAAGCCGTTTGTCGGGGGAGCGGATGCCGAGCGGGTGGCAGTGGCCGTGGCGCCGTTGCTGCCGCTGTTGCTGCTGATGTTTTCGCTTGCCCTGACAATGAAACGGCTGGTGGACGACCGGGCCTGGATCCTGCCCGTCATCGGGCTGCTATGCGCCTATTCCACGATCGGCATGTTCGCGCCGCTGAGGATCGATCACCACGGCTGGCAGCTGGCGTTTCTCGGACTGGCGATTTCGGCGATGGCCGATCCCAGAAAAGCGAGAGGCGGCGCGGTGATGGGCCTGGCCAGCGGTCTGTCGCTCGCGATTGGGCTAGAAATGATGATCTATCTGGCGCTGTTGGGCGGAGCGTCGGTGCTGCTGTGGGTCGCCGACCGCGACGAGCGCAGGCGGCTGGCGAGTTACGCGGCGGCGCTTGTTGCGACCACCGGTGCCGGTTTCCTTCTGTTCGCGTCGGAGGCCAACCGACACGCGGTGTGCGACGCCCTGTCGCCGGTGTGGCTGACCGATGCGGTGATCGGCGGTGCACTGATGCTCGGCTTGTCGATGCTCAAGATCGATGGCTGGAAACCGCGCCTGGCGCTGGCCGCCGCCGCGGGAGCGATGGTGGCGGGATTTCATGCGCTTGCCTGGCCCCAGTGCCTGCAGCGGCTGGAAGGCGTGTCGCCCGAAGCGACCCGTCTGTGGCTCGATCATGTCCGCGAGGCGCGGCCCTTTTACCGGCATGGTTGGCGCATTGGCACGATCGCCCTCACGCTCCCGGCAACAGCGCTCATCGGTTGGGCGCTGCTTCTTTGGCGGGCGTGGAGCAAGGGACCCGATGGCCGTGATCTGCTTCGGCGTACGGCGGCGGTGGCGCTTCCGGCGGTTGCAGCCTTTGCCCTGCTGTTCTGGCAGATGCGGGCGGCTCCGGCGGCGCAGATGATGGCGCTGCCGGCCGCTACGGCATTGATCGTGCTGATTGCCGCAAAATGGTTCGATTCGCCCAAGCCGTGGCTTCACGTCGCGGCGGTCGTCCTGGTACTGCTGTCGTTCGGCGCGGCGATCCCGCTGGCCGTCCAGCTGGTTCCCGGCGATTCGAAAAACGCCGCCGCGCAAAGTGTCAGCCGGGCCAACCGTTTATGCGTGTCGCTGGCCGCGCTGTCGCGGGTGCAGCGCCAGCCCAAGGGAATGATATTCACCTTCATCGACCTAGGGCCGCGGATCATCGTCACGACTCACCATGATGTCGTCGGCGGACCCTATCATCGCAACGACCGGGCGATTGCCGACGTGATGACCGCATTTCGCGGGCCCGAGCCGCAGGCCCATCGGATCATCAGCGAATATGGCAGCGACTATCTGATGATCTGCCCGCATATGTCGACCGCGACCATCTTCATGTCCGAAGCGCCAAAGGGATTTTACGGCCAGTTGGTGGGTGGCAAGGCTCCCGCCTGGCTCGAGCCGGTCGACTTGGGCAGCGATTCGCCGTTCCGGATGTGGAAGGTGGTCCGCTAGCCGGCGAGTCCCGGAAGGCTTCGCTCCAGCCCGTCGAGCACGAACTGCGCGGCCAGTGCGGCGAGGATCACGCCGAGGATGCGGGTAATCATGGCCTCCACATTGGCGCCGACGAAGCGCATCAGCGGCCCGGCGGCGAGCAGCGCTGCCATGGTGAGCAGGATGACCAGCGTCATCGCACCCAGCACTACCGCGCTCTCCACCAGCCCGTCGGCGCGGGCATTCAGCAGCATGACCGACGCGATCGAGCCGGGCCCGGCGATCATCGGGATGGCCATGGGAAAGATGCTGATGTCCTCGGCCTCGGGCGTGCCCTCAAGCTCGCGCGCCCGTTCCTCGCGTCGCTCGGTGCGCTTTTCGAACACCATCTCCAGCGCGATGATGAACAGCATAATTCCACCCGCCAGCCGGAAGGCACTGAGGGAAATGCCCATGTGGCTGAGCAGCGGCTCGCCGAACAGGGCGAAGAACAGCAGGATGCACCAGGCGACCAATGCCGACCGGATTGCCATTCGCCGTCGGTGACGGGCGTCGGTGCCGCCGGTCAATGATGCAAAAATCGGTGCGCAGCCCGGCGGATCGACGATGACCGCCAGGGTAATGAATGCTGTGGTGAACAGCTCGATCATTGGGCCGGGGCCGCCACGCGCTGGTCGAGCACCACCACATATTGCCGGCCGTTCCAGAGCTTGGCCTGAACATGACGCGCGCCGTCGCGGGCCACGGTCCAGGACCAGCTGAGCGTGCCATCGGCCGACCGCCCCTGGCCGGCATCGGCGGGTGGCTTGCCCGCGATCCGTTCGGTCGTCGGGGTTATCGCGGCATAGACTTTGCGAAGCCGATCGCGACCGGCGCAGCTTGCCCGGCGGGTCGACGGACGAGCGGGGCGTGCAAGCGGCTTCTCAAGCGAGTCGCCGCCGTCGACGCTCCACTTCCACCCGCCGTCCTTCTGGCGCGCCCACACGGTGGTGAAATAGCCATTTTGGCCTGCCGCATTGCGCCAGGGGCCGGTGTTGATCGCCAGATTCCGGTCGCACGACACGAAGCTTCGAGCCGGCCACCATTCGATCGACCGCGGCGGGTTCTTGCGGCCATCGAGAAACTCATGGGCCCAGACCGCCTGTGGATTGAACATTACCGCGCTCGGCTCAGCATAATCGCGAAAGGCGGTCCATTGGCCGACCTTTTGCGCATGCGCGGCAAAGGCGCGCTCGGCGTCGATCGCGGTGGATGGGGCGGCGGCGGCCAGGATCATCGCTGCGATCATAAATTACCTCCAAGCTTGAACTTTTCCCGCCGGGCGGCGGACACAAGGGTATTGCGGATGAGGCAGGCGATGGTCATCGGGCCGACCCCGCCAGGCACCGGCGTAATGGCTCCGGCGACTTCGCCAGCCGAAGAAAAATCGACATCGCCGACGAGCCGGCTGTTGCCGCCTTCACCCACGATCCGGTTGATTCCGACATCGATCACAGTCGCTCCCGGCTTGATCCAGTCGCCCTTGATCATCCGCGGCCGGCCAACGGCGGCGACGACAATGTCCGCGCCGCGCACGACGTCGGGCAGGTCGCGGGTGCGGCTGTGGGCGATGGTGACGGTGCAGCTTTCGCCGAGCAAAAGCATGGCCATTGGCTTGCCGACGATGTTGGACCGGCCCGACCACGACCGCGTTCTTGCCCGACAGGTCGCCGAGTTCGGCACGCAGAAGTTTGAGGCAGCCGAGCGGCGTGCAGGGCACGAACCCGGGAAGCCCGATCGCGAGCCGTCCGGCGTTGACCGGATGAAAGCCATCGACGTCCTTGTCGGGGTCGATCGCGGGTAATGACCTTGTTCGAATCGATGTGCGGCGGCAGGGGCAGCTGGACCAGGATGCCGTCGACCGCGGGATCGGCATTGAGCCGGTCGACCAATGCCAGTACGTCAGCTTCCCTGGTGTCGGCGGAAAGCTTGTGTTCGAAGCTTTCCATGCCGGCTTCGATCGTCGCCCGGCCCTTGGATCGAACATAAACCGCCGAAGCCGGGTCTTCGCCGACCAGCACCGTGGCAAGGCCCGGGGCGCGATCGGTCGCGACACGAAAACGGGCAACCTCGCTTGCCACATCCTCCCGTAACGCCGCCGCGGCGGCCTTTCCGTCGATCAACCTCGCGTTCACATCAAGGTCGCGCTGGTTTCAAGCGCCAGCCCGGCGTTGAGCTTGCGCAGAATCTGGATGGCCAAGATCAAGATGATCGGCGAAAAATCAATTCCGCCGAAATCGGGCAAGATCTTGCGGATCGGCCGGTAGAGCGGCGCGGTCAGCCGGTCGAGTACGTCGAGCATCGTGCGGACGAAGTTGCTCTGGGTGTTGATGACGTTGAACGCCACCAGCCAGCTGATGATGACCTGCGCAATGATGACCCAGACGAGAATTTGCAGGATCATGTCGATAATCGAGAAGAGGGCGTAAAGCATGGGCAAGGCTTAGCCGCCGCCGCCGCGCCGCACAATCTTGTTACGGTGCGAAACGATTGGGCTGCGCCTCGGCCAGGATCAGGGCGAAATCATCATCTTCGTCGGTCCATTCCGCGAGCGGAGTCCAACCCCCCGCGAGCAGCAGGAGGCGGGCGCCGCGCTGGCCATATTTGTGGCTGTTCTCGGTGTGGATTGTCTCGCCGGCCGCAAAGGAAAAGCGCTTGCCCTCGATCTGGAATTCGACGTCGCGGCGGGCGACCAGGTGCATCTCGATCCGGCCGAGCATGTCGTTCCAGCGTGCCTCATGCTGAAACGCGTCGACGGGAATGTCCGAATCAAGTTCCCGGTTGATGCGCCTCAACAGGTTGAGGTTGAACTCGGCGGTAATGCCTTGGGGATCGTCATAGGCGGCGATGAGCCGCTTCACCGACTTGATCCGGTCCATCCCGATCAACAGCTTGGCGCCCGTCCCCAAAATGTCGCGGAAATGGCGCAGCAGATCGGTTGCGCTGCGCGGCACGAAATTGCCGATGGTCGAGCCCGGGAAGAAGCCGAGCCGTGGCAGATCGTCAATTTCGGAGGGAAGGTCGACCTCCTTGGTGAAGTCGGCCTCGACCGGGTAAACCGACAGGCCATGGAACTCCGCATCCACCCGGGCCGCGCTTTCGCGCAGATAGTCGCCCGAAATATCGATCGGCACATAGGCCTTCGGATTCATCGCCCGAAGCAGCAGCGGGGTCTTGGTTGAACTGCCCGAACCGAACTCGACGATTGCGCGCCCGTCGCAGGCTCGGCTCGCGATCTCGCCCATTTTCGCCTCGAGCAGCGCAGTCTCGGTTCGCGTCGGATAGTAGCTTGGAAGGCGCGTGATGTCGTCGAACAGCTCCGAACCGCGCCGGTCATAAAGCCAGCGAGCGGGGATGGCGGGGATCGGCTCTGAAAGGCCGTTCAGCACGTCGGCGCGAAACGCCGGATCGACCTCATCAAGCGTCTTGAGCAAGGCGTACTCCCGTAAATTGCCAGCGGGCGGAGGGTGGGAAGAAATTTCGGTAACAGGCGCGCGAATGCCCGCGCGGAGTGGCGCAGCTGGCGCCCTTCAGTACGAACTGACCGCACATGAACTTGCCGTTATACTCTCCGACGGTCCCCTCCTCCGGAGCGAAGCCGGGGTAGGGCAAATAGGCCGACTGGGTCCATTGCCAGACATCGCCGAACGGACCGCCGCCGGGCCTGGGAAGCACCGGTCCGGCACGGTCAAGCTGGTGGCCGCTCGTCGGATCGGCCGAGGCGAAGGCGGTCTCCCATTCGATCTCGGTCGGCAGGCGCGCGCCGGCCCAGCGGGCAAAGGCGTCGGCTTCGTAATAGCTTACGTGCGCCACCGGCGCGGCCCGGTCGATGTCGCGCCGGCCGGCGAGCGTGAAGTGGCTTGCGTCTTCGTGCCAGTAAAGCGGTCGCTCGATTCCTTCCGAGTGAACCCAGTCCCAACCTTCGCTGAGCCACAGCGCCGGCGTTGAATAGCCGCCATCAGCAATGAATTCGGACCATTCCCCATTGGTGACGCAGCGGTTGGCGAGGCGGTGAGGATGAAGCAGCGCCCGATGGCGCGGCCGCTCGCAGTCGAAGGCGAAGCCGCTGCTCGCGCCGACTTCGGCCACTCCGTCGCGGCCCTCGATCCAGACTATGGGCTCGGCCGCCTGGCGGGACGAAGAGTTCGAGCGCGCCATAAGCGGGCTCGAGCGGATTTTCGGCAAAAGTGGCGAGGATGTCGGTGAGAAACAGCTCCTGATGCTGCTGTTCATGCTGGATTCCCAGTTCGACCAGTCTGACCGCTTCGGGCGGTAAGTCCGGAAGCGCCTTCGCCAGTTCCCGGTCGACCGCCCGGCGCCAATCGCGCACCTCTTCGAGGCTGGGCCGGCTGATCATGCCGCGCTTTGGGCGGGCATGACGCGCCCCTTCGCCCTCGTAATAGCTGTTGAACAGGAATGGCCAGCGATCGTCGTGGAGTTGATAGCCCGGCACATGATCGCGCAGCACGAAGGTTTCAAAGAACCAGCTGGTATGGGCCAGGTGCCATTTGGCGGGCGAGGCGTCGGGATGCGGCTGAATCGTCGCGTCCGCGTCGCTCAGCGGCGCGGCAAGGTCGAGCGTCAGCCTGCGCGTCGCGGCGAGCCGCGCACTCAGGCTCTCGTCTAGCTGTTCCTCGTGGCGCCGGGTTGCCACAGCACGTCGCCTCCCTCCGATGCCGCAACCCAACGCGCGGCGACGAATAAATGGTCCGACAGGCGGTTGAGATAGGCCAATGCGTGGGGATTGACCTCCTCCTGTTCCTTCAACGCGACCACCTGCCGCTCGGCGCGCCGGACGATGCCGCGGGCCAGGTGAAGCAGCGAGACCGCCATCGACCCGCCGGGCAGGATGAAACTGGTGAGCGGGGCAAGATTGGCGTTCATCGCGTCAATTTCTTCTTCCAGGCGCTGTGCCTGGCGCGGAACGATGCGCAGCGCATGTTCCTCGAAATCGCTCCCGAAAGGAGTGGCGATATCCGCGCCCAGATCGAACATTTCGTTCTGAATTTGGCGCAGGCGCGCCGCCAATTCGCCTTCGGGAAGCGCGGAAATCGCGAGGCCGATCGCCGAATTGGCTTCGTCCACCTCGCCGATCGCGGTCATGCGGGCGCCGGATTTGGTGACGCGGCTTCCGTCGACGAGGCCAGCGCTCCCTTGGTCGCCAGTGCGAGTGTAGATTTTGTTGAGCTTGACCATCAGGGTCCGAACCTCCTGCCAACGCGAACCGTGACATGGCTTCCGCCGGATGCTGCGCCAGGACAAGTGTGAAAAGCGGGGCTGAAGCCCCGGTCGAACGCTTCGACGAAGCGCAGCGCAGGCGGCGCCATGCCCTTCGGGTGGGGCAAAAAATCGCCTTGGCGCGCTATCTCGATTGCCGGATAGTGCCCGCTATCTGGCTTCACTCGCTCGCTTCCATGGCAATTTTTTGCCTCCATCACGGTCTCGCTGGCAGGAGGTTTGGACCCTTAGCGTCCGCCGCTGGCAAGCGCGAGGATCAGGATGACGATCACAATCGCAATCCCCTGATAAAGAACGCGCTTTTGCATATAGCCTTGCTGCATCTCGCCCGAGGCATCCTTGCCGCTGGCCATAGCAATCACGCCGCGAACGAGGACGTAGGCGGTCGCGGCCATGGCGACGACGAGGGCAATGATAAGAAGGGTGTTCATGGCACCCTATCTAGGCCTGAGAGAGGCGGAATCCTAGTGGGAGCCGGCCTTCCATCAGGTCGTTGGCGAGGGCCCGCCCATCGATATTGGCTTCGCGCATCGCCTCGAGCGTCGGGGCGCAATCCCGCTTGGCCAGCCGGCGCCCGTCTTCATGCGTCACAAGCGGGTGATGGAGGTAGGTGGGCCGCGGCAGGCCGAGCAAAGATTGCAGCAGCCGCTGGGTCGGGGTGGACGGACGCAAATCCACGCCCCGCACGACCAAGGTCACGCCTGAATCCGCGTCATCGATCACGCACGCCAGATGGTAGGACGAGGGTGCGTCCTTGCGTGCCAGGATCGCGTCGCCGATCTGTTCGCGCCGGCTTTCGAAACAGCCGCCGTCATCCTCGCTCCAGCCAGGCAGGCCGGCCCGAGCAATGGCTTGCTCGGCATCCAACCGCCAGCAGTGCGGCGTGGTCTTCCGGCGACCGGGATCGTCGGGAAGGCCGCGACAGGTGCCGGGATAGCCGCTGCCGGCATCGCCGTGCGGCGCCGTCAACGATTGGGCAATGTCCGCGCGGGTGCAGAAGCAGGGATAAATCAGCCCCTCCTTCTTCAGCTGCTGGAGCGCATCGGCATAGCGCCCCGTCCGGTCGGACTGGACAATCGGAGAACCGTCGTGGGCCAGGTCGAGCCAGGCGAGATCCTCGAAAATGCCGTTGACGAACTCGGGTCGGCAGCGCCCCGGGTCGAGATCCTCGATCCTCAGCAGGAATTTTCCGCCGCTCGCTCGCGCATGGGCATGACCCAACACCGCCGAAAAAGCGTGACCAAGGTGGAGTCTTCCGGACGGTGACGGGGCAAAGCGTGTGACCTTCAGGACTCACTCCGTGATAAAGGCGACAAAAGCGACTCTTGACGGTGATTCGTCAGATGTGGTGTCATGCCACGGTCACTCCGGGTTGGCATCCGGGGTCGCAGACGGAAAGACGGGCTTTGGCCGCCGGTCTCCCGCCAAGGTCCGGCTCTCTGGCAATGGGCGGGATAGTGCGACAGGCCGGGGCGCGGCGTTCGGGCACGAACGTATGGAGACGAATGCGCCGTGTATCATCCCGACCTCCTCCGCCATCCGGACAGTTGTCCCGCGTTGGTGCTTAATGCCGACTATACGCCGCTCAGCTATTATCCGCTGTCGTTGTGGCCGTGGCAGACGGCGATCAAGGCGATGTTCCTGGAGCGCGTCGATGTCGTCGCCCACTACGACCGGGAGGTTCATTCGCCGAGCCAGGCGCTCAAGCTGCCGTCGGTCATCGCGCTGCGCCAGTTCGTGCGGCCAAATGAATATCCGGCATTTACGCGATTCAACCTTTTCCTCCGTGACCGTTTTCGCTGCGTCTATTGCGGCAGCCACAAGGAATTGACGTTCGACCATGTCGTGCCGCGCGCCCAAGGCGGGAGGACTAGCTGGGAAAATGTCGCGACCGCCTGCGCTCCGTGCAACCTCAAGAAGGGCGGGCGCACGCCGCGTCAGGCCAAGATGCATATCGAGCGCGAGCCGATCCGTCCGACAAGCTGGCAGCTTCAGGATCATGGCAAGAGCTTCCCGCCAAACTACCTCCACCAGAGTTGGCGGGACTATCTCTACTGGGATGTCGAGCTTGAGCCTTGATCTGCCTAACCCGGCATTAACCATTCCAGCCTAACATTCCCGGGATGAATATCGAACAAGCACCGCCGTCCAATCATTCGCCCGGCGCTGCCCGGCTGCTCCTGATCGAGCCCAATCGCAGCGGATTGGCGGTGATGGCGAGGCGGCTGGGCGAATTGGGTTATCGCCTCGTCGCCTGTGACAATGCGACCAACGCTATCGCCGAATTGCACCGGGCGCCGGTCGACCTGATCCTGGCCGAGCTTCGCATGGTGCCGATGAGTGGAATCGAACTGACTCGAATGATCCGCGACGATACGGTGCTGAAGGACACGCCGATCATCCTGATTACCGGAAAATCCGATAGCGCCGGTGCGGTTGACGGCTTTGCAACGGGCGCCGACGATGTCGTGGCCAAGCCGTTCCACTTTGAAGTGCTGGCAGCCCGGGTCGCCCGGCGCATCGCCCGCGCCCGGTCGGTCAAGGAATTGCGGCATGACAATGCAGCGCTCGACGCGCGAGTCGTCACGCGCGCCATCGAGCTGGGCGAAATTCGCGAGGCCTTTGAGAAAAGCGAGGCCGAGCGGTTACGCCTCGAACAACTGGTCGGCCGGGCCTAGCGGCTTCGCAAAAATTCCTCGATTTTCGGTGCAAGGTCGGGGCGGTCGAGGGCAATGGCCAGATTAGCCAGCACGTAACCCGCCTTGTCCCCGCAATCGTGACGAACCGCATCGACCTTTAGCGCATGGAATGGTTGCCGCCCGATCAGGTCGGCCATTCCATCGGTCAGCTGAATCTCGCCGCCGCTGCCTCGCTGTCCGCGGCCCAGCGCCTCCATGACCTGGGGCTGGAGGATATAGCGACCGACCACGCCGAGTCGCGAGGGCGCTTCTTCCGGTTTGGGCTTTTCAACGAGCCCCAGCACCTCGGTCGCGGCGCCGTTGGTCGCCCCGGCTTTGATGATGCCATAGCTGGCAGTCCGGTTCTCCGGCACTTCCTGCGCGCAAACAATATTCCCCCCGAGTTCGGCATAGGCATCGATCATCTGCCTGAGCGCGCCGGGCTTCCCGACCATCAAATCGTCGGGGAGCAGCACCGCAAACGGCTCCTCGCCGACGATTTGGCGAGCGCACCAGACGGCATGGCCGAGGCCCAGCGGCTGCTGCTGCCGGACCGAGACAATCTCGCCGAAGCCGGCTCTGGCGGGATTGAGCGTTTCGAGACTCTTGCCGGCTTGGTTCATCGCCTCTTCGAGCTCAAACCCTAGGTCGAAATAATCGACCAGGCTCGATTTTCCACGTCCGGTGACGAAGATCATTTGCTCGATGCCCGCCTCGCGCGCCTCGTCGACCGCATATTGGATCAGCGGCCGGTCGACGATGGTCAGCATTTCCTTCGGCATGGTCTTGGTGGCGGGTAGCAACCGCGTGCCGAGACCGGCGACCGGGAAGATCGCCTTGCGGATAGGCGCGGGCTTCATCGGCGCGGCTCGTCCTGATTGTCCGGTCCGGTCGTGCTCGCCTTGGCGGGTTCATCCGTACCCACAGGCGGGGGCACCGCCGCGCCGTCGGGCGGAGGCAAGTCGAAACGGTCGGCGCGGCGCACTTCGCCCCGCTTGCTCAATTCGTCGATCCGCTTGGGCTTGGCCATGGGCGGAAGCTGGAGCAGTTGCTCGGCGGTTAGAGGCTCCCGGGCGAGCGCGGGCTTTTGCCGGCAGCGCCTTGCCCGTCTGCGGAGTCAGGTCGCCACGCTGCCGCAACCGGTGAGGGTAAGGCCAAGCACCATGATAGCAAGTCGGTTCGTCATTTCCCCTCCCGCCGGGCTATCTGCGCGCGTGCCGTGGCGATGGCCTCGCTTACTCGTTCCGGCGCGGTCCCGCCAGCGGATCGGCGAGAAGCGACCGACGCCTCGACCGACAGGTGCGGCAAGGCGCGTTCGTCAATCCGCGGAATCGATCGCCTTGAGTTGTTCGAGGCCAAGCTCGTCGAGCGCCTTTCCAGCCGCTTCCGCCGCCGCGACCGCCCGGCCGGCGATGTGGTGAGCCTCGCGGAAAGGAATACCCGCGTCGGCGACCAGCCAGTCGGCAAGGTCGGTGGCGGTGGCGTGGCCGGCGGCGGCCGCCGATGCGCATCCGCTCCGGCACGAATTCAAGGTCGGTGATCATTCCCGCCATCGCCGCCAGGCTCAGCTGCGAGCAGGTCGTGTGCGTCGAACAGCGGCGGCTTGTCGTCCTGCAGATCCTTGGCGTAGGCCAGCGGCAGCCCCTTCAGCAGCACCAGCAGCGCGACCAGATCGCCGATGATCCGCGCCGCATGGCCGCGCACCAGTTCGGCGGCGTCGGGATTGCGCTTGTTGGGCATGATCGACGACCCGGTCGACCAGGCGTCGGGCAATTTGACGAAGCCGAACGGCTGCGATCGCCCACATGATGATTTCTTCGGCCAATCGCGACAGATGGACCGGAACAAAGCGCCGCGGCATGGAGATAGTCGACGACGAAATCGCGATCGCTGACCGCGTCGAGGCTGTTGGCGGTCGGCCGATCGAAACCGAGCGCCGCTGGCGGTCGCGTCGCGGTCGAGGTCGAACCCGGTGCCGGCCAGCGCGGCGCTGCCGAGCGGGCGATTCGTTCATCCGTCGCCCGCGCATCGGCGAAGCGGCTGCGGTCGCGGACCAGCATTTCGCGATAGGCCATCAGATGATGGCCAAGCGTCACCGGCTGGCCCGACTGGAGGTGGGTGAAGCCGGGCATGACGCTGCCCGCATGCTCCTCGGCGCGGTCGAGCAATGCCGCTTCCAGCGCGTCGATCCCGGCCAATGCCTCGTCGATGCACGTCGCGGACGAACAGCTTGAAGTCGGTCGCCACCTGGTCGTTGCGCGAGCGCGCGGTGTGGAGCCGGCCCGGCGGTATCGCCGATCAGCTGCGACAAGCCGATGCTCGACATGCATGTGAATGTCTTCGAGCGCGGGATCCTCGACCAGCTTTCCCTCGCCGATCTCCAGCCCGACCGCGGCAAGGCCCTCGTCGATCGCCTTGGCCTCGGCTTCCGCTAAAATGCCTTGCCGCCCAAGCATGGCGGCGTGAGCCCGGCTGGCGGCGATGTCCTCGCGCCATAATCGCTTGTCGACCGCGATCGAGGCATTTATCTCGCGCATCACCGCGGCCGGTCCGCCTGCGAAGCGCCCGCCCCACATTTGATTGGAGTTGCCCGTGCGGCTGATCGCCATCCTCCTCGTCGCCCTTTCGGGCTTTCATTGCTCGGCGGCTGCGATAGGCAAAAGCCCGAAGCGCCTCAAGCGCCGGCGACGCCAGACGCAGGCTACCAAGGGCGTCGGACCGCAGCCACAAAGGCGAAGCATGCGCCGACGACCGTGTTCAAGAATCCCGAGGGCGGCGACATCGACCTGACAGAGTTCAAGGGCGGACCGGTGCTGGTCAATTTTGGGCCAGCTGGTGCGCGCCGTGCATCAAGGAACTGCCAACGCTCCAGGCGCTGGAGCAATCGCACAATGAGGATGGCGCATTGGCCGTCATCGCGGTCAGTCAGGACATGGCCCCGCAAGGCTCGGTCGACGCTTTTCTTGCCGAGCGCGACATTGGCCGGTTCGCTGCGTTTCACGATCCCGGGATGAAGCTGACCGACGCACTGGGCATCCAGGTCATGCCGACCACCATCCTTTATGATGCGCAGGGCGAGGAAGTGTGGCGCTACGTCGGTGATCTCGATTGGACCGGCGAGGAAGCGAAGAAGCTGCTGGCCGAGGCGGGCTAGGCGAAGGCTTTCTTGCGCACTGCCGCAAACAGCCGTCCATCGATCACCGCCAGACCGACCGCGATGAAGGCGAGGCCCAGCAGCTGTGCCCCGGTCAGCACTTCGCCGAGGAACAGCGCACCCAGCATAATCGCGATCGGCGGGACGAGCAGCGTCACCAGCAACGCATTGGTCGCACCGGCCGAATCGATTAGCTTGAAGTAGAGGACATAGGCGAAGGCGGTGCAGACAAGCGCCAGTGCGGCGATCGCTCCCCAGGCGCCAATCGGCGGAGAGCGGCTCAGCCAGGGTCGATCGATCAGCAGTGCGATCGGCAGCCATGACAAGCGCCCCGGCGATCAATTGGCCGGTCGCGACTTTCATCGGCGAAACGCCCAGTTTCCTGAAGCGGCGCGCCCAGACCCCGGCGAGCGCATAGCATAGGGCGGCGGCAAGACATGCCAGCAAGGGAAGCATGCCGCCGCCGCCCGTCACGAGCTCGGGCCCGATCATCGTTGCGACGCCGGCAAACCCGACCAACACGCCGAGGAGACGGGGCAGGGTCATCCGCTCGTCGCTGGTCAGGAAATGCGCGACAATGACGCCCCAGATCGGGGTGGTCGCGTTGAGGATCGAGGCCAGTCCGCTCGCGATATGCTGTCTGGCCCCAGCCGAACAGCGCGAAAGGAATGATGTTGTTCAGAAGTGCGAGTAGCAGGATCGCGGTCCACACCGAAACCGGCAGACCAAGCCTGTCGCCCCGCCTGATTAGGACCAGCCAAAGCGCGGCCGCGGCGATGGTCAGGCGCAGCCAGACATAGGTCAGCGGCTCGACATGGGTCACCGCAACCTTGATGAAGAAGAACGCCGCCCCCCAGATCAGGGCGAGCGCAACTAGGATGCCCCATTCGGAGCGGTTCATCACTTGATGGATCATCGGTTGAGAGTAGCTAGCCGCGGGAACGCGGGCTTCCCGTGCCTTGCCGTCAAACGCATCCTTGCTGAGTGTCGCCACGTCGATCCTCCTGCTACTTATGGGAGGTAGTGGGCGACTTCCTCTGTTCCCAATGAAAGCAGACGTCGAATCGATAAGTTCAGCTTATATTAGTCACGCAGAAGCTCATTGATGCTGGTCTTGGAGCGGGTGCGTTCGTCGACACGCTTGACGATCACCGCACAAGCCAGGTTCGGCCCGCCATTCTTGGCCGGAAGCGTTCCGGGAACGACCACCGAGTAAGCAGGCACCCGGCCGTACATCACTTCCCCGCTGGCGCGATCGACGATCTTGGTCGAGGCGCCCAGGAACACGCCCATCGACAGGACCGCTCCTTCCTCCACCACCACGCCCTCGGCGACTTCGGAACGTGCACCGATAAAGCAATTATCCTCGATAATGACGGGGCCCGCCTGAAGCGGCTCGAGCACGCCGCCTATCCCCGCGCCGCCCGAAATATGCACGTTGCGGCCGATCTGCGCACAGCTGCCGACCGTCGCCCAGGTATCGACCATCGTCCCTTCACCGACGCGTGCTCCGATATTGACGAAGCTTGGCATCAGCACGGCGCCCGGGGCGACATATGCCCCGCGACGAACGATCGCACCAGGCACAGCGCGGAAGCCTGCCTTCGCGAAGCTTTCCGGCCCCCAGCCAAGGAACTTCGACGGCACCTTATCCCACCATGGGGCGCCTCCCGGCCCCCCGGCGAATCGATTCCATCGGATTAAGCCGGAACGACAGTAGCACCGCCTTTTTTAGCCATTGATTGACGCGCCACTCACTCTCGACCTTCTCGGCGACCCGGGCCTCGCCTGAATCGAGCCGGAGGATCGCTGCTTCGACCGCTTCCTTGGTCGCTCGATCGGAGGCATCGATCGAATCGCGTCGGTCCCACGCTTCCTCGATGGTCAATTGCAACGGGTCGGTCATTCCTCGTCTCCAAGCATCTGGTCGAGCCAATCGCCGACGTCGGCTATCGTCAGGTCGATATAATCGGGATGATGGCCGTGATTGCCGCGTTCGGAGCCATTGTCGACCCACACCGTCGTCATTCCGAGCATTTTCGCCGGCTTCAGATTTTGTGCCATGTCTTCGACCATGACCGCCTTCGCCGGATCAATGCCGAACCGGTGGAGCAAGAGGCGATAGCCGTGCTCGTCGGGTTTGGGGCGAAGCTCGGAGGCGTGAATGTCATGGAGGTCGTCGAAGCGTTCGGCAATGCCCAGTGCGACGAGAACTCGGCGGGCATAGGGCGCATCGCCATTGGTGAAGACAATCTTTCGGCCCGGTAGGCGCGCGAGGCCGCTCGCCAGCCGGTCGTTCGCGCTCAATACGGTCGAGAGGGATGGAGTGAACATCTTCAAGAAAATGATGGGGATCGACCTGATTCTCCCGCATCAGGCCAGCCAAGGTCGTCCCATGCTCGTGGAAGTGGGCCTTCTGGACGCGCCTTGCCTCGGCCAGGTCGCAATCTAGAAGGCGCTGGATGATACGCGCCCATTCGCTCGTCGATCAGTTCGAACAGGCCGGTCGAGGCCGGATAAAGACAATTGTCGAGATCGAAAATCCAATCGGAGATGCCTCCGAACAGGGGTTTGAACCGGGATTGCATGGCGGCCGCCCTTAATAGTGCTTGACGGCTTCAGCAAAATGAAAGCTTTGTTGGCTCATAGCAATTTCGGGGAAAGCCGTTAAATTCCAGCGGCTTGCCGGGGAGTTAGCGATAAATCAGCGGTATTTGACATCGACAGCCTGCGCGCTGATGCTCGCTTTGTCGGCCTGCGGCGGCGGCGGCGGGGGCGGGGGAGTGGGCTCCACTCCAACCCCGATGCCCACGCCCACCCCGACGCCAACTCCAACTCCAACTCCAACTCCGACGCCCACGCCCACGCCGGGGACCAATTTCAGCACGGCGGAGTATCAGCGATCGAACGGTGCGGTCAGCTCTGGCGCTATCACCGCCTGGCAGAGTGGCGCTACTGGCGCAGGGGTGAAGCTTGCCGTGGTCGACAGCGGGATCAACCCGGCGCTGGCTGAATTCGCTGGCCGGATCGACCCCGCCAGCCGCGACGTCGCCGGAAGTCGCGGATTGAGCGATGAGGATGGACACGGCACCGCCGTGACCGCGACCGCTGCTGCTGCGCGCAATGATTTGCAGAATGTCGGAGTCGCGTTCGACGCGACGATCATTGTCCTTCCGCGCCGATGCGCCCGGGACGTGTGCCGACAAGTCGAAGGACGGAGGCTGCGATTTCTTCGATGGCGCCATTGCCCAGGGGATTGATTCCGCGCGGCTGGCCGGCGCCAAGGTCATCAACCTCTCGCTCGGCGGATCGCCGCCGGGCACCTCGTTGCTGGCGGCCATGCAAAGGGCCGTGAATGCGGGCATCATTCTCGTCATTTCGGCCGGCAACGACGGCGAGGACCCGGCGAAGGGCGGCAATGCCGATCCGTTCGCGCTTGTTCCGGCGCAAAACTTTCCCGGTCAGGTGATCATCGCCGGCTCGGTCGGCGTGGACAACGGGGCAGGCGGAACAAACCTTGATCAGCTCTCGGTCTTTTCCAACCGCGCCGGATCGGGCCAGAACTGGTATCTCGCCGCGCTCGGTTATCGTGTCCGCGACGATCGATCAGACCGGCACCGGCTTTCTTTATTCCGGCACGAGCTTCTCGGCGCCGATCATCACCGGCGCGGTCGCACTGATTGCCCAGGCTTTCCCCAACCTCACGGCGGCGCAGATTGTCGACCTTCTGTTCCGCACGGCCGACGATTTGGGTGCGCCCGGCGACGATCCCGTCTTTGGGCAGGGCCGGCTGAACATCGCTCGTGCGTTCCAGCCCGTCGGCACAACCAGCCTTGCCGGCACCAAGATCGCGGTTACCGACAACAGCGCATCCTCCGACCTTCCCGAAGCGGCCGGTGACGGCGGCAGCAAGCATAGTCTCGGCGCGATCATCCTGGACGGCTATGACCGAGCCTTCGTCGTCGATCTTGCAAAAGGGCTTCGTCAGGCCGCTACTCGCCAGCCATTGGCCCGGGCCCTGTCCGGCCATGCTCGAGGCTCGGCGGTTGAGGCGGGTCCGGTCTCGGTGGCCATGACCGTTGCGGAACGGCCCGGCCTGCCTGGAACCTTCGATGTCGCTCGACTCGGCATCGGGCCCGATGACGCGCGGCGGTCGCGGCTGGTAGCCGGTTCGGCCATTGCGCGGCTGGACTCGAAGACCAAGGCGGCGTTTGGCTTTTCGCAAGGAGCAAAGGCGCTCGAGCGGCAGCTTACCGGAGCAGAGAGCGGAGCGTTCCTGATTGCTCGCGACATCAGCGCAGACCCGGGCTTCCAGGCCCGGCGTGGAAGCAGCATGGCGATCCGGCGGGATCTGGGCTTTGCCGGCGTAACCGTCGCCGCTGAGCAGGGCCGCGTCTGGCAGGAGATAAGGACCAGCGCCACCGATGCGCCCTATCGCTGGACGAGCCTGACCCTCGATCGCGATTTTGGCGGTCGCACCTGGCTTTCGTTGGGTCTCAGCCGACTTGAAGAAAAGCGGACGCTGCTCGGCGGGCGGCTCGGGTCCGTGTTCGGGGATCGCGGCTCGACCAGCCTGTTCCTCGACGCTTGAGGCGCGGCGCGATATTGGCTCGGGCTGGTCGGCGACTTTGTCCGGCCGGCGCGGCTGGACCGATTTCGCAGCGGACGATTCCAAAGCGGGGCCTATGCGTTCGATCTTGCCAAGCTCGGAATCCTCAGTGCGAGTGATCGTGCCGGCCTGCGCCTGTCGCAGCCGCTGCGGATCGAGAAGGGCGGAATCGCGATGCTCCTCCCCACCAGCTATGACTATGCGAGCCAGAGCGAGACCAATTCGCTGGAGCGCTTAAGCTTCACGCCTTCAGGGCGCGAGCTCGATGCAGAACTCAGCTATTCGACCATGCTCGGGGGCGGTTGGGTGGGCGGCGAACCTGTTCTTTCGACGACAGCCCGGGCATAATGCCGCTGCCGACCCAGATATGGGTGCCGCTATTCGCTACAGCCTAGATTTCTAGCTCCGGATCAGGCCGCAGGACACCGTCTGCCGATCCCGGGAATCAACATGCCGACGCGAACTTAGCGCGACCGCCGTAGGCGATCCTCGACGAGCAGGGGATCGAGGCAACCTTTCTCATCCGTTCGAAGCACCGCCTGATAGGCTTCGGCGGAGGAGCTGGCCGAGTTTCTGCGGTTTCAAGGGTTTGCCGGGGTCGACCGCATAGTGCTTGCCGGCCGGAGCAGGGCAGGTGGGGCGCAACGACTGCCGCGCCTTGGCGAAATCGCCGCGGCGGTCTGCCGAGGAGGCGGTGGGGAGTGCGACAAGGACCGCAGCAGCAAGGATAATAAGACGCATCGTCCATCTCCTTCGCCGGCCAGAATATCAGCGAAAACTCAGACCGTGAAGCTCTCGCCGCAGCCGCAGGCGCCCTTGGCGTTGGGATTTTCGAACACGAAGCCTGCCGCGAAATCATCCTCGCGCCAGTCCATGATGCTGCCGATCAAATATAGGATCGATGCGCCGTCGACGAAGAAGGTGCCGCCAGGTGTTTCGATCCGCTCGTCGAAGCCGTTCGTCTCGGTCACATAATCGACCGAATAGGCGAGGCCCGAACAGCCGCGTTTCGGCGTCGACAGCTTGACGCCGATCGTGCCTTCGGGCGCGCGGCCATCAGCTCCGCGATCCGGGCTTCGGCGGCCGGGGTCAGCGTGATCGCGGCCGGCGCGGAGTTTGGCTGGCTTGTTCATAGCATTCCCAATTCCAGGCGGGCCTCGTCGCTCATCTTGCTCGGGTCCCAGGGCGGGTCCCAGACGAGCTTGACCTCGGCGTCTCGGATGCCCGGCACCGACAGCACCCGAAGCTCGACCTCTCCCGGCATCGATTCCGGCGACCGGGCAGTGCGGCGTGGTCAGCGTCATGGTGACGAGCGCGTCGCCATCCTCGCTGACCGCCACGTCGTAGATCAGCCCGAGCTCGTAAATGTCGACCGGGATTTCCGGGTCGTAGATCGACTTCAGCGCCTCGATCACCGCTTCCTGTAGCTGACCGCCGGGCGCGCTGGGATCGATCTCAGGCTTCTTCTCGGAGAGGAAGCCGGCGAGATAGTCCCGCTTGCGCTCGAATTCTGGCGTGACGCGGGCGCGCGGAGGGGTTTCGACGCTGTCGACCTCTTGCGTCTCGATCTTCTTTTCTTCGCCCATCGTCATTCGAAAATCCGCTTCACTTTGTAGAGACCCTGCACCAGCGCCTCGATGTCGCTTGCATCGCTGTGCGCGGCGAAGCTCGCCCGCGCCGTTGCGGGTACTCCGAGATGGTCCATCAGCGGCTGCGCGCAGTGATGGCCCGCGCGGACCGCCACCCCGGCATCGTCCAATATGGTGCCGATGTCGTGCGGATGAACCCCGTCCATCGCGAAGCTAACGATCCCCGCGCTGTCTTCCGGTCCGAACAGCGTAACGCCGGGCACCGTGCGCAGCGCGGAGCGAGCCTCGCTTACCAGAGCGCTCTCATGCGCATGGAGCGCGTCGGTGCCGATGCCATTAACCCAGTCGATCGCCGCATGGAAGCCGACCGCGCCCACGATGTGCGGCGTCCCCGCCTCGAACCGCGAGGGCGCGGGAAGGTAAGTCGTCTCTTCGAACGTCACCCGGTCGATCATCGCCCCGCCGCCCTGCCATGGCGGCATGGTTTGGAGGATCTCCTTGCGCACCCACAGCGCGCCAATCCCGGTCGGGCCGTACACCTTGTGCGCGGAGAAAGCGTAGAAGTCGCATCCGATGCTTGCGACATCGACGGGTATCCGCGGCGCGGCCTGGCAGCCGTCGAGCAATAGCTTGGCACCGACCTTGTGCGCGATGTCGGCGGCGCGTTTTGCGTCCAGGATCGAGCCGAGCACGTTCGATACATGCGCGAACGCAACAACCGCATGTTCTTCGCTGGCCATCGTGCTCCGCCGCGTCGAGATCGATCCGGCCGTCTTCGGTCAGCGGGACGACGTCGATCTCGTAACCGGCGAGCTGCCACGGCACGATATTACTGTGATGCTCTAGTTGGCTGAGCAGCACGCGCCTGCGATTCCCGTTGGGATAGGTCCGCGCGACCAGGTTGATCGCCTCGGTCGCGCCGCGCGTGAAGATCACTTCTTCCTCGCCCCCGCCGATTAGCGAAGCCGCAGCGGCGCGCGCCGCCTCGAAGCTCTGCGTCATCGCCGCCGATCGCTCGTAAACACCGCGATGCACGGTCGCATAATCACGGCCATAAGCGCGGGTGATGGCATCGATCACCGCCTGCGGCTTCTGCGCGGTCGCGGCGCTGTCGAGATAATGCCAGCCGCGCGGGATCGCCGGGAACTGGTCGCGCACGCCGAGCGCCGAATTGAGTTGCGCCTGGACGTTCATGCGACCGCCTTCAACGCCGCGCGTGCGGCGTCCGCGATGCCGGCGTCATCGCCGTCGATGTCATCCCACAATCCGCCGACGAAGCCTTCGAGCAGCAGCGCTCGAGCGCTCGCCGGGTCGAGGCCGCGCGCGGCGGCGTAGAACAGCTGGTTGCGGTCGAGCTCACCGACCGTCGCGCCATGGGCGCACTTCACGTCGTCGGCGTAGATTTCCAGCTCGGGCTTGGCGTTGGCAGTTGCGCCGCGGTCGAGCAGCATCGCCTTCACGGATTGCTCGCTGTCGGTCCCGTCCGCTCCGCGCGCCACCGCGACCTTGCCGAGGTAGGAGCCGACCGCCTTGCCGCTTAACACGCTCCGGACGGTCTGGCGCGAGGTCGCATTCGGTTCGATGTGGCGCAACGTCGTGACGATTTCGAGCGTCGCCGAAACGCCACCGATGTTCGCTGCGTTGAACGCAAAGTCCGCGCCTTCGTGCAACGTCACGTCGAGTTCAATGCGCCCGTAACGTGATGCATTGTTGAGTGCGAAAATGCGCGCGGCCGCGCCCGTTTCGAGCGTCATTTCAATGCGGCGTATGTCAATCTCGTTGCCGCTCGGAAGCCAGATTTGCTGCAGTTTTTGCTGCGCAGCAATTTCGATCCGTTCCGCAGGCGCGAGCGACGTCCAAACTTCGCCCAGCGCGTCGATATCCGCGTAGCGAAAGGCCTCCAACTTGCGGGTTGGGAGGGCGGTCATACGCACCTCACCCGCACTGCGCCGCCACCGGCTTCGTCGGTTAGCACATCGCCTGCTGCGTCGATCGAGTAATGCGCATCGGCCCGCGCGCCGGTCTTCTCGATGTGACCTTCCAGCGCGAATTGGTTGGGAGCGGGGAAGGTGAACTTGTTCCCAACAATCACATAGTCGGGGAAGCGTACGGTCCGGCCTGAAACGCCCAGTCGCGAATGATGCTTCAGGTCCCCGCAGGCGGCCTTGTTCTCAGCCCAGGTGCCGCGGAACTTGGCCGGAATCGGCGCCGGCTCTGGCGCCGTCGGATGCGCGCCCGGCACCTCGGCGAAAGGTGGCATCGCTCCATTGGCCGAGCTGTCGGGTTCGGCCTCGTTCGCCGTTGGAAGCGGGACAGCATCGTTCGCTTCAAGGGACACACCGTCATTGGCTGCAGACTCGCCCGGCGGGTTGCAGGCCGTGAGCGCTACCAGCGGGAGGAGAAGCGAAAGGCGCATCACGCCGCCACCTCCTGATATCCTTCGCGCTCCAGCTCGTGGGCCAGCTCGGGCCCGCCCGAGCGCACGATCTTGCCGCGCGACAGGACATGCACCTGGTCCGGCACGACATAGTCGAGCAGGCGCTGGTAATGGGTGATTAGCAACACCGACTTTTGCGGATCGCGCATGATCGTGTTGATGCCCGCGCCGACCGCTTTCAGCGCGTCGATGTCGAGCCCGCTGTCGGTCTCGTCGAGGATCGCGAGCCTAGGGTCCATGATCCCCATCTGCACCATTTCCGCGCGCTTCTTCTCGCCGCCGGAAAAGCCGACGTTGACGGGCCGCTTGAGCATCTCCGCGTCCATGCCGAGCGCTTCGGCCTGGGCGCGCGCCAGCTTGATGAACTCGGCTCCGGAAAGCTCCGCTTCGCCGCGCGCGCGCTTCTGCGCATTGAGGCTCTCGCGCAGGAATTGAAGATAGGAGACGCCGGGGATTTCCACCGGATACTGGAAGCCGAGGAACATCCCTGCCGCGGCGCGCTCGTGCGGCTCCAGCGCGAACAAATCCTGCCCGTCGAAGGTCACCGATCCCTCGGTCACCTCGTAACCGGGGCGGCCGCCGAGCACATAGGCAAGCGTCGACTTGCCCGCGCCGTTGGGACCCATGATCGCATGGATCTCGCCGGTTGGGACGGTCAGCGTCAGGCCGTTCAGAATTGGCTTGCCGGCAACGGTCGCGTGGAGGTTTTCAATTCTTAGCATTCACTTGCTCGTTTTTTCCTCAGGGCAGCGTTGCAGCTTCACAGACCAGTCACCTTCAGAAATCGTAAGTTCACGCTCGGAGTCAGACAGTTCTAACTGAAGCTTGGCATTCCACGGGTCACCGTCCGAGAGCAGTTCGCCAGCAACGGTTACGTTGCGCCTGCCGCCATCTACGACAACTCGAATATCGCCGACAGAGTGGTCCATGCGAATACGGTCCGCATTGATCCAAACGGGCCGGTCCGTAATTGCCGGCGGGCATTCCGTATGGCTTACGCGCCAATTGCCTTGGAATTGGGCGGGGACGCTTGATGCCGCGCCGGCGGCGGCAAGATTGAGCATTGCGCTGAAAATCATCCGACACTCCCCTCCAAACTGATCCCGAGCAGCTTCTGCGCCTCGACGGCAAATTCCATCGGCAGCTGCTTCAGCACCTCGCGGGCGAAGCCGTTGACGATCAGCGCCACCGCGCTTTCGGCGTCGAGCCCGCGGGCCATGGCGTAGAACAATTGGTCCTCGCTGATCTTCGAGGTGGTCGCCTCATGCTCGATCGTCGCGGTCGGGTTCCTGACCTCGATATAGGGCACGGTGTGGGCGCCGCATTCGCTGCCCAGCAGCAGAGAGTCGCACTGGGTGAAGTTGCGGACATTGTCCGCGCCCGGAAGCACCCGCACCAGCCCGCGATAGGTGTTGTTCGACTTGCCCGCGCTGATGCCCTTGGAAACGATGGTCGAGCGCGTGCCGGCGCCGATGTGCACCATCTTGGTGCCGGTGTCGGCCTGCTGGCGGTTGTTCGTCAACGCCACCGAATAGAATTCGCCGACGCTGTCCTCGCCCTTCAAGATGCAGCTCGGATATTTCCAGGTGATCGCGCTCCCGGTCTCGACCTGGGTCCAGCTCACTTTGGAGCGCGCGCCCGCACACAGCGCCCGCTTGGTGACGAAGTTGAAGATGCCGCCCTTGCCCTCGGCATCGCCCGGATACCAGTTCTGGACGGTCGAGTATTTCACCTCGGCGTCCTCATGCGCGTAGATTTCGACCACCGCCGCGTGGAGCTGGTTCTCGTCGCGCATCGGCGCGGTGCAGCCCTCGAGGTAGGAAACGTAACTCCGCTTGTCGGCGACAATCAGGGTGCGCTCGAACTGGCCGGTATTCTCGGCATTGATTTGGAAATAGGTGCTGAGCTCCATCGGACAGCGCACGCCCTCGGGCACATAAACGAAGGTGCCATCGGAAAAGACCGCGCTGTTCAAACAGGCGAAATAATTGTCGCGCTGCGGGACAACGCTGCCGAGATATTTACGGACCAGTTCGGGATATTCGCGGATCGCCTCGCTGATCGACAGGAAGATGACGCCCGCGGCCTTCAATTCCTCGCGGAAGGTGGTCGCGACGGAAACGCTGTCGAACACCGCGTCGACCGCGACTTTCCGCGCACCCTCGACCCCGGCAAGCACCTTCTGCTCCTCGATCGGAATGCCGAGCTTTTCATAGACGCGCAGGATTTCGGGATCGACCTCGTCCAGCGAGGCGAGCTTCGCCTTCGGCTTGGGCGCGGCGTAATAATAGGCGTCCTGATAATCGATCGCCGGGATGTCGAGCTTGGCCCAGTCGACTTCCTCCATCTCCAGCCAGGCGCGATAGGCCTTGAGCCGCCACTCGAGCATCCACTCGGGCTCGCCCTTCTTGGCCGAGATGAAGCGGACCGTGTCCTCGTTGAGCCCCTTGGGCGCGAACTCCTGCTCGATGTCGGAGGAGAAGCCCCACTCATATTCCTTGGCGATCGCGTCGCGGGCTTCCTTGTTGGTGACGGCTTCGTTCATGACGCCAACTCCCGAAGCGTCACCGCGCCCAGAGCGCCGCGCACCGCATTGCCGACGATCCCCATGTGCGGCTTGACCCGGCAATGCTGGTCCAGCGCGCAGTCGTGGTTCACGCCGTCGGCGCATTGGGTCAGGACAATCGGCCCCTCGATCGCCTCGACGATGTCGGCCAGGCTGATCTCGGCGACGGGTCGCGCAAGAGCATAGCCGCCGCCCGCCCCGCGCTGACCGACGAGCAGGCCGTGCGAGGCCAGCTGCTGCATGATCTTCTGCGCAGTGGGCAAGGGAACTCCCGTCTCATCAGCGAGCTCGGTCGCGGACAGGCGCGCGCCCCCCTCGGACGCAAAAAGGCCCTCGCGGCGGGCGGCCGCGGCCATCATCACGACCGCATAGTCGGCAAGGTGAGTGAGTCGCATATCTTATTCGGAGCTTTCTACTCCTATTTAGGCGTGGTGGCGCAAAAACTCAACCATGCTAGGCGGGCGTCGTGGCCTTCTATTCCCTAATCCGCCCTCTGCTATTCCGTCTCGATGCCGAGAAGGCGCACCGGATGACGATCGACCTGCTGAAGCTGCGCACCGGCACCGCCTTCACCCCGGAGCCGTCATGGACCCCGTCGCTGGAAACCAAGATCGCCGGCCTCGCTTTTCCCAACCCGGTCGGGCTGGCGGCCGGGTTCGACAAGGACGCGGAGGTATTCGAGCAGGCGCTGAGCCTGGGCTTCGGCTTCGTGGAGGTCGGAACGCTCACCCCTCGCTCTCAGTCGGGAAACCCGGGGCCGCGCCTGTTCCGGCTGGTCGAGGACCGGGCGGTGATCAATCGCATGGGGTTCAACAATCGTGGCCAGGCCGATGCGCTCGACCGGTTGAATTGCCGCTATCGGACGCGCGGGATCGTCGGGGTCAACATCGGCGCCAACAAGGACAGCGACGATCGAATCGCAGACTATGTTGAGGGCGTGCGGGCGATGAGCTCGGTCGCCGACTATCTCACCGTCAACATCAGTTCGCCCAACACGCCGGGACTTCGCAACCTGCAGGCAGGGGGAGAATTGGTCGAGTTGTTGCAGGCCGTTCGCGATGCACGGGCTGTGGATGATCCGCCCATATCGGATATCGGAACAGGCCTCCGGCCTGTTGCTCCTCCGATCTTCCTCAAGGTCGCGCCGGACCTTGAAACCGGCGATCATGAGCGGATTGTGCGCGCGGCGCTCGACAACGGCATCGATGCGCTGATCGTGGCGAACACGACCGTGTCTCGCCCGCCGCTGAAGTCGCCGCATCGGGATGAACCGGGGGGATTGTCGGGGCGTCCACTGAAGACGCTCGCGCTGGAGCAATTGCGCAGGTTCCGGGCCGTCTCGGGCGGTCAGATGCCTCTGATCGCAGTAGGCGGGATCGAGAGCGGCCATGACGCGTGGGAGCGGATCTTAGCCGGGGCGAGCCTTGTCCAGATCTATTCGGCGATGGTCTATGAAGGGCCGGGGCTGGCGAAACGGATCGCGCGCGAACTGCAGACCCTCCTCTCGATCAGCGAGATGGCGAGCATCGCAGACGCGGTGGGGAGCGATGGCGCCTAGCGCGAGATCAGCACGACGCCTTCGCGGCGCGGATCATAGCCGCCGTCGACCATGCCGTTCCGGATCATCACCCCGTGGACTCCGCTATCCTCGCCCTGGCCGGGCTTGAGGTCGATCCCTCGCTGGCGGAGACCGGCGAGAATGGCCGGCGAGAATTTGGTTACCTCGCCCTGAAAAGCCGATCCACGTGCGACGAGGTTCGGCGCCGCAATCGCCTGCTGTGTCGGCAAATTCCAGTCGATCGCCGCGACCATCGACTTTGCGACATAGGCAAGAATGGCGTTGCCTCCCGCGGACCCGAACGCTCCCGCGAACCGGCCATCGCCGTCCAGCAGGATGAGCGGGGTCATGGACGAGCGCGGCCGCTTGCCCGGGGCGACCGCGTTGGCGGCCGCCCGCCCGTCGGGCTCGACCGGCGAGAAGGAGAAGTCGGTCAGCTGGTTGTTCAGAAAGAAGCCGTCGACCATTCGGCCGGTGCCGAAAATCGAATTCGACCGTGGTGGTCATCGACACGACATTGCCGGCCGCGTCGCGGATCACAAAATGCGAGGTTCCAGCCGGCTCGCGGGTGCTATCTTCGGCAAGCTGCGGCGCACCCGCCGGTCGGCCAGCTGCGGGGGCCGGCATCGCCATTTGCCCGATCAGTCTGGCCCGCGCGTCGAGATAGGATGGGGCGAGCAGGCCCTCGACCGGCACGGTGACGAACGCGGAGTCGCCGAAATAGCGGTCGCGGTCGGCGTACATCAGCCGGCTGGCTTCCGCGAACTTGAACCAGGAGACGGGATCGCCCGGACCGGACTTTTCGATTCCGACCCGCTCCAGCATGCCCAGTAGCATCAGTTCGGCGGCCCCGCTCGAAGGCGGAGGCGGCACGCAGACCAGATAGACCCGGTACGAGCGGCAAACCGGTTCACGCAGGACGGGGCGATAATTGGCCATATCGGCCATGGTCATCGACCCGCTCAGGGGTGCGGCGCGGGTTCGCGCCACGATGCGGGCAGCCGTCTCTCCCCGGTAAAGCGCGTCGGGGCCTTGGGTCGCGAGGCGGCGGAGAAAGGCCGCATAGGGCTTGTTGACCAGCCGGTCCCCGGTACCGAGCAGGCTTCCGTCGGGCTTTGAGAAATAGGCGACGACGTCGGGCGCATGGTTTTCCGCATAATCAGCGTGGATCATCCGGTTCAGGCGCGGGGTGACGATGAAGCCTTCGTCTGCGGTCTTCTCGGCAGCGCCGAACAGCTGACCCCAATCGAGCTTACCATGATCGCGGTGCGCCATCGCCAGCATCCCGACTGCACCCGGAACGCCGGTCGCTCGGCCGCTCAGCACCGCGGTATCGAACGGCAGTGGCCTTCCCGCACTATCGAGGAACATCGACGGGCTGGCCTGTGCCGGGGCGACCTCGCGGCCGTCATAAACCGACACCTTGCGCGAGCCGGCATCGTAATAGGTCATGAAGGCGCCACCGCCGATGCCCGAACTTTGCGGCTCCACCAGCGACAGCATCGCCTGGACGGCGATCGCGGCGTCGACGGCGCTGCCGCCGCGTTCGAGCACTTCCATGCCGGCCCGCGCCGCCAACGGATTGGCCGCGACGACGAAGGGATGCGAGGCTGCCGGTGCGGCGCTCGCTACGGGAGGCGGGGTGCTGGTGCAGGAACCGAGGGACAGGGCGACGGCGAGGGCGAACGGGCGAAGAATGCGCATAACAGGCGACTAGCGGAACGTCCCGCCTTCGTCCACGACACGACGCCGTTGCATGCCCGACGCCAGCCGGTTTAGGTGGCGGCTCGCACGGGGAGGAAGAATGGCGAAGCAACTCGAACAATTCCCGAACCTCGTCACCATGTTCCTGACCCGGGCGCGGGAGAAGGGCGACCAGCCTTTCCTGTGGACGAAGCGCGAAGGCACATGGATTTCGATCACCTACTCCGAAGCGGCCGGACAGGTTGCGGCGCTCGCCGAAAGCCTGCAGCGGCTAGGCCTTCAGCCGGGCGACCGGGTGATGCTGGTCAGCGAAAACCGGCCCGAATGGCTCATCGCCGACCTCGGCATCATGGCCGCCGGTTGCATCACGGTCCCAACCTACACCACCAATACGACGCGCGATCATCAGCATATATTGGCCAACTCAGGCGCCAGCGCGGTGATCGTCTCGACCCAGAAGCTGGCGCGTGCGCTGCTGCCGGCGGTGCTGTTCTCCTCCGATTGCAGGCACGTCATTTCGATCGACGATATCATTACTGGGCAGTCGCCGGATATTGCGCAATTCCACCATTGGACCGAGCTGGTGTCGGGCACGTCGGACGTGGTCGCATTGGACGAGCGGATGGCCAGGGTGAAGCGCGAGGATCTCGCCTGCCTCATCTATACCAGCGGGACCGGCGGAGCGCCGCGCGGCGTGACCCAGCACCACGGGATGATTCTGCACAATGTCGAAGGTTGTATCGACGTCATCGCCAATGATTTCGGGTGGGACGACGAGGTATTTCTGTCGTTCCTGCCCGCATCCCATGCCTATGAGCACTCGGGCGGACAGCATTTCCCCATCGCGCTTGGCGGCCAGATTTATTACGCCGAGAGCCTGGAGAAGCTTGCGGCGAATATCGAAGAGGTGAAGCCGACGATCATGGTCGTCGTGCCGCGGCTGTTCGAGATGCTGCGCGCCAAGATCATGAAACAGGTCGAAAAGGATGGAGGGCTTCCCGCCTATTTGATGAGCCGTGCCATTTCGATCGAGGGCAAGCGCTACGCAGGCAAGTCGGTGCCTTGGGATCTGCCCATGAATGGGCTGCTGTCGGTCACGCTTCGACGCAAGGTTCGGCGGAAGTTTGGCGGACGGATGAAGGCGATGGTGTCGGGCGGCGCCCCGCTCAATCCGGACGTCGGTCTGTTCTTCCAGGCAATGGGCCTGCCGATGCTGCAGGGTTATGGCCAGACCGAGGCTGGACCTGTGATCAGTTGCAACCGGCCCAGTGCTGGTATCAGGATGGAAACCGTCGGCCCGCCACTTATGAATACCGAGGTCCGAATCGCTAACGACGGCGAGATCATGGTGCGCGGCGAAAATGTGATGCACGGCTATTGGAACAACGCCGAGGCCAGCGACAAGGTATTGCGTGACGGCTGGCTGGCCACGGGCGATGTCGGGCACCTCGACGGCAAGGGCCGGATCGTCATCACCGACCGCAAGAAGGACCTGATCGTCAACGACAAGGGCGACAATGTCTCGCCGCAGCGGGTCGAGGGGATGCTGACGCTGCAGCCGGAAATCCTCCAGGCGATGATCTATGGCGACCGCCGCCCCCACCTGGTCGCGCTGCTCGTGCCTGATCCCGAGGAAATGCGCCGGTTCGCGGGCGATCCCGAAGCCATACAAAAGGCGCTTTCAATGGCGGTCGACCGGGTCAACGCCGACCTGTCGATCATCGAGAAGATCCGCCGCTTCATCCTGGCCGATCAGCCCTTCTCGGTTGAAAATGAGCAGCTCACGCCGTCGATGAAAATCCGCCGGCACGTCATCGGCAAAGCCTATGACGAACGGCTCGACGCGCTCTACAAGCGCTGAAGCATCAGCGCCTGGTATAGGGAACGAACGGCCCGAAAACGCACGAGCCGCCGCCCATGCCGGTCCTCAAATCCACGAGCCGGTTGATATCGCCGCGGCACAGCCGGTCGGTTCCGAATTTCTGGCTGACCAGCGTGTAGGCGCCGAAGCCAAGCCCATGACAGCCGCCGGGCGGGTTCTGGACATAGATGGTCCGGCCCGATCGGAACAGGATCGTATAGTCGTCGATGACCTGCATGTTGTCGCTTCGATAATTGGGGATGCAGTCGGTCGGCGGGCCGGGCGATCGGCCAGCCAGCGCTTCAGCCAGTTCATTGGCCGCCTTGGGGCTGCGGGCCTGTTGGGCGGGGGCGGTCGAGCAGGAAATGAGGAGAGCCGCGCCGCCGGTGGCGAGCAGGACTAAAATTGGGAGCTTCATGACGACTCTCCTGTAGTTGCGTACATGCCTAAACGCACGAGCCTCAATTTAGACGGAACGATAATTGTCCTTGGCGCGGCGCAATTCCGCGAATTGTTCGAGGTCTTTAGCGAGCAGGAAAGGGTTGGTCGCACGTTCCTGTTCCACCGTGGTCGGGACGGTCGGCCGGTCCGCCGCCCGTTCGTGTTCGACCAGGGACAGCCGATCAGCAATCGCCCTGTTCTCTGGAAAGGCGTGGGCCGCAAAGCGCGCATTGGCCAGCGTATATTCGTGCGCGCAGAAAAGCTGGAAGCCGTCAGGCAGGCTCGCCAGCCGCCCAAGCGACCTGTGCATCTGCTCGGGACTGCCCTCGAACAGCCTGCCGCAACCCATTGCGAACAGCGTATCGCCGACGAACGCGATGCCGTCCTCGCGAAAGATATAGGCGATGTGGCCGAGGGTATGGCCGGGGACTTCCCAAACGTCGGCTTGGTGAGCCCCGATGCGGACAGTATCACCCTCACCGATGGCGCGGTCCATCCCCGGCACTCTGTCAGCCTCGCCTTCCGGTCCGACGATGGTCGCGCCGGTCGCCTGCTTGATCGCCATGTTGCCGCCGGTGTGGTCCGGATGCCAGTGGGTGTTGAGGATGGTCGTGATCCGCCAGCCATGCCGTTCGGCCTCGGCCAGCACCGGGGCCGGGTCGCCGGGATCGACCACCGCTGTTTCACCGCTAACAGCGTCGTGAACCAGCCACAGATAATTATCGGCGAAGGCGGGGACCGCGACGATCTCCAGCGCACTCATTATTCAACACCTCCAATCGAGATCAGTCGCGCTTCCATTTCCCGCCCGAGGCGTTCGGTCAGATCTTTGGCTGACTCGGCGCGGGCGAGCGGGGCGGCCTGGCCCGCCCACATCGCGCTGAAGTCCCCGAGTCCGCGCTCCTCGGCGGCCTTGCGCAATGGGGCGATCGCCGCCGAGGCGTGGGGATAGGATGGCGCAACAGAATTTATGGCTCCGAGTTCATCGATGAGCCGATTGGGAATCCCGCGTGCAAGGCCGCCTGAGAAGAGATTGGTGAACAAGGTTTGCGCCGCGCGCGGGCTTTGCAATGCTTCCCGGTAAGGCTGGGCGATCAGGGATTCTGGGCACGGAAGGTATGCGGTGCCGATTTGAACGGCGGCCGCTCCGAGTGCCAGGGCCGCTACAATGCCTCGACCATCGGCGACCCCGCCGGCAGCGATGACCGGCACATCCAACACATCGACGACTTGAGGCAAAAGTGCGAACAAGCCGAGGGCGGCCGAGGGATCGCCAGGCAGGAAGCGTCCGGTATGGCCTCCCGCCTCCCAGCCTTGTGCAATTACTGCGTCGACGCCGCGTTCCGCTAGCCAGCGTGCTTCGGCGACGGTAGTGCAATTGCCGATGACGAAAGCACCGGTAGCCATGGTTCGATCCAGCAAGCGGTCGTCCGGCAAGCCAAAATGGAAACTGACTACCGCCGGCCGAAGACGTTCGACGACCTCCACCATTTCCGTCGAATAGGGACGGCGAAGCGGGGGCGGTTCCCCGGGGTGGGAAATGCCCAATTCGATGAGATACGGGCGCAGCAAAGTGCGCCATGCTCGGTCTTCCACCCGCCCATCTAAGTGATGACAGAAAAAGTTCAGATTGAGGGGACCGTCCGTCGCTTCGCGAATCGCGCCGACTTCCTTCTCGACTTGTTTGGCGTTGATCATCCCGCAGGGTAGGGAAGCGAGCGCTCCGCCGGCGCTTGCGCCGACAGCCAAGGCTACACCACCAGCGCCGGCCATCGGCGCTTGAATAACGGGAAGGCGTGTTCCCCATAGCTCCGTCAGCGGAGTTTTCACCAGCTGCCCGTGTTGGCCATGCTTGCCCACGGTTCGGCGGGTGGAAGCGCGGCGCCCTTCTGCAGCAATTCGATCGAGATGCCGTCTGGCGAGCGGACGAAGGCCATGCGGCCGTCGCGCGGGGGTCGGTTGATCGTCACGCCCGCGGCCTGAAGTCTGGCGCAATGGGCGTAGATATCATCGACCCGGTAGGCGAGATGGCCGAAATTGCGCCCGCCGTCATAGCCGTCCTCGTCCCAATTATGGGTCAGTTCCACCTCGCCGCCTTCATCCCCGGGGACGCCGAGGAAGATCAGGGTAAACTTGCCTTCGGGAACCTCCTTGCGCCGGCGCTCCTCGAGCCCGAGCAAGCGGAAGAAGCGGATCGTCGCCTCCGGATCGGATACTCGCAGCATGGCATGGAGGAATTGCATCGGCACTCTCGCTTAATTGTCTTGCGGTCCCTCGCCGTCGCCCTGGGGCCGGGTCGAAACTTGGTTGGTCACGGTCAGCGGCACGTCGCTCATGCCAAGCGCCTGCTTGGCTGCCTCTCCGCTGGGGCCGTTCGGATCGGCGGCGATGGCCCTTGTCCAATATTCTCGCGCCTTGGCCGGCTCGCCCGACGCCTGTGCGACATGGCCCGCCTCAAATAGAACTTCGGGCGAACCGGGCACCATGGCGAGCGCCCGGTTGATCGACGATTTGGCGGTGGGGATATCCTCCTCGCGGATCGCCAGCGCCGCCGAAAAATACCACAGGAACGGGTCCTCACTGATGGTTTTCGCCGCCTCGTTGACCTTGGCGCGCGCTGTCTTGAGGTCGCCCTGCGCCTCGGCCGCGCGAGCGCGATCAAGCAGGGCGAGGCCATGCTGGTCGGCGAGGAGCCCATTGCCCTGAAGCGCCTTGTCGAGCGAAGCGGCCGCCTTGCCCGGCTGCCCGGCCGCGATCCACATGTTGCCGGCCGCGGCGAGCGCCCGGTCATGCGCGGGGTCTTCGGGCGGGGTCAGTTCGGCCGTGCTTTCGAACGCCGCCGCCGCCTCTGCGAAACGACCGGCCTTGCTGGCCTCGATCGCGCGGCACGACTGTGCCTTCTGGGTCAGGACCGACGGGCAGGGCGGGGCCGCGGCCGGCGGAGCTGCCGGGGCCGCGGCGGCGAGGGCAAGGGCGAAAATGGGGATCATCGGATGTGCTCCAGAAGGGTCGCGAGCTCGATCAGGATCGCGTGGATCTCATGCGGCTCGCTTAAGCGGTGACCCGACCCTTTGATCAGGCGAAGCTGGACATCGGATGAACGAAGATCGCTCAAAAGCTTGATCGGGACGCCGACGGGAACGTCCTCGTCAAGCTCGCCGTGGACCAGGCGGATCGGGATGGTGAGATCAACCGGCGAATAGAGGAGCCGAAGAGTTTCGCCCGACGCGACAAAGCCCAAATAGGTAATCGAGGGTTCGGGGCCGTAGGGATTGTCGCGCACCAGCCGGCCATCGAGGTTAAGCGTTTCCTTGTCCTCGACGGTGAAGCCCCAGTCGGTGAAGTCGGGCGCCGCGGCGATGCCGAGCAAGGCCTTGACCCGACCTTTCCGATTCAGCGCGGCGTGGAGGGCGAGCCAGCCGCCCATCGACGATCCGGCGACCAGCAGTGGCCCGTCGGTCAGCATGTCGATCGCCGCCAATACCTCTTCCAGCCAGCGAACCAGCGTCCCATCGGCAAAGTCGCCGCCGGAGGAGCCGGTGCCCGAATAGTCGAGCCTGAGGCAGCCAAGCCCGCGCGTCGCGCAAAATGTATCGATGGCCTCCGCCTTCGTCCCTTCCATGTCGGAAGCATAGCCGGGCAGGAACAGGACGGTCGCGGCCCCCGCTTCCGCCTGGCGCAGCCGATAGGCGATGCGCCGGCCATCACCGGGGTCGAAATAGGCTAATTCCGTGGGCCGGACTTGGGGCGCGTCCATCGGGTTGTCTTCACCAATCTTCACGGTGACGAAGCGGTTGCGGGACATCCGCCTGTTCGTCCACCAATGCCCTGGCCGCCTAGCCAACGGCGGCACTGTAGGACAGCATTATTTGCCGATGACGGGCAATCAGCGGGCCAATGGCGGCTCGAAAATTTCCTCGATGGAAAGGGCGAACAGCTCGGCGATACGAAAGGCTAGCGGCAGGGACGGATCGTATTTCCCCGTCTCGATCGCATTGACGCTTTGACGCGATACCGCCAATCGCTCGGCAAGGTCGCCCTGGCTCCAGTTGCGTTCGGCGCGAAGGACTTTCAGCCGGTTGTTCATGCGCAGCCCGTGCTTCCGAACGTCAGCTTGTTGATGATCCCGCCGATGCCCTGCGCGAAAAAGAACAGCCAGACGGGGTAGAAGGCATGGCCGTAGGGCAGGATCTGATATTCGGCGAGGAAGCCCCAGATGGTGACCACCGTCATCGTGATTCCCGTGGCAATCAGCAGCTCGCGAGTCAGCAGCATTCGCCGGAACTCATCGGTTTCCTCGATCAGCAGCCGCCCAAGCGCCCAGAAAACGGCGGCAACGCAGCATCCTGGAAGCAGCGCCAGCAATGTGGCAGTCGCGCCGGTAGCGCCGCCGTGATCGATTCCATATTCCGCAAGAGCGAAGGTCAGCAGGAAAGCAGCCATGGCCGCGGCAAGTCGCCACGTGTAGCGGCGTCGGGCCCGAGAAATCGGCATATCTTCAAAATCCTTCCTTGGTGTGTCAATGGTCCTTTACGCACAGGACCTAACGCATGTCAAGTGACATTGACATTCTGTAATGCGACCTTGATTGGCTGATGGCTTGAAGCCATTGCTGCGCTGCACTAGGTGCAGCTCCTATGTCCGAGATGTTCAAGATTGCCCTGCCCGACGGTTCCGTGCGTGAAGTGCCGCGGGGATCGACACCGGCCGATGTCGCGGCGGCGATCGGGCCGGGGCTGGCCAAGGCGGCACTGGCAGCTCGCGTCGATGGCGAACTGCGCGACCTGAACCGGCCGTTCGAGGCCGATGCGGCGCTGGCGCTGGTTACCTCCAGAGATGAAAAGGACGCGCTGGAGCTGGTGCGGCACGACTTTGCCCATATCCTGGCCGAGGCGGTGCAGAACCTCTATCCCGGCACCCAGATTACGTTCGGACCGGCGACCGACGACGGTTTCTATTACGACTTCGCCCCGGCGGCGGAGCGGGGCCCCTTCACCGACGAGGACCTGCCGGCAATCGAAGAGGAAATGCGGCGAATCATTGCCGCCGACGAGCCGCTGGTCCGCGAAGTCTGGAAGCGCGAGGATGTGCGGCAGCTGTTCCAGAAGCAGGGGGAGCGCTTCAAGGCCGAATGGGTGATGGAGCTGCCCGAAGGCGAGCCGATCACCATGTATCGATCGGGCAAGGGCCAAGATGCCTGGATCGACCTCTGTCGCGGGCCGCACCTCGCTTCTACGGGCAAACTGGATCCGCAGGCGTTCAAGCTGACCCATGTCTCGGGCGCTTACTGGCGCGGCGATCAGAACAACCCGATGCTGAGCCGCATCTACGGCACCGCCTGGCTCAACAAGAAGCAGCTGGCCGAACATCTGGTGCGGCTTGAGGAAGCAGCCAAGCGCGACCATCGCAAGATCGGCAAGGAGATGGACCTGTTCCATTTGCAGGCCGAGGCGCATGGCAGCGTCTTCTGGCACCCCAAGGGCTATATTCTGTGGCGCCAGCTGGAGGCCTATATGCGCCGGCGGCTGGATGCGGCCGGCTATGACGAAGTGAAGACTCCGCAGCTGATGGACGCGCGCCAGTGGGAGAAGAGCGGCCACTGGGGCAAATATCGAGAAAATATGTTCGTCGTGCCCGACGAAATTCCCAACGTCGAGGACGACGCCCCAGTCCTGTCGGGAACCGGCGACCTGATGGCGCTGAAGCCGATGAACTGCCCCGCGCACGTGCTAATCTTCAAACAGGGCATTACCAGCTATCGCGACCTGCCGATCCGGATGGCGGAGTTCGGCTGCTGCCACCGCAACGAGCCGCACGGCGCGCTGCACGGAATCATGCGGGTACGACAGTTTACCCAGGATGACGCCCACATCTTTGTGACCAAAGATCAGCTGATTGAAGAGGTGAAGGCGTTCTGCGACCTGCTCGACAGCGTCTACAACGACATGGGCTTCGACAAATATGCGATCAAGCTTGCGCTTCGTCCCGACAAACGCTTCGGCTCGGACGAGATGTGGGACTGGTCGGAGCAGAGCCTGCGCGATGCGGTCGCCGCGACCGGACGCAATACGGAGGAATATGGCTGGGAGGAGTTGCCGGGCGAGGGCGCCTTCTACGCCCCCAAGCTGGAATGGCATTTGACCGATGCGATCGGGAGGACGTGGCAGGTCGGCACCATGCAGACCGACACGGTGCTGCCCGAGCGGCTCGACGCGACCTACGTCGGCGAAGATGGCGAGCGGCACCGGCCGGTGATGCTTCACCGCGCGATCCTTGGCACGTTCGAGCGGTTCATTGGCATCCTGATCGAGCATCACGCGGGCAAATTCCCGCTGTGGCTGTCGCCCGTGCAAGCCGTGGTGGCGACGATCGTCAGCGACGCCGACGATTATGCCAATGAGGTGGTCGAGAAGCTGAAGGCCGCGGGGCTCCGCGTCGAGGTCGATCTTCGCAACGAGAAGATCAACTACAAGGTGCGCGAGCATAGCCTTGCCAAGGTGCCGCTGCTGCTGGTCGTCGGCAAACGCGAGGCGGAGGAAGGCACGGTCGCCGTCCGCCGGCTGGGAAGCGACGAACATCAGAAGGTGATGACGCTCGACGAGGCGATCGCCGCGTTCAGCGCGGAGGCGGTGCCGCCGGATTTGGCCCGCTGACCGCCATGCGCGGGATCAGTCGCCATGCCGCCCGCGCCGCCTTGCCGCGGCACCGACATCGCGACCCCTATGCGGCGCTCGTGCTCACCGGCAGTTTCCAGGAAGCGGGCGACGCAGGGCGGGTGCGCGTCGAGGCCGGGGACGTCCTCATCCACGGTTGGTTCGAGGCGCATCGCGACCTCTTCGACGGATCGGGCGCGACGGTGCTCAACCTGCCGCTGGAGGCGGTGCCTGGGATGCGGTTCGGACGCATCGCCGATCCGGACTCCATCGCCCGGCTGGCCGAGCGCGATCCCAGGGCGGCCTCCGAACGGCTGATCGCCGAACTTGGCGAAGGCGCCGTCGAGCTTGGCGACTGGCCTGACCTGCTCGCCCGGTCGCTTCGGGACTGCCGTCGTTTCGGCCTTGGCGACTGGGCGCGAGACATGGGTCTCGCGCCGGCATCGGTCAGCCGCGGCTTCGCCCAGGCCTATGGAGTGTCGCCGCAGCGATACCGGGCGGAGCAGCGCGCGCTTCGTGCCGTGCGCGAGCTGGGTCAGGGCGCGGCGCCGCTCGCCTGGCTTGCTGACGAGCTTGGCTTCGCCGACCAGGCGCATATGAGCCGCGCGGTCAGGCAGCTAACCGGCCTGTCGCCGCGGCGCTGGCGGGTCAAATATGTTCAAGAAGCGAGCGCGCGCGCCCGCTAATCCGGCGGCATGAACCGTCGAAACTTCCTCACCTCGTCATTCATCCTGGCGGCGGCGGCCGCGCTGCCGGTCCGTGCCCAGACCGGCCGCCCGCCGATGCGCACGCGCTGGAACGTGGTCCAGTCGGAAGGCTTCGATGCGATCGCCTTTCTGGGCGCACTTGGTAGGCAGGCGATCTACCTCGACCATTATTCGGCCGACGCAGCGGCGTTCGGACCCAAGCTCCCGCCAGCCATTCTGGGCGATATCGCCAGGCTTCATGACGATGCGCAAAAGGCCGGGTTCGGCCTGCTTTGGCCGGGTTTGTGTAGCGTCATCAGCGGCGCGACAATCACGACGCTGGACAGCGTCATTGCGGCCTTGGCGGGGCCCGACACCCGGATCAAACCGGCCTATCGGGCGAGCAGCAACTGGGACGCAGGCGATTGGGCGTGGGTGGCGGCCAACGCACCTCGGCTGAGGCAGATCTTCGTTGCAATGCGCGATGCCGGGTTCGGAACATTCCGTCGGGACCATCTCGGGCTCGACGGCGATGCCCGGCTAAGCGAAGTCGCACGGGCGCTGGCATGCTATGACGTGGTGCGCTGGCAGGAGAAGCTGACGGGGCGCAAATTCGACCCGACCATCACCATCGTCCTGATGCGCTATTCCAAGCCGCATGGAGTGAAGGTGCAGGGGCAGAAATTCCTTCAGGCGTTCGACTATGACACGGCCACCACCGTCCGGATCGCGGCCCATGAAATGCTCCATCCACCGATGCCGATGAACGGTGCCGCGGCGAAGGCGGCGATGGCCGTGCTGGGCAAGGACTCGCTCATCACGCGCATTGTCCGGGATCATGATCCCAAATGGGGCTACACCAGCCTGGAAGGCCTGCTCAACGAGGATATTTGCGAAGCGCTCGACCAGCTGATCAGCGAGGCACTCGGCGTCGCTCGGAACCCCGCCGACCGGTGGCGAAAGGCGGACGACGGAATCCATGTGCTGGCGGCGGGACTGTACGGCCTGCTTCGGTCCGACCGATGGGTCGAGACGGGCGGCGACATCGAGCAATGGCTGGCTCGGTCGGTGGCGGCGGGGCGGCTGGCGCCCGCAACTCTTCACCGGACGGCGGCGCAGGTACTGGAGCGTCCCGCCGATCGGCTGTGGCCCTTGCAACCGGCGCCCGCCGGGGCTTGATCGCCCTCCATTAGCCTCCCCCGGGCGCGGAGGTGACGCGACCCCGCCACATTAGGCGGCGAAAATGGGCGCGGTTGTCCCGCCGCCCTTCCCTTATGCCTCGCGAAGCCTTACTTCGCGGACCCAACCAACAACTCTAGGGAGACAAAGCTATACCACCGCCCAATCAGCGTCGATCGATGACGCCACCGGCATTCACCGGCCCTCGCTACAATCAGTTCATCCAGTCCCAGAAGGTTCGGGTGATCGATGAAAATGGCGAAAATCTGGGCGTGATGTTTACGCGCGAAGCCTTTGAACAGGCGCAGGAAGTGGGCCTCGACCTGGTCGAGATCAGCCCCGGCGCAGATCCGCCCGTCGCCAAATTCCTCGACATCGGTCGCTACAAATATGAGGCGCAAAAGAAGGCCAACGAGCAGCGCAAGCGCCAGAAGACGCAGGAGATCAAGGAGATCAAGATGCGTCCGAACATCGACGACCACGATTATCAGGTGAAGATGCGCAAGGTCTTCGAGTTTCTGGAGGAAGGTGACAAGGTCAAGCTGACCCTTCGCTTTCGCGGCCGCGAAATGGCCCATAACCAGCTCGGCATGGCGGTGCTCCAACGGGTCGCCGAAGACACGGCGGCGGTGGCCAAGATCGAGGCCCATCCGCGCATGGAAGGCCGCCAAATGCTGATGGTGATTTCGCCGAAGTAATCACATAACCGCAGCGGTTCAAATCGGCGTCGCTTGCCCCTACGGCAGCGGCGCCTTTTTCATGGTGCGCTGCGTCATGTGACATTTCTGTCGCAAACGCCGCGATTCGCGGGCGTCGCGGAGGCCTCCGCTTTCCCTTGTCGCCCCAGTGGATTAATTCTTTCGTCTAAATAATGAGTGGGCATTCACAGGGGAGGATCATGATGCGCAAGTCGATTTGGCTGCTGTCGGCCGGAATATTTGCCATTTCCACACCAGCTTTCGCGCAGGATGCTTCAGAGGAGCCGACGACGCCCACTGGGGCCGAAGCGCCCCAGCCCGAAATCTCCGGTCGAAGCTGCATCGACCGAAGCCGATGAGGGCGATGTGATCATCGTCACGGCGCAGGGCCGTACCCAGGTTCTTCAAGACGTTCCCATCGCGGTCACCGCGATCAATGCCGACTCGATGCAAAATTCGCGGCGCGACCGACATCCGCCAGCTGAATCAGCTCGCGCCGTCGCTCCTTGTTTCCTCGACCAGCACCGAAGCCAATGGGTCGGCGCGTATCCGGGGTATCGGAACGGTCGGCGACAACCCGGGTCTCGAAAGTTCGGTCGCCGTATTCATCGACGGCGTCTATCGCTCGCGCTCGGGCATTGGCCTCAACGAGCTTGGCGAGCTGGACAGGGTCGAAGTGCTACGCGGGCCGCAGGGAACCCTGTTCGGCCGCAATGCTTCGGCCGGTCTCATCCACATTTTTTCCAAGAAGCCGTCCTTCACGCTGGGTGGATATGGTGAGACGACGATCGGCAATTACGATCTCCGCCGCGTAGCGGGTGGAATTACCGGGCCGCTCACGGACAGCCTAGCCTTCCGCCTAGAGGGCGTACTGGTCAAGCGCGACGGTTTTTACGATGACCTTAACAACGATACCGACGTCAACGACCGCAACCGTTGGTTCACCCGCGGGCAGCTGCTTTATGAGCCCAATGATCAGCTCAGCATCCGATTGATCGGCGACTACACGTGGCGCAAGGAGAAGTGCTGCGGCGCGGTCTACGTCAACAACGACATTAACGACAAGATCGACGGCCTGACCGATCCGGCGCAGAACAATATCGTCGGCGTCCTCCGCGACCTGGGCCAGGATTTGTCGGCGTTCGACCAGGGCTGAAATCGCGATATCTGGGTGACCCCTGGACGCAGCTACAAGGGCAAGACGACCGATGGCGGCGTTTCGCTTCAGGTCGACTATGACTTCGGGGGGGCCAAACTGACCTCGATCAGCGGATATCGTGGCTATAAGTCGGAACAGAATGGCGATTTCGACTTCAGCACGGTCGACATCCTTTATCGCAAGGATGAAGATCCCAATTTCCGCAAGTTCCGGACGTTCACCCAGGAACTGCGGTTGCAAGGCTCGGCCTTCAACGACAAGCTCGATTGGTTGGTGGGCGGCTATTACGCTAACGAGGATCTGACGCTTGCGGACTCGCTGCGGTTTGGCGAGGACTATGGCCGGTTCGCAACCTGCCGCCTGATCACGGGCAGCCCGCTTGCCGCCGTTTACAGCCCCACCTCGCAAAGCTGCATCGCACCCTTGGCGCGGCCGACGGTCTCGGGCGCTTTTGGTGCCGCCGGCCCGGCAATCCTGGCGGCGATCGACCGTCTCGACACGATCAGGGATCGCGGCAGCACGGGCGATATTTTTAAGCAGAACAGCCGCAACTTCGCGCTGTTCACCCACAATATCTTCCATGTCACCAACAAGTTCGATGTCACCCTCGGCCTGCGCTACACGAACGAGCGCAAGAAGCTCGACGCGACCTTCGGCAATGACAACGTCGTTTGTCAGCAAAATCAGGCGGCGATCGGGCCCTTCCTCGCCAACGCCGGCCTGGCGCCGACCGTCGGCGCGATCCTCGGCCTCAGCTGTCAGGGCAACAGCACGTCCGAGCTCGATGGCGTGTCGATCAACGACAAGCGCAAGGAGCATAAGCTGACCGGAACTGCGGTTCTGTCATACAAGCCGACGGACGATCTGCTGCTCTACGCCAGCTATTCGCGCGGCTACAAGGCGGGCGGGTTCAATCTCGACCGGTCGGCTCTCAAATCACCGATCTTTCCCTTTTCTGCGACTCCGGGCGGCGCCCAGGCGCTCGTCGACCGTCTGCAGTTCGACCCTGAGATTGTCGACGCGTTTGAACTTGGCGGCAAATTCTCGATGCGCGGCGTAACCTTCAACGTCTCGCTGTTCCGTCAGCAGTTCAAGGATTTCCAGCTCAATACGTTCGACGGCACGGTGTTCATCGTCCAGAACATCAACGGCTGCTCGAGCGATCTAGGTGGTGCGGACGAAGATCAATCGAAATTCTCGACTGCTGGCAACTTCAACGCGGCCGCCGCGGCGACCGGCGCCTGCGACAAGGACGATGTGACCTATGGCGTTAGGACCCAGGGGCTTGAACTGGAAGCCTCGGTTCGCCCGATGCGCGACCTTCGGCTCAATGCCGGCCTGACGCTGTCGACCACTAAATATCGCGGCGACCTGATCGGGACCAACGACGGCGCTCCGCTCAACCAGGCCCTTCGCCGGCTCCCCGGGCGGCAATTGTCGAATGCCCCCAAGACGGTGGCGACGGGCTCAGTCGCCTGGACGCCGCCAATCGGTGGAAGCGGCCTGTCGGGCCTTTTTTACGTCGATGCCCGCTATACTGGCAGCTACAACACCGGCTCCGACCTGTTCCCGCAAAAGCGGCAGGAAGCCTATACGCTGGTCAACGCGCGCGTCGGCGTGCGCGGACCGGAAGACCGGTGGGCGGTCGAACTTTGGGCGCAGAACCTGTTCGACAAAAATTATCAGCAGGTCGCGTTCAACTCGCCATTCCAGGAAGGCCGCACCGGAGCGCCCTTTACCGATCCGGCCTATCCCGGCGGGCGCCAGATATTCTCGAGCTTCCTGGCCGAGCCGCGGACCTACGGGCTGACACTGCGCGCCAATTTCGCCGCGCCGCGCCGTGCCCCGGTTGAGGCGGCACCTCCGCCTCCGCCTCCGCCTCCACCAGCGACGCAGACCTGCCCGGACGGGTCGGTGATACTGGTGACGGACGTCTGCCCGCCGCCGCCTCCTCCTCCTCCTCCGCCGCCGCCTCCGCCGGCGCCCGAGCGCGGCTGAGCCGGAAGTCGGTCAACAAACAAGGGCCTCGCCGGCGACGGCGGGGCCCTTCTTCCTTTGCATCAATTGGCGTCGGCGGCGATCTTCAGCAAGTCGTCGCGAAGCTGTTTGGCCGCTTCCGCTCCGAGCTTTCGTCCGCGCTCGTCGGTCAGGTAGAACACGTCCACCGCCCGCTCTCCATAGGTAGCGATGTGGGCCGAATGAAGCTGGTGCCCCGCGGCATGGATGGCGCCCGCCAGCCGGGCAAGCAGACCCGGTCGGTCCCGTGCATTGACCTCCACGACCGTGGTCCGCGTCGACGCCTTTTCGGCCACCAGGACGCGCGGAGCGACCCGGAAGGCCCGCTCGCGCACGGGCAGCTTCTCCATTGGCGGTGGCGCGGGCTCCGCCCCGCTTTGCAGGCTCTTTTCGAGTGCCCTGACCAATCGCTTGCGAACCCGTGCATCTTCATAGGCTCGCCCGCGCGCATCGGTCACCAGCAGATTGTCGAGCGCCATGCCGTCGCGGGTCGTATGGATTCTGGCATCGACGATCGATGCTCCGGCACTGCTCAGTGCCGCCGCGATTCGGTAGAACAGCCCCGGCCGATCCGGCGCGAAAATCGAGATGCGGGTCGCGCCCGAGACGGAATCGGGCTCGGCCGTAACCGACGGCACCGGCTCGCCGATGCGCGCCTCGGCCGCCGCAACCTGGCGGGCATTGGCGACCTGCCATTCGGCCGGCTCGGCCAGCCAATAGCTGTCCGGCAGACGGCGTGCGTGAGCTTTCGCCGCCGATGCCCGCCACGGCAAAGCATCGGCCAGCGCCTGCTGCTTCACGGCGACCTGCTCGGTCCGGCCCCGCTGCTTGTGCCCAAGGCGCAACCGCTCTTCCGCCGCGTCGAACAGCGTTCGCAGCAACTGCCGTTTCCAATCGTTCCAGGTTGTCGGGCCGACCGCGCGAATATCGACGACTGTCAGGATCAGAAGCAGGCGCAGCCGTTCCGGGCTTTGCACCACGCGCACGAAATCCTCGACGGTCTTGGGGTCGGCCAGGTCGCGGCGAAAAGCGGTGTTGGACAGCAGAAGATGATGGCGGACCAGCCAGGCCACCGTCTCGGTCTCTTCCTCGTCGAGGCCGAGGCGCGGGCATAGCTCCAGCGCGATTTCCGCGCCCAATTCGCTATGGTCGCCGCCTCGCCCCTTGGCGATGTCGTGAAGCAGCACCGCGACATATAACACCCGGCGCGAGGCGATCTGGCCGAACAGCACGGTAGACAGCGGATGATCTTTGGCCAGCTCGCCGCGTTCGATCCGCGACAGCAGTCCGATCGCCCGGATCGAATGTTCGTCGACGGTATAGTGATGATACATGTCGAACTGCATCTGCGCGACGACGCGGCCGAAATCGGGCACGAAGCGGCCGAACACACCCGCCTCGTTCATCCAGCGCAGGGCGATATCGGGCTTGTCGCGTGCGGTCAGCACGTCAAGGAAGTAGGAATTGGCGCGCGGATCGTCGCGCACCTGATCGACATGCCGTGCGTCGCGCGCCGCCGCCCGCATCGCGTTGGGATGAATCTCCAGCCCCTCGCGCGCCGCCAGCGCGAACAGTTCGACGAGGCGCACCGGGTCGTCCGCCAGCCAGGAGCTGCCGGGAATCGACAGCCGGCCGCGATCGAGAGTGAAACCGTCGAGCCGCCTGGGGCGCCGGCGGATCGTCGGCAGCGCGAAACGCCGCCCGCGCTCGCCCATTTGTTCGTCCAACTGCGCCAGAAACAGACCGGTCAGGTCGCCGACGGTTTTGGCGTTCAGGAAATAGAATTGCATGAAACGCTCGACCGCCGACTTGCCCGGCCGGTCGGCGTAGCGCATCGCCCCTGCAATCTGGCGCTGCATGTCAAACCCGAGCCGTTCCTCGGCCCGCCCGGCAGCGAGATGCAGGTGACACCGGACTGACCACAAAAACCGCTCGGCACGCTCGAATCGGCGGAACTCGGCGGCGGTGAAGAGCCCCTTGTCGACCAAGTCGGCGGGGCGCTCGACCCCGAAAACGTATTGGCCGATCCAGTAAAGTGTATGAAGGTCGCGAAGCCCGCCCTTGCCGTCCTTGATATTGGGCTCGACCACATAACGGCTATCGCCCATCCGGCGGTGACGCTCGTCGCGCTCGGCGAGCTTGGCCGCGACGAATTCACGCTCGCTCCCGGTTACAACCTCGCTTCGGAAACGCTTGAGCGCCTCTTCGGCCAGGCCCTCGTCGCCCCACAGCCAGCGGGCCTCCAGAAGCGCGGTGCGGATCGTCATGTCATCGCGCGCGACTGCGACCAGATCGCTCGCGGTTCGAACCGAGTGGCCGACCTTCAGCTTCAGGTCCCACAAGATGTAGAGCAGAGCCTCGGCAACCTGCTCGCACCACGGAATGCCCCGGCCGGGCGAGAGGATCATCAGGTCGAGATCGCTATGCGGCGCCATTTCGCCCCGCCCCGTGCCACCGGTCCCAACCACCGACAGGCGCTCGCCCGACGAGGGGTTGGCCGCGGGGTAAAGCCGATGGGTGACGAGATCGTAGGCAAGTCGAACGATTTGGTCGGACAGGAAGGCATAGGAGGCGGCAATGACCCGGCCCCGGCCAGGCTCAGCCGTCAACCGAGCGGCAATCTCGGCGCGGCCGGAATCAAGCGTTTCCTGAAGGATGGCGGTCGCGTTCCGCTGCATCTGGCGGGCGGGCAGGGCAGTCAGCCGCTCGGCCACCGCGCGGCGGTCGATGATCGCGCGCCGATCGGCGATGAGCGCGAAGCGCGGCGGCTGGTGCATCACCTCGACTGGGCGAGCCGCTTGAGCGCATAAAGCGCATCGAGCGCCTCGCGCGGGGTGAGGGCGTCCGGTTCAAGCGCCGCGAGTGCTTCCATCAGCGGGTCGACGGTCGCTTGCTCGACTTGCTGGCTGGCGAATAGCGGAAGATCGTCGAGGCCAGCCGCAATCCCGCCGGTCGCGTCGCGGCCCGCTTCAAGCCTGGCGAGCACGGCCTTGGCGCGCGCGAGGACGATAGGCGGAACGCCGGCAAGCTTGGCGACCGCAAGCCCGTAGCTTCGATCGGCGGGCCCCTCGGCCACTTCATGGAGAAGCACGAGGTCGCCCTTCCACTCGCGCGCCCGAACGTGGTGAAGCGTCAGCGCGTCCAGCCGGTCGGCGAGGCGGGTCAGCTCATGGTAATGAGTGGCGAACAGGGTGCGCGCCTTGACCTGGTCGTGCATCGCCTCGACCACAGCCCACGCAATGGCGAGTCCATCGTAGGTCGAGGTGCCGCGCCCAATCTCATCGAGGATGACGAGGCTTTGGGGCGTGGCCTGCGCCAGGATCGCGGCGGTCTCGACCATTTCGACCATGAAGGTCGACCGGCCCCGAGCGAGGTTGTCGGCGGCGCCGACGCGGCTGAACAGCCGGTCGACAATACCGATCTTCGCCCGGTCCGCCGGGACGAAACTTCCCGCCTGGGCGAGAAGGGCCGCGATCGCGATTTGGCGGAGGAAGGTCGATTTTCCGCCCATGTTGGGTCCGGTGATCAGCCACAGCCGGTCGCCCGTCCCGAGCGCGCAATCATTGGCAACGAACCGCTCGCCGTCCTGGCGCAGCGCTTCCTCGACCACCGGGTGACGGCCGGCCTCGATCGCGAGACAGGGCTCGTCCGTGAGGTGGGGCAGGCACCAGCCACTCTCCGCTGCGCGCGCGGCATGGCTTGCGGCGACGTCGATCCGGGCAATGGCGTCGGCGGTTTCGGCGATGCGCTGCGCTTGGGCGATGGCTAGCGCCGACAGCTCCTCGAAATGGGCGGCTTCGGCGGCAAGCGCGTGCGCTCCGGCCTCGACCACCCGGCTCGCCTCGGCGTGGAGGTCGGGTGAGTTGAAGCGGACCACGCCTGCCAGCGTCTGGCGATGGGTGAAGCCGCTGTCGGGCGCCATCAGCCGGTCGGCATTCCTCGCGCTGACTTCGATATGATAGCCGAGCACCGCATTGTGGCGGATTTTGAGCGTCGCAACCCCGGTTGCCTCGCGGTAGCGCGCTTCGAGTGCGGCGATCGCTCGCCGGCCGTCGTGGCTGGCGGAACGGAGCGCATCGAGCGCCGCGTCATAGCCCTCGGCGATGTAGCCGCCCTTGGACGATTCGAGCGGGGGAGAGCCGACCAGCGCGGCAGCCAGCCGGTCGGTCAGCGCGGCATGGCCGCCGAGCCCGGGGAGCAGGGAGATAAGCAAGTCCGGCCGATCGTGCTCGGTCTCGAGGTCCTGCTTCAGCGCCGCGGACGCGACCAGGCCATCGCGCAGCAGGGCCAGATCGCGAGGGGAGCCCCGGCCGGCAACGAGGCGGCCGAGCGCACGGCCGATGTCAGGCATCAGCTTCAACGCATCGCGCACGCGTTCACGGCGAAGCGGCTCTTCATGAAGCCATTGGACCAGCGCGAGCCGCGCCTCGATCGCCCGGCGCTCGGTCAGCGGCGCGGACAGGTCGGCAGCGAGCAATCGGCGGCCGGGCGCGGTAGCACAGCGATCGATCGTGCCGAGCAGGCTGCCGGCGACGGCGCCGGTCTGTGTGCGGCAGATTTCGAGGCTGTCGCGCGTCGCCGCATCGATCGCCACATGCTGGGCGCGCGCGATCCGGCGCGGCGCTGCGAGGAAGGCGGCGGCCTGTTTCTGAGTTGCGTCGAGATAGGCCAGCAGTCCGCCCGCGGCGCAAAGCTCGGCCCGGCCCGGCGCGCCGAACCCATCGAGCGTGGCGATCCCGAAACGCTTCTTGAGCGCGGTCTCCCCGGCCAGGCTGTCGAATCCGCCCTTGCCCTCCGTCGTGGAAATGCCTGGCACCCTTTCGGCGGCGATGGTTTCGGCGGGCGAGAGGCGGGCCAGCTCGGACCTCAACTCTCCCGGAGCGCAAACCACCAGCTCGAACCGGCCGGTCGAAATGTCGGCGGCCGCGATCGCCCATTCCTCGCCGGCGCGGGCGATGGCGGCAAGCCAATTGGCGTGGGCGCTGTCGAGCAATGCTTCTTCGGTCAGCGTGCCCGGCGTCACGAGGCGGACGATGGCGCGCTCGACCAGGGCTTTTGACCCGCGCGCCTTGCGCGCCTCGGCGGGGCTTTCAACCTGTTCGGCGATGGCGACTCGATGTCCCGCCCGGATCAGCCGGGCGAGATAGGATTCGGCGGCATGGACCGGGACGCCGCACATCGGCACCGGCTCCCCCCCGTCCGCACCGCGCTTGGTAAGGGCGATATCCAGCGTCGCCGCCGCGGCCTTGGCGTCTTCGAAGAAAAGTTCGAAAAAATCGCCCATCCTGTAAAATAGCAACGCGTCCGCGGCCTCGGCCTTGAGACGATGATACTGCGTCATCATCGGAGTTTGCGGTTGAGGGGCGTCGCTTCGGGCCATTGCGGATGGTGGTAGCGGGAAAGCCAAGCGCGCGCGAGGGTGACTCTTGGCGCAAAAGGCCGCTAAAGCGCTCCGCAACGGGAGAGGCGAATGAGCGAAAGCAACGTCAAGTTCACGCGCGAGGAGGCGTTGGATTTCCACGCGCGCGGGCGGCCGGGGAAAATCGAGATCATCGCCTCGAAGCCGATGGCGACGCAGCGCGACCTCAGCCTCGCTTACTCCCCCGGCGTGGCCATTCCGGTTGAGGAAATCGCCGCCGATCCGGGACGCGCCTACGACCTCACAGCCAAGGGCAATCTGGTCGCGGTCATTTCCAACGGCACCGCGATCCTCGGCCTCGGCAACCTCGGCGCGCTCGCTTCCAAGCCGGTGATGGAGGGCAAGGCGGTGCTGTTCAAGCGCTTTGCCGACATCGATGCGATCGATCTGGAAGTCGATACGAACGACGCGCGGCGCTTCATCGAGGCGGTGGAATTGCTCGGACCCAGCTTCGGCGGCATCAATCTGGAAGATATTGCGGCGCCCGACTGCTTCATCATCGAGCAGGCGTTGAAGGAGCGGATGAACATTCCGGTCTTCCACGACGACCAGCATGGAACCGCGATCATCACCGCTGCGGGCCTCATCAATGCCTGCCATTTGACCGGGCGCGAACTCAAGGACGTCAAGGTCGTGGTTAACGGCGCGGGCGCGGCGGCGATCGCCTGCACCGAGCTCATTAAGGCGATGGGCGTCCGCCACGACCAGGTCATCATGTGCGACCGAAAGGGCCCGCTTTACCCGGGCCGCGAGGGGATGGACCAGTTCAAGTCGGCGCACGCCGTCCCGACCGAGGCGCGCAGCCTGGCCGAAGCGCTGGTCGGCGCGGATGTTTTCCTGGGCCTCAGTGTGGCCGGCGCGGTCAGCGGCGACATGGTCAAGGGCATGGCGGACAAGCCGATCATCTTCGCCATGGCCAATCCCGATCCCGAAATCACCCCGCCCGAGGCCAATGCCGCCCGGCCCGACGCGATCGTCGCGACCGGCCGGTCGGACTATCCCAACCAGGTCAACAATGTGCTGGGCTTCCCGTTCATCTTCCGCGGCGCGCTCGATGTGCGCGCGACGGGGATCAACGAGGAAATGAAGATTGCCGCCGCGACCGCTCTTGCCGAACTTGCGCGTGAGCCGGTTCCGGAGGAGGTGGCGGCCGCCTATGGCGGGATGACCCACACATTCGGCCCCGACTATATCATCCCCGCTCCGTTCGACCCGCGCCTGATCGAAATCGTGCCCGCGGCGGTCGCCAAGGCGGCGATGGACAGCGGCGTGGCGCAAAAACCGATCGCCGACATGGATGTATATCGTGCCTCGCTTCGCGCGCGGCTCAATCCAACCGCATCGGTACTCAGCCTCGCCTATGAGGCGGCTCGGGCCAACCCGAAGCGAGTCCTGTTCGCGGAAGGCGAGGAGCCGAATGTGCTGCGCGCCGCGATCGCGTTCAGGGAAGGCGGCTATGGTACGCCGGTGTTGGTCGGACGCGATGACGTCCATGACAAGCTTGCCGAGCTCGGCGCCGACGATCCGCAATCCTATGAGGTATTGAACAGCCGCAACTCGCCGCTGGTCGGCCGGGCGGTCGATTATATCTACGCCAAGCATCAGCGCCACGGAATGCTCCGCCGGGCGGTCGAGCGGATGGTCAATCAGGATCGCAATACCTTCGCAGCGGCGATGCTCGCGTTGGGCGAGGGCGATGCGATGATCACCGGCACGACCCGCCCGTTCAGCCAGTCGCTCAGCCAGGTGCGCTGGGTGATCGACGACGCGAATGGCCCGACGCCATTCGGAATCCACGTCATCGCCTCGCGCGGGCGAACCGTGCTGATCGCCGATACCGCGGTGACCGAGCGGCCGACCGCCGAGCAATATGCGGCAATCGCCGTTCGAGCTGCGGCCTTCGCCCGCCGCATGGGACAGGAGCCGCGCGTGGCGTTCATTTCCTACACCACTTTCGGCAATCCGCCGGGCCGGCACATCGAGGAATTGCGCGATGCGGTGAAGCTGCTCGACACGCTCCAGACCGACTTCGAATATGAAGGGGAAATGGGTCCCGATGTTGCGCTCAACCATGAGATGCAGGAAAAATTCTATCCGTTCAGCCGGCTTTCGGGACCGGCCAACATACTCGTTATGCCAGGCCTGCAGTCGGCCAATATCTCGGCCAAGCTGGTGAAGGCGTTGGGCGGCGAGATTGCACTGGGGCCCTATTTGATGGGCATGGCGCTGCCGGTTCAGATCGCGCCGATGACCGCGACATCGTCTGACCTGGTGACTTTGGCGGTGCTGGCCGCCGGCGGCGCCGACGCGATCCGCAAGGTGCCGGCGCGAAAGAGATAGCGTCGATGCTTGCGCAGGCGTAATGAGATCGCTCCCGAAGGGGGAGACTCGAAATGCTTCTTACCAGGCGCCACCTCGTGGCCGGGGCCGCGGCAGTTGCTGGTGTGTCCGCGGCTCGTGCCCAGTCCTTGACCGCCACCTCGGCCCAGGAGCTGGGCCCATTTTATCCCGTCATGCAGCCCGCCGACCATGATGCCGATCTGACGCGGATCAAGGGCCGAAACGGCACGGCCGCCGGGCAGCCGATTCAGGTCATCGGCCGGATCGTCGACCTTCACGGCAACCCGATCCGCAATGCCCGAGTGGAGCTATGGCAGTGCAATGCCGAGGGCCGCTACGACCATCCGGGCGACCGCGCCAACCCCGCCGCGCTCGACGCGAACTTCCAGGGCTTTGCCAGCCTGGCGACTGATCGCGACGGCCAGTTCAGGTTCCGGTCGGTCAAGCCCAAGGACTATGACACGCCGATCGGCCGCCGGACGCCGCACATCCATTTCGACATTCGCGGGCATCGCGAGCGGCTGGTCACGCAAATGTATTTTCCCGGCGAACCGCTCAACGACACCGATTTTCTGCTGAAGAGGGCCGAGCCGCGCGAGAGCATCATTGCCGAAGCGGCCGACCGGCTTTCGGCCGATCCGGCGGCGCTGGCATTCCGTTGGACGGTGGTGCTGGCCCAGGGCTGATCTAGATCCGTTCGACCTGGCTGACGCCATCGGTCGCGCGCAGCGCCGCGATCAGATTGTGCAGGTGGGCGAGGTCGTGGACCTCGACGTCGACGTGGAAGGTATGAAAGCTGCCGTCGCGATGGGCGAGGCCCAGGTTGACGATGTTCGCCCCTTTCGCCCCCAGCGTGCTTGCCATCTCACCGAGCGCCCCGGCAACATCGCGCAGGATGACCATCAGCCGCGCCGTACCGCCGTCGGATCCGTCGCCCCAGGCAAGATCCAGCCAGTCGGCATCGACTCCGGTCGCCAACTTGTCGCAGCCGATGACATGAACCTCGATTCCTTCGTCCTCGCGTCGCAGGCCGACGATTCGGTCGCCAGGGATCGGGTGACAGCAGGCGGCGAGGTCATAGGCGACACCGGGGGTCAGGCCCTTGATCGAGATGGCGGTGCGCTGGCCGAGCGGTCGCGGCGCGACATCGGCGCCGGCGGAGCCGGGCATCAGCGCCTCCATCAGTTCGACATCGGAGACCGACCGCCGAGCGATCTTGATCATCAAGGCGTCGGCATCCTCCAGCTTCAGCGTCTTGACCGCGCGTTTCAGCGCTTCGGCGCCCAATGGCGCGGGCAGCCGAGCAACGATCTCGTCATAGATTTTGCGGCCCAGCTCGATTGTCTCGTCGCGCTCCTTGTGGCGGACGAAGCGGCGGATTCCCGCGCGCGCCTTGCCGGTCACGACGAAGCGCAACCATGACGGCTGCGGATGCTGCGCCTGCGACGCGAGAATCTCGACCTGGTCGCCATTGTCGAGGATGGTGCGCAAGGGGACGACGCGGCCGTTGACCTTGGCGCCAACCGTCTGGTCGCCAAGGTCGGTATGGACCGCATAGGAAAAATCGACCGGGGTTGCTCCCTTGGGCAACTGGATAAGTTCGCCCTTGGGGGTGAAGGCGAAGATGCGGTCCTGATACATCGCCATCCGCGTATGCTCGAGCAGCTCTTCCGGACTAGCGGCATGGTCGAGGATTTCGACCAGGTCGCTGATCCACGGCACCTTGATGTCGTCTACCGGCTTGCCTTCCTTGTAAGCCCAGTGGGCCGCCAGTCCGCGTTCGGCCTGGGCGTGCATCGCTTTGTCGCGAATCTGGATTTCAATGCGCGTCTTGGAATCGTGGATGACCGACGTGTGCAAGGATCGATAGCCGTTGCGCTTGGGCGTCGAGATGTAATCCTTGTAGCGCCCGGGAACCATCGGCCACCGCTGGTGGATCAGGCCGAGCGCGCGATAGCATTCATCGACTCCGTCGACGATCACGCGAAAGGCCATGACGTCGGACAATTGTTCGAAGCTGATGTGGCGCTCGGCCATTTTCTTCCAGATCGAGAAGGGGTGCTTCTCGCGCCCCATGACCTCGGCTTCGAGGCCGTGGTCGGCGAGGTGGAGCTGCAGCCCCAGGCCGATCCGGCTCACCAGGTCGCCGCCCGCCTCGTGAAGCTGCTTCAGGCGGCGAGTGATCGAGGCATAGGCATCGGGCTCCAGCTCCCTGAAGGCGAGGCCCTGCATCTCATTCATGATCTCGTACATGCCGATCCGCTCGGCCAGCGGTGCATAGATATCCATCGTCTCGCGGGCGATTCGGTGGCGCTTTTCCTCCGACTTGATGTGGTGCAGCGTGCGCATATTGTGAAGCCGGTCGGCCAGCTTCACCAGCAGCACGCGGATGTCGTCGCTAAGCGCGAGCAGGAACTTGCGGAGGTTCTCGGCGGCGCGCTCGTTCTCCGACTGCGCCTCGATCTTTGAAAGCTTGGTGACCCCGTCGACCAGCCGCGCGACGTTGGCGCCGAACAGTTTCTCAATCTGCTCGGGCGTCGCGACCGTGTCCTCGATCGTATCGTGGAGAATGGCGGTAACGATCGTTTCATCGTCGAGCTTGAGGTCGGTCAGGATGCCCGCGACCTCGATCGGGTGGCTGAAATATGGATCGCCCGACGCGCGTACCTGCGCGCCATGCGCCTTCATCGAAAAGACATAGGCGCGGTTGATCAGCGCCTCGTCGGCGTCGGGATCATAGGCCCGGATCTTTTCGACCAGCTCATATTGCCTCAGCACAAGGCCCATGTGGGGGCGTGGAGGGTCATTTCGCAAGCGCGAAAAAATGGGCCGACCCGGATCGCGTGAGCGATGAGGCCGGCCCATGGAGGGCCGCGGGCGTGCAGCGCGGCTGGGGAGGTCAGTTGGCGGCGGCCGCGGTGGACGATGATTCGCCGCCCGCAGCGCCATTGCACCGGGCAAGCTCGGCGCCGCTCACGGCTCGGCCATCGACGGAAAAGCTTTCCAGCTTGCCCGCCTGGCGGGCCAGGTTTCGGCACAGCAGCTGCGGTCGGCCATAGTCTGTCGACCCGGTGCAGGCTCCGCCGCCACAGGCCCAGACGATGTCCTTGCCGACGATCCGCTTGGTCGGTGGCGGAGTGGCCGGCCGGGCCGAATAGCTGCTGGCGAGGGCTGGGCTTGCGAGGAGGAAGGAGCAGGCAATCAGGGTGGTGAGACGGATCAAGACGGGCTCCGCAGATTTGCGTTTCAAGATGCAACTATCTACCCGGGCCTGGTTGCAAGTTGCAACTGTTATTTTGCGGCCGCCTGTGCCTATAGTGCCGTGGGAGAGGTATTGTGCGTTGACGAAATCGGCTGTTGCCAACGAACCCGACATTGAAGCTTTTCGAGCGGCCGCGCTGCATTGTCCGCTTCCCCCTTCGATAGAGTTGATCGGCGAGCGGTGGGCGTTCCTGATTCTTCGCGGCGCATTCAACGGGCTGCGGCATTTCGAGCAATTCCAGGCCGGGCTGGGCATTGCGCGCAACATACTGTCGAACCGACTGGCGCGGATGGTGGAGGGCGGCATCCTTGAGCGGCGGGCCGACCCGGAAGACCGGCGCAAGGTCATCTATTCGCTCAGCGCCAAGGGTGAGGCGTTGCTCCCGGTTGTCCTGGCGCTTCGGCAGTGGGGCGAAGATTGGGGCCACGGCAGCCAGCGGATCGTGCTCGCCGACCAAAGGGACGGCTCGCCGATCCGCCGAATTGCCGTTCAGGCCGCAGACGGGCGCGAACTCAAGCTGGCCGACCTGATGTGGGTCGACAAGGCGGGTGGCGCCAGCCTCAGGCGCGACGGCGCCTGAATCAATCGGGGCGGCCCTCGCGGACCGCCCCTCCTTGATCAGCTATTCAGAGTCAGCCTTACTCATAGTCGCCGCCCGACGGGGTCGGACGCGGCGGAGCAGCGGCAGTGAGGCGCAGCGCCTCGGCCGATTCGCTCAGCGAGGCCAACTCATCGGTTTCGTCGTCCTCGTCGACCCGAACCCGCTGCAGGTTGGAGACGATCGCTTCCTCGAGATGCTTGGGCTTCACCGTCTGTTCGGCGATTTCGCGAAGGGCGACGACCGGATTCTTGTCGCGATCGCGGTCGATGGTGAGGTCGGCTCCGCCCGAAATCTGACGGGCGCGCTGCGCCGCTGCCAGAACCAGGTCAAACCGGTTGGGAATCTTGTCGACACAATCTTCGACCGTCACGCGCGCCATTCGTCGCTCCGCCTCTTGAATTAAAGCAGGATGGAAAGACCGCGAGATAGGAGCAAGGGGCCGAAGAGTCAATGAAATCGCTTTGCCGCCCGGCTTGTCAGCGGTCCTCCACCCCTCCAGAAACGAAGCGATGGCCGCCGATACGAACCCGACCGATCCCAGCCTGGTGGTAGATGGCAATCGACTGACCCTTTTGCCGGACGGGCAGGGCCGGCTCGATGCCCTGCTGGGGCTGATCGATGGCGCCCGGCGCAGCGTCCGGCTCCTCTACTACATTTACACCGACGACCAGTCGGGGACGCTGGTCTATGAGGCGATCGAGCGCGCGCTTGGCCGGGGGGTCCAGGTATCCTTGCTGGTCGATGGCTTCGGACTGAACACGCCGGAGGATTTTTTCAACCCGCTGATCTCGCTCGGGCTGCAGTTCTGCAAATTCCATCCGACATTCGGCCGGCGCTATCTGATCCGCAATCACCAGAAGCTGGCGCTGGCCGACGAACAGGTGGTGCTGGTTGGCGGCTTCAATATCGAGGACAGCTATTTCGGCACGATCGAAGACGGCGCCTGGCGCGATCTCGGCTTGCTGGTCGAAGGTGATGCCGCCGGCCGCCTCGCGCCCTATTATGACGAACTGCTGGGCTGGGCGCTGACCAAGGGTTCGAAGATCCGCGCACTCAACCGCCTCATCCACCGCTTCAGCGAGAATCACGGGGCTCTGCAGTGGACGATGGGCGGTCCGACCCGCGGGCTTTCTCCCTGGGCCACCGCGACCTCGCGCGACTTGCTGTCGAGCCGCGATGTCGAGATGATCGCCGCCTATTTCGCGCCGACCTGGGCGATGCTGCGCCGGATCGGGCGGATTGGGCAGAAGGGGCGGGCGCGGATCATCACCGCCGCAAAGTCGGACAATCACGCGACCATCGCCGCCGCACGCTATACGTACAAGAACCTGCTGCGCCGTGGTGTCGAGATTTTCGAATATAAGGCGACCAAGCTCCACACCAAGCTGGTCGTGCTCGACGACGTCGTCCACATCGGCTCGTCCAACTTCGATATTCGCAGTCTCTACCTCAACCTGGAATTGATGCTGCGCGTCGACGATCCCGACTTCGCGATGATGATGCGGACCTATTTCGAGGGGGAGATTCAGTCGAGCGAGCAGATCACGCCTTACCTCAACCGGAAACGCACCGGCTTGCTCACCCGGATCATCCAGGCGCTGAGCTTCTTCCTGGTAACAACCGCCGACTATTCCGTGACCCGCAGGCTCAACTTCGGGCCGCGCATTTAGCTCCGGTCGCGCCATGCCCAGAACAGTGTCGCGGGCGGGACATTGATCCATTCGAAGCCGCGGTCGATCCGCTCGAAATGCGGGGCGATGAAGTCGCGAACCTTGGGGCTGAACTGATAGACCAGGAAGGCGCCGCCATTCCGGATGGCACGGCCGGTCGCCGCCCCGATTTCGTGACCCACGCCCGGGGGAAGAGTCGAAAAGGGCAGGCCGGACAGGACATAATCGGCATGGTCGAAACCATGCTCGGCGATGATCTTCTCGACATCCGCGGCCGATCCGTGGACCGCGACAAAGCGGTCGTCGTCGATGTCGCCGTTCAGATAGTCGATGAAATCCGGGTTGGTATCGATCGCGATCAGGCGCGCATCCTTGCCCAGCCGGTCGAGGATCGGACGAGTGAAGGTACCGACGCCCGGCCCATATTCGACGAACAGCTTGGTCGACGACCAATCGACCGGTTTCAGCATCTTGTCGATCAGGATGCGGCTCGACGGGATGACCGATCCAACCATCACTGGATGCTTAAAAAACCCCCGAAGGAACTGCCAGCGCGGGCTCCGGCGGCCCCGGCCGGCGCGCAAGGCATGACGACGGCCGTTAAGCTGATTGGCACGGGTGGCGTTCAAGTCGGGCTCCGGAGATTGAAAAGGGCAGGTGCAGGCGTTGGCAAATGCTTGGCCTAAAGGCAAGTTCCGCCTGCCGCCTTCCCGCCACCGTCTGGCGGCGCTAAGGGCAGGCGCGATGCGTCCCCTCGCCAACCGTCCGCGTGTCGCCGGAAGCGCTTTGACCACGTCGCATTTCCTTTTGCTTTACGCGGCGATGCTGGTCGCGGCGGCGGGGAATACCGCCCTGCAGTCGGTCATGCCGGCAATCGGGCGGGAGATCGGGATCTCCGATTTCTGGGTCACCGTGTCCTACACCTGGTCGGCCGTGCTGTGGGTGACGCTGGCCCCCTTCTGGGCGCGCAAGAGCGACCGGCATGGGCGCAAGCGGCTTGCGCTGCTCGGCGTTGGCGGGTTCATCATGTCGATGACCCTGTGCGGGCTGGTGCTGTGGGCCGGGCTGAAAGGAGCGCTCGCGGGCGGCCTGACCTTCGCGGCGTTCGCCATAGCGAGGGCGCTTTACGGATCGCTCGGCTGCGCTACCCCTAGCGCCACTCAGGCCTATCTCGCCTCCCGGACGCGCCGGTCGGCTCGTGTCGAGGCTTTGTCCGCCCTGTCGAGCAGCTTCAGCCTTGGAACGATCGTCGGCCCGGCGCTCGCGCCGCTGTTCGTGCTTCCGATCGTCGGGCTGGCCGGGCCCCTGTTCGCCTTCGCGGCCATCGCCATTCTGGTGTTCCTTGCCATCCTTGCCGGTTTGCCGGACGATACCAAGCCGCGGCACGGACGGCGCCCCGGGCATGGTGCGGCGATGAGTTATCCGTCTCTGGCAAGTGCGCCGACCGGCGCCAGCGTCGTGGCGGCGACCGCGCCGCGAATGAAGCGCCTCAAATGGACAGACCCTCGAATCCGCGGCTGGATCACCGCCGGTGTCATCGCCGGCCATGCCCAGGCGGCAACGCTCGCCTGCCTTGGATTCTTTGTCATCGACCGGCTGGCGCTCGCGCCCCACGGCTCGGAGAAATCGATTGCGATCGTGATGATGGCAGGCGCCGCCGCGACGCTCGCCGCGCAATGGGGGCTGATCCCCCGCCTGCGCCTCGCGCCCCGGTCGCTGATCCTGTGGGGCTCGCTGGTGGCGGCGACGGGCCTTGTGGCGACGATGTTCGCGAGCGAACTCTACGGAATTGTGCTTGGGTTCGGAATTACAAGCCTGGGATTTGGCTTGACCCGCCCAGGCTTTACCGGCGGCGCGAGCCTCGCCGTCCCGCTCGCCGAGCAGGGCGGCGTGGCCGGCGTCGTGACCGCCGCCAATGGCTCCAGCTTCGTCGCAGCGCCCGCCATTGGGATCCTGCTTTATGGGATCGATCCCCACTGGCCGTTCGCGGCTGGCGCGGCGCTCTTGCTCGGCCTGGTCATTTGGGCGCGACGCGAGCTCGCCGCGCCCGCTGCCAGCCATTAAGGTTTACCGGATTCCGACTTGCCCGGACCACGGGGCTGAAGCATTCCGGGAAGCACGAAGCCGATCCCGCCGACAGGCCTTACCGCATCGGACTTCAGCGTTTCCTGAATCTTGGCGTAGTCTTCGAGCATTTCTTCGGTGACCGACGCGCGGGTCTCGGTCAGGGCCGCTTCGAAATCGGCCATCGAGACGTCGCCGCTATCGAGCGACCGGCGGAGCGCGGTCAATCCCGCGCGCCGGACCAGATCCTCCAGATCGGCGCCGGTGAACCGCTCGGTACGCCGAGCAAGCGCTTCCAGGTCGACATCCTTGGCCAGCGGCATTCCCTTGGTGTGGATCGCCAGAATCCTGCGCCGGCCCGCCGTGTCGGGCGTGCCGACATAGATGAGTTCGTCAAACCGGCCGGGGCGGAGCAGCGCCGGATCGATCAGCCCGGGCCGGTTGGTCGCGCCGATCAGCACGACATTGTTGAGCTCTTCCAGGCCGTCCATCTCCGCAAGAATGGTGTTGACCACCCGCTCGGTGACCTGCGGTTCGCCCATTCCGCCGCCGCGGGCGGGGACCAGGCTGTCGAGCTCGTCAATGAAGATCACCGTTGGCGCGACCTGCCGGGCGCGAGCGAACAGGCGAGCGATCTGTTGTTCGCTCTCGCCATACCATTTGCTGAGCAGATCGGATGATTTGGTGGCGATGAAATTGGCCTCGCTTTCGCGCGCCGTGGCCTTGGCCAGCAAAGTCTTGCCGGTGCCCGGAGGACCGTAGAGCAAAAAGCCCTTGGCTGGCCGGATTCCGAGCCGACGGAATGCCTCGGGATGCTTGAGCGGCAGCTCGACACCCTCGCGCAGCTTGTCGCGCGCTTCGTCCAGGCCGCCGATATCGTCCCAGCCGATGTTGGGCATCTGGACCATCACTTCGCGCATCGCCGATGGCTGGACCCGTTTCAGTGCATTTTCGAAATCATTGTTATCGACCGATAGCGCGTCGAGTACCTCGGTCGGGATTGTTTCCTCGGACAGGTTGATTTTGGGCATGATTCGGCGGACCGCTTCAAGCGCGGCTTCGCGGGTTAGCGCAGCAAGGTCGGCGCCGACGAAGCCGTAGGTGCGCCGCGACAGTTCATCCAGGTCGACACCCTCGGTCAGCGGCATCCCGCGCGTGTGGATGCCGAGGATTTCGCGGCGTCCGGAATCGTCGGGCACGCCGACGACGATTTCGCGGTCGAACCGGCCCGGCCGGCGCAGCGCCTCATCGATCGCTTCCGGTCGGTTGGTGGCCGCAATGACGACCAGATTCTGCCTCGGCTCAAGCCCGTCCATGAGGGTAAGCAGCTGGGCAACCAGCCTCTTTTCCGCTTCGCCCGAGACCTGGCCGCGCTTGGGCGCGATTGAATCCAGTTCATCGATGAAGATGATCGAAGGCGCGTTCTTGGCTGCCTCCTCGAACAGTTCGCGAAGCTTTTTTTCCGATTCGCCATAGGCGGAGCCCATGATTTCCGGCCCGGCGATGTGATAGAATCTTGCTTCGCTCTCATTGGCGACAGCGCGCGCCAGCCGGGTCTTGCCCGTGCCTGGCGGGCCATGGAGCAGAACGCCCTTGGGCGGGTCGACACCCAGCCGCTGGAACAGCTCCGGGTGGCGCAGCGGAAGCTCGACCATTTCGCGCAGTGCGTCGATCGTGTCCCCCATCCCGCCCAGATCGTCATAAGTGACGTCGGCGCGGCGCTCCCCATCCTTTCCTTCGGTGAATTCGGGGAGCAGCTCTACGTCGGTCTTGGCGTCGATATGGACGATGCCGCGCGGCGTGGTGGAAACGACCGACAGTCGCACTTCCTGAAGCGCGAAGGCCGGGGCGTTGAGCAGCTGGCGAATATGGTCGGGCATGTCGGCGTTGACGCGCTGATGGCCGGTGGTGGCGACCGTGTCGCCTTCGCAAAACGGCCGGCCTTCGAAGCTGCGCTGGAGAGCCTGTGCAGAGCCCTGGAGGCGGACATTATTCTGGGTGGGCGCGAAGACGACCTTGGTGGCGGGCTTGGACGTGGCCTTGTGCACCTCGACGAAGTCGCCCGATCCGATCCCGGCATTGGCTCGCTGAAGGCCGTCGAGGCGGATAATGTCCAGCCCCTCGTCCTCGCCGAACGGACCAAGCGCCCGGGCGGCGGTCGATCTCTTGCCGACGATCTCGATGACGTCGCCCTCGCCGAGGCCCAGGTCGTTCATCAGCTTGACCGGCAGCCGCGCCACGCCGCGCCCGCTGTCCGCGGGAGGCAGGTTTGCCACCTGTACCCGCCGAACCATCGTGTCGACATCTGCCATCCGCTAAACTTTCTCTTCTGCTGGAACAGAGGCCCCCAACGCGCCGCCATTGGAACGGCGGCGGGGCGTCGAGGTTCAATCTGGGGGCAAAAGCTCCAGAAAAAAAGGCCGGGCGTTCCGGCCCGGCCTGAGTTTTCGGGAGAGGATGCCTCGAAAGGCAAGATATATATTGCACCGCACAATATGCTTCGCAAGTGCAGAATTGAAGGGGCGAAGGCCTAGGCGCCGCGTGGCGCAAATGTCGAACAATGGCGTAGCCGAGTTTCCGGTTCGGGAGATTTCGGCGCGATGGAGCGTCGCATTTCGAGGCCTGTGGCTCCGGGTCGACGCGGACTTCGCCCCAGTCCGCTCCGACACCTCTGTTTGCGCTGCTCGACGCGAATTCAGCAAGCCTGCCCGAGCCTCATCCGATCCCGCAGCCTCATCCGTTCCCGCGCTGAGCGCCGACTATTTGAATTTGATCGACCCGGCGATTTTCCGAAGCACTCGGCGCGGCAGGAAGCGATGGCCCTGCGCGCCTGCCTTGTTGGCTAATCCTGGAATGATCAGGGCACGGCCCTTGTCGACCGCCGACAGGCCGGCGCGGACGACATCCGCGGACCGGGCAGAAAATCGGTCGATGAGCGGATGTCCGCCCCAACCGGCCACTTCGCCGAATTCGGTTGCGGTCGGACCGGGACAAAGCGCGGTAACGGCGACGCCGTGGCGCCGCACTTCCTCGTGCAGCGCCTCGCTGAATGACAGGACGAATGCCTTGGTCGCGAAATATACCGCCATTCCGGGACCCGGCTGGAAGGCGGCCGTCGACGCGACGTTGAGGATGCGCCCTTGCTTGCGCTCGATCATGCCGGGCAGCACCGCATGAGCCAGCTCAACCAGCGCGCCGCAGTTGAGGTCGATCATCTGCCGCTGGCGCTTTCCGTCCAAGTCGGCGACCTTGCCGGCCAGCCCATATCCGGCGTTGTTGACCAGCAGGTCGACCTGTTCGCCATGGGCGGCCAGATCGGCCATCAGCCGCCCTGCCGCGCCGGGCTCGCTCAAGTCCATCTCGACCGCTCGCGCATTGCCAAGCTCGCTGGCGAGCGCGTCAAGCCGGTCCTTGCGCCGCGCGACCAGGACCAATCGATCGCCGCGCGCCGCCAGCTGCCTGGCGAAATCGACGCCAAGGCCAGCCGACGCGCCGGTGACCAGGGCGATCGATGCGGCCATGCTACGCGACCGTCGCCTTGACGATCTTGCCGGGCTCGCGCGGCGGCTCGCCGACGGGCAGGGCGTCGACAAACTCCATGCCGCTCTCGACATTGCCCCAGGCGGTGTATTGATTGTCGAGGAAGCGCGCGTCGTCGAAGCAGATGAAAAACTGGCTGTTGGCGCTGTCCGGGCTCTGCGCGCGGGCCATCGAACAGGTTCCGCGCACGTGCGGCTCGTCATTGAACTCGGCTTTCAGGTCGGGCTGCTTCGATCCCCCCATTCCGGTCCCGGTGGGATCGCCGCCCTGGGCCATGAAGCCGGGGATGACGCGGTGGAACAGGACCCCGTCGTAGAAGCCGTCGCTGGCAAGGCTCTTGATACGATCGACATGGCCCGGGGCCAGGTCGGGGCGAAGCTTGATGACGACGTCGCCGCCGGTCGAAAGGGTGAGGGTCAGGGTATTGGCGTCGGCCATCATCTTGTCCTTGGTTTCCTGGAATCAAGGCCGCCATGTAGGGTCCCGCCGCGGGTTGCGCCAGTGCGCGGCCGGGCATAGGAAGCCCCGGCAACGCTGGGCGAGGGGATGAGGCATGAGCGACAGCGACATCATCGCCACCCCGCCGCACCAGCCCGAAGGCGCCCCTTTCGAAGACCGGGTCCACGACAAGGAAGACCATCTGCGCGCAAGTTTCGTGCGCGAAGTGCTCGATGCGGTCGCCGATGGCGACGACGAGGCTGCGCGGGCGCTGGTCACCGGCCTTCATCCCGCCGACATCGCCGACTTGATCGAGCTCGCCCCGAACGACGAGCGTGCCGACCTGATCGAGGCGCTGGCGGGGATTGTCGACGCCGAAGTCTATGCGGAACTCAACGACCACGTCCGCGAGGATGTGATCGACGAGATGGAGCCGCAGCAGGTCGCCGACCTCGCCGCCCAACTCGACACCGACGACGCGGTGGCGATTCTCGAGGATCTCGAGGCCGACGAGCAACTCGCCGTTCTGCGCGCGATGGAGCCCGACGACCGCGCCGCGGTCGAGGAAGCGCTGACCTATCCCGAAGAGTCCGCCGGTCGCCTGATGCAGCGCGACTTGATCGCGGTGCCAGAGCATTGGCAGGTCGGCCAGGTCATCGACTACCTCCGCGCGGGCGACGGGCTGGCGACCGATTTCTGGGAAGTGTTCGTGGTGTCGCCGGCCCATCATCCGGTCGGCACGTGCAAGCTGTCGACCATCCTGCGCTCGCCGCGCACCGTGCCGGTCAGCGAAATCATGATGCGCAAGCAGACGCTGATCCCGGTCGACCTCGATCAGGAGGAAGTGGCGCTCAAGTTCCAGAAATATGCGCTCATCTCGGCGGCCGTCGTCGACCCGTCCGGGCGGCTGGTCGGGATGATCACGGTCGACGACATCGTTCACATCATCCAGGAAGAGGCCGGCGAGGATGCCCTGCTGCTGTCGGGCGCGGGCGACGGCGACATCAACGAGCCAATCGTCGACACCTATAAGGAACGTGTTCGCTGGCTTGCGGCGAACCTGATGACCGCGCTGGTCGCCTCGTCCGTGATCCGCTTTTTCGAACATTCGATCGAGCGGCTGGCTATCCTTGCGGTGTTGATGCCGATCGTCGCGGGCGTCGGCGGCAATGCGGGAACCCAGACGCTGGCCGTGACGGTCCGCGCCATTGCGACCAATCAGCTTACCGGGTCCAACCGCTGGCGAGCGGTCACCCGCGAAATCCGGGTGGCCCTGATGAATGGGCTGACGATCGCGGTCCTGATAGGCGTCGCGGTCACTTTAATTCTCGGCTCGCCCCAGCTAGGCGGCGTGATCGCCGCAGCGATGCTGACCAATATCGTCATTGCTGGATTGGCTGGAGTGCTGGTCCCGCTGGCGCTCGAACGGGCCGGTGCCGACCCGGCGGTCGCGTCCAGCGTGTTCGTGACGATGGTCACCGATTCAATGGGTTTCCTGGTGTTCCTCGGGCTCGCGACGACGGCGGGCCTCGTTCCCTAAGCCTTTGATTGGAGGGACGCGTTCCCCTATCTGGGCGCGGTGCCCCTTCATCTCACCAAGGTTGCGGTCGGCTGCGCCAGCGTCGAGGCGCTGCAGAATCGCATCGCACGGAGAGTGAGCGGCGAAGTGGTACGCGTACCTACCCGGATGCGGCCAAAGCGGATGGCGGAGCTGGTCGGCGGCTCGCTTCACTGGATCGTCAAGCACCGCATCGTCGCCAGGCAGGAAATCCTCCGCTTCGACGATCGCAGCGACGGCCGGATCGACATCGTCTGCTCGGCACAGGTGGAGTTGTTGCCACCTAAGCCCAAGCGAGCCCACCAGGGCTGGCGATATCTGGAAGAGGAGGATGCGCCGACCGGCGAGAGCGACGGGTCCGGGCTCAGCGATCTGCCGCCGCGGCTTTATGGAAAGCTTGCCGCGCTGGCGCTGGTCTAACTATTTGCAGCCGGTGACGCTGGCCGATCCCTTGGCGTTCACCGTGCAGGCAGGCTTTCCGGCAAGCGTCACCGAAGCCAGGCCCAGTGCATCGACCTTGGCGGCATTGGTCACGGTGGCGCGGACCATCGACGGGCCTTCCGCCCCGATCACCGCATCCTTCACCTGCAACGCCTCGGCATCCAGCGACGAAGTGCCGCGCACCGTCGCCGTCATTTTGGCGGCCCGGCCGGCCATGCGGACGGTCCCGGCGCCCGACAGGCCCAGCTTCATCTGGTCGACATCGACCGCATCGACCCGCGCCGACCCGGCACCCTGGAGCGCAAGGTCGAAGCTCAATCCCCGCACCCGGTCGACAATCAGCGTTCCCGCCCCGTTGATCCAGGCAGTGCCAAGGTCATGGGTGCCAAGTTCGATCGTGACCGGCCCGGCCCTCTCCCCAGGATAGCCGCCCCATCCGCCGCTCGCCGGCCTGACGATCAGGGTTCGTCCTTCGACCTTGACCGACACGCCATCGAGCGCGGCTGCCGACCCGCTGGCCCGGGCAAAAGGCGCGACATTGGTCTTGAGGCGGACCTCATAGGGACCGTCGACCCGGATGCGGTCGAAGCTGGTGACGCTATAGTTGCGTTGCGCAGGCGAGGGGGCGCCAAGAACCGGCACGCTGGCCGGAAGGCTGGCGAGCGCCAGCAGCGCGAGGATGGGCAAGCGGTCGATCATCCGCCCATCCTCGCGCCACATGGTTAACGAAGCGTCAAAGGCGGCGATTTAAGAGCAGCGAACGTTGCCCGATCCGTGCTTGGACACGGTGCATTTTGCGCCGCCGGTGATCGCCACGTCGCCCGATCCCATGATCGACACGTCTGCGGTCGCGCTGGCGTTAGCGGCGATATTGCCCGAACCGGCGATCGATACGTCGGCCCGCTGGCTGGCCAATCCGCCGGCGTCGATATCGCCCGATCCGGTGATCGACAGGTCGACGCTATCGGCTCTGCCCGCCGCGCTGACGTCACCCGACCCGGCGATCGACAGCTTGATCTTGCCGCCCGTGACCGAGGCGAGGCGAAGGTCGCCCGACCCGGCGACGTCCCCATCGAAATCGCCGGCGACCTTGTCGACCGTGATTCCGCCCGATCCGGCGATCGCGGCGGCCCGCAACGCGGCTGCGTTAACGGTGAATACTGCCTTGCCGTGATCTCCAGTTCCAGCGAATCCCCTTGTGCTTCTTGGGCATGATCTTGAGCGTATCGCCCTCGACCACCACGTCGGTTTCCTGGAGAAGGTTTTGACCGCCCTTGGCGCTGACTCCCGGCGCTCCGCCGGTGACCACATTGACTTCATAAGGTCCCGCTACCGCGATCTTCTCGAAGGCGCCGACCTGGAAGTTGCGGCTCACCTCAGGGCCCGGATCGCGTTCTTCGGCGTCGACCGACATGTGACAAGCCCCGGCGATCAGCGCGGCCGTGGCGGCATAAGCGAAGCGATGCATGATGAAAGTCTCCCGTTAGCGTATTGCATGCATAATACACCAACGCGGACGCAAAGCGCAACCGCAAAAGAAAAGGGGCGCCCGAAAGCGCCCCTCGTCATGGTCGTAAGGGAGGTCGCCGATCAGACGTTCGCGGCCTCTTTCGCCTTGTTGTGGATCGCGGCGGCCTTGTTGAGGATCTCGAGGATCTTCGCCAGCGCAGTCTTTTCGTCGACCTGCTCCATCGCGGCGAGCTCGCGCGCCAGGCGCGACGAAGCGGCCTCGAAAATCTGCCGCTCCGAATAGCTCTGCTCGGGCTGGTCGTCGGCGCGGAAGAGGTCGCGGGTCACCTCGGCGATCGAAGTCAGGTCGCCCGAGTTGATCTTCGCTTCATATTCCTGCGCGCGGCGCGACCACATGGTGCGCTTGACCTTGGGCTTGCCCTTCAGCGTTTCGAGCGCGTCCTTCATGGTCTTGTCGCTCGACAGCTTGCGCATGCCGATCGAGTCCGCCTTGGCGACGGGCACGCGAAGGGTCATTTTTTCTTTCTCGAAACGAAGCACGTAGAGGTCGAGACGGGTCCCGGCGATTTCGGTGCTTTGCAGTTCGACCACCCGGCCAACACCATGTTTGGGGTACACCACATAATCGCCAACATCGAAGCTAAGGGCTTTCAAAGCCATTCCGTCACCTTTCTCAATGTCCACAGGGCGCCAAAACAGCTACGCACCGTATCGCCCCCCAATAGCGACCCCCCGGTCCCAGCTTTGGCCTTTGTGGATTTTGATCCTGTATGGAACGACCGCCGCAGGGCGCGACGGCCGATGACCATTATATAACAGAAAAATCTCTAAATCGCGAGTCCAAGTTGCTCCGGGGAGCCTTCGCCGGCTTCAATCATCGAATGAAGGCCCAGGCCGAGAAGCCGGATTCCCTTCGAAACCGGCAGAATAGCGTCCAAAAGCGCCAGTCCGGCCGCTTCGAACGCAGCCAGGTCGGCGACCGGGGCAGCAAAGCTTTTGGAGCGGGTAATCAGCGTGAAATCGGCAAATTTGACCTTCAGCGTGACCGTCCGGCCCTTGACCCCGGCACGCTCGATCCGCTGCCAGGCATAACCGGCCACGCGGGCGACTTCGCGGCGCAGATCGTCGGCCTTGGAATAGTCGACGTCGAAGGTCCGCTCGGCGCTGACCGACTTGTAAGGCCGGTCCGGCCTGACCTCGCGCTCGTCGATGCCGCGGGCGATGCGCCAATACCAGCGGCCCGACGATCCGAAATGCGCTTCCAGCTGCTCGATCGGCCAGGCAGCGAGGTCGGCGCCGGTCAGGATGCCGAGCCGCTCCATCTTTGCGGCGGTGACCGGACCGACGCCGTGAAACCGCTTGACCGGCAGCGTGGCGACGAAAGCTGCGCCCTTATGCGGCGGGATGACGCAGATGCCATCGGGCTTGTTCTGGTCGCTCGCGAGCTTGGCGATGAACTTGCAATAGCTCACCCCGGCGGAGGCGGTCAGGCCGGTTTCAGCGTTTATGCGGGCGCGAATTTCCTCGGCAATGGCGCGCGCCGTACCCAATCCTCGGCGGTCCTCGCTCACGTCGAGATAGGCCTCGTCGAGGCTGAGCGGTTCAATCAGATCGGTATAGTCGGCGAAGATCGCCCGGATCTGGTTCGACACGGAGCGATAGACGTCGAAGCGGGGTTTGACGAAGATCAGATCGGGACAGCGCCGTTTCGCGGTGACCGAGGGCATCGCCGATCGCACACCGAACTTGCGCGCCTCGTAACTCGCGGCCGCGACTACACCCCGATGACCGCCACCGACCGCCACCGGCTTTCCCTTCAGGCTGGGATCGTCGCGTTGTTCGACCGACGCATAGAAGGCGTCCATGTCGACATGGATGATCTTGCGGGGGTTGGACTCGGTCACGGTTTGAAAATCCTGTCCTACAGGGCACTGTCGCGTCTAGTGTCTTGACGATGGGTATTGCCGGTCCCCCTGCAACCGTCATGCCCGATCCACCATTGGTTAAGTTCACACGAAAAGGCGCCCATCTCCGTGTCTTTAGTGAACGTAAGGCGGCCTTTCATTGGCAGCCGCAATCTGCTTTAGGGCGCGGCAATCTGATCGCACGGGACAAGCAATGAACATCCACGAATATCAGGCCAAGGAATTGCTCGCGAAGTTCGGCGTGCCCGTGCCCGCCGGCCATGCGGCGATGAGCGTCGAGGAAGCGGTGAAAGCCGCGGAAGCGCTTCCCGGGCCGTTGTGGGTGGTCAAGGCGCAAATTCACGCCGGCGGCCGCGGCAAGGGCAAGTTCAAGGAGCTTGGGCCCGACGCCAAGGGCGGTGTTCGCCTCGCCCGGTCGATCGAAGAAGTCCGTGCGCATGCCCAAGAGATGCTGGGCAAGACGCTGGTCACCATCCAGACCGGCGATGCCGGCAAGCAGGTCCAGCGCCTCTACATCACCGACGGCGTCGACATCGCCAGGGAATTCTATCTGGCGCTGCTCGTCGATCGCGGGACGGGCCGTATCGCGGTGGTCGCGTCGACCGAGGGCGGCATGGACATCGAAGCGGTCGCGCATGACACGCCGGAAAAAATCGAGACGATCACGATTGACCCGGCAACCGGCCTGATGCCGCATCATGGCCGCGCGGTCGCGGCGGCGCTCGGGCTTTCCGGCGACCTTGCCAAGCAGGCGGCCCATGTGCTCGCCAAGCTGTACGACACCTTCATCGGCACCGACGCCTCGCAGATCGAAATCAATCCGCTGGCGGTCACCGACGCCAAGGATTCCGGGGCCAAGCTGCTGGTGCTCGACGCCAAGGTCGGCTTCGACAGCAACGCGATGTTCCGCCACAAGGACCTGGCCGGGCTGCGCGACCTGAGCGAAGAAGATCCGATGGAGATCGAGGCGTCAAAGTACGACCTCGCCTACATCAAGCTCGACGGGGACATTGGCTGCATGGTCAACGGCGCCGGGCTCGCCATGGCGACGATGGACATCATCAAATTGAACGGCGCCTTCCCGGCCAATTTCCTCGACGTCGGCGGCGGCGCCTCGAAGGAAAAGGTCACTGCCGCCTTCAAGATCATTCTCAGCGATCCCGCGGTGAAAGGCATCCTGGTCAATATCTTCGGTGGTATCATGAAGTGCGACATCATCGCCGACGGCATCGTCGCGGCGGCCAAGGAAGTGAACCTCGACGTGCCTCTGGTCGTCCGTCTCGAAGGCACCAATGTTCAGCAGGGCAAGGATATCCTCGCCAATTCTGGCCTGCCGATCGTGAGTGCCGACGATCTGGGCGATGCGGCGCGGAAGATCGTCGCGCAGGTGAAGGTCGCCGCGTGAGCGATGCAGCGCATCCGGGGCAGTGCCGGTGCGGTGGCGTCCGCTTCGAGGCGAAGGGCGCGCCGCTAATCACGATGGCATGCCACTGCACAGGCTGTCAGCGAATGACGGGCGGGGCCTATTCGATGAGCAGCCTTTATCCGGAGGACCGATTTGCCCTGACGAAGGGCAATACCGTACGTGGCGGTCTGAAAACCGGCCCGAACCAACAGTTTTGCCGGGACTGCATGAGTTGGATGTTCACCACCGCCAAGGAAATTGAGGGATTTGTGAACGTGCGCACCTCGATGTTCGACGACGCCCCCCTCCATCGGCCTTATGTGGAAATGGCCTGCGACGAGGCGTTGCCGGGAGCCTCCTGCGGGGCGGTCCGCTCTTACGAAGGGTTTCCGCCGGAAAGCGAGTTTGCCGGATTGATTGCCGATTACGGCGCATGGGATGAAAGGGTGAAGGGATGAAACTGCTCGTCGCCGTCAAACGAGTGATCGATTACAACGTCAAACCGCGGGTTAAGATGGACGGCTCGGGCGTTGATCTCGCCAACGTCAAAATGTCGATGAACCCGTTCGACGAAATCGCGGTAGAAGAGGCCATTCGTCTCAAGGAAAAGGGCGCGGCGACCGAGATTGTCGTTGTCTCTATCGGTCCGGCCAAGGCGCAGGAAACGCTCCGCACCGCGCTGGCGATGGGCGCCGACCGGGCAGTGCTCGTCCAGACCGACGAGGATGTCGAGCCGCTGGCGGTCGCGAAGATTTTGAAGGGCGTCGCGGAGGAAGAGCAGCCCGGGCTGGTGATCCTCGGCAAACAGGCGATCGACGACGACAGCAACCAGACCGGCCAGATGCTGGCCGCGCTGCTGGGCTGGCCGCAGGGCACCTTCGCATCGAAGGTCGAAATCGCCGGAAGCGACGTCACCGTCACCCGCGAAGTCGACGGCGGACTGGAAACGGTGAAGCTGAACACTGCCGGCGATCGTCACCACCGACCTGCGTCTCAACGAGCCGCGCTATGCCTCGCTGCCCAATATCATGAAGGCCAAGTCGAAGCCGCTGGTGACCAAGTCGCCGGGCGATTTCGGAATCGATGTCGCGCCGAGGCTGGAAACGCTGAAAATCGTCGAGCCGCCCAAGCGCCAGGCCGGCGTGAAGGTCGGCTCGGTCGATGAGCTGGTGGCAAGTTGAAAGCCTGGGAGTTGCGAAATGAAAGACGCTGGTCCTCGTCGAACATGACGGCGGCGCGTCAAGGACGCGACCCTGGCCGCCGTTACCGCCGCGTCGCAACTGGGCGAGGTTCATCTGCTGGTTGCCGGCAAGGGCGTCGACGCGCATCGCCAGGCCGCGGCGAAAATCGCCGGCGTCGGCAAGGTCCATGTGGCCGACGCCGCTCACTTGGAACATCAGCTCGCCGAAGACGTCGCGCCGATCGCCATCGCGCTGATGGCCGATCACGACGCCTTCCTCGCGCCCGCCACGACCACCGGCAAGAACATCGCCCCGCGGGTCGCGGCGATGCTCGACGTCATGCAGATTTCGGACATTTTGTCGGTCGAGGATGAATCGACCTTCACCCGCCCGATCTACGCCGGCAACGCCATTGCCACGGTCAGGACCGAAGGACACGAAGAAGGTCATCACCGTTCGCGGAACTGCATTCGACAAGGCCGCGACCGAAGGCGGCAGTCGGAACGGTCGAGGCGATCGATGCCGGCGCCGCGTCGGGCAGGTCGAGCTTCGTCGGGGCCGAGCTGTCAAAGTCGGAGCGGCCGGAACTGACCAGCGCCAAGGTCATCGTCTCCGGCGGCCGCGCCTTCGGCTCCAACGACCAGTTCCACGGCCTGCTCGACCCGCTCGCCGACAAGCTCGGAGCGGCGGTCGGAGCCTCGCGAGCTGCGGTCGATGCCGGCTATGCGCCCAACGATTATCAGGTCGGCCAGACCGGCAAGATCGTCGCGCCGGACGTCTATATCGCGATCGGCATTTCCGGAGCGATCCAGCACCTCGCCGGCATGAAGGATTCCAAGACGATCGTCGCCATCAACAAGGACGAGGAAGCCCCGATCTTCCAGGTCGCCGACATCGGCCTGGTCGGCGACCTGTTCAAGATCGTGCCGGAGCTGACGGGGAAGCTTTAGGGCCTCAGGTCGCTCGGCAGCGTCGGCTCGGACAGGATCTTCTCCATCCGCGCCCACTTCGCCTCGGGGTCGGGACCAGCCGCCTCGACATAGGCGCGGACCATGTCCTGGCCGAGGCCGTAGTTGATGACGTAGGTGCGATACTGGTCGGTGAAGTCGAGGCTCTTCTCGGCCCGCTCCTTTGATACCAGCTGATATTTCTGGCTCGAGCTTTACCGCCTCTGCCCGCGTGATCCGACCCTCGAGATAGTCGCGGGCGATGGTGAAGCGGGCGCCGGCCAGATCGCGCATCGCCTTCGATAGTGTGAGATATTTGGCGGCGTCTGCGGTGGGCAAGCCGGCCAGCGGATAGAGCGTCGCGGTCTCGAATGCGAGTTGCTCGTCGCCGGGGAAGGCGAGGTCGATGCCGTAATTGGCCGAGCCTTCCGCGATCAGCGATTGCGGTGAATAAAGTGGGTAGACGCTGAATTCGACCCAGCCCCTGCCCTTGGTCAGCCTCTCCTCGAGCAGTGCATTGAGCACATGATGGCCTGGATAGCCTTCGTGGCAGCCGAGGTCGACCGCGCGGCTGATGCGGATCGGAAGGTCGGTGTTGACCTGGATCAGGCTGTGGGCGTTGCCCTTGTAATAATTGTAGCCGCCCCAGCTCTTGCCGGTAACGAACTCCAGCTCGAAACTCTCGTTCTTCGGGAGCGCGATATGCTGGGTCGTCCGACGTTTGCATTCGGCGATGGCGGCGTCGAAGGTCGGCTTCAACCGCTCGGTCGGGATGTTGAATCGGTTCTGAAACGAGTCGACCCGGTCGGCCAGGGTGCCGTTTCCGGGAAGCATGGTCTCGATCTTCGCCAGCACGGGGTCATAGGTGGGAAGCGGTTTCAATTCCGGCGCGACGCCGAACAGGCCACGGGCTTCTTCGGCGAAGGTCAGCTTCTCACCCTGCATCATCCGTAGCCGGGTGGCCGCAGCCGTTAGCTGTGCCGTGAGAAAGCGGACTCGCCGGGCATCGAGCGAATCGCCCTGCGACGGCACTGCCGCGACGCGGGCCTGGAGAGCCTCGACGCGCTTGGCGAGCTCCGGGAGCGTCAAGCTCGGCGCCTGCGCCTTGGCTCGGGCCTGAAGGTCGGGAGGGCCGTAATAGGCGTCGATGTAGCCTTCCTCCTTCTCTCCAATCTCCAGGCTGAGCAGGACATAGTCGCGCGCGATGGCGCCGACGCGGTCGTCGGGTTTGGGTACCTCATCGTGGCAGGCGGCGGCGGAAACGGCGAGCAAGGCGGCGGCAAGGATTTGTTTCATGAGGACATTTCATCGGGACCGGACACGCCCGCGTCAACCGGACAGCAAACCGGGCCCGCCCCAAGGAGGAGGGGCGAGCCCGGCGGCTGGGGGCCTTTAGAAAGGCTTAGTCGTCGTTGGTGTCGGCCGAGCCGCTGGCGCTACCGCTGACCGAACCGCTGAGGCTTCCGCTCGCACTTCCGGCAAGATTGCCTGCACGGTCGCGGACGTTGCCGGCGGCCGTGGTCGCGCGGTCGCGGACATTGTTCACCACACCTGTGGCGCGGTCCCGGACAGCGCCGACCGTATTGGCGACCTGGTCGGTGCCGATCAGTTGGGCGCTGGCACCCGCGCTGCCGCTGGCCGAACCGTCGGCCGACGACGAACCGGCAAGGCCGATCGATTGGCCGAGGCCGTTGGCGCCAATCGCGCCATTTGCGACGCTGCTTACCGACCCGGCGAGGCCGGCATTGGCGCTGGCGCGGCCGCTACGCGCATCGACCGAGCGATTTGACGAAACGCTGCCGTTGACGGTGTTGCTGATCGCGCCGGTCGCGTTGCCGACGATCGAACCATTGCCGAGCAGGCCGCCGCTGGCGCCGCCACCGAGCGCGCCCGACACCGCGCCGCCCAGGCCGCCGCTGGCGCCGCCGCCCAAAAGCTGCGCCGAAGCCGGAGCCGCAACGAGCGCGGAACCCGCAAAGGCAATGGCGAGAATCTTGGTCTTGAACATATTGGTTCTCCTCATGCGAGAGGCGGCGTGCCGCCCCGTCTGAAGAGGAAAACGGCGCCCGTGCGGCGCTTCATCCCGCCACTGCAAAAAATTATTTGAGACCGACGGCTTTGGGAGGAATGCCGCAGGAGCCGCAAATGATTCCCCGACCGACCTTGCCTTTGCCCGGCTGTGCTTCGGCGGAAAGGCGCGCGGCGGTGCCGGCCGCCGCCAGTCGGGCGGCGACAAATGGCGCCGCGAAGCTGGTGCCCCTCACCTCGGTATAGCCCCTGCCCGGCAGCGCTGCGGCGAGGTCGGCGCCCGGTGCGGCGAAATCGAGGTGCGTCGACCGACCCGCCTCGCGCAGCGCGCGGTTGCCGGCATCGACACCCGTCACCGCAACGACTCCCGGATAGGAGGCGGGATATTGCGGTGGTGCGGCCGGCCCATCGTTGCCGACTGCCGCCACCAGAGCGATGCCACGCGCCCGTAGCGCACCGATTGCCCTAGCAAGCGTCCGGTTGGCCGGACCGACAAGGCTGATGTTGATGACCGACGGTTTCTTGGACGCGGCCCAGGCGAGCGCTCGAACGATTGCGGTCGCCGAGCCGGCCGCCGGATTGCCGCCATAAACGTCGCCGACGAACAACTGGGCGCCGCGCGCCGCGCCTCGAAAAGCTGCTTGCTCGCCGACCAGCAACGACCCCACGGCCGTCCCGTGCCCGGTGGGCTGCGCAGGTCCTGCGAAGCCGCGCTGTTCGATGCCCGCCCGCGCGAGCGATGGGTGCGAGGCGACGCCGCCGTCGATCATCGCGATGCGAGTTCCTGGACGCAGCGAGGCCGCTGCAAGCGTCGCGGCGGTGGCGGGAAGAAGCGCGCCGCCCGCTGGCTCATAGATATGGTTAAAGTCGGCCTGGAGCGCCGGAGCGGCCCTGCGCAGCGCCTTCAATCCGTCGCGGACATCCATCTTTCGCGGGAGGAGGAGGGTTACCATGCGGATGCCGAGGTCACCCGCCTGCTCGTCCTTCGCCACGCGGAAACCCGCGCGCTGGGCAAGCGCCAGTGACGCGGGATCAGGATCGGTCACGATGAGCTCACCCTTGCGCACCGGCTGACCCTCGCTGTCACGATCCAGCGTGTCGCGGTTGGTCCGGATCAGGGCTGCAAGCCGTGCCTTGCGGATGTCGGACAGGAGCGGCGCGGCGGCCGTGACGGTGCCAAGCGGTCTGCTAACCGCGTCCAGCGAGACCGGTCGTGCCGGGTTGACGTATGAAGATGGGCTGGACGGTTGGCCGGTGACTTGACCGACAGTCCGATCGACGGAGTTTCCAACCTGGCCGATGACTCCGCCAACCGGTCCCGTTACCCCGCCCAAGGGACCGCCCGCGCCGCCCAGCAATTGAGCCGAGGCCACGGAAGTAGCCATCGTCGCGAGCAGGATCGCGGTAAAAATCGGGCGCTTGGACATTGTTGAACCTTTTCTTATGGCGTTGGGGATGAAACGTCGAACGCGCGCCGTTTCATCCGCATGAGGTGCAATGACGTCCCCTTTGCCGTTCGATTCCGAGCTCGCCGCCGTTTGGCCTCGCCTCAGGCGCTTCGCCTATGCGCTGGCCCGCGATCCGGCGGATGCGGACGATCTTGCGCAGATGACCGCGGAGAAAGCGTTCAACTCGTTCGATCAGTTCCATGCCGGAACGCGGTTCGACAGCTGGATCTTCCGGATCTGCCGTACCGTCTGGATCGACACGGTGCGGGCGCGCAGCCGGCGCGGAGCTCACGAGGCGCCCCCCGAGAATGCGGAGTTGATCGGCCACGATCCGACTTCGGCGACCGAGGCAGCAATCGACCTGGGCAAGGCGATGGCCGCCATGCAGCGGCTTCCCGAAGAGCAGCGCGAAGTCGTTGCACTGATCCTCATCGATGGCTTCGGTTATCGCGAGGCGGCGGAAATCCTGGGCCAGCCGATCGGCACCGTGTCGAGCCGTTTGGTGCGAGGACGCCAGGCATTGCTCGCTCTGTTGGGCGAAGGTGGGTGAGATGACCGACGAAGAATTCTTCTATGCCTGGCTCGATGGCGAGCTAGAGGGCAAGGAAGCCGAGAAGGTTGCAGCGCGCGTCGCCGCCGATCCTGTTTTGCAGGCAAAGGCCGAACAGTATCGTCGAGTGGAGGCGCAGCTTCGCGGTGCGTTCGATCGGGTGCTTGGGCAAGAGGTTCCACCCCCGCGGTTCGGTTCGGCCAATATTGTCGATCTAAAGTCGATGCGGTCTACGCGTGACGATCGGCGCCCGTCGTACGGCGTGCCCCAATGGGCGGCGATGGCGGCAACGCTGGCGGTTGGAATTGTTGCAGGTCAGTTCGTAGACAACCGGTCGGGGGCCCCGATCGAGAGCCGTAACGGAGCGCTTGTCGCGGCGGCTTCACTAGATCGGGCGCTCGAACTCGCAACTTGCTTCGGCGGGCGGCGACAAACGGGTGCGCGTCGGGCTGACATTCCGGGACCGTGCCGGCGCCATCTGCCGCAGCTTCAGCGGCGCCGAAGGCAGCGGTCTTGCCTGCCGTGAAGGCGATGACTGGCGGGTCGACGGCTTGTTCGGCACCTCACCGAACGCCAGTACCGACTATCGCATGGCCGCCGGCGAAGACCCGCGCCTGGCCGCGCTGATCGACGAAAAAATCGCCGGCGAACCGTTCGACCCCGCGGCTGAGAAGGCCGCGCTGGAGAAGCGTTGGCGTTAGCCGGCCCGTGCTCAATGCCGGTGGGTAGCGCCGAAAATCTCGTGCGCCTGACCAAGCTCCTCTTCGCTCGGTTCTGCGATCGCCGGCGGACGAAGCAGGAAATAGCCCGCGACGGCCGACGCCAATGATCCGAGCAGGGTTCCGACCCTGGCTTGGTCAATGCGCGCAAGGTCGCCGGGAAATGCGAGCTCGCCAATGAAAAAACTCATGGTGAAACCGATGCCGCACAACGTCGCGGCGCCGTACAGGTCGCGCCATGTCGCCCCCTCGGGTTGGGGAGCGAGGCCGCTTCGTACCGAAATCCAGACGGCGCCAAAGACGCCCAACTGCTTGCCGATAAACAGGCCCAGCAAGACGGCAAGCGGCAGCGGTTGCAGGAATTGCGTCACCTCGACAGGGATCGGCGCTCCGGCCGACACGAAGCCGAACAGGGGCACGATGCCGAACATGACCCAGCCATGGATTTGGTGTTCCAGGTGATGCAGCGGCGAATGGGCCTCTCCCTGTCCAAGCGGAATCGTCAGGGCCGCGATCACGCCCGCGACCGTCGTATGAACCCCGCTCGCCAGCATCAGCAGCCATAGCAAAGCGAAGCCCAGGATGAAGGGCCAAAGACGCCGAACGCCAAACTGGCCAAGCGCCGCCATCGCGCCCGCCACCGCCAAGGCGCCGCCAAGCGCAACGACGTCCAGACCGGTGGTGTAGAAAAGGGCGATGATCAGGACCGCGCCCACGTCATCGACGATGGCGATCGTCACTAGCAACAGCTTGATTGATGGAGGGACGCGGCTTCCCAGGATGGCGAGGACGCCAATAGCGAAGGCGATGTCGGTGGCCGCCGGGATCGCCCAGCCGCGCATGAGATCCCGGTCACCGCCGACCACCACGGCGAAAATCAGGGCGGGGACCAACATGCCGGCGACGGCGGCCACGATCGGCAGCCGGCGCTGGGCGGGACTCGCTAGCCGGCCCTGATACCATTCGCGCTTTACTTCCAGACCGACGAGCAGGAAGAAAATCGCCATCAGTCCGTCGGCGACCCAATGGTGAAATGACATTCGCCCCACGCGCGGCATTTCCGGGCCGATTTTCCAGTGCAGCAGTTGATCATAGGCTGACGATAACGGCCCATTGGCCGCAATCAGCGCCAGTGCGGCTGCCGCGATCAGGGCGAATGCCGCATTCCGTTCAAACTTCTGCTGGTTGGCCATCCCTATTTGCCCGCGAGATTCTCGGGGCTGGGATGCCAGCCCAGCAGGGCAAGCATGACGAAAAAGCCGACGATATAAGCGATCGGAATGAACCAGCCGCCTCGAACCCAGCGGACAACCGAGCGTCCTTCTGGGAAGAGGTTGGTGAGCGCCACGCCCGCAGACGAACCGAACCATAGCATGGATCCGCCGAAGCCTACGGCATAGGCAAGCACCGCCCAGTCATATCCACCCTGCCGGAGCGCAAGCACCGTCAGTGGAATATTGTCGAATATTGACGACAGCAGACCAAGTCCCAAGGCCGACTGCCAGGTCGCCGGCGGCAAGCCGTGCACCGGCATCAGTGACGCCGACATGACCAGCGCGGTCAGGAAAAGTGCGCCCTTCGCCGCGGCGCCGGTGACCGACCAGTCGGGACGGGCGATAAAGCTGGTCGCAAAAATGGCACACCAGAGCGCAAGCCCGAGCCAAGGCGCCGTTTCCTCACCCTCGCTCAACAAATTCGCGGTGACGTTCGCGGTCACGGCAACGAGCAGGATCGCGACCACGATCCAGATGCGGCGCCACTGCAATGGATGGCCGGGCTCGTCATGGGCCAGGATCGGTTGATGACGATGCTGGATCAGGGCGCCGAGCGGGCCGAGAACGGCGAACGCCGCGCCGGCCGCGACGAAGGCGGGCAAAACGGCCACGGGTGAAACGCCGTTGAGCCACATAATGGTGGTCGTAGTATCGCCGATGACGCTTCCTGCTCCGCCAGCATTGGACGCGCCGACGATCGCCGCCAGGAATCCGACCCGGACTTGCCCCTTGTAGACGTGCTTGGCCATGATTCCGCCGAGGACCGCCGCGGCGATATTGTCGAGGAAGGCAGATAGCACGAAGACGATTGCCAGCAGGACCAGGCCGCCGGTCCAGTTGTCGGGCAAATAGTTGGGCAGGTGATCGGAAATATTGCTCTGCTCGAACTGATTGGACAGCACCGAAAATCCCACCAGCAGCAGGAAAAGGTTGGTGACGGTGATCCATTCATGGTCGGCGTGCAGCAGCAGCGCGTCCCAGCCTCGCCCCGTCGGATAGCTGGAGAGCAACGTCTCATAAGCGAAGATGACCGCGAAGCCGATCAACGTTACCGTCAACGCGCGCCGATGCAGTGTCGCGACGCCGAGCAAGGTGAGGCCGAACAGGTAGAATTCCACGGGCGCGCCAAGTAATTTTGGGCCTTCGACGGCCACCAGCGAGGCGGACGCCTGGCTCGTCAGAGCGAGCAGGGGGATCATCGATAAAGCCATGCGCCGGGTGGTAGCGAATGCTATTCAACGGGTCGAGAAAAAGCGGGCTTAGGTCGATAAAATCGAATTGGCTGGCTGATATGGTGCCCAGGGACGGGATCGAACCGCCGACACTGCGATTTTCAGTCGCATGCTCTACCAACTGAGCTACCTGGGCCCACGATTGCGGGCCGGTCGGCCTCGCGAGCGAGGCGTCCCTAGCCCCCGTCCTCCTCGCTGTCCAGCCCGTCGGTTTCGGCTGGCGGACCGGGAATGCGATAACCTTCGCCGAACCATTTCAGCAGGTCGCGATCCTTGCAGCCGCGGCTGCAGAATGGAGCGTGTTCAAGTGACGGCGGCTTGCCGCAGATAGGGCAGGGCTTAGGGGTGCTCGGCATAGCCCGCCGACATGGCGAGCGATTGGTCGCTCCGCAAGGTCACCGCCCCGCCGACCTGCCGGGCTAGCCGGTCGATCCAGCTGCCTTGCCCTTCCAGTACCCGCACCACTGCCGGGTGCGCGACCAGGCTTGTCGGACCGATCTCTGCTCCCGCCCTGCGGAGAAGGGCGCGGGCCTCGAACGCCGGACGGTCGGCTGCGAGGTCGATGAGCGATGCTCTCGATCGAGGACGCACGACCTGGACGAATCCAAATCCGTTCATCGCCGTCCGCTCGGCGGGCGAAGGAAGATATTCAGCCAGGATCGAGTCGATCTGCTGCCGCCCCTCGCGACCCTTCAACGTGGGAAAGTCGATTCCGGTCGGGCCGCCGATATCGAGGCGCCGAATGGCACAGGCGGCCGCCCAGGCGCCCATCTGCGCCAGCCTGTCGGGCACCAGCCAGCCGTCAACGTCGATCATGGTCATCGCCGCGGTCGGTTCGATCCGCAGTTCGCCCCCATCGAAGCGGACCAGCCCCGAGCGCGCCTCTTCCATCAGATCATCCCAGCCTTCGATGCGGCTTGGCGTGCCTTCGGCCAGCGGCGGGGCTGGCCGCAGGCCATTCTCGGTAGGGCGGGCCAGGCCTCGCTTCCAGCTTTCCGCGCCGCCCAATGCTTCGCGGATGATCTCGATCCGAAGACGGCTTCCCTCGCTGACGCCTGACACCCAGCGCGGCATCAGAAATTGCGCCGCCGTCTGCCTCGACCATCACGCGGGGCGCGATCGCCACCAGTTGCGCTTCAAGGATGGTACCTGCGGGTATCACGCCCTCGCGGCGCACTCGGGCTTCGATAATCTCGCCGTCCTCAACAAGCGCTGCCCTCTGCTCGCCAATGCCGTCCTCGATCAGCCAATCAGGCAAGGTCGTAGCCAGCACTTTTCAGGAGGTGCCGCGTTTCGGCCAACGGCAGGCCGACGACGTTGGAATAGCTTCCCGTGATGTGGCGGACATAGACTTCCCCATAGCCCTGCAGCGCATAGCCGCCCGCCTTGCCGCGCCACTCGCCGTGGGACGCGTAATAGTCGATTTCCTCCAGGCTCAGCCGCTTGATCGCGATCATCGTCTCGACCAGCCTGCTTCGCGTCGGCTCACCGGGAATGGCAAGCGCCACACCGGTCATCACACGATGGCGGCGGCCCGAAAGCAGCTTCATGCAGGCGCGCAGCGTCGCCTCATCCTCGACTTTTGGAAGGATTCGGCGGCCGACCGCGACCACCGTGTCAGCCGCCAGGACCAAGGTTTCGGGATGGCGGGCGGCAACGGCCTCCGCCTTCTCAATTGCAAGCCGCATGGCGTGGACCCGCGGAATTTCGCCCTGGGGGATGCTTTCGTCGATGTCGGCAGGATCGACAGCGTCGGGGGTGACGCCGATCCGGGCAAGCAGGTCGAGACGGCGCGGACTCGCCGAAGCGAGGATCAGCCGCATCAGGCGGCGGCGGGTCCGGGTCCCCCACGGCCAGGCATGAAGCGATAGGTGATGCGCCCCTTGGTCAGGTCATAGGGCGTGAGTTCGACGAGCACTTCGTCGCCGGTCAAGACGCGGATGCGGTTCTTGCGCATCTTGCCCGCGGTGTGGCCGAGGATCTCATGGCCGTTCTCCAGCTCGACGCGGAACATCGCATTGGGCAGCAATTCGACCACCCTTCCGCGCATCTCGAGAAGTTCTTCCTTGGCCATTCAAATCCTTTGCATGTCGAAAATCGGTTGGCGGCTCATAGCCGCAGTGCGCTTCGATGAAAAGGCAGGCGGCTAGCCAATTGTTAGCACCGTGGATCCTGTCGTCTGCCGCGCTTCCAGGGCCCGATGGGCTTCGGCGACCTTGGCAAGCGGGAAACGCTGCCCGATGTCTATTCTGACCATACCGCTGCGAACCGCCTCGAACAGCTCGGCGGCCGATTGCTCCAGGTCGTCCCGCCTGGCGATATAATCGAACAGCGTCGGCCGGGTCAGGAACAGCGACCCTTTCTGCGCCAGCAGGCCGGGAGCGAATGGTTCGATTGGTCCGGACGATTGGCCAAAGCTGACCAACAAGCCGCGCTTTTGCAGGCAGTCGAGCGAGCGGAGGAACGTGTCTTTACCGACGGAGTCATAGACGACAGGCAGCTTGGCCCCGCCGGTGAATTCATCGACCAGCGCGACGAAATCCTGACTTTTGGTGAGACATAGGATGGGCGCAGCCATTGGCACGCGCCAGTTCGGCCTTCTCTTCGGTCGATACCGTCCCGATCACCGTAGCGCCCAGCGCCGAAGCCCATTGGCACAGGATCAGCCCGACCCCGCCGGCGGCTGCGTGAACCAGGATAGTGTCTCCGGTCTTCAACGGGGCGCACCGAGCGGATGAGCATGTCGACCGTCATTCCCTGAAGCATCATTGCAGCGGCCTGTTCGTCGCTGATGTCGTCGGGAAGTTTGACCAACCGGTCGGTCGCGATCAGCCGTTCTTCGGCATAGCCGCCTATCGGGCCTGCATAGGCAACGCGGTCACCCCGCTTAAGGTCATCGACTCCTGGGCCCACGCTTCGACTACCCCGGCGCCTTCGACACCCGGCGTGAAGGGCAGCGACTGGGGATAGAGGCCGGTGCGGTGATAGACGTCGATGAAGTTGAGGCCCACCGCGGTGTGGCGGAGGCGGACCTCGCCGGGCCCGGGCTCGCCGACTGCGACATCCTCCCAGTGCATCTCGTCGGGGCCGCCATGTTGGTGAACTCGGATCGCTTTGGTCATGCTCGTCTCCGGATGATAAAAAAGGGCCCCGCCGCGACTTCATGTCGGGCGGGGCCAATTTCAACCGGTAGACGGCGGGCCTAGACCGCCGACTGGGCCGCCAGCGCAGCGAGCAGCAGCAGCGCGACGATGTTGGTGATCTTGATCATCGGGTTGACCGCCGGGCCCGCCGTATCCTTGTACGGGTCGCCAACGGTGTCGCCGGTGACCGCGGCCTTGTGAGCCTCGCTGCCCTTGCCGCCGTGGTTGCCGTCCTCGATGAACTTCTTGGCATTGTCCCAGGCCCCGCCGCCCGACGTCATCGAGATGGCGACGAACAGGCCGCCGACGATCACGCCGAGAAGCAGCGCCCCGAGGGCCGCGAAGCCCTGGGCCTGGCCGGCGACGGCGGTGATCACGAAATATACGACAATCGGAGCGAGGACCGGGAGCATCGAAGGGACGATCATTTCCTTGATCGCGGCCTTGGTGACCAGGTCGACGGTCCGTGCATAGTCGGGCCGCGACGATCCATCCATGATGCCGCTGTTGGTCCGGAACTGTTCGCGCACGTCCTTGACCACATCGCCCGCAGCGCGGCCGACGGCGGTCATGCCCAGCGCGCCGAACAGATAGGGCAGCAAGGCGCCAAGCAGAAGGCCGACGATGACGAATGGGTTCTCCAGGCTGAAATCGACGTTGAGCCCGGGGAAGAATTCGCGAAGGTCGGTGGTGTAGGCGGCGAACAGCACCAGCGCGGCAAGGCCGGCCGATCCGATCGCATAGCCCTTGGTCACGGCCTTGGTGGTGTTGCCGACCGCGTCGAGCGCATCGGTCTTCTCGCGGACGCTGTCGTCGAGGCCGGACATTTCGGCGATGCCGCCGGCATTGTCAGTGACCGGACCATAAGCGTCGAGCGCCACCACCATCCCGGCCAGCGCCAGCATCGCCGTGGCGGCGAACGCGATGCCCATCAGGCCGGCAAGCGAATAGGCGATGATGATCCCGGCGCAGATGACCAGCGTCGGCATGGCGGTCGATTCCAGGCTGATTGCCAGGCCCTGGATAACGTTGGTGCCATGCCCGGTTTCGGACGCCTTGGCGATCGAGCGGACCGGACGATAGTTGGTGCCAGTGTAATATTCGGTGATCCAGATGATCAGGCCGGTGATGACCAGACCCAGCAGCATGCACCAGTAAAGGTCCATGCCGGTAAAGCTGGTCACGCCGGCGGTCATCGGCGCATTGAGGTCGCCGAGCGCATATTGAGCGGCGAAGAAGATCGCGATGGCCGAGGTGACGGCAGTGACGCCGAAGCCCTTGTACATCGCGCCCATGATGCTGGTGCCCTTGCCGAGGCGGACGAAATAAGTTCCGAGGATCGATGTCAGGACGCACACGCCGCCAATCAGGAGCGGCAGGCTCATCAACGGGAGCAGCGCATCGCCCGCGTCCTTCATCAGCAGCGCGGTCAAGACCATCGTCGCGCCTACGGTAACAACGTAGGTTTCGAACAGGTCGGCGGCCATGCCCGCGCAATCGCCGACATTGTCACCGACGTTGTCGGCGATGACAGCCGGGTTGCGGGGGTCGTCCTCGGGAATTCCGGCTTCGACCTTGCCGACGAGGTCGGCGCCGACGTCGGCGGCCTTGGTGAAGATGCCGCCGCCCAGACGGGCGAAGATGGATATAAGCGAAGCGCCGAACGCCAGTGCGACCAGCGAGTTGGTGACGACGCGACTACCGGGTTCATTGCCGGCGATCGCGACGAGATAATAAAAGAAGCTGGCGATCGCGAGCAGCGCCAAGCCGGCAACCAGCAGGCCGGTGATGGCGCCGGCGCGAAAGGCCATGGTCAGGCCCTGCTGGAGGCCCTGACTGGCTGCTTCGGCGGTGCGGACGTTGGCCCGGACCGAAATGTTCATGCCGACGAAGCCGGTCGCGCCCGATAGCAGCGCGCCAAGGACGAAGCCCCCGGCCGACAGCGGCCCGAGGAACAGGAACACGATGACGGCGACAACGACGCCAACGATGGTGATGGTCAGATACTGGCGGCGGAGGTAGGCCGATGCGCCTTCCTGGATCGCCGCGGCGACTTCCATCATGCGGGCATTGCCGGCGGAGGCGCGAAGCACCTGCTGGCTGGTTAGGATGCCGTAGAGCAGCGCAACGACGCCGCAGGCAATCGCGAAAAGTACCAGGTTCATGTGGTGAATTCCCCTATTCGACCATGGGGCCGCGCCGTCCAATGGCGGTGCGTCCGTAAAAAGCGGGGGAATGTGTAGCGGGGTTTCAGGCGGAGGCAACCCGCCTGTTATGAAGTGCTTAGTGGAGCAGCAAAGCGGTCGCCATGCCGGAGGCGAGCCCGAGGACGGCGATGACCCATTGGCGGGCGTTAAGCGTGATGTTCATAGCCCAGTTGCTCCGGCACCGGCACCTCGCCCGCGGCGTCGAACAAGGTCAGTCCCGCGCCATCGGTGAGCGTGCCGATACAGGCAAGAATGGTCCGCGAAGGTAAAGAAAGGCTTAATTCCGGGTCGAAACCGGCCGGAAGCGCCGCCAGCAGCGCATAATCGTCGCCCCCGGTTGCGGCGGACAGGCGGGACTTCCGATTCGATCCGCGCTCGGCGATGAAGCCCCGCGACAGGGGCAGGCTGTCGAGGTCGATTCGCGCTCCGCTGCTGCTCGCCGCGCACAGCCGCGATGCGTCGAGCAACAGGCCATCCGAAATATCCATCATCGCCGTTGCATGTGCCGCAAGCTCCCGCCCTGCTGCCAACTGCGGCACCGGCCGGCGATATGCCTCGATCAGCGGGCCTTCCGCCTTGGGATCGGCCAGCAAGGCGGCAAGGCCGATTGCCGCATCTCCAAGCGTCCCGACCAACCACAGACGGTCGCCCGGCTTTCCGCCTCCCCGCGACGGGATGCATGTCCCGCCGCGGCCGATCGCGGTCAGGCCGAGGACGCGTGGGGCATGGGCGGGAAGCGCGATCGTGTCGCCGCCGACCAGCGGAAGCGAGTAGGCTTCGCAAGCGGCGGCGACCCCCGACAGGAAGCGGTCTTCCCACTCGCCATCGCCTGAAATCGTAACGCTCATCAGGGCGGCGACCGGTTCCGCCCCCTTTGCGGCAAGGTCGCTCAGATTGACCGTGACCAATTTCCACCCGACCGACGCGGGCGGATCGTCTGGAAGGTAGTGAACCCCTTCCGCAATCGTATCGTGAGTCAGCACCAGGTCGCCGACCACGGCGACATCGTCCTGGAGCCCGCGCGCGGCAGGATGCGTCGCCAGCGCGCGCAGTCGCTCGATGAAGGCAAGTTCGCCGATGCTCATGACCTGCTTATAGACCCGGGGGACGGGGCTGATGGAAGCCCCCTAGGCGACGGGCCGCGCTACCTTGGCGATGGCGTCAAGCAGGCCGTTGACGAAGCCCTTTTCGCGCTTGTCGTAGAAGGCGTCGGCGACATCGACATATTCGCTGATCACGCTGGCGACCGGGACATCCGGCCGGGCAATCAGCTCATAGGCGCCAACACGCAGGATGGCCTTCATCGGCTTGTCGAGGCGATCGAGGCTCCATCCTTGCGCCAGCCGGTCGGCGATGAGCCCGTCGATCTCTTCACGGCGGATGGCTGTTCCGGACACGAGGTCGTCGAAAAAGCTCATTTCCGCGTCGGCATAGGTGTCGCCCTCGATCGTCGCACCAAGCCGATGATCGTGGAACTCGCGGATCAGCCGAGGCGTCGGCGTGCCTTCCATCTCCTGCTGGTAGATCGCCTGTACGGCGGCGAGCCGGGCGGCAGAGCGCGAGATGGAGCGGGTCATGGTGGGCGGGCCTGTAGCCGGTCAGTCCCGCGCAAGGAAGGGGGCGAGCGCCGCCGCGACCTGGTCCGGCGCTTCCCACGGCGCGAAATGGCCAACACCTTCAAGCGGAAAAACCTCTACGTCGTCGCCGACCTCGCCGATGCCTTCGAGCTGGACCGGCAGCAACGCCCGATCCTCAAGTCCCCAGATAACCCTCACCGGAATTCGGATTTTGGGTACGCCGCGCCCGACCCAGACTGGCATGATGGCTTCCTCGCCAGTGGCCGGCACGACGATCTGGCTGGCGCGATACCAATTGAACATCGCGGTCAGCGCATCGGGCCGGCTCCAGTCGTCGATATAGTGCTGGCGTTCTTCCGGCGTGATCTTCGTCATGTCGACATGCTTGGCGAAGCTTTTGTCGAAAAAGGCATCGATGCCCATCCGTGCCACCCCCGCCTCCATTGCCGGGTTGCGGAACGCATTGATATATTGCGATGCTGAGCGTTGCTCCGCATCGTCGATCAGCGATTGCTGGAAGATGAGCGGATGCGGCGAATTGACGATGGCCAGCCGCTGGATGCGCGGGTTGCCGCGCAGCGCCGCCGCCCAGGTTATCGCGCCACCCCAGTCATGGCCGACCAAGGCGAAACGGTCGACTTCCAGTGCGTCGGCCAGAGCGAAAATGTCGGCGATCAGCGTCTCGGTCGCGTAGTCCGCCAGATCGGTCGGTCGATCACTCTGTCCGAACCCGCGCAGGTCCGGCATGACCAGGCGGATGCGATCTTCGAGCAACATCGCAACATCGCGCCAGGTGCGATGGGATTCCGGGAAGCCGTGCAGCAGGATTGCGGGCGGACCGTCGTCCGGCCCGGCCAGCGCGACGTTCATCGCGATGCCCGTCGACAGGTTCAGCTTTTCCTGCCGCATCACGGATAACTGACCGTTTTGGGGATTTCCGGGATGGGGATGAACTCCACCTCATCGCCCGGCACGACCGGGAAGCGCCGCGCCTGCCAGTCCTCCTTGGCCTGATTGATCCGGTCGCGCGAGGAGCTTACGAAATTCCACCAGACATGCCGCCCGGTGACGAATGCTTCCCCGCCGAGCAGCATGACCCGGGCCGGGGTTGAGGCGCTCAGCTTCATCGTCCCGCCCGGCGCGAGGACATAGAGCACATAAGGGTCGAGCGACTGGCCATCGAGGCTTGCGTCGCCTTCGGTCACCAGCACGGCACGTTCGTCGGCGGCGGATTCGATCGGCACGCTCGCTCCGGCTGCAAGGATGATGTCGGCGTAGATTGTCTGGCTATGTTCGGTGATTCCGGCACTCTTGCCCCACAAGGTTCCCATCAGCACCCGGGCAGACACGCCATCCCCCTCGACGAGCGGCAGCGCGGAGCCGTCGACATGCTCGAACGCCGGTTCGGCCTCCTCCTGATTGTCGGGCAGCGCGAGCCAGGTCTGCATTCCGTATAGCGATGGGCCATCGGGCCGAACGTTGGCAGGCGATCGCTCCGAATGAACGATGCCGCGTCCCGCCGTCATCAAGTTGACCGCGCCAGGCTCGATGACTTGGCGTGTGCCGAGGCTGTCGCGATGCTCGATCGCGCCTTCGAACAAATAGGTGACGGTGGCGAGGTTGATGTGCGGGTGCGGGCGGACGTCCATGCCGTGACCCGCGGGCAGCCGGGCCGGCCCGAACTGGTCGACGAAGATGAACGGCCCGACCATTGTCCGGCTCTTGGCCGGCAGCGTCCTGCGAACCTTGAAGTCGCCAAGGTCATGCGTGACGGGCGTGACGGTTTCCATCATGATTCTCTCCCGGCGCCATTGCCCGGATGGTCAGCGCATGAACGCGTTCCCGCATCAAGTCGCCGAGCGCGGCATAGACCGCACGCTGGCGCTCGACGCGGCTTCGGCCCGTGAACGCGGGGCTTTCGATCGTGAGCGCGAAATGACTTTCGCCGCGGGGGTCGTGGCCAGCGTGGCCAATGTGGTGAGCGCTCTGGTCCTCCAGATCGAGGCGCGTCGGCGACAAGGCCTTTGTGAGCCGCTCGATCATCTCACTGGCGACGGGTCCGGCGGCGGTGGCGGCATCAGGCATCGTCACTATATAGAAGGGTTTGAAGCGCGAGGAAGCGGTGACGGTACGGCAGACGAAATGGCACGGGCGGATCGAGGGCGCGGCGGATTGCTGCAGCGTTCCCGGTTGCCGTGAACCGGGAGAATTTCGAGCGCCCTTGTCACCTGGCGACTTCGATGGGCCCGGGACCTGGCGCTGGCTGTGCCTCGACCATGTCCGGGCGCACAATGCCCGCTACAATTTCTTCGAGGGCATGAGTCCCGACGAGATCGAGGCGGCGCAGTCGCCGATTGCCGGGTGGGAGCGCGCAACCCGCGCTTTTGCCACCAACGGCGCTGATCGCGGCCCGCTATGGGGTGATTTCGTCGATCCGCTCGATGTCATCTCTGCGCGTTTCAGGCCCGAGGGACGGCGACCACTGGTCGACCGGTTCACGGCGGCGGAGCGCAATGCGCTGGCCGTGCTCGACCTGGACGATAACGTCGACCGGATGGGCCTGCGCAAGCGCTACTCGGACCTCGTCAGGCAATATCACCCCGATCGTAATGGCGGAGACCGGCGGCACGAGAAAAAGCTCGTCGCGGTTATCGAGGCCTACAAACTCCTCAAAGGCGCACGGGCCTTCGCCTAATCTCGATCGGGCGCTCCCAGCGGGAAGAATGAGCGATAGGGACGTGCTTCCTCGACTGCTCGGCCGACTATTGGATGAGCGAGGAGCCGAGCTCGATAGGCCGCTAGCCGTGGGCGCTCGGGGCCAATCTGCTGAACCCAGTCGGCATAGAATAAGGACGGCGCCGCCGCGCAGTCGGCCAGGGTGAAATCGTCGCCGACCGCCCAGGGACCATCGCCGAGATTGGCTTCCAGCCAATCATAAGCGGTGCGCAGGCGGCCCATCGCCAGTTCGACGCCATAGGGATCGCGGGATTCTTCCGGTCGGATCGCGTTGAAGACGGCAACCGTCATCTTGTCCATTATGTAAAGGTCGAAGAATCGATCGAGAAAGCGCACGCGGCGCCCTTCCTCGCCGTCGGGTATCCAGCGGTTGGGACCAGGATGGTGCGCCTGCAAATGCTCGATGATGCAGCTCGCCTCGACCACCGCCCGCTCGCCATCGAGCAACAAGGGGAACAGCCGGAACGGCCAGTGCCGTTCCAGTTCTGCCATATTCTCAGGATGGTCCTGCTCGATCACCCGATAGTCGAACGGCGTTTTATCGGCCCAAAGGGCGATTAGCGCCTTCTGCGTGTAGCTGCTGAACGGATGACCGAAGAATTGCAGAGTCACCAGCTGCCGTCCGCCATGGCCTCCTGCCGCCGTGTCTCGGCGGCATCATTGGTGGGGTCGCCAAAACTGCCGGTCTTGACCGGCCCGGCAGGCTCATAGCTGGCGATGATATTGCCGCCGTCCGAACACCTGGTGACCGGTCATTTTGAGCGTCTTGGGGGGAGTGCCGTCGCCGAACAGCCGTTTACCGTTGCCCAGAACGACCGGGGCGATCATCAGCGTCAATTCGTCGAGCAGACCCGCCTCGAGCAGCTGCGGATAGAGCGTACTGCTGCCCTGAATGACAAGGTCGGGCCCGTCGCCCCGCTTGATCGCGCGCAGTTCCTCTATCGTCGCGACCCGCTTGCTGTTCGCCCAGGTCAGCGGTTGGTCTCCGCCGGTGACGACATATTTTGTGCAGGCGTTGAACGGATCGCGGATGGCCTTTTGGTCGTCACCGGCATTGGGCCAGTACGCATTGAAAATGTCGTAGGTGCGGCGACCGAGCAGCAAGTCGAACGGTCGCCCGAACAGCTTGCCGATCTGTTCGTCAATGGCCTCGTCGCCGACCGGCTCCAGCCAGCCGCCGAAGCGGAAGCCGCCGGTCGGATCCTCTTTCGGCCCGCCCGGCGCCTGCATCACGCCATCGAGCGAGACGAACGCCGCGCCAATGATTTTACGCATCGACGCGTTTCCCCCTCAGCGCGGCTTCGATCTTGGCGACGTCGATCTTCTTCATCGTCATCATCGCGTCGAAGGCCCGCTTGGCCGCCGCCTTGTCCGGATTGTTGTTGGCCTCAAGCAGGATGCGCGGCGTGATTTGCCATGAGAAGCCCCATTGGTCCTTGCACCAACCGCACGCGCTTTCCTGGCCGCCATTGTCGACGATCGCATTCCAATAGCGGTCGGTCTCGGCCTGGTCCTCGGTAACGACCATGAAGCTGACGGCTTCGTTGGGCTTGAAATTGGGACCGCCATTGAGGCCGACGAAAGACTGGCCGAGCACCGTGAAGTCGACCGTTAGCTCGTCGCCCTTCCGGCCGTCGGGATAATCTCCCGGCGCGCTCATCGCCGAACCGACCTTGCTGTCGGGAAATGTCGCCGCATAGAATTCGGCTGCCTTGCGCGCTTCGCCCTTGTCGAACCACAGGCAGGTGGTGAATTTCTCGGACATCGTCTTTTCCTTTCCTTTCCTTCATTTTCCCTGATCAGATTTCCTGGAATTGACCGGCGTGGTTCGGCGCCGACCCGATCAACCGGCGTCCCCTGAGCGGGGCCATAGTCTCGCCCGGGCCATGCACCGCCGCGAACAGCAAGCCGGCAATGAAAGTGAAGTGATCGATGAACGACCCGAACTCCATCTGATTGCCTGCCCAGTGCGATGGGCCATGGAAGGCAAAGGCCAGGAACAGGACATAGGCCGCGGCTAGCAGCGCCGCTTCGCTGAAATAAAGCCCGGTCAAAAATGCCGCGACCAGTGCCAGCTCGAACAAGGCTGCGAGCCACGCGAACAGCATGGGCGCGGGGAAATTGATCCCAGCGATAAAGGTGGCTGTCGCGCCCATGTCGGCCAACTTGAATGCCGCCGCCATGGCGAACACGCCGGCGAAGATCAGCCGTGCGACAAGGATTGCCAAGGTCCGGGTCATATTACTCCTGCTACTTGCGCGGACCAACCAGCCCGAACGCCGCGCCTTGCGGGTCCAAGCCGTTCGAGGGCGAATTCGCCGCCCGGGATTTCCATTGGGCCGTTGAGGATCCTGCCTCCGCCGCTTTCGATCGCCTTTGACGCGCGATCGATGTCGTCGACACCAATGTAATAGGTCCAAAGGCTGGCCGGCATCCGAGGCATCTTCGGCATAATCGCGCCGATGTTGACCCCGTTGCTCTGGATGAAACGGTATTTGCCCATTTCGCCCATATCCATGTCGCCTTCCTGGTCCCAACCGAAATGACGCTTGTAGAAATCGATCGCGGCGTCCGGGTCGGACGTCGCCAATTCATTCCAGCGAACGTGCTGCGCCTCATCGAGTCGAGAAGACGCTCACTTGCCAAACCCTCCGGTCCCTTCGGCGTCATCACATAGAAGGGCGCGCCCTGCGGATCGGTCACCATTGCGATGCGACCAACCGGCAGGTCCGTCGCTGGCATTTGCACTTTGCCGCCATCGGCCACGATTGCATCCACGGCCTGATCGACATCCGCGACGCTGATATAGCCGAGCCAGCACGGGTGGGCCCCGCCGTCGAGCATGTCTTGAGTAAGTTTGAGAACGCCACCGGCATTGCCGCCGTCGGCGGCGGCGGCCCGATCGGATCGCTCGATCATTCGATAGTCCATGCCGCCGGCGCCGGGGTCGGGCTGGTCGGCGATCACCCAACCGACGACGGCGTCGTAGAACGCCTTGGCGCCGGCAGGATCGGCCGTCATCAGCTCGTACCAGATGAATCCGCCGGTTTGACCGGCTATTTTCTCGTTCGCCGTTGCAGGCGCAGACTCCAGCACGCCGGTCATGACCTGATCCTTTCCGTTCCTGATTTGCGTTTGTCCGGACCGAGGGGCGGCGGCCGGTCACCGGGGAGGGAGGGCGAAGGGTTCCTACGCCGGGTCGCGCTCCGTGCTTCCGTTCAAGCCTCGGCTGGCTCGCGGCTCTTGGCCGTGTCGACGATCGGTTCGAAGCCGCCCCAGAACATCCGCTTGCCGTCGAAAGGCATGTCGCCCTCGGGCTTCAGGCTTTCGTCGGCCATGATCTTTTGCCAAGCTTGCGTCGCGCGTGGCCTTGTCGGGCCATTCGATGAAGGAGAAGACGACCTTCTCGCCATCCTCGGCCTTCACCGCGCGATAGAAATCGGTGACTTCGCCCTTGGGGACGTCGTTGGCCGATCGCCTCGACGACCCTGTTCGCGCCATGCTGGCGGAAGACCTTGGCCATCTTTGAGGCAAGCGCGTGATAAGCTTCGGTCTTGTCCTCGGGGACGGGCACGACGAAGCCGTCGGTATAGCCGCCACGCCGCTGCCTTCCTCGACGATCGCGTCGAACCCGCCCATGATCATGCGCTTGCCGTCGAACGGCATGTTGTCGCCCATCTCCTTCATGCGCGGGTCGCTCATCATCTTCTCATTGGCGGCATCGCGGGTCGCCTTGTCGGGATATTCGAACCAGGAGAAGACGACCTTCTCATCCGGCTTGGCATCGACCGCCTTGCGGAAATCGGTGACCTTTCCTTCGGGCACGTCGCTGTCCCACGCTTCGAAGTGACGCGTCACTCCGATGTCCTGGAAGATCGGTGCGGCGTCGGCTGCATGTTTGCGATATTCGTCCTTCTTGGACTCCGGAACGGGCACGATGAAACCTTCGAAATAGGTCATGCTGCTTCTCCTTCACGTTCGGGTTCATGTTCCTTGAAGACGGCCAATTGGTCGGCCAGCGCTTGCTGGAACGCGGGTCTCGCTTCGGCGCGAGCGACCAGCGCGACGAGATTCGGGAACTTGCCCAGAATGTCGGTGTGCCGAAGCTGGCGAAGTACGGCGACAACCATCAGGTCGCCAATGGTGAAGCGTCCTTCGAACCACTCCTTGTCACCTAGCGCATCCGACAGATTGCGAAGCCTGGTTTCCAGGAACTCGACCACCTGCGGCCGCCGCTCCTTGGTCCACTCCTGGCCTCGGTTGAATATGTCGATCGTAAGGAGCTGGAGAATGACCGGCTCGACGCTGTTGAGCGCCGCTATCATCCAAGCGACGCTGCGCATCCGCTCATTCCTGTCCAATGGAAGCAGGCGTTCGTCCTCGATCGCCAGGTGAAGTAGGATGGCCCCGCTCTCGAACAATTGGACCTGCTCATCGCGGTAAGACGGAACCTGGCCGAACGGCTGTTCCAGAAAATATTCGGCCGGGCGCGGATTCGTGGCGTCGAGCAGGCGGACCCGGTAGGGCCGCTCGATTTCCTCGAGCGCCCAGCGGATGCGCAGGTCGCGAACCAGGCCCGCCGCAAAATCCGGCACCCAGCGGAACGCGGTAATTTCGGCGGTTGCGTTGGAATCGACGGGCATGGCTCAGGCGTCCTGCATCGCGTTGTCGATGGCTGTGGCGCCCTGCTCGGCGGCAGTCGGGTCCATCCACATCAGCTCGAAATGGTTGCCGTCGGGATCGGTAAGGCTGCGACCGTACATGACTCCAAAGTCCTGCTTGGGAGAGGGGTCCGCACTGCCCCCGGCCGCCACTCCGGCCTCGACGTCCCGATCGACCGCTTCCCGGCTGTCGCGCGACAGGCACAACAGGGCGCCGCTCGACGTCCTCGCGTCGGCGATCGGGAGCGAGGTGAACTGCCGATATTTGTCGTGGGTCAGCAGCATGAAGAAAATGCCGTCCGAAAACTGCATGCAAGCTGCGGTCTCGTCGGTGAACTTCGGCTCGTTGACTGCGCCGAGCGCCTCAAGGAAGCGGCGCGAGGCCGCAAGATCACTGACCGGCAAATTCACGAAAATCATCTGGCTCATCACTGTTTCCCCTTGATGACGACTCGATTCGCTTGCGTTTTGACTCATCAAGTTATAAAAAGCAACTATGCAGTTAGAAAATGTAACTGAGTCGCGTCGAACCGAGCCCAAAAGGGGCTATGATGATGCCTGCGGCACAGCCCATGCGCTGGAGTTGATCGGGGAGCGTTGGGCGCTTCTGGTCCTACGCGAGCTAATGCTTGGGCCGCGTCGTTTCTCCGAGCTTAAAGGCGACTTGCCCGGAATTAGCGCCAATGTGTTGAGCCAGCGTCTGACCGATCTCGAAGCGCGCGGGCTAGTGGTAAAAAAGCGCCTGCCGCCGCCGGCAAGCGTACAGGTTTATGAAGCGACGCCCTGGGGCCTGGAGGCCGAACCGATCGTCCAGGCCCTCGGTCGCTGGGCGGCGCGAAGCCCGCGGCACGATCCGACACTTCCGATCAGCGGGGTCTCGATCCTTCTGTCGTTCCGGACAATGTTCGATGCGGCGCGGTCGAGGGGCATGGAGTCGACGATCGCCTTCCGATTCGGGAACGATCGTTATTTCGTGGAAATCGGTGACGGAAAGCTCACCGCTCATTGCGGCGAACCGGACGCCGCGGATTTGGTCATCACGGCCGAGCCGACGGTGCTGGCCGCGGTCGTTTACGGAAATCAGCCGCTGGACCTGGTCGGCATCGAGGGCGATCACGCATTATTTCAGCGCTTTGTCGACCTGTTCGAGCTTCCTCCCAAGGCCGGTGCCGACGCTTCTTGAGGCGTTTGGTCGAAGCGCCTAATGGCCAATCATGACTGAGATCCCAAACGTGACGCTCGACAGCCGGTCCGACACTATTCTCGGCTCACCCGACCGGATGGTGAAGATGCGCGACCTGTTCGGGGTCGACAATGATATGGAAATCCCGGCCTTCAGCGAGGCCGACGAGCGGGTGCCCGATCTTGATCCGGCCTATGTCTTCGATCCCGACACGACGATGGCGATCTGCGCCGGTTTCGCCAGCAATCGCCGGGTGATGGTCCAGGGCTATCACGGCACCGGCAAGTCGACCCACATCGAACAGGTTGCGGCGCGGCTCAACTGGCCCTGCATCCGGATCAACCTCGACGCCCATATCAGCCGCATCGACCTGGTCGGCCGCGACGCGATTGTGCTCCAGGACGGACAGCAGGTGACCGAATTCCGCGAAGGCCTGCTGCCGTGGGCGCTGCAGCATCCGGTCGCGCTGGTATTCGACGAATATGACGCGGGCCGGCCCGACGTGATGTTCGTCATTCAGCGGGTGCTGGAAACCGATGGCAAGCTAACTCTTCTCGATCAGAACCGGGTGATCCGGCCCAATCCCTGGTTTCGCCTGTTCGCGACGACCAACACGATCGGGCTGGGCGACACCAGCGGACTTTATCACGGGACGCAGGCGCTCAATCAGGGGCAGCTCGACCGCTGGAATATTGTCGCGACGCTCAATTATCTTCCGGCGGAGACCGAAGCGCAGATCGTGCTCGCTAAATCCGGGGAATATGACAATGCCAACGGCAAGCAAACGGTGACCGACATGGTCAAGGTCGCCGAACTTTCACGCCAGGGATTTATCAACGGCGACATTTCGACCGTAATGAGTCCTCGTACCGTCATTAGCTGGGCGCAGAATGCGCTGATTTTCGGCGATGTCGGCTTCGCTTTCCGGGTCAGCTTCCTCAACAAGTGCGACGAGAGCGAACGGCCTCTGGTCGCCGAATATTACCAGCGTGTATTCGGGAAGGACCTGCCGGAGAGTGTAGCGCACCGGACTTGATACGGGCCTTCAGTTGTGTCGGCGGCCGAAGCCCTGGGCGATCGGGCGGGTGCTGGCCGGCTCATCCTGGTCGCGGGGCCCGCGCTCGAGCTCCCTCAATCGTTCTGCAAGCCGCTCGTCGAACGACATCAGGCTTTCGCCATGAAGGCCCGTGGGGCCTGACCGTCGGCGCGCACCCGTGAGAAAACCGATGAAGCGCATGAACTTGACCGCGTTGAAGACCAGCCCGAGCACGAGCGGGACGACGAACAGCAATAGCGTAGCCGAATCCATCAGCGGCCCTTTCCCATCTGGCCGATTCCGATCTTGCCATGAGGAGGGTGACTAAATCGCTAAGGTTAGCGCGTTGACCTGGGCGTTGGCCGGTATCACAGCAGCAGGAGAAACATGGCTGTCCTGACCTCCCTCGATCGCTTTCGCGCCGTGCTTGCCGGGGCGACGCGGGCGATTGCCCGGGACGCCGATGCGGAAGTGGTGTTCGCCTCCGATGCCAGCGGCCAGTCGCCGGGCAAGGTCGCTCGAGTCGTATCGCCCGGTCCAGGGCTCGAGCCGCGCCTGGTCGCCGAAGCTCGCGGGCAGGCCGATGCCCTGGCTCTCAGGCTGCGCCATCACGACCCCAGGCTGCACGCTGCGCGAGCACCGGTTTCGGATAGCGATGCGCGCGAAGTGTTCGATGCACTGGAGCAGGCGCGAGTCGAGGCGCTGGGCGCGAGGGCGATGGATGGCGTGCGGGCCAACCTCAACGATCTTGCCGATGCCCGGGTGCGGATGGACGCCATCACTCGGGCGCGCACCCTGGAAGAAGTGCCGCTGGCTACCGCGGTCGGTCTTCTCGCGCGCCAGCGTCTTACCGGAGAGATACCGCCGGAAGCGGCGCGCAAGGGGCTGGACCTTATCGCGCCCTGGATCGAGGAGAAGGCAGCGGCCGAACTCGACGCGCTGGCCTTGACCATCGATGACCAGCAGGCGTTCGCCACCCTGTCGCGGCGCCTGCTTGAGGATCTTGACCTTGCCGCCGAGGATTCATCCGACCAGGCGCCGGACGAGGGCGGTGATGAAGATCGCGGCGAGGACGAAGGGCCGGACGACAGCGATGATGCCGACGCCGATGGCGGAGCGCAGGGCGGCGACATGGAGATGCGCTCCGAGGAAGCCGAACAAGACCAAGGCGAAGACGAATCCGCCGACAGCGAGACCGATGTCGACGAAGGGGAAGCGACGAGCGGCGCAGAAGGTGCCGACACCGCCCGGGCCAATCCGCAACGTCGCAACTGGCCCGAAGAGCCAATCACCGATTACCGCGCGTTCACCACCCGCTTCGATGAAATCGTCTCGGCCGGCGAGCTATGCGACGAGGAGGAGCTTAATCGGCTTCGCGCCTATCTCGACCAGCAAATGGCCAGCCTCGGCGGGGTCGTCACTCGGCTTGCCAACCGGCTTCAGCGACGACTGATGGCGCAGCAGGCGCGCAGCTGGGACTTCGACCAGGAAGAAGGGCTGCTCGACGCAGCGCGGCTGGCCCGCGTGATCGTCTCGCCAGGTCACAGCCTGAGCTACAAGATCGAGCGCGACACCGAGTTCAAGGACACGGTCGTCAGCCTGCTGATCGACAACAGCGGCTCGATGCGCGGGCGTCCGATCTCGATTGCCGCGACCTGCGCCGATGTGCTGGCGCGGACGCTGGAGCGATGCGGGGTGGCGACCGAGATATTGGGCTTTACGACCCGCGGCTGGAAGGGCGGCCAAAGCCGCGAAAATTGGCTGTCGGAGGGCCGCCCGCCCAATCCAGGCCGGCTCAATGACCTTCGCCACATCATCTACAAGCGCGCCGATCAGCCCTATCGCCATGCTCGGCGCAGCCTGGGGCTGATGATGCGAGAGGGGCTGCTAAAGGAAAATATCGACGGAGAGGCGCTGATGTGGGCGCATCATCGCCTGCTGACACGGCCCGAGGAACGGCGCATCCTGCTGGTGATCAGCGATGGCGCGCCGGTCGACGATTCAACCGCGTCGGCCAATGGCGGCACCTATCTTGAAAAGCATCTCCGGCAGGTGATCGGCTGGATCGAGACGCGATCGAATGTCGAACTGGGGGCGATCGGCATCGGGCACGACGTGACCCGATATTATGAGCGGGCGATCACGATCATGGACGCCGACCAGCTCGGCGGCGCGCTGATCGAGCAACTCGCAGCCCTGTTCGACAAGCAAATATGAGGAAGGCAGCGCAAAAAAATTGGGCCCGGAGCAATTACGCACTCCGGGCCCCCCTCGTTACGCGACTCGAGGGAAACGCTGTGCCCTTGCGGGCGCTGACGGGGAAAAGGGGGAAACCCCGTCCATGACCCTGCTATGCCCCATGTGCCGTTGAACCAGCCTGAACGCCGCTTGCAGCAAAGGTTCATGAAACAACGGTATTTCAATAGCTTGCTTGTCGGGGCCCTGGTCCTGACTGCCTATATCCCAATCCGTGGGCTGCCCGATCTCAACTTGCTTTCCGCCCGTTCGGTTGCGTTGGCCTATCGGCCGGCGGCGCTGCCGCCCGCGCGCTCGCCCCTTCGTCTGGCAGGCGCCTGGGCACTGTCCGCTGCGGATTCGAGAATGGGAGGCCTGTCGGGGCTACGGATCGACGGCGGGCGGTTCATCGCGGTCAGTGACCTGGGAGCGGTCGTCCGTTTCGATCCTCCTTCAAGTGCTCACCCAAAGGTTTGGGTGTCGGATCTTCGCGAAGGACCCGGTCGGCCTGGCTGGAAAACGTCCCGCGACGCCGAGGCGTTGACCGCCGATCCCGGCGGACGCGGCTGGTGGGTCGCCTATGAGCAACGCCATTCGCTTTGGCTCTACGATGAAGGCTTCGGCCACGCCCGGGCTCACGTCGCACTGAGGCGGACCGATTGGCGCCGCAATCGGGGAATTGAAGGGCTGGTCGATGACGGAAATGGGCTGCTCGCCTTGGCTGAAAATGGCCGCGACGCGGTCAATATTGACCGACGGGGTGTCAGACACATCGACGTGGCGGCAGGCGACGAAGTGGCCGATGCGGCTCGCGCGCCCGACGGAAGCATCTGGGTGCTGCTTCGCTCTAAGGGGTGGGGCGGGATCAGCCAGTCGATTGCTCCACTGGTAAGATGGAAGCGGGGCTATCGACTAGGTCAGGCTTGGCCGCTCCCCAAGGCGGCACTCGACAATTTTGAGGGAATGGCAATCGCCTCTCGACCAGACGGCGATGGCTGGCGCTTCTGGCTGGTAAGCGACGACGGTCATCGGATCATGGCACGAACACTGCTGGTTGCGCTCGACCTCGATTTGCCACGTCGCAGTTACGACAAAGGCCCGGCGACACGCACCGGGCCCTTGAGCAAGCAATCGATGGAAACGCCTTAGGCGGCGGCCGACTTTGCCTTCTTGGCAATCTCGCGCTTCAGCTTGGCGGCGCGGGTCGACAGCTTGTCCTCGCTGGTCTTGGTCAGCCAATTGTCGAGGCCGCCGACGTGCTCGACCGAGCGCAGGCCGTGGGTCGAGACCTTGAGCTTGATGCTCTTTTCGAGCGACTCAGACATCAGCGTCACGTTCTGCAGGTTGGGCAGGAACGTCCGCTTTGTCTTGTTATTGGCGTGGGAAACATTGTTTCCCACCTGCCGGCCCTTGCCGGTCAGCTCGCAAACGCGCGGCATGGTCAAATCCTAATAATGGGGTGGGCGCGAGTGCGCCCGGAAAGCGCCGCCACCTACTCAAGGAGCGGCCATCCGTCAACCTAGCGCGCCCCGTTCATACCGATTGTCGGCAACCCGACCCTGCGTGAGGCGTTGGCATGCCGACACTATCGGGGAGAATATCATGCGTGCCGTCCTGCTTGTCCTCATCCTTGCGGTCGTCGCGTTGATCGCGGCGATTCAGACCGGCCTGATCAATATCTCGCAAACGCGGCCCGCGACCGCGCCGACGATCGAGGCCGGCGACGGGTCGATCCGGACTCGGGCCGGGCAATCACCGGCGTTCGAGGTTGAAACCGGATCGGTGGGTGTCGGCACTCGCGAAGCAAACGTCGCGGTGCCCCAGGTCCAGGTCAAGCGCGGCCAAGCGACGGTCCAGGTCCCGGCCGTCGAGGTTCGACGTGCCGGGGAGGAGGCGAACCAGAACGCCGCCCGATGACATATTGATCAGGCGCCTGCAGGGCATGACAGCGCCGGCTGGCAAGGCTAGCGCTTGTCGCACGATGGCTTTCCCGCTGCCTCCTCCGATGCGACGCGCCCTCGACCTTGCCGCGGTTGCGGCCGAGGCAGGCGAAGTGCCCGTCGGCGCGGTCATTACGCTGGATAATGAAATCGTCGCCGAGGCAAGAAATGCGATGCGGGGGAGCTTTGATCCAACGGCGCATGCGGAGATGGTGGCGATTCGTCATGCCGCCACCCGGCTCGGCCGATCCCGGCTCGACGGCTGCATATTGTGGGTTACGCTGGAGCCTTGCGCCATGTGCGCGGGAGCAGTTTCATTGGCCAGGATCGACGCACTGCGCTTTGCTGCGGAGGACCCCAAGGGCGGCGGTGTGGTCCACGGCGCGCGCGTCTTTTCTCAGCCGACCTGCCATCATCGGCCCGACGTGCTGGGAGGAATTGGCGACGAGCAGGCGTCGGCCCAGCTGAAGGAATTCTTTGCCAGTCGACGGGCCTGAGCAAGGACGCCCACGTCGGCGCCCTTGCTCACGCCTCGAATCAATAGGGCGAAGCGTAGCCCTGCTGGGTTACCGGCACGACCTTGATCTCGACCCGGCGATTTAGGGCCTTGCCCTCGACCGTGGCGTTCGATGCGATCGGCGCGGTTTCGCCGTAACCGCGCACGCCCATCCTGGCGCGGGCAACCCCATGCAGCGCAAGATAGTCGGCAACCGCGCCGGCGCGGCGCTCCGACAGCGTCTGATTATAGGCGTCCGATCCGTCCGAATCGGTGTGGCCCAGGACATCGATATAGGTCTGGTTATAGCCGGTCAGCGTCTGGGAAACGCCGTCAAGTGTGGCGCGGAACTGTGGCTGGATGTCGTAACGGTCGACCGCGAATGTGACGTTGGACGGCATGCGCAGGATCAAATCGTCACCCTGGCGGATGACGTCGACGCCGGTTCCGGCCGTCTGGCGACGAAGATCGGCTTCCTGCCGATCCATATATGCGCCGACCGCGCCGCCGGCGATGGCGCCGATGCCCGCGCCGATAACCTTCTCGGTCCTATCGCTACGCCCGCCGACGAGGTCTCCGAGCAGATAGCCGCCAAGGGCGCCGCCGATAATCCCTACGGCGGTGTTATTGATTCCCCGCCGCCCGGTGTAAGGATCGGTGGTGCAGGCGGTGGTGACCAGCGCGCCCGACAGGGCGAGCGCGGTCAGCATGGTGATGCGACGCATGGAAATTCTCCGAAAATGAGGATGGATTTGACTTTCGAACGGCGGGCAACTGTGATGGTTCCGCTTCCTAACCGATCCCGGCCCGCTTGCCGGGGCGGGAATTTAACGGCATGGAACCTGAAGCTACCATGAGCGAAACGCTCCAACCCTTCCCTTGGCTCGACCTTATCCTCATTCTCGCGCTCGTCGCGGTGAACGGGCTCCTGTCGATGAGCGAGCTGGCCATCGTGTCGTCGCGCGAGGCGCGGCTGAAGGCGATGGCCAAGGCCGGATCGGCTGGCGCAAAATGCGCACTGACCGTTGCGGCAGAGCCCGGCCGCTTCCTTTCAACCGTCCAGATCGGAATCACGCTCATCGGAATCTTGGCGGGCGCCTATTCAGGGGCCAGCCTCGGCGAGCCGGTGGCCCAGCGACTGGCACTCCTGGGCGTCGACCTGGAAATGGCGAAGTCGCTGGGATTTGGTCTTGTGATTGTCGCCACGACCTTTGCCTCGCTCATCGTCGGCGAACTCGTGCCCAAGCAATTCGCCCTCCGAAATCCAGAGGCTATCGCCGCATTGGTGGCCCGCCCGATGAGCTGGCTGAGCAAGGCGACGGCCCCCTTGGTCTGGCTGCTCGATCGGACTAGCGCTCTGATCTTTCGCGCGCTCGGTCTCAACCGTGAAGCGCAGAATATCGTCACGGCGGAAGAGCTTCACCTGGTCGTCGCCGAGGCGCAGACCGCCGGAGTGCTGGAAGAAAGCGAGCGTGCGATTATTTCCGGCATCGTCCGTCTAGCGGATCGACCCGTGCGCGAGGTGATGACGCCCAGGACCGAAATCGACTGGATCGATATGGGAGCGGGGATGGATGAAATCCGCTCGGCACTCGCCGCAACTCCGCACAGCCGATTGCCGGTCGCCGAAGGGTCGGTCGACAATATCGTGGGCGTCGTCTCGACCCGGGACATGTTGTCCGAATTGCTCGAAGGCCGCACGATCGACATTCGGGCACTCACCAAATTCGCCCCGGTGATTCCGGACTTGATGGACGCGATGGACGCCTTGGCCGTGCTGCGCTCGGCGGATGTGCCGCTTGCGCTGGTGCACGATGAATATGGCCACCTGGACGGGATCGTGACGCCCGGCTCGATCCTCGCCGCGCTGGCGGGCGCCTTCGCCAATGATCTCGACGAAGGCGAAGATCCACCGTGTGTCGAGCGCGACGACGGCAGTTGGCTCGTATCCGGCGCCGCGAGCGCGGACTTGCTGTCCGATCGCATAGGCGTGAGCATGCCCGGTGAGCGCGATTATTCCACGGTGGCTGGTTTCGCCTTGTCGGTCCTCAAAAAAATTCCGGAGACCGGCGAAACCTTTCGGTTCGATGGTTACAAGTTCGAGGTTGTCGACATGGACGGCCGCAAGATCGACAAGCTGCTCGTCAGCCGTCCAAAGCGGCGTCGGACCGAAGGCGAGGCGGAGAGCCAGGCGCCCGCCGCCTGACCCTTTTAAAGCTTTCCGAACCGCATCTCATAGCCGTCCAGATCGCCACGTGCGAGATAGTCCGCCTGTTCCACGATCCGGTCGCGGGTGAAACGCCCGCGGAACGCGCCGAGGGACGCGTCGAGCGCCTCCACCTGACCGGGCGACAGCTTGGCGATCTGGTCGAAGCGGACGATTCCGCGTTCGTAGAGCAAGGTCGCAAGCTTGGGGCCCACGCCTTTGAGTTTTACGAGGTCATCGGGCGTGCCGGTCGCGCCGGGCAGTTCGTCATGGACCTTGGTCCCGATCATCGGCCCGGCGACATCGCTGGCCGCCGCCGCCGCCTCGTCGGTAAATCCGCGTCCTTCGCGCAGCAGAGGACTTGCCGATGTCATGTGAGGGCGAACCGGCGTGCTTTCGGTCAGGCTGATCCGTTGTCGCGGTCGGAATACAAGGTAACCGACGATTGCGCCGACGAGCAGTGCCACCAGGAATACCGGCCAGTAGATTTCCAAAAATGCCATCCTGTCAGATCCTTCGTTTCCAACGGTTCGCTCGACGCCTTAACTCGGCAACATAAGCCCCAAGCATGCCAAGCGCGAAGCCGAGCAGGGCCAGTAACTGCGCTTCGAGTGCCAGTGGCATCATGGCCTGCGCTCCTGTGGAAGCGAAGCCGGGTCCCAGCGCACGTCGAGCACGCCGGGAACTTCGTTGAGGATACGCACCAGTTCGGCCCGTTGAAAGGCGTCAGCCGGACCTGAAAGGATGAGCCGCCGGGTAAGCGGATCGCGCTGCATATGAACCTGGACCAGAGGCAATTCATAATAGTCCAGCGTCCGCCTGGCGGTTGCCTCCGCGCGCGATGCGAACCGGTCACCTGCCCCCAAAGGGCCGTGCCATATAGCGGTTACCCCCAGCGTCAGGGCGATGCCCGACAGCAGGATCCTCCGGCGATTCAAGATACACGCTCCAGTTCGCGCCAACCAATGTCGCGGCGGTGGAAGCCATCGGCAAAATCGATTTGCTCGATCGCCCGATAAGCCCCGTCGCGCGCCTCTCCGAGCGTTCGGCCGACAGCGGTGACCGCAAGCACCCGCCCGCCGTCGGCGACAAGGCGGTCGCCTTCAAGCGCCGTTCCAGCCTGGAAAACCTTGACGCCCTGGATCGCCTCGGCGGCCTCGATTCCGCTTATGGCGCCACCTTTAGCCGGCGCCGCGGGATAGCCTTTCGCCGCGACGACCACGGTCATTGCCGCATCGGGAGAGAGTGTGGGCGCATTGAAATTCGCGCCCGTTGCGACCGCGTAAAGGAGTTCGGCGAAATCACCCTCGATGCGCGGCATGATCGCCTCGCATTCAGGATCGCCGAAACGGACATTATATTCGATTAGCCGGGGCCCTTCGGCGGTCAGCATCAGGCCAGCATAAAGCACGCCCGAAAAAGGGGTTCCCGCTTCCTCCATCGCCCTTGCGGTTGGTTCGACAATCTCGCGCATCGCCCGCGCCTCCAGGCCGGACGTCAGGACGGGAGCCGGCGAGTAGGCGCCCATGCCGCCGGTGTTGGGGCCGGTGTCGCCCTCACCGACCCGCTTATGATCCTGCGCCGACGCCAGCGCGATGGCGCGACCGCCGTCGACCAGCGCGAACAGGCTCGCCTCTTCGCCTTCCAGATATTCCTCGATCACCATCGGTCCGTCGCCCGCGGCGCGGATCGCCGCTTCGGCTTCGTTCCGGCTCATGGCGACCGTGACGCCCTTGCCGGCGGCAAGGCCATCGGCCTTGATGACGACCGGGATCGAAAAGTGATCCAGCGCGGCCATTGCTTCTGCCTCGGTCTCGACCCGGACATAGGCCGCCGTCGGGATCCCCGCTCGGGCGCAGAGATCTTTGGTGAAGCCCTTTGATCCCTCGAGCCGGGCCGCTGCCGCACTGGGCCCGAACGTCGCAATTCCGGCTGCTCGCGCTTCGTCGGCGACGCCTGAGACAAGCGGCGCTTCCGGGCCGACCACGATGAGGTCGATGTCCCGGTCCCTTGCCAGATTGACCACCGCATGGGGGTTGCATGGATCGATCGCGACGCACTCGGCCCAGCGGGCGACGCCCGGGTTTCCGGGGGCGGCGATCAATTCGTCGCAGCTTGGCGATTGCCTAAGCCGCCAGGCCAGCGCATCCTCGCGCCCGCCCGAACCCAGCAACAGGATCTTCATGTCTTTCCCCGACGACGACACGCCTAGCCTCCTAGCCGAGCAAAAGGGCGGCGACAATTCGCCCGCGCTGTCGGTCAGCGAGCTTTCCGGCGCGCTCAAGCGTACGGTCGAGGCAGCGTTCGGTCATGTCCGGGTCCGCGGCGAGATTTCAGGGTGGAAGCGCCACGCCTCGGGCCACTGCTATTTCACGCTGAAGGACGAGGGCGCCTGCATCGACGCCGTAATCTGGAAGGGGCAGGCCGGCGCACTCGCTTTCCGGCCGGAGGACGGCGCCGAGGTCGTCGCAACCGGCAAGCTCACGACCTACGCCGGCCGCTCCAAATATCAGATCGTCGTCTCGCGCATGGAGCTGGCGGGCGAGGGCGCGCTGATGGCGCTGCTCGACAAGCGCCGACGGACGTTGGCGGCCGAGGGGCTATTTGACGAATCGAAAAAGCGGCGGCTGCCGTTCCTGCCGAGAGTGATTGGGGTGGTTACGTCGCCAACCGGAGCGGTGATCCGCGATATCCTTCATCGGCTCGAGGATCGCTGCCCGACCCATGTCATCGTCTGGCCGGTGCCGGTTCAGGGTGAAGGGTCGGCGGCGAAGGTGGCGCAGGCTATTCGCGGATTTGCGATGGTTGAACCCAAGCCCGACCTGCTGATCGTTGCCAGAGGGGGCGGTTCGATCGAGGACCTGTGGGCGTTCAACGAGGAAGAGGTGGTTCGCGCCGCGGCCGAATCGCCGATCCCGCTGATTTCCGCCGTCGGGCACGAAACAGACACGACGCTGATCGATTTCGCGTCCGACCGGCGCGCGCCCACGCCGACCGCAGCGGCAGAGATGGCCGTGCCGGTCCGCTCGGAACTGGCGGCGCTGCTGGCCGAACTCGGGCATCGCCAGGCGGCATGCGTGGTTCGAACGGCGTCCCGCGCCGGAGAGCGGCTGGAGCAAATCTCCGTTCGCTGGCCGGAAGCAGCGAATATTCTTGCCCCGTTCGGCCAGCGGCTCGATGATGCCGGCGAGCGCCTGCCTCGTGCACTGATCCAGCGCACAGCGCACGCCCGCGCCGACCTGGCAGAAATTGCGCCGCGGCTTCAGGCCCGCTTGATCTCCGACCGGGTCGAGCGAGGCCGCGAGCGGCTGGCCGCGCTTTGGCGCCTGGCCGAATTGGCGCATCCTGAACGGCCGCTGCAACGCGGGTTCGTGCGCGTCACCGACCGGGCGGGCAAAACGTTGGTGCATGCAGCCGCCGCACGAGCGGCGATCGCCGTCGATTTGCATTTTGCAGACGGTCGCGTGGCTGCTCAGGTCGGCGACGGCGCCGCTCCGCGACCGTTCCGGCCGGCAAAGCGGGTTGAGCGCGGCGGCTCCTCGTCCTATCCGCCGCGCCAACCGGGACTGTTCGATGCCGAGGATTAGACGATGTTGATGGGCGGCCGCGCGCGCGAAGCGAAAATCCACTATCTCGACGGCACGTTCAGGATGCTGTCCGCGGGAGATCATGTCCGCTGCGCGATCACCGGCGCGATCATTCCCCTTGAAGAGTTGCGCTACTGGTCGGTCGAGCGGCAGGAAGCCTATGCCGATGCTGCCGCCAGTCTGGAGGCAGAGCGCCGGGCGGGAACCGTCTGACGAGCGGATGTCTACCTAGTTGATTCGCTTGACCTTGACGCCCGATTGCCGCGCCACGCTCAGCATATAGCTTCCCAGCACACCCTTTTTGACGACGACCTTGTCGCCGGAGGACGGTTGCAGTGCGATCGGCTTTAAATCCGTTTGCGACCAGCGGCTGCCATCCTCAAGACGGAAAATATAGCCACCGTCGGCGTTAATCGAGGTAGCTACCAGGATCCCATCGATCTGCTTGATCTCGACCTCGTCATCCTCATTGCCGAAGATGCCCAGGTTAGGGATCGAAAAGCCGAACAGCCCGCGCTTGGTCTTGCTAACGGATTCGCGGTCGAACACCACCAGGTCGCGCTTGGCGATCGCATCGCCGACCCTCGCGGCCGTCTTGTCGTAGCAATCCAGGCGGGCGGCGCTGTCGGTGATGGCGCGGCAGCGCAACAGTTCGGTTACTTGAACTGGGGGCGGTCCGGTCTCAACTTTTCTCGCCGACGCCATTGGTGCGGCAGTCAGCATTGCCGTCCCGATGACCAGGACCAAACCCGTCGCAACCTTCATTACAATTCTCCCGCCCGATCGAGCAGGCTCATTTAGGCAGTCCGGGACGTCGCGGGCAAGCTGGCATGTGTTGCAGAAACGACTACAGCGGGTCGACAACTCGACAGACGAAGGGCGCGACGCGTTGCCTTGAATCCTTCCTTGGCCTTATTCAACCCGCAGTTCGGCAGCTGTCTCACTGCTGTACATGCATGGCCGCGCGTGCGCTCGGCCCACAAGGGGAAGATTCTTATGAAGCTCGATTTTCGCCAGCAGCTGCTCGCCACGACCTTGATGGTTGGTGCCGGCATGCTCGCCACGCCGGCCTTCGCGCAGGACACGCAGCCTGAAGGCTCAGCGACCGATATCACGAACCCGAGCGGCCCGGTCGAAGGGCAGCCGGTTCCTGAAACCTCGGCCGAAGGCACGCCGGTTGAGCAGACCCGCGACATCGTCGTCACCGGCACGCGCATTCCGTCGGCCAACCTTGAATCGGTTGCGCCGGTCACGGTCGTGTCGAACCAGGATTTCAAGCTTCAGGGCACGACCCGCGTCGAGGATTTGCTGAACAGCCTGCCGTCGGTGGGTGCATCGCAGGCCTCTGGCGTTTCCAACGGCGCCTCGGGCACGGCGGAAGTCGACCTTCGCTACCTGGGTTCGAAGCGCAGCCTCGTGCTGGTCAACGGCCGGCGGCTTGCGCCGGGCGATCCCAACAGCACGACCCAGGCAGCCGATCTCAACATGATCCCGTCGGCGATCGTCAAGCGGGCCGAAGTGCTGACCGGCGGCGCCTCGTCGACCTACGGCGCGGACGCGGTCGCGGGCGTCGTCAACTTCATCATGGATACCCAGTTCACCGGTGTCCGCTTCGACGGCCAGTACAGCTTCTATCAGCATAGCAACAATGACCCGGGCATCACCAATGGCCGCCACGTCAGCGACGCCCTCGATGCGCGCATCAATGCTGGGCTGGAAGGCTATGGCTATCCCAAGCATAGCGTGGTCGACGGCGGGACGTTCGACGGCACGATGGCGATCGGCACCGGCTTCGATGACGACCGCGGCCATATCATGGGTTATTTCGGCTATCGCAAAGTCCGGCCGATCACCCAGGCCCGCCGCGATTATAGTGCGTGCGCCCTCGGCGGGGCGGGCGATCCGACCTGCTCAGGCTCGGCCACGTCGGCCGAAGGCAATGCGCTGGTGTTCAATGATGCCGCTGCAATCGGCACGTCGACCTTCTTCACCTTCGGCCCCGACCGTACGCTGACGAATGGCCGGACGCTGTTCAACTTCAACCCGTACAATTATTTCCAGCGGCCGGACGAGCGTTACATCGCCGGTGTGTTCGCCGACTATGAAGTGACGCCGGCGATCAAGCCCTACCTTGAATTCATGTTCATGGACGACCACACGCTGGCGCAGATCGCTCCTTCGGGTGACTTCGGCAACACCTTCACCCTGAACTGCGACAATCCGTTCATGTCGGCGCAGGCGCAGGGCGTTGTGTGCGCTCCGGAAAACCTGATTGTCGACTTTATCGGTAATTTCCCGGTAGCTGCGGGCGCGCCTTATAATCCCGATCCGACCAACACGACGCCGATCGATTTCGTGGATCCGACCGGGACTGCCTATAATCAGGGCTATTTCAACTACCTCCGGCGCAATGTCGAAGGCGGCCCGCGTATCGCCGACCTCACGCACACCAACTTCCGCGGCGTGCTCGGCACAAAGGGCGATCTCAGCCCGGTTTGGTCCTACGATGCTTATTATCAGTACGGCCGGACCAACTATAGCCTGGTCTATCGCAACGAGTTCTCGGCCTCGCGGCTCAACAAGGCGCTCAACGTGATCCTTGATCCGCGCGTGGGTAGTCCGACCGAGGGCCAGCCGATCTGCCGCTCGGTGCTCGATAACAGCGATCCCACTTGCGTTCCTTACGATCTGTTCGGAACGCCCTCGCAGGAAGCGATCAGCTATCTGAACGTGTTCGGCGTGGTCGAGGGCAAGACCTCGGAGCAGGTGGCCAACATCAACTTCACCGGCACGCTTGGTGAAATGGGCGTCAAGACTCCATGGGCGGAAGACGGCGTCGGCGTGAATGCCGGCTTCGAATATCGCAAGGAAACACTGACCCTCAATCCCGACCAGTCGTTCCAGGCTGGCGATCTCACCGGCCAGGGCGCCCCGACCCTTCCGGTCGACGGCAGCTTCGACGTCAAGGAAATCTTCGCCGAAGCGTCGATCCCGATCGTCCAACGCAGCTTCATTCATGAGCTGACGCTGACCGCCGGCTACCGCAAGTCCTGGTACCAAACTCACTCCAACACGACCGAAGGCGTGGACCGGAAATATGATACCGACACTTACAAGATCGGTCTCGAATTTGCTCCGATCCGCGACGTCAAGTTCCGGGCAGGTTATAACCGGGCGGTTCGTGCTCCGAACATCCAGGAGCTGTTCGCTCCGCAGTTCGTCGGTCTCGACGGCGGCACTGATCCGTGCGGCTCCTTGACGGACGGCGCTGGCAATCCGCGGCCTGTCGGCGCAACCGACTACGGATGCTTGGCGCAGGGCCTGGTCGTCGGTCAGAGCCCGACGCTCAATCCGGCTGCCCAGTATAACGGTCTGCTTGGCGGCAATCCGCTCCTCAACCCGGAAAAGGCGACCACCAAGACGGTCGGCGTGGTTTTCGAGCCGCGCTTCATTCCCCGCCTTGCCTTCACGGTCGACTATTTCTCGATCAAGGTGAAGGATGCCATCCAGGGCTTCGGCGCGGACACGATCCTTCAGGATTGTATCGACAAATCGACGGCAACGACGATTGCTCCGTCCTGCGCGCTGATCCAGCGCAACCCGGCAGGCTCGCTGTGGTTGTCGCCCGACGGCTTCGTGATTGATACCCCGACCAATGTCGGCGGAATCAAGACGACCGGCGTCGACTTCAACGGATCGTACAGCCATCGGCTTGGCGGGCTTGGCAATTTGTCGGCCAGCTTCATCGGGACCTGGCTGCGCAAATACATTACCGACAATGGCCTCGCCGACCCTTATGATTGCGCCGGTCTGCATGGAACGACCTGCAGCGGCGGCACGGTCTCCGCTACGGCTCCGTTGCCAAAGTGGCGGCACAAGATGCGGACGACGTTGCAGATGCCAAACGGTATCGGCGTCTCGCTGCAGTGGCGCATGGTTGGCAAGGTCGACCATGAGAGCAAGGAGCTTGGCGGTGCCACTCCGCAGCTAAGCGGTCATGTGAAGGCGCAGCATTACTTCGACCTCGCCTCGACCTACACGATCGGCGATCACTACAACCTGCGCGTTGGTGTGAATAACATCCTCGACAATGATCCGCCGCTCTTCACTTCTGCGTTGGGCTCTTGCCCGGCCGGACCGTGCAACGGCAACACCTACCCGGGCACCTACGATGCTCTCGGCCGCTACCTGTATGCGGGCGTGACACTCGACTTCTAATCAGTCCGGAAGTTCACTTTTCGGGGGCGATGGCGACAAGCCATCGCCCCTATTTTTTCGCCTCTCGCTTGCCAGCGATGGGCGCACTGGGCTTATTAGGATCGTGACCAGCACAACAACCACCGCGGCTCCACTCGACCCCGCAACCTTGAGCGCTATCCGCCAGTCATTGGCCGCCGCGAAAATGGGACGGCTTGAGGAAGCGTGCGCAACTGCAGAACAGGCACTCGCCGAAGGTGGTGACCAAATCGCATTGAACGCAATGCTGGGGATGCTCCGGAGCCGAGCCGGCGATCCGAAGGCGGCGATCCCCCATCTGGAGATCGCGCACCGCGCCAACCCGACCGACGCCCGGATCGCCGCGAACCTGGCATCGGCGCTGATGACCGAAGGTGAGCTTGCACGGGCCCTTAATGTCGCTTCTTCGGCCATCGCCTTTGCCGACCCCACGCTGAATCTCGCCCGACTTCGCGGCTATATCGCGCAACTGCTCGACGATCCGGCCAAGGCCGTCGAAGCCTATGAGCATGTGGTTGCGGCCGCGCCCGACGATTGGGAAAGCTGGAACAATCTCGGGAACGCACATCTCACGGGCGGCCACCATATTGAGGGGATCGAGGCGCTCAGGAGGGCGGCCAAGCTCAATCCGAACGAACTGCTGACCTGCCTCAACCTCGCACGAGCTCTTCGCCACATCGGGGAATTTGCGGAGGCGGAGCAGATGCTTCGCTCGGCGGCCGACCGCTTTTCGCGGAATTCGCAACCATTGGTCGACTTGCATGACCTGTTGAAGATTCAGGGCAGAGACGACCAGGAGGTGCTTCAAGTCCTGGAGCGGGCGATCCGGCGCGATCCCGACAATGTCGACCTGCTGCTGGGCCTTGCCCGGCAGCAGACGCTGCTGCTGAATATGGGACCCGCCGAACAGGCCTATCGCTCGGCCGTCGCGCGGGACCCGGCGAATAGTGAGGCGTTCGTGGGCCTCGCGACGGTTTTTGAGCATAGCCGGCCAGCCGAAATCGAAACGCTGGTCGAAGAGGCGGAGCGCCAACATCTCGATCGCGGCACACTCAGCTTGTTGCGCGCCTTCGGACATCGGCGGGCAAGGCGGTTCGCGGAAGGATTGGATTCCCTGGCGGATGTCCCGGAAGACCTGGCGCCCGCGCGCCGCGAGGACTTCCTCGGACAGTTTCACGAAGGGCTCGGCGATTACGACGCCGCCTTTGCCGCCTTCTCCAGAATGAACGAAATCCAGGCGGAGGATTCGTCGCTTCCGCTCGTCCGGGCTGAGGAGGTGCGCCGGCGGACGAGGGAGCGCCTGGAGCGCACTACCGCCGGATGGTTTGCCAGCTGGAAGACTCCTCCGCTGGATGCGGACCGGCCGTCACCGACATTTCTGGTCGGCTTTCCCCGGTCGGGCACGACGTTGCTCGACACCCTGCTCATGGGCCATCCCGATGTCGCGGTCATGGAAGAACGGCCGGTGCTGAGCAGTGTCGAGGCCGCTCTTGGCGGATTTGATCGGATCGCGGAACTCGATGAAGCCGAAGTGCGTCGGGCCCGGAGCCAGTATTTCGAGGAGGCGGGCGGCCATGTTGAGATCGGCGCCGGCACCCATTTGGTCGACAAGTCGCCTCTCCATCTCAACAGTGTCCCGGTAATCCACCGCCTGTTCCCCGATGCGAAATTCATTCTCGCGCTGCGTCATCCGGCCGACGTGGTTCTGAGCTGCTACACCAGCAATTTTCGCCTGAAATCCGGCCATGTCGAATTTCGTGAGACTGGATACGTCCGCGGAGTTTTACGATCTTACGTTCAACAATTGGGAAAATGCGCGCGCATTGTTCCCGATCGAAGTGCATCCGGTCCAATATGAGGTGCTCGTCGACGATCCGGAAGCGGAACTTAGGCGGCTGTCGGACGCGCTGGGGCTGAGCTGGCATGACGCGATGCTCGATCACCAGAAGACCGCTGCAGAGCGCGGCGTCATCACAACCGCCAGCTACGCGCAGGTAACCCAGCCAATTTATCGCCGTTCGGTCGGTCGCTGGGAAAACTACCGCAAACACCTCGAGCCGATTCTGCCCGTCCTGACACCTTGGGCCGAGAAATTCGGCTACAGGATTTGATTTCATGGACCTTGGCGCCCTGGTGAGCGAAGCCGACCGGGCGGTAGCGACCGGCGATTTGCGTCGAGCAATCACCCTGTTCGAGCAAGCCGTCGAGCTGACACCGGATGACAGCAGCTTGTGGATGAAGATCGCGGCGATGCACCGCGGCACGGGCAATCACGTGGCTGCGCTAACCTCCCTGCATCGCGCATTGGCTCTCACGCCCCTCGACTTCACCGCCTTGTTGATGCGCGCTAGCTTGCTTGAGAGGCTGGGCGATCCGGATGCCGGCGAAGCCTGGGGCCACGCGCTTGCCCAGAAGCCCGACGCCGAGCTTCCGCCGCAACTATCCGCGATCGCGGCGCAGGCCGAGCAAAAGCATGCTGCTTGGCTCAACCAGCGCGAAGCTCAGTTGAAGCGACAGATGGCCGCTGCCGAAGCGCAAGCGGGTGACGAGGAACGTCGGCGGATCGAACGCTTCCGCAGCAATGTCCTTCGACGGACCAAGCCATTCCACAGCACGCCAACCCATTATCAATTCCCCTCATTACCCGAGCGGGAATTTCATCCCCGAAGGCTGTTTCCCTGGATCGAAGAGGTCGAAGCGGCGACCGACGAAATCGCCTCCGAATTCCAGAATGTCATGAAGGCCGAGCGCGCCGAACTGGTGCCCTATGTCCAATATGATGACCACCTGCCGATGGATCAGTGGCGCCCGCTTAACCGCAATCCGGACTGGACCGCGATCCACCTTATCGAAAAGGGCAGGCCCATTGAGGCCAATGCGGCGCATTGCCCGGCGACGATGGCTCTGCTTGAACGCCTGCCCCAGCCAGACGTGAGTGGCGCCTCACCCAACGCAATGTTCTCGCTGCTTGCCCCGCACACCGCCATTCCGCCGCATGTCGGTGTCAGCAACACGCGGCTGGTGTGTCATCTCCCGCTGATCATTCCCGACGGCTGCTGGTTCCGGGTTGGCGCGGAAACCCGCGATTGGAAGCGCGGCCACGCTTTTGTCTTCGATGACACGATCGAGCATGAAGCCCTGAATCCAAGCGACCAATTGCGCGTCGTGTTTATCTTCGACGTGTGGGCGCCTGATCTGACGGCAGCGGAGCGGGACGCGGTGGCGGCGTTGATCGGAGGCTCGCCCGAAGCGGAAGGCGGGTTGTGACCTTCGCTGCCGCGCTTGCCGCGATCGGGACGCGCAGGGACGATTTGGCCGCCCTGGGCGACCTGGCGGAACTGGCACTCGCGGAAGGGGAAGAAGAAGCGGCGCTTGCCGTCATCGGTCCCGCAGCGGCTCAAGCTGGCGATGCCCGTTTGTTGCAGTGGGCGGGCCTGCTGAATCGCTCGCTGGACGAGCTGGAACCTGCCCTGAAGACCTTCACTGCCGCCGCACAGGCTGCCCCCGACGACGCCTCGATTGCCCATGGCCGGGCGCGAGTGGCACTGGAGGCGGGGCTTGATGCTCGCTCGCTGTTCAACACTGCGCTCCGTCTCGGACCGACGGCGGACGTCTGGCTGGGCTGGGCTGCTGCCCATTACGCTGTGGGGGAGGGCCAGGCCGCACTGGAGCAATTGACCGCAATGCTCGATCGCAATCCGCAATGGGCGCAAGGCCATCTTCAGTGGGCGCAACTCGCGGCGATGACGGGTCAGCCGGGCATCGCGATGAACAGCGTCGAGCGATCGCTAGCCAGCCATCCGCAAGAGATATCGATCTGGGACGCGGCCATCCGGATTGCGACGAGCGGCGAAGATCATCGGCAGGCGCTTCGCTTTGCGGAAGCCGCGGCCCTAGCGACCGGCGATTCCGACCGGTTCGCAATGGCGCGCGCAGCGGCGCTTTCGGAGCTTGGGGAGAATGAAAAGGCCACCGACGCCTTCAACGCGCTCGGCGAAGCCGGCGACGTCCATCACGCGATTCTGGTGGCGCGGCACCTGATCCGCATTGGCGATACCGTCAGGTTGTTGGAACTGACCGAGCGCTGGATGAAAGGGGCCACTGCTCATCATTTTTGGCCCTACGCGTCAATTGCCTGGCGTCTAGTCAATGATGAACGATGGTCATGGCTCGAACGTGACGATCGCCTGGTTTCGGTCATCGATCTCGGTCATCGCCTCCCCCTCGACAAGCTGGCGACTCTGCTGCGCAAGCTTCACTCGCGATCGGGTCGGTATCTCGACCAATCTGTCCGAGGGGGCACGCAAACCGACGGGCCACTTTTGTCGCGAAATCGAGCCCGAAATTCGCGCCCTGCGCTTGGCGATCGTCGAAGCAGTCGAGACCTATCGAAAGCAGCTCCCCGCAATGGATCCAACCCATCCGATGCTTGGCCTTCGCCGCGACGGCAGGGTTCGATTCTCGGGCAGTTGGTCGGTTCGCTTGTCCGGGCATGGCCGGCACAGCCAGCATGTTCATCCCCAAGGCTGGATCAGCTCGGCCCTTTATGTGGCGGTGCCCGATGGCTTGAGCGGCGAGGAAGGCTGGCTTTCGCTGGGTGATCCGCAAGTGGAACTGGGTCAATCGATCGCCCCGATCCGCCGAATCGCGCCAAAGCCTGGGCAGCTCGTTCTGTTCCCGTCGATGATGTGGCACGGGACGCTGCCTTTCGCCGAAGGAGAGCGGCTGACGGTCGCCTTTGATGTCGCACCGCCGCGTTAGAAATTGCTGCTGGTCGAAAAAACATTGAAAGACGTGTATGGGAATTGCATCCTATTCAATCGACTATGTTTGATCGCCAGGGCGATCACGTGGATTAGCGTGGAGGTAGATTATGTTCGCAGGTAAGTTGATGATGGTGGCCGGACTGACGGCCCTCAGCCTTGCGGTTCCCGCCATGGCGCAGAAGGACGGGAATTCCAGCGGCAAGGAGCGCGACCCGAATGAGGTCGTTTGCGAAAAGAGCGGAGTCCTCGGTAGCCGGCTTGCCACCAAGAAGACGTGCATGACGCGCGCGGAGTGGGCCGAGAAGCGCCGGCTGGAGCGGATGGAAATCGACCGCGTCCAGGTTCAGCGGGGCAGCTGCGAAAAGTGCTGATCAACTGACCATCGCGTTCTTTGCGGATAGCCTGCGCGGTTAATCAATGGCACGCGCATGGCGTCGGCGCTAAGTGCTGATGGATGCAGACACACCCCTTGCCGGACGGCTTTGGCGACGATGCCCGATGGCTGGCGCAAGCGATTGATCCCACGAACGGTTTGATTCGCCTCGTCCGGATGGACGAGGAAGCCTATCGCGCTGCCAGCTTTCTCGATGATCGGCTGCTGCAGTCCGCGCCCGAATCCTTGTTGTGTCCGCTCGGCGAGGCGATCGAATTGATGGCGCGGCCTGAGCGCGACGATGCCCGGTGGATTTTTCACATCGGACACGTTGGCTCTACGCTGATCTCGCGATTGCTCGGCGAACTTGGCGGCCTCCTGGCGATCCGCGAGCCTCGCTCTCTTCGGGACTTGGGATTTGCGGCCGACGTCGAGCGACCGAGGCTGGCCGTCGGGCTCAGGCGGATGATGGCTCGCGCCTTTCGGCCAGGGCAGATGGCGGTGGTCAAGGCGACCAGCTTCGTTTCAGAGTTTGCGCCGCTGCTGGTCGCGCCCGATATGAACGCGTTGTTCCTTTACGCATCCCCAGTCAATTATGTCGCAGGAATTCTCGCTGGCGAGAATTCGGTCAAGGAACTGGACGCCCTTCATGAAATCAGGGCCACCCGCCTCGAAAGCCGAGGCATCGTCCTGGCCGGGTTCGACCGGGACGACGCACATCGCGCGGCCGCCGCTTGGGCGTGTGAGATGACTTCCCTTGAAGCGGCAGCGGATGAAATGGCTGACCGGCAAATCCTCTGGGCCGATTTCGACACGATGCTGCTCGATATGGTTGGCTGGCTCGGCCGCTCGGCTCGCCATCTTGGGATCGAACCTTCGCCCGGCACCGTCGAAAAGCTGGTGGCGGGCCCCCTGATGCGTCGTTATTCCAAGGCACTGGAATATGATTATAGTCCGCAGCTGAGGGCTGAGCTGCTGTTCGAGGCGAAGCGCGACCATATGGCCAGAATGGACGCCGCATTGGCTTCCTTGCGCAAGGCGGCCAGGGACTTTCCCCTGCTGAGCCGGGCTCTAGCGCGGGCCGAACGGGAGAATTGAATGTATCGGGTGCTTCCTCTGCTGACGTCCAATGAAGTCGCCGAGTGCCGCCGGATCGCGGCAAACACGCAGTTCGTCGACGGGCGCGCCACCAACCCGCACAACAAGACCAAGAACAATCAGCAACTTCACGATCCCGCCGCCGGCCAGGCCAGCGCGCAGCTCATGCTTCAGGCCTTTTCCCGTAGCGAGGAATTTCGCGAGTTCGCCTTTCCGGCGCTGATCGCTCCACCGCTACTGACCAAATATCAGCCGGGCATGTATTATGGCGCGCATGCCGACGCGGCGTTCCTAAACATCGGCAATGCCATGATTTGCAGCGACATCAGTTGCACGATCTTCCTCAGCGATCCGGAAAGCTATGAGGGCGGCGCACTCCATGTTCGGCTGGGCGATGCAAGCCTGCGCTTCAGGTTGAAGCCGGGCGAAGCGATCATGTACCCATCGGACACGTTTCACGAAGTCGAGGAAGTGACCCGGGGAGAACGGCTGGTTGCGATCACTTTCATTCAGAGCAAGGTCGCCGATCCGTTTCGCCGAAACCTGCTATTCGATCTCAATGAAGTGGCGGCACTTGAGGGATTGAAAATGGAGCAGCAGAACTTCTCGCGGCTGCAACTCGTTCAGGCCAATCTACTTCGTCATTGGGCCGACAAGCCCTAAAAATCAGGCGGCCTCGATCAGCAGCTTTCCATCGCCCTCGTCGACCTTGACTGTCGAACCGTCGTGCACCCTCCCGGCGAGAATCTCGTCGGCCAGCGGATCCTGCAAATATTTCTGGACCGCGCGTTTCAGGGGTCGCGCGCCATAAACTGGATCATATCCGACGCGGCCAAGCCAGGCTCGCGCTGCGTCGGTCAGCTCAAGCTTGATTTTGCGATCCTCGAGCAATTTGTCGAGGCGGGCGACCTGGAGGTCGACGATTGGGCCCATATGGCTCGCGGACAAGCGATGGAACAGGATGATCTCGTCCAGCCGGTTCAGGAATTCGGGGCGGAAGTGGCCGCGCACCACCTCCATCACCTGAGCTTCGACATTGGTCGGATTCTCGTCCTCGCCCAGTGACGCTAGATATTGCGAGCCGAGGTTCGAGGTCAGGATGATGAGCGTGTTGGTAAAATCGACAGTGCGGCCCTGTCCGTCGGTCAATCGGCCGTCGTCGAGCACTTGCAGCAAGATGTTGAATACGTCGCCGTGGGCCTTTTCGACCTCGTCGAACAACACCACCTGGTAAGGCCGGCGGCGGACAGCTTCGGTCAGCACGCCGCCTTCCTCATAGCCGACGTAGCCGGGCGGGGCGCCAATCAGCCGCGCCACGGCGTGCTTTTCCATAAACTCGCTCATGTCGATGCGGACCATCGCGCTGTCGTCGTCGAACAGGAAACCGGCGAGCGCCTTGGTGAGTTCGGTCTTGCCGACGCCGGTAGGCCCGAGGAACAGGAAGGATCCGAGTGGCCGATTGGGGTCCTGTAGTCCGGCCCGGGCCCGGCGAACCGCCGCGGAGACGGCCTTCACGGCCTCGTCCTGTCCGATCACTCGGGCGCCGATCGTCGCTTCCATGCCCAACAGCTTTTCGCGCTCGCCCTCCATCATCCGTTCGGCCGGAACGCCGGTCCAGCGGCTGACCACGGCGGCGATGTCCTGATCGGTAACTTCCTCCCGAAGCATGGCGCCCTGACTGGCCTGGGAGGCTTCGGCGAGCTTTTTTTCCAGCTCGGGGATGCGGCCGTACTGGAGCTCGCCCGCCTTGGCGAGGTCGCCCGAGCGCTGGGCCTGGTCCAGCTCGATGCGGGCGGTGTCCAGTTGCTCCTTGATCTTGGCTTCGCCCGCGATCTTCTCCTTTTCGGCCTGCCACCGGGTCGTCAGTTCGGCCGATTGCTGCTCGAGATTGGCGAGTTCCCCTTCGAGCGATTTCAAGCGATCCTTCGATGCGGCATCGCTCTCCTTCTTCAGCGCCTCGCGCTCGATCTTCAGTTGAATGATTTGCCGGTCGAGATTTTCGATTTCCTCGGGCTTGGACTTCGACTTCCATCCGCAACCGCGAGGCTGCTTCGTCCATCAGGTCGATCGCCTTGTCGGGCAGGAAGCGGTCGGAAATGTAGCGGTTGCTGAGCGTTGCCGCCGCCACGATAGCCGCATCGGTGATGCGCACGCCGTGGTGAAGCTCGTATTTCTCCTTGAGTTCGCGCAGGATGCTGATCGTGTCGGGCACGGTCGGCTCGCCGATGAATACCGGCTGGAAGCGGCGTTCGAGCGCCGCATCCTTTTCGACATGCTTGCGATATTCGTCGAGCGTGGTGGCGCCGATGACGTGAAGCTCTCCGCGAGACAGCGCCGGCTTGAGTAGGTTGCCGGCGTCCATCGACCCTTCGCCTTTCCCGGCGCCGACAATCATGTGCATCTCGTCGATGAACAGAATGATGTCGCCAGCCGACTGCCTTACTTCGTCGATTACGCCCTTGAGCCGCTCTTCAAACTCGCCGCGATATTTCGCGCCGGCGATCAGTGAACCCATGTCGAGCGACAGCAGGCGGCGGTCCTTGAGGCCGTCGGGCACGTCGCCATTGGCTATGCGCAGCGCAAGGCCTTCGGCGATGGCGGTCTTGCCGACGCCGGGCTCGCCAATCAGGACGGGGTTGTTCTTGGTGCGGCGGGCCAGAACCTGGATCGTGCGGCGAATTTCCTCGTCCCGGCCGATGACCGGGTCGAGCTTCCCTTCGCGCGCGGCCTCAGTGAGGTCGCGCGAATATTTCTTGAGTGCATCGTAACGATCTTCGGCGCCCTGCGTATCGGCCGTTCGTCCGCCGCGAAGCTTGTCGATCGCGGCATTCAATTTCTGCGGCGTCAGGCCGGCCTTCGTCAACGCGTCACCTTCGGCAGTTCCCTTGGCCATCGCGAAGGCGAGCAGGATGCGCTCGACCGTGACATAGCTGTCGCCGGCCTTGTTCGCGATTTCCTGTGCCCGGTCGAGGATGCGCAGCAGGTCGCCATCGATCCCGGGCGCCAAGGTCGCACCGCTGCCGGTCACCGATGGTTCCTTTGCGACCAGGGCATCGACCTCTCGCCTGGCCATCATTCCGTCTCCGCCGGCGGCGTTGATCAGCCCGACCGCCATGCCCTGTTCGTCGTCGAGCAGCGCTTTGAGATAATGGGCGGGCGTAATCCGCTGATGATGCTCGCGCACCGCGATTGTCTGCGCCGCCTGCAGGAATCCGCGCGCTCGGTCGGTCAGCTTCTCAAGATCCATGCTTTTCCCTCGGTTTTCCGACCATGTGGTGTGTTAATCCGGTAACACAAGTGTGGTCAGTGGTTGGGCGCCAGCGGGTCGGTTGGCGGCACCACGATCTTGGCGGAGAACGGCGGCGGGGCGGGGTCTGTGGCCGGTTGTCCCTGGCCAATGACGGGAGGCTGTCCCTGGCCAATGGTGAACGGTCTTGGCCCCTCCGCCAGCACCGCGGTGCAGCCATAGCCTCCCCCCCGCCCGGCTGTTCCCCACTCGCGGAACTTCTTCGCGTCGATATGGAATCGAAGGCCTTTGTAGAAGCCGAGGCCGATGCTGTTCCACGACCCGCTGCCAAGATGAATGCGACACAGGCTGGTCATCAGCGCCTCCCGAGTGACGGGGCGCAGCGGCACCATGTCGACCGCGCCCATCGTCCGGTGGGTGCTTTCCGGCGCGCCGCCGGCGCAGGCGTTGAGCCTGGGATTGCGATAGACGGAGACGATTTCGACCGGCCCGATTACCGGCTCGATATAGGCGCCGACATAGCGCAGCGCGGCGACGATATTGGGCCAGGAGTTGACCGGCGGTACCTCGAACGGCTCGGCGCTGCATTTATTCCAGTCGGTCGCCGTGCGGAGTAGCTGCCAGGTGGGCGCAACGCCGCCGACTCCGTTGGACACAAGATAGTCGTTGAACGCCTTCACATAGACCGGCCGCCAACTGGCTCGCATCATCCAGGCGCGATAACCAGGCTCGTCCTGCCCGGCGGTGATGTAGGAGGATGCCGGGTTGAAGGGCCGCATCTGCGCCGCGCCGGGGGCCGCTAACAGTATCGGCAGCAGGGCGAGCCAGCGCGTCATCGCGCCATCAAAACCCGCATGGCATTGAAAAGCAACGGCGCGGGCCTCACTTTGTCCTGATGCAACGCCCAATCGACGTCGACCTTCCTCATCAGCTTGGCCGCGACGAAGCGCGCCGCCGGCTTGCCGACAACATCCACAAGCTCAAGGATCATATTCCCGGCGGGACGAGCCATGTCGATTCGAACTGGGTCGGCGACCGGCTCAATCTGAACGTGCATGCGATGGGCCAGGCGGTTGAGGCGCAGATCGATGTCGAGGAGACCAAGGTCCATTGCCGCATCCAGCTGCCCGGAATGCTCGCTCTGTTTGCCGGGCCGATCGAGGCGATGCTGAGGGCCAAGGGCAGCGACTTGCTGCTGGAGGACAAGCGCGACTAGGCTCGCGGCCTAACAGGCGGGGGAGTTGGGCGGCATGCGGCATTTCGCGGTAGTAGGATCGGGGCCGGCGGGTTTCTACACCGCCGAGGCGCTGTCGAAAGCTTATGGCGATGCAGCGCGGATCGACATCCTGGACCGCTACCCGGTGCCCTACGGCCTCATCCGCTTCGGTGTCGCCCCGGATCATCAATCGTTGAAGGCAGTGTCCAGACGGTACGACAAGGTGGCGGAGGCCGAGGGCGTCCGCTTCGTCGGCAATGTGGCGGTCGGCCGCGACGTCTCCGCCGATGAACTGCGCGACCTTTACGATGCAGTGATCCTGGCGATTGGGGCACCGCACGATCGCAAGCTCGGCATCGAGGGGGAGGATTTGCCAGGAGTTGTCGGCTCGGCCGAGTTCGTCGGCTGGTACAACGGCCACCCGGATTTCGTCGATCTCGACCCGCCGCTCGGCGGAAGCCATGCGGCGGTGATCGGCGCCGGCAATGTCGCGCTCGACGTTGCCCGAATCCTGTCGAAGACAAACCGGGAGTTTGACGGCTCCGACATCACCGCGCACGCCCTCGACGCACTCAATCATTCATCGATTCGAACCATTACGATCGTCGGAAGGCGCGGCCCGCACCAGATTGCCATGACGCCGAAAGAGCTGGGCGAGCTGGGGCATCTCGAGGTGGCGGCACCTGAGGTCGACCCCGACGATCTTCCTCCGGTCGAGGCCGATGAACCGCTGGAACCGGGTCATCGCAAGTCAATCAACCTGCTGCGCGAATTTGCCGCCAATCCGCCCGATGGCACCAAGCCGAAGACGATCCGCTATGACTTTTTTGCCAAGCCGCTGCGGGTCGAAGGGGATGGCCGGGCCGAGCGGCTGATTGTTGAGCGCACCCGGCTAGACGAGCAGGACCGCGCGGTCGGCACTGGCGAAACCTACGAGATTCCGGCGGGCTTGATCGTTAGCTGTATAGGCTACTCGACGCCGGCGATCCCGGGCGTTCCCTATGACGAACGCGGCGGCACGGTTCGCCAATCAGCAAGGGAAAATCGCCGAGGGGTTTTATGCGGTCGGCTGGGCGCGGCGTGGGCCGACTGGAACGATCGGCACCAATCGCCCCGATGGCTATGAAGTCGCCGAACTGATCGCGGCCGCGCTGCCCGCCGGATCGGACGGCGGCAAGGCGGGCGGTGCCGGCCTCGACGCGCTGCTCGGCGAACGCGGCATCGCGGTCACCAGCTTCGACGATTGGCGCTCGATCGAGGCGGCGGAGGTAGCCGCGGCGAGACCCGGATCACCGCGCGAAAAATTCATCCGCCATGCCGACTGGCTGAAAGTGCTGGGCCGCTGACTCTGACGCTTGCGCATCGACGGACCCCCAGCTAGGAAGCCCGCGCCTTGGACCGGCGCTTTGGCGCCTGTTCGGTCGGGGAGTAGCTCAGCCTGGTAGAGCACTGTCTTCGGGAGGCAGGGGCCGGAGGTTCGAATCCTCTCTCCCCGACCATTTTCGCGACCGGGGGACGGCCGCGTCCCGAAAATCCGACGGATATCGTGTCGAATCTCGCGACATTCGTCTACTCTGCAAATCCCGGGTCGAGCCGGTAGGCCTTGCGCAGCAAGGCGGGCCAGGCGAGCAGGTTGGCGGCGAGCTTGAGGCCAGTCGAGCCCTGTTCGGCGGCGAGTTCCGGCGTGCCTTGGGGCGGATTGCTGACCTTGTCGCCGGCGGTCAGCGCCATGATCTGCGCCTGACACGCTCGCTCGATGAAATAGAGTTTGATGAAACACTCGCCAACATTGCCGCCAATGGCGAGCGTGCCATGGTTACGAAGCAGCATTCCGCCCTTGTCGCCCAAATCTGCGACGATCCGCTCGCGCTCCTCCAGGTCCGTGGCAACGCCCTCGTAGTCATGGAAGGCGAGGTCGCCACGAACGAGCATCGCAGTCTGGGTCAGCGGCAGCAGCCCTTCGTCATGCGCGCTGACGGCCTGGCCTGCCGGCGTGTGCAGGTGCATGACTGCGTGCGCGTCTTCGCGCGCCATGTGCACGGCCGAATGGATGGTGAAGCCAGCCGGGTTGGTGATGAACGGCGTCGGCTCGACCGGATTGCCCTGAACATCGACCTTGACCAGCGAGGAGGCGGTCACTTCCTCGAACATCAGCTGATAAGGGTTCAGGAGGAAATGATGCTCCGGCCCTGGAATTCGTGCGGAGAGGTGGGTGAAAATGAGATCGTCCCAGCCATAATGCGCGACCAGCCGATAGGCGGCGGCGAGGTCGACGCGAATAGCCCACTCTTCGTCACTGACCTTTCCCTTCAGGCTGGGGATTTCAACCTCGCCCAAGGCGCGCACGCCTTCCATTCCGCGAGTTCATTGTCTCGGCCCGGTTCATTGTGGTTGCTCCTGGAGATCCGGATGGGCGGCGGCGAAAGCGGGATGAGCGCTGGCTGTTTCGTCGGCACGGCGAAGCGTTGGATAGTCGGCGATCGGGATCGAAAATCGCCGAGCGTTATAGAGTTGCGGCACCAGGCAAATATCGGCGAGGCTCGGCGAATTGCCGAACAGGAATTCGCCGGCGCGCTCCCTGGCCATGACTTCCAGCGCCGCCAGGCCCTCGGCGACCCAGTGGCGATACCATTCATCGGTGACGGCCTCGTCCTGCCCGAGCTCCCCCTTGAGATATTTGAGAACGCGCAGATTGTTGAGCGGGTGGATGTCGCAGGCGATCGCAAGCGCGAGCGCCAGCACATGCGCCCGGTCCGCGGCATCGCCCGGCATGAATGGCGGCTCGGGGACGATGCTGTTCATATAGTTGCAAATCGCCAGGCTTTGGGTCAGCCGATGGCCGTCGATGTCGAGCATCGGTACAAATCCTTGCGGGTTTTTCTCGCGATATGCCTCATCCTTCTGCGAGCCCTTGGCCAAATTGATCGAGCGCTGCTCATACTCGATGCCCTTGAGGTTGAGCGCGATTTGCACCCGGTAGGACGCGGAGGAGCGAAAATAATCATAGAGGATCGCGCGCGGCATGATCCTAGCCTGCGCTCGTGCGGCGGTTTTCGTCAATTGCCCATGAAAGGCGCGATGACCTCGGGCGGTACCCGGATTGGCCGACCGGCTGACTTGTCGATGATCGCCCATTGCGTCATGGCGCGCACCCGCACCTTCCCATCCTCGCCGACGAATTCCATATGCCGGTCGAACCGGGCGCCCTTGGGCGCCTCACCGACCCACGTGCGGCCGGTCAGCGTTTCGCCCTCGAACGCGGGGCGCAGATAATCGATCTCGTGCCGGACCACGACCCAGATATAATCGTCCTGGTGGCCGGGATCGGCGATGCTGTACCAGTGGGCCAGCGCGACCTCCTGGATCCACTGCACCCAGACGGCATTGTTCACATGACCGAGCTCATCGATATGCTCGGGACGGGCCGTGACGCCATGCGTGAAAATGGGGCGCGGGACGCTCATTCCCCGATTTGGGTCAACACGAAGGTATAAGCTTCCGCCACCTCGTGCAGCGAGTTCCAGCGGCCGGACTTGCCGCCGTGGCCCGCTCCCATGTTGATCTTGAGGAGCAGGAGGTTGTCGTCGGTCTTGGTGGCGCGCAGGCGCGCGGCCCATTTGGCCGGCTCCCAATAAGTGACGCGCGGGTCGTTGAGGCCACCGGTGATCAGCATCGGGGGGTAGGGTTTGGCCGCGACATTGTCGTACGGACTGTAACTCTTCAAAAGCTTGAAGGCGGCCTCGTCCTTGATCGGATTGCCCCACTCGGTCCATTCGCCTGGAGTCAGAGGAAGCGAGTCGTCGAGCATGGTGTTGAGCACATCGACGAACGGAACATCGGCAACGACCGCGCCGAACAGCTCCGGCGCCTGGTTAACCACCGCACCCATAAGTTCGCCGCCTGCCGATCCGCCCTGTGCCGCCACCCTGCCGGGCCGCGCATAGCCCGCCGCGATCAGCCCCTTGGTCACGTCGACAAAATCGTTGAACGTATTCGTCCGATTCTTGAGCTTGCCGTCGAGGAACCATTGGTAGCCAAGGTCGTCGCCGCCGCGAATATGAGCGATCGCATAAGCGAAGCCGCGATCGACGAGGCTCAGGCGGCTGGTCGAGAAGCTGGGCGGGATGGCGTAGCCGTAGGCGCCATAGCCATAGACAAACAGCTTGCCTGACCCGTCCTTCTTCGAATCCTTGAGGCGGACGACGGAAACCGGGATTTTCTTTCCGTCGCGCGAGTTGATCATCATCCGTTCGGTGACATATTTCGATGCATCGTAGCCCGAGGGGATTTCCTGGACCTTGCGGGTTTCGAGCTTTTTCGTCGCAGGGTGATAATCGTAGACCGTCTGCGGCGTGACCATCGATGAATAGGCCAGCCGATAGCTCGCCGGCGCATATTCCGGATTGCCCGAGAAGGCGGCGTTGTAGCTCGCTTCCGTGAAGGGAACGCGCTCTTCTCTTCCGGTGGCGTAATCGCGCAGGACAAGCTGATCGAGCCCGTCGACGCGGCTGGTGATCAGCAAATGATCGCGATGAGCGCCGATGCCGCGCAGATAGGTCCGATCGCTGCCCGCGACGACCTCGGTCCATTCGGCCGGTTTGTTCGGGTCGGCCGAGGCAATTCGGAAATTGACGTGGTTGTCGTTGGTCAGGAGCCACAGTTTCCCATGGGAGGCATCGACCTCATATTGGACGTCCGGCTTGCGGGCCTTGATCAGTGTCAGAGGCGCATCCGGCTTGTCGGCGGGAATGAAGCGCACCTCATTCGACGAATTATTACCGGTTGATATGATAATCAGGCTGTCGTCGGTCGTCCGGTTCACCCCGACCGAGAACGCGATGTCGTCCTTTTCCTCGTAGAGCGTGCGGGCCTTGGCCGGATCGTCGCCGATGCGATGATAGCGCGCTCGATAGCTTCGCCACTGGTCGTTGACCTCGGTAAAGACCAGACCCCCTGAATCACTGGTCCACACCGGATTGCCGATTCCGACTTCAGTCACGGTTTCCAGGTCCTTGCCGGTGGCGAGATCGCGCACGACCAGCTTGAAGCGTTCCGATCCGTCGTCGTCGACCAGCGTGGCGAGGCGCTTGCCGTCAGGGCTGACCGAAAAGGCGCCCAAGCGGAAATATTCCTTGCCCTCGGCTTCCTTATTTTCGCTGAAAATCAGCGTTTCTGCGCCACCAGCCGCCGGTTTGCGGTACCAGTCCCGATATTGTGTGCCTTCCTTGAACGCGCTCCAGTAAAGCCAGTCGCCATCCTTGAGCGGGACCGAGCTGTCGTCTTCCTTGATGCGACCCTTCATCTCCTCAAATAAGGATTCGGTCAGGGCCGCGTGCGGCTTCATCGCCGCCTCGAAATAGGCGTTCTCGGCTTTCAGATAATTGAGCACATCCTTGTCATCGACGGTCGGATACCCCTTGTCGCGAAGCCAGGCGTAGGGATCCTCGACGCGAATGCCGTGGCGTTCGTAACTGTAGGGACGCTGCTCGGCGCGGGGCGGGGCGGGAAGGGTTGCTGTCATGGTCGCTTTCTGGGCTGCGGAAGGGACGGAAATGGTGGCGATCAAGGCCAGCGCAAGGATGGATTTTCCTCTCAAACTACTCTCCCCATTTGTCCCGGGCTCAGGATTGCGAATGTCTCCCGGACATCCGTACGTCCAGAGCTTGTCGAAGGACTGCCTTTTCCTTTAGCTGCCTAGTAAGAATTACAGCCCTTCGACAAGCTCAGGGTAGGCGGATGTCTGAGATTTCGTCCGAGCGCCCAAACGGAGATTTAAATGTCCAGCTATGCCGACCGCCTCGCCGCCCTTCGCCAACAGCTGAAGGAAGACCGCCTCGACGGATTCGTTGTGCCGCTGACCGATGAACATATGAGCGAATATGTCGGGAGCTACGCACAGCGGCTGGCCTGGCTGACCGGATTCCAGGGGTCGGCCGGATCGGCGGTGGTGCTGCCGGAGGAAGCGGCGATCTTCACCGACGGCCGCTACACGATCCAGGTCCGCCAGCAGGTCAGCCAAACCGAATGGAGCTACCAGTCGGTCCCGGAAACCAGCGTCGCCAAATGGTTGCAGGAGAACGCCCCGAACGGCGCGCGCATCGGTTATGACCCATGGCTGCACACCGCGGAATGGGTGCGCCAGGCGACCAAGTCCCTTGCCGCCAGGGGCGCCGAACTGGTCGCGGTCAAGCGCAATCCGATCGATGCCGTCTGGGCCGACCGCCCCGAGCCGTCGAAAGCCCGGCTTATCGTCCAGAGCGAGGAGTTGGCGGGGCAATCGTCGGCCGAGAAGCGGCACGACATGGCCGACTGGCTGGCCAAGGAAGGCGCCGACGCAGCAGTCCTCGCCGCGCTCGATTCGATCGCTTGGACGTTTAACGTGCGGGGCGCGGACGTTACTCATACGCCTGTCGCGCTGGCATATGCGCTGGTCCATGCGGACGGAACGGCGGACTTGTTCACTGAAGGGCGAAAGGTTGGCGACGATGTCCGTGCCCATCTGGGCAACGGTGTACGTTTGCATGAGCGCGACGCGTTCGAGCCCTATCTGAAATCGCTCGACGGCAAGCTGGTCGCGGTCGATCCGGAACGGTCGGTCGCGGCGATCAGCCAGGCGCTGGAACAAGGCGGGGCGCGCATCCTCAGCCGTCGCGACCCGGCTGTGCTGCCCAAGGCGATCAAGAATGCGACCGAGATCGCCGGCCACCAGGCGGCGCAGGCGCGCGACGGCGCCGCCGTGTCGCGCTTCCTCAAATGGGTCGAGGAGGAAGCGCCAAAGGGCGAGCTCGACGAAATCATCGCCTCCGACAAGCTCGAGGCGTTGCGCAACGAGCACGGCGACCTCAGGGACCTCAGCTTCGATACCATTTCCGCCTACGGCCCCAATGGCGCGCTTCCCCACTACAAGGGCACGGCGGAATCCAACCTGCCGTTCAAGCCAGGGACGCTCTACCTGGTCGATTCGGGCGGCCAATATCAGGACGGCACGACCGACATCACCCGCACCGTGCCGATCGGGGAGCCTACGGCGGAGATGATCGACCGCTTCACGCGGGTGCTGAAGGGCCATATCGCCATCGCCACCGCGCTGTTTCCCAAGGGGACGCGGGGGTCGCAGCTCGATAGTTTTGCGCGGCGGCCGCTGTGGGAAGCGGGACTCGATTATGCCCATGGCACGGGGCACGGTGTCGGCGCCTTTCTTGCAGTGCACGAAGGGCCACAGCGGATTTCGCCGGTCGGGAGCTCGCAATCGGGCGGCGACGAGCCGTTGCAGGCCGGCATGATCCTGTCGAACGAACCGGGTTACTACAAGGCGGGCGAATATGGCATCCGCATCGAGAATCTGGTGTTGGTGGTCCCGAAGACGGTTCCCGGCGCGGACAAGGAAATCCTTGGTTTCGATACGCTGACGTTCGTGCCGATCGAGCCCCGACTGATCGACGTATCGATGCTGTCGGATGCGGAGCTTGACTGGCTCAACGATTATCATGCGGAAGTGCTGGTGAAAATCGGCCCGCAACTCAAAGGAGAGGACAAGGCATGGCTCGAAAGGCAGTGCGCGCCGCTAAGCCGCTAGGCTGGATCGCGCTCGGCTGGTTGCTGGCGGCGCTCTATATTCTGGGGCCGCGGGTGGCCCTCAATCGCGGGCTGGACGGCGGCTATTCGTTGGCAGCCTGGGTTGGGTCCTTCTTCGGCTGAGCCGCGCGCGCCTGCGCTTTTCGCCGCCGCAGATTATCGCGCAGGGCCTCGGCCAGCCGCTTCGCCTTGTCTTCGTCCTTCGCCATCGCCGGTGGTCATAGGCACGGGTTGACGGTTCGCCAAGGCTCGGCCATAGGCCCGCCCGTCCATCCGACATGCTGCCGTAGCTCAGTGGTAGAGCGCATCCTTGGTAAGGCTGAGGTCGTGAGTTCAATCCTCACCGGCAGCACCATTTTCTTCATAATCTGATCGCGGTCGAAGGTCGCGCGCCGCCGATGGCCGGATCCCGGTCCTCAAAGCGGAAACAGCGCGCGCCCCGCAAGGGCCTGGGCGAAAACCGCCAGCGTTATCGTGGTATAGGCAATGCCGCCACCTATCAGCAGCACCCAACGTGTTCTGACGCCAAGCCCGGCCGCAGCCGTCAACGCGGCGAGGATGGGGATCGCCTGTTCGGCATGGATTCCGAGGAAATGCGCGATCCTGAGATCGCCGCCGCTGCGGTTCCAGCCGAACAAGAATGTCCGGCCGCCCCCAAGGCCGACCGAATGACTCGATTGCGAGCTCATATAGCCGCCCAGCATGCCGCCGAGCAGGAACGTCAACAGCAAGCCGGTGACGATGGCGGCCACAAAGTCCCGATCCAGGTGCTGCGCCGGCCGTCGGGCGATTTCCCAGGCCAGGGGAATGGTGGTTCCGACGAGGAGCACTGCGAACAGGCCCATCAGGGCGTACATCGTCGTGTAGAATGGCGTGTCATGGTTAAAGTGGGATTCCAGGCCATGGGCCGCCTGCCAGCTGATCCAGGCAAGCTCGAAGGTGCCGGCGGCAATCAGCAGCCAGACTGCGGCCTTCATGGGCGGAGCGTGGCGGCGTTCGGTCCGGACATAGCCAAAGAACCAGGCTGCGGTCAGCGCGAAGATCCCGATCGCACTGAGGAACTTGGCCGGCTTGACCCAAATATTGACGCCGCTGCCGAGAACGCGCGGGTCGACGCTCTGCAAGATGAGCGCAATCGCCGACAGGACCAGCAGGGCCATTCCGTAGAAAGCCAATGTTCGCTGCCGAACAAGGAACTCGGCCGGAATGCCGCGAACAGAGCTTGAAAGGTCGAGTGAACGCGAAGCCATCATAGATTCTCCACGGCTTGGCGGCGCTGAAAAGCCAGGCGCAGCAAGATGAACAGAAGCAGCCCAAGTGGGCCGAACAGGAAGGTGAGCGGAAGGCAGGGAAGGATCAGCAAAGCCGGAATGCGCCGGTCCAAGCCGTCCGCCACAATCCAGCTTCCGACGAACAGATCGAAGGCGAGGTAGTGCAGCCACCCGGCCGTGAGAGCGGCATCGCTCGCGAACAACGTGCGGACCTGGTCGATTGAGCCGAAACCGCCGCCGTCCGCTTCGGCGAAGCCAGTGTGGATCAGCAGTCCGTAAGCGATGGCCAGCAGGGCCGGGATGACCAAGTGCGTGGCCGTCTGGACGGCCGGCCGTATCTGCCGCGCGAATAGAGATATGAGCAGGACAAGCCATCCAGCCATGGCCAGCATGCTACCAAGGGAGAAAGCTGTCGAAGGGTTGATCATCGCTTGCACTTCTCAATTTAACAGTGTTAAGATGGTACATGGCATCTCATCTTGACACTGTCAAGTCCGAGCAATCCGAAAGCCGGACCTATCATCATGGAGCGCTTCGGCCGGCCCTGATCGCGGCCGCCGAGGCGGTTATCGCCGAACGCGGCCTCGATCGATTCTCCCTGCGCGAAACGGCGCGGAGGGCAGGAGTTTCGCCGGCTGCTCCGGCGCACCATTTCGGTGATGCCCGCGGCTTGCTGACCGCGATCGCCGCCCAGGCTTTCGCCGATCTGGCCGATGCCCTTGCGGCGGCCGATGCATCGGGCGGCCCGAACCGGGAATTGCGGATCAAGGAGCAGGGCAAGGCATATGTTCGTTTTGCGCTCGACCGCCCGGCGAGGTTCGATCTGATGTGGCGCAAGCCGCTATTGGATAATGACGATCCGCAGCTAGTCGCGGCCGGCGAGCGGGCATTCGACGTGCTCGATCGCGTGACCCGCGGTGTGGATGCGCCCAACTCCGGCTCAACCGACCCGGCGCTGGCACCATCGATCGCCGCCTGGTCGCTAGTCCACGGCTTTGCCCGCCTCGCCATTGACGGAGCCTTCGGCGCAGAGCCCGAATCCGCCGAGCGCGCGGCCGAATCATTTCTCCCGCTCATCCTCGATCGGTTACGGTATCCGTAGCGAGATTGACGGCGGCGCTGGGCGTCGCCATGCGTGCCGACGATGCGCTTCTTCTCCGACAACGCCGCCGCGGCCTGCCCGCAGGTGCTCGAAGCGCTGACCACGGCCAACCGCCTTGATACCGCCTATGACGGCGACGCCTGGTCGGCGCGGCTCGATGGCGCCTTCTCCGACCTGTTCGGAACACAAGTGCGTGCGCTGTGGGTAACGACAGGGACCGCGGCAAACTGCCTCGGCCTCGCCGCGCTGTGCCCGCCCCATGGTTCGATCCTGTGCCATGAGTTCGCCCATATCGAACAGGATGAGGCGGGGGCTCCGGGTTTCTTCACCGGCGGCGCCAAGCTGACTTTGCTGCAGGGCGATGGCGCCAAGGTTTCGCCCGAAGCGGTCGAGGAAGCCTGTGCCCGAGTCAGACCCGACGTGCACCAGGTTCAGCCGGCTGTTCTTTCGATCACCAACGCGACCGAATATGGCCTAAGCTACCATCCGGACGAGGTCGCCGCGCTGGGCGAAGTGGCCAAGCGCCGCCATCTTGGGTTCCACATGGATGGCGCGCGGTTCGCCAATGCGATTGCCTTTGCCAAGGCCGATCCGGCGGACGTCACCTGGCGCTCCGGCGTCGACGTGCTGAGCTTCGGTTTCGTCAAGAATGGCGGGATGAGCGCGGAGGCGCTGATCTTCTTCGATCCGGTCAAGGCCGAGGTCGTGCCGCGGCTGCGCAAGCGAGCTGGCCATTTGCTGTCCAAGGGCCGCTATTGTGCCGCGCAAATCCTCGCAATGCTGGAGGACGGGCTGTGGCTGGCCAATGCGCGGGCAGCCAACAAGGCGGCCGCGACGCTCGCCCAGGCAGCGGGCGAACGGCTGATCCATCCGGTTGAGGCTAACGAACTGTTCGTCCGCATGAGCGCGGCCGAAGCCGGCGCCATCCGGGCACTAGGCTTCGACTTTTACGACTGGGCGCCGGGCGAAGTCAGGCTGGTGACCAGCTGGGACCAGGACATGGATGCAGTGGCCAGCCTCGCGGCGGCGATCAAGGGGTTGTGAACCGCATCGATCCCCAAGGCGCGCGGATCGACGCGTCGATCATCGTGCCGTTCGTCATCTTTACCGGCGTTTGGGGATCGACCTGGATCGTCATCCGGGATCAGCTTGGCGTCGTGCCGGCGCAATGGTCGGTGGCTTATCGCTTCGCGGTTGCGGCGGTCGCCATGGCGCTGCTTGCATCCTTCAAGGGCCAATCGCTGAAGCTCGGTCGGGGCGGCCTTCTTGCGGCCTTCGTTCTCGGCGTCAGCCAGTTCTGCATCAACTTCAACAGCGTCTATCTGGCCGAGCGGTTTATCACCTCGGGCGTCATCGCCACCGCTTTTGCCTTGCTCTTGATCCCCAATAGCCTGCTTGCCTGGGCGTTCCTCGGTCAAAAGCCCAACGGCCGCTTTCTCCTGGCCGGCTTGGCCGCGATTATTGGCGTTCTGCTCCTGTTTTTGCACGAATTGCGCAGCAGTACCGCCGACGCTCGCCAGATCGCCATCGGCCTCGGCCTGACGACGATCGGCATTCTCGGCGCCTCCGCGGCCAATGTGTATCAGGCGGGCGGGCAAGCGATGCGCCACCCCTTGTTGGCGCTACTCGCCTGGTCGATGGCCGTCGGGGCGATGCTCGATACAATCATTGCATTCGCCGTCGCCGGGCCACCTTCCTTCGACCCGCGTCCGGGCTATTTGTTGGGGACCCTTTATCTGGCGCTGTTCGGCTCGGTCCTCTGCTTTGCGCTATATTTTCCGGTGGTCCGCAAGATCGGCCCGGGCAAGGCAGCCTATTCCAGCGTCCTGGTTCCGATCATCGCCATGAGCCTGTCGACCGCCTTCGAGGGGTATCGATGGAGCGCGCTGTCGATCGCTGGCGGGGTGCTGGCAATCGGCGGAATGCTGCTCGCCTTGGCCGGGCGGAGGCGCCCCACCCTTGTGACTGCGCCCGACGCTGCCTAAGCGTTCTGGCATGTCCGATGTCATGCTGAATCCCGAAGCTCCCACCGCGCCGGAGCATGTTTCCTTCTACCGCAAGAATTATCGCCAGCCCGACTGGCTGGTTCCCAACGTCGCGCTGCAAGTCGAACTCGATCCCGACCGGACGGCGGTTCGCTCGACCCTCAAGGTCGCACGCAACGGCGAACATCGCCGGCCGCTTCGGCTCGCGGGTGACGGGTTGAAACCGATTGCGGTTCGTGTCGATGGCAACGACGCAAGCTGGACGATGGACGGCGACACGCTGGTCATCGATCTTTCAGCGAACGAGGCCACCATCAATACCGAGGTCGAGATTTCCCCCGTCGCCAATTCCCGGCTGATGGGCCTTTATGTCTCGGGCGGAATCCTTTGCACGCAATGCGAGAGCGAGGGATTTCGGCGCATCACCTTCCATCCCGATCGTCCCGACGTGCTGTCGCGTTACCGGGTGCGGATGAGTGCGGACAAGGCGCGCTATCCGGTCCTGCTCGCCAACGGCAATATGGTGGCGAGCGGCGATGGCGGGGACGGAACTCACTGGGCGGAGTGGGAAGACCCATTTCCCAAGCCGAGCTATTTGTTCGCGATGGTCGCCGGCAATCTGTCCGCCAGCCGCGACCGTTTCACGACCATGTCGGGGCGCGATGTCGATCTAGCCATCTGGGTGCGGGAAGCCGACTTGCCCAAGACCCATCACGCGATGGAAAGCCTCAAATTGGCGATGCGCTGGGACGAAAATGTCTACGGCCGCGAATATGACCTTGATTTGTTCAATATCGTCGCGGTCGACGACTTCAATTTCGGCGCGATGGAGAACAAGGGGCTCAACATCTTCAATTCGCGCTACATCCTGGCCAACCAGGACACGGCGACCGATGTCGACTTTGACAACATCGCCGGCGTCGTTGCGCATGAATATTTTCACAATTGGTCGGGCGATCGGGTCACCTGCCGTGACTGGTTCCAGCTGAGCTTGAAGGAAGGGTTCACCGTCTTTCGCGACCAGAGTTTCTCAGCCGACATGGGTTCGCAGTCGGTCAAGCGGATCGACGATGTGCGGATGCTTCGCGCTTCGCAGTTCCCAGAGGATGCCGGCCCGCTAGCTCACCCGGTACGCCCCGAATCCTATATCGAGATCACCAACTTCTACACTGCCACGATCTACAACAAGGGCGCCGAGATCATCCGCATGATGCGGACGATCCTGGGCCCGGAGGCCTTCCGCAAGGGCAGCGATCTCTATTTCGCTCGGCACGATGGCCAGGCGGTGACCTGCGAGGATTTCGTGACCGCGATGGAGGACGCAAGTGGCATTGATCTGAACCAGTTCCGCTTATGGTATAGCCAGGCAGGGACGCCCAAGGTGACGGCGCGGATCGAGCATGACGCGGCGGCGGGACGGGCGACCCTTCGGCTGGCCCAGACGATCCCGGACACGCCGGGCCAATCGGGCAAACAGCCGATGATGCTTCCTCTGAAAACCGCCCTTATCGGGGCCGATAGCGGCGCCGTCATTGGCGAGGAACAATTGCTGTTGCTCGACAAGGCCGAGACAAGCGTGACGTTCGATGGAGTCACCGAACCGCCATTGTTGTCGATCAACCGCGATTTTTCCGCACCGGTGCTGGTCGAGGTCGACCGCCGCCCGGGCGAACTTGAGCGTCTGGCTGAAACCGATACCAACCCGTTTGCGCGCTATGAGGCGGGGCAGGAACTGATGCTTCGGGTCCTGGTCGCGGGCGCGCGGGGCCAGCTCGCCGATCCGGCTCCGGTGATCGCGGCGATGCGCGACACGTTGCTCTCCAATGCGCTCGATCCCGCCTTTAAGGGCGAAGCGCTGTCGATGCCGTCCGAAAGCCTGATCGGTGACCGGATGGAGGTGGTCGATCCAGATGCGATCCATTACAGCCGCGACGCCTTGCGACAAGCGGTGGGTGCGGCGCTCGCGGCCGAGCTGACCGAGGCGCAGGCGAACGGCGCGCCTGGCGGGGACCTGTCACCTCACGCCAAGGGCGTCCGCCGGCTCAAGTCGGTTGCGCTGGCGTTGCTCGCCGCGGGCGACCCGGCGAGCGGAGCAGCGCTGGCCAAGGCGCAATATGAAGCGGCGGACAACATGACCGATCGGCAGGGCGCCCTGCTGGTCCTCGCCAGCCTCGACGATGCGGCCCGCGATGCCGCTTTCGCCGACTTCTTCGATCGCTATCGTGACGACACGCTGGTGCTCGACAAATGGTTTTCGTTGCAGGCGGCCGCGCAGCGGGCCGACACGCCCGCTTTGGTGGAGAAACTGGCACGCCACCCGGCCTTCACCGCCCGTAACCCCAACCGCTGGCGCGCGCTGGTGACCAATTTTGCCGCAAACCAATGGGCCTTTCACGACGCATCGGGGCGGGGTTACCGCTTTGTGGCCGACATGATCCTGGAGGTCGACAATATCAATCCGCAGGTCGCCGCACGGCAGGTTCCGGTATTGGGCCGCTGGCGCCGGTTCGAACCAAGGCGCGCCGAACTGATGCGGGCCGAGCTGGAACGGATCGTCGGAACGCCGCGCCTGAGCAAGGATGTGTTCGAGCAGGCTTCGAAAAGCCTGGCCTAAGCCGATCGGCGTGCGCCACCTAGCTGCTGCCGAGCAGTAAACCCATGCGATATCCAAGCCAGCCCGCAACGGGCAAAAGGACGACAATCGCGGCGGACACCAGCGCTTTAGCGCGAGGAGACAATTGATCGAGCTGTTTCAGCATGGTCAATTGGCCACCCAGCCGGCAACTTCGGCGGCAACCCGGTTCGCGGCGTTGTTGAGAGCAGGGCCGACGGTCGACGCGGTGCCGTCGGCGGGCTCGCGGGCTTCGAAGCGCCGGGTCTCGACCCTTGTCCCACCGGCCGTTGACAGGGCGCCGTCATAGCGGACCACGACGGCGCCTTCGGCCGTGTCATAGCCGAACCGAGTCAGCGTGCCGGAAAGTTGGAGGCCGGGATCAAGCGCAGACTGGCGCGGATCGAGCACGACGCGGCTAGTCATCCTGAGGACCGTTTCCTGAAGCAGGTCCTGGAACAGCCGATCGGGGCTTTCTACCCATTGAAGATCCTTGATGTAAGCCACCGCGGTCGGCCCGACCAGCGCTGGGACGCGGGTCGTCGAGAGCTCCTTCGACACGACCGGAACATCGATCGTGATCGCCTCGCCGGGTGCCGCGGAGCGGGAGATGGAGGCCGGCACGGGTGCTGAACTGGTCAAAGTGAGGAGGGTCGGCGGTACTTTCTTCCCGCCGAAGCAGGAGGTGAGCGACAAGGCGCCCACCACGACGAGGAACAGGCGGGAGGATCGCATCATTTCGTCTTTCCGGGCTTATAGTCGGGGAGCTTTTCGGGGCCGAGCACGCCCAGCGCCCCGTCATTGTTCAGCCGGTCGCTGAACTGGCGGAGCGAATCGGACAGTTCGCGCAGATCGCCTACCAGCCGGTTGGCCTCGGGCAGGGTCGATTTCGAGAAATTCTGGATGCCGGGCCGGGCATCGGCGACCATGGCATCGAGATTATCAGCCGCGCGCTGGACCGCGGCGATTGCCTTGCGCAAATCCTCGGCCGCCGGCTTGCCCTGCTCATTGACCAGCCGGTTGGTGCTATCGGCCAGGATGCCGACCCGCTGCGCCGTGATCCCTGCCTGCCGGGCCGCGATGCGCGCATCGCCGATGGCGTCGGCCAGGTCGGGCGCGCGCTCGGCTAGAACTCGAGTGGTCTCATCGACATTTTCGAGGATGTCGGCGACCGCGTTCTGATTCTTGTCGCTGAGCAACTCGGTCAGCCGTTCGGTCAGTCGTTGAATGCGATCGATCAGTTCCGGAGCGCTGTTGAGCAGCGCACCAAGCCCGCCTGAGCTTGCCGGAATGACCGGGCAGCCCTGCGGTCCGATCTGCTCGAGCGGACGTGCACCCTTGACCGCGCCCTCCAGCGCAATCTCGCTGACGCCGGTGAACCCGACGCCCTTGATCTGCGCTGTCGTGCCCTGAAGGATCGGGGTTTCGGCATCAACCGTGACTCGCACCCAGACGAATTCGGGGCGGTCGGGGAGCAGGCTGATCTTCTCGATCTGGCCCACAGGTACGCCCTGGAAATTGACCGCGGACCCTTTATTGAGGCCGCCGACTCCCTGGCTGAAGTAAATGTCGAAACATTTCTCGGCCTTGTTCGATAGCCCGGCCAGCCAGACGATGAAGATCAGCAGGCCCGCCAGCAACGCCAGCGTTACGGCACCGACCAGCACATGGTTCGAACGCGTTTCCATTAGCGCGACTGTTCCTTCAATCCGGCAACGGCCGCGCGTCCGCGAGGCCCATTAAAATATTCTTGAATCCAAGGATGGTCCATGGCGAGCAATTCTTCAATCGTCCCGACTGCGATCACCTTGCGATCGGCAATCACCGCAACTCGATCGCAGATCGCCCACAACGTATCGAGATCGTGAGTAATCAGGAAAACGGTCAGCTCCAGCTTTTCCTTCAATCCCTCGATCAATTCGTCGAAGGCCGCGGCACCGATCGGGTCCAATCCAGCAGTGGGCTCGTCGAGAAACAGCAGCTCGGGGTCGAGAGCCAGCGCTCGAGCCAGTCCGGCGCGCTTGCGCATGCCGCCAGATAATTCGGACGGGAATTTCGGTCCGGCGTTCGCGGAGAGTCCGGACATGGCGATCTTGTAGCTCGCGATCTCGTCGAGCAGCGGCTCCTTGATGAATGGAAAATATTCACGGATCGGAACCTCGACATTCTCCGCGACGGTCAGCGTCGAAAATAGGGCGCCGTTTTGGAACAGCACGCCCCAGCGGCGGCGAATATTCTTCGCCTCATCCTCCTCGCGCCCGATCATATTCTCGCCCAGCACCTCTATCTCGCCGGCGTCGGGCACCTGCAGTCCGATGATCGAGCGCATCAGCACTGACTTGCCGGTACCCGACCCGCCGACCACGCCAAGAATTTCCCCCCGGCGCACGTCGAGGTTGAGATCCTCGTGAATAATCTGCTCACCGAAGCTGTTCTTGAGCCCGCGGACGGTGATGATCGTATCGTCGCTCATATCCAGCCGACCTGGGAGAAAAACACCGCGAACACGGCGTCGAGGACGATCACCATGAATATCGACTGGACTACGGCGTTGGTCGTGCGCGATCCGACCTCTTCCGAATTGCCCTCGACCAGCATCCCCTGGAAACAGCCGGCGAGGGCGATGATGAAGCCGAACACCGGAGCCTTGATGAGGCCGACCCACAAATCGGTAATCGGAACGACCTCCTGGAGCCGCTGGATATAGGTAAGGGGCGGAATTCCAAGATCGATCCACACATAGATGCCGCCGCCGAGCAGCGACATGATCATGGCGTAGAAGGCGAGCAGCGGCATCATTGTCACCGCCGCGAGGATTCGCGGCACGACCAGCGCCTCGACCGGGGAGACGCCAATGGTGCGCATGGCGTCGACTTCCTCGGTGATCTTCATTGTGCCGATTTGCGCCGCGAAGGCCGAGCCCGACCGGCCGGCGACCATGATCGCGGTCATCAGCGTGGCGAGTTCGCGCACCGAAATCCGACCGATCAAATTGATCGTATAGACTTCGGCGCCGAACTGCTGGAGCTGGACCGCGCCCTGCTGGCCGATGACGATGCCGATGAGGAAGGTCATCAGCCCGATGATGCCCAGCGCCCTTACGCCAACCAGGTCGAAGCGATGGACCACGGCGTTAACGCGCAGTCGCTTGGGACGGCGGGCAATGGCTGCGAAGGCGACCAGGACGGACCCGAGAAATCCGATGAGACCGACGAGAGTCTTGCCGGCCTCCGAAACCCATTCGCCGAGTTCGTCGAGCGTGCGCAGTGGTGCGGCGCGCTGCTCGGGCCGAATCCGGGCCGGGCGATCGGCCTCGGCGACCTGCTCGAGCAGGCCTTTTACGTCGGAGTTGGCGCCCACGACGCGTGCTCCGCGGTCGCGGACGGTGCGGTAGATCAGCCAGGCGCCGACCGTGTCCATCTTCTCGATGCCGCTAAGGTCGATGGTCAGTGGGTCGGGCGCGGCTTCAAGCTCCCGCTGGGTCGATCCGACGCGGGCGATCGTCAGCGATCCGACGCATCGGAACGGTTCGCCTTCGGCGGGATCGGCGGTGGTTGACTGGTCCCCCATCGTCTAAGACCCTGCGCGAAATCCGAATCAGCGGCAAGTCCCGGCACTTTTGCCACTTTGTTGCCAGAGTTGATGCCGTATAGCGCGGTCCAGATGACGAAGCATGTCCCCGCCGCTACTGAGCCGCTGTTCGTGACGGTCGGGAGCAATCCCGCACGCGCCTTCGGCATGGCGGCTGCCGATCGCGCCAGGGCGCTCGCCAGCCAGGCCGGGCTCGAACCTGCCGAAGCGGCACAGGCCGGTAGACCAACGCTTTACGCCGATCTCGACTGGGCATGGGACCCTGAATGGCTGGTGGCGCTTGCCGGAAAGCCTGGCGCTGTGCTCACCAAGGACGGGCATCCCGCGCTGGCTCATGTGCCGTCCGATGGCGACGCGGGGCCGGTGTTGACTGCGATGCGGAACGGCACCCCGCTTGCAAGCGGGCCGTTCGAGCAGATCGATGCGGACACCGCCGCTTTGAGCTATCGCAAGCTCAGGAAGCGGGATCGGCCGTTCGTCAGGCGCCTCGATCCCGCTGATCCCGATCCGGTCGAACGCGCCGCCTATGACGCGAGCTATAAGGGCGTTACCGACATCCTGACGCTCTACCTGTGGCGGCGGCCGGCCTTCCATCTCACCCGCTGGGCTGCAGTGGCCGGAATGTCGCCCAATCTGGTGACCGCCATCGGCACCGCTTTTTGCATCGCCGCCTTCTTCCTCTTCTACAACGGGCTGTACTGGACGGGCATTGGCGCGGGCTTTGTCTTCATGGTGCTCGACACGGTTGACGGCAAGCTTGCCCGCTGCACCGGCCAATCGTCCAAGTGGGGAAATTTGTGGGACCATGGCGTCGATCTGATCCATCCGCCCTTCTGGTGGTGGGCGTGGTCGGAGGGGCTGGAAGCCTATGGCCGCCCCTTTGAACGGGTTTATGAGTTGCTGATCGTCGGCGCGATCGTCGCCGGCTATGTCGTCCAGCGGATAATCGAGGGCATTTTCGTCCGCCGCTACGGAATGCACATCCACGTCTGGCGGCGGGCGGACAGCCGCTTCCGCCTGATTACGGCGCGGCGCAACCCCAACATGGTCATCCTCCTTGCCGCGCTGCTCGTCGGGCGGCCCGATCTGGGGATCGAGCTCGTCGCCTTGTGGACGGTCGTCTCGCTGATCTTCCACGCGGTGCGACTGGCGCAAGCCAATGCGAGGCGCGACCGGGGCCGCCCGGTGATCAGCTGGCTGGCATGAGCGGCTGGACCGCGCTGGTCCTCGCCGGATCGCGGCCGGGCGTCGATCCCTTCGCGGCAAGATACGGCACGGATCTGAAAGCGCTGATCCCGGTCGGCGGGGTGCCGATGGTGGCGCGGCCCGTTACCTCCTTGCTCGCTGCGCCGGAGATCGACGCGGTCCGGGTTCTGGCGCAGCAGCCAGGCCGGATCGCCGAGGCGCTGCCCATCGACCAGCGCCTTTCGGTCGAAACTTCGGGACGGACCATCGCCGCAACGCTGGAAGCGATCCTTGCCGACCCGGCAACGCGCTTTCCCCTGCTTGTCACCACCGCCGATCATGCGCTCCTCGACCAGCCGATGATCGCCGATTTCTGCGCCAAGGCGGCGCGAGCCGACCTTGCCATCGGCCTGGTGGAGCGCCGCGCCCTGATGGCCCGGTTGCCCGAAACTCAACGCACCTGGCTAAAATTTCGCGGGGGCGCCTATTCCGGGGCCAACCTGTTCGCTTTCGGAAGCGCCAGCGCGGCGCGGGCAATCGCCTTGTGGCGTTCGGTGGAACAGGATCGCAAGAAAGGCTGGCGAGTGATCGGGGCCTTGGGGCCGCTGACTTTGCTGGGGGCGCTCCTTCGATTGCGCAGCCTCGATCAGATCCTTGCCTCGGTCGGCGGCCGGCTTGGAATTGCCATAGGCAAGGTGGAACTCGATAATCCGCTGGCGGCGGTCGACGTCGACAAGCCCGCCGACCACGCGCTCGTCACCGCCATCCTCGAAGGCCGTGCATGACCGATTTCGCGATTTATGACATGGACCGAACCGTGACTCGGCGGCCGACCTACACACCCTTTCTGCTTCATTGCGCGCTGGGGCGGGCGCCATGGCGGCTGCTGTTGCTGCCTTTCGTTATCGCTTCGATGGCGGCCTATGTCCTGAAACTAATCGATCGCGGGCGATTGAAGGAAATCAACCATTGGTTGCTACTTGGCCATCAACGTCATCCCGCGGAGCTCAAGCCGTTGGTCGACAGCTTTGCCGAGGCGACGCTGGCGCTTAACATCCGCCCCGGCGCGCGCAAGGCGATTGAGCGCGACAAAGCCGAAGGGCGGCAAGTGGTCATGGCCACCGCAAGCTATCGCTTCTACGCGCGCGAAATCGCCGAACGGCTGGGCTTTGACGATTGCATCGGCACCAATTCGATCCTTGGGTTGGACGATCGGGTCCATGCCAAGATCGATGGGCAGAATTGCTACGGCCCGGCGAAGCTGGTGATGGTCGAGCAGTGGCTCGCGGTAAGAGGGCTGACACGCGGCCATGTTCGCTTCTACTCCGACCACGCCAGCGACGCGGCGGTGTTCGAATGGGCCGACGAAGCGGTCGCCGTGAATCCACATGCCCGTCTGGCCCGCCTGGCCGAACAGCGAAATTGGCGCGTGGAAGACTGGGGCTAGACCGCTCGCAGCGCGTTATCGAAGTCGGCGATTAGGTCCTCGGCCTTTTCCACGCCGATCGAAATCCGGACTAGATTGTCACTGATTCCAAGCGCGGCCCTGCGTTCGTCGGGGACCGACAGATGGGTCATGGCGGCGGGGGCCGACGCAAGGGTTTCCGTCCCGCCCAGGCTCACCGCCAGCTTGGCGATCTTAAGCGCGTCGAGGAAGCGGAAGGCCTCAGCCTCGCCGCCCTTCAGATAGAGCGAAAAGGTCGATCCCGCGCCGCTGCAGTGGCGGTCGTAAATGTCCTTCTGGCGAGATCCTTCTTCGAGGAAACCGAGGTAGCCGACCTTTTCGACTGCTGGGTGATCGCGCAAGAAGGCGCAAACCTTCTCCGCATTCTCGCCTGCGCAACTCATGCGTAGTTCCAGCGTTTCAAGGCTGCGCATCAGCATCCAGGCGGTGTTGGGGTCGCAGATGCCGCCCATAGGGTTACGGATCAGCCGGACCTTGTCGAGCACGGCCTTGCTGCCGACCAGTGCGCCGGCCACGAGGTCGCTGTGCCCGCCGACATATTTGGTCAGGCTGTAGACGCTGATGTCTGCACCCTGCTGAAGTGGCTTGGCCCACAGCGGGCCAAGAAAGGTATTGTCGATTGCAATGGGCGGCAATTCGTCTTCAAACGCCGCAGCACGGGCGTCGCGTACCGCCTCGACATCGACCAGGGCATTGGTCGGATTGGCGGGGCTTTCGAGATAGATCATCGCGACACGGCCGCCGCTTGCCGTCGCCTGCGCCTTGGCCTTGGCCATGACCGAGTCCAATTCCTCGCGCGATGCGCCGGCGGGAAAATCGACATAGGTGACGCCGAACCGCGCCATGATCTTGTCGATGATCGATTCGCTCGCGGCGTAGAGCGGACCGCTATGGACGATGACATCGCCCTGGCTGGCGAGCGCCAGCACCAACGACGTAATGGCGGTCATGCCGCTCGAGAATGAGAGGGCCGCCTCGGCATCCTCCCACACGGCTAGCCGATCCTCGAGTATTTCCTGGTTGGGGCCGTTGAAGCGCGAATAGACCAGGCCCTCAGCCTTGCCGCCGCTGCCCTCGCGTTTTCCAGTGATGCCCTCGAAGAAGCGCTTCCCGTCCGCCGCGGTCTCGAACACGAAGGTCGACGTCAGGAAAATCGGCGGCTTCAGACTGCCCTCGCTGAGCACCGGGTCGAAACCGTGCCCCATCATCAGCGTCGCCGGGTCAAGCCGGTGGTTGCCGATGTAGCGCTCGGGATTCTTCGGCTTACGCGAATGGCTGGCAGTATCGGTCATGGGTCGGGTCCTCGAACCGTCGTTCCCAGGGAGGCAGGAACATAAGGGCGAGGAAGCCGGGGCACTCGCGTCCTAACCTCCGCAGGACGCATCTCCGCCGGCTCGCCGTTCGAGCGAGCGATTAAACCCCAGCGACGTCGAATTCAACTAGCGGCAACACCGATCAGACTGATCTGGCGTCCGTAGGTCGGCTCGCCGCGGTGAGTGGCGCGGCGATAGCTGTAGAAGCGGCCCTCCAGCGCATAGGTGTCCAGACCGCTCGCCTCAATGCGGCGGACGCCCGCGGCGGCGAGGCGAGCTACAACATAGGCTTCAAGATCGAAGTGGGGCCGTCCATTCGGCCCTTCGGCCAGGAAACGATCATTATCCGCGTCGGCGGCCAGGATTTGTTCGGCGAATGGATGGTCGACCTCGTACGATGCCCGGGCGATGCATGGCCCGACCGCCGCCGCGATCCGTTCCACCCGCGCTCCCAGCGACAGCATGGCGGCAATGGCCTGGTCGGTGACGCCTCTGGTCGCCCCGCGCCAGCCGGCATGGGCGGCGCCGACCACTCCGGCCTCCGCGTCGGCCAACAGGACAGGCGCGCAATCGGCGGTGACGATCCCCAACAGCATGCCGGGCCGGTCGGTGGCCAATGCGTCGGCCTGTGGCCGCTGCCGATGGGGAACCGATTCGTGGACGATGACCGCGTTGGGCGAATGAATCTGATGGACGCTGGCGATCGGTGCGCCGGGCAGGATCGCGTCGGCGGCGAGGCGGCGATTGGCTTCCACCAGCTGGGGATCATCCCCGCTGCCCAGGCCGCAATTCAGCCCGGCGACCGGACCTTCCGAAACCCCGCCGGCGCGGCCGAAGAAGCCGTGCGGTATCCCCTGCAACGTCGTCGCCCACACCCTGTCCAGGCTCACAGCTTGAGCCTCATGACGATGTCCTCGTCAGCATGGTTGCCGACCATGAAGGCATAGGTGCCCTCCGCTTCGAATCCGAACTTCTCGTAGAAGCGGCGGGCCCGGTGATTGTCGGTGAAGACCGACAGATAGAGATAATCGGCACGCCGGTCGCGGGCTCGATCGATAACCCAATCCATGAGCGCATGAGCCACGCCCTGGCCCTTATATTCGTCAAGGACATAGAGTTGGCGAAGCTCCGCCGCTTCGCCGCGCGGTTCGAACGGCAGGTGAGGCGGGCCAAGTTTCGCATAGCCGACCAGCCGGCCGTCGGCCTCGGCGATCCGGACTGCAAAGGCGGCATCGGCCAATTCCCTGGCCCAGGCTTCGGGCTTGTGCGTCTTGAGGAAAATGGCGAGGTCGCCCGGTCGGTAAAGATGGCCGAATGTCGCGGTGAAAGTCATCGCGCCGAGGGCGGCTAGGCTCTTCGCATCGTCGGCGGTGGCGCCGCGAAATGTGACGGTCATGCGCCCAGACCCGCGACCTCGGGCCAGCCCGGCGAGCGAAACGCGATGACCTTGAACAATTGCCCCATGGCTTCCTCGTCGCACAGCCGCCGCCGCGCCGCGGCAATTTCCTCCGTATCCTGCGGATTTTTGGCTGCCAAGGCCATTGCACGCGCGCCAATGCCGAGCGTTTCCAGCCAAGTCCCCTGGCTGGCGACGCGGCTCACCGCCGCCCCGCCGCGCCGGGCCGCCTCGCTCAGCGCGGCGAAATCGACATGGGCGGTGAGGTCCTGTTCGCCCGGATTTTCGAGCGGGTTGGCAAAGCGGTGGTTCCTGACTGCCTGGAGCGTGTCGCCCTGGCCGCCAACGGCATGCCCATAGTCGATGACGATTCCAACGCCGCCGTGATCCTTGAGATGACGGCCCAGCGCTTCGGCGGCCGCCTCACGCGCCGGGGAGGCTTCGCGGATGGCTCCGTCCAGGCTGAACGACAGCGAAGTCCCGTCGCTCGTCACGCGGCGTTGTTCGCCGCCAATCCATTGTTCGACCGGCAGCGCGTCGAAAAACTCATTGGCGGCGAGCAGCAGGGGCGCGGGTGGAAGGTCGGCAATCGTGGCGTGAAACCGTGCTTCGGGAATAAGCCTTGCCTGTGCTTCCCGGAGCGCCGGGCTGGTCTCGACGAGATGCACTTGGCCTGAAAATCCGGATCGATCGCAGGACTCGCAAGGCATCGCTTGCCAGTGTCCCGCGGCCCGGCCCTAGCTCGGCGTAGACCGCATCCGCCGGCATTCCCGCGCGGGTCCAGACATCGGCCAGCGCAGCCCCGACCAGCTCGCCGAACATCTGGCTGCACTTCGGGCGCGGTGATGAAATCGCCGCCGGCGCCAAGCGGGTCGCGCGTCGCATAATAATGAGCGTTGGCCTCGCTCATGAACGTGTCGACGCCGATCGGGCCCTCGGCGGCGATTCTAGCGATGAGGCGGTCCGCTAGCGGACGATCACTTTCAGCGTGTCGAAGGGAGCTCACACCCGGTCACGCCCGACGCGATCGCCAAAGATCAGGCGACGCTGGCCGTGCCCACCGTCGGCTCGACCCGGACGCGCCGGCTCTTGGCGGTCACCATCAGGTAGAGGCCGCCAAGGATCATCGGCACGGTCAGCCACTGGCCCATGTGAAGCCCGGTTGCAGCGGCGAATTCGGCTCAGCTGGGCGTCGGGCTCGCGGATGAATTCGATGCCGAAGCGGAAGATGCCGTAGAAGAAGATGAACGCGCCGACGAGCTTGCCCGGCTGGTAGCGGGCCTGGGTTCGCCAGAACAGACAAGCGAGGATGACGAACAGGACGAGCCCTTCGAGCCCCGCTTCGTAAAGCTGGCTCGGGTGGCGCGGCGGGCCGAGCACGGCCCGGCCGCCGACGATTTCGGCGAAGCGGATCGCCCAGGGCACCGTTGTCGGCGCGCCCCACAAGCTCGCCGTTCACGAAATTGGCGAGGCGGCCGAAGAACAGGCCGAAGGGCACGCAGCAGGCGACATAGTCGTGGATCCGCAGCCAGGGCAGCCTTCCTTGCGCGCCAGGTAGAGGATGCCGAGCGAGGTGCCGATGACGCCGCCGTGGAAGCTCATGCCGCCGTCCCACAGCTTCAGGATGTCGATCGGATGGTCGAGGTAATAGGGCAGGTTGTAGAACAGCACATAGCCGAGCCGGCCGCCGAGGATGATGCCGAGCGCGGCGTAGAAGACGAGGTCGTCGGCGTGGCGCCGGGCCATCGGCGCGCCGGGCTGCTTGAGCAGCTTCAGCAGGTACCAATAGCCGACGAAAATGCCGGCGAGATAGGCGAGGCTGTACCAGCGCAGCTCGAAGAAGCCGAGTCGAGCGCGACCGGCGACAAGCCCAGGTCGGGGAAGGCAATGCCGTCGAAGTCGCGATTGGACGGCATTGCACTCATGGGCTTCCCCTTACCGTTGCCGCCTCATAGGGTGGCGTCAGGCAAAGGCAAAGGAGTGACGAATGCCAGCCGACGGAGCTCGACCGCAAATATGACGCGGTGCTGGCCGCCGTCACCGGGCCCGGCGGACGGGTGACGATCGAGCGCGATGAGCAGGGCCAGGCGATCGTCACCAATTTCCCGGCGACATTGCCCGTGCTTCTTCAAGACTTTTTGCACGCTGAACGCGCGACGTAGGCCGTCGTCGCCGGCGACGAGCGGCTGACGCTTCGCCGACCTCGACCGCATGTCCGACCGGCTGGCGCAGGCGCTGGTCGCGCGCGGGATCGCCAAGGGCGACCGCGTCGGCATCGCCATGCGCAACTGCCCGGCGTGGATCGTCGGCTACATGGCCGCGCTGAAGGCCGGCGCGATCGCGACCCTGCTCAACGGCTGGTGGCAGGCCGACGAGCTCGACCATGCGCTTGCACCTGACCGAGCCGGCGCTGATCATCGCCGACGCGCCGCGCGCCCACCGCATCGGCGCGACCGGCTGCAGCGGTCGCCGATCGTGTCACTCGCCGATCGACCAGCCGTCGAGCAGGCGCTCGCGCCGCTGCTCGACGCGAGCGTCCGACGACGCGTCGCTGCCGGAAATCGCGCCCGACGATGACGCGACCATCCTGTTCACATCGGGCTCGACCGGCGAAGCCAAGGGCGCGCTTGTCGACCCACCGCGCGGTGACCACCGGCGTCTATACCTATGCGACCAGCCTGATGACGCTGCGCGGGCTACTGGAATCGCGAGGGCACGGCCGCCGCCCAACCCGCCGCGCACGCTGGTCAGCGTGCCCGCTGTTCCACGTCACCGGCGAAGTGCCGGTGATGCTCAACAGCTTCGTCATTGGCGCGCGGCATGGTGCTGATGCCCAAGTGGGACGCAGGCGAAGCGCTGCGGCTGATCGAGCGCGAGAAGATCACCTATTTCGTCGGCGTGCCGACGATGAGCCTGGAACTGATGAACCATCCCGACCGGGACAATTACGACCTCTCGCTCGCTGACCGACATCGCCGCGGGCGGCGCGCCGCGCCCCGTGTCGCACGTCGATCGGCTGCGTCAGTCCTTTCCCAGTTGCGCAGCCGGCGCTCGGCTATGGCCTGACCGAAACCAATGCGGTCGGATGCGGCAATTTTTGGGGGAACTATGCGGCCAAGCCGGCCTCGACCGGCCGTCCGCAAAAGCCGTTCGTCGAATTGGCGATCCTGGGCGACGGACGACAATCATCTGCCATCCTGCGAGCGCGGCGAAATCGCTATCCGCTCGGCCGCGAACATCAAGGGCTATTGGAAAAACCAGAAGGCGACGGCGGCCGCCTTTACCGACGATGGCTACCTGCGCACCGGCGACATCGGATACCTCGACGAAGACGGCTATCTGTTCATCGTCGACCGCAAGAAGGACATCATCATTCGCGGCGGCGAGAATATCTCCGCGGCCGAGGTCGAGGCCGCCCTTTACTCGTGCGAGGGCGTCGCCGAGGCCGCGGTGTTCGGTGTGGCGGACGAACGCCTGGGCGAGGTGCCGGTTGCGATCCTGCATCGGCGAGAGGGCAGCAGCCTGTCAGACGACGACCTGCGGGCCTTCCTCGATGGGCGGCTGGCGGCGTTCAAGGTGCCGGCCCGGATAATCTTTTCCGATGCGCCCCTGCCGCGTCTCGGCACCGGCAAGATCGACCGGCTGTTGCTCAAGCAGAAATACGCCTGACCATGCGCCAACCGCGCGTTTCGCGGCGCACTCTGTTGATTGGTGGTGGCGCGGGTGCCGGGCTGGTGATCGCCTTTCTCGCCTGGCCGAGGCAGGAGGGCAGCGCGCTGAGGCCGGGTCCGGGTGAAGCGGTGCTGGGGCCCTATCTTCGCATCGCCACCAATGGACGGATCACGCTTGCCGTCCCCCAAGTCGAAGTCGGCCAGGGCATCTGGACCGGGCTGGCCCAGGTGGCCGCGGACGAACTCGGCGCGGCCTGGGAAAATATGGCGGTCGAGCCGGCGCCTTTTTCGCCACTCTACGCCAATCGCCTGATTGCCCGTTCCTATGAGGTGAAGACCCGGATTACGGCGGGTTCGACGTCGATCCGCGCGTTCGAACCGCCTTTGCGCGAAGCGGCGGCGATCGCTCGGGCCATGCTGTGCAAGGCGGCGGCCGACCGCTGGAGCGTCAGCGCGGCGGAATGCGACACCGACAGCGGCTTTGTCGTTCATGAGGGCAAGCGGCTCGGCTTCGGGGAAGTCTCGGCCGATGCCGCCGGCCAGACTCCGCCCAAAAATCCGGCGCTTCGCGTCCCCGGCGCCGGCAAGCTTGCCGGACAGCCGCTGCCCCGGCTCGACCTGCTCGCCAAGTCCGACGGCAGCCTGCGCTTCGCCGGGGACGTGCGCCTGCCTCGAATGATCTTCGCGTCGTTACGCATCGCGCCGCCCGGCGGTCGCCTGACCGGCTTCTCGCGCGACGGCGCGAAAGGGCAGCAGGGGCTGATCGACCTGGTTGTTCGCGACGAATGGATTGCCGCGCTTGGCGAAAGCTGGTGGGCGGCAGACCATGCGCTCACCCGCGCGGCACCTCGCTTTGTGGCTCCAAATCAGGGTGATAACACCGCCAGGCTCGCCGAACTGTTGCAAAGCGGCAAGGCCCGGCGCCTGTTCGAACGCGGCGATTATCGGTCGGTGACAGCGCAATCCCGGCCGTTGTCGGCGACCTATGCCATTGCCGCAACGCCCCACCACGCGCTCGAAGCGCCGGCGGCGGTCGCGCGCTTTACCGGTGATCGGCTGGAGGTGTGGGTGGGAACGCAGCTTCCCGACTTGGCGCGATCGGCGGCGGCGCGGGCCGCCGGGAGGCCCGAGAGCGAGGTGACGCTCTATCCGATGCCGGTCGGCGACGGATCGGGCCGGGCCGTGGAGGTCGAAGCGGTCGGGATCGCGGTCGAGCTTGCGCGCCATGCAGGCCGGCCGGTGTCCTTGTCATTCCCTCCCGCCACTGCGCAAAACCAGGACGCGCTGCGGCCGCCGCTGATGGCCCGCATGGCGGCTCTGCCGTCACCTGACGGAACAATCGCAGCCTGGAGCGCTCGTCTCGCCGGCATGCCGGGCATTGAAGCCGCGCTGGCGCGCGCCGGCGGGAAGGCGATCCCGAGCTTCGCGCCGCACGGCACTACGCCGCCCTATGGCATCCCCGCGATCAGAATCGACGCCATCAACGCCGATCTTGCGCTCCGCACCGGCTATATGCGGGGCGGCGACGAGGCGATGACGACCTTTTTCACCGAAAGCTTCGTCGACGAGATGGCCCGGGCCCTGGGCGCCGAGCCGCTGGCCTACCGGATCGGCATGCTGGGCGGGGCACCTCGCCTAGCCCGGGCGATCACCACTGCGGCGGCGATCGGCGGCTGGGACGGCGGCGCTCCGGGCAGTACGATGGGCATTGCCTGTGCATCGCATTTCGGCTCGCATATCGGCCTGCTGGCAGAGGCGGCCATCGGCGCCGACCAGCGCGTCAGGGTCTCGCGGCTGGTCGCGGCGGTCGATGCCGGGCGGATCGTCAACCCAGGACTGGTCCGGCAGCAAATCGAAGGAGGCCTTCTCGCGGGCCTGGCGGCGGCAGTGATTCCGGCCCCAGAATTCGTCGCCGGCATGCCGCGTGCCGTGCCGATCCGGGGTCGTGGCTATGAGCGGTTGCACGAGGTGCCCAACGTCGAAGTCGAACTCATCCAGGGAAGCGATGATCCCGGCGGAGTCAGCGGCCTCGGCATGGCCGTCCTCGCACCCGCCGTCGCCAACGCAATCGCGGCAGGGACCGGCAGACGCTTGCGCAATCTTCCGTTCGACCCGATGGCAGCGGCATGAGCAGCGTCGCCGTCATCCTGGCCAATCTCGGCACTCCAGATGCACCCGACTCTGCGGCCGTGCGCCGCTATCTGGCGGAATTCCTGTCTGACCGGCGGGTCGTCGAAATTCCGGCCTTCGCCTGGCAGCCCATCCTGCGCGGCATTGTTTTGCGCACACGGCCGAAAAAATCGGCGGAAGCCTATCGCCAGATCTGGACCGATGAAGGCTCGCCCCTTTTTGCCATTTCGAAGCGGCAGGCGGCCGCCCTTCGGTCGCGGCTCGGCGATTCCATCGCCGTCGGCTTGGCCATGCGGTACGGAGCCAACTCAATATCGGACGCGGTTTCGCGGCTGATGGGCCACACGCCTTGCGACCGGATCCTGCTGGCGCCGCTCTATCCCCAATATTGCGCGGCAACGACCGCCAGCGCTCAGGATGCGCTGTTCGCGACGCTCGAAGAAATGCGGTTCCAGCCGGCGATCCGCACTTTGCCCCCTTATTTCGATGATCCGCTCTACATCGATGCGCTCCATGCCAATCTAATGCGGCAACTGGCCGCGCTGACCTTCGTGCCTGATCGGCTGCTGCTCAGCTTTCACGGTATGCCGGAGCGGACGCGCAGGCTGGGCGATCCCTATTTCGACCAATGCCAGGCTACGTCACGTCTACTCTCGGAGCGCATGGCGCTGCCGGTCGATGTGGCCTTTCAGTCGCGGTTCGGGCGCGCCCAGTGGCTGGGGCCGGCCACCGACGCGGTTCTCCAATCCTATCCGACGCAAGGCGTGAAGAAGATTGCCATCGCTGCCCCGGGCTTTTCCGCAGACTGCCTCGAAACGCTGGAAGAACTGGGCATCCGTGGCCGCGAACAGTTCCTGGGCGCCGGCGGGACGCATTTCGCCCGGCTCGATTGCCTCAACGACAGCGACGAAGGGGTGTCGATGCTCGACGCGCTGATCCGCCGCGAACTTGCCGGATGGTGGCCGTCGTCCTAACGCGCTTCCATAACAAGCATCAGGAGAGAACTCATGGCGCGAGTGGCGATCGTAACCGGTGGGACGAGGGGCATTGGCGAGGCGATCAGCATCGCGCTCAAGGACATGGGGATGGAGGTTGCCGCGACCTATGCTGGCAACGACGAACGCGCCAAGGAATTTTCCGGGCGCACGGGAATCAAAACCTACAAATTCGATGTCGCCGACCATCAGCAGTGCATGGACGGGGTCAAACAGATCGAATCCGATCTGGGTCCGGTCGATGTGCTGGTCAACAATGCCGGTATCACTCGCGACACCACCATGAAGCGGATGGACCACAGCAAGTGGCAGGACGTGATCGACACCAATCTCGGCGGTTGCTTCAACATGGCCAAGGCCGTGTTCGAGGGGATGCAGTCGCGCGGTTATGGCCGCATCGTCAATATCGGCTCGATTAACGGGCAGGCCGGCCAGTACGGCCAGGTCAACTATGCCGCCGCTAAATCGGGCATCCACGGCTTCACCAAGGCGCTGGCGCAGGAAGGGGCGCGCAATGGCGTGACCGTCAATGCGATCGCGCCGGGTTATGTCGACACCGACATGGTCGCCGCGGTACCCCAGGAAGTGCTGGGCAAGATCATCGCCAGGATTCCGGTCAACCGGCTGGGCCGGGCAGAAGAAATCGCGCGTGGGGTTGCTTTCCTGGTCGATGAAAATGCCGGCTTCGTCACCGGCTCGACGCTGTCGATCAACGGCGGCCAGCATATGTACTGATGGGGTTGGGCCAGCCTACCAAGCGGTCCGTCACCATCGCAGGGCACGAGACGTCGATCAGCCTCGAGCCGATGTTCTGGCAGGCGCTGGAAAGGACGGCGGGCGAACAGCAACTGCCGGTCAATGCACTGATTGCACGGATCGACGTCGAACGGCTGGAAACACCCGGCGGGCCGCCCAATCTCACCTCTGCAATCCGCCAGTGGCTGTTCGAACGGGAGAAGGCGCGTGGCTGAGTTCAACCACGATCGTCTAGGGCGATCCGGCTCGATTAGAACCGGTGAGATCAACCGGGTAATTTCGGCGGCCGCGGGGTCTATTTCGGCGACCACGACGGCCATTTGCTGGAGCTGGACACCGTGCCCTATGGCCCGGACGAAAAGCTTTAGCCGAGCGCGGAGCGAATGGCGGCGCCGAACGATATTCCGCCATCCGGCGCATGCTGGAGCCAAAGCGCGGGCTCGATCAGCTCCAATTCGATAACCGCCAGTGCGCCGCCATCATCCCGCACCATGTCCACGCGCGCATATGCGGCTTCGGCCCGGGCGGCAGCGAGTGCGGCTTGGGCCAATGCGATGGCTCCGGTCGGCGGGGCACATGGTTCCTCGCTTCCGCCCAGATGCGGCTGGACTCGATAATCGCCCGGCCTGGGCCGCTTGACGATCGAATGACTGAAGTGCCCGCCAAAAAGCATGATCGAATATTCGCCTTCGTCGGACACCGACCGCAGGAACGGCTGGACGAGCATCGGCTTGCCGCGCACGGGGTCGGGCAGGTGGTCGGCGGGGCCGAGCTTGAACGTTCCGTCGGCCGAGGCCGAGACCGGCGGCTTGATGACGAGCGTGTCGCCAAACTCGCCGCGCGCCGCCGCGAGCGCGTCGTCGTCGATTGCCTCGACTGGCTTCGTCGGTATTACCGCCACCCCCTCCGATCCAAGTTCGGCGAGGTAGCGCTTGTCGCTATTCCAGCGAAGCAGGGGCACGGGGTTGAGCGTCGCGACCTTCTCCGCCTCCAAGCGGTCGAGCAGGCCATGCCAGCGCGGAGGGTCGAGGTGATAACCCCAGGCAACTAGCGGCATGACCAGATCGAATCCGGATAAGTCGCCCGGCTCGGTCCAGGGCCGCGGCTCGACGTCAAAGCCCGAGCGCCGCAGCACGTCGGCTTCCACGTCAAAGGCCCAGTCCCAGCTTTCATGAAAACCGGGGGCGGGGACGAGGACCGCGACCTTCGTCAACGAGACAGCAGAATCCGTGCCTGGCTCGCCAGCTGCGCCAGCATCGGCGCGGTTGCCTGGCCCGTCAGCTTGGCCCGATCGACCAGCGCTCGGAACTGCGCGATCCGCTTGGGATTGCGCTCGACCCAGCGAGCAACGCTTTCATCGGGATCCTCGCCGCGCGTGCGGTTGAGGAAATCGATCCGCAATTGTTCGAAATCGCGAGCCAGGCCGGCCGCCAGCAGGCGCTCCCAATGATCCGCCGGGACGAAGCGAGCGACCTGCTGCTGCGTCCAGTCGATCCCGAGCACTTCGCCCAGCCTGGTGTAGGCGCGGGTAATCGCCAATTCATCAACTCCCTTGCGCGCCCCCATCGCCGCGATGCCAAATACACCGTCAAGCTCGTACAGCTGGATCAGGCAATCGACGATCTCCTGGCTGGCGCCAAGCGCCTCGAGGTGTTCGCGTCTTGCCGACGCTTCCCCCCGCACTTCGTCCCGAATGAGGCCGGCGGTGTGACCAGAAACCTTCTCGAGGCCGGGCCTCAGCATTTCCACGACCTGCTGTACGCTCGATTCACCCCCGCCGCCCGGATGACGTCGCCGAGGTGGGCGCGGATGCTTTTCGCGGCGGTGGTGAACAGCTGGATCCTGACCTCTTCGCTGACATTCGCGGTCTCGATTTTGGTCCACAGGCTCGACAGGTCGAGTAGCCGCTCGGTAACCAGAAACGCCATGACGGCCTGGGGCAGTCCGACCCCCTCCTCCTCGGTCAGGTCAAGCGCAACGCTGGGACCGAGGCGGTTGACCAGGCGGTTGGCAACCTTTGTCGCGATGATCTGATGGCGCAGTCGATGGGTGCGGATGGCATCGGTATGTTTGCGTTGCATCGGCTCTGGGAACGCCGCCAGCAATTCGCACTCCATTGTCGGATCGTCGGCGAGCTTCAGCTCTTCCGCCGCATCCTGAAGATTAAGCTTTGCGATCGACAGGATAACGGCCAGTTCCGGGCGAGTGAGTCCGCGGGCGTCGAGCGCCCGCCGCAAGAGCGCGTCGCTTGATTCCAGGCCCTCGACGCGGCGGTCGAGCCGCCCCGATGCTTCGAGCATTTCGATCGTCCGGACGAAGCCCGGCAGGCCCGCCGCACCCCGCGCCTCGGCGATCGACAGCGCCAGCGACTGAAGCCGATTGTCTTCCAGCACAAGGTCGGAAACCTCGTCGGTCATTCTGGCCAGCAGCTTGTTTCGCTCGGCCTCTTCGAGGCGCCCCTCGCGGATTTCGCGGTTCAGCGGGATCTTGATGTTAACTTCATTGTCCGAGCAGTCGACGCCGGCCGAATTATCGATGAAATCGGTGTTGATGCGCCCGCCGAGCGTCGCATATTCGATCCGCCCGGCCTGGTTGATGGCCAGGTTCGCGCCCTCGCCGATGACCTTGGCACGAACGTCCTTTGCGTCGATCCGCAATGTATCGTTGGCGGGGTCGCCGACCTGGGCGTTGGATTGGAAAGATGCCTTGATATAGGTGCCGATACCGCCAAACCAGAAGAGGTCGACCGGGCTTTTCAATACGGCCGCGATGAGGCTGTTCGGGTCGATCGTTTCCGCTTCGATACCCAGCGCCGCTCGGGCCTCCGGCGTCAACTCGATCGCCTTCTGGCTTCGCGGTACGATCATCCCGCCCTTCGACATGACCTTGCGATCATAGTCATCCCAGCTCGACCGCGGCAGGTCGAACATCCGGTTCCGCTCGGTCCAGCTCTTGGCGGGATCGGGATCGGGATCGATGAAGATGTGGCGATGGTCGAATGCCGCGATCAGCTTGATCGAGCGGCTGAGCAGCATGCCGTTGCCGAACACGTCGCCGGACATGTCGCCGCAACCGGCAACCCGGACCGGGTCTTTCTGCACGTCGATTCCCATTTCCAGGAAATGGCGCTGAACCGAAATCCACGCGCCCTTGGCGGTGATGCCCATCGCCTTGTGGTCGTAGCCGTTGGATCCGCCGCTCGCGAAGGCATCCCCAAGCCAGAAATTGCGCTCCAGCGCGATGGCGTTGGCGACGTCGGAAAAGCTTGCCGTTCCCTTGTCGGCGGCAACCACGAAATAAGGGTCCTCGCCGTCGTGAACGACGACGTTCGCCGGCGGAACGACCTTGTCCTCGACGATGTTGTCGGTAACCGACAGAAGGGAGCGAATGAAAATCCGGTAGCTTTCGGTCCCCTCGGCCAGCCAGGCGTCGCGATCGACGGCAGGATTGGGCAATTGCTTGGCGTAAAAGCCGCCCTTGGCCCCCGTCGGCACGATGACCGCATTCTTGACCAACTGGGCTTTCATTAGCCCCAGGATTTCAGTGCGGAAATCATCGCGCCGGTCGGACCAGCGAAGCCCGCCGCGAGCGATCGGGCCGCCGCGCAGGTGGATGCCTTCGATGCGAGGGCTGTAAACCCAGATTTCGCGATAGGGAATCGGCGCCGGAAGGCCAGGGATCTGCTTGCTGTCGATCTTGAACGCCAACGCTTCGCCGGATGTCGGCGCGAAGGCGTTGGTTCGAAGCGTTGCTCCGACGACGGCGCGCATCAGGCGCAGGATGCGGTCATCATCGATCCCGCGAACATCCTTCAACGCGTCGTCGAATGCCGTCCCGGCCGCCGCAACCGCGGCGGCGCGGCCCTGGTTTTCGGCTGGGTCATGGGCCGTCGTGAACAGCTTGATCAGCGCTGCGGTCGCCTGGGGGGCCAGGCGCAACGCGTCGACCACCGTGGCAAGTCCGAACGCCACTCCGGTCTGGCGCAAATAGCGGAACCAGGCGCGCAACCAGACCACGGCTCGCGTTTCAAGGCCCGCGAAAAGCACCAGTTGATTGAAGGCGTCGTTCTCCGCTAGCCCACCCAGAACCTTGGCGATCGCCCGCTCAATGACTGGCGCTCTGGCGAGCACGGATTCGATATCGACGTCCACCGGCAGCTCGAGCAGGCAGTCGTGGATATGAGCCATCAATTCTCCCTGGAGCTCGGTCGGGATCTCCTCGAGCACACGGAACCCGAAATTTTCGAGAACGGGCACCGCATCGGACAACGGGATTAAGCCGCCGCGACGGTATATTTTCAGGCGGAGGCGGTTCTTGCCGCTGCTCGCCTCGGAATAGAAGCGGGCGTCGCGCTCGCCGCCATGATCGAGCTGCTGAAGCCGCAGGATGTCGAGCGCAGCCTCGCCCGGGTTGGTTTGCGAGCAATATGTCTCGGGAAAGTCGCCCACATAACCGAGCGCCAGGCGCGTGCCGCGACCCGGCCCGACCAGGGCGATCAACGCTTCCTCGACGCTGGGTTCCCAACCGCGAACCATCTCGTCGAGCTTGCGATTCAGCTCCTTCTCGTCGGGTGTCGGGTCGTCTGATTCAATATCGAGCGTGTAGCGGATCAGCGCGAGATCGCCTTCGCCAAGCTCTACCGACCAGCTCGTCACGTCGCGGCCCGTCGCATCCTCGAGCATTTCGCCGATGTCGATCCTGCGATCGGTGTTCAGTTCGTCGCGTGGCAACCATACGAACGCGAACAAATGACCTTTGAGAATGCTTCGGAGGAGCAACAGCGCGGGCCTCGGCCGGTCGGCGAGCGACATGGCCATAGTCACCAGGTCGCGCCCGCTTTCCGCGCTGAGGTTGATAAGCAGGTCGCGCGGCACCGACGCAACCGCGTGACGCAGTGCCTTGCCGCTATGGCCGTGCGGGTCGAAGCCGAATGCCCTGTCCAATTCCTTCAGGCGGCGGCGCAGGACAGGCACCTCTTCGGTCGGAAGGATCAGCGCCTGGCTGGTCCACAGGCCTGCATGGACGCCGATTCCCGTGATTTTCTTGCCCTCGCGAATGGGAATCACGACCAGGTCCAGCGGCACTCGGCGATGAACGGTCGAGATGCGCTCGGCCTTGGCGATCAGGGGAATTGCTCCGCCCTGCTCGAAATAGCGGATCGCCCCGACACTACCACCTTTGTCGGTCGGAGCGCCCGGAATTGAAAAGATGCCGAGCGCGTTTGAACTTTCCTCGCCGGGCCGTTCGACTTCATAGCCCAGCAGGGTCATGGCGCCATCGGCGAACCAGCTGAGCAGGGCCGCGCCCTCGGGATCCTCAATCGTTGTCGCGTCGACGCGCATCTGCTCCTGGAGCCTGGGCCAGTCGCGAACCGCGACGCGGACATCGGTGAGAACTGCGCCAAGCTCTTCCCTCAGCTCACGGCGGCCGCGGGCGTCGGCGCGGTCCAATTCGATGTACATCATCAATTCGCGCCGGCTTTTGTCGGCGCACAGCTGCTCGACCGCGGACAGCCGCCCTTCCGCGTCGCGTTCGACGCACATGACGGGATGAAGCAATCGGTGAATGGTGAGGTGCCGTGCCGCAATCGCATTGGCGACCGAATCGACCAGGAACGGCATGTCGTCGTTGATGATCGCGATCCGCATCCGGCGACGGCCGGCTTCCCCGCCCGTCGACTCGATCCGGATTGCCAGTTCGCCGGCCCGGCGGACAGCGGCGACATCGGCGATGAACCGCGCCGCCTCGGCCTGTTCGTCGGGACTGAACCCGTCGAGTTCGCCGGCCAGCGCATTGCGCACCAGCGCCTCTTGCAACTCGTCGATCGTCGCCTTTACCGGGCGCGTAATGACCGTCATGTCCTGCTAAAGCTCCGCAAGTCCCGCGATGCGCGGGGGCCTAGTCCCGCGACGCGAGTAAGGCAACTGCCGGTGCGTCGAGAAGAATTCAGCGAGCGGCGCGGCGCAATGCGCGGTCGAGCATGCCCGCGTCGGCGACCAGCTCCACAACCTCGTGGATGCCGCTGGCGTTGCGGCGTGTCAGCACCAACGCGAATTCCTCGTTTGTCGGAAGCTGGGCCAAGGGAATTGGCGGCGCGCCGCGGAGCATTGCCTTGCCGGTCTCGGCCTTGTCTTCCTGCGGCTTGTCGGGCCGCCGTGCCTTGCGTTCGGCAGCGACCAAGCCCTTGAGCCCGCCGTCGGCCGCTTCAAGAAAGGCCTGAAATTCGCCAAAATCGACCCGTTCGCGCTCGGCATAGCTCAGCGCAGCGGCGAATTCGGTCAGGCGGGTTTTGTCATATTCAACGCCGAATACGAGCTTAACGATTGGCGTCATCGGCGCTCGGGCCTGCGCCTTTACTCCGGCATCCTCGAGGATCTCGGCATAGTCTTCGGGCACGCGCCTCGCCGCGACGGCGAAGTCATAGGCCATGGCGAGCGCGCGATAGAGGGCGGCGCGGCTGCGGCCGTCCTGCTGCTTGCAGACCTCGGCGCTCTCGCGTGCCGCCCATAGCCGGTCGGCGAGGCCGGCTTCGGCGTCGAGTTCAACCGTAGTGTCGATTTCCATTTCCGCCGGCGCGTCCGCCATCGTTTCTTCGGCATCGGACAGGGGGCCGTCCTCCCACACCAGATGGGGCGCGGGATTGGCCGGTTCACCCGGAAGCTCTTCCACCAGCTCAAGCGTGTCGTCTTCATCCTCGTCGACGTCGGGGCCCAACGGGGGCAGCGCGGGTTTGATTACGGCCGCAACGGGCGCGGCCTCGCCCACATCCTTCCAGTTGATGACGCCGTAGATGAAGTCGATCGTGTCGCCGTCCGAACTGAACGGCATCAGGATTCCGCGATAGCAGATGGAGCGGCCGCGCTGGTTGACGAACTCGGCCTCGAAACCGACCGGCGAGCGGTTGGCGATGATCTGCATATAATGGTCGGTCAGCCGTGACAGGAGAGATCGGCTGGGAACGTCGGCGATGCTCTTGATGTCGTCACCCAGCCCGCATTCTTCCCGCACGGCGGCGCCAATGTAGGGTGTTGCCGGGTTGTCGGATCCCTCGGTAAAATCGAGCAGCACTGAATGAGGCCCGAAGTCCTGGATATCGCCAGGCTCCAGATCTTCGATCGACGGATAGTCACGGCCGTCGAGCAATGAACACCAGTAATTATAGGCGCGCACATGCATCCGGCGCTCGTCGGAGCCGATGGCTGCGGCGACATCGTGCTGCGGCGCGGCCGCTGCGGCCGGGCTATCGAAATCGCCTGGGTAATCGGAATAGCTGTCCACGCCAAAAATCCCCGCAAAACTCGGTTTCCGCCCCAATTTCCTCCGAAATCATTGCGAAAGCGTTAAGCATGTTCGGTAAAGTGAACGGCTTGCGACGCACGAACCGCCCGTGTAGGGGCGCATCGCAAGCCGACAGGCCAAGCCGCTTTAGCTCAGCTGGTAGAGCACATCATTCGTAATGATGGGGTCGTGGGTTCGAGTCCCCCAAGCGGCACCACCTTTTCAACATTCCGCTAGCTGCCCTATTCCTCATTGCGGGATTTCGACGTGGCCGCCGAAGCCGTGCCGCATCGCGGACAGCAATTTGTCACCGAACGTATGCTCGACGCGGCTGCGGTAGCGGGCGAATAGTGCGGCGGACAGAACGTAGACGGGGACGGCTTCCTCCATCGCTGCATCGATCGTCCAACGGCCTTCACCGCTGTCGGCGACATTGCCCGTATATTTCTCGAGCATCTGGTCCTCGGCCAGCGCCGAGGCGGACAGGTCGAGCAGCCAGGACGAAATGACGCTCCCGCGCCGCCATACCTCCGCGATGTCGGTCAGATTGAGGTCGAATCGTTCCTCCTCGGGCAAATTGCCCGAGCTCTTGCCCTTGAGGACGTCGAAACCCTCGGCGTAGGCCTGCATCAGCCCATATTCGATGCCGTTGTGGACCATCTTGACGAAGTGGCCCGCCCCTGACGGCCCGGCGTGGATATAGCCTTTCTCGGCCCTGGGGTCCTCGCCGGTTTGTTCGTCCCGATTGGGGGTCCGGGGAATGGAGCCCTGGCCCGGCGCGAGCGCGTCGAAGATGGGATCGAGGTAGGCCACCGTTTCCTTGTCGCCCCCGATCATCATGCAATAGCCGCGCTCCAGGCCCCAGACGCCGCCCGACACGCCGACGTCGACATAGCGAATGTGCTTCTTCGCCAATTCCTTCGCGCGCCGGATGTCGTCCTTGTAGAAGCTGTTGCCGCCATCGATGATGATGTCGCCCGGCTGTGCCATCGCCGCCAGGGCGCGGACCGTGGTTTCGGTTGGCTCCCCGGCGGGCAGCATCACCCAGTACACCGCTGGTTTGTCCAGTTTCGCGGACAAGGCCTCAAGGCTGTCGGCAGCGATCCCGCCATCGTAGACCAGCTTGGCGATGGCCTTGGGATCGCGGTCGTAGACGACGGTCTGATGCCCGGCGCGCATCAATCGCCGCGCAATGTTGCCGCCCATCCGCCCAAGCCCGATCAACGCAATCTTCATGCCGTTCTCCGTCAAGGATTCGAGGATCAGGCGATCGCCGTTTGCTTCTTCGCAATCGCGGCGAACAGCGCGTCGAAGGATTTGGCGAAGGAGGCGACGCCTTCGACGACGAGCCGGTCGGTGATGCTGTCGAGATTCAGCTTCAATCGCTGCGCCTCGGCCAGGACATGTCGCGCCTCTTCGATGTTCGCGGTCAATGTCTCCTCGACCGAGCCGTGGTCACGAAAGGCTTCCATCGTAGCGGGCGGGATGGTGTTGATGGTATCAGGCCCGATCAGCGCATCGATGTACAATACGTCGGGATAATCGGGGTCCTTGGTGCTGGTGGACGCCCATAGCAGCCGCTGGGACATCGCCCCCTTGGCGGCAAGCGCCTGCCAGCGGTCGCTGTCGAGAAACTCCAGATACCATTGATAGGCCAATTTGGCGTTGGCGATGGCCACCTTGCCGCGGATTGCCTTCAACGCCTCGCCTTCAGGATCGCCTTCCTCGACGCGCCGATCGATCTCCTTGTCGACCGCGCTATCGATCCGGCTGACGAAAAAGCTCGCAACGCTGGCCACACGGTCGATTGGCTCGCCGTTCCGAAGCCGTTCCTCCAGCCCGGTGGCATAGGCCTGGGCAACCTGCTTATAGGCCTCCAGCCCGAACAGCAGCGTGATGTTGATATTGATCCCATCGGCGATCGAGGCCGCGATCGCGGGTGTCCCGGCAGGGGTCCCCGGGATCTTGATCATCACATTAGGCCGATCGAGCGCCTGCCACAGCTTCCTCGCCTCGGCGATGGTTCCGTCGGTATCGTCGGCAAGATAGGGCGACACCTCCATGCTGACGAAGCCGTCCTTGCCGCCGAGTTTGTCATAGACCGGGCGCAGCATGTCCGCCGCCGACTGCAAATCCTCGATTGCCAGCGCCTCGTAACGATCGATCGCCGGCGCGCCCGGATGGTCCCTGTCGAAGGCGGAAAGGCTCTCGTCATAGGCGTCGCCGTGCCCGATCGCCTTTTCAAAGATCGACGGGTTGGACGTGACGCCGGTCAGGCCGTCATCCTCGATCAGCTTGGTCAGTCCACCTTCGGCCAGAAAGCCGCGGTCGATGAAATCGAGCCAGACCGCCTGGCCCCTGGCTTCCAGATCGTTGAGGCGTCCCATCGTTGATTCTCCCGCATGGCATGGGCAGGTTCCATGCCCTCGCTGAACCCCCTGATATGGGTTCGTCAACGTTTCGGGAACGGGCAGGGTTGCGACCGCGACAAGGCCGAACCGAAAAGCGTTCGGTCGATAGCCGTTGGATGGCCCACGTCGGAGACGCGAGCCTTCCAACGGCCGGAGGATAAAAGGCGGCGCTAGCGGGCGCTGACCTTGATGGTGATCGCGGTCGCGGCGATGCTCGAGGTGCCGTTGAGCGCGATCTCCCTGGCGCGCTGGACCGCTTGGGCCATCTGCGGCCTCGCACCCGACATCGCTTCCCCAGCGCAGTTGTAATATCCGCTCGGCTGCAGGCCAATATGCCCGTGGTCGAACAGGCAGACATTCTTGACGGCGCCGGCCACTCGCAGGCGGAGCGTCCGCTCGCCCTTGAGCGTCGCCAGGTCAAGGTCGGCATAGGAAACTTTCTCCGTCCGCATATTCTGGTCGGGCTCGGCATAGACGACGACTGGCTGGCTTTGGCCGGCGAACGCCGGACCCGCGGCCAGGAGGAGGGACGAAGCTAAAGCCAATTTTCTTGCGCGAACATATCGGTCAAACATGGCGTTTCTCCCATCTTTGACATCCCACCGTGAAGGCGAAGCCACCCTGGCACCCCATCGCCGAAATCGCAGCCTATGTTCGACGGATGCGCGCGCCGGTTCGATCCGTCGACATATTGGCGGAATTCATCGACAAATGGGCGAACGGTTGGCCTACCGCGCCGGCTGAACGCGCCCGCTGCAGTTTCCGAACCCGATGGGCACGGCGCCGTCCGCGCGGCAGCGCGCCGAAAGCGTCAACTCGTCGCCGTCCTCAAGGAAGCTGCGTTGCTCGCCATTGGGCAGTGTGATGGGTTCCTTGCCCCCCTTGCTCATCTCCATCAGTGAACCGAGGCCTGTTGCCTTGTCGGTCGACAACGTCCCCGTGCCGATCAGGTCGCCAGGCTGAAGGTTGCAGCCATTCGATGCGTGGTGGGTCACAATCTGCGCCGCCGACCAATACATCGCCGCCGCCGCCTCGCCGCGGCTGAGCAGGTGCGGCGCGAGGCCCGCGTCGCGCATCGCCATCGTCAACAGCATGGCCTCGACCTCGATCCCGAGGGCGCCGATCGAGCGATCCGAATTCGTTGTTGAGATAGGGCAGGGGCTCGGGATCGCCTTCGGGACGCACCGGCATCGCCTTTCGAAAGGGCGCCAGCGCTTCGGGCGAGATGACCCAGGGCGAAATGCTGGTCAGGAAACTCTTGGCGAGGAACGGACCGAGCGGCTGATATTCCCACGCCTGCAGGTCCCGCGCCGACCAGTCGTCAAGCAGACAATAGCCGGCGATATGCTGGCTTGCCTGTTCGATCGGGATGGGCGTCCCCAGGGGATTGCCTCGTCCGACGAAAATGCCGAGTTCCAACTCATAATCGAGGCGGCGGCAGGGCCCATAGTCTGGCGTGTCGGCATCAGGCGCCTTGCGCTGACCCTTGGGGCGGATCACCGGCTCCCCCGACACGCGCACGCTAGAAGCGCGGCCGTGATAGCCGATCGGCACAAATTTGTAGTTGGGAAGCAGCGGATTGTCGGGCCGAAACTGCTTGCCCACGTTGGTCGCGTGGTGAATGCCGACGTAGAAATCAGTGTAGTCGCCAATGTCGCACGGCAGGTGCATCTGGGCATCGGCCGCATCAACCAGATGGGGCTCGACCGCTGCGCGCTGTGCATCCCCCGACAACAGGTCGGACAGCAGCCGGCGAAGCGCGCCGCCCTCTTCATGCCCATAAGAAAACCACAGGTTGAGCGTGGGCCGCGACAGGGCCGGCAGCCAGCGGTCGTCGAGCAGCCCGGCTTCGGCGAGCCCTCTCAGGTCGATGATTTTCCCGCCAATGGCGCAGCCGATACGCGGTTCCCCGCCGCCCACCGAAAAGACGCCGAGCGGGAGGTTCTGGATAGGGAAATCCGGATGGCCGTTGGCGCTTTCAACCCAGCTTTGCCTAGCCAGATCGTGGGTTTCGTTGATCATGCTCATCGCGGTAACTCGGCCTTGGGGAAATCGGCCCAGGCCGAATCATAGTCGGGCTGGGCGCGGTCGAGGGCGAAGCGCGTCGGCACATAGGGCCAGCAGCTTTCGACCATGAAGGCCATCGTTCCCTCGATCTTGACCGGCTTCAAGGCCGCCTCGCTCGCTTTCCGCCAGCTTTCGACGTCGGGCCCGTGGCCGCTCATCATATTGTGTAGGCTAAGGCCGCCAGGGCGAAACCCTTCGGCCTTGGCGTCATAATCGCCGTGGATGAGGCCCATGGCTTCGCTCATGATGTTGCGATGGAACCAGGGCGGCCGGAACGTGTCCTCTCCGACCATCCAGCGCGGCGGGAAGATTACGAAATCGGCGTTGGCGCGTCCGGGAATGTCGCTCGGACTGGTCAGTACGGTAAAGATCGATGGGTCGGGATGGTCGAAACTGACGGTGCCCATGGTGTTGAAACGCGCCAGTTCATAGCGGCTCGGCGCGAGGTTGCCGTGCCAGGCGACGACGTCTAGCGGGCTGTGGTCGAGCGTCGTGGTCCACAACGAGCCCCTGTATTTTTGAATGACCTCGCACGGCCGATCGACATCCTCATAGGCTGCAACCGGCGTTTCAAAGTCGCGGGCGTTGGCGAGGCCGTTCGACCCGATCGGGCCAAGCTCGGGCAGCCGGAACAGCGGTCCGTGGTTCTCGGCGACATAACCGCGCGCCTCATCGTCAACCTCGACCCGGAAACGCACGCCGCGAGGGACCAAGCCGACCCAGCCAGGTGGCAGATCCATGCGCCCCATTTCCGTGAATAGCCTAAGCGTTCCTGCCTGCGGAATGATCAGCAGTTCGCCATCGGCATCGACCAGCAGCCGGTCGGTCATCGACCGCGTGGCCCGGTACAGGTGGATGGCGACGCCTTCCAGGCTCGCCGGATCGCGGTTGGCCATCATCGTGACCAGCCCGTCGACGAAATCCGCATCCTTAGGCAAGTCGGCCGGCGGGTCCCAGCGCAACCGGTTGGGCGCCACCGGCTCGTCGACCGTCCCGGGCGCAAATAGCTTGGCGCCCTGATAGGGCTGGAAGGGGCGGTGATCCGCCGTGGGCCGCATCCGGTACAGCCAGCTGCGCCGGTTTTCATGGCGCGGCGCGGTAAAGGCGCTCCCCGACAGCTGCTCGGTATAGAGGCCGAAGGCAGGCCTTTGCGGGCTGTTGCGCCCCTTGGGAAGCGCGCCCGGAACGGCCTCCGTTTCGAAATGACCGCCGAAGCCGGTCAGGTAATGAAGCTGGTTCGACACGGATGCAAAAACCCCCTCGGTTCCGCTTCTTGGAAACGAGGGGGTCGTTACGCGTCTCGCTGCCGAGAGGCAATTAGTTGACGTTGACCTCAATCTTGTCGGGGATGCTGACTTCGGTCTTGCTGCCGCCAAAGCCAAGCTGATCTCGGAACAGGAACAGCAGCACCAGGACGACGATAATCAGCAGGACGACGGCAAGCACGCCGCCTCCGCCGCCGCCGTTCCCGGTTTCGACAATGGTGGTCCGTTCGACGGGTTCATTTTCATCAGCCATGAATTTCGCTCCCTGAATCGCTGTTTTGCTAGCGTAACGAACGAACTCTGGTGCGTGCGGTTCCCGCTTGGATCATAATCAAGGAACGTTGGCGGCCGTCGACCGCTATTGCCGGGACAAGCATGCAGGAGCATCGCATGAGGCTGACGGTGATTTCCCTTTCCTTGGTGGCGGTCTGTTCGGGCTGTCAGGCCGAACGCTCGCAGCCGGCAAACGAGAATGCGGCGGTCGACGAGGTTCTTCCGGCACCAAATGAATTCCATGCCGGTCGAGCCGCCCCAGCAGTCGCCCGACGCGATCAAGCCGGGGGACCCCGGAGGACTGCCCGACGATCGAACGCCGGTCGAGGAAGGCCCGATCGATCCGAAGAGCGGTCAGGGCGCCGGCCAGGTCCTGCAGCGATTTGGAGGCCTGCTCGAGGAGCGTCGCTTTGCCGATGCTCGGCGCTTGTGGTCCGACGGCGGCCGGGCCAGCGGGCTGAGCCAGGATGAGTTCGTTGCAGCCTACGAAAAATATGCCGAGATTCACTCCGAAGTCGGCGCGCCGGGAGCGGTGGAGGGCGCCGCGGGCTCGGCCTATGTGGATATCCCGTTCCGCCTCTACGGCAAGCTCAAGACGGGCAAGCCGTTCAACCTCGTGGGGCCGGTGACGTTGCGCCGGGTGAACGATGTCCCGGGCTCGACCGAGAACCAGCGTCGATGGCATATCTATCGCAGCGGCCTGAAACCGAGACCCTGATTATTCGTTACGGCACAGACATAAAGAAGGAGAATCGCGATGAGCGGGTTTGAAGACGTCAGGGAACATATGGAAGTGATCGGCGCCGACGGGGCCCATGTCGGCACCGTCGATCGGATCGAAGGTGACCGCATCAAGCTGACCAAGTCGGAGAATATCGGGTCGCACGAAGGTCATCATCACTATATTTCGCGCGGACTGGTTGCCGACGTAGAGGGCGACAAGGTTCGGCTGTCGGCCAATGCCGACGTCGCAGTCACGTTCGAAGAAGAAGAAAACGATTCCTAGTTCGGTATCCCGCGTCCGGCGGCGGGGCGCACTGAGGGCTTTGTGGCTGATACCGGTGCTGCTGCTGGCCGGTGCGCTGCTTGATCCTGCCCTGATTCCCCCGACAGGCCCGTTCGCCGGCCGCACCCAGAAAGTGTCGGCCAATTTTACGGCCTGTGGGATTGGCCGCGGAAATGCCTGCGTCATCGACGGCGACACGTTCAAGCTTGGTGAGCGCAAGATCCGCATCACCGGCATCGATGCGCCAGAAATGGCTCATCCGCTCTGTCCGGCGGAAGCGGCGCTCGCCCGCCGCTCGGCCGATCGTCTTCGCGCCCTGCTCAACGAGGGCGGATTCGACATGATACCCCATCGTCTGCACCCCACGGACAGTTATGGGCGAGAACTGATGGTGGTCGAGCGCAACGGAGTGTCGATCGGCGGACGACTGGTCGATGAAGGCCTTGCCCATCGCTACCGCGGATCGAAACGGAGCTGGTGCTGATGAAGCGGCTCAAGCGGAAGCGTTACGAAAAGCTGCTTGAAACGATGCAGGGTGAACTGGTGGCGATGGCGCGATGGGTGGCGGTCACTGGTCAGCGGTTGTGCATCCTGTTTGAGGGGCGCGACACGGCGGGGAAGGGCGGGGCGATCAAGGCGATCGCCGACAAGCTCAACCCCCGTCAGTGCCGCACGGTCGCGCTCGGCAAGCCGAGCGAGGCGGAGCAGGGGCAATGGTATTTCCAGCGCTATGTGTCGCATCTCCCGGGCAAGGGTGAAATCATCCTGTTCGACCGCAGTTGGTACAACCGCGCCGGGGTCGAGAAGGTGATGGGCTTTGCCGCCAAAGAGCAGGTCGACGCCTTCCTCGATGCTGTTCCGGCGTTCGAGAAGCAACTGATCGACGATGGGATATTGCTGTTCAAATATTGGCTGACCTGTGACCAGCAGCGGCAGGAAGAACGCTTCGCCGAGCGGCTCGACGATCCGTTGAAGCGCTGGAAGCTGTCGCCGATCGACCAGGCGGCGCGGGCGAAATATGCCGATTACACCGCGGCGCGCGAAGCGATGCTGAAGGCGAACTCACACCAAATCGGCGCCGTGGACGCTGGTTAATTTCAACGACCAGAAGCGCGGCCGGCTGACGCTCATCCGCGACCTGCTCGACCGACTGCCCGACACACGTTGCCCGGAAGAGAAAGTCGATTGGCCGCCGTTGGGCCATGACCCGATCAACGAAGAGTTCGGAGCGGTGAAGCCGATTCGGGATTTTCCGGTCGGCAAGGATGGGGGGCGTTTGCCGCGCGGGTCGTGAGCGGGCGGCTGGCCGCAAGCACTACGCATTTCACCGCTTGGTTCTTTACTTTTTCTTAATCTTCATCAACTTCCAAAATTGTTAACAAGGGAGAGGATGATGCGTACATTGTCTGTTGTTGCGATTGCCGCGCTTGCCTTGGCAGGACCCGCGGCCGGTGCCGATACGGTTGCCACGGCGAGTGGCCAGGGCCAGATCACTGATGGCCGAACCTTTGCCTTTACGGCCGAGATATTCGCCGATGGGACGGCCGATGGAATGGCCGTACTGATCAACAGGAATTTCACGGGGGACAGCGGGAAAGGACCGTACAAGGCCAAGTTCGAGATCAAGTGCGCAAAGCGGGTCGGCAACACGATCACGTTTGGTGGCACGACGAACCGGACGAATGATTCCAACCTGGTCGACGCTGCCTTTTTCTCGGTCCAGGACAATGGCGAGCCCGGCAAGGGCGTCGACAAGGTCAGCAGCGTCTATTTCTGGGACGACAACCCGACGACGACCGGCGATCCGATGGCCTGCCTCAACTCCGACGTGTTCCCACTCGAAACGATCCAGGCGGGCAATATCCAGGTCAAGGCGGAAGCCGACCCGATGGCGTTCAAGGCGCCCTGACAGGAATGACGCTGCGCGCGGCGCTCGAACGGGCGCCGCGCCGCGCCGCACCCCACCCTTAACGAAGCATCCGCAGGCCGCTAACCGCACGGTAACCGCGCTACGAATGAGCGAATGGCCCTTACGCTTGCATCCGGAAATCAATCCGTCGACCTGCCATCCCCCGGCTGGTCCTTGCTCCGATCATTGTCCCAGATCATGTGGATGATGCGCCAGCCCAAGTCGGGGTGATTGAATAGCTGTATCGAGTTGATCCCGCGCCGCTCCGGCGTGGCGTCGTCTGGCGCGGTGCGGGCCTCATAGTGGCTCCAGACATGAGCAATGTTGCCGAACAGGTCGATCCGGCGGCCGGTCTCCACCTCATAGAAGGGATTGGCGGCGAAGAAGGGGGTGACGTTGGCGGCATAGTCATCGAGGCCCATCGCGGTCATCGCCGGCCGGCCGGCATCGTCGAGGAAGGTCCGCACCTGGCGCGCTTCGGGAAGGAAGCAATTGGCCTGGCGGCTCCAGTCGCGCGGACCGGCGGGGCCGGAAATCATCGCGTACATTTCGTCGATGACGGCGCCGATGGATTGTTCGTCGGTGGTCATTTGGTCTGCCCCCTCTTGCTTGATCTGGTGAGACCGCCACGGAGGAAATCCGTGAAGTCGGTCCTGTCGGCTGCGCCGCAGGCCGTCCGGTTGCTCAGCAATTGATCGCCTACGCTCGGCCGCTCAGCCTAGCACCTCCATCCCCCGCCGCTCCACCAGACGCGCTGGCAGTTCTGGTTGTTCTGGACCCAGCGTGGCATGTTTCGGTCGGGGCGGTCGTGCCACCAGTCGTTGAAGCTGTCGGACCGCCATGCGGTGTCGCCCTGATAGTCGTGATCGTAGACGAAAACCGTGCCGTCCGAACCAAAGTCCCGCCGCCGATCATGGCGGAAGCGGTCGCGGTCGCCGCGGCGGACGTCCCCGAAATTCCCGCCGCCCCGATGAACGTTGACCGCGGGTACGCCGACGAAGGCCCCGGCGGTGGTTTCCTGCGCCAGGGCGGGAGCGGGGAGCGAAGCGGCCGCGACCGACGCGGCGAGAGCCAAGAGTGCACGCATCCAAGTGACTCCTTGTCGAATAGTGGACGCACCGCCAACGTTTGAAGGGAACGGGCGTTGCATGACGCCAGGCGCCGCGTTCGAGATGCCGCTAACCGCACGGTAACCGCTTCGCGCTACGAATGGGCGAATGGCCCGTCCGCTTGCATCCGGAAAACAATCCGTCGACCTGGCGTCGCCCACGCCGCGCGTGTCGAAAATTCGCCGCGATCCGCCGCCGCCCGTCAAGGAAATCGAAGTCCGCGACCCCAAGGAGCGCGAGCGGATGACGGTGGTCGTCGGCGTGCTCGCCTTCACGCTGGCCCTGGTCATTATCCTGATCGGGTTCGCCAGCTGGTCCGGCTGGTCGCCCAGGGATTATACGCTCGAAGTGTAGGCCGCGGTCTCCACTGCGGCCGAATTCGAAATTTGCCATCGCCGACCCGGCCCGCGCCGTTCAACGGCACGGGCGCGGATCGACGGCAGGCTTTGCGTCAGGCGTCGAGCGAATGCTTCAGCGCCGACATTTCGTCGTGGCCGGCCTTGACCGAATCCCACGCCGCGGACACCGCCGCACGAGCGTCGCCGGTCATTTCGCTATGGTCCAGCGCGGCCTCGAACTTTTCCTTGAGGTAATCCTCGCCGCGTTCGATTTCGGCGACGATCGCCTTGTCGTCGCGGGTCGAGACGGCTTCGCGAAGCGACTGCATGCCGCGATGGACCGCGCCCATCACCGAACCGTCGTCCTCCGGATTTCCGCCGGCCGCGGCGACCGCCGCCTGGAGACCGGTCACGGCCTGCTGCCGTTCGCGAGCGCGGGCGTTGAACAGCTCGGCAAAGCGGGGATTTTCGACATCGCCGGCCGACTTCTGGTAGCCCTCGACGCTATCGAGCAGGGTGGCGATCAGGGTGTTGAGGGTGGTGGTGGTTTCATTATGTTCGGCCATGTTGGCGCTCCTTTTAAACTACTGGGAAGGAACAGGAACGCGGGGCCGAGAAGGATGGTTGCGGCGGGCGGGAATAAAGGGGCGGGGCGAAGGAAAAATCGTTCGACAGGAGTTTGCTCATGCTCGCGAAGCTTGCACGAACGGGGGGTTGTCAGCTTTGTAAGCTTTGTCACCCTGGGACGTGGTTGGCGCTCCCCGTTGATATCGACGCAATGAAAGAGCCTGCCCGGCCTTGAAGTGCCGGGTCGGCATGGCGTGGCAGACGAAATCCTACATTGGAAGCAGGTTTTTCTCACCTGGCGCAGCCGGCCGTCGCGCGAACTCCGTTCCGGCCAATCAGTCCCGCACGACTAGGCCGTTTCGGTCTCTTTCTGCTTCGCCGGCGCGCCGCCGAACATTGCCCGGTCGTATTGCGAGCGGCTGGAGATCGCGATGCGGTTCCAGCTGTTGATCTGCACGGCGGCGAAGATCAGCCAGCCGATTTCCTCGTCATTGAAGTGCGCCTTGAGCTCGTCATAGGCATCGCGCGACGCTCCCGTCTCGGCGATCAGGGTCAGCTCCTCGGTCCAGCGCAGCGCCGCCCGCTCCTTGTCCGTGTACAGGGGCGATTCTTCCCAGGCGTCGAGCGCCATCATCCGCTCGGGCGTTTCGCCGTGGCGAAGCGCCTGATCCGTGTGCATCTGCAGGCAGAAAGCGCAGCCGTTGATCTGCGAGGCCCGCAGCTTGATGAGGTGGTAGAGCGTCGGCTCGACGTTGCGAGCGATCAGCGACTCCATCTGCATCAGGTGCCGATAGACTTCGGGGTTCATCTGGGTGAGGTTGAAGCGGGGCTGTTCGAGCATGTCGCCTTCTCCTTATTGTGCGGTGGCCGACGGTTCGGAGATAGGTTTGAGGCGGAGTGGATCCAGGCGGTGGCTCGCGTGCCCTGAGCAGCTATCGGGTGCGATAGGGCTCGCAGGCGATTCCGCTCGCCGTCGCGGTCCAGCCCCGCGCGATAACCTGGTTGACCTGCATAGATCGGCGCGGCTCCCGCAGCGCGAGCGGCATCACAATTGGGATAGTAGGCTGCACGACCGAGCGCCTTGGCCTGTCGGGCTTTCTGGCTCGGCTCAACTGACCGCGGCGATTGAGGACGGTCGGACCTCCTTTGGCTGCGCAATGGCGGTGTTGGCGAAACTGCCGACAACGGCTGCCAAGACTAGTCCTCTCTTGCGCATGCGGAAGGTTTAGCACGTGAGGGGAACGCGGCGAGAGCGGATTACGGATAGGACCCTGCGGCGACTAGCTTGTCATGTCCACAATTGACGCCGGCAGGCCAATAAGGACGAGGGGACAGGGTTTCCCACTCCTCGTAGCACTCGGTTTGGCTTCCGAGCCAATGAGTAGTGGCCATGCCGTATTTATCGCTTGAAAAGACATCGCCGACCAAGCCGCGGCAAAACTTTCCTGGCGTTCCAAGCGGGCCTCGACGATGGCCTCCTGCCTCTCAGTCGGTCGTTTGATTTGACGCGCTTTCAAATCCGCAAAGCTCAAGATCTGCTGTGCCTCGGCCCAATGGCGGATCATGTCCTTCAACGACGCCTGCAATCCGCTTCCGCGAGTGACGATAGCGCCTACGCTGATCACGCCTTCCGCGTGAAGTCGCTTAAAATTTTCCAGATCCCGATCGAAAAAGGGATCCTTGTTGTTCCATTCGATCTCGAGCGCGAAGGTGCCCGTTGCGGCAGGATGAAAATGGTCGATCTCGTGACTGATGGATTCTCGCTCGACCCCATCCACGATCTTCTTAATCTCGACGTTTCGCTTCCGCCAGTCCAGTTCGTGGAATCCACGCCGCAGCCGCCATGAGTAAGTTGGGCCTCGCCGCCTCGCTGCCAACGATCTCGGTTATCGGCAGTCGCACACCAATTAATGCGTCCTCTAATTGACAAACGACATCGGGAAAATCACCAGGAATAATCGCTTCTGCGTGCGAGGCGAACTGGATCTCAAATCCGGCAGCAACCAATCCGCCGAACATCTACTCCGCCGCGACCGCCATCGCGCTGTTGTAGCTGTAGGTGTCCCAGGTCGGCGTGTAGTCGTCGTCGGCCTGGTTGCCCCAGACGGTCCAGCCCGGCCGCTTGCCGCGGCCGAACATTTCGAGGCGCGGGCCCCAGCTGCACGCCTCGATGATCGTCGTATTGCTCGTCGGGCTTGCGGCAGTGCTCGCGCTTGCGGGTGGCGATCAGGTTGACCTGGCTGCGGCCGGGCGCGAGCGTGCGGGCGTTCTTGCCGCGCACGCCGAACAGCAGGATCTCGGTGACGTTGCGGAAGTAGAAGCCGACGCCGCGCCCGTCCGAGCCGCCGTCCTTGCGCACCTTGTGCCAGACGATGTTCGACTTGTAGCGAAAGCCCCAGGCCTCCATCACCTCGAGCCCGTCGGGCAGCAGCGCGTTCGGCACCCAGAGATAGAGATGCGACGGATCGGCGGCGATGTCGGCGACCGGCAGCGCGCAGATCTCGTCGAGCGTCATCGTGCCGATAGCGGCTGAGGCGCTGTGCTCGGGCGCGACCTTGCCGGTGCGGTTCTGAAACTGCCACGGCGGATCGGCGAGGATCGTCCCGAACCGCTTCCCGCGCGCGCAGGCGAGGAGGTCGATGTGCGGCTCGCTCAGCGGATCGTCGGGTAAGAACATAACGAGATCTTCTTCCATTCCGAATGGGCGTCAATGGCCTTAGCGCAAGGAATGCTGCCATCGGAGGATCGGAACCCCGATCAGCGCCTGCCCGCCACCAAGCAGCGATTAATCGGAGCAAGATCACCACGGAATACGCAAGCAGATAGAGTGACAAGCCATAGGTTAGAACGAAGAGCGTAGCGGCTGGATTGATCCCATCTGGCGACAACGTGAATTTAGTGTTCTGGAAAATCGCGCATGCAATTCCGCTCAGTGAGATTACGTAGGCCCCGATGAATGCCACCAACGGAATGGCCTTGGAAATAATAGTCCCTTGGAGGCCCGCGATGTAGGTCTTCCGGTTGCGGTAGATCGGAGGCCGAGGCTCCGAAAGCAGGGCCTGAAATTGGGGGTACCAAACGGCAAAAAAGATTCCAGCAAGAGCCACAAAAAGGCTCGAAAAATCTACGAAGGACGCAAAATCAGGCATAAAAGTTCAGAAGATCATCGTACGACGCTTGGGCAAGCGAGTACGAAGCGACCGTGCCTCTCACTTTGGCTACTTGAGAGTGGCTTCCATTCATCTCAGCAAGCTTGGCGTTGAGTATATCTACGATAGCCTGATTGTTTACCTTGATTATGTGCGTGTTGTCGGGGCCGGCCGTTGCACCTTGTAAATTGCACTGATGGTTCCTTTAATTTGGCTTCAAGAGTCCGTTGATATTTTCCATGTAACGCTCCTAATTCTGGCTCGGCTTTCATTGGAGGAGGTTTGGAATAGGCTCGATATGAGGGCTTCGTCTGGTATATTGCCGTTGAAGACATGCACTATTAATAGTAGAATCCAAAATCCTGGAAGTCGCTGGTTCTCCTAAATGCATTTTTGCCCAGGAACATTTGAGCATATTCGTCGGTCGCGGCTTTTGCGAAAGGACCGAATGATTGATCGAGATCTGCTTCGGAGCAACCAATAACATCGCGAGCTTTTCCCGTTCCGGTTGCGACAATGGAAGATGAAACGTTATTTGCACTTCATTTACACCCACGATGATCCGGCGGGAGTGTTTTAACATCGAACGCGACAGACGCTACTGTCGAGCCGGCGTCATGAGACGCCGGCTCTAGTTTTTAGTCAGAATCACCGTGACCCCGCTTCGGCATACGCTCCACGACGTGCGTGGCGCTCTTGCGTTCGGCTTCGCGGACGGTCGTAAACCGTCCGTTGTCAGCATTCCGACCTACATCGAATGTTTTCCGGGTACCCAAATTCCTCACCTCCTTCGAGATTTAGAGTAAGATCACTCCGCCGCAACCCCCGCCCGCGAGAACATATCCTCGCCGTCGCCTTCACCCTCGGGCACGTCGTTCGCCGCCTTGGCCTTCTGCCGGCGGTCGAAGCTGTCCCACACTTCGTTCCAATTCCCGCGCGTCGCGGCCTTTGAATATTCGGTCGCGCGGGTTTCGAAGAAGTTGGCGTGCTCGACGCCGTTGAGCATCGGCGCGAGCCAGGGCAGCGGGTGCTCCTTGACCTTGTAGATCGGCGGCAAGTGCGAGCTGGCCCAGGCGCCAGTCGGCGATGTAGCGGATGTACGATCTTGATATCGTCGGCGGTCATGCCCTCGACCGGGCCCATGTTCGAACGCGAGGTCGATGAACGCATCCTCCAGCCGGACCGTTTTGTAGCAGACGTCGCATGATGTCGTCCTTGACCGACTTGCGTGTAGCAGTCGCGCTCCTTCACGAAGGCGTGGAACAGCTTGATGATGCCTTCGCAATGGAGGCTCTCGTCGCGGACCGACCAGCTGACGATCTGGCCCATGCCCTTCATCTTGTTGAAGCGCGGGAAGTTCATCAGCATGGCGAAGCTGGCGAACAACTGCAGCCCTTCGGTGAAGCCGCCGAACATGGCGAGCGTCTTGGCGATGTCCTCGTCATTGTCGACGCCGAAGTGCTGCAGATAGTCGTGCTTGTCCTTCATCTCCTTATACTGGAGGAACATGCCATATTCGCTTTCGGGCATGCCGATGGTGTCGAGCAAATGGCTGTAGGCGGCGATGTGCACCGTCTCCATGTTGCTGAACGCGGTCGAGCATCATCTTGATCTCGGTCGGCTTGAACACGCGGCCGTATTTTTCGTGGTAGCAATCCTGCACCTCGACATCGGCCTGGGTGAAGAAGCGGAAGATCTGCGTCAGCAAATTGCGCTCGTGGTCGGTGAGCTTCTGCGCCCAGTCGCGGCAATCCTCGCCCAGCGGCACTTCCTCCGGCATCCAGTGGATCTGCTGCTGCCGTTTCCAATATTCGAACGCCCAGGGATATTCGAACGGCTTGTACTGCTTGCGGGCTTCGAGAAGGGGCATGCTTAACTCCCGAATTTACCCGCGAACGCGGGATTCGAAATGAAAGGCTGGAGAGCCGCGGGACGGCTCGGGATGGCGTCGGAGCGGCTCATCGCTTGCTGCTCCTGGCGCCGACGCCGAGGAAGACGATGCCGACGAAATAGCCGAAATCGTACCAGGTGCCGTTGTTGGGAACGGCATAGACCGCGATGTCCGGCTTGAAGAGGCCGATGATGAAGGCGAACGGGAAGATGAAGCCGTGCCACACGCCCAGCCAGAAACCGGGCGCGGCGGGCTGAACCGCCGGGGCCGCCTGCACGGCGCAGGCAGTCAGCAGGGCGAGGGGCAGAAGGAGGGCCAACGTGCGTTTCATTGCGCATTCTCCGTTGGGCCGGCGCCGGCAAGGCCGATCGCGAACAGGATCAGCGTCAGGCCGAGCGCGGCGGCCATGGTTCCGGCGATGCGGCGGGCGTAGATGCTCGCCTCGCTTCCGCCGCGACGCAACAGTACAATCATTCCGCCGATCAGCGCGACGACGCCGATGCCAAGCATGATGAGGTTGGCGTTGTTCATCGCTCGCCCGTCATCGGCCGATATTCGAGCAGGCCCAGCCCGTGGATCGCGACGATCGCGCCGACGATCAGCAGGATCACCGCGCCCTGGCTGCCGTGGTCGGGATCGATGCGGCGCCCGCGCACCTGCAGCCAGCCGCCGGCGCCGATCAGCGCCACGGCGATGGCGAGCTCGAGGATGGTCGTTACTGACAAGCCAGAGTGCCTCGTTCAATAATGCCCCACATTATTGACATGCGAGGCACTCGTCATAGTCGGTCGAGCTGGTGACCTGGATGTTGCGCAGCTCGGGCGTGTTGTCGGCCTCGACCCCGCCGGCGAAACCGGCGCGCTGCACCGATTTCGAGCGGAGGTAATAGAGCGACTTGATGCCCAGTTCCCACGCGCGGAAGTGGAGCATCATCAGGTCCCATTTGTCGACAGTCGGCCGGGATGAACAGGTTGAGCGACTGCGCCTGGTCGATGAAGGGCGTGCGGTCGGCGGCAAGCTCGAGCAGCCAGCGCTGGTCGATCTCGAACGACTGGTCTTGTAGACGTCCTTTTCCTCGGGCGTGAGGAAATCGAGATGCTGGACGCTCCCGCCCTGCTCGAGGATCGAGGACCAGACGGTCTCGCTGTTCTTGGCCTTCTCGGCGAGCAATTTCTCGAGATAGGGATTCTTGATCGAGAAGCTGCCCGACAGCGTCTTGTGGGTGTAAATGTTGGCCGGGATCGGCTCGATGCAGGCGCTGGTGCCGCCGCAGATGATGCTGATCGACGCGGTCGGCGCGATCGCCATCTTGCACGAAAAGCGCTCCATCACGCCCATGTCGGCCGCGTCGGGGCAGGGTCCGCGCTCCCGCGCCAGCATCATCGAGGCTTCGTCGACCTGGGCGCGGATATGCTTGAACACCTTCAAGTTCCACGACTTGGCCATCGCGCCTTCGAACGGCAGGCCGCGCGCTTGCAGGAAGCTGTGGAAGCCCATGATGCCGAGCCCGACCGAGCGTTCGCGTTCGGCGCTGATACTTGGCGCGGGCCATCTCGTCGGGGGCGCGGGCGATATAGTCGGACAGGACATTGTCGAGGAAGCGCATGATGTCCTCGATGAAGCTCTTGTCGCCGTTCCACTCGTCCCAGGTTTCGAGGTTCAATGAGCTGAGGCAGCACACCGCCGTGCGATCGGCGCCGAGATGGTCGCGGCCGGTCGGGAGCGTGATTTCGCTGCACAGGTTGGAGGTCGAGACCTTGAGGCCGAGGTCGCGGTGATGCTTGGGCATCGACCGGTTCACCTGGTCGATGAAGATGATGTAGGGCTCGCCGGTCGCGAGACGGGTCTCGACCAGCTTCTGGAACAGCGAGCGGGCGTCGACCTTGCCGCGCTCCGACCCGTCCTTGGGGCTGCGCAGCATGAACTCGTCGCCGTCGCGCACCGCCTCCATGAACTCGTCGGTGATCAGCACGCCATGGTGAAGGTTCAAGGCCTTGCGATTGAAGTCGCCCGAGGGTTTGCGGATTTCGAGAAACTCCTCGATCTCGGGGTGCGAGACGTCGAGGTAGCAGGCGGCCGATCCGCGGCGCAGCGAGCCCTGCGAAATGGCGAGCGTCAGGCTGTCCATCACCCGGACGAACGGGATGATGCCGCTGGTCTTGCCGTTCAGACCGACCGGCTCGCCAATGCCGCGCACCGCTGCCCCAATAGGTGCCGATGCCGCCGCCTTTCGACGCCAGCCAGACATTCTCGTTCCAGGTGTTGACGATGCCGTCCAGGCTGTCGTCGACGCTGTTCAGATAGCAGCTGATCGGAAGGCCGCGGCCGGTGCCGCCGTTGGACAGGACCGGCGTCGCAGGCATGAACCACAGCTTGGAGATATAGTCGTAGACCCGCTGGGCATGGTCCTGGTCGTCGGCATAGGCCGAAGCGACGCGGGCGAACAGATCCTGATATTCCTCGCCGGGAAGCAGATAGCGGTCGCGCAGCGTCTCCTTGCCGAATTCGGTCAGCAGCGAATCGCGGCTCGAATCGGTCGTGACGTTGAACGCGCGGGTGTCGATCGTCTTGCTGGTGCGCGCCGTCCCGGTGACCGAAACATCATCCGCGCCGACATCGCTCGAGGTCGCAAAATCCATCATCATTCCCCGTACTACTGGCCGTTCTGCGACGGCTTGTTCTGTTTCTGTTCGACTCGGTGCCATGACGCCGAGACTAGCTCAATTTCATGTCCAGCGGGGGCTTTTCTCGGCTCGTTCCCCGATATCCACAGGGCACGAGCGGGCCCTTACGGAAGATAATCATCTTCCGTCCCAACCACAATAAGTTGAGCGAGCTCCCCCTCGGAACACGACATATAGTGGCTGATCCGCCGCGAGACGCAAGATTAAAATTAACGAAGCGTGAAAAAAATTGGCTGGCGTAGGGGCGATGTGGCCGAACCGCCACGCCGGCGCCCGAGCAGCGGAGCGGGCGGGGAGCGGTGTTCCGCTTACCGCCGGCAGACGTCGCTGTTGTCGCCCGACGACAGGCGCGAGAAGGACGCGGAGGGGAAGGTGGTGATCAGCACCGAAATCGACCCGCATCGCCGCAGCTGAAAGCGGACCTTGCGATGGCGAAAATCGAGCGACACCCGGCGGAATGTTTCGAGCAGATCGGTTCCCAGCAAGAGGGCGGGTTCGTCGGACAGGCCGAACAGCCGGAACGGGGGCACGTCGGCGAAGGCAATCGGGACGTTGCGCAGCGTGACCGAGCCCAGCCGAAGCTCCCCGATGCGCGCGATCTGGAGGTTCATCGGCACGCCGGTCACGCCAATCGCCGTAACTGTGACGAAATTTCGCCGGTTCCCCCGGAGCAGCTTGTCGCGCAGCTTCAAATTGCCGATCGTGATTTCCGATCCGGTGTCGATCACTGCATCGAGCGGCAGTCCGCGCGGCGCTCACCTGGGTCAGGATCAGCTGGCCGCGCCGCCGCCGAGCTGTCACCACGATTTCGCCGGCCACCATCTTGGCTGGCTGCCGGCCGTCTTCGGCCTTGATCACGCGTTTTTCGAAATCCATCATCAACCGCTGTTCGACCAGCGCGTCGATGCCGATCATTCCTTCGCCACCCAGATCCTGTTCGCGCAGGGCGGGAAGCTCGAGATTCGCGGATCGTGCTCTGGCCGAGCGTAAGCTCGTCGACCAGGACGCGTTCGACCCGCGCGCTGGAGGTCATGGCGTGGAGGATGGTCGGCGTGCCGAGCGGCAGTTGAAGGTCCTGGGCGATGCGCAGGCCGACGACCGAACTGTCGGCGCCGCTGTCAACCAGGAAGCGATAGGGGCCGCGGCCGTTGACCTGCACTTCGACCGTCATCCGGGTATTGACCTTGCGGGCATTGATGTCCTCGCCGCCGATGAGCAGCTTGTCGTCGATCACGGCCGGGGGCAGCGGAGGCAATTTGGTGGTCGGGGCGGGAACTGGCTTGCCGATCTTGGGCGCCTGCGCGGCGCCGGTGACAACGCCGGCCATGGCCGAACAGGTCAGCGCGAGGATCAGGGCCAGGCTGCGGCGAGGCGCAAGCAATCGCTTCCTCCCTCAAATGAACTGGGCCCCACCTATACTCGGGCAGGACCCGCTTGCCACGCAGCTTAGACGGACGGCCCGGGCATTCGATGTAGGGATGGGATGCGCTTCACGGCCGCGAGAGCCGGACGGAGCGGCGGAAGGCTGCCTCCTCGGCCGCGCTGAAGGCGCTTTTACCTCTTGGTGCGTCGTCGGGAAGGCCGGTCACGAAATAGGCGATGCCGGTGCCGCGCGCGCGATCGATCCACAGGCCGGAGCGCAAGCCATAGGCATCGCCGGCATGGCCGGTCCAGGCGCGGCCATCACCTTCCGGATCGTCGGCGCAGCCGAGGCGAGTTGAAAGCTGGCGAGTGGCCAAACCATAGCTGCAGACGCCTTCGCTTTCTCCGTCACGCGCCCCATTGCGGCCATCGAAGCGCCAGGCCGGGGTCAGCATGGTTTCGACCGAGTGCGGCGAGAGGATTCGCCTGCCATCCAATGTCCCGCCATTGAGCAGCATTCGCCCGATTGCGGCGAGGCCGCGCGCGGAAATGCGAAGCCCGCCCTGGGGCGAAAAAAGCGCGCCATTGTCTCCTAGCTTCCAACGGCCGAGATCGCATGCCTCCCCATCCATGACATACACCGGGCAGTCCGGCCGCCGGCCGTTGAGATCGTCGCGCACCGGCTTTCCATCCTGGGTCAGGACGACCGCGCGTGTCATGGCCGCTTCGCTGCACGTCGGCCAGTTGAAGCAGGCGTCAAGCTTCATCGGCGCGAGCACGAGGCGCTGCATCAGCCGGTCGAACCGCTCGCCGGTGGCCAACTCCATCACGCTGGCGATCACCGGGAAATTGAAGTTGGAATAGGAAAAATAGCCTTGGCCCGGAGGATGAGCCGGGTCCCACAACCCGGGCGCCGCAACGGCCTCCCGGAGCGATCCGCCAAGCGGGATGACATAGGCGTCATCGCCGTCGCGGAGGCTGGACGTGTGCGACAGCAGCATGCGGAGCGAGATCGGCCGGTCGGGAAAATTGGGGTTGCGCAGGCGCCAGCCGAGAATGTCCGACACGTCGCGATCGAGGTCGAGGCGGCGCTGTTCGACCAGCCGCATGACGCCGATGGCGACGACCAGCTTGCTGACCGACGCCACGCGCACGGGATCGTCGGGCGTCACCGCCCGACCGGTGCCGGGATCGGCCATCCCCTGGGCCCAGGCGCCGCGCTCGCCGGAGCGATCGAACGCTATCGAAACCTCGGCCGAGTGCACCGACTGTGGCGCCGGCACCGACGCGCAGGCCGCCAACGGCAGGGCCAGCATGGGCCAACCCCTAGCCATGCTCGCCTTCGGCTTTGCCGAGGGGCGCGATGACGGTGAGCGCGCCCTTGCGAATGCGATAGTCGAGCGGCGGCGCGAGCCGGCAGGTCTCGCCGTCGATCGAGACGGACAGAAAGGCGCGACGGCTCTCGACCTTCAGGCGCTCGACGCCGTCGATTTGGATCATGTCGTCATGGCGCGCCCGGCCCATGAGCGCGCGGGCGATGGCCGCGATTACGCCGGGCACGCCCTTCTTGCGCATGACGAGCACGCACAGATGACCGCCGTCGAGCGTCTCGCGCCGCCCGGCGCCGGGCATCGCGGTTCGGTAATCATTGTTGCCGACGAACAGCAACGGAGTGTCGACAGTCGATTTGCCGCCATCGGGCTTCAGCACCAGCCGCTGATCATGGAATTGCACCAGCGTGCGCAGCGAGGCGACCAGCATGGCCAGCCGCTTCGATCGTCCGAGCCGATGTTCCTGGCTTTCGCGATCGACCACCATCAGCGGATAAAGCCCGATCGCGCTATTGTTGACGAAGGTGCGGCCGTTGACCTCGGCGACGTCCACCGTCTGCCGATGGCCGGCGGCAATCAGCGCGGCGGCCTTCTCCAGGTCGGCGGGAATGCCGAGATCGCGCGCGAAATGATTGAGCGTCCCGAGCGGCAGGACGCCCAGGGCGGTCTTCGACCCGGATAGCGCGGTCGCCGCCGCGCTGACGGTTCCGTCGCCCCCGCCGACGATGACGACCGACGCGCCCTTCGCCGCGGCGGCGGCGACCCGGCCTTCAACCTCGCCGCCGTCGACCCGCTCGACCGGACCGACGATCCCGACCGCTTGGAGCGCCTTTTCGACCGCATCGTCACCGGCCTTGCCGCGATTGAGGATTGTTACCGCTTCCATCGAAGCCGCCAACGATCCGCGCGCCCGAGCGATGCAAAAGGCGAGAATGTTGTCGATCCGGCTTCGCGGCGGGCTCGCCGCGCCGCGGCGCTCCTGGCAATGACGGCTAGGCCTTTTCGGCCGGAGCAGGCGGGCAATCACCGATCCGCTTCGCGCTGACCTTGCGGGTCATCCGATAGTCGCCTTCCCCCGTGAAATAGGTCAACGCGGTGATCTCGCCCTCGAAGCTGTCCTTGGTGAAGCTGCCCATCATCGCCGGCATGATCAGGCCGCTCGTGCCCTCGCGAGTGCAGCTCATCTGGGCGCTCATCCGGCCGTAACGGATATAGCTGTTCTTGATCTCGCACTGGTCCCCGACCGCTTCGGCGAGAAGTTCGGGCGCGGGCTTGTTGCCGGCGGCGACACAAGCCTGGATCGTCTGCTTGTCGCCCAGCTTGAGCTTGGTCGACGGCGTCGTATTGTCGGTCGAGGATAGCGCCGTCACTTCGGACGTCAGCGCATAGAGGCCCGCCGCCAGCACGTCGGCGGCTTCCTCCTGCGCCGGGGCCTGGGGCTCCCCGCCGCATGCCGCCAGCACCATCGCCGCGCCCATGACCGGCGCCCATTTCGTCGCTCGCATCCCTCGATCCTTCCTGCTCAAGTCAATTGGCGGCGACCTTGTTCTCGCTGCCGTCGCATTCGCCAACCCGTTTAGACGACATGTGCATCACCATCTTCATCGGGCCGCCCGGCGACGCGCCCTCGACCGTCGAGGCCATGCGCATCTGATATTCCTCGGGCGAATAGGTGCCGTCGAACTGGATGATCTGGGTGCCGCCCTGCGGACTGCCGCAGCGCATCGTGCCGGTCATCTTGCCGTCGTCCATGCTGAACTTGTCGTAGCGGCAATTGCTTCCGGCGCCGGCGAAAAAATCTTCCTTGGGCTTTTTCGCCTGCTCGGGGGTCAGGCAGGTCTCGTGGCCGGTAGTGACCTTCGCCATCGTCTTCTTCATGCCGGCGACGGCCTCCGCGGGCATGCCGGGAATCTCGAGCGATTCCAGCTCGACGTCGGATGCCCATTTGCCCGGCCGGACGATCATCGTGTTGCCGTCGTTCGCGGCGCGCACCTTGTCTGCGACTTCCTCGATGCTGGCGTTTTCAGCTTCGACTTTCGGCGAATTGTCACACGCCGCGAGCATGACCAACGGCAGGACGAGCATATAGGCCTTCATCGGTTTCCCCCCTATGTTCGGCAAGCGCCGCCGGGCGCGAACCTGCTGGCACCATATGGGCGCTCGGCTGCAATGCAATGGCATCAGCAAGCGTGGCAAATCTAATGGCAACTTTCGACCCACTACGGACATTAGAGCTACTGAGCTTGGTTTATCGCGCGCGTCGTGGGAGGCAGGGCATGCCTGTAGATGTTGTGGCTCCGTGGGGTACGCGGTATCTTTTTGACCGCATCTGACACAGGAGGTCGTGGCCTAATGCCTGTACCTAACTTAGAGATTCACCAGTTGGGCTCCTTGGATGGTCATCTGGCGCGCCATCTCAATTCCCTATTTGGACGTGCATTCACAGATATTGAAACATACGCCGAGCATCCGCCAAGCGACCAATATTTGCGCGATCTCTTAGCAAAGGAACATGTGATCGTCCTTGTTGCACTTTCTAACAACTCGGTCGTTGGCGGCTTGCTGGCTTATGAATTGGAGAAGCTCGAACAGGCTCGTTCGGAGGTCTATATTTATGACCTCGCAGTAGACGCGAAGCATCGACGAAAGGGCATCGCTACATCCTTGATTGGCCAGCTTCGAGAGATTGCCGCTGAGCGCAAAGCCTGGGTCATGTATGTTCAAGCGGATTACGTCGATCCTCCTGCGATCGGCCTTTATGAAAAGCTCGGCAAGCGAGAGGCGGTACTGCACTTCGAAATCGCGGTATCAAATTAGCAGAACTGCAGCGTCCTCTTCCGACCAACGCGAACTTACGCTTTCGACCCAAAGCGAACATGTGGACGGCGTAATAGCCGCCGGATTACCTGAGTCCTAAAACGATAAGACCGAGCGCGAGCGCGTAGAGCACCCAGCCGGGATGAAGGTCTCGCGTCCCCCAAAGGTTCCCGAGTGCGCCGAATAGGTAAGAACTGCCAACTAACACGCCCGTAGCAAGTCTTGCCTCCTGGTCGAACCAGATTGCAGCGACGATCAAGGCGAGTCCACCGAGGAACCAGTTGAACGTGCTGAAGTGCAGGAGCAGCGGAACTAGCCGTCTGATAGGAGGGGTCATGCGATCGTCCGCGCGAAGGAGCGGCCCAAGAGGCGCGATCATAAACCGTTGCATGAGGATGCCGTGCGCAACCGCTACGCCGCTTCCAATGACCCCGGCCGTGCACAGAACTCCGTCTTGCCAATCCATGACCATACACCTCTGTATGGAACGTGAAACAGAATTTGGCACAAGTCAATACACTTGTGTATGGAGGCGGGATGAAAGGCCGTTTGACCAAGACCGATTGGGTAAGGCACGGCTTGTCGACGCTGGCAAATGACGGACCCAACGCTCTAAAGGTCGGTCCGATGTCAACCAAGCTAGAGGTGTCCCGCGGTAGTTTCTATTGGCACTTCCGCAACGTTGCCGATTTTCGATGTGAGATACTGCGAAGCTGGCAAGAGCGTACAACCGATCAAGTAATTCAGGACATCGATGCCGAGGACGAGCCAGACCGTTTGAAGCAGCTATTGAAGCGAGCGTTCAACGTCGAGCGAAACTCGGACAAAGCCATTAGGCTTGATGAATGGTCCGCAGAGCGAGGCATAAGGTCCTGGGCTGCGGCAGATACAGATGTTGCCGCGATTGTCGCGGCCGTCGATGCGAGTAGAGTTGCCTACGTGGCAAAATTGCTGGTTGCGGCCGGTGTGAGCGCCCAACAGGCACTCCTTCGGGCAGCTTTCATATATTGGGCTTACCTGGGTCAGGCTTTCGTGATGGATGCTCGGCATTCAACAATCACAACGAGGGCCATTAACGATATCGCCGATCTGTTCGAAACGTGAACGTCCGTTTCCGATCCGCTTCGGACATGCACACTATAACGGTATGTGCTCTGATCAAAGCTGAGGCCGCTTGAGGGAGTGAGGCGTGGAAAAGGAATGGCTACTTGCGGCAGGTTCGATGAACATAGCTGCGGCCTTGCTCCACTTGGCATGCATATTCGGGGGGCCGGAGTGGTATCGTTTCATGGGTGCTGGGGAACGCATGGTGCGCCTCGCTGAGATCGGCTCACCACAGCCAGCGCTGATCACGTTGGGTATCGCCTCTGCTCTGAGCGCGGCTGCGGCCTACGCATTCTCCGGAGCGGGCATCCTACCCCGGCTGCCGCTACTGATACCAGCACTTCTGACAATCTGCGGGATTTTCGCTCTGCGAGCCGCCGCCCTGCCGCTGATGCTCACGCACATGTCGGATCGAAGCCCCACATTCCTCTACTGGAGCTCCGTAGTAGTACTGGTGTTCGCGATTGTTCACGGTGTCGGTATTTGGCTGAATTGGCACCGCATGGCCTCCTAAAAAAGCTTGTGGCCAATGTCCGCTTTCCACCCAAATCGGACATTGGCGCCTACTGAATTGCCCACCGCATCTGCCGCCCCCATATAGCGCCCGATGGCCATCCAGATCCGCACTTCGCTCGCCGAGCCTGATACCGGCGAAACCTTCGTTCCCCATCGCCCGGCGCGACCTGAGAAGGCCGAGGGCGGGCGGCCGTTCGTCCTGAAATCGGAATATGAGCCGGCGGGCGACCAGCCGGCGGCGATCAAGGAGTTGGTCGAGGGGCTGAAGGACAATGGCGAGGTGAACCAGGTGCTGCTGGGCGTCACCGGCAGCGGCAAGACCTTCACCATGGCCAAGGTGATCGAGACGCTCCAGCGCCCGGCGTTGGTGCTGGCGCCGAACAAGATCCTGGCGGCTCAGCTCTATGGCGAGTTCAAGAGCTTTTTCCCCGACAATGCGGTCGAATATTTCGTCAGCTACTACGACTATTACCAGCCCGAGGCCTACGTCCCCCGGACCGACACCTACATCGAGAAGGAAAGCTCGGTGAACGAGGCGATCGACCGGATGCGGCACAGCGCCACGCGCTCGCTGCTCGAGCGGGACGACGTGATCATCGTCGCTTCGGTGAGCTGCCTCTACGGCATCGGATCGGTCGAGACTTATTCGGCGATGATCTTTGACTTGAAGAAGGGCCAGAGCGTCGACCAGCGCGAGGTGATCCGCAAGCTCGTCGCGCTTCAGTACAAGCGCAACGACCAGGCCTTCGCGCGCGGCAATTTCCGGGTGCGGGGCGACAGTCTGGAGATTTTTCCCTCGCACTATGAGGACAGCGCGTGGCGGGTGTCCTTCTTCGGCGACGAGATTGAGGAGATCACCGAGTTCGACCCGCTAACGGGCAAGAAAACCGCCAGCCTCGACTATGTGAAGGTTTATGCGAACAGCCACTATGTGACGCCCGGCCCGACGCTCAAGCAGGCGATGGAGGCGATCAAGCATGAGCTTGAGGAGCGGTTGAAGGAACTGGTCGCGGAAGGGCGGCTGCTGGAGGCGCAGCGGATCGAGCAGCGGACCAATTTCGACCTGGAAATGATCGGCGCGACCGGAAGCTGCGCGGGCATCGAGAATTACAGCCGTTTCCTCACCGGCCGCCTGCCGGGCGAGCCGCCGCCGACCCTGTTCGAATATCTGCCCGACAATGCATTGCTATTCGTCGACGAGAGCCACCAGACGGTGCCGCAGATCGGGGCGATGGCGCGGGGCGATCATCGGCGGAAGATCACGCTGGCGGAATTTGGCTTTCGCCTGCCGAGCTGCATCGACAATCGCCCGCTGCGCTTCAACGAATGGGACGCGATGCGGCCGCAGACGACCTTCGTCTCGGCGACGCCGGGGCCGTGGGAGATGGAGGCGACCGGCGGGGTTTTCTCAGAACAGGTCATCCGCCCGACCGGGCTGATCGACCCGCCGGTCGAGATCAAGCCGGTCGAGGACCAGGTGGACGATCTGGTCCATGAGGCGAAGAAGGTTGCCGCCCAGGGCTATCGAACGCTGGTCACGACGCTGACCAAGCGGATGGCCGAGGATCTGACCGAGTATCTCCACGAAGCGGGCTTGCGCGTCCGCTACATGCACAGCGACGTCGAGACGCTGGAACGCATCGAGCTGATCCGCGACTTGCGGCTCGGCGTTTATGACGTGCTGGTCGGGATCAACCTGCTTCGCGAAGGGCTCGACATTCCCGAATGCGGGCTGGTCGCGATTCTGGATGCGGACAAGGAGGGGTTCCTCCGCTCCGAAACCTCGTTGATCCAGACCATCGGCCGCGCCGCGCGCAACATTGACGGACGGGTGATCCTCTACGCCGACCGGGTGACCGGGAGTATGGAGCGCGCGCTGAACGAGACCGACCGGCGGCGCGAAAAGCAGCTCGCCTATAACGAAGAGCACGGCATCACGCCCGAAAGCATCAAGCGCGGCATCAGCAACATCCTCGCCGACGTTTCGGCCCGCGATGGCGTGGTAGTCGACACCGGCGATGAGGAACGTCCGCACCTCGTCGGGCACAACCTGCGCGCCTATATCGGCGACCTTGAGGAGCGAATGCGCAAAGCCGCCGCCGACCTGGAGTTCGAAGAAGCCGCCCGCCTCCGCGACGAAATCCGCCGGCTGGAAGAAGACGAACTGGGCATCCCCGATCCGGACAGGGTGGCGCCGAGACCTCCGGGCAGCGCGACGCAGGGCAAGCCCGGGACGCGCCGGACGGGCTTTGGCAAGACGCAGCGGCGGTGGGGCGGGAAGCGCTAACCCCGACGGGCCGGCAATATCTTCGGATTGCGGAGCAGGGCGGCTGAAATGAGCGCGATCAGCAGGCCAACCGGAAAAATCTCGATGAATGTCATCGGGATCCGGAACAGCGGGTTCTTGTAGCTTTCCGCCATCGCCTGCATTTCCGCGGCCTTCGCGTCGATCGAGGCCGCCGAAGCGCCCTCGGCGCGCATCCCGTCGAGCAGGGACCTGGTGTAGTCCGCCATGAAATCATAGCCGGATAACTGCAGGTAGGATTCCCAGATGAGCGCGTAGACCAAACCCGCTACGACGGCGATGGCGAGCCCGATTGCAAAGGCTCGGCCGAACCGGATCACTCCGCCGCACTCGACATCCCGATAACGTTTGACGCCGACAAAGATGAGCGACAGCGCAACCAGCATCACCAGATAGCCGAACCATAAGGATGTGGTGTGGTTCGATGTCCCCGCAGCGATGCTCACGGTCAGGACCACGGCGGCGATCGCGCCCGAGATGGCGCCGTAAATCAATGTATAGCGAGCCATGTTCGCCTCCCCTATTTTCCGCGGCGATACAGGGAAACGGCCGGGCGGCCTATCACCCGGATGGGTGATTTCGGGCCCATCATCCTTTCAGATCAGGCGATGAGCGCCAGCCAGCGGCCCTTCTCGATCGCTTCGACCCGATTGCGCACCTCCAGCTTGGCGTACAGCCGGGCGATGTGGGTCTTGACGGTGTTCGGCGAGATCCCAAGCAACCGCGCCAGCTCCTTGTTCGACTGCCCCGAAGCGAGATGTTCCAGGATCTGACATTCGCGCGGGGTCAGGCCGAGCGATCGGATCGCCGCCTGATTGATCTGGAAGCCGGCTGGCGCGGGACGTGGCGTCAATTGCCGGGCAGCCCAGGCGCCGAGCGCAAGGAAGGCAAGCGCAACCAACCCCAGATAGATTTCGAACGAAAAGGCGTGCGCGAGGTAGCGATACTCGACCCATTGCAACACCGCCGCCGCAAGGGCGAGCGCCAGCGCGTAGGAGATCACCGTTCTTGCCACGAGCGCAGGCTGCCAGATGCGGTGGCTGGAGGCCAGCGGCACGATATGGTCCGATTAATCCTTCATGCCCGTTCAGCTAGACGCAACCCAAGGCCGTCCAAGGAGTTGGAATAGCAAATCATTCGGGGAAGCGCCGCGCGAGCGGCGCTAAGATTATGAAGAAACTTGCAATTATCCTTGGCGCTGCGGCGATGTGGACGGCAACGCCGGCGGCTGCGGTCCCTCGTGGCGACGAGCCCGTCGCGGTCCCGCGCACCATCAAGCAGGGCATCGACTTCGTCTATGTCGACCCGCAGATGTCGAGCGTCGCCAGGCGCAAGCAAAAGCCGCAGAACTGGCTCGCCCGGCTGTTCGACTCCGGCTCGAGCAGTCGCCGGGGCGCCCCCAACATGATGTTCGACAATTTGGCGCGCGGGCTTCAGCAATATCAGGCGAGCTGGGGCCGCCTGCCGCAGACCAAGATCCCGGCCGGCGCCGCGCTCAAGCCGGGCTCGACCGGCAAGCGCGTCGGCCTGCTCCGTACGCGACTCGGCCTGCCGGCGGCGGGCGGATATGATGACCGGCTGTTCCAGGCGGTATCGGCCTATCAGACCGTCCACGGGCTCGGACCGGCCGATGGGATCGCCGGCCGCAACACCATCGCATCGCTCAACCGCGGAGCGACCTATTATGCCCGCCGGATCGCGATCAACATGGAACGCGCCTATCGCCTGCCGGCGACGCGGGCGTTCAACCGTTATGTGGTCGTCGATTTAGGGGCGGCGGAAGCCTATCTGTTCGACAATGACCGGATCGCGGATCAGATGCGAGTTGTCGTCGGTTCGACCAAGACCAAGACGCCGATGATGGCGGTGCTGATGCGCTCGGCCAAGACCAACCCCTATTGGAACGTGCCGCCCGAACTGATCCGCAGCCTTACCGCCAAGCGGATCCAGGAGCAGGGCCTCTCCTACCTCAGGGATTTCCACTACGAGGTGCTCAACGACTGGTCGTCGGATGCCCATCCGATCGACCCCAAGCAGGTCAATTGGCGGGCCATCGCGTCTGGCAGGACGGAGCCGACCATCCTGGTGCGGCAGATGCCGGGACCGTGGAATTCGATGGGCGAAATGAAGTTCGAAATGCCCAACGATTACGGCATCTACCTGCATGACACGCCGCACAAGGAGCTGTTTGCCGAGCGTGATCGCTGGGTCAGCAACGGCTGCGTGCGCCTGCAGGATTACCGCCGCTTCGCCACCTGGGTGTTCGGCCGCGCTCCGCAGCCAAGCTCCGAGCGCGAGCAGCGTTTCGAGCTTCCCCGGCCGGTGCCGATTTACATGACCTACTTGACGGTCGCGGCGAGCGGCAATGGCGTGGTCTTCCGGCCCGATCCCTATGGCTTTGACGCGCTGGCGATGCCGCAGATGTTCGGCGGATCGGCCAGCCTGGCTTCGGCGGCAGGCGAAGGGACGGAATTCGGCGGTCGGCGCCAGCTAGACCGTCTGCCGCTTGCAGCGGGCCGTTGGTCGACCCGGCTTTGCTCCGCCTCCATTGAGCGCCATGGTTCGCGCCTGCGAATCGGGGAGGGGCGAATGAACAGCTTGGGATTGACCGCGCTTGCGCTGGTGGTGGCCGTGAGCGCGCCGGCGCAGGCGCAGGAAAAGTCGGCCGAGAGCGTCGTCGCGAAGGCGGAAGACAAGGCCGAAGGCAAGGCCGCGCCCAAGGTCGAGCTGGTCATCCCCCAGGTTCGCGTGACGAAGCACAGCGGCACCTTCGGCGGGCAGAAAATCAATTATAGCGCGACCATCGGCGAGACGATCATCGCCGCCGAGGACGGAACGCAAAAGGCGGCGATCGTCACGACGGCTTATGTCAAACAGCCGCGCGATCCGTCACGTCCGGTGACCTTCCTGTTCAATGGCGGGCCGGGATCGGGTTCGGTCTGGTTGCAGATGGGGGCGTTCGGGCCAAAGCGGGTCGCCATTCCCTCCGACGCGCGTGACGATGGCGCGCCGCCCTATCCGATTGTCGACAATCCGGCGAGCCTGCTCGATGTCACCGACCTGGTGTTCATCGATCCCCCGGGCACCGGCTTTTCCCACTTGATCGGCAAGACCGAAGGCAAGGAGTTCTACGGCGTCACCGCCGACGCCAAGGCGGTCGCCGAAGTGATCCGGCGCTGGCTGGGCGACAACGGCCGCTGGAACAGTCCCAAGTTCCTCGGCGGCGAAAGCTATGGAACGACCCGGTCGGCGGCGGTCACCAACCAACTGGTCAACACCACCTACAACGATGTGGCGCTGAACGGGGTAATCCTGATCTCCACCATCCTCGACTTCGCCGCCGGTGCGTCGACGCCCGGCGACGAGCTGGGCTATATCACCAACCTGCCGTCGATGGCCGCGGTCGCGCTCTATCATGGCAAGACGCAAGGGCCGCCGGTCGAGCAATTCGTCGATGAGGCGCGGCAATGGGCGATCGGGCCTTACGCTACGGCGCTGCTCAAGGGGCAGAAACTGCCGCCCGAAGAGCGGTTGGCAATCCGCCGCCAGCTGGCCCATTACACCGGTCTTAGCGAAACCTATCTGGAACAGGCCGACCTGCGGGTGACGCCGGGCCGCTTCTTCAAGGAACTGCTGCGCGACCGCGGGCTGACCGTCGGCCGGCTGGACTCCCGCTACACCGGCAAGGACGCGGACAATGCCGGCGAATATTCGGACAATGATCCTAGCTTCTACGGAATTGACGCCAGCTACACGGCGGCAGTCAATTCATGGCAGCGTGATGGGCTGGGCTTCAAGACCGACCGCGAATATCAGGCGATCGGCAGCGTCGGCCGCGACTGGGATTTCAAGATCGACGACGTGCCACGACGCCGAAGCCTATTTCAACGTCGCGCCCTATCTCGGCCAGGCGCTGCGCGAGAACAAGGACATGCGGATCTTCGTCGGCCAGGGCTATTATGATTTCGCGACGCCCTTCTTCGGCGCCGAATATTCATTATCGCGCAGCGGCATTCCGCAGGACCGGATCCAATATCATTATTATCAGGCCGGCCACATGATGTACGTCCGCGACGAAGACCGAGCGAAGCTGTCCCGCGACATCCGTGAGTTCATCCGGTCTCGCTGAGACGAAGCGTCGCGGCTAGCGCAGCACACCGCTCGCCCGTTGCCGCCAGGCGTAATAATAGAGCAGCGCCGCGACCGCGATGATGACCCAGGGCATGATCGCGCCGGCGCCCTCATTGATGGCGGCGGGCGCCGCCGGGCCGAACATCTGGTAGCCAAGGCTAACCACCGCGCCGAGCAGCGAAAGTCCGAAGGCGAGCACCGCCCAGCGGCTTTTCATCAGCAGCAGGATGGAGCCGAGGATCGCGCCCCAGACACCCAGGCCCCAGCCAAGCTGGACCCAGATCGGGAAGCTGTCGACATAGGCCAGCATTTCGTTCGGGTCGCTGCCCGGCATCATGCTTGCCAGATAGTCGGTGTTGCGCGTGCGGGTCATCCAATAGTCGTAGCCGCCGAAACTGTTCCAGATGAGCGACAACACGCCCACCACCCAAAGATGCGTCGGTGTCTTGATGGCCTGGTCCATGATGCATCCCCTCCGTTGCCGGCGGTTCGCCGCCCTGGGACGTCACTCGGGCGGGTCGGCACCCCTTGCTTGCCGGCCGGTCGATCGGATGAGTGCCATTTTGGCCATCGCTGTCAATGGCTGAACCTCTTGGGCAGGCACGCGTTGGACGCGCGATGTTGAAATATCTGCCGATCACACCGTTCATTGGCTTCATGGCGCTGGTGGCCTGCACCGGGTCGGACCCGGTAGCCGACAATGCGATAGCCCCGCCCGACGACCTTGTCGGCGATGCCTCGGCGGAGGGGCTTGCCGCCCCGGCCAACGCGGCGGCCGCCGAACGGGCCACTCAGGCCGTGGCCCCGGTCAGCACCGGCATGAACTGGACCTATCGCAGCCGGGAGCAGATCGCGGTGTACGGTCCTCCGGATGCCGAGGCGGCTTTGTCGGTACAGTGCCGGGATGTCGCCGATGGCGCCAAGGAACTGGTCGTCGTTCGCGGCCTGTCGGCGCCCGATGGAGAAAAGGGCACGTTGAGCTTTACCGGCAATGGCACCGCCGCCTCTCTGCCGGTCAGGGGCGTAGCGCGCTCGGCCGGAAAGGGGCGCTGGCAGGCGGTCATTTCCGCCGGAGACATGGCGAGGGCGGTCGCGCGGACCTTCGCGTCGAACGGCGCGGTCCAGGTTGGAACCAGCGGCGGCGCCGCGCTTGCCGTTCCCGCTTCGCCCGAAGTGCGAACCGTGTTCGCCGACTGCCTGGGCCGCTAGGGCGCCTGATCGTCGGGCGACACCCAGCGCGGGCGGACGTCCCGGCCCCGGGCGCGAGCGATCCTGACGTCGGTCACCCCCTGCCCAGCCAGCGCTTCGCGCACCGCCGCGACTTGCTCGCTCGGGCCGGTCAGTTCGATCGGCGCCGACACTCGGCGCGCTGCCCACGCCAGCAAGTTGACCGACTGTTCGTCGGGACGATCTTCGTCATCGAAGCGGATCACCGGTAGCGGCCGCGCGGGCGGACTGAGCTCGACCGACCAGCCGGGGGCATTGGCCGCCACCCTGCGCTCCATTTCACGGTAGGCGCCCAGCGTCGCGCCATCGATCGGCTTGGCCCGCGCCAAGGCCCGATGATGATCGCGGTCGATGACGACATCGTTGCGGCTGATGCCGGCGACCAGCGCAAGGTTCGCGATCAGGTCGGCCACTTGCCGCTCCACCGCCGCGGCCTGCGCCTTGTCCTTGGCCGCCGCCAGTTCCGCCGCTTCGGCGGCGCCGATGTCGGTGCCGACCCGATACTGGTTGATGGTGACCCGGACCTCATGGCCCAACGCATCGCCAAGCGCGCCCGCAACGTCCGATTCAGCGTCGGGCTCGAACCGGGGCGTCAACACCGACGAGGTGACGGTGACCGGCTTCGCGGCGAAATCGAATTCGACCTGGGTCACCCTGGCCTTGGGGTCGAACGCACGCTTCAGGATAGTCGACGCCTGGCGTGACGCATTGGCCTCCCACGCAATCCGCTTGAGCGAAATGCCAAGCGGAACCGCCAGCACGGCGAAGGCCGCGACGATTCCCAGCACCTGCAGCCGGGTCTGCTTTTTGGTAAGGTGGATGCTGAAGCCGTAAATACGCGCCATCACCGCGGCGGCCAGCGCGATCGTCATCAGGTTGGTGATGAACAGCAGCAGAGACCCGCCGAACACCGTCCAATTGGCGGTGGCGAGACCGAAACCGATGACCGCCAGCGGCGGCATCAAGGCGGTCGCGATGGCGACACCGACGATGGTTCCTTCCCGCCCGCGGATCATGGCGTAGGCGCCGGCCAGGGCGGAGAATAGCGCGACCAGCAGGTCGAACAGATTGGGCCTGGTCCGTGAGGCGACCTCGCTCGTCACCGTCTGGATCGGCGAGAGAAACACGATGGCCGCGCTGATCGCGATACCGAGCAAGGTGCCGACCATCAGCGTCCTGGCGCAGCGGCGCAATTCGTTGGCGTCCCCGACCGCCAGCGCGAAGCCCGCGCCGATGATCGGCCCCATGAGCGGCGACAGCAGCATCGCGCCGATGACCACCGCCGGCGACGACAGCAGCAGCCCAAGCACGGCAATGCCGGCCGACATCAGCGTCATGAAGATGAATCGCGCCGACAGTCCCGATTCGTCATCGACCTTGGCCAGCACCGCCAGCTGGTCGACGCTATCGACCAGCGCTTCGCGCCGAAACCGTCGGAGCCCGACCAATATCCTCAGCCGGGCGGTCTTGCTGGTGACCGGTTTGGTTATCGTCTCGATCGGGTCGGCCATGGTTTGCCTTCATGCACATCGCGTGGACAAAGGAAAGGCGGCGGCCCGGCCGGCCGCCGCCTCACTTTCACTCGCGGCGGTCAGAATGCGAAGCGGAATCCAACCTGCGCCGAGGTTTCCTCGCCCTCGTCCTTGCCGATCGTCCGCGAACCCGCGACATCGAGGCTTACGCCGGACAGGATCGCCGCGTTGAAACCGCTCACGAAGCGGCCATAGGGCTTGTTGGATGCATCTTCGAATTCCCAGCGGTTGACGATGGTTGGCGCCGAAGTCTGGGCGAAATGGACGACCCGGCCGTCGCCGCTGAATTCCTTTTCCACCAGCAAGGACGTGTAGGGGCGGAACTGAACGCCGCCGCCCGCGAAATCGCCGCGAACTTCGAGGCCCACGCCGCCACGAAGCGACTTATAGGTGACCGATGACACGTTGAGCGCCAGCACCGGATCGCCGGTCTCGGTGTAACCATCGACCTTGGCCTTCGCATAATCGAGCGCCACGATCGGCCCGGCGCGGAACTTCCAGACCGGAATCAAATAACCGGCCTTGCCGCCAGCGAGGAAATGATGCCCCTTGGGATTGGCCTCCATCCCATCAACCACGCCCGCGCGATCAATGTCATGCTTGTCCCAGCCATAGCCGGCATAGGCTTGCGCAAAGCCGCCCGCGATGGCGAAACTGCCATAGCCGCCAAGCTGAAACGAACGGCTGTCGACGTCGGCCGCGTCGGTGGTGAAGTTCACCTTGGGCTTCGAATAGTTGACCGCCACGCCAGCAACGCCCGACCCGAAGCCATATTCGACGCCGGCCGTCGCGCCGACGCTGGTCGCGCGATAGGAAAGGTTGCGAGGTCCGGCGTCCTGGTGGCGCGAAATCGTGTCGCCCAGCACGAAAAAGCGCAGTCCATTGAGAATGTCGCCGTCGCGCGGGCTGCCCGTGTCCATGCGGCTGGTCAGCGTGTTGCCGAACTGATGCGCCACGTCGAGCGCGAGGTCGCTCGAGCCCTGCAGAACCAGCGGTGCGGTCAGCTGCGCGGCGACATATTGACCGACCACCTTGAAGCCGTCCGACGTCAGGTGAAGCGCATCGCCGTAAAACAGATAGCCGCCGCCGTTCACCACGCAGGTCGGGTCCGGGAAGATCGGGCACACCAGCCCGTTGGTGATGCCATAAGCGCTCGGGTTGGCGGCGACATTGTCGAGGAGCAGGTTGAGGTCGAGATAATGGACGATGGCGCCGTTGGCGGCATAGCCGGCGAGCGTCGACTGCATCGCCGTGTTGAAGGTGGAGGAAAAGGCTGAACGAATCTGCGCGCCCGCCGGGTTGAGCGCGATCTCCGGCAGGCGGCCGGTATCGCCGGCGAGGAAGCTGATGTTCTGGGCCCCCGCGGCGACCAGCTGATCGAGGCCGAAGGTCGCGTTGGCCGCGGCGACGGTCGCGGCGGCAGGGGCGCCGGCAAGGGAGCCGCCCAATTGCTGATATTGGCGCGCATCGTTGCCGCCGATGGATATGGCCAGCAGATCGTCCTCGTCGAACAATCCGTCGCCCGCGGGGAAGGCGGGGACCAGCCCGCCGGCGAGAAACGCCTGAACCTCGAACTGGAAGCCGGGCAGCGGGCCACTGGTGTTGCGTATTGTCGGTCTTGGCCCCGCCGATCGCGAAATTCTCGGTGGTGGCGCCGATCAGGCCGGCCAGCGTGTCGATATAGTTGGTGCCGCCCGAAAATCGTCCGGTGGTGTATACCTGGGTCGTCAACGGATCGATGCCCGCCAGCTGGAAGGCATTGCCGTCGTCGGCATAGCTGTCGCCGAGCACGACGATATTGTCGATCCGCTGGGCGCTTGCCGGAGCGGCGAAGGTCAGGGCGCTGGCGGCAAGAAGCGATGCGGTGAGCAAGCGGCAATGGGTCATGAAATCCCTCCCCGGCGGCCGCGCCGGGACGCGCGGTCATCGCGCCGAATATTGCCAATCGGCGCGCTCCACACAAGTGACGGGATTGCAACAGCTTACGCTACGGAATGGCCGATTTTATCAGGATCGGCTAGCGTTTCTCCACGGCGAGGCGGCTCATCAGGATCGCCGCCCGCTTGGCCTGCCGCCAGATCGAAGCGATGTCGACCGTTTCCCCTGGCGCATGGTCGCCGCGGCTGGCGGGGCCTAGGCCGGCCAGCCCGTCGACATCGGCGGCGACGAAGCTGATGTCGCCCGCGCCGCGCTTGACCGGATCGAGCGTGCCCATCGGCTCCAGCCCCAGGTCGCGGTTGACCCGATTGAGCCGGTCGAGCAGCGCCTGGTTGCCGGCGGTCGGGGCCATCGGCGGATAGCCGTCGGGATCGAAATCGATGCTTGCCGTGGCGCCGGTCAGCGGCCTGGCCACGATCGCCCGCATCTTGCCCTGCACCCGGTCGATCTGCTCTTTCGTCAGCGCACGCAGGTCGCCGCGCGCCACCGCGGTGGCGGCGATGATGTTGGTCTTGCCGGTCGCCTCCAGCCTTATCCTGCCCTCGTCCAGCCTGGCGGTCGCGCCGCCGCCGATCAGCCCGACGTTGAAGGTCAGCTTGTCTTCGGGCAGTTCGCGGCGAAAGCGCTCGATGATGTCGATCAGCGCATAGTTGGCGCCGCACCCCGACGGCGGCGAACAGACACTGCTCGAATGACCGCTCCGGGCGCGGACCGTCAGCGTCCAGCTGTCCGAGCTGCGCCGGGCGATCGAGCCCATGTCCTTCGCCGCCATCGCGCGCCAGCCCCTCGAAATCGAGTGCGGCGTCGGCGCGCTTGCCCGCCGCGACCAGGTCGCGCCGCGCCAGTCTCGATCGGGCGATCCGCTGTCCTCCTCGTCGCCGGTCAGGACGATTTCGATATTGGCGTTTTTCAGCGTCCCCGCCGCCTGCATCGCGCGCAGCGCGGCGACCATCACCGCCATCCCGCCCTTGTCGTCGCCGGCGCCGGGGCCCTCGCCGTCATTGCCCTTGCGGGTCCAGCGCTGGAACGGCCTGTCGGGCTCGAACACCGTGTCGAGGTGGCCGATCAGCAGCAGCCGCTTGGCCCGCGGCCGTGCCCTTGTGCGTGCGCGACGATGTGCCCGGCGCGGCCCGCCGCCTTCATGTCGATCCAGTCGACGGTAAAGCCCAGCGGCTCCAGCTCGGCGCGCAGCATCTCGCCGACCTTGGTCACGCCCTCGATGTTGAGCGAGCCGCTGTTCTGGTTGACCCATTTTTCCAGCATCGAGACCGTTCGCGTCCTGTTCGGCATCGACCGTGGCGATCATCGCCCGTTCGGGTCGCGACAGTTCGGCCAGGGCGGGGGCGGACAGGCTGGCCAGGGCCAGGGCAAAGGCAATCGGGAAACGCAGCGGCACGGGCAGGGGAACCTTTCGCAAGGGATGGCATCCAAACGGGCGAGGGCAGGGGAATGCGTCCTGCCGGAACGAAAGGGATGCCATGACCGCCAAGTCCAGTCTACTCGCCGCCGCGATCGCCTTCGCCGCCGCCAGCCTTGCCGCGCCGGTGCTCGCCGATGCCGGGCCGAGCGATGCCGAGATCGCCCATATCGCCTACACCGCCGGCGCGCTCGATGTCGCCGCGGCGAAACAGGCGCTGGCCAAGTCGCACAACAAAGAGGTGCGGTCGTTCGCTTCGCTGATGCTGCGCGATCATCAGGCGGTGAACGGACAGGCGCTGGCGCTGGTCAAGAAGCTGGGCGTTACTCCGCAGGACAATGCGACGAGCGCGGCGCTCGGCAAGCAGGCGGCCGAGGCCCATGATCGGATGCAGGCGCTGAGCGGCGCCGCGTTCGACCGGGCCTATGTGAAGAATGAGGTCGCCTATCACCAGGCGGTCAACGGCGCGCTCAAGGACACGCTGATCCCCTCCGCCGACAATGGCGAGTTGAAGTCGCTGCTGGAAACCGGGCTGACCCTGTTCAGCGAGCATCAGCATCATGCCGAACATCTGGCCGCGAAGCTGTGACAAGGCGATGACGGCCCGTACCACCGTCATCGCCCTGGCGGTGCTGCTGATGCCATTGCCCCCGGCATCGGCAGCGCCGCGTATCTATACGGTGGTGATCGACAAGATGAGGTTCGGTCCCGTTCCGGCGGGGCTTCGCGCGGGCGACCGGATTGTCTGGATCAACCGCGACATTTTCCGGCACACCGCGACCGCGAAGGATGGCGGCTTCGATGTCGACCTGCAGCCTCGGGGCGAAGGCGACGACCGTCCTGCGCAAGGCGGGCGCAATTTCCGTCGTCTGCCGCTATCATCCGGGCATGCGCGCATTGCTGAAGGTGGCGGCATGACCGCCCAGGCCCAGGCCCGCGCTGCGGTTGCGGCGCTCGGCGATGTGGAGCTGGCCCGGCGGTGCGCGGCGCGCGATCCGGCGGCGCTTCGCCAGGTCATCACGGCTAACAATCAGCGGCTGTTCCGCGCCGCCTGGAGCGTCCTGAAGGATCGCTTCGAAGCCGAAGAAGCGGTGCAGTCGGCCTATCTGAAGGCCTTCGCCCGGATCGGCGAGTTCGAGGGCCGCTCGGCGCTGTCGACCTGGCTCACCCGGATCGCGATCAACGAAGCCCTTCAAAGCTTGCGGTCCAATCGCCGGCGGGCCGGCCAGCTCGAAAAACAGGGAGTTTCGGTTCTGGACAATTATCGGGAGGCGCTGATGAGCGGGTCGGAATCGGTCGCGCCCGACGCCAGCCTGGCGCGGGAACAACTGAGGCAATTGCTCGAACGCGCGGTCGCGGGACTGCCCGATATCTTCCGCACGGTGTTCGTGCTGCGGGAAATCGAGGGCCTGAACGTCGACGAGACGGCCGAGGCGCTCGGCATCCCGCCCGCCACGGTCAAGACCCGCCTGCTCCGCGCCCGCAAGAAACTCCGCGAGGCGCTGGCGCCCGACGTCCATTCGGCCATCACCGGCGCCTTCCCCTTTGCCGGCGCCGACTGCGAGGCGATGACCGAACGGGTGATGGCGGCCGTCCTAGACGGATAAAATCGCTTTCCTACACATATCCCATATGGTTCAAACACCGCGACTCGGACAAACCGGAGGAGCAGGTGAATGGACGTGGCGCGAAATGATCGATGAGCTGATCGAGCGGGAAGGGGGCTATGTCAGCCATCCCGCCGATCGCGGTGGGCCGACCCGGTTCGGGATTACCGAAGCCGTGGCTCGGGCGCATGGCTATGGCGGGGCGATGGCGGAATTGCCGCGCGACGAGGCCGCGGCGATTTACCGCAGGCTCTATTGGCTTCGCCCGCGCTTCGACCAGATCGCCGGCCGGGTACCGCGCATCGCCGCCGAAATGTTCGATACCGGCGCCAACATGGGCCCGGCGGTTGCCGCGACGTTCCTTCAGCGGGCGCTGACCGCGCTCAATCGCAATGGCAAGGATTATCCCGATCTGGTTCCCGACGGCCGCGTCGGGCCGGCCACGCTGGCCGCGCTCGATGCGTTCCTCGACGCGCGCGGAAAGCGTGGCGGGGAGACCGTGCTGCTCCGCGCGCTCGAAGCGCTGCAGGGCGAGCGCTACCTCCGCCTCGCCGAAAAGCGCCCAGCCAACGAGGCCTTTCTCTATGGCTGGCTAGCGAACCGTATAGGCACATAACTTCACGCCAAAACTCACCTCATAGCGTGCCTTTTGTGAACCTAAGGAGATATACATGGCCATATTCGACGCGATCATCGCCCCCGTGTCCAAACTTCTCGACAAGATCATTCCCGATCCGCAGGCGCGCGACCGGGCCAAGCTGGAATTGCTGAAGCTTCAGGGCGACCAGGAAATGGCAACCATAGCGGTGCAGATGCAGGCGATCGTCGCCGAGGCCCAGTCGGCCGATCCGTGGACCAGCCGCGCCCGGCCGAGCTTCCTCTACATGATGTACACGCTGATCCTCTGGTCGATCCCGATGGGTTTGATCGCCGCCGCCGATCCGAAAATGGCGCTCGGCATCTCCAACGGAATGACGGCGTATCTTCGTGGTATCCCCGAAGAACTCTATGCGTTGTTCGGGACAGGTTATCTTGGATACACCGCCGCCCGCACCTGGGGCAAAATGAAAGGCATTGAACGCTAGGACATGAGCATTTCAGACCCCCACGGCGGGCTTCGCCATTTTACCAGGCGTGGCGCGTTCGCGGCGGGCGGAATTGCGCTTGGCGTGCTGGCGCTGGCCGGCTGCACCCCGGCCGGCCTGCTCAATTCGCTCAGCCGGCTGGGCGGGGATTCGGCCAGGCTGGCGGTGCGCGGCGCGGCCTATGGATCGGACCCGCGCCAGAAGCTCGACGTGTGGGCGCCGCCTCGGTCGCTGGGCAGGGAAAAGCTGCCGGTCGTCATCTTCTTCTACGGCGGGGGCTGGGTCGACGGCGACCGCGGTGATTATGGGTTTGCCGGCCGCGCCTTCGCCGCCCGCGACTTCATCGCCGTCGTGCCCGATTACCGGCTGGTGCCCGCAGTGCGCTTTCCGGTCTTCGTCGAGGATGGCGCGCTGGCGGTGAAATGGGCGCGCGACCATGTCGCCGACTATGGCGGCGATCCTTCGCGGATCACGCTGGCCGGCCATTCAGCGGGCAGCTACATCGGCGCGATGCTGGCGCTCGACCGCCATTTTCTGAACGACGTGGGCGTCGATCCGGGCATCGTTCGCGCCGCCGCCCTGTTGTCGGGCCCCTATGATTTCTACCCCTTCACCGAGCGGCGGGGGCGGGACGCGCTGGGCGCCTGGCCGAGGCCGCTGGAAACCCAGCCGGTCACTTTCGCCCGCGCTGACGCGCCGCCGATGCTGCTGATCCACGGCACCGCCGACAAGGTCGTCAAACCGCGCAACAGCAAGGTGCTCGCCGCCCGCTTGCGCCAGCTCGGCGCGCCGGTCGAACTCAGGCTGTACGAAGGCAAGAGCCACGTCGACACGGCAAAATCGCTGTCGCCCCTGTTCCGCCGCGACACGCCGGCTCTTGCGGACAGCGTCAACTTCCTCAACGATCATGTCCGATGAAACCCGACCGGCTGAATGCGCTGACCGATGGCGTCGTCGCCATCGCCATCACCATCGCGGTGCTGGAACTGCCGGTGCCGCACGACGCGGGTCTGGCGGGGCTTCGGGCGGTTGCGCCGACCTTGTTCGTCTATGCGCTCAGCTTCGTGAACATCGGCATTTACTGGAACAATCATCACCACATGATGTCGACCGTGAAGAAGGTGAACGCCGCGATCATGTGGTGGAACCTGGCCCTGCTTTTCTTCCTGTCGCTGTTTCCGTTCGTCATCCGCTGGATGGACGAGGCCGAATTCGGGCAATTGCCGGTGGCCGCTTTCGGGGTCGTCCTGGTCTGCGCGGCCATTAGCTATCAGATGCAGGAATGGGCGATCCTGCGGTCGCACGGTCCTGACAGCACGCTTGCGCGGGCGCTCGGCAGCGACTGGAAGGGCAAGGTTTCGCTGGCCGCCTATCTGGTCGCGATTGGCCTGTCGTTCGTCAGCGTCATCATCTCTCTAGCCATCTATCTGGCCGTTGCGCTCGCCTGGTTCCTGCCCGATCGCCGGATCGAGCAACAGGTGAGTTCCGAACACAAGCAGGACAAGCGCTAGGCTTGCGCGCCCCTCGCGCGCTTCCCACATCGCCCCACAACCCAAGCGGGAGCGAATTTTGGAACAATATCATGGCACCACCATCCTGGGGGTGAAGAAGGACGGCAAGACGGTGATCGCCGGCGACGGCCAGGTCAGCCTCGGCAACACCGTCATCAAGCCCAATGCGAAGAAGGTCCGCCGGCTGGGCGCCGATGGGAGCGTCGTCGGCGGCTTCGCTGGCGCGACGGCCGACGCTTTCACCTTGTTCGAGCGGCTGGAAAAGAAGCTGGAGGCTTCGAACGGCAAGCTGATGCGCGCCGCGGTCGAGCTCGCCAAGGACTGGCGGACCGACAAATATCTCCGCAATCTCGAAGCGATGATGATCGTCGCCGACAAGGAGACGATGCTGATCCTGACCGGCAACGGCGATGTGCTGGAGCCCGAGGGCGGGATCGCGGCAATCGGATCGGGCGGCAATTACGCGCTCGCCGCGGCGCGGGCGCTCAGCGAATATGAGGCGGATCCGGAAGTGCTCGCCAAACGCGCGATGGCCATCGCCGCAGAGGTCTGCGTGTTCACCAACGACCGGCTGACGATCGAGACGGTGTAGTCCTTCGATACGCGCCTTCGACTTCGCTCAGTTGCTACTCAGGATGAGCGGAGCTTGAATTAATTACCGCTCATCCTGAGTAGCCGCTGCAAGCGGCGTACCGAAGGACCAGAATAAAGATTATGAACGACTCTCTCACCCCCAAGGCGATCGTCGCAGCGCTGGACGAGCATATCATCGGGCAGATGGACGCCAAGAAGGCGGTCGCGGTGGCGCTTCGCAATCGCTGGCGGCGGCAGCGGCTCAGCCCCGAGCTCCGCGACGAAGTGGTGCCCAAGAATATCCTGATGATCGGCCCGACGGGCTGCGGCAAAACCGAGATTTCGCGGCGGCTGGCGAAGCTTGCCGATGCGCCGTTCGTCAAGGTCGAGGCGACCAAGTTCACCGAGGTCGGCTATGTTGGCCGCGACGTCGAGCAGATCGCCCGCGACCTGGTCGAGGAAGCCGTCCGGCTCGAGCGCGAGCGGCGCCGCGACAAGGTTCGCGAGGCGAGCGAAGGCGCGGCGATGGAACGGCTGCTCGACGCGCTCACCGGCAAGGGATCGTCCGAGGCGACCCGCGCCAGCTTCCGGGCGCGCTTCGCCGACGGCAGCCTCGACAATACCGAAGTCGAGATCGAGGTCGCCGAGGCACCATCGATGCCATTCGACATTCCCGGTGGCGGCGGCGTCGGCATGATCAATCTTTCCGAGATGATGTCAAAGGCGATGGGCGGCGCGCCCAAAAAGCGGCGCAAGCTCAAGGTCCGCGATGCTTTCGCCAAGCTGGTCGAAGAGGAAGCCGACAAGCGGGTAGACCAGGACGACGTGACCCGCGTCGCGCTGGCTGATGCCGAGGCCAATGGAATCGTCTTCCTCGACGAGATCGACAAGATTGCGGTGAGCGACGTTCGCGGCGGCTCGGTCAGCCGCGAGGGCGTTCAGCGCGACCTGCTGCCGCTGATCGAGGGCACCACGGTTGCGACCAAATATGGGCCGATCAAGACCGACCATATCTTGTTCATCGCGAGCGGAGCCTTCCACATCGCCAAGCCGGCAGACCTGCTTCCCGAGCTTCAGGGGCGACTGCCGATCCGCGTGGAATTGGCCGCATTGACCGAGGAGGATTTCGTGCGAATCCTGTCGGCGACCCGGGCCAGCCTGACCGAGCAATATCGGGAACTGCTGAAGACGGAGAATGTAACGATCGACTTCGCCGACGACGGCATCGCCGCGCTCGCCAGCATCGCCGCCGAAGTCAATGACGCGGTCGAGAATATCGGCGCCAGGCGATTGTCGACCGTGATGGAGAAGCTGCTTGAGGACATCAGCTTCACCGCCGAGGACCGGCAAGGCGAGACGTTCACCATCGACAAGGCGTTCGTCGAAGAGCAGCTCAGCGGGATCGCCAAGAACGCCGACCTCAGCCGCTACGTGCTTTAGCGCGGTGGTTCCGCTTTGCGATAACGCCAGACCAGCCCGTTGACGAATGGGCTCCACAGCGGCGCCTCGACGCCCGCCAGCCTGAGGCGGCTCGCGGCCCATTGGTTGCAGGTGTGGATCGCATTGGCCTCGCCGACGCCTTCGTAAAAGGCATCGCTTGGACCGTAGCCGGGATGGTCGATGCGGATCGGCCTGCCCCGGCTGTCGAGCCGGAATGCCGCGCGGATCGAGGCCCATAGCCGGCGGTATTGCTCGGGTGTCAGGCGGACGGCCCGCGCCGCATAGGTAGGATCACTCACCCATTCGACATGCATCACCCGTTCGCCGCCGGTCAGCGCGATGGCGGCCGTCTTGAGGCTGAGGTCGGCCCAGGTCGGCGTTTCCAGATAGACCCGCCGCTCGCCCGCCCCGAACGCGACCCAGGCGGCATCGGCGGGAATGCTGGCGAAGTCGGAGCGCGGCACCAGCGGTCGCCAGTCGAGTCCCTGCGCTTTGGCCGGCAGGATGAGGTCGGCGTGAACGCCATTGTCGGCAATGTAGATGGTGACTCCCCTGTCGGGCTCGACCCAGTCGGTGTTGACCCCAATCAACGATCCGACGAGCGCGCCGATCAGATAGAGCGCCGGAATCGCCAGCAGGGCGATGACGATTCGCCTCGGCCAGCTGACTTTCCTGCGGCGGGATCTTCGCTTCATCGGTCCACCATGGTTGCGGACAGCGGCCCAAGGCAAGCGGGCTCACGTCCCTTGCCATGCCGGACCCCTGCCACTAGATGCGCCAACGCCGCTTGACCGAACGTCGTCCGACGCTTGGGCGGGCGACACGGTCGGGGCGTAGCGCAGCCTGGTAGCGCATCACACTGGGGGTGTGGGGGTCGCTGGTTCGAATCCAGTCGCCCCGACCATCATTTTCCGTAAAGCGAGAAGTTCGCCTTCATGCCCAGCTCGATTTTCAGCCTCACCCTAGCCGCCGCCGCGCCATCGGCCAGCGGAAGCTTTTTCATCCAGACAATCCCGCTGGTCCTCGTCTTCGTCATCTTCTGGTTTCTGATGATCCGGCCGCAGCAAAAGCGGGTGCGAGAACATCAGGCACAGATTGCGGCGGTCAAGAAGGGCGACCGGGTGGTTACCGGTGGCGGGCTGATGGGTAAGGTCACCAAGGTGACCGATACCGAGGTCGAGGTCGAACTGGCGCAGGGCGTCCGCGTTCAGGCGGTCAAGTCCACGCTGACCCAGGTCATCGACCCCAAATCCGCGAAGCCGGCAAACGACTAATGCTCGACTTTCCCAAGTGGAAGATCTGGGCGGTCAGCCTGACGATCGTCGTCGGCATCCTGCTGGCCATCCCCAGCCTGTTCCCGAAAAGCCAGGTTGAAGCCTGGCCAAGCTGGATTCCCAATGCCCGGATCAACCTGGGCCTCGACATCGCGGGCGGCAGTCAGCTGCTGCTCGAAGCCGACATCGCCGATGCCGCCAAGCAGCGGCTTCAGGCGATGGAAGAGACGGTCACGACCGAGTTGCGTCGTGGCGAGCCGCGTATCCAGATCGGCGACGTGTCGACCGCCGGCGGACGGCTCAGCTTCGTGGTCCGCGATCCGACCCAGCACGCGGCGGCCTTCGACCGCATGCAGCAGCTGACCCGGCCGGTCGGTCTCACCGGCAGCCGTGACTGGGACGTCACCACGGTCGATGGAAACCGCATCGTCCTGACCCCGACCGAATCGGGAGCCAAGACCGCGCTGAAGGATTCGTTGACGGTCGCGCGCGATGTGGTTCGCCGCCGGATCGATCCGGGCGGCACCAAGGAAATCACGGTCATCAACCAGGGCGAACGGCGGATCTTCGTCCAGGTGCCGGGGGTCGAGGATCCCGAGGCATTGAAAGACCTGATCGGCCAGACCGCTCGCCTGGAATTCAAGCTGGTGGCGCTCGATGCCGACCCCGCCCAGGTCGCCGCCGGGCGCGCTCCGCCTGGAGCGCAGGTTCTGCCGATGGCCGACGGAACCGGCGCGATCGCGGTTCAGAGGCGCGTGATGGTTTCCGGCGATCAGCTGGTCGATGCCAAGCAGGCGTTCGACCAGGATGGCCGCGCCGTGGTCAGCATCACCTTCAATGCCGCGGGCGCCCGCCGTTTCGGCCGGGTGACGCAGGAGAATGTCAACAAGCCGTTCGCCATCATCCTTGATGATAAGGTGTTGTCTGCCCCCAACATCAACGAGCCGATCCTGGGCGGGCAGGCGCAAATCAGCGGCAGTTTCACGGTGGAAACCGCCAACCAACTCGCCATCAGCCTGGCCTCGGGCAAGCTGCCGGTGAAGCTCAACGTCGTCGAGGAACGCACGGTCAGCGCCGAGCTTGGCAAGGATTCGATCGAAGCAGGCACCATCGCGTCCATCTTCGCCACGCTGGCGGTGATCGGCCTGATGATCGTCACCTATGGCCGTTTCGGGGTCTATGCTTCGCTCGCCCTGTTGGTGAACGCCTTCATGATCCTTGGCATCATGGCGGTGTTCAATGCGACGCTGACTTTGCCGGGCATTGCCGGCTTTGTGCTGACGATCGGCGCGGCGGTCGACGCCAACGTGCTGATCAACGAGCGAATCCGCGAGGAACTCAGGCGAGGGCGAAGAATGCTCGACGCGCTGGAGACCGGCTACAAGGAAGCGTCGACGGCAATTTTCGATGCCAACATCACCAACACGATCGCCGCCGCGCTGATGATGTATTTCGGTTCCGGCCCGATCCGCGGCTTCGCGGTCGTGCTGCTGATCGGCATCATCACCTCGGTCTTCACCGCGGTCAATTTCACGCGAATGCTGGTGTCGATCTGGGTCAAATCCAAGCGCCCGCGCGCCATCAACATCTGAGTTTGGACCCTGATCATGAAGCTTCTGAAGCTGGTTCCCGACAACACCAATATCGACTTTATGAAGTGGCGGAACATCGCCCTCATCCTGTCGATCCTGGCAAGCCTTGCGAGCCTGGCGCTGGTCGGAGTGCGCGGACTCAACCTGGGCATCGACTTCGTCGGCGGGCAGGTGGTGCGCGCGACCTTCGCGCAGCCGGTCAATATCGAGGATCTGCGCGGCAGGGTCGCCGGCCTCAACGTCGGCGAAGCCAGCATCCAGGAGTTTGGCGATAACCGAACCTACCAGATTCGCCTGCCCAAACCCGAAGGGCCGGAGGCAGCCGCCAACCAGGTCGTGACCGCGGTGCGCGGCATGGTCCAGCAACAATATCCGGGGGTCCAGATCACCGCCGGCGAATCGGTGTCGGGCAAGGTCAGCGGAGAACTTGCCTGGGACGGGGCGCTCGCCATTGCCTTCGCCATGATCGGAATCGCGATCTACATCTGGTTCCGATTCGAATGGCAGTTCGGGGTGGGGGCGCTAATCACCCTGTTTCACGACGTATCGATGGTGCTGGGCTTCTTCGCGCTGACCCAGCTGCAGGTCGACCTCAACATCGTCGCGGCGTTCCTGGCGATCGTCGGCTATTCCTTGAACGACACCGTCGTCATCTATGACCGGATTCGCGAGAATATGCGCAAATACCGCAAGATGGAGATTGTCTCCCTGTTGAACTTCTCGCTGAACGAGACGCTGTCGCGGACGATCGTCACTTCGCTGGCGATCATGCTGGCGCTCGTCGTCCTGCTGGCCTTCGGGCCGGACGTATTGTTCGGACTGACCATCGCCATCCTGCTCGGCACCTTCATCGGGACCTATTCCTCCATCTATATTTCGGCCCCGGCGCTGGTGTGGATGGGGCTGAAGCCCGACAGCTTCCTTCGCCTGGACGACGAGAAGGACGAAGGGCCCGCCGTTCATCCCGCCTAAAGCCGCCTTCGGCGAACCAGTCTCTCGACCCGGCGAAAGCCTGCTTGGCCTTGCCCCTTGCCCGCGCTAGGAACGCATCATGGTGAACAAGATCCGTATCGCGGCGCTTCTGCTGCTTCCCGTCATTATGCTGCCGGTTGCCGGTTGCGCCCGCAACAAGGTGAAGAGCGACACCTCCTATGTCGCGCGCGACGTCAACACGCTCTACAGCCTGGCCAAGGATCGGCTTGACCGCGGCGATTATGAGATCGCGGGCAAATTGTTCGACGAGGTCGAGCGCCAGCATCCCTATTCCGTGTGGGCCCGGCGCGCGCAGATGATGAGCGCCTTCAGCTATTATATGGCGCAGAAATATCCCGACGCGGTGAGCTCCGCGCAGCGCTTCCTGACGATCCACCCGGGCAATAAGGACGCGCCCTACGCCAATTACCTGATCGCGATGAGCTATTATCAGCAGATCGAGGATGTCAGCCGCGACCAGAAGATCACGCAGCAGGCATCGGACAGCTTCAACGAACTGATCCGCCGCTACCCGCAAAGCCGCTACGCCAATGATGCGCGGCTGAAGCTTGACCTGATCAACGACCATCTGGCGGGCAAGGAGATGGAGGTCGGCCGTTTCTACCAGCGTTCGGGCAACTGGCTGGCTGCCGCGACCCGGTTCCGCATGGTGGTCGACAAATATCAGACCACCAGTCACACGCCTGAAGCGCTCGAGCGGCTGGTCGAGACCTATCTCAACCTCGGCCTGCCCGACGAGGCGCAGAAAGCGGCGGCGGTGCTCGGCGCAAATTATCCCGGCAGCAAATGGTATCAGCGCAGCTATGAGCTGATCCGTCGGCATTCGCCGGTTGCGGCTGCTCCGCAGAGCAGCTGAGCGACAGCGGCGGCGCGCCCATGCTGAGGCAGCTGTCGATCCGCGATGTGGTGTTGATCGACCGGCTCGAGCTGGAATTCGAGCCGGGTCTTGGCGTGCTCACCGGCGAAACCGGCGCAGGCAAGTCGATCCTGCTCGACAGCCTGGGGCTGGCGCTCGGCTTGCGGGCCGACAGCGGATTGGTGCGGGCGGGTGAAGCGCAGGCCAATGTGGCGGCGGAGTTCGAGCTTTCCGCCAGCCATCCCGCCTTCGCGCTGCTCGCCGAGCAGGGCATCGAATTCGGAGCCGGGCGAACCCTTATTGGTGCGGCGGACGCTCAAGGCCGATGGCGGCAGCCGCGCCTTCGCCGGCGGCGCGGCCGTCTCCGCGTCCGTCCTGCGCGATATCGCCACCGGGCTGGTCGAAATCCACGGCCAGCACGACGATCGCGGGCTGCTCAACCCCAAGGGCCACCGCGCGCTGCTCGATGCATTCGGCAAGCTCGACATCGCCAAGGTCGAGCACTGCTGGGCCCGAGTGACCGAGGTCGACGCGCAACTGGCGTCCGCCCGGCAGCAGTTGGCCGACGCCGAGCGCGACCGTGAATGGCTCGATTACTCGATCGAGGAAATTGCCGCGCTCAACGTCGAGGAAGGCGAGGAGCAAAAGCTGGCGGATGCCCGCTCGTTGATGAAGCAGGCGGCGCGGATCGAGGACGATCTGGCGGCGCTCGACGGTCATTATTCGGGGTCCGAGGGAGGCCTGTCGCAGCTCCGCCAGGCGGCGCGGCGGCTGGAGCGGATTGCCGAGGCTCATCCCTTGCTGGCGGAAGCGCTGGCGGCGACCGACCGGGCGATCATCGAGGCGGCCGAGGCGGAGCAGAAGGTCGAGGAAGCAGGGCGTGTGCTCGCCCACTCGCCGATCGACCTGGAGGCGGCGGAGGCGCGCCTGTTCGACATCCGGGGCATCGCCCGCAAGCACCGGGTCGAGCCCGACCAGCTGCCCGATTATCTGGGCCAGCTAAGCCAGCGGCGGGCAGCGATCGACAATGGCGAGGAAGGGGTTGCCGAGCTTGAACGGTCGCTGGCTGAGGCGAGGGCCGGCTATGACCGCGAGGCACGGGCCCTGTCCGATGCGCGGCAGGCGGCGGCGACGCGGCTCGATGCGGCGGTGGCGGGGGAGCTTGCACCGCTCAAGCTCGACTCGGCGAGGTTCCGCACCGCGCTGACCGGGGCTGAGCCCGGACCGGCCGGAACCGATCGGGTCGAGTTCGAGGTTTCGACCAATCCCGGCGCGCCGTTCGGTCCGCTGACCCGCATCGCATCGGGCGGCGAATTGTCGCGCTTCATCCTGGCGCTGAAGGTTGCACTGGCGGAAGCCGGAGACGCGGCGACGATGATCTTCGACGAGATCGATCGCGGCGTCGGCGGCGCGGTGGCCAGCGCGATCGGTGAACGGCTGGCGCGGCTGGCGCAGAAATCGCAGTTGCTGGTCGTCACCCACTCGCCGCAGGTGGCGGCGCGGGCGGCACACCATTATCGGATCGAAAAGGCGCACGACGACGGGGCGACCCGCACGACGGTGCGCAAACTGACGCCCGAGCGAGCGCCGCGAGGAGATTGCGCGGATGCTGTCGGGCGCCGCAATCACCGACGAAGCCCGAGCCCAGGCGGCGCGGCTATTGGAGGCAGCATGAGCGAACAGCGGTCGTTGAAACAGGAATATGAGGGACAGACGCTGGAGCATGTCATCGTTCATGATGGCACGGGGCGCGTGCTTCCGACGGTGATCATCATTCCCGACGGTAATGGGGGTGCAGCGAGCTGGAGCTTGGCTTTGCCGAGAAGCTGGTCGAGCTGGGCTATCATGTGGTGGTCGCGGACCTGTTCGGGCGACGCTTCACGCCGGGAGTGGACAAGGAGGTCGCTTTTGCCGCGATGGGCGCGTTGCGCGCCGACCGGAAGGCGCTGCGCGAACGGCTGCTCGCCGTCCTCGAGGAGGTCCGGAAGCGGCCGCATGTGGAAACCGCCAGGGTCGCGGTGATCGGCTATTGCTTCGGCGGGCAGTGCGCGCTGGACGTCGCGCGCAGCGGCGCGGACATCGGCGGGTGTCGCGAGCTTCCACGGCCTGTTCGACCCGCCAGGACTCCCTCCGCAGCCGATCAAGGCGAAGGTCTCGCCTTCCATGGCTGGGACGACCCGATGGTGCCGCCCGAGGCCGTCGTCGCGCTTGGCAAGGAGCTGACCGAGGCGGGCGCGGACTGGCAAATCCACGGCTACGGCCATGTCGGCCACGGCTTCACCAACCCCAACGCCAGCCAGCTGGGCATCAAGGGTGTCGCCTTCAACGAGGCGGCGGCGCGGCGGAGTTGGGCGAGCCTGACGGACTATCTGGCCGAGCTGTTTGGATGAATTTGACCGAAGCCGAGGCCGCCAACCGGCTGATGCGGCTGGCGAAGGAAATCGCGCGGCACGACAAGCTTTATCACGACCGCGACGCGCCGGAGATTTCGGACGCGGACTATGACGCACTGGTTCGCGAGAACCGCGAGCTGGAGGAGCAGTTTCCGCATCTTGTCCGCGCGGATTCACCATCGAAGCGGCTGGGCGCCGCGCCGACGTCGGCGCTGGCCAAGGTCGCGCATGCACGGCCGATGCTCAGCCTGGAAAATGCGTTCAACGATGGAGGAAGTGCGCGAGTTCGTCGGGCGGGTCCGGCGCTTCCTGAACCTGTCGGCGAATGAGGCGATGGCGTTGACCGCCGAGCCGAAGATCGACGGGCTTAGCTGCTCGCTGCGCTATGAGGGCGGCAAGCTGGTCCTGGCCGCGACGCGCGGCGACGGGACGATCGGCGAGGATGTCACCGCCAATGCTCGGACGATTGTCGACATTCCGCAGACGCTTTCCGGTGCGCCCGCCATCCTCGAAGTGCGCGGCGAGGTTTATATGTCCAAGGCCGACTTCGCCGCGTTGAACGAGCGGCAGGAGGCGGCGGGCGGGCAAGATTTTCGCCAACCCGCGCAATGCCGCGGCGGGGTCGCTTCGGCAGAAGGACTCCGAGCGTGACCGCGGCGCGGCCGCTGCGCTTCCTCGCGCATGGCTGGGGCGAAATCAGCGAGCCGCTGGGCGCGACGCAGAGCGAGGCGATGGCGCGGCTCGGCGGCGCTCGGTTTTCCGGTCAGCGACCTGCTCAAGCGCTGCGACACGATCGACGAAGCGCTCGCCCAATATGCGGCGATCGAGCAGGCGCGCGCCGATCTGCCGTTCGACATCGACGGCGTGGTCTACAAGGTCGACCGGCTCGACTGGCAGGAGCGGCTGGGCCAGGTGGCGCGCGCGCCGCGCTGGGGACTGGCGCACAAATTCCCGGCCGAGAAAGCCGAGACCGACGCTGCGAGGCGATCGACATCCAGGTCGGCCGCACCGGCAAGCTGACCCCGGTCGGGCGGCTGAAGCCGGTCGGCGTCGGCGGGGTGATCGTCCAGAACGTCACGCTCCACAATCGCGACGAGATTGCGCGGCTGGGCCTGCGCGTCGGCGACCGGGTGCGCATCCAGCGCGCCGGCGACGTCATCCCGCAGGTGGTCGAGAATCTGACCCGCGACGAGAAGCGCGCGCCTTATGTCTTCCCCGATCATTGCCCCGAATGCCAGTCGGAGGCGGTGGCCGAGGAGGGCGAGGTCGATGTCCGCTGCACCGGCGGCCTGATCTGCCCGGCGCAACGGTTCGAGCGATTGAAGCATTTCGTGTCGCGCGGGGCGATGGACATCGACGGGCTGGGCGAGAAGAGCATCGTCGAGTTCGTCGAGCTGGGCTGGCTGACCGGCCCCGCCGACATCTTCCGCCTGAAGCGACCATCGCGACGAGCTGATCGGCCGCGAGGGGTGGAAGGAGAAGTCGGTCGACAATCTCCTCGCCGCGATCGAGGCGCGCAACGGCTTCGACCCGGCGCGCTTCCTGTTCGGGCTCGGCATCCGCCATGTCGGCATCGTCACCGCCAAGGATTTGATGAAGGCGTTCGGCGACGATCGAGGAGCTGCGCGACGCGGCGACGGGCGAGGGCGCGGAGGCCGAACTGTCGGCGGTCGAGGGCGTCGGCCCGGTGGTCGCCGAAGCGCTGGTCGATTTCTTCCACGAGCCGCACAATCGCGAGGAGCTCGCCGAGCTGCTGGCGCTGGCCAAGCCCGCCGCCTTCGTCTCGACCGCGCGCGAGACCGAATGGACCGGCAAGACCATCGTCTTCACCGGCACCCTCGAAACCATGAGCCGCGACGAAGCCAAGGCCCAGGCCGAGCGGCTGGGCGCGCGGGCGGCGGGCTCGGTCAGCGCCAAGACCGACCTGGTGGTTGCCGGGCCGGGCGCAGGCTCGAAGCTCAAGAAGGCCGAGGAGCTTGGGCGTCCGGGTGGCGACCGAGGCGGAATGGGCGCAGATCGTCAGTGCTGCCTAACGGTCACCTAATCATATTGTTAAGAAGCTGCTCGTCCAGTCCGTTGGCGCGGTAGTGGGCGCGGAACATCTCAAGCGCGGAAAACACATCCTCCAAAGCCAACATTGTCCCATCGACCGGTTTATCGAGGTAAATCAGCGCGCCGTCGATCATGAACAGGATCACGGCGGGTTCCGGTGATTCTTCGGTAATCACCAAAGTATGGGCTTCGCCCGCGGGCTCGAAGATAAAGCTGCCGGGCCCGGCAATCCAATCATGTTCAAGATAGCGCCAATTGCCTGACATCGTGAAGCCGCGCACCGGCCCGGTATGGTAATGAACCCCGAGTTGCGCGCCGGGCATGCCCTTTAGAAGTACGGTCAAGCCGCCCGAGGTGACGTTGAAGCAGGCCGCTTGCAGCCACACGCCTTCGGCATAAGGCATCCAATGCGGTCCGTCTTCCAGATCAAGTGTCGCGAGAAAATGCTCACGGTTTCGCTGGGTTGGGACGAGACCGTCGGTCATGTTGCTGAATACGGTTACAGGCATTTGGGCCCCCTATATCGGATGCCCGATCCGTCCGGGCGGCGGAGCAGGCATACCGCCCTTTCCGTTGTCCATGTGCGATCTAGTCCATGCGAGTCGCGAGCACCAGCACCGGCCAGTCGCCGGAGCCTCGGTCGGCGAGGGAGAGGCCCAGCTTCTCATAAGTCGCACTCACCGCATCCGCCTGGCTGTCGAGCAGGCCGGCGAGGATGTCCTGCCGCCCGGGGCCAACCCCTTGGCGAAGTCGCCTGACAATTGGATCAGTGGGCCCGCCAAGATGTTGGCGATAAGGTTTGCGGACGCCGGTACGCCTACTCGCGTCCTTAGCGCCTTATGGCGGCCCATATGCGGTAGGAAATCCATCTTGCCCACGTCCAACCCCGCATTGCGTAGCAACGCGTAGGCCATCGTCACATGAAAATAGAAGTTTGGTAAGATCCAGTCTTGGATGTCATTCTCCGACGACATCAAAAACCGGACGCCGTTGGGCAATGTCAGATCGACGACCTCATCTGGCCCCGCCCATTGGGCGGGATCGGATTGATCGATCTGCGAACGAACTGCGGCGATGCCTTTGCGCACCTCTGCAAGGGATCGGTATGGAGTTTCTTCGAGCGGAACTGGTTTCCCGGCAACCTGGTTTAGTGCCAACAGCACCTGGTTGAGTGCGACGCGGAACTGCAACTCCAATGGAAACATGTCATCGGTGAGTTTCTCCCCGAGCACGCTGTCATGAATCCCGGCATGCTCGGCCTTGCCGACGAGGTGATCGAGTGTGCCGAGCATGTTGATGAAGACTGCTTTTGCAGAGTGGGCGTAAGACATCGGACACCTTCTTGCAGTCTAGCTTAGGAATGAACAGCCGAAAGCTTATGTCCTTTAGGGTTAGCAAGCGGACGCTAGGAAGATGATGACCCCAGCGCCAGCACGCACCATTCGCCGGGTCCGCGTCGGTAACGGTCATGCCATGCGCGCGAAGCTAATGACCGCAATGGGTGGAAAGCGGTCATTGCATGGCCCCGTTCACCGTGGCAGCCAGCATTCATGAAAATCGACGCCCAGAACTATGAGCAAATGAAGGCGTGGTTTGCGCGGTTGGTCCCCGAGATCATTCCATCCGACCTCATAACGCAAGAAACCCATCCGATAGCGTGCCTTGAACAGATCGAGGCGAGATGGCCCGCAAAGGCACGGTCCGGGCTGGCTATGGCGATTGGGGATACCATTGAGCAAACAGACGGCTGGCCAATGGAAAAAGTCGCGGCGGTCGACGAACTTTTAGCGAGCGACAACCTGCCAACCCTCACCGAAATGCGCCTTCGGTTTTCGAAGATCATTCGTCGTGTCGTTGCTCGTGAAAGCATCAAAAGTGAAGTTGAGTATTATGCAGTTCGCAACGCCGTCGAACTGTCGAATGACAGCCAAGAGGGTCTCTGGAGGCTACTTGCAGAGTATGAGGAGCGGGCCACCCGCTAATGGCCGCTTTGGGTCGAAAGCGGTCATTAGCTATTTGGCGGATTCAAGGACCAGCACACACCACTCGCCGTCACTCCGCTCCACGACCCTCATCGCCTCTGCCTCATAAGCCGCGATGACCGCATCCGCCTGCGTGTCGAGCAGGCCGGCGAGGATGAGGGTGGCTCCGGGCGCGACCGCTTTCGCGAATGCCGGCGCCAGTTCGATCAGCGGGCCGGCGAGGATGTTGGCGATGAGGAGGTCGTAGGGAGCTCTCGCGGCGAGCAGGGGATGGTCCATGCCGTCGGCGACCGCGAGGAGGAGTTCGCCCGCGCCATGGCCGAGCTTGACGCCGTTGATCGCGGCATTGTCGCGGGTGACGTCGATGCTGATCGGGTCGATGTCGGTGGCGATGGCCTTCGCCTCGGGCCACAGCGCCAGTCGCCGCGAAGGCGAGGAGGCCGGTGCCGGTGCCGATGTCGGCGATATTGGTGAAGCGCTTGCCCGCTTGCTCCAGCCGGTCGAGCGCGGCGAGGCAGCCGGCGGTGGTGTCGTGCTGGCCGGTACCGAAGGCTAGTCCCGCGTCGATCTCGAAATTGACTGTCTCGGACGGGCGGTCGGCGAAATGCATCGGCGTGTGGACGTAGAAGCGGCCGGCGCGGATCGGTTCGAGGCCCGACTGGCTTTTCACGACCCAGTCGGTCGTATCTTCGAGATGCTCGACTTCGGGCTCTCCGTCCTTGGCGAGGCGGCGGAGCAGGATAAGTTCCTGCGTGGTCGGCTGCTCGGCGAAATAGGCGTGGATCCGCCAGTCGTCGGGGGCGTGCGGATCGGGCTCATCGGCAACCAGGACGGGTGGCTGATCGGAAAGGGTGAAGAGGTCATCCGCCTCGGGCAGGGCCTCGGCCTCGGCTCGAGTGCAGTGGAGCGTGACCCGCCAACTCATTTCCCCGCCGTCTCTTTCGCCAGCCGCTCGTCGAGGCGCTTGGTCAGGGCGGCCGCGTAATTCCGGCAGCCGTCCGTATCGAACAGCTTGTGCTTGCCGGTCATACGCTCCTTCATCGCACTGGCCGATGGGTGGGGCGTGAGCAATATCTCGCAGCGGCTGCGCGGCGATCTTGGCGATGCTCGCGCGGTAAGCGGCGAGATAGGCCGGATGGTCAGAGAATTTATAATCGTCGCGGCTGATCGGGGACAGGCTGTCGGCATAGACCATCGTCCGGCACACCGCCGCCGTCACAGCTTTCCCAGCGCCAGCTCAGCGCGCCGGGAGTATGGCCGGGCGTGGTCATGGCGATCAGGCTGAGGTCGTGAAGCCGGATCTCCTCCCCATCGGCGATCACGCGCCCGACGTTGGCGGCACGGAACGGCGCATGCATTCCTGCTTGCGGATCGTCGCTGCCGGGAAGGCCGGTGCCAAGCACCTTTTCGGCGGGTGCGGACGAAACCAGCGTCGCGCCGGTCAACTGCTGCAGCCGTGCAATGCCGCCGACATGGTCGAAATGCTCATGGCTGACCAACAGGAATCGGATGTCCGTCAGCTTGAAGCCGAGCGCGCGGATGTTGGCGGCGATCAACTCCGCGCCGGCTTCTGTCCCGCCGTCGATCAGCACATGACCCTCGTCGCCGGTGATGAGGATCGAGGAAATTCCGCAGGTGCCGACCAGATAGGTGTTGGCGTGGATTCGGACGGGCGGGGCGGGCTTGTCCCATTCCATCGTCGAATCGCCGCAGGCTGCGGCCCATTGCGGGCCCGACTGCTCGATTGGCGCCCTGGGACGCTCGATCTGGCGTGGCGTCTTGCCAAGTGGGATGGAGATTTGCGCGGCGGCCAGCGCGAGCGATGCGATGCTAGCGAACATAGCTGCCTCCGTTGACGTCGATTACCGCGCCGGTGGCGCTGGCCGGAGCATCGGTCGCCAGCCAGCGGATCGTCTCGGCCACCTCGACCGTCGTTGCCACCCGGCCGAGCGGAATGTCGGCGAGGATCTGTGCGCCTCCGCGGCCGGTCAGATATTCCTCGGTCATTTCCGACACGGTGAATCCCGGGGCGACGGCGAAGGCGAGGACGTTGTCCGCCGCATAGCCGCGCGCAATGGTCCGGGTCATGGCGACCATCGCGCCTTTCGACGCGGCATAGTGCCAGTGGTTGGGGCTATCGCCGCGAAACGCCGCCCGGCTGGCGACGTTGACGATCCGGCCGCCGTTATTCGTGCGGAAATGCTGGACGGCGAGGCGGCAAAGGTCGGCGCTTGCCTGAAGATTGACGGTCAGCGTGCGCGTCCAGGCGGCTTGCCATTCCGCGTCGGTAGCGTCGACATCGACGCCTTCGAAGATGCCGGCATTGTTGATGAGGACATCGATGCGACCCGAGCTGTTCCACGGCCGCTTTCCACAAGGCGCGTGGACCCGTGGCTTCCGAGAAATCGGCCGCGATGAGTTCGTCGCCGCCTTTGGTCGAATGGCCAAGGACGCGATGGCCGGTTTTTGTGAGCGCATCGAGCGTCGCGGCACCGATGCCCCGGCTTGCGCCGGTCAGGAGGATGTTCATGGGGCGGCGTTAGCGGTTCTTTGCCGCATGACCAATGGCCCAGCGGTGCTTCGATACGCCGCTTGAGCGGCTACTCAGCATGAGCGGTTTTGCCTTCTCCGCTCATCCTGAGTAGCGAATTCGCGGAGCGAAGACGTGTATCGAAAGCCTAAGCCGCGAACTTGCTGACGAAATCGCTGGTGGTTGCGCGGAAGTCGGCGATCTGGCTGGAGAAGCGGTCGAAGCCCTGCTCGACGCTGTCGATGTCCTTGGCGACATTTTCGGTATCGCTGCGGATCGCGGCGATGGTCGAGCTCATCGAGTCGGCGGCAAGCGCGGTTTCGTCCACGGCAGCGGTGATCATCGTCACCGTCTGCGCCTGCAGCTCCATCGCCTGACGGATACGGTCGGCGCTAGTCTGCACTTCCTCGACGGTTGCCTTGATCGAGCCGTTGGCCTCCACCGTCTGGCGGGTCGCGGCGGTGATGGCGGTAATCTTGGCGGTGATGTCGTCGGTCGCACGTGCCGTCTGGCTGGCGAGGCTTTTTACTTCCTGGGCGACGACCGCGAAGCCGCGGCCGGCGTCCCCAGCGCGCGCCGCCTCGATGGTGGCGTTAAGCGCGAGCAGGTTGGTCTGCCCGGCTATGTCGCGGATCAGGCCGAGGATCGATTCGATCGCCTCGACATGGTTCGACAGCGCCTGGCTGACCTCGACCGCCTTTTCGGCCTGGCCTCCGGCGCGGGTCGCGACGCCCGACGCGACTTCGACTTCGGTCCGGGCATCTTCGATGGCGCGGATGAGGCCGGCCGCGGTCTGGGCGGCTTCGCGCATCGCGACGGCGGATTGTTCGGCGGCCGCGGCGACCTCGCTGGTCTTGCCGAGCATGCCGCGGGCCGAAGTCGAAGTGGTCGCCGCCTGGGCGCGAAGCTGGTCGCTCTCGCGGGTGCAGCTTTGCACCACGTTCAGCACCTTGGAGTTGAATTCGGACGCCTGGCGCGCCTGAACTTGATTTGCCTCGGTGCGGGTGATGGTGATGGCGTGGTGGATGAAGCAGTCGATTTCGATCGCCTGGGCTTCGGACAGGGTGCGGGCCAGCCGGACCTGATCTTCCTCCGAATGGACCTGGCGACGGATGGCGACGAACGCTGCCTCGGTCTCGGCACTGACCCCGGCCAGCAGCGTCGACAGCGTCAACCCGCCGCTGAGCGCCTTTTCGACATAGGATTGGGCCTGAAGAGTCCATTCGGGCTGGTCAATCCGTTCGAACTTGGCGGCGATGTAGGGCAGGATGCGGTCGGCCAGTTTCTCGATCTTGCTGTCGTCGAACTGCTCCTCGACTTCGGGCGAGCGGGCGTAGCGGCGCCAGAATTCGCGAGCCATTTCGATCCCGTCCGATCCGACTTCGGCCCAAAGCTCCCGGGCGCGAGCGGGAAGATCGCCGCTGGTGTCATAAAGCCGAAGGCCCCGGGCGAGATCATAGTCGCCGTTCGACGTTCCCTGAACCACACTCGCCATCTTGCCTGTCTTCCCATCGCCTGAAATCTTGATGGGCACGCTATGCCGCGAATTGGTTAAGGGCGGGTTAGCCTGTCGCCTGCAATCTTGCCAGTGGAGCCGATGCTGCCTAGGGGGACGGAGCCCTTTCCCATCGGTAGATCGAGGATCCATGAGCAGCACCCCTGAGCGCCCATTGTCGCCGCACCTGACCGTCTGGAAATGGGGGCCCGGCATGCTGGTTTCCATCCTGCATAGGATCACAGGGGGCGCGCTGACCGTCGTGGGCCTGGCGCTTCTCGGCTGGTGGCTGGCGGCCATCGCCGGCGGGGACGCGGCGTTCGCGACCTTCCTTTCCGTTGTGGGTCACCCTGTCGGGCTCATCGTCCTGGCCGGCCTGACCTGGGCCTTCTGGCAGCATTTCTTTTCCGGCATTCGCCACCTGACGCTCGACACCGGCGCGGGTTATGAGTTGAAGATCAACCGCTTCTGGGCGGTGATGACGCTGGCGGGATCGCTGCTGGCGACCGCCGCCACATGGTATTTCCTGCTGGGAGTTGGCCAATGAGCCTGGGTGAAAGCGCAACGCCGCTGGGCAAGGTCGAGGGTCTCGGATCCTCGCGCCACGGGGGCAGGCACTGGCTTGAGGAGCGCTTCACCAGCGTCGCGTTGGTGCTGCTGTCGCTCTGGCTGATCTTCTCGCTGATCCTCCTGCCGGTGCTCGATCGGGAGACGGTCGGCGTGTGGCTGCGCTCGGCATGGGGTGCGGTGCCGATGGCCCTGTTCATCATCGCCGCCTTCAAGCATGGGCTCGACGGCCTCAAGGTCGCGGTCGACGACTATGTCCACGATGAGGGCAACCGGATCGGCGTCCATTATGTCCTGACCATGGCCGCCGTGGCCGGCGCCGCGGTCAGCCTGTTCGCGCTCGCCAAAATCGCGTTCGGAGCCCCGGCCGCATGAGCGCCTACAAGATTATCGATCATGTCTATGACGTCGTCGTCGTCGGCGCGGGCGGAGCGGGCCTTCGGGCGACGATGGGCGCGGCCGAAAAAGGGTTGAAGACCGCCAACATCACCAAGGTATTCCCGACCCGCAGCCATACGGTGGCGGCGCAAGGCGGGATCGCCGCCAGCCTGGGCAATATGGGACCCGATCAATGGCAGTGGCACATGTACGATACCGTCAAGGGATCGGACTGGCTGGGCGATCAGGACGCGATCGAATATCTGTGCCGCGAGGCCCCGCAGGCGGTTTATGAACTCGAGCATGCCGGCCTGCCTTTCTCGCGGACCGAGGACGGCAAAATCTACCAGCGCGCCTTCGGTGGAATGACCCAGAATATGGGCGAGGGACCCGCGGCGCAGCGCACCTGCGCCGCCGCCGACCGTACCGGCCATGCGATGCTGCACACGCTCTACCAGCAGAGCCTCCGCTATGACGCCGATTTCTTCATCGAATATTTCGCGCTCGACCTGATCATGGAAGACGGGGCCTGCCGCGGCGTCGTGGCGATGTGCCTCGACGATGGGTCGATCCATCGTTTCCGTTCGCAGGCCGTGGTACTGGCGACCGGCGGCTTCGGCCGGATTTATTACACCGCGACCAGCGCCCACACCTGCACCGGTGACGGCAATGCGATGGTGCTCCGCGCCGGCTTGCCGCTTCAGGACATGGAGTTCGTCCAGTTCCACCCGACCGGCATCTATGGTGCCGGCGTGCTGATCACCGAGGGCGCGCGTGGCGAAGGCGGCTACCTCACCAACAGCGAAGGCGAGCGCTTCATGGAGCGCTACGCGCCGAGCGCGAAGGATTTGGCGTCACGCGACGTGGTTTCCCGGTCGATGGCGATGGAGATCCGTGAAGGCCGCGGCGTCGGCGAGCATAAGGATCATATCTACCTCCATCTCGACCATATCGACCCGAAAATCCTGCATGAACGGCTGCCCGGGATCACAGAAACGGGCAAGATTTTCGCGAACGTCGATTTGACCCGCCAGCCGCTGCCGGTGGCGCCGACGGTCCATTATACGATGGGCGGCATCCCGACCAATTATCATGGCGAAGTCGTCACCCTGAAGGATGGCAACCCCGACAGTGTCGTTTCTGGCCTGTTCGCGGTGGGAGAGGCCGCTTGTGTATCGGTCCATGGCGCGAACCGGCTCGGTTCCAACAGCCTGATCGACCTGGTCGTGTTCGGCCGCGCCGCGGGACTCAGGCTGGCCGAGGTGATCAAGCCCGGCGCCGCCCAGCCTCAGTTGGCCAAGGAATTGGGCGCGCTGGCGCTGGAGCGGCTCGACAAGTTCCGCCACGCGGAGGGAAGCACTCCGACAGCCAGGGTCAGGACCGAAATGCAGCGGACGATGCAGGCCGATTGCGCCGTGTTCCGCACTGAGCGAACGCTGGCCGAGGGTGTTTCGAAGATCGACGCGGTCTATCACAAGATGGCGGACGTCCACGTCACCGACCGCAGCCTCATCTGGAACAGCGACCTGATCGAAACGCTGGAGCTCGACAATATGCTTTCCCAGGCGGTCGTCACGATGCACTGCGCCGCCAATCGCAAGGAAAGCCGCGGCGCGCATATGCATGAGGATTTCCCCGAGCGGGACGACCAGAACTGGATGAAGCATTCGATCGCCTGGATCGACGGCTGGGGCGGCAAGGGTGGCGACGTGAAAATCGACTATCGCCCGGTCCACGCCTACACCCTCACCGACGAAATCGACTATATCAAGCCCAAGGCGCGGGTTTACTAGCGGGCTGATCTATCGATCAGCATTTCCTCATTGTTTCCTCATGACCGTCTGTTTTGCGCCGTGCATCATGAGGCCGAATTGATGCGTGTCGCGGAGACGAGTCGTGCATTTCTGAAGACGAACTGTTGACGACGAACCGTGCATTATCGTAGACGAGTCGAATTCCAAATATGGGGAGGCGCGTGATGTATGCATCGGACGGACAGAAGTCTCCGGGCAGGAAATTGCTGTTTGCCATCCTCATCGGCGTCGTGCTCGCAATCCCGCTCTTTTCGGTTTGGTTGCTGGTCTACGACCGGCAGAGTCAGTCCAACGAGGCCCGCGCATCGATCACCGAAGGGTGGGGCGGACCGCAGGCGATTAGCGGACCGGTGCTGATCATTCCCTATCGCGCAAGCGCGACCGACACGGTGGTCCAGGCCGGCAAGAGCACCACGGTCGCCCGCGACGTCATCCGCGAACTGACCCTGGAGCCTGAGGCGGTCGAAATCCGAAGCAAGGTCGATCCCGAGCTTCGCAAACGTTCGATCTACGAAGCGGTAGTCTATGAAGCGTCGGCGGCGGGGTCGGCGCGGTTCGCCTTTCCGCCCGACCTCGCGCGCTACGGGGTCGATCCCGCGACGCTCGACCTTGGAAAGGCGGAGCTTCGCTTCGGCCTCAGCGATCCGCGCGGCCTGGGCGCCAACCCCAAGGTCAAGGTCGATGGCCGCTCCGTCCGGCTTCAGCCCGGCGCGGGCAGCGGCCAGGGACGCGGCTTCTTCGCATTTGTCGATGCGGCGCCGCTCGCGGATCGGACCATGATCGCGGAGTTCGACTATGATTTCCGCGGCAACAGTTCGCTGACGCTCGCCCCTCATGCGGGCGACACCCATTGGGCGGTAGCGAGCGCCTGGCCGCATCCATCATTTGGAGGGTCGTTTCTGCCGGGCGCGCGCAATCTGAACGCCGACGGATTCACCGCGGACTATCGGATCGGCAACCTAGCGCTCGGCCGGTCGCTGGTATCGACCGGCGATAAGGGCGGTAGCGACATTACCGCCTCCCCGTCGCGTGAGGCGGCCTACGCGGTCGAGGTTGCGCCCAATGCCGCAAGCAGCGCATCGATCAGCCTGATTCAGCCGGTTGATCTCTATTCGCGCATCGACCGCGCCGTGAAATATGGTTTCCTGTTCATCGGCTTTACCTTCCTGACGCTGCTGATGTTCGACATCATCGGCGGGGTACGTGTGTCGGCGGTTGAATATCTGCTGATGGGCGCGGCAATTGTGCTGTTCTTCGTCCTGCTGCTCGCCTTTGCCGAAGTGATCGGCTTTACCGCCGCCTATGTCGTCGCATCCGTCGCCATCGCCGGGCTCAACACGGCCTACTCGGCGGCGGTCCTGGGCAGTTGGAAGCGCGGCTATATCATCGGCGGATTGCTCATCGGACTCTATGCCGTGCTTTACATCCTGCTCGGGCTGGAGGCGTTCAGCCTGCTGATCGGGTCGACCCTGCTGTTCGTTGCCCTGGCAGGGGTGATGTACGCCACGCGCCGGATCGACTGGAGCGGCTCGGTGAAGCAGCCCGCGGCCTAGGGGCTGGTCGAGGGGAGCGGCCCAAGCTAAGCCGCTCCCCGCTTATGACCGATCCAAAACCACCAAAACGCATTTTCCCCGAGGCCAGCACGGACGCGCGCGCGGCCAAGCATGTGCCATCGTCGCCCCAGACCGAGAGTGCGGCCTATCGCCTGGCGTTCCAGGACACCGAATTCCTGCTGCGCGACGATCTTCGTCCGGTCCGCTTCCAACTCGAGCTGTTGAAACCAGAATTGCTGATGAACGAGGCGAACATCGCTTCGACCTTCGTCTTTTACGGGTCGGCCCGGGTGCCCGAACCGTCGAAGGCCAAGGCGCTGCTCGAGATGGCGCGGACCGACTGGGACAAGAAGGTAGCCGAACGGCTCGTCGCCAAGTCGAAATATTATGATGAAGCGCGCAAGCTCGCCCGGATTGTGAGCCGCTTTCCGGTCGACGAGGATGGCAAGCGTCACTTCGTCGTCACCTCGGGCGGTGGCCCGTCGTTCATGGAGGCGGCCAATCGCGGGGCGCACGACGAAGGGGTCGATTCGATCGGGCTCAACATCGTGCTTCCGCACGAACAGCTTCCCAATGTTTACGTCACCCCGGATCTCAGCTTCCAGTTCCACTATTTCGCGCTGCGCAAGATGCACTTTCTGCTGCGCGCGCGGGCTGTCGCGGTGTTCCCCGGCGGGTTCGGAACATTCGACGAGATGTTCGAGCTGCTGACCCTGATCCAGACCGGCAAGGTACGTCCGCTGCCGATCCTTCTGTTCGGGCGCGAATTTTGGAAACGAGTGGTCGATTTCGAAGGGTTGGTGGAGGAGGGAGTGATCAGCCCCCACGACCTCGACCTCATCACCTGGTGCGAAAGCGCGGACGAGGCGTGGGATGCGGTTTGCCGCCATTACAAAGTGTGCTGATCAGCAGCTGCGGCGAGTCCGGGCTTCCTCGTAGATGGCGATGAATTCGTCGGGGGTGGTCGACGCGATTTCATCGCGAATTGCGTCTAGCGGAAGGTCGCTTGCCCGTTTGAAGCGGATGCAGACCTTGCCCATGTCGAGCTTCTTCCCGGCCGCGAAGAATGCGGCCTTCAACCGCACTTTCCGTTCCTTGGAAGCATAGACGCAATTCAAATAAAGCGAATTGCTGTTTTTCTGCGCGGCGAGCCCGGCATAGGAAAGCGGCTGTCCATTGTAGGTGTCGGGATAGCGCTCAAGTGGAACGGCCCAACCGATCATTCCAAAGGCCATTCCTTCGCGAAAGCCGGTGGGCAGTGCGGCGTTGACCACATCGCGCACGGCTTCGATTTCCGCCCGGCGTTCTGGCGGCAATTGCTCAAGATAGTCGGCGACGGTGGCGGCTGTTGAGCTCACCACCGGACCGGCATCCTACTGACTGACCGGTGCGGCGTCGCCGCCGACATTCTTCTGCCCGCCCTTGGCCGCCTGGGCCGAATTGAGGACCGGCTCATTTTCGGCCTTTTCGGCGCCGGCGCTTTCCGCTTCGGCGGCTGCCTTGTCGTCGGTTGCAGCCGCGGTTTCGGCCGGTGCGGCCGGAAGCGGCTTTGGCGCATCGCTATGCGCATTCAGGTAGGCGATGACGTTAGCCCGGTCTTCCGGATTGCCGAGCCCGGCAAAGGTCATCTTGGTGCCAGGCGCGAACTTCTTCGGGTTGGCGAGCCAGTCGGACAGATTGTTGAAGTTCCAGGCTCCGCCGACCCCGGCCAGCGCGCTGGAGAAGGCGAATCCGTGAGCGCCCTTGCCGATTGGCTCGCCGAGCACGCCCCACAGGTTGGGGCCGAGCGCATTGGCGCCGCCCTTGTCCGCATTGTGGCAGGCGGTGCACTTCTTGAAGACCTGCTCGCCCTTGGTCGGATCGGCCGAGGCGAGGTAGAATTCGATGGGCTTGGCCGCTTCTCCGCCCTCGCCTTCCTGGACGACGCCTTCGATCGGGAAGCCGCCCTCTTCGGGCCGCTCGCCCTTGAAGACCTCGCCGGAGACGATCGATCCACCGAGCGCGACGATGCCCGCGCCCAGGATCCAGCCGTTGATGGTATTCTGGCGATCTTTCATGAAACCCCGCGCGGCCTTGCCTGGAAATGATTGGATTTGGTGCAGCCCTTTAGGGCGGAGAATGTCTTACTTCAAGCCGTCGACCCACGCTTCGAGCAGCGTCCGGGCAATGGCCGAGCGGGGGGGCGCCTGGAAGGCGGCGGAGTTTTCGCCGGCCAGCGCGGCAATGACTTCATCGCGCGTGAACCAGCGCGCATCGTCGAGTTCGTTGAGGTCGATGGTCAGCCGGTCGTCCAGCGTGCGCGACCAGGCGCCGATCATCAGGGAAGACGGGAACGGCCAGGGCTGGCTGGCGAGATAGCGCACGTCTACGGCCACAATTCCCGCTTCCTCCCGAAGCTCGCGCGCGACCGCCGCTTCGATCGGTTTCTCCCGGCTCGACGAAGCCGGCAAGAGCCGAAAAGCGGCCCGGCGGATAGTGCGGCTGGCGGCCAAGCAGCAGGCGGCCGTCATGTTCGGCGAGCATGATCACGACCGGATCGACCCGCGGATAATGTTCGTTGCCGCACGCCACGCATTCGCGCGACCATCCGCCGCGATTAGGCCGGGTGGTCGTTCCGCAGACCGAACAATAGCCGTGACGGCGATGCCAGTTGGCCAGGCTCAACGCGGCGGCGAAGATGGCCGCCTGTCCGACGTCGAGCTGGGTGAGAAGTGCGAAATGAGCGCGCGCGTCGACTGGCGCGGTGCCGTCGGGAAGCGCGGAAAAGCGCGGCGCTTCGCCATCCAGCCCGAGGAACAGCGGCGGTTCGGCCGTAATCGGCTGCCAGCGAAGGAAGCCATGCTCGTCAATCGCCGGAGCGCCATTCTCCCAGATCAGCTGGGCCGCATCGGGTTGCTGGCGCAAGGCCTCGATTGCAGGCGGGCAGGCGCGCAGATGGTCGGCGCGGTCCAGTCCGGGGCCCGCGAAAAACGGATCAGGCGGCAAGGGCATCCTTTCGGGCGAGCATCGCTTCGACGGCGCGGCGATAGAGCGTTGGCAGGCCTGCCTCGGCGATGTGGGATAGTGGTTGCCACCAGCCCTGGTCATCGGGCGGCGCGGCGCGGTCCGTGACATGGAGGTCCAGGGTGAAGTGTGTAAAGCCGTGGGCGACGATGGCCGCTGCGGCCGCCGGAGGCTGATCGCTCCAGGGAGGACCCGGCAGCGCGGCCATTCCGCCGAGCATGCCCTTGGCGGGGCGGCGGACTAACCAGATTGCGCCATTTCGCTCGATCCACCATGCCTCGCCGTGGCGATGCGGACGTATGCGGCGAGTCTTTGGGGCGGGAAAGGATTCGGGCGATCCGCTGGCGAAAGCCGCGCAGTCGCTGGCGATCGGACATTGGTGGCACAGCGGGCTCCTGGGGCGGCAAATGATGGCGCCAAGATCCATCATTGCCTGGGCAAAGTCGCCGGGGCGGGTGGCCGGGGTAAAGGCGGCGGCGAGCGAACGAATTTCCTTCCGAGCCTCGTCGAGGCGGCGTTCGATGCCATGATAGCGGGCAACGACCCGTTCGACATTGGTGTCGACCACCACCGCCCGCTCGCCAAAGGCAATCGCGGCGATCGCCGCGGCGGTGTAGGCGCCAAGCCCGGGAAGCTTGCGCAGCTGTGCCTCGGAACCTGGAAATCCGCCATTTGCGGCGACTTCGCGGGCACAAGCAATGAGGTTGCGGGCGCGGGCGTAATAGCCAAGACCGGCCCATTCCGACATCACGGCATCGTCGTCAGCAGCGGCCAGCGCCTCGACGGTCGGCCAGCGTTCGATGAAACGGCGAAATCGAGGCTTTACCGTCGCCACCGTGGTCTGCTGGAGCATCACTTCGCTCAGCCACACGATATAGGGATCGGGCGGGGGCGCATCGGGCGGGCTCCGCCATGGAAGTGCGCGCGCATGGCGGTCATAATGAGCAAGAAGCCGCGCGGCGGCGTGTCGTTGGTCGAGAAGCGGCTTCGCGGCACTGGCGGGCATGAAAACGCTATGGCATGGTCCGCCGCGATGGCGAAGTCCCGACGTCCCGAATCCAAGGAAGAAGCCCCGCGACGCGGCCGTGCGCGCGCGGCTGGCGAGTTGCTTGGTGATATCGCCGGAGTGACCTTCAAGCGCTTCGGCTTTGTCCAGAGCGCCGTGGTCAGCCGCTGGGGAGAAATCGTTGGCGAACGATATGGCGCCGTTTCGAGCCCCGAATCGATCCGTTTTCCGGGCGGAAAGAAGTCGAACGGGACGCTGACCCTTAGCGTCGAGGGAGCGCATGCGCCGCTGATGCAGCATCTGGCGCCGATGATCATCGAGCGGGTCAATCGCTTCTTTGGCTATGAAGCCATCGCCAACATTGCCTTCCGCCAGGGACGAGCGCCCAGGCCGCCCGCCAAAATTTCCCGGCCCCAGCCTGCGCCGGTGCCGAAGGAAGTTGGCGAAGGCCTGCGGCAGATCGCCGATCCCGAGCTTCGCGCCTGCCTTGAATCGCTGGCGTCCTCGCTTGCCGGATCGAGGGGCGGCCCGACCATCGATACCCTCTCCGCCATCCCCATCCCGACCATTACCCGGAGCAAATGACGACATGAGAATATCTTATTTGATGCTTGCCTCGGCGGCGCTTCTCGCCACCGCATGCAATGCCGAAAAGGGCGCAACCGCCAGCGGCAAAAGCCCCGAAGTCACCGCCAAGCCGGTCGCCGCGCCGAATAATGGCGACTGGTCGACGATCGTCACCAAGACGCCCGAAGGCGGGTTCGCGATGGGCAATCCCAACGCCAAGGTCAAGCTGGTCGAATTCGGGTCGATGACCTGCCCGCACTGTGCCGAGTTCGAGGAGCATGGCACAGCAGCGCTGATCGACAATTATGTGAAGAAGGGGCTCGTTTCGTTCGAGTTCCGCAATTTCGTGCGGGATCCGTTCGACATGACGGCCTCCTTGGTCGCCCGCTGCGCCGGGACCGCGGGTTTCTTCGGCCTGACGCGCAATCTTTATGCGCAGCAGCAGGACTGGGTGGGCAAGATCCAGTCCGCCGACCAGGCCAAGATGCAGGCGCTGCAGTCGATGACCCCGGCCCAGCAATTCTCCACCATCGCCGATCTCGCCGAGCTCAAGCAGTTCGCTGCGATGCGTGGCGTCCCGCGCGCCAAGGCGGAGCAATGCCTGGCGAACGAGGCCGAGGTGAACCAGCTGGTCCAGATGAACAGCGATGCCGTGTCCAATTACAGCGTGCCGGGCACGCCATCTTTCCTAATCAACGGCGCGCTGGTTGATTCGACCGCCAACTGGCAGGCGCTGGAGCCCAAGCTGAAGGAAGCGCTGGCGAGCTAAATGACGATCAGAGGGTTCGAGCGTTGCGTTTCCGCCGGCTGAAACTCAGCGGCTTCAAAAGCTTCGTCGAGCCCGCCGAACTGCGCATCGAGCCGGGGCTGACGGGGGTCGTCGGTCCCAACGGTTGCGGAAAGTCCAACCTGCTTGAAGCGATCCGCTGGGTGATGGGCGAAGGTTCGCCCAAGTCGCTTCGCGGCGGCGGGATGGAAGATGTCATCTTTGCCGGTACCGCAACTCGGGCGGCGCGTGACTTCGCCGAGGTGTCACTGTTGATCGAACGCCAGGCGGCCGAGGGCGACGACGGCCGCGAAGGCGAGAGCGAGATCACCAGGCGGATCGAGCGCGGCGCCGGATCGGCCTATCGGATCGACGGCCGCGACGTCCGGCAGAAGGACGTGTCGCTGCTGTTCGCCGATGCCGCGACCGGCGCCCATTCCCCGGCGCTGGTCAGCCAGGGCCGGATCGGTGCGGTGATCGCGGCCAAGCCGGTCGAGCGCCGCATGATGCTGGAAGAGGCAGCGGGGATTTCCGGCCTCCACGCGCGTCGCAAGGATGCCGAAGCGAAGCTGAGGGCGACCGAGGTCAATCTGCAGCGGCTCGACGAGCTATTGTCGGATCAGGAAGCACGCGCATCGGCATTGCGCCGCCAGGCCAGGGCTGCCGAGCGATACCGGGCGCTGACCGACAAGATTCGACTCGCCGAGGGCAAGCTGGTCTTCGCCCGTTGGTCGGAGGCGGACCGGGCCGCGGCCGAGGCCGCGGAGGAGGCGAAGGCCGCCGAGGTTGAGGTCGCGCGGCTGCAGTCGGCCATGCAGGCGGCGCAGTCGCTTCAGGAGCAGACCGCGGCCGCACTGGCCGAGCGGCGCGATGCGGCGGTCGCGGCGCGCGATGCCGGGCGGACCCTGGCGCATGAACTGGCTACGGCGCGGGCCAAGCGCGATACGGTGGTTCGCCGCCTCGCCGAGCTTGAACGGCTCTCGCAGGCATTGTCCGCGGAAACCGCGCGCGAGGTCGCGTTGAAAGCCGACGCAGCGCGGGCGGTGGAGACGATCGACCAGGAACGCTCGGCGATCGATGCCCGGTTGGCCGACGCGGAGACGGTGTCGGCGCGCATTGCCGCCGAACTGACCCAGGCCGAAGCGGCATCGCGCGAAGCCGAAGCCTCGTTGGCCGCCCTACTGGCCAGGGAAGCGGCGATGCGTGCCGAGCGGCGAGTGGCTGAAGCCGCGCTCGAGGCCGCGCGGAACCAGGCTGAGCGCATCGCGGGCGAAGTGCAACGGCTGGCCGATCAGCTTGCAGCCGTCGGCGATGGTGCGAGCGAGCGCGCGTCGATCGAGCAATCCAGGCGGCAGGGAGAAGCGGCGGCAAAGGAGCTGGTGCAGGCTGAGCGGGCGCTCGTCGAAGCGGAGCAGGGCAGGGCCGAAGCGGCGAGCGCGCGCGATGAAGCCGAGAGCAAGCTTGCAGCAGCACGGGCGGCGCTGAGCGCGGCGATGGCGGAGCGCGATGCCTTGATTCGGGCACTCGACCATGGCGGCGGCGCGGCCTTGGCCGAGCTAAGGGCGGCCCCGGGCTATGAGCGGGCGCTGGCGGCCGCGTTGGGCGACGATATTGAGGCGGTTCTGGGATCGGAAGGACCGAGACGGTGGCAGGGTAGCGAGCCGGAGGCAGGCGATCCGTCGCTCGCACCCGGCCTTGCTTCTCTGGTCGATCATGTCAAGGCTCCGGTAGCGCTGCGCCGCCGGCTGGCCCAGGTCGGAGTTGCCGATGCCGACGACGGGCAAGTGCTTGCCGTCGGGCAACGGCTGGTCACGCGCGACGGGCAACTGCGGCGGTGGGACGGGTTCGTCAGCGTCGGCAGCGGCGCCGCTGCGGCCGAACGCTTGCTGCGCGCCAATCGCCTGTCGGATATCGACCGGACCATCCCGGGACTTGAGGCCACCGTTGGGAAAGCCGAGGAAGCACGCGAATTGGCGGTGGCATCGATGGAGCGCCATCGGAGCGACGCGGAGCAAGCCCGGGCCCGGACGGCAGAGGCAGAGAGATCGGCGCGAGAGGCGGCGCGGGCGGGGGACTCGGCCGCCACCGCGATCGAGCGGCTCGACGCGCAAAAGGCGGGGCTGGAAGATCGCCGTGCCGATCTTGTTCCGCTCGCAGAAGCCGCCAGAGAGGCGGTCGCCGTCGCCGCCCGCAGCCTGGCTGCCCTGCCCGATCCGGGCACACTTCTGACCGAGGTGGAAGGCGCTCGATCGGTGGCCTCCGCCGCCGGTGACACGGTTGCGGACTGCCGGGCGCGCTCGGCGACCCGAGCCCGTGAGACCGCCGCCGATCGGGAACGGCATGCGGCCGCCGGGCGCGAAGCCGCGGAATGGCGAACGCGCGGGCTCCAGGCGGAGGAGCGACTCGCCGGGACGGCGGCGCGCGCCATGGCCATGGAAGAGGAGCAGGAAGAATTAGCCGACGAACCCGAGCGCCATGCCGCCAACATCGAACGGCTCGAGAAGCAGGCGGGAGAGAGCGAGGCCCAGGTTGCCCGGACGGCGGGGGCCGAACGCGATGCGCAGGAAGCGGTCGCGGTAGCTGCGCGGGCGCTGGCCGAAGCTGGCGAAGCCTTCGCCGCCGCGCGCGAAGCGCGGGCCGGGGCGTCGGCGCGCTCGGAAGCCCAGGTCGAGCGGAGCCAGGAATATGCGCGCATCTGCGGCGAGCGGTTTGAATGCCCGCCGCCCCTGCTGCCCGAAAAGCTGGGCTTTGACCCGGCCAATCTCGGCGATCCGGAGTTGGAGAAGGAGTTGCTCGAGCGGCTGACCGCCGATCGCGAGCGGATCGGACCGGTCAACCTGGTCGCCGAGCAGGAACTTGCGGAGCTGGACCAGCAGGCAGCGCAGAATGTCGCCGAAAAGGATGAGCTGTCGCAGGCGATCTTGCGCCTGCGCGGGTCGATCGGCAGCCTCAACCGCGAAGGCCGGGTCCGCTTGCTAGATGCGTTCGAGAAGGTCGATGCTCATTTCCGCAGCCTGTTTACGACCTTGTTCGACGGCGGACAGGCGCATCTCGAATTGGTTGAAAGTGACGATCCGCTGGAAGCCGGGCTGGAAATCATGGCCCAGCCGCCGGGCAAGCGGCTCAGTGCGCTGACTTTGTTGTCGGGCGGCGAGCAGGCGCTGACCGCGGTCGCGCTGATCTTCGCGCTGTTCCTGACCAATCCCGCGCCGATCTGCGTGCTCGACGAAGTCGATGCGCCGCTCGATGATGCCAATGTCGACCGCTTCTGCGACTTGCTCGACCGGATGAGCGGGGAGACCGACACGCGCTATCTCATCGTGACTCACAACGCGGTTACGATGGCTCGGATGCACCGACTCTACGGCGTGACGATGATCGAGCGGGGCGTCAGTCGCCTCGTTTCGGTCGACCTTGGCGGAGCGGAGCAACTGCTCGCGGCGGAATGACGCGCTTCGTTCCGCCCCATCCGCCGCGCCTGCCCCACCCGGTGGCGGCCTGGCGGGGGTTTTTCGGCGAGCGGGCCAGGACGTCGGTCTATGGCTGGTCGCAGCGGGCGTTCGAACAGCAATATTTCCGGCGCAAGATTCTTGGCTTCACGGTCCATGTGCTGCTCGACCCGGACATGGTCGAGCATGTGCTGCTCGATAAAGCGGCCAATTACGCCAAGCCCGATATCGTCAAACATTTGCTTGGTCCGATCATCGGGTCCGGCTTGCTGACTTCGGACGGGGACTTGTGGCGTGAGCAGCGGCGTATCGTCGCTGCAAGTTTCTCGCCCGGCGCGGTCAAGGCCCAGCAGTCGATGTTCGTCGAGGCGGCACGCGGCGCAATGGCTCGGTGGGTAGACGGCGAGCGGCGCGACATGGCGGCCGAAGCCACGCGCACGACGATGACGGTGATTGCGCTCGCGCTGTTCGGCGGCGATCCACGGCTCACCTCGACGACATCAATGGCCCACATCGCGGCCGCCATCGAAGGCTTTTCCGAGGCGCGGATGCTGGCGCTGCTCAGGCTGCCGCAATTCCCCATTACGCCCAAGGGACGCGCCGGCAAGCGCGGGCAGATTTTCCTTCGGAGGACGTTGGAGGAGGTGGTCGACGATCGATGGCACGGCCGCGTCGCCGACGATTTCCTGACCGGCGTGATCGATGCGCTCCGTCAGCGTTTCCCGGATGATCAGGCGCGCGCGCTGGCGATCGACAATGCCGCCACCTTCTATCTCGCGGGGCACGAAACCACCGCCAATGCGCTGACCTGGACGCTGTTCCTGCTTGCCGCTCAGCCCGAGTTGCAGGAGGAGCTTGCAGCCGAAGCGCGGGCCGCCCTGGCCGACGGCTCGGAAAATGTCGCCGATCGGGTGCCGCGGCTTCGCTTGTTCCTCAACGAGTCGATGCGGCTCTATCCACCCGTTCCGCGCTTCGACCGGCAGGCGGTCCGCCCCGATCGGATTGGCAACGTGGAGGTCGAGCCCGGCGACATTGTCTCGATCTGGCCGTGGCTGTTGCACCGGCATCGCAAGCTTTGGGACGAGCCCGATGCGTTCTTCCCTGACCGGTTCGCAGAGAAGGGCGGACGGCATCGTTTCCAATATCTGCCATTCGGGGCGGGTCCCCGGACCTGCGTCGGCGCCCAGTTCGCAACGGCGGAGGCGCTTACCATCCTCGCCCATTGGGTGGGCGACTGGCGGTTTGCCGAAGCTGGGCATGACGTTCGCGCCGCCGGGATGGTGACCCTGCGACCCAAGGACGGGCTGCCGCTAACCCTCGAAAGGCGTGCCGCCGACTAAACTCGCTATTGCGAATGATTTTCATTAACGCTAGTCGGGCCCCAATCATATCCAACGGGGGCCAGAATGCTTCGTCTTTCCATCATCACGCTGCTCGCAAGTTCCGCGCTTGGCGCTCCGGTCCTGGCGGCGGACGAAGCGTTGGTAGACCTGGCGGATATGCAAGCCCCGATCATGGTCGTCGGCCAGCGCGATTCTTACGATGCTAAGGACACGCGAACCGCGACCAAGACCGACACGCCGCTGAAGGATGTCCCACAGGCGGTAAGTGTCGTCACCGCCCAGCAAATAGCCGACCAGGGGATGAAGTCGATCGGCGACGTGCTTCGCGCCGTTGCCGGAGCGACCGTTGCCTCGGGCGAGGGACACCGCGACCAGATCCTGCTTCGCGGCCAGAATACCACCGCCGACTTCTTCGTCGACGGTATCCGCGACGACGTCCAATATTATCGCGGCCTCTACAATCTCGACCGGGTCGAGGTGCTAAAGGGTCCGAACGCGATGATCTTCGGGCGCGGCGGCGGCGGCGGGATCCTCAACCGCGTGGCCAAGAAAGCGCACGGTTCGCGCTTCTCCACCGGATCGGTTTCGATGGACACGCATGGCGCATGGGGCGTGGACGCGGACCTCAGTACTTCGATTTCGGGCGGGCTGTCCGCGCGGCTGAACGGCGTCTACGAGGAATTCGACAGCTTCCGCGATCATGTCGACGGGTATCGCATCGGCATCAATCCGACGGCTGGCTGGGATATCGGGGACGCGACCCGAATCGATCTCTCCTATGAATATTCGCACGACCGCCGCGTCGTCGATCGCGGTATCCCGTCGCAAACCGGGCGGCCGTTGAAGCACGCCCAGGATCAGTTCTTCGGCGATCCGGACGCCAATCGACTGCGGTTCGATGCCCATGTGTTCGACGTCGCTGCGGAGCATCATTTTTCGGACAAGCTCCGCTGGACGGCGAAGGCGCGCTACGGCGACTATGACAAGCATTATCGCAATGCGATGGCCGCAACCGCGGTCAACGGCGGCGTGGTCGGGATTGAGGCCTATCAATCCGGCACCAAACGCCAGGCCTTCTTCGTGCAAAACGACCTGGTCGGTGAAGTCGTGACGGGTCCCGTCACTCACACCCTTTTGGCTGGTGTCGATTTCGGACGTCAGGACACATTCTCCGACCGCCAGCAGGGATTTTTCGATGCCCGGCCGGAACGATTTAGCGGATATTCGTGCCCATCGACGAGACCGACGACCTGCCGCCGATCTTCTTCCGCGACAGCGCCGTCCGGCGAGCGACCGCGGCCGATACGGACGCCACCGCCTGGGGCGTCTATGTCCAGGACCAGGCCAAGGTCGGCGAGCATGTCGAGCTGATCGCGGGTCTTCGTCGCGACTGGTTCAAGCTTCACTATGACGACCGCCTGTCCGCCACGGCCTTGACGCGCAAGGACGCGCTGTGGTCGCCACGGCTGGGCGTAGTGCTCAAGCCGACGGAGGGGTTATCTCTCTACGGAAGCTGGTCGAAGAGTTTTCTGCCGCAATCGGGTGACCAATTCTCCAGCCTCAGCGCGACGACCGCTTCGCTCGAGCCCGAGAAATTCCTTAACCGGGAGATCGGCCTCAAGTGGCAGCCAAGGGCCGGCTTCGACGTCACGCTGGCGGGCTACATCCTCGACCGTACCAATACTCGCGCGACCGACCCGGTCACGCAGCTGACGGTGCTGACCGGCGAGCAGCGCTCCAAGGGCATCGAGGCGAGCGCCACAGGCAAGCTAACGGATAGATTGTCGATCGCCGCGACGGCGGCGCGGCAGAAGGCGAAGATCACGAAAACGACCCAGGCGGCTCCTGAGGGGAGGGACGTCCCAAGCGTTCCCAAATTTACCGCGTCGCTCTGGGGTCGCTACGACATCAGCGACCGGCTGGGGTTGGGCCTCGGCCTCTACCGCCAGTCTAAGATGTTCGCGTCGATCAGCAACGCGGTGGTGTCGCCGGGATACACGCGACTCGACGCTGCGGCGTTTGTCGGCTTGACCGACCAGTTGGCGCTTCAACTCAACGTCGAGAATGTCCTGGACAAGGATTATATCGGCGCGGTCCACACCGATAATAATCTGACCCCCGGCGCTCCGCGCACGGCGCGGGCGACGCTTCGGGTGAAGCTCTAGTCCCGTCTGTCGCCCAACGTCCGGGAAAGCGGGCGATGGAGCAGGAACGCGATCAGCGCGCCTGCAAAGCCGATGGCGGCGTCCAGCGTCCAGAAGGCGGCGGGGCTCATCTGGTCGTAGAAGCTTCCGACCCATCCCATGGTCGTCGATCCGACGAACAGTGACAGGAAGGCTCCGCCCATCAAGGTGGAGTTGACCTTCCCCGGTGCGGCTTTGGACACCAGCGCCAGCGTCACCGGCCAATACCACATGAAGGCCACGCCCATGCCAAAGAAGCCGGCCAGCGCCCAAAGGACGGACGTCTTGCCGCCTTCGTGGAGTCCAAGACTTCCGGCCGCCATCAGCAGTGCCGACACCCCGATGATGGCCGAGCCGATGGCAACCTTGACGATCCCGCCCGGTTCGGTCCCTCGCCGCGCCTGCCATGCCCAAAGTGCGATCAGGGGCGCAGCGGCCAGGATGCTCGCAAAACTGTCGACAGAGTTGAACCAGCTGGCTGGAACCGGGCCGAGCGGGGTGCCAAGGCTGGCATATTGGTCGACCCAGATGACGCCGATGTTCCAGATCATCGTATAGGCGACGTTGGGCAGGATGGTGAGCGCGATCAGCCCGATGAGCGCCCAGGTGCGACGGCGCTCGGCGGTGGTCAGCGCCGGCAATTGCTTGCGCTCGCGCCGGGCAATCTCGGGATCGGGCAGGTGGCGCTGGCCCGCCAGATAGATGACCAGCGCGACCAACATCAGTACCGCGGCAAGCGCGAAACCGGCATGCCAGCCATAAATCGCGGCGACCGCACCCGTAGCAAGCGGCCCCATCACCGAGCCGATGTTGATTCCGGTGGAGAAGATGGTGAACCCGCGTTCGCGGAGCGACTCCGCCTCAGCCGGATAAAGGGTGCCGACCTGCGCAGAAATATTCCCTTTGAGGCAGCCCGACCCGAGGATCAGCATCGCCAGCGCGATGAGGAAACTGGTATCGAACGACATGGCGATGTGCCCTGCGCTCATCAGCAGGGCGCCCAGGACGACGGTCCGCTTGGCGCCGAGCAGGCGGTCGGCGATCCACCCGCCGAGGATCGGCGTGAAGTAGACTAGCCCGCCGTACCAGCCGTAGATCAGCGAGGCGAAGGCCTGGTCGGACATGGGGCCGCGAAACTCGAACATCGACCGGAGTGCGCCAAGGCCCAGGACATGCTCGGCATGGCCGGGCAGCAGCAACTGCTTGCCGAGATACAACGCAAGGAGCGCGGTCATCCCATAATAGGAAAAGCGCTCCCACAATTCAGTGAAGGCCAGATAGGCAAGGCCGCGGGGATGGCCGAAAAGGGTTCTATCGGAAGAGCCGGCACCGGCAGCGGCAGTCGCGTTCATGCCGGCACGCTAACGATTAATCGGGCGAAAGGAAGGGATTCAGGCGGCCAGCTTCTTCGCGCGGTCGCGAATGCGCTTGAGATCGTCGACGAACTTCTCGCGTTCGCTGCGGCGCGCTTTTTCGTCGGGCAGGCGGAGCAGGAAGCTGGGATGAACGGTCACCCAGCATTCGCTTCCATCGGCCAATGTCAGCGGCTCGCCGCGTACCTTGCCGATCGTCACTATCTTGCCGATTAGCGAGCGAGCCGCGGTCGCACCCATTGCCACGGTGAGTGCCGGCTTGATCAGGCCGCGCTCATGCTCGATCCACCAGCGGCAGGCTTCGATTTCGCCAGCGTCGGGCTTGCTGTGGATGCGCCGCTTGCCGCGCTGAACGAACTTGAAATGCTTGACCGCGTTGGTGACGTAGGTCCGCCGCCCGGTCGATCCCTGCCTCTTCCAGCGCAGCGTCGAACAATTGACCCGCCGGCCCGACGAAGGGCTTACCGGCCAGATCCTCCTGGTCGCCGGGCTGTTCGCCGACAAAGATGATGTCGGCATTCAGCGGGCCTTCGCCGAACACCGTCTGGGTCGCGCATTTGTAGAGGTCGCAGCGCGTGCAGCGGGCGGCCTCTTCCCTCAGGCTTTTCCAGGAAGCGGCCAGGTTGCTGGGCTGCTTCGGCATCGCATCGCTCCTTTCGATCATCGCCGCTTCCCGCGCCTGGGCCCCGGCGAGAAGCTCTCCGATCAACGCGGTTTCCGGCATGTTGCGCCAATATTTCTTCGGCATTTCCTTGGTCATGGCTTTCACCTTGACCCGTGCCGGATTGAAGACGGAGGCGTAATAGGTTTTCCAGATTTCCTCGACCGGATCGTCGTCCGGAGCGTGGGCGCGAATGGCGCCCGGGCCCTCGGTCAGGCTGGTCCTATCCCAGTGGACCGACAGTTCGGGTGTCAGGATAGACCACCGCATGTTGGTGAAGCGGCGCACGAAGAAGCCTGCTTCGCGCCGTACTATGTGATGTTCCGGCTCGAACCAGGCGACAAATCGAGCGCCTTCATCGTCGGCGACTTCGCGAAACCGGACAAAGGCATGCATTTTATGGGCATCGCGGCGCACCTCTTTCGCCATCCGCTCGAGCCGGTTGAGCAGTGGGTCGGCACGATCCTCCAACGCATGGCGATTGAACCGAAGTCGGAGCAGTTGGGCATAGAGCAGCGCAAACCGTTCGGGGTCCGAATGACACACCGCCGCCCTGGCGAGATCGATGAAGGCGCGAGGCACCGAAAAGCTTGGACCCGCCGGCGCCAGCACCGCCCCAACAGTGGCCGCGAACAGATCACCGGGGGCCTCGGCAACTTGCCAGCTGATTTCTGACGGGGGAATGGCGGCATCGGCCAGCCCGCGCGCGGCATCGCGCCACCCTTCGAAATCGTCGGCGGCCGACAGGTTGACAACAATAGTCCGGCTCACGCCTGGCATGATCAGGCAGCGAACAAGTCGAGTTGCTGTTCCTTGGGGGCTAGCAGCGCTCGCAGGTCGGCGCGGTCGGACAGCATGGTCGGCCGCCAATCGGCGGTGACGACGAACGGACGAATCTTGGCGATCGAAAGGGTCAGCCGCCCCACATCGTTCAGCGTAAGCTTGCGCCATCGGCGCGACGCCAGGATGCGTTTCACCGCCTTGGTCCCCAGCCCCGGAACGCGAAGAAGCATTTCGCGCGGCGCCAGGTTGACGTCGACCGGAAAGCTTTCCCGGAATTGCAGGGCCCAGGCGAGCTTTGGATCGATATCGAGCGGCAGCATACCGTTGTCGGTTGCGGCCACGACCTCCTGTGGCTTGAAGCCATAGAAGCGCATCAGCCAGTCGGATTGATAGAGCCGATGTTCGCGCAACAGCGGCGGTCGTTTGAGCGGTAAGACCGCGCTGGCGTCTGGAATTGGCGAGAACGCCGAATAATAGACTCGCCGAAGGGCGAACCGGTCATAGAGCTGGCTGGCCCGCATCACGATGTCGCCATCGTCGGCGGTATCGGCCCCCACGATCATCTGGGTCGATTGTCCTGCGGGTGCAAAGTTGGGAGCGCTGCGAAATCGGAGTTTTGCGTCACGGCCCTCTTCGATCGCACCCTTCATGTCGCGCATTGCGCCCTCTATCCGTTCACCATCCTTATCAGGCGCCAGGCGGGCCAAACCCGCGACGGTGGGAAGTTCGACGTTGATCGATACACGGTCCGCATGAAGGCCGGCCTGACGGACGAGATCCGGGTCCGCGTCCGGAATGGTCTTCAAATGGATATAGCCGCGAAAATCATGGTCTTCACGCAACTTCCGCGCGACTTCTACCAGCTGCTCCATCGTGTAGTTCGAAGAGCGGATGATGCCCGACGATAGGAACAAGCCCTCGATATAATTGCGCTTGTAAAAGGCGAGGGTGAGCTGGACGATTTCCTCGACCGTGAAGCGCGCTCGGCGGACGTTCGAGCTCTTGCGGTTGATGCAGTAATGACAGTCGAAAATGCAGCTGTTCGTCAGCAGGATCTTCAGGAGAGAGATGCACCGGCCGTCGGGGGCATAGGCGTGGCAAATGCCCATGCCCTCGGTCGATCCCATCCCCTTGCCGCTGCGACTGTCGCGTTTTGCGGTGCCCGACGATGCGCAAGAGGCGTCATATTTTGCCGCGTCAGCGAGAATCGCAAGCTTCTGCCGAGTGTCGAGCTGGCCCATCTGTTCTATTTATGTTCTTTATCGCTGAATGTCCAACCCCTTCATCTGGCAAACAAATTTCAGTCAGCTTAGCCCCGCCAGCGATCGGGAAACAGTTGCTTGAGCGCCGCCACCTTGGGCCGGTCATGGGCCAGGATATAGGGATGGACGGGGTTTTTGCGCATGAAGTCCTGGTGGTAGGCTTCGGCCGTTACAAAGCGGCCGGACTTAATCGTGGTCGCGATCGGGCGCTTGAATGTGCGGGCCTTGGTCAGTTGCGCGATATAGGCTTTGGCCACCCGTGCCTGAGCCGGCGATTGGGGGAAGAATGCGGTCCGGTACTGCGTGCCGGTGTCCGGCCCCTGGCGATTCACTTGGGTCGGGTCGGCGACGACCGAGAAATAGATGCGCAGCAGCTCGGCATAGCTGACCTTGGTGGGATCGAAGACGATCCGGACCGCTTCGGCCTTGCCGGTTTTGCCCGACGAAACGCTTTCATAATCGGCCTTGGCGGACGTTCCGCCGGCATAGCCGGACGTCACGCTCGAAACGCCCCTTACATGTTCATAGACACCCTCGACGCCCCAGAAGCATCCGCCGGCGATAATCGCGACTTCGCGGTTTCCGGATGCCTTCTCGACCAAGGTGGGAGCCGGCACTTTCAGGCCTTCGGCGGATGCCGGCGATGAGTCGCCAAGGGCAATCAGCGCAGCGAGCGCCACCGCGCCACCAGAAATTGTCCCGAGCAATATCGGACAACTCATTCTCATTCTCCCAATCACCTTTTGTCTTCATTCGAAGATACGCCTGGAAGCGTTACAGGACGCACGAATTATCGTCAGGCCAGTGCGAGATTCCCATCCCGTCCGCCGGGCATCCGCCTGGCGATGGTCGCGTCAGCAGCGTCTGCATGGAATAATAGGAAAATCGCTCGCACCCCTCGACAAAGCCGAGGTAGCCGAGACCCTTGGGATGGCCCAGGAAAGCGCGGTCGTTGCGGTCGTCGACCTCTAGGTCAGGTGTGGCTTAGAAAATCGTCATGGTGCGGGAGGCTAGCGGCAAACGGCGGGAAACAAGCGGCGCGACGCGTGGGCGCCTCCCGTCAAACCGCAGGCTCGACTCACTCTTCGGGCGCCCGCCCCTCGTCGGCGGCTTCCTTGCGTTCCTTGAAGGCCTCGTTGATTAGCTGTTGGGTACAGCCGGTGAAGCCCGCAGCCCCCACGGGTGAGCAGCTGTTAATTCCGGTCCGGCCGTAGGTTTCAAAGGCGATTGCGCGGTTGGCCCAGCTTTCCCGCGACTGGCGGGCGCCGCCTTGGCGCAGCTTCTCGGGAATCCGGTAGCGTTCGCCTTCAGGCTTGCGGGCGCAGACCACGACCGCGTCGTCGGTCGAGCGCGGGCAGGGATCGGTTCCATAGACGATGATTTCACTAACCGTTCCCGATTGCGCCAGGGCTGGCGCCGGGGCGATCAACGTTGGAAGGGCCAGCGCCAGACCTGCGGCAGCCAAGGTCGTTGGGGGCAGATTGAACGTCATACATTGCCTCTCAGTCGGGGATAAGCGGTCGAGCCGCCATCCCGGTTCCCGTCAAATCCGTTTCGAAAGCTCGATCGCCACCCGACAGCCGGCGCGAATCGCCGCGCTGAGCAGCGGATATCCCGCAGCCTCCTGAGCGCCGTGCTCGCGTGCCGTCGCCCGATGCTCAAGCTCCTCGGCCTGGAAATCGGCGATGTCGGCGGCAAGCACCGGGTCGCTGGTGCCAAGCTCTTCGAGTTGCTCGGTATAATGGCGGTCGATCTCTGTTTCGACCGCGTCGGTGCACGCCATCGCCGCCTTTTCGCTCAATAGCGCGGTGGCCGCTCCCAGCGCGAAGCCTGCCACGTTCCATAGCGGTTGGAGCGCGGTCGGGCGAACCCGACGCTCGGCCATCAACCGGTTGAAGCGCTCGAGGTGGCGCTCTTCCTGCGCCGCCATGCGCGCGATCTGGTGGGCCGCGGCCGAGCTTCGGCCAAGAACCGCCAGCTGGCCGGCATAAATGCGCGTCGCGCCATATTCGCCGGCTTGATTGACGCGCAACATCGCGGACGTGTCGGGCCGCCTGTCGCCGGGTCTCCAGTTGTTCACTTCGCCGTCTTCCATGCCGCGAGGAAGAAGATCAGCGCCGCGCCGCCGATCGACAGGATCGCGTTCCAGGCCGCCAGCGACAGGCCAAGGAACGTCCATTGTACCTGGTCGCAGCGAACCAGCGGGACCTTCAAAATATCCTCCAGGCTGCGCGCGCCATTGGTGCTACACAGCGTAATACCCTCCCACCAACCTGCTTCGACGCCGGCGTGGAACACCCCGATCGCTCCAGAAATCAACATGGCGAGCGCGGCGAGCAGCACCAGCGGCCTGGTTCGCGGCGCACCAAGCGGCGATGCCATCGCGGCAACCGCCAGCAGGATCGCCACGCCGTGCGGCCAGCGCTGCCAGTAGCACATCTCGCAAGGATAGAGCCCGCCGGCATATTGCGAGAAAAGGGCTCCCCCAAGCAGCGCGGCCGGGAGGAGCAGCGCCACAAGGCGTGCTTGCCCGAGGCGCGCGTCGTCCCGCGGCATCGCCGGAGCGAGCATTAACGCGACGCGGTCTTGGCCGTCGGCGCGGCCGGGGCCAGCCGCCTGAGCGTCTTGACCGCATAGTCGAGCTGATAATCCTTGATGCCCTTCTTTTTCAGCTCCTCGGCGGTCGCGGTGAAGCGCGGGTCGGGACGGCTGTCGTCTTCCAAGACCTCATCCTTGACCTTCGCCTGGCTGACCAGGTGGCGGCGAAGGTCGGCCTCGCGCAGGCGCGGACGGTCCTTGTAATCCTCGTCGCTTAGCTGCGGGACGTTGATGTCGGGCTCGATCCCCCCGGCCTGCACCGACTTGCCCGACGGAGTGTAATAGCGCGCCGTGGTCAGCCGGAGCGCCGACTGCGGACCCGTCTGGATGACGCTTTGCACCGAGCCCTTGCCGAAGCTGCGCTCGCCCATGACGATCGCCCGGCGATGGTCCTGCAGCGCTCCGGCGACGATCTCGGCGGCGGAAGCGGAACCGGAATCGACCAGCACGATCACCGGCTTGCCCTTCGCCAGGTCGCCCGGCTTGGCATAAAATCGCTCGATATCGCTTGCTTCCCGCCCGCGCTCGGAAACGATTTCGCCCTGTTCGAGGAAGGAGTCGCTGACCTCGATCGCCTGGTCGAGCAGACCGCCGGGGTTGGAGCGAAGGTCGACGATATAGCCGAGCGCCTTGCCGCCAGTGGCCTTGTCGATCCCGGCCAGGGCTTCGCGGGTTAGCGCGCCAGTCTGGGCCGAGAAGCCATTGACGTTGATGATCCCGACATTGTCCTTCACTTCCCACTTGACCGGCTTGAGCTCGATCCGTTCGCGCGTGATGGCGACGTCGAACGGCTTGTCGCGCCCCGGGCGAACGATGGTCAGCTTGATCTTGGTACCCGGAGCGCCCCGCATCTTCTCGACCGCCTCGTCGAGCGAGAAGCCGTAGAGGAACTCGCCATCGATGTGGGTGATATAGTCGCCGGCCTTGATCCCCGCGCGGTCCGCGGGCGTGTCCTCGGTCGGGGCGATGACCTTGACCGCGCCGTCTTCGGTCGAAACGGTGAGGCCCAGGCCTCCATAATTGCCGTCGGTGGTGGTTTTGAGCTGTTGGAAGTCCGATGCCTCGGCGTAGCTCGAATGGGGGTCGAGCGCGGCCAGCATGCCGTCGATCGCGCCCTTGATCAGCGTATGATCATCGACCTTGTCGACGTAATTGGCACGCACCCGCTCGAACACGCTGAAGAAGGTTTCGAGCTCCTTCTGTGTGTCGGTCTCGGCGGCGGCCATCGCGGTGGTGGCGATGGGCACGAAAGCCAGGGCGCCGACCAGGGCGAGGGGCGGAAGGAGCTTGGCAAGGCGTTGCATCGGCGGAAATCCTAAAGAGTTGGTCGCTGGGCAGATTAGCGGCTCTTGCCGCCATTTGACAGCGCCGGAGATGAAGCTGCGATGAAGGCGGGCGAAACGGGCGTCCCATTCTGTCGCAATTCAACCCCGACCGGTCCCAGCGCCCGGCCAAGCGGCTCACCGCGCGCGACCCGGCTACCACGCGGCCGGTCACTTGCGACGCCGAGCAAAAGGCTGGTCCAACCGCCACCATGGTCGATGATCACCAGACCGTCTTCGCCGCGAAACGGCGCGGCGAAGACGATGGTGCCGTCGGCGGGCACCAATATTCTCGCACCCCGCGCCGAACTCGAGCCGCAGCCCGCGTGACGCGATTCCCGCTCGATTCACCGATCCCAGGCCTTCGGTGAGCGGGGCGATGACCGGCAAGGTGTAGGCGATTGGCGCCGCGACCGGCCTCGAATTGCCCGATCCGGGGCGAGCGGGCGCGAACTCTAGTTGGGACAGCGCCGCCGCACTGGCTCGACTGGCCCGGCGCTCTGCGGCGTCGCTGCCGGCTGCCGACAGAAGCTCGCCGCTCGCCAGAACTCGCTCGCCCGCTCCGAATGCCTCGCCCTGGGCCCGGGCGGCACGCGCGATGGCCTTGGCCTCCAGTTCGGCAAAACGCAGCCGGCGAACGGCGAGCTGGTCGCGATTGCGCTCCAGTTTTTGTCGTGCCCAATCCGCTGCCGAGGCTAGGTTTCGGCGCTCGCTCAATTCAGCCGTCAGGGCGGCGCTGCGGGCTTCGATCACCGGCATGGTCGCGTCGAGCAGGGCCCGTACCCGGACCATTTCGTCGACCGAGCCATGGTCGGCGAGCGTCATCAGCGGCGGCTGGCGCCCCATCGTCGCCAGGCCGGCGAGCAAGGCGGCGAGCGGCGCCCGGCGCTTCGCCAGCCGCTGCTCGGCCAGCAGGACCCGGGTTCGTGCCAGGCGGAGCGCGGCGTTTGACGCGCTGATCTCAGCCTCGGACGCCTCGATCGCCGCAGCCGCTGCCAGCCGGTCAGCCCGCAATCGCGCGGCCTCGCTACCGGCCTTTTCCGCTTTCGCCTCGAGCGTGGCGAGCCGTTTGGCGGCGTCCGCTGCCTCCGCTCGGGCGCGAACGAGCGCCGAGTCGGCCGTGACTGCCCCCGACGCCACCGGCGCGCTGGCCGCGGAAAGGAGCAAAGGCGCGACCGACAGGGAGAGGGCGGCAAGGCGCTGCATCATCCCTCCCGATGATAGGGATGACCGGCAAGGATGCTGGTCGCCCGGAACAATTGTTCGGCCAGCATTGCCCGTGCCAGCATATGCGGCCAGGTCGACGGGCCGAATGAAAGTAGGAGGTCGCAAGTGTCCCGAAGCGCCTTCTCATGCCCATCCGCGGCGCCAATCAGGAAGCGCGCCTCGCGGCGGCCGGTATCGCGCCATCCTTCGAGCTTTTTCGCGAAATCCATCGATGTAAGCGGTTTGCCCCGCTCGTCGAGCACGACCGTCACCGAATTGGAGACGGCGTCGGGAAGCTGGCCACCCCGGTCGGGCAGTTCGGTCACCTTGGTCGGCCAGGCGATGCGCTTCAAATAACGTTCGGTCAGTTCCGCTTCGGGCGAGCGGCCAATCTTTCCCCGCGCGACAATGTGGAGCAGCACCGGCCGGGCGTCAGGCGCCGGGGCTGGCCGCTTTGGGCGGCGCCTCGTCGCCAAACGCCCACATGCGTTCCAGATTGTAGAAGGTGCGCACTTCAGGCCGGAACAGGTGGACGATCACGTCGTCCGCGTCGATCAGCACCCAGTCGGCGACCGGCAGTCCTTCGATGCGGACGATCCGTCCGAACTGCTGCTTGATCTTGTCAGCCAGCTTGGTCGCCATCGACGCGACCTGGCGCGACGAGCGGCCCGAGGCGATCACCATATGGTCGGCGATTGACGATTTGCCGGCAAGCGGGATCGTCACCACTTCGACCGCCTGGTCGTCGTCGAGCGATTGCATGACAAGGCTGTGCAGCGCCTCGACGTCAACCGGGTCGGTCGAAACGGCGGCAGGCGCATGGACGGGATCGGCCAAGTTTACTCCTTTGGGGTCGATGGAACGCGCCGGCTGGTGTTGGAAAAGCGGCGGTGCCAGTCTGGGTTAAGCGCACGCAGGCGGGTGGCGGACGTTCGGTCGGGCGGCAGGCGAAGGAAAATAATCGCCGGTGCACTCCAGTCCGTCCAGTTCCTTGCCTGGCCCGGCGGATGGACGAACCGTCTGAGCCAGCCCATCGCGCGCGCCGCGCGGGCATCGTCATCATAGCCGGGCCGCGATAGCACCGCAATCGGCACCATGCGCGCCAGGCCGCGCCAGTCCTTCCACTGATGGAATTGGGCCACAGTGTCTTCGCCCATCAACCACATAAAATGCGTACGAGGCCAGCGCCGTTGGAGTGCCGCGATCGTATCGACCGTGTAGCGGGTCCCGGCGCGGGCTTCGAAATCGCTGACCCGGATACGGCTCCGGCGCGCCTTCAGCCGGGCCGAGGCGAGTCGTGCGGCATAGGGCGCCATGCCCTTGGCAGGCTTGAGCGGATTGCCTGGAGAAACCAGCCACCATACCTCGTCGAGCCCGAGCGCCTCCATCGCCGCCAGGCTCATCCGCCGGTGGCCGCGATGCGCGGGGTTGAAGCTGCCCCCCAAAAGGCCAATGCGCCGCATAGGTGCCTGGCTGGCTAGCATCCCCCCTCGACCCGCGCCACCGCGGCAGATTATGATCACTTCAAGGAGGAGGCGCGATGGGCGAATTCGAAGCGATCGGCGATGTCGTGACCGGGGCGATGGCTGGCCGGACGCTCGAGCCGGCGGCTGGGGAGGTCGGAAGCGACGGTCACACGCATGAGAGCTGTTGCCTTAACTGCGGCACCGCTCTGGCCGGTGATTACTGCCATGCCTGCGGCCAGCACGCTCATATCCACCGAACCCTTCGTGCCTTTTTTCACGACCTGCTTCACGGCGTGCTTCATTTCGAAGGGAAAACCTGGCGCACGCTGCCGCTGCTCGTGTGGCGGCCGGGTGAACTGACGCGCCGCTATATCGAGGGCGAGCGCGCGCGGTTCGTGTCGCCGATCGCTCTGTTCTTGTTCCTCATATTCCTGATGTTCGCGGCGGTCAGCCTGCTTGGCGGAATGGGCGACCTGCCGGCGCAGGCGAGGCACGGACTGCAAGAGGAATTAAGGGATAACGAAGTCAAGCTGACCAGGCTGGAAGCGCAGCGGGACACCGAGGTGAAGGCAGGCAGGCCAACAGCCGCTCTCAACGAGAAAATCGGCGAAGTGAAGGATGAGATGAAAGCGATCGAGGGGGTCCGCAGCGGCAATCTCGATAACATGGGCATCCAAACGAAGGTACCCGGGTGGATCGGAGCCAGCGTCAGCAAAGCGGCCAGGAACCCTGAGTTGGTGGCCTATAGGCTCAAGACCAACGCCTATAAGTTCAGCTGGCTGATTATTCCCCTGTCGGTGCCGTTCCTGTGGCTGTTGTTCCCGTTCAGCCGCCGGTTCCGGCTCTACGATCACACCGTGTTCGTTACCTATTCGCTCTGCTTCATGAGTTTGCTCGTTGTTTCCGGCCTGCTGTTCGGCGCAATCGGACTGACGACAATGTCGGGGTTGCTGTGGCTGATACCGCCGTTCCACATGTATCGGCAGCTAAAAGGCGCCTATTCGCTTGGCAGGGCGGGGGCGCTGTGGCGCACCACGTTGCTCACCATCTTTGCGACCATCGTGATGGGATTATTCTCGGCCGTCCTGATTGGGGTCGGCACGTTCGACTAACTCAGCGACAGGGGAATTTGCGGATCAGGATGCGCGTCATCGCCTCGGTCATGTCGATCGCCGCGCGCTCGGCGGCGGGAATGGCGCTCATCGCATTGAGAAATTCCTCATTGCCCAGCCGCTTGCTTCCCTTAGGCGGGCAGTATCGGGGCTTATGCCCAGCATCGACCGCGGCAAGCCGGGCTGCGCGCGCCTTTAGGCCGGCAGCCTTCGCTTCCCTGATCATCGGCTGCAAATCACGCGACATCAGGGCGAGCGGGCCTTTGGCCTTTAGCGCCATCGCTCGTTTGTAGAAGCTTTCGGCATTCATCGACTGGGCCGGGGCGGCGGCCGGCACTACCAGCAACATCAAGGACGCAACGCGAAGTTTCGACATGCAACAAAGGCCTCCTGGGGGTCGGCGTCATCAAGGCTGACCCTCACTGAACGCGCCTTTAACGCATCAAGCGCCTGCCGGTGCCGCGCCTCCGATTCCGGGCTTGGGCCGTCGCGACTTGGGGATCGACGAGCCCGCCGCCGGAAGCGAAGGCTTGCTGGTCGACCCGCGATCGATCGACCCGCCGTCCAGAATGGTCTTGATCTCGTCACCAGACAGCGTTTCATATTCGAGCAGCGCCTGGGCGAGTTTCTCCAGCTCGTCGCGGTGTTCCTTAAGCAGGAACTTGGCGCGGTCGTAGCCCTGTTCGACGATCCGGCGGATTTCCTTGTCGATCGCCTGGGCGGTCTCGTTGGACATATTCTTTGTGCGATTGACCGAATAGCCGAGGAACACTTCCTCTTCGGCCTCCGCATATTGCAGTGGGCCAAGCTCGTCGGACATCCCCCAGCGCGTCACCATGTCGCGGGCGAGTCCGGTGGCATAGCTGATGTCCGACGACGCGCCTGAACTGACCTTGTCGTAGCCGAACACGACTTCCTCGGCGACGCGACCGCCCATGGAGACAGCGAGGTTCGCGTACATTTTGTCGCGGTGATAGCTGTAATTGTCCCGTTCGGGCAGGCGCATGACCATGCCCAGCGCCCGGCCGCGCGGGATGATGGTCGCCTTGTGAATCGGGTCCGACGCCTCCTCGTGAAGCGCGACGATGGCGTGGCCGGCCTCGTGATAGGCGGTCATCTTCTTCTCGTCCTCGGTCATCACCATCGACTTGCGCTCGGTGCCCATCAGCACCTTGTCCTTGGCCTCCTCGAACTCCTGCGCGGCGACCAGGCGCTTGCCCTTGCGGGCGGCAAGCAGCGCGGCTTCGTTGACCAAATTGGCGAGGTCCGCGCCGGAGAAGCCAGGCGTGCCGCGCGCGATAACCCGAGCGTCGACGTCGGGCGCCAGCGGCACCTTCTTCATATGGACGTGCAGGATCTGTTCGCGGCCGTCGATGTCGGGACGGGGCACGACCACTTGGCGGTCAAAGCGGCCCGGACGGAGCAGCGCCGGGTCGAGCACGTCGGGGCGGTTGGTCGCGGCGATGATGATGATGCCTTCGTTGGCTTCGAACCCGTCCATCTCGACCAATAGCTGGTTGAGGGTTTGCTCGCGTTCGTCATTGCCGTTGCCGAGGCCGGCGCCGCGATGGCGGCCGACGGCGTCGATTTCGTCGATGAACAGGATGCAGGGCGCGCTTTTCTTCGCCTGTTCGAACATGTCGCGCACGCGGCTCGCGCCGACGCCGACGAACATTTCAACGAAGTCGGATCCGGAGATGGTGAAGAAAGGGACGCCCGCTTCACCCGCGATGGCGCGGGCGAGCAGGGTCTTGCCGGTGCCGGGCGAGCCAACCAGCAACGCGCCCTTGGGTATTTTGCCGCCGAGGCGAGCGAACCGGCCAGGATCCTTCAGATATTCGACGATTTCTTCGAGCTCTTCGCGGGCCTCGTCAATTCCGGCGACGTCGGCGAAGGTTACCCGGCCCTGCTTCTCGGTAAGCATTCGGGCGCGGCTCTTGCCGAAGCCCATGGCGCCGCCGCCGGCGTTCTTCTGCATCTGGCGCATGACGAAGAAGCTGATACCCAGGATCAGCAGGAAGGGGAGCGACTGATAGAGCAGGATCAGCCATACGCTCGACTGTTCCTCGGCCTTGACCGCAACTCCGACTCCCTTGGCGATCAAGCGGTCGGACACATTGGCGTCGCCCGGCGCGGTCGTTCGGAACGGCTTGCCGTCGGCCATCTTGCCGCTGACCGTGACGTTGCCGACATTGGACGTGGCGATGGTCACCGATTGGACATTGCCCTCGTCGACCTGCTTGACGAAGTCCGAATAGGCCAGCGGCTCGCCCTGCGCGGCGCTGCCGCTGTCAAAGGCGCGAACGAACAACACCAGGCCGAACAGCACCGCCACCCAGATGAGTAGCGACTTGGTCCAGGGGTTGCCGGGCTTCTTCTCGTTTGGCTTGTCGTCCACGTTCGCTCAGGTCCTTCTGTGAGCCCGCTAAAATAGGCTCATTCGCCTTAATAACAATGGAACGGCGGTCAGTTGCGGCGTGGGGGCGCCAGGGAGAGGCGCCAATGGGTGCCGCCTTCCAGCTTCAGTCCCGACAGCGTGACCGTGTCGCCCCGATCAAGCGAATCGATCGCCCGCATAAGGTCGGGTCCCCGTGGCGCCGGCGCCCCGAGTTCCGCGAACGCCACGGACAGCAGCCGCCGACGGAGCTCTCGCGGGAGGTCGAAGGGCTCGATCACCAGGGCGTCGCCATCGCGCCGGAAGCGCGACACGATTAGCGGCGCCATGGCCCAGTCGATCGCTTCGTCCGCATCGCGCAACGCGGAAGCGCTGGCAGCGAGGCGGGCAGGGTCGGCCCATTCGGCCCCCGCCAACGCCTGCCGAATTCGGGAGCGGTCATGCCGGGGGTCGCGGTTGCTTGGGTCATCGACAGCCTCGATTCCCGCCTGAGCGACCAACGCGACCAGCTCGGTCTTCCGCCAACCGAGCAGCGGACGGATCAGCGCCACTTGTTCGGTAAGGGCGCGACGGGCGCGGGTGCCGCCAAGCCCCCTGACGCCAGCCCCTCGGGCCAGTCGCATCAGCAAAGTTTCGGCTTGATCATCGGCATGGTGCGCGGTGGCAAGGGCGGGCAGTGCTCGTTCCTCGGCCCAGTTTGCGAGAAGCCGGTAGCGCATCGTCCGGGCCTCGGCCTGAATGTTCGTCGCGGGGGGCTCGCTCCAGTCCGCGGTCAGGATGCGGTGGGGGACCCCGAGAGTCTCGCAAATCCCGGCAACCATTTCGGCTTCGGCGCGGCTGTCGACACGCAGGCCATGGTCGACACTCGCCGCCTCCACCAGGGCCGGCCGGGCCGCCTCGGCGAGCAGCAGGAGGGCAAGGCTGTCTGGCCCGCCGGAAACGGCAACGCCAACTCGCTCGCCCGGCGGCAACAGGGCGTCGAGATCGGCGGTGAAGCGAGAGAGGAGACTTTTTCGATCACAGAACCGTTCGGGCTCAGGACGAACGGGTATTCGGCGGCCACCCGGCAGTGTGAGTTCGGGACCAGTTGGTTCCTATTTGCACTTGGCCTCGGCCTTGGCGTTTGGGAGCGCGGCCTTGAGCGGCGCGCGAACCGAGCCGCGATAGACATCCTCAAGCTCCGAATAGGCCTTGCAGGCCTGTCCGGGCTGGCCAAGCTTCACCAGCGACTGGCCGAGATAAAACAGGCTGTCCTGCGCCCGTTCGCCCTTCGGATCGCTTCGATAATTGGCGAGCAATGTTTCGGCGGCGGCGCGCGGCTGGCCCTTGTCGAGCAGCGCCCGGCCGGCGAGATTGTTGGCCCAGCTTGCCCGGCGATGGTCGGGATATTTCTTGGCCATCGCCTGGAGCGACTTGATCGCCTGGTCATATTTGCCGGCGGTCCACAGCTGATAGCCGGCGTCATAAGCGGCCTCGGCGTCCGCGTCGGCGTTTCCGGTCGATTGAGGAAGTTTGACTTCGGTGCGGTCGGTTTCAACCTTGGGTCGCGGCCTGGGCGGCGGCGCATCCGCCTGCTCGTCGGCCTCGGCCGGCTGGGCGCCATCGGATCCCGGGCGCGGACCGGCCGCATTGGCGGCCTCGATCTCGCGGAAGCGGCGATCCTGCTCGGCGCGCAAACGCGCAATTTCTGTTTCCATCACGCCGACGCGGTTGCCGTTCTCCTCGGCCTGGCGGACGATATCGGCGAGCTGTCGTTCGACCGCGTCGAGGCGGTTGTTGAGCGATGTCACCGAACCCTGGGTCGCGGCGGGGTCGTCGCTGAAGCCTGCCGTGTCGGCCGGCTGGCCCTTTGGAAACACCCGCTTCTGGACCTGCTGGACCTGCTTCTCGAGACGGTCGATCCGTTGTTCCGGAGTCGGCTGGCGCCGCTGCGCGGAAGCCGGCGACAGGGCGAAGGCAGTGAGCAAGACGAAGGGGAGTGCGGCACGAAAACGCATGATTATCCTCAAAATCCTTTGGCCATGGTGGAGCGAGACTGGACCCTGGTCCCTGTCGCGCCGATGAAATCATTGGGTTGGGGTGGAAGATACGAGGTTGGTCTGTGGCGCATCGGCCACTGGAGCCCGGGCTGACGGCTGTGCCACCCGGTTCGCGGCGGCCGGTCCGCGCAACAGGTCCGGGCCAAGCAGGCTGACGCCCGATACGGTCTGCCCCGCCGGCCCGACCGCGGGCGCATCGGCGGTGCCGACCGAAATCCTCAACGCCTCGGGCTTGCCGGTGGTCAGGACCGGAGCGGTCGCGCTGGCTGGAACCTCAAAGCTTTGACCCGCCGCGAGTTCGCCCTGCTTCAGAATGGCCGAACCGTCCTTGACCTGGATCCACACCGCGTCGTTGGCGGTCAGCATGACGGGACCGGAAACGGCGGGCGTCGGCGCGGGCGCGGGCACCGCGAGGCTGGAGTCCGCCGCGGTGACCTGTTCTGCCGGCGGCAATGCCCCATCTCCCTTGATCGATCGATTGCTGAGCCAACTCAATCCCAGCACGACAATCACCAGCAGCGCCAAGGCGCCGAACACCAATCCCTTGGGCATGGAACGCGCCGGATCAGCTGTCTCATAGACCTCGGGATAGATGGTGGTCGGTCGCGTGCCGCCCATCTCGGTGCGCAGCTGCTCGGCGATTTCGGCCCGGTCGAGCCCGACCGCGCCGGCAAAGCTTTTGGCGAATCCGACGGAATAGGTTGCGGCGGGGAGCTTGTCCCAGTCGCCGGTTTCCAGGCTCGACAGGTGACGAGTGGGAATCCGGGTCGAGGCGGCAATGTCCTCGATCGACAGGCCCTGCGCCTCCCGCGCTTCGCGCAGTCGCTGCCCGACCGTCATGACGCCGCCGTCAACTTCCGTTTCGTCCATCGCTATCCCCCAGGCTCACCGCCTTGAATTTCCATCCTTTGTCGAGACGTGCCGAGCGCCTGTCAACCGCGCTTGGACACGCCCGTCAGCCGAGTGCCACGCCATGCCGTTTTGCCCAGTCGCCAAGGGACTTGCGCATGTTGACGGGGGGCTTGGCAAGCAGCAATTCGACCTTGGCGCGCACTGCCTCGGCCTCGATCGACCGCACCATTGCCTTGACCGGCCCGACCGCCGCCGGGGTAATCGAGAAACTGTCCACGCCAATGCCGATCAGCGCCAGCGCCTCAAGTGGCCGCCCGGCCATTTCGCCGCACACACGGATCGGCACGCCGGCTTCCTTAGCCTGAACCACCACCCGGCGGAGGAAACGCAAAATCGCCGGGCTCAGCCAGTCATAGCGTTCGGCCAGGCGCGGGTCGGCGCGATCGGCGGCGAACAGGAATTGGGTCAGGTCGTTGGTGCCGATCGACAGGAAATCCACGCGCGGCAGCAGGATATCGAGCATTTCGGCAAGGCTTGGAACTTCCAGCATTGCGCCGAACTCGACCCGCTTGGGACTGGCCCGCTTGGCCGACTTCGCCCAGGCCAGCTGCTCCTCGAATAGCGCTCGGGCCTCCTCATATTCCCAGGGTTCCGAAACCATCGGGAACATGACCCGCAACGTCTTGCCGCCCGACGCCTCGATTAGCGCGCGGGCCTGCGCCTTCATCAGAGCCTTGCGCTCCAGGCTAAGGCGGAGCGCGCGCCAGCCCATGGCCGGGTTCTCGCTCTCGTCCTTTTCTTCGTCGCTCAGATAGGGCAGCGCCTTGTCGCCGCCGATGTCGACCGTTCGGAACACGACCGGCTTGTCGCCCGCCGCGTCGAGCACGCTCTTGTAGAGCTTGAATTGGCTCTCGCGCCCCGGGAGGGTGGCGGCGACGAGGAACTGGAACTCGGTCCGGAACAGGCCGATGCCGTCGGCGCCCGCGACCTCCAGCATCGCCGCATCCTCGGCGAGGCCGGCATTGACCATCAAGGTCAGCGTCTCGCCGTCCTTGGTCTTGGCGGGCAAATTCTTGAGCGCGGCATATTCGGCGCGGCGCTTCTGACTCATTGCCATGCGCTGATCGAAGGCGGTGGTCAGCGGACGAGTGGGACGGACGAGCACCGCCCCCATGTCGCCGTCGAGCAGCACGGGGTCGCCCTCGTTGGCGATATGGCGAATGTCGGCGATGCGCCCGACGACCGGAACGCCCATGGCGCGGGCGACGATCGTCATGTGCGCGGTCAGCGATCCTTCCTCCAGAACGACGCCCTTCAGCCGCCGCCGGTCATATTCGAGCAGCTCGGCCGGCCCGAGATTGCGGGCGATCAGGATCGCGTCCTTGGCGAGGCCGGTCTGCGCGGCGGTCCCCATCCGGCCGGAAACGATCCGCATCAGCCGGTTCGACAGATCCTCCAGGTCGTGCATCCGCTCTTTCAGCAGCGGATCATCAATGTCTTGCATGCGGGCGCGGGTGCGTTGCTGAACGCGCTCGATAGCCGCTTCGGCGGTCAGCCCGCTGTCGATCGCCTCGTTGATCCGCCGCGACCAGCCCTCGTCATAGGCGAACATCTTATAGGTCTCGAGGATCTCATTGTGCTCGCCCGCCGTCCCGAACTCGGCCTCGCGGGTCATATTGTCGATCTGCTCGCGCATCCGGCGAAAGGCGGCATAGACGCGGGCGCGCTCGGCCTCGGTATCCTCGGCCACCGTATGCTCGACGACGACGCGCGGCTGATGAAAGACGGCGACCCCCTTTGCCATCCCGGCGACCAGCTTCAGCCCGGCTATCCGCTGCATGCCCGCGTCGCGCCGGGCGCCGCGCGATCCGTCGACCAGCCGCGCGCTGGCGATCAGTTCGGAAAGCACCATCGCGACGGTCTGCAACGCCTCGATCTCGACATCGTCATAGCGTCGCGGATCGGCATGCTGGACCGCAAGCACGCCGACAGATTGTTCGCGGCGGATGATGGGCACGCCGGCGAAGCTGTGGAAACTCTCCTCGCCTGTTTCGGGCCGATAGGCGAAGGACGGGTGGGATGCGGCCTCGGCAAGGTTAAGGATGCGGCCTTCGTCGGCGATGGTGCCGACCAGGCCCTCGCCCAGCGACAGCCGCGTGACATGGACCGCTTCCTTGCGCAGGCCGTGTGTCGCGAACAGTTCCAGCGCCTTGTCGCGCAGCAGATAGATGGAGCAGACCTCGCTCTCCATCGCATCGGCGATGAGGTCGACGACCTTGTCCAGCTTGGTCTGCGCCGAGCCGCGCTTGGCCATCACGTCATGAAGGCCGGTGAGGATTTCCCGGGCAGAGGTGGCGGCGGAAAGCGGCATGACGATGCGCTATCAGATGGGGTGGCACGCTGTCACGCGGCGCAGGTGCGAATGTCCGCTATGAGTGGAAAGCGGACATTGGCCAATGCCCGATGGGTGCAAAGCGGGCTCTCGCGTTTGGCGTTAGATAAGGTGGATTGCGGGGTTAGTCCGCACTTCGAATTCACTTCTCATAGAAATCTATGTCACGTACGTTTTGAGCTCGTCGGCAGGGGAACGCCGTGAACGGACCGGAACAACCTAGCGAGAAAGTCGATCAGGTCTTGCGTCCTGTATTCGTCAGCCACGCGACGAAAGACCGCAAGCGGGCGCTATCGGTTTGCAATGCGATTGAGAATCTTGGCACCCCCTGTTGGATCTCTACGCGCGACGTCGCGCCGGGCGAGAATTACCAGGAAGCAATTGTCCGCTCGATCCGAACCGCTCGGGCTATGGTCCTGGTCTTCTCTGAGGCAGCCAATGATAGTGATGAGATAAAGAAAGAGCTCTCACTAGCCAGCCGATACCGTGTGCCGGTGATTGCGCTCAGGGTGGAGGAAGTCGAGCCATGCGACGCTTTCGCCTACGAGCTTTCTACAAGGCAGTGGATCGACGCCTTCGATGGCTGGGACCGATCAATCGACTCTTTGGTCAGCCATATCGCCCAACTTCCCGGCGTGGCTGCAGCATCCTCGACGGCGCCATTATCCGCTCTGCGGAGGACAGCCTTCGCCTCGCGGCGTCCGGTGGTTATTGCACTCGGAGCCGGCTTGCTCCTCCTCGCTTTGGCCATCGCGGCGTGGTGGCTTAAGCCAGGAACCTTGGCGGCGCACAGCCTGACTGTGCGATTGATCGGTTTCAAACTCCTTTCCGCAGATTTGCCTGCCGCCTTGCCCGAAACGGTTAATTCCGAGGTTGCGGCCGCGTTCAACGCCGATGGCGTGGTCGGCGTGTCTACGGCGGCAGCCCCGGTTCCAGGCGCAGGTCCGGCCTATGCGCTGGGGGGGACAATCCAGCAAGACGGGGATATGATCCGTGTCATCACATTCCTGACAAACGAGCGTTCCGGAGCGACGCTGTGGAATGACAAGTTCAATTATGACGGCATCGAAGTCTCGAAAGTGCCGCGCCACATTGCCGTTGATGCCGGCAACGTAGTGCGCTGCGGGCTGTTTGGAATTTCCACTTACCGGAAGCCGCTGCCCGACAATGTCGTTCGCGACTACATGCAATTCTGCCAAGGCCATTGGGATCCTGTGTTGCAGGAGGGTCGAAAAGCCTTGATTCCAGCGCAACGGGTGGTCGCTGCCGTTCCCGACTTTTCGTGGGGTTGGGCGGCCGTCGCCGGCGCTTACTGGAAAGTTGCGATGAGTGCGGAGAACGGTCGGTTTGCCGATGAGGCGCGCGCGAAAGGTCGCGAAGCCGCCGACCGCGCGGTTGCGATCGACGGAAACAACAGCGAAGCGCTTTATATCAAATCAATGCTGATCGAGCGCCATGATTGGATCGGTCGGGAAAATCTGTTGAAGCGTGCCGTTGCCTCCAGGCGGCTCGACTGCGGTTGCGAGTACCACCAGTATGGCTGGATGCTTGCAAACGTCGGACGACTTTCCGACGCAATCGACCAATTGCGCCAAGCGAACGACATGCTCGCGCTCTACGTTTACACACCCCTCACGTTGGCCGATGCACTGGTCGCGGCAGGCAAGATTGAAGAAGCGAAACCGCATTTCGAGGCGGCCATCGCACTTGCCCCGGATTCTCGGTTCGCGGAACGCATTGAAGTTTCCGCGGCAACCAAAACTGGTGACATCAATCTCCTCACGGACCCGACATTACCTATTTCTGCAGAAATGCGCTCAGCATATTTGAAAGGTTATCGAGCTGTGGCATCAAGCGATGCCGGCGCGAAGAGGCAAGCCGTGCAGGCGCTTCTTGTCCTCTCGGAAGAGCAGCAGAACGACGTCGTCGCCAGGTTGCTCGGGGCGCTCGGTGCCGACCATCAAGCGTTTCAGATTGCATCTCGGATTGCAGCTCGGGATTATCCTGGCGCCTCTCTATTTTGGTATCCCAGCATGCGCGGAGCATTGAGCGACCCCGACTTCCCGGGGGTCGCGAAAAACCTAGGCCTGATGAAATATTGGAGGACTACTCGCTCCATTCCCGATGTCTGCAGAGAAAAGGCGCCGCCGCCATTCTGTCGAATGATCTGACAATCAGTTCCTATTTCGGCGTGATGACCGCGATGGGTCGAATTCCGACAATACGTGAGGCGTAGCCCCCAACTCCCCGATGCCGCCGCCTCTTCGACCAGGTCCTGAACAATCTCCGCGACCGGCTATCGCGCTTGACCAAACCAACCGATTGCCTGGGTTTGGCGACCTCACGCTGCTTGGTTGGTCAATCTAACTAAGCCGGATCGAGGGGCATGGAGAAGGTGAAGCGGGTCTCTTCCTCGTTCGATGCAACCTCCATGGTGCCGCCGTGGGCCCTGGCAATTTCGCTGACGATGAACAGGCCGAGCCCCAAGCCCTGCTGGCTGCGCCGGACGGAGCCCCTGAAGAAGGGCTGGAACAGCTGATCGCGGGCTTCGGGGGCGATCGGCATGCCGCCATTTGCGACTGACAGAATCAAACGGTTGTCCCGAGTGTAGGCCTCGATTTCAACCGGCAGGCCGGGGGCGCCGTGGGTCACCGCATTGGACAATAGGTTGGAGGCAAGCTGGGCGATCCGCGCCCGGTCGCAATCGACAGGCTCGGCAATCGAGAAATTGGAAAGGAATTCGCGATCGGGAGCGATGGAACTTATTTCGGTCACCACCTGCTCCAGGGTGGGCGTCAGCGGCTCATCGCTGTTGCGGTCGAGAGTCAGCCCGTCGCCCAGGCGCCCGCGGGCAAAATCCAACAGGTTTGCGACCAAATCCGTCGCCCGCCCGATGCTGGCGCCCATTTCTTTGACCACGACCTGGCCCCGATTTGTCAATGTCTCCCGCTGCTCCAGCATCCGAACGCCTGCGGCCAATGCGGCCAGCGGGTTCCTCAGGTCATGTCCAAGCACGGCTATGAATTGCTCGCGAAGGACGGCGGTCTCCTGTTCGAGGTTGATCTCCGCCTCGGCCTTGTCGCGGGCGGCAAGCAGGCTTCGTTCATAGCTGCGGCGGTCCACGGCCTTGAACAGGGTGAGGCGCGTGAAATAATGCCTGCCTTCCGGCCCTCTTTTTTCCGCGGCGTTCGCGATGATCGGGATTTTCTCGCCATCGGCCTTCAGCAGGTCGAGTGCCAGCTCATTCACGCTACCTTTCAGTCGCAATAGCGGCGCAAGGTGGGTTTCGTACGCAATTCGGCCGCCAAAGCTCAGCAGATCGTGAAACGGTTTTCCGACCAGCTGTTCCGGTTGCCAGCCCAGCCAGTCGGCCAAGGTCCGATTGGCTTTGACGATCTGGCCCTCGGGCGAAATCGATACATAGCCGCACGGCGCATTTTCGTAGAGATCCGCGAGATCTTCGGTCGGCGGCGGATCAGACAAAGGAACGGATCGCTGCTGTCACTTCCTCCGGTGCGCTGAGGTTTGGGCAATGGCCGGTCGCGTTGAGCAACATGAATTGGCTGTTCGGGATTTGGGCATGAACATATTCGCCGACACCGAGCGGGGCGATGATGTCTTCCCGGCATTGCAGCACCAGCGTCCTGGCGCGGATTGCCGCAAGATCGGCACGGTTGTCGGACAGGAAAGTGACGCGAGCGAATTCCCTGGCAATGTCGGGATCGGTTGCGCAAAAACTGTTGGTCAGCGTCTCCCCCAGTTCCGGCCTGTCGGGATTGCCCATGATCGCAGGCGCCATCGCTGCCGACCAACCCAGATGATTATCGGCCAGGAATTCGAGCAGTTCGTCGACCTGTCCAGGCGAGAATCCGCCGACATAGTCCTCGTCGTCGATGTAGCGAGGTGACGGACCAACCATGATCAGGTCGGAGAACATTCCCGGCGCCTTCAGGCTCGCAAGCGCACCGATCATTGAGCTGACCGAGTGCCCGACGAAGATCGCGTCTTTCAGCTGCAGCGCGCGCCCGATTTCCACCACATCGTCGGCATAGCCGTCGAGGCGTGAATATTTTGCGTAGTCATAGGCGCCGAGGTCCGAGCGACCGGCGCCGACATGATCGAACAGGATCACCCGAAAATCATCTTCGAACGACTTGGCGACCGTGCGTCCACATATGCTGGTCGCAGCCAAATCCGTGCGAGAACATCATGGCCCTCGAGCCCTGGCCCGACACTTTTACATTGTTACGCTTCAACACCATTTGCCGTCGCTAGCACGCGTCGCCCGGTTCTCCTAAAATGGCGATATTAGGCCATTTTAATGCACGGTTTTTAACGACTTAGCCTCGACTGCCGAGCGCCGCAGCGGCCTCCTCGACCAGCTCGGTCAAAATCTCCGCGACCGGTTCCTCGCGCTTGACCATGCCAACCGATTGCCCGGCCATGACGCTACCGCTTTCGACGTCGCCGTCGATTACCGCGCGGCGAAGTGCACCGGCCCAATAATGCTCGATCTGGAGCTGGGCTTCGGCCATTTCGATCGAGCCCTTGTCGAGCAGGTCGGCGACTTCGCGCTGCTTCGCGGAGAAATTCTCCATCTCGCGATTCTTGAGGGCGCGGACGGGGATGACGGGCAGGCGCGGGTCGATCTGGACCGAGGGAATCGCGTCGCGGGCCGAGGCGCGGATGAAGGCCTTTTTGAAATTCTCGTGCGCGATGCATTCGTGGGCGCAGACGAAGCGCGTGCCGAGCTGCACCCCGACCGCGCCCATCTCCAGATAGGCCGCGATCGCCTCGCCTCGCCCGATCCCGCCGGCGACGAACACCGGGATGTCGTGAGAGACGTGCGGCAAGATTTCCTGCGCCAGCACGCTGGTCGACACGGGGCCGATATGGCCGCCGGCCTCCATCCCCTCGATCACCAGCGCGTCGGCGCCCGACCGCATCAGCTTCTTCGCCAGTGCGAGCGCAGGGGTGAACGCGATCAGCTTTGCGCCACTTGCCTTGATCCGCTCGATCGCACCGCCTGGCGGAAGGCCGCCGGCGAGGACGACATGGGTGACCTCATGTTTCGCGCAGACATCAATCAACTCGCTGAGCTGCGGGTGCATGGTGATCAGGTTGACGCCGAACGGCTTGGTCGTCCGCTCCTTCGTCCCGGCGATTTCCGCGTCGAGCAGCTCCGGCCCCATCGCCCCGCAGGCGATCACCCCGAACCCTCCGGCGTTCGAGATGGCGGACACAAGGTGGCGCTCGCTGATCCAGCTCATCGCCCCGCCCATGATCGCCCATTCGGCGCCGAGGAACTCGGTCCCGCGATGCATCAGTTCTTTCAAACGAGGCATCCCCGCTTCGCCATGCATGATGCGGGGTTCCGAAATTAGTCCTTCGCCGCTCATGCGGTTGCTCCTTGGGGTGCGTCGAGGCCGAAGGCGCTGTGGAGCACGCGCACGGCCAGCTCCATGTCATCCTCGGCGACCAAGACGCTGACCTTGATCTCGCTCGCGCTGACCGCGAGCAAATTGATGCGCCGCTCCGCCAGCGTCGCAAACATCGTCGCGGCCAATCCGGGGTTCGAACGGATGCCGACCCCGACGATCGAAACCTTGGCTACGTTCGCGTCGGTCAGCAGCCGATCGAATCCCAGCGCTGCCTTGAGCGGTTCGATGACCGCCACCGCCTGCGTCACGCTGGCGCGGGGCAAGGTGAAGGTGAGGTCGCTCTCGCCGACCCCTTCGGTGGCCGAATGGACGATCATGTCGATCTGGATCCCGGCTCCGGCCAGCGGCCCGATTACCGCCGAGACCATGCCGGGGCGGTCGAGGATTCGGGTCAGCGTGATACGGGCCTCGTTGCGGTCGGCGGCGATTCCGGCGATGGCGTTGCGTTCCATGTCATTCCCCAATTCGGCGACGATTTCGGTACCCGGCTTTTCTTCGAACGCGGTCAGCACGCGCAGCGGAATGCCCTCGCGCATGGCCATCCCGACCGAGCGAACCTGAAGAACCTTGGCTCCGCTGCCGGCCAATTCGAGCATTTCCTCGAACGTGACTCGGGCGAGCTTGCGCGCGCTCGGCACGATCCGGGGGTCGGTGGTGTAAACTCCGTCGACGTCGGTATAGATGTCGCAGCGGTCTGCCTTGACCCCCGCGGCGATCGCGACGGCGCTGGTGTCGGACCCGCCGCGGCCGAGTGTCGCCAGCCGGCCTTCCTCGCTCAACCCCTGGAAGCCAGGAATGACCGCGACCGCGCCGTTGCTCAGCGCCTCGTCGAGCGTCACCGCTTCGACCGTGTCGACGCGGGCATTGCCATGGATTCCAATCGCCCGGATCAACTGCCAGCCCATGAAGCTTCGCGCGGTGACGCCCATGTTTTGCAGCGTCATGGCAAGAAGGCCCGCGGTCACCTGCTCCCCGCTGGCGACGACCACGTCATATTCCTTGGGATCGGCGAGGGCGGAGGCTTCCTTGCACAGCTGGACCAGCCGGTCGGTCTCGCCCGCCATGGCGGAGACGACGACCAGCACCTCGTTGCCCGCTTCTGCTTCGTGCTTCACCCGCGACGCGACCGAGCGGATGCGCTCGATCCCCGCCATCGAGGTTCCGCCGAATTTCATGACGATGCGGGGCAAAGACGATCCTTGGCTGAACTGACGGCCTGCTGTTAGGTAGGGCGCATGACGCAATCAAGCATCGTGGACAAGGAAGCCGCGCATTTCGGCGGCATGGCGGGCGACTGGTGGGACCCCAAGGGCGCGTCGGCGATGCTGCACAAGCTCAACCCCGTTCGCCTCGCCTACATCCGCGACATGATCGACATGCATTGGCAGGTCGATGAATGCGCGTTCCGTCCGCTAGAGGGCAAGACCGCGCTCGATGTCGGCTGCGGGGCGGGGCTTCTCGCCGAGCCGCTGGCGAGACTGGGGGCGAAGGTCGCTGCAATCGACGCCGCGCCGGAGTTGATCGAGGTGGCCAAAGCCCATGCGGCGGGCGCGGGGCTTTCGATCGACTATCGTGCGGTCGGAGTGGAGGATTTGGACGGAAGGTATGATCTCGTCACCTCGATGGAGGTGATCGAGCATGTTGCCGACGCGCAAGAGTTCATCACTGCTCTCGCCAAGCGGCTGGCGCCGGGCGGGTTGATGATCCTCTCCACCCCCAACAAGACCGCCTGGTCGAGGCTCTTGACCATCACGTTGGCGGAAGGCTTCGGCCAGATCCCCAAGGGCACCCACGACTTCGACAAGTTCATAGACCCCAACACCATGCGCGGCCTGCTGGCCCGGGCGGGTCTGGAGTGCATCGACTTCGAAGGCATCGCGATGAGCCCGACGCGGGGCCTCCACCTCAGCGAGGATTTGAAGCTGAATTACCTCGTCGCGGCGAAGTGGGTTTGAGGCGCGTGAGACCGACCAAAATCAATTGGCTGAGAGATGCTGGCCTGGCGCTGATCATTACGCCGACGATGATGTTCTGCCTGCCGATCTATGCTGCCATTTCGAGTCCAAGATTGTTTTTCGAAGATTGGCAGCTGTTTCTTCCTTTCATGATGGTGCCCTACGCCGCAGGCATAGCTTTGTTACTCATGAGTAGACGGGCCGGCGCGGAGTGAATCCGCGACGTCGGACCTGTCCGCTGCGCGGCAGGCCGTCCGCTTCTAACCGTCTCTTTGCGCTGGTTCCCGATCGCTTCGCGATCGCTCACCTGCGCTCGGCGGTTAGAAATCGACCTTGTCATAATGCGCAGGCGGGACGATCACCTCCATCCGCTCCCCTAACAGGGGCCTGAAACACGGCCTCGACTTCATCACCGCGTACCAGTCCTTGGTCTGCTTGTGCCCGCGCCAGTCGAGCGCGCCGAGATAATCGACGACCGACAGATGCGCCGCCGCGGTGAAGTCGGCGAGGCTCAGGCCCGCGCCCGCGATCCAACGGCGGTGGTCGAGGAGGTAGTCGAGATAATCGAGGTGGCCGTTGGCGATCCGCATCGCCTCGCGCAGCACCCGCGTGTCGGGGCTTTCGCGCGACACCAGCCGCTTGCGCATCCGCTCATGCATCAGCGGCTCGACCACTTCGCGGAACAGCTTCTCGTCGAACCATTGCGCCAGCCGCCGGATTTCCGCCCGCGCCACCGCATTGCCGTGGATCATCGGCATCTTGTCGACCGTCTCTTCGAAATATTCGACGATCGGCTGGCTCCCGATCAGCGTCGTCCCGGCGGCCGAATCGACCAGCACCGGGGTCTCGCCGGCCGGGTTGAGGTCGATGAACTCGTCCCGCCGCTCCCACGGATTTTCGCGCACCAGCTCATGCGCCACGCCCTTCTCGCCGAGTACGAGCCGGACCTTGCGGGAAAAGGGGCACAGGGGGAATTGGAACAGCTGCCACATGGAAGGGGCAGCTTTAGCGTGCGGGCAGGGCTAGTCCACCGCGCGGCGGACAAAAATTATCGGCGCGGGTAAGTCGGGTCGGGAATGTTGGCGATGGCCCGCTCGAGCTGGTCCTGGACCTGGCCGAGCGCTCCCATGATGGCGGGGAGGGAGGTCGACCAGCGCCTGCTGCATCGCGCGCATCCGGGGGCCGGAGGTCGCGACCTCGGCCATCAGCTGGCGCTCGCCGTCGGGGCCGATCTCGTCGCGGACTCGCTCGTTGCGGTCGGCGGGGGTCGGCGTGCGACCCTCGATCGCCGCTTCCATCTCGCCGACCGGCAGGTTCATCAGCGCCTGGGCAAGGGTCCCCGACACCCGCGTCAGCTTGTCGGCGAGGGCAGGGTCGGCAAGCTCCGGCGGAATCTGAGCGGCTTCCGATATCGGGCGCGGCTGCGCAACGGCGGGAGCTGCAACGAGCATCAGTGGAAGGGCGAACAGAAGCTGGCGCATGACAATACTCCCGCGAGTCGCCCTTAAGATGGCAATTCTTGCCGCTTCGTCAATCGTTTGGCGGTTTAGCGCATTCCCAGCCAGACCAGCGCCGCGGCTCCGGCGACGATGCGGTACCAGGCAAAGGGGGCAAAGCCATAGCGCTGGATGATCGCGACGAACGCCTTCACCACGACCACTGCGACGATGAACGAGACGAGGCTGCCGAGCAGGATCCAGCCGGTCATGCCGGGCTCCATCGCCGCGCCATGCTTGTAGAGTTGGAGCACGGTCGCGCCGCTCAGCGTGGGCACGGCGAGGAAGAAGCTGAACTCGGCGGCGGTCTTGCGGTCGACACCCATCGCCATCGCGCCGAGGATCGTCGCGCCCGACCGGCTGACGCCCGGGATCATCGCGAGGCACTGGACCAGGCCGATGCCGATCGAATGGTTCAGCGTGACGTTGGCGACGCCGCCGCTATCGGTCGGTCTGGGCCAGCCGCTCGACGACGAGGATCGCGAAGCCGCCGATGATCAGCGCCCAGGCGACGACCACCGCATTGCCCAGCAGCAGCATCGATATAGTCGCCGATCGCCAGGCCGAGCACGACGGCGGGGATGAAGGCGACGACCAGGTTGCGGACGAACCGCCACGCCGACGGCTCCCGCTTCCACATGCCGATCAGCACGTCGCGGAAGGTCCGCCAGTAGAGGACGACGATGGCGAGGATCGCGCCCGGCTGGATGGCGACGTTGAACAGCGCCCACTGGTCCGCCTTGAAGCCGAGCAACTCGGTTGCGAGGATCAGGTGCCCGGTCGAGGAGACCGGCAGATATTCGGTGATGCCCTCGACGATGCCGAGGATGATGACGAGCAGGAGGATCGGCACGCTTTTCTCGCTACGGGCGGGGGATCAGGCGGTGGCGCGCGGCGCGAAGCGGCCGCCTTTCTTGAAGCGGCCGAGCCATTCGGGCGCGGCGGCGGCAAGCGGTGTGGGGGCGATTCCGAAGGCCTTGAACCCGGCAGCACCGCCGTCCGCCACATTGTCCTTCTGAAGCATCAGCCATTGGTCGCGGGTCAGCGGCGCGCCGGGCAGAAAACCGAGCATCGCCATGGCCGCCGGCGACGAAATCGGGCACGTCGACCAGTTCCGGGATCCTCGCCCGCCAACTCGGCGATCCGCTCGTTCAGCTCGGCGCATCGTCATGACTTCGGGACCGGCCAGCTCATAGGTCTTGCCGCCATGCGCCTTGGGGTCGAGCGCCGCCGGCGGCGATCGCTCGGCCGAGGTCGCGGACGTAAACCGGCTGGAAGCGCGTCGCCGGGCGCGATCACGGGCAGGATGGGGAAGCGCGCCATCGACGGCGAAACGGTTGGTGAATTCGTCTTCGGGGCCGAACACGATGCTCGGGCGGATGAGCGTCGCCCTCGGGAACGCCTTGCGCACCGCCTGCTCGCCAAGCCCCTTGGTCCGGCCATAGTCGGACGGGCTTTCCGGGTCGGCGCCGATCGCGCTGACATGAACGAACGCCTTGGCGCCCGTCGCTCTTCGCCGCCGCCGCCGGCCCGGCGCGCGCCTTCGACATGAATCGCGTCGAGGTTGCCGTTGAAGACGCCGACGAGGTTGATGACCGCATCCGCGCCCTCGACCGCCGCGGTCGATGGTCGCCGGACGGGCAAGATCGGCGGCGATGGCGGACACTTGCCCGACCCCGCCGAGCGGCTGAAGGAACCAGGCCTTGCGCGGGTCGCGTTCGGCGACGCGGAGGCGCGCGCCGGTCTTCAGCAACGCCTCGCACACATAGCGGCCGATGAAGCCGCCGCCGCCGAAGACGGTGATGAGGGGCGGGGTGCCGGGGGATGCCATTCGAAAATCCTTGGCAGGTTGGACGGGCAAATTCGGCCCCGTCCTTGGGCCAAGCGGCTTTTGCGTGCAAGGGGTCAGCCGCGCGGTTGACAGGACCGGCTGCCGCCTTCTAAGCGCCGCCGCCTACCGCAAGACGAACCTGTGCCCAGGTGGCGGAATTGGTAGACGCACCAGCTTCAGGTGCTGGCGCTCGCAAGGGCGTGGAGGTTCGAGTCCTCTCCTGGGCACCACATCATTTCAAAAATGATGTTTTACAGTCGTTTAGTGAGCGAAACTTCCCTACCTCGCAGCCATACGAGGCAAAGGGAACTTTCGGGCGTTCGGTCAGGCTGGTTGCAGCCCCACCATCGCGATGACTTGGGGAAACTCCCGCGCCCATCGAGGTAATCGAGTATCGCGGTTGGCGGGTTTCGGTCCGTGATACGGACGCTCATCTTGCGTTCGAAATCCGCCTTCAGTTCGAGGAGGCCGCGCTTGGGGTGGGCCGGCCTACAACAGTCGCCGTACTGACGCGGCGGCTCGTGCGCTTCACAACTGCACAACTCGTCCTTGTTGAACTCAACGAGGGCGAGGTCAATGCCCAACAGGTAGCGTTTGCCGTTGCTCGCTTGCCGCCCAAAGCCTCGCGTGCCCATCATTCGCGTGAACGCCGCTTGCGATTTGGGCGACATTCCGACTTCGTGGAAATAATTCCGATACGAGTCATAAATAGTGCCGACTTTACATCGAAGCAGCCGGTCCCTGTTCGCATTCCGCCTCGATCCATTCCCCAACAACGTCGGTTTCATCACGATATCGCGCGGTTTCGCGGCTGATCGAAGCGGGGATGCTGAGTCCCGACTTCCGCCATTCCAGACAGCCCGCAATGCACCAATTCAAAATTCCGCTGCCTTCCTCTTTCAGCAATTGCCGATCTATCAACCAAGAAGGGCCGACGGCGTCCCCGTGAACCATGCGCATCGTCGCGTCAGAGAAAGAGCGCGGCGCCGACGCGGAGCGAACAGTGGTTTTCCGCCAAGAGCAAACGCCCGACGGGAGTGCCGACGCGGTTCGTCATCAATCTGCTTTCCTATCGGGCCGTCGCCGCTAAAGAAGCGCAGTTCATCGCCATGCAGCACCAAGGCCTTCAGGAGATTCTCGCGATGCATCGCGAGCCGATGCTTCGCTACCTGCGTGCCCACGGGGCCGGGGACGAGGCTGAGGATCTGTTGCACGAGCTGTGGATCAGGATTGCTGGTTCGCCGCCGGGGCCGATCGCCAATCCGCGTGGCTATTTGTTCCGGGCAGCGACCAACATGATGATTGATCGTCGACGGTCCGAAACCCATGCACAGCGGCGCGAGACCGAGTGGTCGGGCTTGACCGACCGCCTGCCCGGCGCCGCGGCCAACGATCCCGCGCCCGATCGCCAGGTTGATTCGAAGCGTCGGCTGGCGCTGGTCGAGGCGGCGCTGGCGACGCTTCCTCGGCGGGCGGTGGCGATCTTTCGCGATCACCGCATCGAGGGGCGGACCCAGCGCGCGATCGCGGCCGAGCGGGGCCTGAGCGCGAGCACGGTCGAGAGCGATTTGCGCATGGTTTATCGCCTCCTCGCCGAGCTGAAAGGCAAGATCGATGAGGAATGACGCGTTCAACTCCGTCATGGGGAGCATGAGGTGGCGATGAGCAATCCAGCAGATCGATCCGAGGCTGCGCTCGAATGGCAGGTGCGGACCAACGATCCGGACTTCGAGGCGTGGGACGAATTCACCGCCTGGCTCGAGCAGAGCCCGGCCAACGCCGACGCCTTTCATGCGTTGAGCGCGAACGAGGCGGAACTGCTGCCACTGGTCGAGGCGATCCCCGCCGCCGTGCCCGCGCCTGAGCGGCGGACCGAGCGGCGTCGCTTCGCTTTCGCTGCCGGGATCGCCGTGTTCGCGGCGGCGGGAGGCGCGCTTCTCGTCCCCCGGATCATGCCGGTTGACCATTCGACCGGTCCCGGCGAGGTGCGGATCGTGGAGCTCGGCGGCCGCGATCAGTTGGTCATGAACGGCGACACCAGGCTCGCGCTCGCCGGCTGGGATCGCCGCACCGTGCGGCTCGAACAGGGCCAGGTGCTGCTGCGGCTGCACGAGGCGGGCGGCGAGCAGGTCCATGTCACCAGCGGCGACCTGCAACTGGTCGACATCGGCACCGTGTTCGAAGTGTCGCGCGACGGGCGGTCGAGCAGGGTATTGGTGAGCGAGGGCGCAGTGATGGCCGACCCGGACGGTGCAAAGCTCAGGCTAGCGCGCGGGCATCGGCTCGATACCGAGGATGGCGCCACCCTGTTGCAGGCAATGCCGGCCGATGTCGCGTCGGTCGGATCGTTCGAGCGCGGCCAGCTCGCTTATCTCGACGAGCCGATCGCCAACGTCGTCGCCGACGTCCGCCGCTCGACGGGGATCGACATTTCGGCGAATCCCGCTATCGGGTCGCGCCGTTTCACCGGCACCTTGTCGGTCGCCGATATCAAACGTGACCCGCGCTCGCTCGGCCCCCTGCTGGGCACTGCCGTTGAGCCATCCGGTCGAGGTTGGAAACTTGGAGGAAAGGTCTAGCGATTAAGACGTTGTCTGTCGGCGCTTCGCTCGCCGCCCTCCTGACCATCGCCGCTCCAGGCCACGCCGCTTCCAGGCCGATCGACATCCCTGCCGGGACGGTCGGGCAGGTGGCGTTCGCGCTCGGTCGGCAGGCCGGGGTCAGCATTGCGATTCCCGACCGCAGCCTGCTGGGACGGTCCGCGCCGGCGCTGCGGGGTCGGATGGACACGGGCAGCGCCCTCGCCCGGCTTGCCAGCTCCGCCGGGCTCAAGGTCCGCAAGGTCGGGGCCAATGCCTATGTGCTGGCCGCCGCGCCGCGCGTCACGAACGCGCCGCGGCCGCCGCGCGCATCTCGGCCGGTTCCGTTGGCGAAAGCTCCTCCGGCCGTGGTGGCGCAGCATGATATCGTCGTTACCGCCAGCAAGCGCGACACCTTGTCGCAGCGCTTTGCCGGCCAATGGTCGCGTATCGACGGCAAGGAGTTTGCGCCGCTCGGCGTGGTCGGGGCCGAGGCGATCGAGTCCCGCTCGGTCGGTTTTTCGTCAACCCACCTCGGTGCCGGGCGCAACAAATTGTTCATCCGGGGAATCGCCGATTCGAGCTTCAGCGGCCCGACCCAGTCGCCGGTCGGTCAATATTTCGGCGACGTTCGCACCGGCTATGCCGGGCCCGATCCCGACCTCAAGCTGGTCGACATGCAGTCGGTCGAAATCCTCGAGGGTCCGCAGGGCACACTTTATGGCTCCGGGGCGCTCGGCGGGATCGTCCTGCTGAAACCCAACATGCCGGACTTCGACAGATTGTCGGGTTCGGCCTCGATTGGCGGGTCGATCACCTGGCACGGCGATCCGGGATACGATGGCTCGGCGGTGATAAATGCCCCGCTGGGCGATCGTCTCGCGGTTCGTGGCGTCGCCTATCGCGCCAGCGAGGGCGGCTATATCGACAATCTGGCGACCGGCGAAAAGGACATCAACCGGATCGGCGTGGTCGGCGGCCGGGCAACGCTGAGCGCGGAACTGTCACCCGGCTGGATGATCGACGTGGCCGGCGCGGCGCAGCGGATCGACGGCGACGACAGCCAATATGCCGACGACGCGGGATCGGGCCGGACCCGCGACAGCCTGGTCGACCAGCCCTTCGCTTCGGATTTTTCGCTCGCCAGCTTGGTGGTGCGGAACGACGTCGGCGGCATCCGCTTTCGATCGACCACTGGTGCTACCTGGCAAGATGTCGACGAGCGTTTCGACGCCTCGACCGGCAATGAGGTGCGCCAGCTCGGCCAGCACAGCAAGGCGCGGGCGATCAGCAACGAAACGCGCGTGTGGCGACCAATGGCCGATGGTTATAGTTGGCTCGTCGGATTTCAGCTCGATTGCTCACCGCTTCGAGGTTCATCGCGACCTCACCCGGCAGGACCAGAAGGTCGACCTGTCCGGGGTCGAGAACCGAGTCCGTGAAACGACCATCTTTGGCGAAGTCGGCGCGCAAATTACGCCCGCGGTGGAAGCGAGTGTCGGCGCGCGGCTTACGTTCTCCAAACTGTCCGGCTCGGGACAGCATTTGTCCCCGCTCGCCGCGATTCAGGTCGATGCGGCCGAAACCGAGCGGACCGAAAGGCGCTTCCTGCCGTCCGCGGCGCTGCTCGCGCGGCCGCTCGACGGGCTGACGCTCTACGCACGATATCAGCAGGGATTTCGCCCCGGCGGCCTGTCGATCGCCGCCGACACCGTGCGGCTGTACCGCAACGACCGGCTCGGCACCGCCGAACTGGGGTTTCGTTATGGGCAGCCGGGCCGCGACCCAATCGACCTGCAGGGCAGCGCGACGCTCAGCCAGTGGAGGGATATCCAAGCCGATTTCCTCGACCCGTCGGGGCTGCCGGTGACCGATAATATCGGCGATGGCCGGGTGTGGACCTTCACCGTCAACGGCGGGGTTAAGGTGACACCGGCGCTCCGTCTGGAGGCGGGTTTGGCGTGGAACGACGGCCGGATCACCAAGCCAACCGAAGCATATCGGGCGCTGCTGGCGGGGGCGGATGAGGGGTCGATGCAGATCCCCAACATCGCCCGCGTTATCGCCCGCGGGGCGATCGAATGGCGCCGCCACCTGGGGCGGGACTGGACGCTCGAGACCGAAGCTTATGCCCGGTACGTGGGGCGTTCGCGGCTCGGGGTCGGCCAGTATCTCGGCGAGCAGCAGGGCCAATATGTCGATTCGGGCGTAATCCTGCGCGCGTCCGATTCGCGCCGTGCGATCTCGCTGACAATGACCAATCTGACCGACGAGATCGGCAACCGTTTCGCCTTCGGGGCGCCGATTGCGACCGGAGCCGACCAGCTGACGCCGCTGCGTCCGCGCACCATCCGGTTCGGCTTCGAGCACAGCTTCTAGCAACTTTTTTCAAGGCAGACCCGGCGCGCCTCCGTCTGACCGATTGAAGCGCAGCCGCCGACCGGCGGCCGCGCGCGCAATCGAATGATGGGGACCCAACACATGCGTCAATTCTTCCTTGCCTCGAGCTGCATGATCGCGCTGGCGAGCCCGGCCGCGGCCGAAACCACGATCAGCACGACCGTGACCGGCCCGATCCGCACTTCGACCGTCAAGGCGGGCGGCCTGCCCGACGACATATTGATCAGCCCGACCGGCGTGGTGAATGGCACCGCCGGGGGCGGCGTCATCATCGACAGCAATCACAAGCTCAACAACCAGGGCACGATCCAGATCGGCAACATCAACAATGTCGCTGGGGTCGACGTCCTGGCCGGCGTGACCAGCGACATCTCGCAACAGCGGCAAGATCATCGTCGACGAACCCTATCACCGACCGACGCCGACAATGACGGCGATCTCGACGGCCCGTTCGCCACCGGCAGCGGCCGCTTTGGCATCCGCACCAATGGCGCATGACCGGCAACATCGGTCACCTCCACCGGCGCCATCACGGTCGAGGGCAACAATAGCGCCGGCATCCAGCTCGGCGGGCCGTTGACCGGCAACTTCCGCACGACGGAACGATCGACTGTGCTCGGCGACAATTCGGTCGGGGTTCGACTGGGCGACGTCAGCGGCAATGTCCGGCTGGCGGGGACGATCACCGCGAACGGGCAGGGTGCAATCGCAGTGCGGTCGACCGGCAATGTCAGCGGGCGCGATGGTCCTCCAGGGCTCATCGTCGCGACCGGCTATCGCTTCACCACCGCCGCCGGCCGACCCGAGCAAGCTCGATGCCGACGACCTGTTGCAGGGCGGCCCGGCGGTTGCGATCGAGGGCAATGTCGCCAAGGGGTGATCCTCGCGGTCGCACCCAAGGACAACAGCACGACCGACAATGACGAGGACGACGACGGCATCGAGGACGCCAAGGAAGGCAATGGCTCGATCGCGTCCTATGGGTCGGCCGCTGCGCTGCGCATCGGGTCGTCGGGCAACACCACGATCGGCGCCAGCGAGGGCACTGGCACTGGCTTCGGGCTGATCGTGGATGGCGGTATCCTCGGCGACGGCGTCTATACCGGGGTCGATGGCAACGCGCTGCAGATCGGCGGGCAGGGCGGCACTGTTTCGATCGCCAACGGCATCGGCGTGACGGGCACGATCCAGGCCAAATCGCTGGACCGCAATGCCACCGCCGTCCGCCTCGGCGTCGGGGCGAGCACGCCCGAACTGCGCAACGCCGGCAAGATCCTGGCCACCAGTGGCACATGCGTTGGCGAGCGCCACCGCGCTGGACATCGACGCGGGCGCCGGCCTGCCGCTTCTCAAGAACAGCGGCGAAATCCGGGCCACGACCGGTGCCGACGGCACCGCCACCGCGATCATCGACCGCTCCGGAACGCTCGGCCTGATCGAGAATAGCGGCTCGATCATCGCGAGCGGGGCGACCGCGACCTCGGCCCGCAACGTTGCCATCGACCTTTCCGCAAACAATGCCGGCGCCACCGTCAAGCAGACGGCGGTGGCGGCCGGCTTCGCGTCGCCGACCCTCAGCGGCGACATCAAGTTCGGGGCCGGCGGCGATACACTGGATTCGCCGATGGCACGCTGGCCGGAAACGTCAGCTTTGGGGCCGGTGCCAACAGTTCCTGTTGTCGGGCGATGCGATTGCCAGCGGCAAGCTGATTTTCGGCAGCGGTGCCGACGCGATCACCACCGGCGGCACGTCGGTGTTCAACGGCTCCGTCGATTTCGGTGGCGGCGCCGATACGCTGACGATCGGCGGCACCTGTCCTTCACCGGGCAGCTCACCAATGCCGGCGGTCTGGCGGTGACGGTCAACAAGGGCAGTTTCGGAGTGGTCCAGCAGGCCAGCATCGCTTCGCTGACGGTCACTGACGGCGGCACGGTCGACGTGACCCTGAGCCAGGCGGCAGGGAATCGAGCAGCTCAACGTAAGCGGCGCGGCAAGCTTCGCCGCCGGCTCGAAGCTGCGCCTCAACGTCGCGAACGTGGCGGATGCCGAGGGCAATTTCGTGGTTATCACTGCGGGCAGCCTGACGGGCGGTAGCAACCTTGCCGCAACGAGCGACCTTCTGCCATTCCTTTACAAGGGTACGCTGGCGGTCAGCGGCAATCAGGTCGCGGTCAACGTCAGTCGCAAGAACGCCGACCGAGCTCGGTCTCAACGACTCCGAGACGGCCGCCTATGACGCGGTCTACGAGGCCCTGACCAATGACGACGACATCGGCGGCAGCTTCCTCGCCATCCGTGGCCAGGAGCAGTTTGTCGGTCAGCTGCGGCAGATGCTACCCGAACATGCCGGCGGCACGTTCGAGGCGGTGACGATGGGCGATCGCACCGCCGCCCGGGCGCTCAACGATCCCAAGGCGCCCTACAAGGAAATCGGCCGGACCAGCCTGACGCTCAATCAGCTGGCGTGGGGTTCATCGAAGAGCATCGGCGACACCGCCGGCTACGAGATTGGCGGCTGGGGCATGACCGGGATGGCCGAGGTGTCGACCGGCTTCGGGCAGGTCGGCGCGTCGCTGGGCTATTTGTGGGGCCAGGACGAAGACAAGGCGACCGACAACAGCGTCAACATCAATCAATATTCGCTTGCGGCGCATTGGCGCTTTGCCGCGGGCGGCCTGCAGGTCGCGGCGCGCGGAAGCTATTCCCACATCGGTTTCAAGGGGCAGCGCTCCTTCCGGGCCGGCGAGGGCGAGGATGCGATCGACCGCGAGATCAAGGGCAAGTGGAACGGATCGTTGTTCTCCGCCGCCGCGTTCGGAAGCTACGAACTGTGGGCCGGTTCTTTCTTCATCCGGCCGTCGGCGAGCGTCGAATATTATCGGATGAGCGAAGACAGCTACCAGGAAGAGGGCGGCGGCAGCGCGCTCGACCTCGCGGTCGACAAGCGCAAGAGCGACGAGTTCGCGGTCAACGGCCTGATGATCGCCGGGTTCGAATGGGGCGGCGCGCAGCCCGACGAAGGCTACTTCCGGGTCGAACTGGAAGGCGGCCGTCGGCAGATCGTCGGCGGGTCGCTCGGCGACACCAGCGCCCGCTTCGAGGATGGCGACACCTTCACTCTGTCGCCCGAGCAGCGCGAAAGCGGATGGGTCGGGCGGCTGCGTGGCATCGGCGGCGGCGGCGGCTTCCGCATCGCCGGCGAGGCGGGTGCCGAACAGCGCGAAGACAAGGTCGGTTTATCGGCTCGGGTCAGCCTTTTTCTGGGCTTTTGACCCTCTGAGGGCCGCCGTCCTGCCCGTACATCCCCCCGTCCCCGGGCAGGGCGGCGGTTTCTCATTTCGGCGGGGTTGTATCTCGGCGACAAGTCAGGCCGCGAGACCTTGCTGCCGACGACTGAGGATGAAACACTAACGTGCGACCAGTTCGCGCATTTTGCTCTGGGTGTAACGCATGGAACTCTGTTTAGCGTGGTCTATTCCCCGGATCAAAAAGGGGTTCGTCCCGGATTGGTTCGCCTACGCTCGTGGTTTTGTCCGAAATATGTAGGCGTCGCCTGTCCGGTTATGGAAAGTTCGACACCGCGGTTCCGAACCTCGCCGCGTTCGAACTTCCAAAAAGCTCGGAGGCAGCGGTCATGCGCGCCGACTGCAAATGTCTCGGTGCTCGATTACGGCAAGGGGTTGGGTCATACTGAAGCACTCACCGTTGACGTTGGCAACGCAGCTTCGGCAAGCGCGCCGAAAGACTGACGAGTATACGTCATCGGTCCAGGATCAGCCAGCTCCAAGCCAAGGTCGCCAGCAACACTGCGAGGCTCACGCCCAGCGCGGCCACTGACGAGAAACTCTTGCGCCGTGCCGTCACGCCCGCGACGGCTATCTTGAAAGCCATGTTGACGGCCACCGTGCCGCCGATCGCCAAAGCGGCAATCGATGGGGTTATGGCGCGCTCGGGCAGGCCCGACAGCGTGACGATCGCCGCATCAACGTCGAAGCTTCCCGCAATGAACAGCGACCACGCCACTCCGCTTTCACCGAAGCTTGCCTGCGACCAGCGCACAAGGAGGGCCGCTCCCGCAACAGCGACCAGAAATCCAAGAGCGGGCAGGAGTGCGATCGGATTGCGGGCGGCCTCCGCATCGCCGCTTTCTGTTTCATGGCTTGAACGGCGCAACGCAATCAAGGAGACGATCCACGCCGCGATCAGCGCCGGTCCGATCACGCTCACCATGGGCCAAAGGACTGGCCAGGCGAGCAATCCGACCAGCACGAGCACGCGAATGAACATCACTGCGGTCGCAATTGCGATTCCTGCAGTCCATGGCCCTTTCTCTCCTGAGCGCATCCGCTCGGCAAGCGAGGCGGTGACCGCGGTCGATGAATAAGCCCCGCCGATGACCGCGGTGGCAAGCGTGCCCTTGCGCTCGCCGATCAGCCGATTGGCAATATAACCAGCGAACGAGAATCCGGTGACCAGCACGACCACCAGCCACAATTGAAACGGATTCCAAGCCCCGTACGGACCGAAGCGGTGATTGGGCAGGAAGGGCAGCACACCACCTGCGATGACGGCATAATAAGCCAGTGAGTCAACGTCGCGGCGGCTCAGGCGCTTGACCCAGCGATGCGCTGGTTCGCGCCCCGCCAAAACCAGCGTCGTCAGCGCTGCCCCAGCGATGGCCAGCCCTGCCTGACCGGACCCGGCGAGCAAGCCGAGCATCAGCGCCATCATCGCGGCGACCAGTGTGGTCGCGTCGAACCGATCGCTCCTGCCGAGCGAGCGAGCGTAACCTACGACAAGGACCGCAACGATTCCGGCGAGCGGCACTGCGCCAACCAATGGACCCAGAGTTTGGGCGATCAGCGCGATCAAGCCGCCGGCCGTACCAAGCAGGGTGAAGGTGCGAACGCCGGCGACGCGCGATCCGTCGCGGCTGCCGCGCAATCGCCAGCCGCGCTCGATTCCGATCAACAGCCCAGCCGCCACCGCGACGATCAGTCCGCGCACAATTACCCAGTCGATCAAGCCATGGTCACCTTGTGGGAAAACAGACTATCATTGCATCGGCATTCACTCGGCGTGGCTCGACGGATGAGTTAACCGTCTCCAAGGCAAGAGGGGCGCCAGGCCCCTCGTCGACAACCGCCTCGCGGTGTCAGTCGATTTGTCTCATTACCACGGGAACAGGCAAAGGATCCATTGGATGGCTCACCTCTATATCGAGACAAGCGCCGGCTTCATTTCGGAGCGGTTCATCGTACGATTGATGTCAAAGCCGGAGACCGATGATTGGACGAATTTGCGCTGAGGCAGCCGCAGAAAAACACCACGCAGTGATCTAATCTCGCTGTCCAGCCGCGTCCACCACTTTCCAAGAATCGTGATGGTGCTATTGATGGCTTCGGCGATTTCCAGTCGATGAATTATGATGAAAATCAGTCGCTTAGATGCCTTCGGGAATACCTCTCCTGGGCACCATCGCCAAGCACAGCTGTCCGGGGGACAGCCGGGCATGACGATGACGCGCAGCCGCCCTGCGCCGCCTTGCCCCCGGCAAGGCTTGCTCGGACACTCCGGGGGACTGGCGAGCATTTGGATCGCGCTGGCCTCACGTCGACTGGGCGGGAACAGCCGCGAGACTAACGCTAGGCCGTGGCGCCATTGACGCTAAGACCCCCTGGGAACAGCCGGGGCAGGGTGATCCAGCGGCGAACCGGAGTTTAGGACGCGGGAGATTACTCGCGTGGATGGGGCTGAAGCGCTGGATGCCACTGCCGGGGCCACTTACGCTTCCACTCTCGTTTAGTTTGAGTTAGATTTCGCCGGCTCGCGGGGAGGGCTATGGAGCGGGATTGGGTTTACCCCGCCGCGTTATTCGTGGCGTTTCAGCAGGTCGTGATTATCGGCGTCGGATGGCATATCGGGATGAATGCCGACGCCCCCTATTTGGAATATGGTCTGGCCGCTCTTTCCGCGATCGTAATTGTAGCGGCGGCGATGCTCACGCTTGATGCGTGGCGAATGGTTCAGACCAAGCCCGCAAGCGCAATGAACTTCATCAGATCGTCCATCGTTCGCCAGCGCCAGACGTATCTCACCTTCGTAACCGGCTTCGCGCTGGCTTGGCTGCAATTGGTGTCGTTGACATGGACTAAGAGCCTCATCCCGCATTTCACCGGTATGTGGGCTGACCAACCCCTTGCTGCCATAGAAATTGCCATGTTTGGCAATGATGCATGGCGCATAATCCACCCGGTTCTGCTGCCTTATGAACGCGCGATCGATACGCTTTATTCGTTATGGGCGCTGATATTGAAACTCACACTCGCTGCTGCCCTGTTCGCCAAACCATCGCGACAAATCGGCAGTATTACTAGCCTTTTTTCTCACGGTTGGGCTCATCGGTGTTGTCGGCCAGTTTCTGCTGCCATCCGGCGGGCCGATCTTCTGGGAACGGCTAGGGCACGGTCCACGCTTCGATGATTTTTGTTCCGGCGGCTCATGCTGGCATGGCCTCCGATTATTTATGGGCGAAATACATTGGTGATTCTACCGACTTTGCTAGCGGAATATCGGCCTTTCCATCGATGCATGTTGCAATGGCGGTCTGGATCGTGATTGCCGTTCGAACGCTTTACCGCAAGGTTCAACTGCTAGCATGGGCCTATTTCATGTTCAGTGTGCGTCGGTTCAATATTTCTGGGCTGGCATTATGTTTCGGATGGCGTTGCCGGATGCCTGGGATCGCTCGCCTGTCTTTCGATCGCTCGCATAATCGTCGGAAGGGTCGACCTGCCCTTGTCGGTGGATTGGGGGCAGAGCGGGATGCGCGATGAGGTGATATGAGAACGCTTTGGATTGCCAGGCTTCCGGCATCTCGTTGGCTCCATGGTCGAATCACAGTGCGCAGCTAGGCACCGACGGGACGCTTGCCTTAGCTTCGCGGAAAGGCCGCCATAAGAGCTATGGAAGCCGTGTTTGATCAAAATGGTGTTGCGGCCTCGGTTATTCGCCATTCATCGCGGCCGTCTTTCGTTTATTGGACGAGCCTTTGGCTGGTCGGCCTATCCTTCGCTTTGGTGCTGGTCATCAAGGACCTGCTCAACGTCGACCCCGGGGCCCCGCCCGGCCGGGACTTCGCCAATTTCTACACGGCGGGAAAGCTCGCGATCGAAGGTCGGGCATGGCAGGCGTTCGACGCCGACGTTTTCCGCTTCGCCCTGCGTGACGTATTTGGCAAATTCATCGTGCAGAACTACAGCTATCCGCCCCACGCGATGTTGCTCGCCGCGCCGTTCGCGCTGCTTCCCTATTGGGTCGCGTTTGCTGCCTGGACGGCGCTTGGTGCCGGTCTGTTCTACACGGCGGCCAAACGCTGCGTCCCCTTCGCTCCCTTGCTTGCGGTCCTCACTCCCGCCGCCGCTCTCAATATGTGGAACGGGCATTATGGCCTGATCCTCGGCGCATGGTGGATATTCTTCTTTTCCAGTCGCGGCGCGAAGGCTGGCCTCATCGCCTCGCTGATGACGATCAAGCCGCACATGGGCCTGCTGGTCGGCCTGACCGCCCTCCGGGACTGGCGAACGGTTGCTGCCGCCGTCGTCGGGACTCTGGCGCTGATTGTGCTTTCGGTCGTTCTGTTCGAGCCTGCCGCCTGGTTTGGCTTCGCCAATAACACTCTGGGCGCCCAAATGGAGATTTTGACCAGCTCAACTGACGACTTCTATTTCCGAATGATGCCGTCGGCGTACACCGCTTTTGGACGCGGCGTGCTGGCGGCGGGGCTTCAATTCTGTTCGCCGCCGCAGCTGGGCTGCTCATCATTCGCTCGCGCAGGATCGAACCGTTTGCTTTGGCGACCGCGACGTTCCTGATTGTTCCCTATGTCTTTGGTTACGATATGACCGTCGCCTGCCTGGGCTTCGCGATTATCATTTGGAGCGATTGGGAAAGGCTTTCCTTCGCAGAGAAAACCATTCTGACACTTGCCTTCTTCGTTCCCAACATCACTTTTGTACTGCCCGCGCTTGCTCCGCCAATCCTGCTGCTGGCATTATGGATCCAGACGAAGCGAAGTGGCCCCTAAGCGGCCGAGCTGAGCTTTGATGGCCGCATGATCTGGCGCAGTTGCTTGAGGTAGACACGGCCCGCTGGCAGGCGTCGGCCGTTCTTGAGCACGATCTCGGTCCGTCCGAGCCGCCGGGCCGACACCTCCGCGATGGCTTCGCGGTTGACCAGCCAGCGCCGGTGGGCCCTGACGAACAGGCCAGGCTCCACCTTGGCAAGAAATTGCTTCAGCGAGCCGCGCATGAGGTGGGAACCGGCCGACGTGTGGATTGCGACATATTCATCCTCGCTGCTCAGGCAATCGATTTCGTCGATCCCGATGCGCACCTGGCCGCTGGCGCTGCGTAGCCAGAATTCCGTTTCGAACGAGGTCTCGGATTCTTCCCGCCTGGCGGCCCGCAGGTTGCGCACGATGCGCTGGAGCTCCTCGACCCTCTGCTCCGAATCCTGGGCTCTGATCTGCTGGCGGGCTCGCTCGAGCGCCCGGATCAGCCGGCCCTTGTCCACCGGCTTGAGCAAATAGTCGGCGACCGAACTTTCGAACGCGCGGATCGCGAACTGGTCGAAGGCGGTGACGAAGATGATCACCGGGGCGAGCGGTCGCCGGGCCACCGCCTCGACGACTTCAAATCCATTGCCGTCGCGCATCTTGATGTCGAGCAGCACCACATCGGGCTTCAGCGCGGCGATCGCCGATAACGCTTCACCGCAGCCGGCGGCTTCTCCAATATGATCGGCGCCCGGCACCCCCTGCATCAGCAGGCTCAGCCGCCGAAGCGCCAGAGGTTCGTCATCGACCGTCAGGATTCGAAGCGGTGTCATGACATTTCCAGGGGAAAGCTCAGCCTGACCAGGAATGAACCGTCATCGGTCCGGCCCGCGGCCAACTCGGCGCGATCGTCGCCATAGATGAGCCGCAGGCGCTGACGAATATTGGTAAGTCCGATGCCCGCCCCATCCTTGTTCTTCTTTTCCTTGCCGTCGTCCTTGTCGGATACTTCCAGCACCAGGCGGGGACCTTCCTCGAGCGCTGAAATCCTGATCCAGTTGGGCATGGTTGAAATCGGCTATTCCATATTTCACGGCGTTTTCGATAATCGGTTGCAGGATAAGGGCCGGGACAAGAGCATGCTCCAGTTCCTCGGGCAGCGAAACGTCAACCGCCAGGTCCGGATAGCGCAGCTGTTCGATGCCCAGGTAGGACCTTTGCAGCTCCATTTCGAGCGACAGGGGGATTTTCCGGCTCGGGTCGGCCTTCAGGCCAAGCCGCAGGAACCGGGCGAGCTTGACCACCATTGCTTCGGCATCGTCCATTTTCTTGTCGAGGATCAGCGCGGATAGCGAGTTGAGGCTGTTGAACAGGAAATGAGGGTTGATCTGGCTGTGCAATGCTCGAAGCTGAGCGACGTGCGCCTGCTCCCTAAGCTCCGCCGACCGCTGCTGCTCCTCCTGGACATCGAAGCTGTACATCAGCGCCAGGTAAACCCCGGCCCAGGCGAGGAAGAACCATGTCCAGAAGCTGATGGTTCGAATCGCCCCGCTCCAGGTGAAGTGCAAAACGGAGAGGCTCGGGTCCACCGCGGCTTCGGAGAAATAGACCGCCCAGGCGAAGGTTTCGGCCGCGACGGGCGCGACCAGAACCAGTGCGATGAGTCTGCGCTTGGTCGTGGCTAGCCTGGGGTGCATCAGGAGCAGGTGGATCAAATAGCAAAAGCTAAGGCCCAGCAGCGTCGTCAGAATACGCATGCCCGCAATGGCGGCTAGATGCGGGTTGTTGCTTAGCGCCGTCCCGAGCGTGAGCAGGACATAGTTGGAACCCCAAAATGCCAGGGTCAGGCCGAGCGCGACGCGCGCACGGGACGACGAGAGCCGTGCCGTGCCGGCCGTCGAACGGCGCGGCGCGATCGCTCCATCGTCTATCGACGGGGGCAGTTCCTTCTCCACGGCGAAAGGATGCGGATGCCTGGCCTGTTTGTCGATTGCCGTTCAGCCTCAAAAAAACGACGTTCATCGCCAGATTCGACCGTTCGGCTGCAAGAAGCAGGCGTCGGGGGCAAAGCGCCTTCAATCTCGCTCACTAACCCGCTGACAATGCCTCCGAATAGGGGAGGAACTCGCGGTGCAAAAATATCGTCAACAATTGTTCGCAACCACACTTCTGGTTGGTGCCAGCATGCTCGCCACGCCGGCGTTCGCGCAGGATACGCTGCCTGAAGATTCAGCGACCGATATCACGAACCCGAGCGGCCCGGTCGAAGGGCAGCCGGTTCCGGAAACCTCGGCCGAAGGCACGCCGGTTGAGCAGACCCGCGACATCGTCGTCACCGGCACGCGCATTCCGTCGGCCAACCTTGAATCGGTTGCGCCGGTCACGGTCGTGTCGAACCAGGATTTCAAGCTTCAGGGCACGACCCGCGTCGAGGATTTGCTGAACAGCCTGCCGTCGGTGGGTGCATCGATGACCTCGACCATGTCGAACGGAGCGAGCGGTACGGCGGAAGTCGATCTTCGCTATCTGGGTTCGAAGCGCACGCTTTCGCTGGTCAACGGCCGGCGGCTTGCGCCGGGCGATCCGGCCAGTTCCACTCAGGCAGCCGATCTCAACATGATCCCGTCGGCGATCGTCAAGCGGGCCGAAGTGCTGACCGGCGGCGCCTCGTCGACCTACGGCGCGGACGCGGTCGCGGGCGTCGTCAACTTCATCATGGATACCCAGTTCACCGGTGTCCGCTTCGACGGCCAGTACAGCTTCTATCAGCATAGCAACAATGACCCGGGCATCACCAATGGCCGCCACGTCAGCGACGCCCTCGATGCGCGCATCGCGCAAGGGTTGGACGGCTATGGCTATCCCAAGCATAGCGTGGTCGACGGCGGGACGTTCGACGGCACGATGGCGATCGGTACCGGCTTCGATGACGACCGCGGCCATATCATGGGTTATTTCGGCTATCGCAAAGTCCGGCCGATCACCCAGGCCCGCCGTGATTATAGCGTGTGCGGCCTGTCAGGCTCGGGCAATCCCACGTGCGGCGGCTCGGCGACATCTGCCGAAGGCAACGCCTTTTTCTTCGACAATTCGATTGCCTCCAACCCCGGCGTTTCGACGACCTTCACTTTCGGTCCCAACCGGACCATCAATCCGGGAATCGCGCTGTTCAACTTCAACCCGTACAATTATTTCCAGCGGCCGGACGAGCGTTACATCGCCGGTGTGTTCGCCGACTATGAAGTGACGCCGGCGATCAAGCCCTACCTTGAATTCATGTTCATGGACGACCACACGCTGGCGCAGATCGCTCCGTCGGGTGACTTCGGCAACACCTTCACGATCAATTGCGACAACCCGCTCATGTCGGCGCAGGCCAATGCGCAAATCTGCAACCCCGACAATCTCATCAATGGATTCATCGGTGCCTTCCCGGTCGCGACCGGGGCTAACTTCAATCCCGACCCGGGTGCCCCGCCGATCGACTTTGTCGACCCGACCACTGGCAACACCTACAACAAGGCCTATTTCAATCTGCTCCGGCGCAATGTCGAAGGGGGCCCGCGTATCGCCGACCTCACGCACACCAACTTCCGCGGTTTGCTGGGGTTCAAGGGCGATCTCACCCCTGCCTGGTCCTATGACGCTTATTATCAATATGGCCGGACCAATTATACGCAGGTGTTCCGCAACGAATTTTCAACGTCGCGGCTCAACAAGGCGCTCGATGTCGTGACCGACAATCGACCGGGAAGCGCGACTTTCGGTCAGCCGATCTGCCGCTCGGTGCTCGATAACAGCGATCCCACTTGCGTTCCGTACGACATCTTCGCGACGCCGTCGCAAGCCTCGATCGCTTATCTCAACGTATTTGGCGTGATCGAGGGCAAGACTTCGGAGCAGGTTGCTAACATCAACTTCACCGGCACGCTTGGTGAAATGGGCATCAGGGCGCCCTGGGCGGAAGACGGCGTCGGCGTGAATGCCGGCTTCGAATATCGCAAGGAAACATTGACCCTTAATCCTGACGCGCTGTTCCAGGCTGGCGATCTCACCGGCCAGGGCGCCCCGACCCTTCCGGTCGACGGCAACTTCGATGTGAAGGAGGTGTTCGCCGAAGCGTCGATCCCGATCGTCCAACGCAGCTTCATTCATGAGCTGACGCTGACCGCCGGCTATCGCAAGTCCTGGTACCGGACTCACGCGGCGAACATTCCCGGCGCGGACCGGAAATATGATACCGACACCTACAAGGTCGGCCTCGAATTTGCTCCGATCCGCGATGTCCGGTTCAGGGCTGCCTATAATCGGGCGGTTCGTGCTCCGAACATCCAGGAGCTGTTCGCTCCGCAGTTCGTCGGTCTCGACGGCGGCACCGATCCCTGTTCGGACCATGTCATCACGGCTGCCGAGCTAGGGTGCCAGGCGCAAGGGCTGGCCGTCGGCTCGGCAACCCCGTCCAATCCGGCTCAGCAATATAACGGTCTGCTTGGCGGAAATCCGAATCTCAATCCGGAAAAGGCGACCACCAAGACGGTCGGCGTGGTCCTCCAGCCGCGCTTCATTCCCCGCCTTGCCCTCACGGTAGATTATTGGACCATCAAGCTTAACGGAGCGATCCAGGGCTTCGGCGCGGACACGATCCTGGCCGATTGCGTCGCCAACACCACCGATCTGGCCAATCCGGCGCCGTCATGCGCCCTGGTGCATCGCAACCCGGCCGGTTCGATCTGGTTGTCGCCCGACGGCTTCGTGGTCGATACGCCGACCAATGTCGGCGGAATCAAGACTAGCGGGGTCGACTTCAACACTTCCTATAGCCATCGGCTTGGCGGGATCGGCAATTTATCGGCCAGCTTCATCGGGACCTGGCTGCGCAAATACATTACCGACAATGGCCTCGCCGACCCTTATGATTGCGCCGGCTTCTACGGTTCTGTGTGCAGCGGCGGGACCGTCTCCAGCTCTGCTCCAATGCCTAAGTGGCGGCACAAGTTGCGGACTACCTTGCAGATGCCGAACGGCATTGGTTTGTCATTGCAGTGGCGAATGGTGGGCAAGGTCGATCATGAACATAACAGCAGCGATGAAGCGCTAACCGGCACCGTTCCTCAGCTCAGCGGTCATGTGAAGGCGCAGCACTACTTCGACCTCGCCTCGACCTATGCGCTCGGCGATCATTACAACCTGCGCGTCGGTGTGAACAACATCCTGGATAACGATCCGCCGCTGGTCACCAGCTCGCAAGGATCCTGCCCGACGGGGCCGTGCAACGGCAACACTTATCCGGGCACCTGGGATGCGCTCGGCCGTTATGTCTATGCCGGCGTCACCCTGGATTTCTAGGAAGCAGGAAGATGATCGCGTCAGTCAGGATCTCGTGCCCGGCGAACCAGAGACCTCGAAATAGGAAACCTATTCCGTGGGTTCGTTCGAGCGTTGCGAATTGGATCAGCTCGCGAGTTCCCAATCCCGGCTGACCCTCGCAAAGCGAGATGGGGGGTCATTCGATGCAACTTTCCCGCGTCGCGTGGCCCCCTTCATAAAACATCGCGAACGGGACGCCCTGTCAAGTGAATTGAGGCGACTCGAAACTGGAGGTGGCCGTGAAAAAAGTCTTACTCGCGCTGGCCACGGCGTGTTTCCTTGGCGGGCAACCCGCGCGGGCCGAAGCAGCTTCGGAGACAGCCGTTCTTGCCGGCGGTTGCTTCTGGGGCGTGGAAGGCGTGTTCGAGCATGTAAAGGGCGTGCGGAAGGTTGTGTCGGGCTACGCCGGTGGAACGAAGACGGGCTTCGGCATCGCGGGCGGGGGAAGGACCGGCTATGCCGAGGCGGTACGGATCACCTACGATCCTGCGCAGATCGGCTATCCCGATCTTCTGCGCATTTTTTTCAGGGTGGCCCACGACCCTACGCAGGTTAACCGCCAGGGCCCGGATGTCGGACCTCAGTACCGCTCGGCGATCTTTCCTCAAAACGCTGCGCAGCGGGACCAGGCCCGGCAAATCCTCGCCCAGATGGGTCGCTCTTCGGCGGGCCGGAAGCCGATCGCGACGAAGATCGAAAGCGGTCGCTTCAGCGTCGCGGAGGCCGCCCATCAGGACTATATGCGCCGCCATCCGCGCGCGCCCTATGTAGTGGTCAACGACCTGCCCAAGCTGGCCGAGTTACGGCGTCTCTACCCGCAATATTGGCGGAACTGAGGTCATCGCTCACAATGGCCGCGGATAGACGCGCGCGGAGCTACCCTAAACCCTTGCCAGTGCCTGCTTCCAACCGGCGAGCCTGCGGTCTCGTTCATCGCTGCTCATAGCCGGCTCGAATGTCCTGATGTTGCCGCGCATCGCCTGGGCGGCGGCGTCCAAGTTGGCATGGATTCCCGCCCCGACCGAAGCGAGCATTGCCGCGCCGAGCGCAGTCGTCTCGAGAAATTCCGGTCGTTCGACCGGAAGGTCGAGCATGTCTGCAAGGTCCTGGGCCAACCAGTTGTTTGCGACCATCCCGCCGTCGATCCGCAACCTTCCCCAGCGCACCCCGTCCGCCTCATAGGCCTTCATCAAATCATGGATTTGATGCGATTGAGCTTCCAGGGCGGCGCGGACGATATGCGCCCTTGTCGAAGCGAAGCTCATCCCTTGGATCAACGCTCGCGCATCGGGTCTCCAGTGGGGCGCTCCAAGGCCGGACAAGGCGGGAACCATATAGACTCCGCCATTGTCCTCGACCGATCGCGCCAGCGCTTCGCTTTCGGCGGCGCTGACCAGAAGGCCGACGGAATCGCGCAGCCATTGCATCAGGCTTCCGGCGACGAACAGGCTGCCCTCAAGCGCGAAACTGCGCTGTCCGTCGAGTTGACACAATACGGTCGAGAGAAGCCGGTTGGAGGAGTGCGGCGGACGATTGCCGCTGTTGGTTAGAATGAAGGCGCCGGTGCCCAATGTGGCCTTGGTGTCGCCTGGCCGAAGGCAACCCTGGCCGATGGTCGCCGCTTGCTGATCCCCAACCATGGCGCAAATCGGAATGGGGCTGCCGAACAGGACGGAATCGGTCATTCCGACCGGGCCGGCGCAATCGACGATGGCCGGCAGCGTGGCAGGGCCTATTCCGAACAGGCCGCATAGTTCGCCGTCCCAGTCCGTTCCTTCCAGGGGCATCAGCATCGTCCGGCTGGCGTTAGTCGCGTCGGTCACATGGACTTCGCCGCGCGTCAGCTTCCAGACGAGCCAGCTGTCGATGGTCCCGAAAGCGAGCCGCGGTCCCGCATTTCGAACCTCGGCCCGCTCGCCCAGCATCCACTCCATCTTAGACGCGCTGAAATATGGATCGAGGAGTAGGCCGGTCTTCCCTTGGACGGGGCCTTCGTGCCCGGCCTGCCGGAGTTCGGCACAGCGATCGGCGGTTCGGCGATCTTGCCATACCAGCGCATTGCCCAACGGCTCGCCGGATTCGCGGTCCCAAGCGACGACTGTCTCGCGTTGGTTGGCGATGCCGATCGCGGCGACACGGGCAGCGCCGCCGGCCTTTTCGACCATTTCCCGCGCCACAGCCAGCGTTTTGGTCCAGATCTCGGCGGCGTCGTGTTCGACCTGCCCGGGCGATGGATAATGTTGCAGGAGCGGTTGGCTGGCGCTTGCGAACACCGATCCGTCGGGCGCGAACAGCACGGCCCGTGTTGAGGTCGTGCCTTCGTCGATGACCAGGATGAATTGGGCCACGGCGGGTTGCTAGGCCAATTGGCGTTTCGAGCCGCCCGTCATTCCGCCCGGCGCATCCGCTCACGGACCAGGTCGAAAACGGATGGGTAGAGCGGGCGGACGAATTCCACGCCGACGGTCCATTCCTTGACCCAGCACACCTGAGCCTGGAGCGATTCGAGGCCTGGAAGCGAAATCCAGATCGTGTCGCCCACCGCAACCTGCACGGGCACCTCCATCCGGCAACCCTCCGGCGACAGGTCGAGTATGTTGACGCGATAGCGATGATCGCCTGGCCGGCGAAAATCGACATCCGCGCGCAGTGTCACGCGCTCAGCCCGCCGAGGCAATTTTCCGTCAGCCAATCCCCGTACCCCTGTCAGTCCAGCTGCCCTTCTCATAACCGAATGGGCCCCAATGCCAAAGCATGCATCGACGATCGATCCGGTTCGGACTAACCTTCGCAGCATGCCATTTTACGAAATTGACGGCGCGGCCCCCAAACTCCACCCGACCGCCTGGGCGGCGCCTTCCGCCGACCTTATCGGCGACGTGCGCCTGGGCGCTCGGGCCAGCGTCTGGTTCGGTGCCGTCATCCGGGCCGACAACACGCCGATCCTGCTGGGCGAGGAAAGCAATTTCCAGGATGGGGCGATCGGACATTCCGATCCCGGCGCGCCGCTGACGATCGGCGCCAGGGTGACGGTCGGACATCAGGCAATTCTCCACGGCTGCACGGTCGAGGATGAGGCGCTGATCGGGATGGGCGCGCGGATACTCAACGGAGCCGTGATCGGTTTTCAGTCCATTGTCGGGGCGGGGGCGCTGGTGACCGAAGGGAAGCGGTTCGAACCGCGCAGCCTTATCGTCGGCGCGCCGGCACGGGTGATCCGGACGTTGGGCGAAGAACAGGTCGCGATGCTTCGGCTGTCGGCCGCGCATTACGCAGAAAAGGCTGCGCGATATGCCCGGGAACTGCGGTTACATTCTTGACACTTGAAGGCCTGCGGCCAGGCGCCGATTTATTCGAGATGATCGACATTCGCCCCTTTGCTTCGCTCGGCCACGCCGACCATGGCTGGCTCGATGCTCGCCACCACTTCAGCTTCGCCAACTATCATGATCCGGCCCGGATGGGCTGGGGCGCGATCCGCGTATGGAATGACGACCGGATTGCCGCGAGGAGCGGTTTTCCGCCACATCCGCACCGCGACATGGAGATCATCACTTATGTTCGAACCGGCGCGATCAGCCATCAGGATTCGATGGGCAACAAGGGACGCACGGTTGCCGGCGATGTGCAGGTGATGAGTGCGGGCTCAGGCGTGACTCACGCCGAATATAATCTGGAGGATGAGGAAACGACGTTGTTCCAGATTTGGGTCGAAACCGACCGTCCCGGAGTCACGCCCGGCTGGGGCATGATGCCATTCCCGAAGGACGCGCGGGATGGCAGTTTCCAGCTGCTGGCCAGCGGCGATTGGGGCGACGGGGCGCTGACGATCCATTCCGACGCGCGAGTGCTAGGCGCGACGCTCAAGGCGGGGTCGAGCCTGGCCTATGAGCCGGACCCGGCGCGTCACCTATACCTTGTTCCCTCGGCGCCCGTGCGAATTAATGGCCTCGAAGCCAGCGCCCGTGATGGTATCGCCATTACCGGCGAAAAGCTCATCACGATCGAGGCGGAGGCCGACGCGGAATTGGTGCTGGTCGACGCGCGCTAGCGACGTAAATGCTTGTCTTGGCGCGATTTGCGCGCCAATAGCAGGCCAGAGCATCGCGCGTGCCATCGGGGCGGGCGGGCGCGACCTTTCAAGCCAGCAGCAGGGCGGGGAAATGACGGCAGTGCGCCGCATGATCATCAAGACGTTGGGCGGCACCGTGGGGGCCTTGGCGCTGGCCGCGTCGAATCCGGCCGCCGCCCAGAATTCGGATGCGCCGGTCGACGTTACCGCCGCGCCTCCGCCATCGTCGGAAACGGTTGGACCGGCGCAGCTTCGCGACTTCAACCTCAACGGCACGGTCACGCGTCCCGCCGATCGGCCTTCCACCACCGCGCCGCAGCCCGCACCGTCGACCCAGCCCCGGCCAACTGTACGCGATATCGCCACGGATTCGCCGGCAGGTCCGTCGCGCCGCGCGGTGTCTCCGACATCGGCAGGGCCTGCACCATCGCCCGGTTCGGCGGGCATAGCCGGCGGGCGACCGCAACCCACGCCCGAAACCGTTACGCCTCCTCTTCCGACACAAGTCGCCACAGACCCGGTTCCGCAGCCATCCTATGATCCGGTCGCGCAAACCGATTCCTCCTCCGACCAGGGCGGATTCCCGTCCTGGCCTTGGCTGGCGGCGGTACTTGCGCTGGTCGGCGGCGGTGCTTTTGTCCTGTGGAGCCGTCGCCAGAAGCGTGAGCGCTATGGCGATCCGGGCCGCATGGCGTTCGCCGGGCTGGTACCCGACGTGGCGCCGGAGCCGGGACCGTTGCCGCCCATCAGGCCCCGCGCGAATCCCGTTCCCCCGCGCGCCGCCCCGACGGCGCCGCGTGCTCACCCGATTCCGCCTCGTCCCGAGCCCGCGCCGGAACGCGAAAACGACGGCCTTATCGTATCCACCCGCTTGAAGCCGGAACTGGCAATCCAGTTCGCACCGGATCGCGCCGTGGTCACCGAAAGCGATGTCGCGCTGCAGTTCGACGTCGTTGTCGCCAATTCAGGTTCGGCCCCGGCGCGCGATGTGCTGGTGGAGGCCCGGATGGTGTGCGCGCACGCCGGGCAGGATGCCGAGATCGCCGGCTTCTTCCAGCAACCGATAGGAAAGGGCGACCGCATCGCCGCGATCCCTCCGCTTGGCCGCATCTCATTGAAAAGCGTCGTTCGCTTGCCTCTGGCTCAACTGAACAGCTTTCAGGTGGAAGGGCGCACCTTGTTCGTTCCGCTGGTCGCCTTCAACATCCTGTTCGGCAACAATTCCCAGACCTCGGCCAGCTTCCTCGTTGGTCGGGGCAGCGAGGAAGATGAGAAGCTGGCGCCGTTCCGCCTTGACCTCGGCCCGCGCGTTTTTCGCGGGCTCAGCGCCCGTCCGCACAGCATGGGATTGACGCGATAGCCTAGCCGAGCGGCGGCGCGTTGTAGCTGTGCCACGCGAGAACGGCGGCCGCGCCGCGATGCGGGCGCCAGGCCTCGGCCAATTCGCGCAACTGCTTTTCGGTCGGCTTGCCGTCGAGACCGAGGAGCTTTCCGATTTCGATCTGGACGGCCAGGTCGCCTGCAGGCCAGACATCGCCGCGGCCTTCTGCAAAAAGCAGATAGATTTCCGCCGACCAGCGGCCGATGCCCTTGATTTTCGTGAGGTGGGCGATGGCCTCCTCATCATCTTCCGGCAAATGAGCGAGGTCGAGTTCTCCGGAAAGAACCAGGCCGGCAAGGCTCCGAGCATAGCCGGCCTTCTGGCGCGACAAACCTGCTTCCCGAAGTTCCTCGTCGCTGCTTGCAAGCAGCTTTTGAAGGTCGACCGGCTGCCCAACGTGGGCGATCAGCTTGTTCCACATCGATCGCGCTGCAGCGACGCTAACCTGCTGTCCGACGATGGTGCGGAGCAAGGTCTCGACGCCGGGCTCGCTGAGGCGTGGCTCGGGCTTGCCGTGGGTATCGATCACCTTGGCGAAAGCCTCTTCCCGCGCCGCGAGGGCGTTGAGGCTGTCGTGGAGAGACTTGGTCGTGCGGACCATCAGGCGACACTCGCTGCATAGAGGGCGACAGCGGCCGCGTTCGACACGTTGAGGCTCTCCACCGCGTCAGAGATCGGCAGCTTGGCCAGCGCGTCGGTATGCTCGCGGATGTTGTGGCGCATGCCGGGACCTTCCGCGCCGAGCACCAGCGCAATTCGGCCGGGTCCAAGCGCATCCTTTAACTCGGTTTCCGCGTCGCCGGCGAGGCCGATCCGCCAGAATTCCCCCTCGGCGATTTCCTCCAGGGCGCGGGCAAGGTTGACGACTCGGACCCACGGCACCCGCTCCAGCGCCCCGGATGCGGCTTTGGCGAGCGCTCCGCCTTCGGTCGGCGCATGGCGGTCCTGCGTCACGATCCCGATGGCGCCAAAAGCGGCGGCCGAGCGAAGGATGGCGCCGACGTTATGCGGGTCGGTGACCTGGTCGAGCACCAGCAAAACCGCGCGCTCCGGCGCGTCGGCCAGCAAGTCGCCAAGCCAAATATCCTCCAGCGGCTCAACCTCGATGACGACGCCCTGGTGCGGCGCGTCATGCGGAACCATTCGACCAAGGTCGGGCGCTTCGGCCATGACGACTGGCAGGCCCGCCGGGAAGTTCATGAAGTCCGCCGCTTCGCGCGTCGCCCAAGCCTTCAGTACCTTGCGGTCGGGATTGTCGAGCGCCGCCGCCACCGCGTGCTTGCCCCAGAAACGGGGACGGTTCGGATTGCCGCCGTGCTTGCCTTTGTTCTTGCGCGCCATGGGTGGCGCTTAGTCGTTGTCATCCCCTCCCTGCAAGGGAGCGGGAGGCTAACTCAGCCCCTCCGCGTCCAGCGCATAGCCCGCGCTCCGAACGGTCCGGACCAGGTCCGGCTGGCCAATGGCGAGGCGCAACCGCCGGATATGGACGTCGACGGTTCTCAGCTCGATGTCTTCGCTGTGCGGCCATACGGTTTCTAGCAGTTGCTGGCGGGAGAAGACCCGCCCGGGATTCTCGAGGAAATGACGGAGAAGGCGATATTCGGTCGGGCCAAGCTGGATCGCTTCCCCGTCGCGCTTCACGCGGTGGGCGACAAGGTCCATTTCCAGTCCCGCATAGGCTAGCGCCTCGGCCGCCAGGGCAGGGCGCACCCGGCGCATCACCGCACCGGCTCGCGCAACCAACTCCTTGGGCGAAAATGGCTTGGTCATATAATCATCGGCGCCGGTTTCGAGACCGCGGATGCGGTCGTCCTCTTCCCCGCGTGCCGTGAGCATGATGATCGGGACGTTGGCGGTCGCCTGGCGGCGGCGAAGGCGGCGGCAGACCTCGATCCCGCTGATCCCCTCGATCATCCAGTCGAGCAAAACCAGGTCGGGCTTGACCTCGTCGGCCAGGATCAGTGCCTCTTCCCCGTCGCCGGTGCGGGTCACCGCATAGCCTGCGCGGTCGAAATGGAACGAGACCAACTCGGCCAGCGATCGGTCGTCCTCGACGAGCAGCAGGCGCTTGGGGATCATTCCTGCTCCTTCAGCGGATCTTCGCCGCGTGGACGATCGGCGAGGTGCTGGCCGGTCGCAGCATAGTACACCATCTCGGCGATGTTGGTCGCATGGTCCCCGACGCGCTCGACGTTCTTGGCGATGAACAGCAGGTGGGTCGACTGGCCGATGTTGTTCGGATTTTCCATCATGAAGGTCAGCAGCGTCCGGAAAATCGAATTGTAGAAATCGTCGACCGCCCGGTCTCGTTCGACCACCCGGACCGCGGCCTCCGCGTCCCGCTCGACGAAGGCGTTGAGCACGTCATGCACCATCTCGGTCGCGATGCGCGCCATTTCGGGCAACAGGGAAATGGGCTCGATATTATGCACATTGTCGAGCAAAGGGACGCGCTTGGCGATGTTCTTGGCATAGTCGCCGATGCGCTCGACCACGCTCGAAATCTTCATCGCTGCGACGACGTCGCGAAGGTCGCCGGCCATAGGCGCGCGCAGCGCGATTAGGCGGACCGCACGCTTTTCCGTCTCGATTTCCAGCGCATCGAGCTTTTTGTCATTCTCGACGATCTTCTCGGCTCCAGAAAGGTCGCGCTGGACCAGGCAGCGCATCGACTCACGGATCGCATGCTCGGCCAGGCCACCCATCTGGCTGATGAGCGCGCGCAGCCGGTCGAGGTCTTCGTCGAACGCCTTGATCGTATGTTGTCCGCTGGTGGCCATGTCCGTTGCTCCGATCAGCCGTAGCGGCCGGTGATATAGTCCTGGGTGCGCTGCTCGCGCGGGTTCGTAAAGATTTCCGAGGTCTTGCCGTACTCGACCATTTCGCCGAGATGGAAAAAGGCCGTGCGCTGCGACACGCGGGCCGCCTGTTGCATATTGTGCGTGACGATGGCGATGGCGTAGCGCCCGCGCAGCTCGTGGATCAGCTCCTCGATCCTGGCGGTGGCGATCGGGTCCAATGCCGAACAGGGCTCATCCATCAGGATCACCTCGGGATCGACCGCAATCGCGCGGGCGATGCACAGGCGCTGCTGCTGTCCGCCGGAAAGCGCCGTGCCGCTTTCGTTCAGCCGGTCCTTGACCTCGTCCCACAGGCCGGCGCGCTTGAGCGATTTCTCGACGATTGCCTCGAGCTCGGTCTTGCCTTGCGCGAGCCCGTGAATGCGGGGACCGTAGGCGACATTCTCGAAGATCGACTTGGGGAAGGGGTTGGGCTTCTGGAAGACCATGCCGACCCGGGCGCGAAGCTGCACCACGTCCATCGCCGCCGCATTGATGTCCTCGCCATCCAGTTCGATTCGGCCCGTCACCCGCGCCGAGGGAATCGTATCGTTCATCCGGTTGAGGCAACGCAGGAACGTCGACTTGCCGCAGCCCGACGGGCCTATGAAGGACGTCACACGATCGTCGTGGATGTCGATGTCCACGCCCTTCAGCGCTTCCTTCGCGCTGTAAAAGACATGGATATCGCGCGCGCTCATTTTGGGTGCACGATCCTCAACGGCCGGTTCGGCGGTGTCGGTCGGGGTCGGCACGATGGTGTCAATCATGTTCATGTCCTCGCCTACCAGCGGCGTTCGAATTTGTTGCGGAGATAGATGGCGAGCCCGTTCATCAGAAGCATGAAGACCAGCAGCACAATGATCGCCGCGCTGGTTTTTTCGACAAAGGCCCGGTCGACCTCGTCAGACCACAGGAATATCTGCACCGGCAATACGCTCGACGGATCGGTGATGCCCTGGGGCGGCGAAGCGATGAAGGCGCGCATGCCGATCATCAGCAGGGGCGCGGTCTCGCCCAGCGCCCGTGCCATCCCGATGATCGTGCCGGTAAGGATTCCGGGAAGCGCAAGCGGCAGGACATGGTGAAACACCACCTGCATTTTAGACGCGCCGACACCCAGCGCCGCGTCGCGGATCGAAGGCGGCACCGTCTTGATGGCGTTGCGACCGGCAATCACGATCACCGGCATGGTCATCAGCGCCAGGGTCAGCCCGCCGACCAGTGGCGCCGAGCGCGGCAGGTGCATGAAGTTGAGAAACACCGCGAGGCCGAGCAGGCCGAAGATGATCGACGGCACTGCGGCAAGATTGTTGATGCTGACCTCGATCATGTCGGTCCAGCGGTTCCGGGGCGCGAACTCCTCGAGATACAGCGCGGACAGGACGCCGATTGGAAAGGCGATCGCCATCGTCACAAGAATTGTCAGAAAACTCCCCTTGAGAGCTCCCCATACGCCTGCCGTGGCGGGGTTGGTGGAATCCGATAACTGTAGGAAATCCAAGCTTAGTCCACCCGCTCCCTTGGCGACCATCGTCACCAACAGGAAGGCGAGGAAGGACAGCGACAGGCCGACGGCGGCCAGCCCCAAAAGCCGGAACCGGCGCTCGGCTGCGTAGCGTTTGGCGATCAGGTTCTGCATCGACCCGTCGGTCCAGCGGCTTTGCGCGACGCTACTCATAGGCTTCCCGATATTTGCGGACCACGCGAAGCGCGATGAGGTTGAGAATCAGCGTGATGACGAACAGCGCCAGGCCGAGCGCGAATGCCGCGAGCGTCTTGGCGCTGTCGAATTCCTGGTCGCCAGTCAAAAGCTGCACGATCTGGGTGGTGACGGTGGTCACGCTGGCGAACGGGTTGGCAGTCATGTTGGCGGCAAGACCGGCGGCCATGACGACAATCATCGTCTCGCCGATCGCCCGGCTGACGGCGAGAAGAATGCCACCGACCACGCCGGGCAGCGCGGCAGGAAGCACGACCTTCTTGATCGTCTCCGACTTGGTTGCGCCGAGCGCGAGACTGCCATCGCTCATCGCCTGCGGAACGGCGGCGATGCTATCGTCGGCCATCGAGCTGACGAACGGGATGATCATGATGCCCATGACCAGTCCCGCAGCCAGCGCGCTCTCGCTGCTGGCGGATTCAATGCCGAGCGATAAACCGAAATCTCGCACGACCGGAGCGACGGTCAGTGCGGCGAAATAGCCGTAAACCACGGTCGGGACGCCGGCGAGGATTTCGAGGATCGGCTTCAGCCAGGCGCGGGCTTTCTGCGGTGCATATTGGGTCAGGAAAATCGCGCTCATCAGGCCCAGGGGGATGGCGACGATCATGGCGATAATCGCGCCGATGAAAGCGGTGCCCCAGAACAGCGGGATCGATCCGAATGCTCCAGACGAACCGGCCTGGTCGGCCCGCAGCGCCGTTTGCGGACTCCACGTGGTTCCGAACAGAAACTCGACGGGACTGACCAGCTTGAAGAAGCGCAAGCTTTCGAACAGCAGCGAGAGAACGATGCCGAGGGTCGTCAGGATCGCGATCAGGGAGGCGCCCAGGAGAATCCACATGACCACCCGCTCGACCCCCGAGCGGGCCCGGAATTCGACGCCGATGCGGCGAAGCGCGAAAAAGGCCGATCCGATCGCGAGCAGGATCGCGATGCTGCCGCCGATCAAGCCATATTTGCCGCTCGCCTCGGCATAAAGCGGCGCGATGGCGCTAGATTCCGGATTGAACCCCGCGGTAATCCTGCCGCTGGCAATGTCGCGCGCTTCGGACAGAATCGTGTCGCGTACCATGTCGAATGCGGGCAATTGTTGCCCTGCGGGCGATGCCAGCACCGCCTGGTCGACCAGGCCGGACTGCACCGGAGTCCAGATCAGCAAGAAAAGCAGGGCCGGAATTGCCGACCAGAAGCCGGCATAGAGCGCATGGTAATTGGGCAGGCTGTTCAGACGAGCCCCGGATGCGCGCAGCCTGTTCGCCCGGTTTCGGGCGAACAGGCCGGCAGCAAGGGCAATCGCCAAGACAGCCGCGAGCGCGATGGTAAGGGTCATGGGGCTCGACGCCCGGGTGCTATTTCAGCGACGCGGGGTCGACTGGCTTCAGCGCGCTTGCCTGCGCTGTTGCCGCCGAGGCATCGGCGTCATGCAACGGCACCAGACCGCGCTTGGCGAGCATTCCGCCCTTGCCCCACGCCTTGGAAAAGGCGTCGATGAACTGCTTGATGGCCGGCTTGGCCGCCATATGTTCGCCTTTCACATAAACGAACAGCTTGCGGCTGCCCGGATAGCTCAGATCGCTGATCGTCGTTTCCGTCGGAGCGATTCCGGCAATCGATACCGGCGCAACCTTGTCGAGATTCTCCTCGAGGAAGCTATAGCCCAGCACGCCGAGCGCGCCCGGATCGGCCGATACTTTCTGGACGAGCAAATTGTCGTTCTCGCCCGCTTCGACATAGGCGCCGTCCTCGCGGATCTTGGTGCAGGTTTCCTTGTGCGCCTTGTCGTCGCTCTTCTTCAGCGCCTTCATCGCCTCGTCGCTTTCGCAACCCTTTTCCAGGATCAACTCGGCCAGGCTGTCGCGCGTGCCCGACGTAGGTGGTGGGCCGAGGACTCGGATCTTGGCTGCTGGAAGAGTGGGGTCGATGTCTTTCCACGTCGTCGCGGTTTGCGGCTTGCCGAACGGATTGGCCGCCAGCGCCTTATAGATTTGCGCCAGGGTGAGGCTTAGGGCCGGCTGGCCCTTGGCCTGGATCAGGGTCAGCCCGTCGATACCGATGGGCACTTCGATTACCTGCTTGGCGCCGGCTTTGGCACAGTCGGCATATTCGCTGGCCTTCATCGGGCGCGAGGCGTCGACCATATCCGGGAACTGCTCCCCGACGCCGCCGCAAAACAGTTTCATTCCCGCCCCGGTGCCGGTCAATTCGACGATGACGCTGATGCCGGGGTTGGCGCGCTGGAATTCCTCAGCCACCGCCGTGGTAAAGGGATAAACGGTCGACGAGCCCACGATCTTCAACCGCGCGGCGGCTCCGCCATTCGATCCGCTTCCGCCGCAAGCCGCGACCAGCGCCACCAGCGGCAGCGCAACCAGCATCTTCTTCATCATCTAACTCCCGATGGGGCCGGTCCAATGCCGACGCGACTGCGTCACTAGCGCCGGTTCCATCGCTTCCCTGTGACGGTTTCGTTACCGTTTCATGACACGGGAAAGGAAACGACGACTTCCGTGCCTCGACCGGGGGATGATCGGATGTCGAGCGTGGCGCGATGGCGCTCGACGATATGTTTGACGATGGCCAGGCCAAGCCCGGTCCCGCCAGATTCCCGGCTTCTGGCCGGATCGACCCGATAAAAGCGCTCGGTGAGGCGGGGGAGGTGTTGGGCCGGAATTCCTTCGCCCTGATCGCGGACCGAGAGGATTACCCGCAATTCCGCAGCGTGGACCGCGACGCTGACGACCGCGGCCTTGTCATTGCAGCCATATCGGATCGCATTGCCGATGAGATTGTCGACGAGCTGGAGTATCTGGCCGAAATCACCCGTTACGAAGGGCAGGCCGGTGGCGATCTCAGTTTCGATCCGGCAATTGCGCCGACCGGCCTGAGCTCCAGCTTGCTCAACCGAGATCCGGGCGACTTCGCCCAAGTCGATTTGCTCCGCCGGCTGCCGATATCGGTCGGCCTCGATGCGCGACAGGCTCATCAGATCTTCGACAATTCGCAGCATACGCCGGGCCTCGGTCTGGATCGTCATCCCGAATCGCGCGCGCAAATCGTCCGGGACCGGTCCTTCCTCAGTCAGCGTCTCGGCATAACCGATCACCGTCGCCAGAGGGGTCCTGAGCTCATGGCTCGCATTGGCCACAAAATCGGTCCGCATCCGCTCGGCCGACCGCGCCGCCGATCGGTCGGCAAGGCGGACCAGCAGTTGGCCCTCGTCGATGGTCCTGACCGATAGCGTCCAGGGACGATCCCCTCCGCCAATTCCGATTAGGTCGAGGTCGCCTGTATGGCCGCTGAGCAGCATCTGGACCGCGTCCGGGTGGCGGATGGCCAGCCTCACGTCCGATCCCTCTATGGCATGGCCGAGCAAACTCAACGCCGCGCCATTTGCGGCAATCGTCCGGGAATCCGCGACGACCAGGGCTGGCTCGTCGAGCGCATCGATCAATTGGCGTGCAGCATTTGGCGACAGAGCCATGATTGCGCCCTAGCGCATTGCTGCAGCCGCTAGCTAGGGGAGGGAAGCGACATGCCTTCGCGCGGTGCTCGCTGATGGCTGCGCCAGGTGCCGACGATGATAATCAGGAATATCGGGTAGACCCAGAAACGAGCGGCGGCGGCATATGCTTGGGGGACAAGATTAATTTCGATGGCTTTCAAGCCATGTGCGACCATCGTGGTCAGTTGCAGTCCCGCCACCCACAATGGCCAGAAGCGGTCGGTGCGCAGCGCAATGAAGGTGAAGCCCGCCAGAGTCAGCAGGTCGACCAGAAACACGCCGCTCTCAACGCCCGAATATCGGCTGGCGACCGGCGATACGACAAGGCGGGTCGCAAGGGTCGCGACGATGCAAATCGTGGCCGCAAAGCGCTCATCGCGGCGTCCGTGCAAATATGCATAGGCACAAACAGCGATCAGCAGCGCATGATAGATGATCGGGTGGAGCATAGGGGCGTGGCCGGACTAGGGGCACCAGCCCGGCCAATCAACTTCAGGCCACGACGCGCAGCTGAGCGGACGGCTTTTGCGGCGGGCATTCGTCGCCATCGCCGAAACCGACGGTGCGAAGGCCGGGGATGAATTGCTTCGTGTCCTTCAGCGTTCCATGGCAATGGGCCATTCCGCCGCGGGCGGACACAAGGCCCTGCATCGCCTGAGCGAGATGCTCGAATGCTTCATGACCGGTCGCCGTCGCGATGCCGGCTGCGGCGCGGGCCCGGACCATGCGGCCCTGCAGCTCCGCAATTTCGGCAAGGGCGGTCTCGATAGTATCCTCGACGGTGCGAATTTGCGTAGCGACGTCGAAAGCGGCGGCTTCGATCACTTGTTTGCGCATGACTTGTCCTTCCCGTGAACGCGGTTCCCCGCGCCGGGCCATGGTTCAGCAAAGAAAGAGACGTGAGGCGCGGCTAGTCGCTGATCATCCGTGAAAGGCTTTCGAGGCCGGCCAGATACATTCCGGCCGAAAAAGTCGCGCCAATCGCGATCAGGATGATCCAGAGCAGCCGGAGGCCGACGCTCATCTCATTGCTGGGGTGGCTCCTTGTTGCGAACGGCAAATGCAGGGGAGAGCCAAAACCGACCGATCTCTGCTCGGTATTGACACCGGAAGGACTGGCCTCCCCCGCACGGTCAGCGTGCCGAATCTGATGACTGACCGCGGCTTCTTGGTGTCCTGATCCCGAACCTGCGTCGATGTGCGGCGATTGATGTATCAATCGCTGATATGCCTCGTCATTCGACGAAATGGCGCCCGCGACAATCCGAGCCGCCTCGCCGCGCCGGTCCACCCCGAGCTTTTCAAGGGCGCCGCGGATGCGCTGGTCGACCGTATGCGGGCTGATTCCCAGCTTTACCGCGATTTCCTTGCTGCTGTGATGCTGGTCGACGAGCAGCAAGCATTCAATCTGCCCCTGGCTCAGACGTGACAGGCGTGCGGCCGGATCGATCACGCCAATGTCTTCCTCAGCTTGGCTGGACGCCACCCGCTGCACCATAATTCCTTCCGAGCATGGAACGATGCGCTATCTATTCACGAATGCTTTTCTAATGCAAAGCGCCACATTCCTCAAATCAGCATGGATAACGTAACGTCAAGCAACTTTGCTTCAGGCGCCACGGCCCCAATTGAGTCCATTTTGGAGGGTCTCGTGGCGAGATGGCGAGGAAAGTGGTGGACAGGGCTGGATTCGAACCAGCGTACGCTTGCGCGGGCAGATTTACAGTCTGCTGCCTTTAACCACTCGGCCACCTGTCCAGACTGTCGCCAGGCGTTGCCGGTCCGCGAGACTGGCGAGCCTGGTGAGCAAGCGCGCCATGTGGCGGGCGCTGGCGAGTGTGTCAACCGGGCTGCTTCTCGCCGCGATCGGTTGCTTGTGAGAGCCAAAGTCGCTCCGTCGCAATCGCTCCGGGCGCTCCAAATTCCAGCAATCTGGGGGACTGAAAGTAGTTGGAGCGGGTAACGGGAATCGAACCCGTGTATTCAGCTTGGAAGGCTGCTGCACTACCATTGTGCTATACCCGCGCCTGACGATGCGGCCTTTGCCACTGCCAAGCCGTCCGCGTCAACGCCCTCTCGCCTAGCGCGCCGATCCCGTTTCGCGCGCCGCAACCACGCCCCAGCCGAGCAACATGGCGAGCCCCAGCATTGCCGGGCTGGACAGGCTGATGCTGTCGCCCAATCCAACTGCCGCCTGCGGCGAAAGGCGCGACAAGGTGGCGAAGCTCGCAAGCACCGCCACCAGTGCCAAGGCTTCGCGGCCAATCCGGGCGAGGGCCCTGCGTCGCGCGCGGCGTTGCCTAAGGTCGAAGGAGGCCAACGCCAGAACGCAATTGATGAACCGCTCGTCTTGACGCGGCGGGCCGCGATCGGCGAGCAGGGCCGCCAGGCGTGCGTCGATGCTTTGGTTGGAATCGTTCACCGAGCTTCTCCTTCCAGCAGGGGAATCAATGCTGCCCGCGCGCGGCCGACGATCGATTTCAGTGTTCCAAGCGGCAACCGGAGCGCCGCTGCCGCTTCAACATGGCTATGGCCCTCGCTGAAGACCAGCAGCGCAGCGGCGCGTTCGCGTGGCGGCAATTTTGCGAGCGCCCGGTCGATCTCAATCCGCCGGTTGCTGTCGTCGGAGGTGGCCAGGTCGGTGGCTAGCCCAAGGTCGGCGTGGCCTGCCTGCCTGCCGCGTCGGCAGAGATCGAGAAAGCGACGCGTCGCAATGCTCCGCAACCAGCCACCGAAGCTTCCCTCCCCGCGCCACTGGCCAAGCGCGCGCCACGCCGCCACAAAAGCCTCTTGCGCAATATCATCGGCGTCCTCTCCGGCCAGCCGGCGGCAATAGCGGCGCAGGGTCGCTTCATGGGCGCGCACCAAGGCGGCGAAGGCAGCAAGGTCCTCACCCGCTGCTCGCCGAATCAGGTCGATTCCTCCGCCGGAGTCAGGGCTCTGCCCGGCGGTGCTTGGCGAACCACAAGCGCAGCAACAGCGCGGCGCCGACGAACAGGGGAAACAAGGCGATCGTCGCCAACTGAACCCAATTATCGTCGCCCGGGTTGATCACTCCCGCCGCGAATAGGGCGAGCGCCAGGGCGACAAGGACATAGCCGATCCGCTCATCGCCAGCACCGGGCTCGGGCGCCCGGTCAAGCTTGTCGATGATATCGGGATTGATCGTCTGGCCATTTTCGATCGCGCGGCGAAGCGTGCGGTGGAGCGAGTTGACTCGGATGGTACGGCCGATCTGGCCCGTAAGGAAGATAATGACCGCCGCGATGGCGATGCTGACGACAATATCGACTTCCATCTCTCATGTCTCCTTTGTGGATAATGTCACCCACTAGACGTCGCCAAACGGCGATCTGGATGACGGCATCGAAAATTTTCTTCGCACGGCGCTCGCCGGGCATGGCGGAACAACTCCCGGCTTCGTCGATTAAATCGCCGGCAAAGTGATCAGGAAAGGCAATTGGCATGGCGGCGCGGCCTTCGTGGCGTGGACAAATCAGGCTGGCGTTGGTGTCGATTCCGGTCGAAATCTTCCCAGCCACCAAAGCGGGCAAGTCAATCGCCTTTCACCAGGTCCATGAACCATCGGGCCAGCGGGTTCGCTATGAAAAGGTGGTGCCCGGCATCGGCCCGGTCGACCGCGACGAGATATTGAAGGGCTATGAGGTCGAGAAGGGCGAGTATGTTCTGCTCGACCCCGAGGAGATCGAGAAGGTCAAGCTGGAGAGCCGCAAGACGCTCGAGCTTACCCAGTTCGTCGACATGCCCGACATCGATCCCATCTATTACGACAAGCCGTATTATGTCGTGCCGTCCGACGATCTCGCCGAGGAAGCGTTCGTGGTGCTCCGCGAAGCGCTGAAGCGGACAAAGAAAGTCGGCATCGGCCAACTCGCGATGCGCGGGCAGGAATATGTGGTCAGCCTGAAACCCTGCGGCCGGGGCATGGTGCTGGAGACGTTGCGCTACGCCGACGAGGTCAACAAGGCGCAAGGCTATTTCCGCGACATTGGCAACACCAAGCCTGATCCAGACCTGCTCGAACTGGCGGAAACGCTGATCGACAAGAAGGCGGGCGACTTCGACGCCAGCGAGTTTCAGAACCGCTACATCGACGCGTTGAGGAAACTGATCGCCGAGAAGCAGAAGAAGAAGGGCAAACGGGTCATCCAGGACGATGAACCCGATCGCCAGCCCAAGGGCAGCAACGTCGTTGACCTGATGGCGGCGCTGAAAAAGAGCATCGATTCCGGCGACCGGACGCCCGCCAGGCGATCGACCGCCAAGAAGGCGCCAGCCAAGCGAGCAGCCGCCAAAAAGCCTTCGGCCAGGAAGAAGGCCGCGCCAGCACGCAAGCGGGCCTAGCATGGCGCGCGCCAAGCTCGACATTGAAACCTACAACCGCAAGCGAGACTTCTCGAAGACGAAGGAGCCCAAAGGGCGCAAGCTCAAGGGCATGGGCGACAGCTTCGTGGTCCAGAAGCATGACGCGTCGCGGTTGCACTGGGATTTCCGGCTTGAACTGGACGGAGTGCTGAAGAGTTGGGCAGTGCCCAAGGGCCCCTCCATCGATCCCGACGATAAGCGGCTGGCCGTCCGGACCGAGGATCATCCGCTCGATTACGGCAGTTTCGAGGGCGTCATCCCCAAGGGCGAATATGGCGGCGGGACGGTGATGCTGTGGGATCGCGGCCGCTGGGTCCCCGAGCCGGGCAAGGACCCGTCAAAGACGATCGAGGAAGGCCACCTCCATTTTGCCCTGGAGGGCGAGCGGATGAAGGGGGAGTGGGTCATGTTTCGCCTGAAGGGCCGTCCCGGCGAAAAGGGCGAGAACTGGATGCTGAAGAAGGTGGACGATGGCTTCACCGGCCCCGGCGAAGCCTTGGTGGAAAAGGAAGTGACCAGCGTCACTACCGGCCGGACGATGGCCGAGATCGCGGCGGGCGCCGATGTCTGGCATTCGAACAAGGGCGGGAAGAGTGGCCGCACGAAGCGCAAGGCCGGCATTGAGCCGCCCAAATTCCAAAAGCCGCAGCTTGCCACGCTGGTCGACGCGGTGCCGACCGGGAACGACTGGATCCACGAATATAAATATGACGGCTACCGGCTGCTGCTCTCGACCGGGGGCGGGACGGCGACGGCCTGGACTCGCAACGGCAACGACTGGACTGACAAGTTCCGGGCCATCGTCAAGGCAGCGGCGAACCTGCCGGCCGGATGCCTGATCGACGGAGAAGCGGTGGCGCTTGGAAAGGACGGCAAACCGGACTTCCAACTTCTTCAGGCCACACTGAAGGGGGGAGATGCGCCCCTGGCCTTTTACGCCTTCGACCTTCTGGTCGAAACGGGCAAGGATATCCGCAAGCTGTCCAACCTCGAGCGGAAGGAGCGGTTGGCCGCTTTGCTCAAGGCCGTCAGTCCGCCGATCATTTACGGCGACCATGTCGTTGGGAAGGGCGAAGCCCTGTTCGACGCCATTTGCGCGGAAGGTGGAGAGGGCATCATTTCGAAAAAGGCGAGCGCTTCCTATCGAAGCGGCCGATCGAAAAGCTGGCTAAAGGTCAAATGCATCCAGCGGCAGGAATTCGTCATCGTCGGCTGGCAGGCGAGCGACAAGCGGCGCGGTTTCCGATCGCTCCATCTTGCCGTCCGGGCCGGGGGCAAGCTCACCTACGCCGGCAAGGTCGGGACCGGCTTCAATACAACAACGATCCAGGACTTGAGCGAACGAATGAAGCCGTTGGAAATCGAGGAGCCGGCGGTCGAAGTGCCTCGCGCCGCGCGGCGGGGATCGCACTGGATCGAACCAAAGCTGGTCGGCGAAGTCGCCTTTGCCGAATTCACCAGCGATGGCGTATTGCGTCACCCGAGCTTCATCGCCCTGCGTGAGGACAAGCCGGCTGCGGAAGTCGTGCGGGAGAAAACGCAAAAACTCCCGAAGAGCGCAAAAAAACCTGAGGAAGCAGGCGCGGCGGGCTTTGGCATCAAGATCAGCAATCCCGATCGCGTCATCTATCCCGGCGACAAGCTGACCAAAGGCAACCTCGCCGACTATTATGCGGCGATCGAAGCGCTGATGCTGGTCGACATGGCCCGCCGGCCGATCAGCCTGGTCCGCTGCCCGCAGGGCCGGGCCAAGCAATGCTTCTTTCAGAAGCACGACAATGGATCGATGGGCGAACATGTGAAGCATGTTCCGGTCAAGGAGAAGGACGGCGGGACCGAGGATTATCTCTATGTCGACGATGCCCAGGGAATTTTGGCCTGCGTCCAGATGGGAACGATTGAGTTCCACGGCTGGGGCAGCAAGGTCGACCGGCTGGAACATCCCGACCGGCTGGTGTTCGACCTGGACCCCGACGTCGGGCTCGACTTCAGCAAGGTGAAGGAAGCGGCCGTTCGCCTTCGCGCACTGCTTGCCGATCTGGGCCTTGTCACCTTTCCGATGCTGACCGGCGGCAAGGGCGTCCATGTCATCGCGCCGCTCGACCGTTCGGCCACCTGGACGAAAGTCAAAAGCTTCGCCGAGCGGTTCAGCCGCGTCATCGCCGAGGCAGAGCCGGAGATGTTCACCGCTAACATTCGCAAGAACCAGCGCAAGGGCCGCATCTTCCTCGACTGGCTGCGCAACCAGCGCGGCGCGACGGCAGTAATGCCCTATTCCGCCAGAGCCCGCGAAGGCGCGCCGGTCGCGGCGCCGATCGCATGGGAGGAGTTGGACAGTTTCAAGAGCGGCAACTCCTTCTCGATCCGCGACGCCGACAAGCTATTGGAGCGAGCCGGATCGAAATTGCTGGCCGGCTGGGGCGAGGCCAAGCAGAAACTACCCAAGGCCTGACGCGGGAATTGGCGGACCTATCGACGCCTTTCTTGAAATAAAATAACAGTGGCGGGCAGGCTTGGGAGAGCCACTGTGAAACATCGCTTCCATATTCCTTTCGCTTTGGCTGTGGCTCTCGCAATGTGGGGCAGCGCGCAGCCTGCTGAACCATCGCGCGACAGGCCAGCTGGAGATGCCGGCGGGGAGCGGCGCCTGAAAACTGCGTTACCCGGCTTGGATGAGATGATGACGAAGCTGGTGAAGCGCGGAAAATTCAGTGGGGCAGTGGTTGTTCGGGGGGAAAAGGGTCCATTGTTTGCGGCTGGCTACGGCTGGGCCGACCCCTTCAGCTTCAGGGCGTTCAAGCCGGACACGCCTGTCGACAGCGCCTCGCTCGCAAAGCCCGTCACATCTGCAGCGGTGCTGTTACTGGCGCGAGAGGGAAGGATCGACCTCGATTCACCCGTGAAGCGTTACCTACCCGAATATCCGAACGCGGAGACGAGTGTTCGGCATCTGCTTGCTCATTCTGCAGGGCTCCGTTTCGATGCCGTAGAGGACATTACCGGTAAGACCAACGCCGAGATGCTCGCCGAGTTTGGCAAAGCCGACCTCAGGTTCCCACCCGGTAGCGCGTTCACTTATTGCAATGCTTGCTACGTCACCCTCGCCCTGCTCATCGAGCGAGTAACGGGGCAACATTATCTTACCGTTGCGCGTAATCGCACGGCTCTGCCAGCCGACGTTACTATTCGGCCCGCTCGGCTCGCCGATTGGAGAGGCCGCGCAATTGGATATCGCCGCACTGCGGAAGGCGAGTTCGAGCGGGCAGACAGCTATGAAAACGAGTTGTTTTACGGAACCGCAAACTTCAGCATCTCAGCACAACAGCTGGCCGAATGGGGCGCTCAATGGTGGGGTCCACGGCTCGCCCCCATTCAGGCCCTAGCAACCACGCCAGCAATGATTGGAGACCGCGCTTCGGGGCTGACTTGGGGAAATTGGTACTGCGGGAAAACGAGGCTTCGTTGTCATTATCTGGGACATCATGAGGGTTTCCACCATATGCTTTACTGGGACGCCGATCGCCGGATCAGCGTAGCTATGGTGAGCAACAATACGCTTGCTCCGGCCCTCATGCAGCGGTTGCAGCGCGCTTTGGTGGCCTATGCGGAAGGGGCGCCAAACAGGGGCCGAGGCGAAGTTGTGCGGCCACTCAACGATGCAGATGCCCCAACAGGAACATTCACTCTCTCGTCGGGCGAGACCGTAGCCATCATTTCTAATGGTGAGGACAAATCCGTGCGCCGCAACGGCGTTGCCTATCCCGCTTATTTGGTGGGCTCGGGGATCCGTTATGTCCCGGGCTTGGACTTATATATCGCCGGCACTGCTAGCGGTGAGCTGCAATGGCTTTCACTGTATGAAAGTTTTGTCGGAAAACCGAACCCCGAAGTGAGCCAATAGTGTTTAATGGCTACCCCGCGAACCGATCGGTTGCGCGAATGAGCCCGTCGAGAATGCCCGGCTCGTTGTAGAGGTGTCCGCCATCGGGGACGATATTGAGCTCCACCTCCGGCCAGGCGCGCTTGAGCTGCCAGGCGGCGTGGGGCGGGGTGCAGCAGTCGTGGCGTCCCTGCACGATGACGCCGGGAATGCCGCGAAGCTTCTCGACCCCTTTCAAGAGCTGGCCTTCGTCGAGCCAGCCGTGGTTGGCCATATAGTGATTCTCGATCCGGGCGACAGAGATTGCGTGGCTGTCCTCGGTGAATTCCTTCATCATCGCCGGATCAGGAAGCAGGGTGACGGTCAGGCCTTCCCATCTGCTCCACGCTTTGGCCGCGCGCAGGCGGGTCGTTTCATCGTCGCACGTCAGCAGGCGGCGATAAGCGCCGACCAGATCGCCGCGCTCGTCCTTTGAAACGACGGACAGGAAGTCCTCCCATCCTTCAGGATAAAGCTCGGACGCGCCATATTTGTAGAGCCAGTCGATTTCCCGCTGACTGAACAGGAAGATGCCACGAAGCACCAACTCGGTCACGCGATCGGGATTGGCCTGGGCATAGGCAAGGCTGAGGGTCGATCCCCAGCTTCCCCCGAACACCATCCATCGTTCGACGCCGCACATCTTGCGCAGCCGCTCGATGTCGTCGACCAAGTGCCATGTGGTGTTGGCGTCCAGGTTCGCATGGGGCGTCGATTTCCCAGCCCCGCGTTGATCGAACAGCAGGACGTCGTACTTGGCCGGATCGAATTGGCGCCGATGCTCGGCGCTGATCCCCGCGCCGGGACCGCCATGCAGGAATACCACGGGCTTTGCGCCAGGCGTGCCGCAACGCTCCCAATAAAGTGAATGGCCGTCAGCGACGTCGAGCATGCCCGATGCATAGGGTTCGATCGGCGGATAGAGAGTCTTAAGCTGGTCTGGCATGGTTGGCGCGATGTCCTGTTGAGTGCTGACGAAGCTCATAGAGGCTGCGCCGCGCGTCAACCATAGGTGAAAAGAAAAGCGCTAATCCCTCAGCGCTCGGCCGCTTGGTCCAGCCCCAGCAATGCGCGCAGCGCACTCCGGGCCGGTTCGACGCACTGCTCCCAATAGGCGAATTGCGAATCGGCTTGGGACGGAAAGAAGTTCATCGTGGCATTGGCTTCGAACAGGATGGCGCGGCCATCCGGGGCAAGGCCGAAATCCACGCCGAAGAAGTCGAGCGCCATCCGCTCGCGAACTGCAGCCAGCGTCTGGCGCACAGTTTCTCGAAAATTACCATCGACGCGGGAAAACATCCGCTTTTCCTCGCCGATCAGGTGTTCACGACCCGCCATGCAGCGCGTGCGATCCTTCGCATGGACGTTCCAGTTGTCCGACACGAGCATGTGCCGGAAAATGACTTGATCGCCGATGCAAAAAACCCGGTATTTCCGGTACAGTCCATCGTCGCTGCGGAAGTCGACGAATTCGGTGGCGATATGCTCGCTGCCCTCGGCCAGCGCCGCCTTCGCCTCCTCCATTGCCTCGAAGCGGCCGACGACGTTGCCGGTGTGGGTGCCGGTCCGCCGGATGATGACCGGGAACGCAAGGCAGGCACGCTCGATCGCCAAGGCGGTGGAGGCCGGATTGGCGCCGCGCAGCCGGATGGCCTTGGGCACGATCAGGCCGGGAACATCGGCGAGCCGCTTCGCGATCCTGTCGCGGGTCGAGCCGCGCACTGCGTCGGGATGGTTGACTACCCTGGCTGGCATCCCGCGCAGAAGCTTTCGCAACACATCCAGGACCCTGTCGTTTCCCTCCGGCTCGGTGATCAGGTTCAGAACGGTGCGATAAGCGTCAAGCTCCGGCTGCCGTGCCTGCCGGAAAAAGTTGGGCGTGATCTGCAGGCGGTGAAAGGGCTGCTGCCCGAGCAGCTTGTAGAGGTCGGTCGACCCCGCCATCGTGAACCGGTCGCCGGTGACGATCAGTTGGCCCGGCCGGTCGGCGCCGACGATGAACAACAGCGGCGCGTTCGAGGCCATCACATTTTGATGGATGAGAAGGCCGGCGGCCGCAAGCGGGAGAAGGGCCGGGATTGGCTGACCAACCGCCGCCCCTCACCAATCTAGAATTTAATGCCGACCTCGATGCCGTAGATGCGCGGCTCGTTGACCATTGCCGTCAGATTGTTGAAGTCGATACCGCTGACCGCACTTTCGTCGTTGGTGATGTTCCTCACGAAGCCGGCAACGTCGTAACGATCGGTCTTGTAGCCGATGCGAAGCCCGCCCTCGAGCAGCTGGTCGTCACTGAACTCGACCGACTCATACAGGAAGAAATTGATCTTCGAGCGGTGATACCAGTCAGTGAAGATATAAAGGGACCCCGGCCCGATCGGATGCTCGTAGCCAGCCGTGAAGTTGAAGGTCCATTTCGGCGCCTGCGGCAGCGGGTTGCCGTCAATGAAGACGATCGCCGGAGATGACGCCGGGACCGCAATCGGATCGAGAACGGTGCATGGCGCGGCGCAGGTTTCCACCGTCAGATCATTGTCGTCGATTTTGGTGTGATTGTAGCTCAGCCCAGCTGTCAGCGTCAGGCCGCGCACCGGACGGGCCTCCAGCTCGGTTTCAAACCCATAGCCCCTGACCGCGTCCGCATTGAGCAAGAGGTTGGCGTTGGCCGCGCCGCCGACCGCCGACAATTGCAAATCCTTGGTCTTGAAATAATAGCCCGTGAGATTGAAGCGCAGCTTGCGGTCGAGCAGCACGGTCTTGAGGCCAGCCTCGTACGACATGGTGTGTTCGCTGTCAGCCGTGGTTACGTCGCGGTCGAACAGAATGCGGCCCTGGATAGCCGGCGCGCGATAGCCCTTGGCCACGCGTGCGTAGATATTGACGTCCGGATTGAGTTCCTGGATCGCGCTCAGATCCCAGGTCAGCACGCTATCCTTGACCCGGGTCGTTGTCGGGGCGACCGGGCCGCCGCCGACGAAGACCGGGCGGACATCGAACAGCCGTTCGGCGACCAGCTTTTTCTTGTCATGATTCCAGCGCGCGCCGGCCTGGAGCGTCAAGCCGCTTTCGAGCTTGTAATTGACCGAGCCGAAGATGCCGTAGGCTTTGGCGTCCTGCCGCTGGTTGACGATCGCCGCGGGACTGGTGTCGGTCGGGTTCGAAAAATCGAAACTCTCGATATCGAGATTCTCGTCGAAGTAGAAAAGGCCGGCCTGGTAACCGAGACCGATGCTGTTGTTCGACGCTACCCGCAGCTCCTGGGTGAATTGGTCGAGGCTAGGGATGTTGTCCTGGCTCTGCGCCGGGAAGGGGATGAACCCCGGCGCGCTGTTATCGGTGAATCCGGGGCCGCAGAAGGAGCAGCCGAAGCCTCCATCGATATCGCCGCGGCTCTTGAGCTTGCCATGCCAGTAGCTGGTCACGGAATAAACGGTGGCCGGGCCCAGGTCATATTCGACCGTGCCGGCGACATTCTGCGTCTTCAGCCGCTGAAAGTTGAGACCATCGGCGTGGACTTCATCCCGATCGAAGTCGCCGCCATCGGCACCGACCAGCTTGTTCGACCCGGTGCGAAAACTGTTGGCGCGGAAGATGCGCGCGTCGCCATCGAGGTCGCGCAATTGTCCGGTGAGGCGGACCGTCAGTGCGTCGGTCGGCTTGAACTGGATCTGGCCGCGAACGGCGATGTCGTCATAACCTTCCAGGTCGTTCTTGCCCGGCTCGTCGAGATTGTCGATCCAGTCGTTGCGATGCTGCCACAGGCCCGACAGGCGGACGGCCACACTATTGCTGACATCTCCGCCGACAGCGCCTTCGGCATTGACCGTGCCGTAGGTGCCGTAGCTGACGCGGGCATAGTTGCGGCCCTTGCCGGGCCTCACCGTATCGAACTTGACGATGCCGGCGGGCGTGTTGCGGCCGAACAGGGTGCCCTGTGGTCCGCGAAGCACTTCGATCCGGTCGACATCGAACGCTGGGAAGCCTTTCAGGATCGGGTTTTCCAGGACGACGTCGTCATAAACCAGGCTGACCGGCTGCGATGCGTTGAGGTCGAAATCGGTATTGCCCAATCCGCGGATGTAGAAGCGCGGGAAGGTGCGGCCGAAAGAGCTTTCGATGTTGAGGCTCGGTACGCGACCGGAAAGCCCACGAATATCGGCGCCGCCCGCGTTGACCGCAGCCAGGGTCTCGTCGCTGATGGTTGCCACCGACAGGGGAATGTCCTGCAGATTCTCGCTGCGCCGCGTGGCGGTGACGACAATGTCCGGAAGTCCCTGCTGCGAATCGGCGGCGGGCGTGTCGGTATCGCCGGTCGCCTGGGCGCGGGCAGTTGCAGGGAGGGCGCAGGCAATCGCCAGCGCAAGCATCGACGTTTGGGTGGTGCGGCGCATCGGTTGAGCTTTCTCAAAAAGGCCAGCGGACGTGGCCTTTCTTTGCCCCGCCCCGATGCTTCCGCGCCTCTAACCGCGCTGACTTGGGAGTCAACGAAACATAACGGCGGCGTTAAGATTTGACCCCAACTGTGTCTGTTCGATGACTCTTGGCTAAGGCCTAAAAGCTGTATTCGCCATAAACTCGACTGACGTCGCCGTTCCATTCGTTATGATAGCGATCGAGCAGCCGGTCGGCGAAGGTCTTGCCGCTCGCCACCACATCGCGCAGGGGGTCGAGGAAGCCACTTTCATTGTCGCCCGCCGCGTTGAGGTTGGAGCGTTCGGTCAGACCAGCCGAAGCGATCTCGAGCACTTCCGCGGCAAGATCGCGGACCGTGCCGCCGCCAGGCACCCGGGCCTGGAGCGCTTCCTTCGGCACGGCATGGCGAAGCGCTTCGCGTTCCTCGATCGTCCAATGCTTGACCCGATCCCAGGCGGCATCGAGCGATGCGTCGGAATAAAGCAACCCGACCCACAAGGCCGGAAGCGCGCAGATGTTGCCCCAGCGGCCGCCGTCGGCGCCGCGCATTTCGAGGAAGCTCTTGAGGCGCACCTCAGGAAAGGCGGTCGAAAGATGATCGGTCCAGTCGGCCAGCGTCGGCCTTTCGCCGGGTAGGATGCTAAGCTTGCCATCGATAAAATCGCGGAAGCTCAAGCCCGCCGCGTCGATGTACCGCCCTTCGCGAAACACGAAATACATGGGGACGTCGAGCGCATAGTCGCAATAGCGTTCATAGCCGAAGCCTTCGTCGAATACGAACGGTAGCATCCCGGTGCGATGCGGGTCGGTGTCCTCCCAGATGTGGCTGCGGAAGCTCTTGTAGCCGTTGGGCTTGCCTTCGGTGAACGGTGAGTTGGCAAATAGGGCGGTGGCGACCGGCTGAAGCGCCAAGCCGACTCGGAACTTTTTCACCATGTCGGCCTCGGATGCGTAATCGAGGTTGACCTGGATGGTGCAGGTTCGAAGCATCATGTCGAGGCCCAGCGTGCCGACCCGCGGCATGTGGCGCAGCATGATTTCATAGCGACCCTTCGGCATGATCGGCAGGTCGGAACGCGCCTTGTCCGGCCACATGCCCAGGCCAAGGAAACCGAGTCCAAGCCGGTCGCCGACTGCCTTCACCTGCTGCAAATGACGGCCGCTTTCGGCGCAACTCTCATGAAGATTGGCGAGCGGAGCACCCGACAGCTCGAGCTGCCCCGCGGGTTCCAGGCTGATTGTTCCGTCGGGCCCGGTCAGCGCAATGATCTTGCCGCCTTCCTCGACCGGGCGCCAGCCATATTCGGTCAGGCCGGCAAGAAGGTCGCGGATGCCACCGGATTCCCCCCACGACGGCGCGCGATGGTCGCTGACCCGATAAACAAATTTCTCATGCTCAGTGCCGATCCGCCAAGCTTCGCGCGGCTTTTCGCCGCCTGCGAAAACCGACAGAAGGGCGTCGCGGCCGTCGATGAGCGGGCTGGCCGAGAGGTCGGTGCGCGTAGTCATGAAGGCCCCCTAGCCGCCGCGCGTCCCGCGTCAATCCGAATATGGTGGGGTGAGGAAACTAACGCCACACCTTTGCCCGTTAGCGGCTCCCGCCGATCAGCTGTCTGCGGATTCCTCGGCAGCCTGTTTCAGCCCGTCGAGCATCGCCGCCCAGTTCTTGCGATATTCGGCGACGGTCTTTTCGTCGGGCTGGTCTTCCCCGAGCGGAGTTCTGGCTGACGCTAACGCGGGTCTTGTCGCCATCGGGGGAAAGGCGAACATCGACCAGATGATAGTTTTCTTCGCTATCCGCTTTGCCGGAAAGCGGGCTGAAATGGGTGAATGCCAGCTCGCGCCCTTCGTCGAGTGTCCGGATCTCGCCATGGTCGCGATAGGGCTTGCCCTTGAATTCGCCGGTAAAACTGATCGGCGATCCTTCCCGCCAATCGGTATCCACAGCGGCGCCCATGAACATGGCCGATTTGCTGGCGGTTAAGGTGCGCCAGACTTGCTTCGCTTGTGCGTTTACGGTCGTGTCGACTTCGATCAGCGGCTTTTGCATATCTGCCTCCGTGCTTGCGTTGAGACAAAGGTCTGGCGGCCGGGCGGTTCCCTCCGTTGCGGTCAACGGTTCCAGTCGCCCGCCAATACCATCCAAGCGGCGATCGCGGTCAGCGCCGCAGTTTCCGCACGAAGGATTTGGGGGCCGAGGCTGATTGCTTTCGCGTTGGGAGCGCACCTGATCGCCATGGCCTCGTCCGGCGTGAAACCGCCCTCAGGCCCGGTCAGTATCAGCGCCGGCGCCGGAGCAATGGCGTTTGCAACTGGGGCACCACCGGCTTCATCGGCGAAATAAAGAGTTCGATCGCAATTGCGCGTCTTCAATAATGCGTCGAGCTTGATCGGCTTGTCGATGGAGGCGACTGCGGTCCTTCCGCACTGCTCCGCCGCTTCGACGATATGGGCCCGCATCCGCTCGAGGTTCAGCTTGTCGACGATGGTGCGCTGCGTGACAACCGGCAGCAGCCGCGCCACACCGAGTTCGACCGCCTTTTCGACCAGCCAGTCCACGCGGCCTTTCTTTACCGGCGCGAACGCGAGCCAGAGATCCGGCACCGGCTCTTGCGGCCGGGTCGGCTCGATGATCGACAGAATCATGCGCTTTTTGCCAGCGGCGACGATCTCCGCGAGCCATTCGCCCGAGGCGCCATCGAACAGCAGGGCGCGCCCACCTTCACCAAGACGCAGGACGTTGCCTAGATAATGGGCTTGCGCGTCGTAGAGTTCGATTCTTTTAACCGCGTCAAGCCTTGCATCGACGAACAGGCGCGGAAGGCTTCTCGGTGGCCAGGCGGGGGTGGCGGGCATTGGCAAAGCCCTAGCGCCGCGGGGAACGCTCGTCACGGTCGATGCATTGGGCCATCGTCACGCGGCAGCAACGAGGGGTGAAAATGGCGGGCGACTTGCGGCCGATTGTCGAGGAAGGGCGCAATTGCTGGCGGATTGCGCGCGCGACAGAGGCGAGCGTGATTGTCGACGCCGCAGACTATTACCGCATTATTCGCTCCGCGATGGAAAAGGCCAACCAACGCATCTTCATCATCGGCTGGGACTTCGACACGCGAATCGCGCTCGACCCCGACGATCATGGCAAGGGGGAAACACTGGGTCGCTTCTTCCTTCGGCTGGCGAAGGAAAAGCCGGAACGGCGGATCGACATCCTCAAGTGGAATTTCGGGGCGTTGAAGCAGTTGTTCCATCCCAAAGCAGTGCTGTGGCTGGCGCGCTGGTGGAAGGAGCGCGCGATCGACTTCCGCCTCGACAGTTCGCATCCCTTCGGCTGCAGCCATCACCAGAAAATTGTCGTGATCGACGAGTGCCTGGCGGCTTGCGGAGGGATCGATATTTCGGCCTGTCGCTGGGATACGCCTAAGCACAAGGACGACGAACCGCGACGGACCAATCCAAGCGGCAAGGCCTATATGCCCTGGCATGACGCCACGATGTTGATGCGCGGCGACGTCTCATCCGCGCTGTCCGAACTGGGCCGTGAGCGATGGAAGGTGGCGACGAGCGAGGACCTCGATCCGATTGAGCCGTGCGACAATGATTGGCCGGCTGACTTGCCAGCCATGTTCCAAGACGTCGACATTGCCATCGCCCGAACCCGCGCAGCCTATGACGACCTGCCCGAAATCCGTGAGATCGAAGCGCTTTATGTCGACATGATCGCGGCGGCGAAGCATTTCATCTATTTCGAGAATCAATATTTGACGTCGCCTAAGATCGCGGCCGCCATCGCCGATCGCATGGCCGAGGAGAATCCGCCGCTAGTTGTCATGGTGATGCCTCGAAGGGCTGACGGCTGGCTGGAGCAGGAGGCGATGGATGCGGCGCGGCTCAAGCTGATAGCGGCGATCGGGGAGAGGGACCCCGCCAACCGCTTCCGGCTTTATGTTCCGGTGACCAGGGGCGGCGACGACATTTACGTCCATGCGAAGATTGCGATTGTCGACGACCGTTTCCTCCGCGTCGGCTCCTCCAACATGAACAACCGCAGTCAGGGGCTCGACAGTGAATGCGATGTGGTCGTCGATGGCGGCCTTCCCGCCAATCGCCGGACCGGACCAGCTATGACCGAACTGCGACACCGTCTGCTCGCCGAGCACCTTGGCTGCTCGCCTCAACAATATGCCGATGCCGAAGCGAAGTCGGAATCGATGATAGCTGCGATCGAGATGCTTCGAGGCAAGGGCAAGACGTTGGAGCTATTGCCCATGGAAGGCCTGAGCGAGGCCGAGGACTTCATCGCTTCGAATGAACTGCTCGATCCTGAAAGCCCTGACGAGATGTTCGATCCAATTGCCAGAGGCAGGTTGGCGAAGAGCTGGGCACGGGCGCGCGCTATGTTCGCTCGCCGAAAGAGCACAAGCAGGAAATCTTGAGCCGAAGTTCAATTCCGTCCTGCCGTGAGCCCGACCGCATCCATTCACCACGAGCTTGTTGAAGGGCTGCATTGCCTTTCAGCGACGCCGGGAGGAAGGACGGTCTTTCGACAAACTCAGGACACGGACTTGGAAACGCACAGGGTAGATGTTGTTCCCGACAGCGAACGAACCGGACTGATTGGGGCGCTGCCTCGAGCGATCCGACCTTATGCGTCGCTGATGCGGTTGGACCGGCCGATCGGGACGTGGCTCCTTTATTGGCCCTGTGCGTGGAGCGTGGCGCTTACGGGAGTGCATGGGCAATGGGCGCTGTTCGCCTGGCTGCTGGTCGGCGCTTTTGTCATGCGCTCGGCGGGCTGCGCATATAATGACATCGTCGACCGCGACCTCGATCGGCAAGTCGAGCGTACGCGGCTGAGGCCACTGGCGTCGGGGCGGGTTTCGGTGCGGTCGGCATCGATGCTGGTCATTGGATTGTCGCTCGTCGGGCTGTTCGTTCTGCTCCAACTCAAGCCAGTGGCGCAGCTGGTGGCCTTGCTCAGCCTCGCCCCCGTCGCCGCCTATCCTTTCATGAAGCGTATCACCTGGTGGCCCCAAGCCTGGCTCGGCCTGGTGTTCAGCTGGGGCGCACTGATCGGCTGGCCGGCCGTGACGGGCAGCTTCGGCCTTCCCGCGCTGCTACTGTGGATCGGAAGTATCTTCTGGGTGATCGGCTATGACACGCTGTACGCCATTCAGGACATTGAGGACGACGCGCTGGTCGGCGTGAAGTCCAGCGCCCGCGCGCTTGGCGATCGGGCCAGGCTCGGCGTCGGGATTTGCTATGGGCTGGCGCTTGCCGGCTGGGGGGCATCAATCTGGGCGGTCAGGCCCGACCGGCTCGCGCTCCTGGCGCTGCTTCCCGCAGCGCTTCACCTGGTGCGGCAGGTCGTGCAGACCGATCGGTCCGATGGAGTCGAGCGCGCTGGCCTTGTTCCGGTCGAACCGTTTCGTCGGCCTGCTTCTCTTTCTGGGGTTCCTGGCGGTCGGCTTGTCGTCGGCTGAATGACCGCTTAGGGCCGCGCGATGCTTGAACCCGCCGCCGCCGAGGAAAAGGCCGCTTCGCTCGTCGACATGGCGCGCAAGAGCGGCGCCGATGCCGCCGACGCGGTGTATGTCGGAGAGCGCTCGCAAGGGGTGAGCATCCGCCTTGGCGCGCTTGAGGACGTTCATCGCAGCGAGGGCGAGCAGGTCGGTTTGCGGGTATTTCGCGGCCAGAAAAGCGCCAGCGTTGCGTCGTCCGACCTGTCGCGCGATGCGCTCGCTACGCTGGTGGACCGAGCCCTCGCCATGGCCAAGGAAGCACCGGAGGATCGCTTTGCCGGCCTGGCGCCGGAAGAACTCCTGTTCCACGGAGAGCCCGCGGATCTCGACATTGACGATGGGGGCGATCCCGACCCCGCCAGGTTGCGCGAGCAAGCGCGGGTGGCTGAGCAGGCGGCGCGCGAAGTGGCTGGCATCACCAATTCGAACGGCGGCAGCTCATCCGCCTCCGCCTCGACCTTCGCCATTGCCACGAGCCATGGATTTTCCGGGGCAACGCGAGCCACCGGCTATAGCTGTTCGGCCAGCGTCGTCGCGGGCGAGGGGTCGTCCATGCAGCGCGACCATGGCTGGCACAGCGCGCGCCACCTCGACGATCTGGAAGCGCCCGGCGAGATCGGAAGGCGCGCCGCCATCAGGGCGGTGGCCCGGCTCAATCCCGTCCGAATCAAGCCGGGTGCCATGCCCGTCCTGTTCGACCCGCGCGTCGCGGCCACTTTGCTTGGCCATTTCATTGGCGCGATCAGCGGCAGCGCCATTGCCCGCAAGTCGAGCTTTCTCCTCGATTCCCTTGGCACCCAGGTCTTTGCAAAGGGCGTCACCATTCATGATGAACCGCTGCGCCCGCGCGGCCTCAGGAGCCGTGCGTTCGACGGCGAAGGCTTGCCGGTCGCGGCGATGGACCTGGTCAGCGATGGCATCCTGCATAGCTGGCTGGCGGAGAGCGCTTCCGCCCGGCAGCTCGGGATCGCGCCCACCGGCCACGCGGTGCGCGGCGGATCGGGCGCACCGATGGCGGGGCCTTCGAACCTTCACCTTAACCCCGGCTCGCGAAGCCGCGAGGCGATGATCGCCGACGTCAAGCAGGGCATTCTGGTTACCGAGCTGATCGGGCAGGGCGTCAACGGCGTCACCGGCGACTATTCGCGCGGTGCCGCCGGATTCCTGATCAGCAATGGCGAGCTCGGGCCGGCGGTGGCCGAAATCACCATCGCATCGAACTTGAAACAGATGTTCGCCACGCTTGAGCCGGCCAGCGACCTTCGCTTCCGAAGGGGCGTCGACAGCCCGACGCTGCTCGTGCCGGAAATGACGGTGGCCAGCGCTTGACGGTGCCGCCGAACGCGTAGGACCGGGAGGGTCCCCGATACTCCTCCCGATCCTGTCTCAATTTACTGACGGTGGCCGATGGTGTCCGGCTTGCCGTCGGGGTCCCCATCGACCTGACCATCACCGCGGACGCCTCCTGTCATCAGGATGCCGGCAAGGTGCGGTGCTGCCATTGAGGTGCCCGACAGGGTGGCATAGCCGCCATTCTTATACGTGGATTTGATGCCAACCCCCGGTTCCGCATAGTCGATCGGCGGATTTCCGAAGTTAGAGAAAGATGCCCACGCATCGTTCTTTCCCATGGCGGAGACCGTGTAGATGTTCGAGCCCTCGGCGCGCGCCGGGCTATGGTTATTGGCATTGTCGCTTTCATTGCCGGCCGCCAGGGTAAACTTGATTCCCTTCGACGCTGCGTTCTTTACAGCATTGTCGAGCGCGTCCGATGCGCCGCCGCCAAGGCTCATGTTGGCGACATCGCCTGAGGCGGCGGTTTGGGCGACATAGTCGACACCGGCGATTACGCCGGAATTGCTGCCGCTTCCGCTTCTATCCAGCACGCGGACGGACACGATCTTCGCCCCTGGCGCAACGCCGACAACGCCCACCCCGTTATCCTTTGCCCCGATCGTTCCCGCGACATGGGTCCCGTGGCCGTTGAAATCATCGGGCGAACTGTCACGCACGAAGCTTTTGCTTCGGGCTACATCAACGACCAGCTCCGGATGATCGAGGTCGACGCCAGTGTCGATGACCCACGCTACGCGGCCCGACACGGGCGCTCCGGGCCCACCGACTCGCAGAACGCCCCAATCCGTAACCTGGGCTGTCGAACCGCCCCCGCCCGGCTTTCCCTTGAAGGAGGCTTTCGCCTCCTGATCCTGCTCGCACGCGTCGATCTTGGGATTGTTGGACTTCAACTTGGCCATCGCGCTGCGATTGGTCTGCCCGGGTTCCGCCGGCATGTGCACCGCGAACCCCTTTATGGCGCTATTGTAGACATGGAGGATCTGGCCGAGCGATTTCCCGGTGGCCTTGTCGGCCTCTGCGCGAACGTTTCCAGGAGCGACGCTGTCGCTGAACGTGCAGATATACTGGTTGGCTATCTTGGCGTACGAATTGGCGCTCTGTGCTATGGCAGTCGATGAAGCACCGGCAAGCGTGCCCGCAAGCAGAATATAGCTGATCCGCATGGATTCCCCCGTCGTGCCGGCGAACTGCCCCACGCGCAGTCCTCACCGGCCGCCCGGATCTGCGCGATGGAAAGCTGTGCCGTCATGACGTCGGAGTCAAGTGGCGGAGTTAGCGCGTGTTTTCCGAAACGGGACTCAATCCCAGCCGCGCGAATTCGATCTTCGGACAATGGTTCATCACGACCTTGAGCCCGGCCGCTTCTGCTTTTGTCGCGGCCTCCGCATCTTCGACGCCAAGCTGCATCCAAATGGCCTTGGCCCCGGCTTCGATAGCCTGATCGACGATTGGGCCGACGTCCTCGCTCTTGCGAAAGATGTCGACGATATCGATCGGCTCGCCGATCTGCGCCAGTTCGCGCCAGACATATTCACCGTGGACGTGCTCGCCGGTGATGCGCGGGTTGACCGGGATCACACGATAGCCCTGGTTCTGAAGGAACTTCATCACGCCAAAGCTCGCGCGGTCGGGATTGTCGGATGCGCCGACCATCGCGATGGTACGGGCATTCTTCAGCAGGTCGGCGATATCCTCGTCCCGGGTCAATGGCATCGGCAACTCCCTTCGGCTTTACAATGTTTCAGGCGCCGACTTTCTCCAGCTGGGCCAGAATTTCCCGGGCGATGGCGGCGAAGGCGTCTGCCGCCGGCCCGTCATCCATGGCCGGCGGACGTCCCGCGTCCGATGCTTCCCTGAGGCTGGATGACAACGGCAGGCGGCCCAGGAACGGCACGCCGAGCGCAGCCGCGGACGCCTCCGCTCCGCCCGAACCAAAGGGATCACTAGCCTCGCCGCAATGGGGACAGGTGTAGCCCGCCATATTTTCGACGATGCCCAGCACAGGCACGCTGGTCTTGCCGAACAGGTCGATCGCGCGCGTCGCGTCGATAAGCGACAAGTCCTGGGGAGTGGAGACGATCACCGCACCGCTCGGCCTTGCCTTCGCGATCAGCGAAAGCTGGACGTCGCCGGTGCCGGGGGGCAGATCGACCAACAGCATCTCTGCATCGCCCCAATCGGCCTCGATCAGCTGGTTGAGCGCGCTCGTCGCCATCGGACCGCGCCAAGCGAGGGCGGTTCCGGCCGAGACCAGCTGGCCCACCGACAGCAAGCGGACTCCAAATGCGGTTTCGGTCGGGAACAGCTTTTCCTTTTCGGCCTGCGGCTTGTCATGGGCGTTGAACAGCGTCGGCTGGGAAGGTCCGTAAATATCGGCGTCAATCAGCCCCACTCGTTTCCCCATGCGCGCCAGGGCGACGGCGAGGTTGGCGGTCAGCGTCGATTTTCCAACCCCGCCCTTGCCGGAGCCGACCGCGATGATCGTCCGCTCCGGTTTGGTAGCGGTCAGCGCGACCCGAGCTTCGCTCGCTTCCGGCACCGCCAGCGCTGCCTTCTTGAGGCGTTCCTCCAGCGCCGCCCGTTCGCGAGACGAAAGTCCGCTTGCATCGGCGACGATCGTCGCGACCCGCCCCACCAGCCGCCGCGATCGGATCCGATCCGCATCGGGCAGCGTGTCGAGGGCATTCAACGGGTCATCGATTGTCATGGACGCGCCCTTAATCGTCTTTTCGACGACCAGCACTGTTTTTCGGCAAAACCCTACCTATTATGGGACCATGACCGTTTTTTCCGGGTGGGCCGCGCGCGGGCGCGCTTTTTTTAGTGACAACAAGGGGCCCTGGGGCGCTCCGCCGTCGGGTGGTGGGCAGGAGCCGCCGTCGGGCGACGAACCGCCCGGGCCGTGGGGCGAGCAACCCAAGCGGCGGCGTCCGACGGGCGGCCGCACGCCCGTCACTTCGCTCGACGATTTTATCAAGCGCAGCCGTGGCCGTTTTGGCGGTGGAACGGGCGGAGGAATCGGTCTGGGCGGGCAGCCCAACCGATCCTATCTGTTCTGGGCGATCGTCGCCATCGCCGCGCTGTGGTTCTTGTTCACCACCATGCACCGCATCGCCCCCGGGGAACGCGGCGTCGTCACCCGGTTCGGTCGTTACAGCCACACGCTTACGCCAGGCATCGGCCTGACATTGCCGTCACCAGTGGATCGGGTGCAGAAGATCGACGTCGAGGAAATCCGCGAGGTGACCCTTGGATCGGCGGCGGAAGAGACGCTGATGCTGACCGGCGATCAGAATATCATCGACATCGCCTATCAGGTCCGCTGGAACATCCGCGACCCCGAGAAATTTCTGTTCGAACTTGCCCAGCCGGAGGACACCATTCGCCAGGTCGCCGAAAGCTCGATGCGGCAAATCGTCGGCCAGGTCAGCCTGCAGGACGCCATCGGCAACAAGCGCGGAGAAATTGAGGCGCGCGTTGCCGAAGAGATGCAGCAAACACTCGACGCCTATCAGTCGGGCGTCGCGATCCAAGGCGTCGCGGTCAAGCAGGCCGACCCGCCCGCAGCGGTCAATGAGGCATTCAAGGCGGTGACGGCGGCGCAGCAAGCGGCCCAGAGCGACGTCAACCAGGCCAACGCCTATGCATTGCAGCTTCGCCAGATCGCGGAAGGTGAAGCGACCGCGTTCGACAAGGTCTATGCCCAGTATAGGTTGGCGCCAGAGGTCACGCGGCGGCGCATGTATTATGAAACGATGGAGCGTGTGCTGCGCGGGGTCGACAAGACGATTGTCGAGACGCCCGGTGTGACGCCTTACCTGCCGCTGAGTGAAATCAAGCGAAGCGCCCCGCGCTCGGGAGAAGCGCAATGATCGCGACCATCCGCCGCCATCCGCTCGCGTCGGGGATCATCGGCCTGATGATCCTGACGATTCTGCTTTCGAGCATCATCATCGTTTCCGAAACGCGGCAGGCGGTCATCGTCCGGTTCGGCAAGCCCGCCCGGATTCTCGGCAACAAGCAGGCGGGGATAAACTGGCGCATCCCGTTTGCGGAGAATACCGTCTGGATCGACAAGCGGGTTCGCGACATCGACATGGAGAGGCAGCAGGTGCTGTCGACAGACCAGCTGCGGCTCGAGGTCGACGCGTTCGCCCGCTATCGCGTGGTCGATCCGTTGCGCATGGTCATTTCCGCGCGCACGGTCGACAATGTCGAGCAGGCGCTGCGGCCGATCCTCGGCTCGCAGCTTCGCAACGAACTCGGCAAGCGACCCTTTGCATCGCTGCTGTCGCCGGAGCGCGAAGGCGCGATGGAGAATATCCAGGCTGGTCTTGGCCGGGTCGCGCGCCAGTATGGCGTCGAGATTATCGACGTGCGGATCAAGAAGGCCGACCTGCCCGACGGGACGCCACTCGACTCCGCCTATGACCGGATGCGCACTGCACGCCTCCAGGAATCCCGGTCGATCCGGGCGGAGGGTTCGAAGCGGGCCCAGATCATTCGGGCCGAGGCCGATGCCGAGGCGGCGCAAATCTATGCCGCCGCATTCGGCAAGGACGCCGATTTCTATGACTTTTACCGGGCGATGCAATCCTACCAGACGACCTTTCTGGGCGACGGACAGTCGAAGCCGGCGCAAACCAACATCATCTTGTCGCCAAATAATTCCTACCTGAAGGAATTCACTGGACGCTGATGGCCGTCCCTGTTCAATTCGCGTTCATGCGCTTGACCTAGCGTCGCGGATGCAAACGCCAGAGCCAAGCGAGGATTTTGAATGAAGCCGACGAAGGAGTTTCGACCAGTGCGCTATGCCTATGGGGTCGCAATGGCCCTGCTTCTGGGGGGCACCGCTTTTTCGGTCGCAACCGGCCAGGCCGGGGCGCAGGTTGCGCAGAACGCACCAGCCGCCATTGTGCCGAGGGCGGGCGCGCCGATGTCATTCGCCGATCTCGCGGCCCGTTTGCAGCCGGCGGTCGTCAATATATCCACCAAGCAGCGCGTTCCGATCCGGCGGCAGGTTGATCCGTTCGAGGAATTCTTCCGTCGTTTTGGCGGACAAGTTCCCCAAGGCCAGGGTCAAGGGCCGGGTCAGGGTCAGGACACCACGCCGCAGACGCGCGAGACGGGATCGCTGGGTTCGGGTTTCATCATTTCGCCCGACGGCTATGTCGTCACCAACAATCACCTGATCCAGGGGGTCAACGGCACCGGTACGGTCGACAGCATCACGGTGATCCTGACCGACCGGAAGGAATATCCGGCGCGCGTAGTCGGCCGGGATACGGCGTCGGACCTCGCCCTTCTGAAGATTGAAGGCTCGAACCTGCCCTACGTCAATTTCGGCGATTCGACCCGTGCTCGCGTCGGCGACTGGGTGGTCGCAATCGGCAACCCCTATGGCCTTGGCGGAACCGTGACCGCGGGCATCATCTCGGCGCTGCATCGCGGCATCACCGGCGGTGGTGCCTATGACCGCTATATCCAGACCGACGCCAGCATAAACATGGGCAATTCGGGCGGTCCGATGTTCGATATGGCGGGCAACGTCATCGGCATCAATTCCGCGCTGATTTCCCCAACCGGCGCCAGCGTCGGCATCGGCCTCGCCATTCCGGCCGAAGCCGCCAGGCCGGTGATCGATGCCCTCCGTCGCGGCCAGCGCCCCCAGCGCGGCTACCTCGGGGTCAGCCTTCAGCCGTTGGATGAAAACATCGCCGACGCACTGGGCCTTCCCAAGGACCGCGGTGAGCTTGTTCGCTCGGTCGTTCCTGGCCAGGCGGCGGCTCGATCAGGCCTTCGTCAGGGTGACGTGATCGTCCGGGTAAACGGACAGGAAGTGACCCCGGACGAAACGGTGAGCTACATTGTCGCCAACACGACGGTTGGCAGCCGCGTCCCGGTCGAGGTCATTCGCGATGGCAAGCGCCAGCAGCTGCAGGTCCAGGTAGGCCAGCGCCCGACCGAGGAAGAACTGATCAAGCAGGCCGGCGGCGACACGCCAGACGAGGGACAGGCGCTTGGCGAAGAAACGCCGGTGGCGCCTGGAAACGCGCTCGGTTTGTCACTCCAGCCGCTGAACGCGCAGATCATCCGCGCCTTGAACCTGCCCACCGACGTTCGCGGAGTGGTCATCACCTCGATCGATCCGGGCAGCGATGGAGCGGAAAAAGGCCTTCGCCGGGGCGATGTCATCGTGTCGGTCAATCGCCAACCGGTGACGACCGCCGCGCAGGTACAGGCCGTGGTCGAGGCGGCTCGACGCGCCGGACGCACAAGCGTGCTGCTCCTCGTCAGACGCGGCCAAACGCCCGAAGCCTTCATCGGCGTCGATATTGCCGGGCGCTAATCGCGGTCTTGTTGCCGTCACTCCTTCGGCTTAGGCTCGCCGCCGATAGCCGAGGGAGCGTTGCTCCTTTCCGGGTTCACCGTGTGAAGCCAAGAGGAGTGACGCGACCCCATGGCCAACAATTCCGCGACCAGTATCTATATTGGGGCGGCGCCTGGCGGCGCCAAGCCGCAGCAGCTCGAGCTTAAGCGCGCCAATCGGCATGGGCTGATCGCGGGCGCGACCGGGACCGGCAAGACGGTAACGCTCCAAGGGATCGTCGAAGGGCTTTCAAAGGCCGGCGTCCCCACTTTCGTCGCCGATGTAAAGGGCGACCTCGCCGGCCTCGCGATGCCCGGCGCCGCGACCGCGAAACCGCATGAGGCGTTCGCCGCCCGCGCGGCAGAGATCGGCTATGCCGAGTGGGTCTATGAAGGCGTTCCGGTGCAGTTCTGGGACCTGTTCGGCCAGCAGGGCCACCCGGTCCGCACCACCGTCAGCGAGATGGGCCCGCTGCTTCTCGCGCGGCTGATGAA
>CAVVQJ010000008.1:0-182804 GCA_963750385.1 uncultured Alphaproteobacteria bacterium | reverse complement strand
CACATGAAGTTGAAGCTATCAAAGATTTCGCATTTAGCAAATTTGCCTGTACGCAATCGTCGATGAAAGCTCGCCCGCGTCTTCCCCGGACTGTCTGGATTCTGGGTATTGTCAGCCTGCTGATGGACCTTTCCAGCGAGATTTATCACGCGCTGCTTCCGGCCTTCCTGACCGTCACGCTGGGCCTGCCCGTCGCGGCGATGGGCGCGCTGGACGGCATTGCCGAGGCGACCGCGTCGATGGCCAAGCTGGTGTCGGGCAGGCTCAGCGACCGGCAGCAGCGACGCAAACCGTGGATCTTGCTCGGCTATGGCATGGCCGCGCTGTCGAAGCCGCTGTTCCCGCTGGCGCAAGGGGCGCTGCCCGTGCTCGGCGCGCGCTTCATCGACCGGCTGGGCAAGGGGATTCGGGCGCCCCCCGCGACGCGATGATCGCCGACGAAACTCCGTCCGAGCTCCGCGGCGCGGCGTTCGGCCTTCGCCAGGCGCTCGACACGGTCGGCGGGACGCTTGCCCCGCTGGCGGCGGTCGGGCTGATGATCTGGCTGGCGGGCGATATTCGCGCCGTCTTCTGGATCGCGGCGATCCCGGCCTTCCTGTCATTCCTGTTCGCCTGGGTGATGTTGCGCGAGCCCCGCGACCATGCGCCGACCCGAAAGGCGGTGAAATGGGGCGGCTGGCGAAACCTCGACGTTGCGGTCAAGCGGCTGATCGCCATCGGGTTTCTGTTCGGGCTTGCGCGTTTTTCCGAAAGCTTCCTGATCCTGAAGGCCATCGATGCAGGTCTGAGTGTGCAGTGGTCGCCACTGGCGCTCGCGCTGTTCAGCCTGTCCTTCATGTTGCTCGCCTATCCCGCCGGGGCGCTCAGCGACCGCACCGATCCGCGGTCGGTCCTGATTGGCGGAATCGCGCTGCTGGTCGCGGCGGACCTGTGGCTGGCGCAGGCGGGCGATCTTTGGGGAGTGGCGTTCGGGATCGTGCTGTGGGGCGCGCACATGGCGCTGACCCAGGGGATATTCGCGCGGATGATCGCGGATGCAGCCCCCGAGGCCGAGCGGGCAACCAGTTTCGGCGCTTATTTCTTCGTCAGCGGCATCGCCACCCTGCTCGCCAGTCTTGGCGCGGGCCTGATCTGGGATCGGGACGGGCCGGGCATGACCTTCGCGATCGCGGCGGGCGTCGCCGCCCTGGCCGGCGCGATGCTGTGGCTGCTACCGAAGAGGACCTAGTCTTCCCTGGCCCGGAACGGCGGCATCCGGTCGGCGACATTGGTCGGGGAGGCGAACTGATTATAGAGCGCCGCGCCGACGTGGAGCACGACCAGCGCCAGCGTCGTGAAGACCAGCACCTCATGGACATCGCCAAATTCATTGTCCGGCGAAATTCCCGGGATGGCCGGCAGCTTCAGCCCGAATAACAGGGGAACCGTGCCGTCCTTGGCGCGGCCCGAAACCGCCGCCAGCCCGGTCAGCGGCAGGGCAATCAGCAGCACATAGAAGAGCCGATGGTTCCACACCGCGAGAAAGCGTTCGCGCTTGGGGAAGTTGGACGGGTAAGGCGGCGGCGGATTAAGCAGGCGGACGGCCAGCCGAAGTAGCGCGAGGATCAGGATCGTCGCGCCGATCGTCTTGTGCCAGGCGAACAATTCGGTCCGCTCCGGCCCCTTTGGCAAGAATTCGGCGAAGGCGAAGCCGACCACGACCTGGGTGACCACCAGCAACGCGGTAATCCAGTGAATCCAGACGACGATCGACTTGTAGCGCACCGCAGTCGGACCGGTGCTTTCCTGAACCATATAGTCGCTCATCACGGCCTCCTGCACTCTTTTGACTTAAGCTGGCGCGAAAAGTTCCCGATCAGCGGGTAATGGACCCGTTTTATATCGGTTTCGCGCAGACGATTGCATGGGGATCGAATCCCAGCCCATGCGGCCTCCGTGGAAGGCGCAGGAGTGATAGCATCCAGCGGCCAGTCGGATGGCGTTCCGATCTCCCGGCAATCATCCGATGAAAATGAGGACCGACGGCGTGCTCGCCGGTCCGCAGGAGCCGGGCGAGAGCCGCCTGGAAATGTCGATCCTCGCGCCGGTCGCGGGCCGCGACGGAAATTCCCCTCAGCGACAAGGGGCCGTCCTCGTCAAGCAATTGCTCCCCGGCCGGCGTCATGGCGCAGAGCCCTCCGAAACGGTCGAGGACAAGCATCGGCAAATTCAGGTCGGACCAGTTGCCGGCCAGCAATTCCCCCGCTTCGCCGTCGAGCGCGAGATGAACCCGGACCGCGCGCTGCGCGTGCTGGATGAGCCGCTCAAACGCGAACAGTGCCGAGCCGTCGCATGGGCCTTCCATCCGTCCGCGCATGACGGCCAGACCGAGAAAGTGCTGCTGATCCGCCATCAGCACGGCCTGACAGCCAAATTGCATGTCAATATCGGATACGGCGTCGTCATAGTCGGCCGTCAGCGCGGCCCCGTACTGGCGCCGGTAAGCGCGGTAGTCGTCATCGTGCTGGATCGTCATCGGATCCGCCGAGGAACCGACGCGCCAATTGCATGAGCCCCACAGGGCCGGGTTGGAAAAATGCGCCTGCGCCCGGTCCGCCATCTTGCCCGTGAACAGATTGAACGGGAGCAGCGTCGGGCCACCCAGGCCGACCAGGTTGGCCGCCGATCCGCCACACGCCCAGGCCGTGAGCTCCATGGCCGCCTGCCAGCCGCCTTCGTCGAAAGGGGCGTTGATCAGTGCAAGCTCGGCTTCGCGAAGTCGGGCGGGGTTAAGCAGTTACTCGCTCCCTCATCGGGTCAGCGGGTAAACTTCTCTCCTTTTTCCGCCTTGTCCAGCAGCAGTTGCGAAAAGCTGAAATCGCTTCCCATCCGCGCTTCCTGCGCTTTCAGGCCCTCGACGATCTTCTGCAGCCCTTCGGTATCGGCCCAGAACATCGGGCCGCCGCGATAGACCGGCCAGCCATAGCCGTAGACCCACACGACATCGATGTCGGAGGCGCGCTGAGCCATGCCTTCCTCGAGGATTTTCGCGCCCTCATTGACCATGGTGTAGAGCGTCCGTTCGACGATCTCCTCGTCGCTGATGTCGCGGCGGGTGACGCCCTGCTTGGCCGCGAAATCCTCGATGATTTGCTGGACGACCGGTGACGGAGACGGCCGGCGCTTGTCATCATAATCGTAGAATCCGGCGCCCTTCTTCTGGCCCCAGCGATCGATCGCGCACAATGCGTCGCGGATATTTTCGATCCGATTGGGGTCGCGGTGCCAGCCGATGTCGACACCGGCAAGATCGGCCATCTGGAACGGGCCCATCGGCATCCCGAACTCGACATGGACGCGGTCGACCTGCTCAGGCGTCGCTCCTTCCAGCAGCAGCTTGGTCGCCTCGACCTGGCGCGGCATCAGCATGCGGTTGCCGATGAAGCCGTGACAAACGCCCGCGACCACCGCGACTTTCTTGATCTTCTTGGCAAGCTGCATGGCGGTGACGAGCACGTCGGGTGCGGTCTTGGCGCCGCGCACGACCTCCAGCAGCTTCATGACATTCGCCGGCGAGAAGAAGTGGAGGCCGACGACGTCCTGCGGCCGGGAGGTCGAAGCCGCAATCTCGTCGATGTTGAGATAGCTGGTGTTGGAAGCCAAGATGGCGCCTTGCTTCGCAATCTTGTCGAGACGGCCGAAGATCTCCTTCTTTACCTCCATCTGCTCGAACACGGCCTCGATGATGAGGTCGCAGTCGGCCAACGCGTCGAAATCGAGCGTGGCGTTCAACAGATCCATTGCTTTTTCGACCTGCTCGCCCGTCATCCGGCCCTTGGCGGCGGTCGCTTCGTAATTCTTGCGCATGACGCCGGTGCCGCGATCGAGCGCTTCCTGAGCCATTTCGACTATCGTCACGGGAATGCCGGCCGACAGGAAGTTCATCGAAATGCCGCCGCCCATCGTCCCGGCGCCGATCACGCCGACCTTGTTCACGGGGCGAGGTCTGGTGTCCTCGGGGATATTCTCGATCTTCGCCGCCTTGCGTTCGGCGAAGAAGAAATATTGCTGGGCGCGGCTCTGCGTGCCGCTCATCAAGCCCATGAACAGGTTTCGTTCGTCGATAACGCCTTCGGCATAGGGCTTGGCGACCGCCGCCTCGACCGCCTTGATATTGGCCTCGGGCGCTTCGAACCCCCGAAACTTGCGGGCGTTGGCCTTGCGAAATTCGTCGAATAGGGCGGGATTGTCGCGAGCTTCTGCCAGTTTCTCGTCGCGTTCGGACGATTTGGGCAGCGGGCGGACATCGCGCACTTCCTCGGCATAGGCGACGGCATGCTGGAGCAGTTCGCCCTCGACGATCCGGTCGACCAGCCCGACCTGATAGGCATCCTTCGCACCGATCATCGCGCCCGAGGTGACCATCTCCAGCGCTTTTTGAACCCCCGCGACACGGGGCAGCCGCTGAGTCCCGCCGGCGCCGGGGAGCAGGCCGAGCTTCACTTCGGGAACGCCAAGCTTCGCGTCGGGCAACGCGACCCGATAATGGCAGCCAAGCGCTACCTCCAGCCCGCCGCCCAGCGCCGTGCCGTGAATCGCTGCGACGACCGGCTTTGAGCAATTCTCGATCGTGTCGACCACGCTCGGCAGCCATGGCATTACCGGCGGCTTGCCGAATTCGGTGATGTCGGCCCCGGCGAAGAACGTCTGTCCCTCGCAACGGATGACGACCGCGTTAATCGCATCGTCGCCCTGCGCTTCCTCGATCGCGGCGACCAGTCCCTGACGCACCGCCGCGCCAAGCGCGTTCACCGGCGGATTGTTGGAGGTGACGATCAGCACGTCGCCGTGACGCTGCGTGGAAATCGGGCTGGTAGTGGGCTTGTCGATCACGTCGGTCATATCGAGGGTCTCCGAGAATATATTGTCAGGTCGTCGCTTTCGCATTGTCCGTACGCTGCCCGGGACGTTGGGGAAGCAAGGCGATGAAGGCTATGATTGCGGCGGCGAGAACGATCGATGCGATCGTGCGGCTGAGCTCAAGCCCGCCGCTGGCAACAGGCTTGTCGAGGAAATCGCCGACAGTCGCGCCGAGCGGTCGCGTCAGGATGAACGCCGCCCAGAACAGGAACACACGCGAGATGTTGGTGAACGCATAGAGCGCGGCGAGCACGAGCAATGCGGCCCCGAACAGGATCGCGCCGCCCGAATAGCCAAGCCCGGCGTCCGCAATCCAGTCGCCGAGCGCGGTGCCAAGCGTCTGGGAAAAGGTGATGGTCAGCCAATAGAATCCTTCGGCCTTCGGACTAGTCACCCGGTTGACATCGACGCTGCCGAGCGTCCGATACCATGCAAACAGCGACACGAGCACGCAGGCCAGGAGGAGGAGCGAGCCGCCCGGATAGCCGATTCCGAGCGAGCGGTCGGCAAAGTCGGCGAGCGTCGTCCCCGCCGTCGTCGACGCCGCGATGGCCGCCCAGTAGAGCCACGGATTGAACGCCCGTGCCCGGATCTGGGCCCACACCAGACCGATCAGCAAAACACCGAAAATCGCCGTTCCGATCAGATAGCCGTTCGGCACGGGATTCGCGCCCGTCTCTCCGAGCCAGCTCATCGTCACCGCGTCGCCCGCGGTCTCGCCCAGTGTCGTTGCCAGAATTTTGATGATCCAAAAGCCCAGCGTGATCGCCGGGACCTTGGACAGCATTTCGTCCCTGATTGCTTCATCACGCGTCTGGATCATATCGCGGTCCGTCCATAGCTTTGATTATTGACTGGGTGGCTAGACGACAGACCGCCATCGACCACCATTGCATGGCCATTCACATAGCTGGATTCATCCGAGGCGAGAAACAGCGCCGCCGCGGCAATTTCATCCGGTGCGCCGCCGCGCTTCAAGGGATTGAGGTGGCCGAGCCGTTCCTCCTGCCCCTTGGCGCGGGCCCGCTCGTAAACGAATTGGGTCATGCCGGTTTCGATCAGGCCGGGGCAAATGGCGTTAACCCGCACGTTGGAGCCGGACAGTTGCTGCGCCGCGGTCTTGACCAGGCTGATGACGCCGGCCTTCGAAGCCGAATAAGCGGGGCCACCCGCCCCTGAGCGAAGGCCCGCGACCGAGGCCGTGGCAATGATCGACCCTCCGCCACGCGCCTTGATATGCGGCGCGGCATATTTGATCGCGAGGAACGGTCCGATCAGGTTCACGCGCAGGATTTCCGCCCAATCGTTCGCGGATTGTTCGAAGATCGACGCCAGCCCCCCGGCAATTCCCGCGTTGGCGAAGAAAATGTCGAGGCCGCCATGCTTTCGCACTGTTTCCTCGACCAATGCAGCAACGTCATAATCGAAGCCCGCGTCGCATTCGACGTCGGCACCCTTCACATCGGCCCCGACCACAATCGCGCCTTCGCGGCGGAACAGCTCGACCGTCGCCTTGCCGATGCCCGACCCGGCCCCGGTGACGATCGCGATCTTTCCGTCGAGCCTCACAGCCCAACCCCGATCGTGCTCCCGCCGTCGACGATCATCGCCTGCCCGGTCATGAAGGTCGATGCCGGCGAGGCGAGGTAGACCGCGGCGCCGGCGATTTCGTGCGGCTCCCCGATCCGGCGGAGCGGGGTCGAACGCGTCACCGCCTTCAGCGTGTCGGGATTTTCCCACAGCGCGCGAGCGAAATCGGTTCTCACCAGCCCGGGCGCGATGCAATTGACGCGGACGCCGCTGGGTCCGAACTCCGCCGCCAGGTTGCGGGCCAGCTGGAAATCGGCGGCCTTGGAGATGTTATAGGCCCCGATCATGGTCGAACTGGTCAGGCCGCCGATCGAACTGACAATCATGATCGACCCCTCGCCGCGCTCCAGCATTTCCGGTGCGACCATCGAAATCAGCCAGTGATTGGCGATCACATTATTGTCGAGGATCTTGCGGAATTGATCGTCGCTGATGCCCGCCATCGGGCCGTAATAGGGGTTGGACGCCGCATTGCAGACCAGCACGTCGACCCGACCGAACTGGCGGCGGGTTTCGTCAGCCAGATTCTGGAGCGCATCCTTGTCTGAAATGCTGGCGGCGACCGCGATGGCCGTTCCCGCGCCATGCTGTGCGTTGATTGCCTGCGCGACTTCCTCGCAGGAGTCCTGCTTTCGGCTGGAAATGACGACCCGGGCGCCATGTTCGGCCAGCGCGGCGGCGATCGCCAGCCCGATCCCGCGTGACGAGCCGGTGACGATCGCCACCTTGCCGGTCAGGTCGAACAGGCGGGAGCAAGTCACCCGACCGCCTCCACATGTTTCGCGAACTCGATGCGGGCGATGCTGCGGTTGTGCACTTCATCCGGGCCGTCGGCGAGGCGCAGGGTGCGGATTCCGGCCCAACTGGCGGCAAGCGGCGTGTCCTGGCTGACCCCTGCCCCGCCGTGCGCCTGGATCGCGTCGTCGATGACCTGCAACGCCATGCGTGGCGCCTTGACCTTGATCATCGCGATTTCGGCGGCGGCGGCCTTGTTGCCAGCCTTGTCCATGCGATCGGCGGCGAGCAGGCACAGCAAGCGCGTCGAGTCGATCTCGATCCGGGCTTCGGCGATCCGCTGCTCCCACACGCTATGCTCGCTAAGGCGCTTGCCGAACGCGACGCGGCTTTGCAGGCGGCGAACCATCAGGCCAAGCGCTTCCTCCGCCGCGCCGATGGTCCGCATGCAGTGATGGATGCGGCCCGGGCCCAAACGGCCCTGGGCGATCTCGAAGCCCCTGCCCTCCCCGAGCAGCAAATTGGACGCCGGGACGCGCACGTCCTTCAGCGCGATCTCCATGTGGCCGTGCGGAGCATCGTCGTAGCCATAGACGGTAAGGTGCCGCTTGATATCGATCCCGTCGGCATCCATCGGCATCAGGATCATCGACTGCTGGCGGTGCCTCGCCTCGCTCGTATCGGTCTTGCCCATCAGGATGGCGACCCTGCAGCGCGGATCGCCCGCGCCGCTCGACCACCATTTGCGGCCGTTGATGACATAGTCGTCGCCGTCGCGGTCGATGCGGCATTCGATGTTGGTCGCGTCCGACGAGGCGACCCCCGGCTCGGTCATCAGGAAGGCCGAGCGGATTTCGCCGCGCATCAGCGGGGCAAGCCACGCATCCTTCTGCTCACGCGTGCCATAGCGGTGAAGCACCTCCATGTTGCCGGTGTCGGGCGCCGAACAGTTGAAGACTTCGCTCGACCAGAGAATCCGCCCCATTTCTTCGGCGCAAATCGCATATTCAAGGTTGGTCAGCTGCTCGCCCTCGAACTCGAATGTTTCGTCGACGTGGGCGAGCGCGCCACCCGGCGGCATGAACAAATTCCACAAGCCCGCGGCTTTGGCCTTGGGCTTCAACTCTTCGATGAGGTCGATGGGCTGCCAGCGATCACCGCTGTCGATCTGCTTCTTATAGTCCGCAACTCGCGGACGGACGTTCGCATCGATGAATTCGCGAACCCGGTCGCGGAAGAAAGACTGGCGTTCCGTAAGGTCAAAATCCACCGCCACCTCTCCCGCTTGCGGAAACCATCGTCGCTTCCCGAAACGGGCTAGGACTGTGGAGCGGGCGGGGCAAGAGGCGGCGGCCCGACCGCCGCCAAGGACGCCTGGGCCTGGCCAAATTCCCCCGCCAGCCAGCGCTCGATCTTGTCGAGCATGGGGTCACGGACGCCCTCCGGCCGGACGAAGAAATGGGAATGGGCATCGGCGATGCTGATTTCGAACGGGCGGACTAGCAGGCCGTCGCGCAACCGGTCGGCCACGCCGATGCCGCGCGCCAGGGCCACGCCCTCTCCGGCCACCGCGGCGTCGACCAGCAGGCTGAAATCCGAATAATAGGGGCCGTTGACCGGCTCGCCCGCCGCCACGCCGGCGGCGTCGAACCAGGCCGCCCAGCTGTGCCAGGGATGACGGAGCAGGATGCAGTCCAGCAGGTCCGACGGAGCGCCAATGCTACGGGCCGCAAAATAGGCGGGCGAGCAGACCGGGAACAAGGTTTCTCCCGCCAGCAGGCTGGCTTCGGTCGAGGGCCAGGGCCCGACGCCATAGCGGATCGCCGCGTCGATGCCCTTGCCCAGCTCGACGATGTCGGACGCAAGGTCGATCCGGAGGTCGAGGTCGGGATAGAGCGCCCTCAACGCTCCCAGCCGCGGGACCAGCCAGCGCGAAACGGCGGGGAAGACGCTGATCTTGACCGCCCGCTTTCTTGCTGCCGCAGGAACGTCGAAGATGCTTTCCAGCAGGCCGAGCGCGTTGCGGACCTGCCCGAGCAGCCGTTTTCCGTCCTGGGTCGGGGCCATGCGGTTGCCCTGCCGCTCGAACAGCCGTTGTCCGACAATCGACTCGAGCTCGCGGATCCGGTGACTGACTGCGCTGTGGGTGAGGCCGAGCTCGTCGCCGGCCTTGGAATAGCTTTGGTGCCGGCCGGCGGCATCGAACGCCCGCAACGTCTGCAGCGACGGAATCCGCATCGCCCAGTTGTGAATTTTGGTCACAACTTCGTCAACAACTGATCGTTGGCGGGCGGTGTGGGCAATGGCGTAATTAAGCCCCCGATTTCGGCATAAGGGAATTTCGGGATGACCATCCATCGCATCGGCAAGGCCTTCGCCCAGCTCGGCATTCTCGGCACCGGCCGGATGGGCGAGCGGCTCGCCGCCATGTTCGCCAGGGCCGGCAGGTCGGTCGTCCTCGGCTCGCGCAGCATCGACCGGGCCAACACCATCGTCCGGCGGCTGGGCATCTCCGGCCTGTCCGCCGGAACCTATGACGATGCCGCGCGGGCCGAGGCCGTGCTACCGGCCCTGTTCCTGCGCGACGAGCTGATCGAGCATCTCGAGTCCGTCCGCGGCCATCTTGCGGGCAAGCTGCTGATCGACATCGGCAATCCGTTCAACGAGGATTACAGCGACTTCCTCACGCCGTGGAACAGCAGCGGCGCGGAGCTGCTCCAGCGGCAGCTGCCCGAGACGCGGCTGGTGGGCGCTTTCAAGAATGTGTTCTGGGAAGTGTTCGACCAGCCTTTGTTCGACGGAACGATGAGCGACGTGCTGGTGGTCGGCGATGACGATGAGGCCAAGCGGCAGTTCCTCGAGCTCGCCGAGGGAACGCCGTTCCGCTACCTCGACGCGGGCCCGCTCCGGAACGCACGGACCGTCGAGCGGCTGACGCTGCTGACGGGACGGCTGGGTCGGCAACTCAACGTCTACCCGAAAATGAACTGGCGCCTGCTCGGGCAGCCGGCGGCCAACGCGGCCTGAGGAGTATCACAATGATCGAAAGGATTGCCGCACTGGCACTCGTCCTTGCCACCCCCGCCGCCGCTCTCGGGCCCAGCCTGGATGAGGTTCGCGCCGCCACCGAACGGTTCCAGGACGTCAATGTCGCCCTGGCGGAAGGATTTCTGCGCGATCCGATGAACCAATGCGACACCGCGCCGATGATGGGGCGGCCCGCCGAACTGGGCGCGATGGGCATCCATTATTTCCGGCCCGACCTGCTTGGCATCACCGCGCCGCCCAACCCGCGGGTCGACGGAAGCGGCACGCACACCGATTTCCTGAGGCCCTCGATCCTGATCTACGAGCCGCAGGCCAACGGCAGCCTGGCGCTTGTGGCGGTCGAGAATCTGGTGTTCGAAAAGGCGTGGAAGGCAGCCGGCAACGTCGAGCGGCCGCGCTATCTGGGCGTTCCCTACGACCATATGTTCGACGATCCGGCGACCAAGGTCGACGAGGCGCATATGTTCGAGCCGCACTTCGATCGCCATGTGTGGATCTACCGCGAAAACCCGAACGGTGTGTTCGCGCAGTTCAACCCCAACGTCAGCTGCGAGCATCACCGCGCCACGCCGGACCATGCGTCGATGGGGCGTCCATAGCGGACTAACCCTAGGGAAAAGGGCGGATTTCGGCGGCGCATTGACGCTTGCTCCGCGCGGGCCAATCATGGCCAGCGAGGAGCAGAATCGATGGCCGAACTCGATACATTCCGCGCCGAAACCCGCGCCTGGCTGGAGGCCGAATTGCCCGCCCGAGATGCGCACGCCGATGCGCAGTCGAAAAGGATGCCTGCTGGGGCGGGCGGCACTTCGAGTTCGCATCGCCGGCGCAGAAACAATGGCTCGACGTCATGGCATCGCGCGGCTGGACAGTGCCGGACTGGCCGAAGGACTATGGCGGCGGGGGGCTGAGCGCAGCCGAAACCAAGATTTTGAAGGAAGAAATGGCTGCGCTCGGCTGCCGCTCGCCGCTGACCAGCTTCGGCATTTCCATGCTCGGGCCCGCGCTGCTCAAATATGGGACCGAGGAGCAGAAGAAGAAATATCTGACCGAGATCGCTCGTGGCGAAATCCGCTGGTGCCAGGGCTATTCGGAGCCCGGCGCGGGAAGCGACCTTGCCGGCCTGCAAACCAAGGCGGAAGACAAGGGCGACCATTACGCTCGTCAACGGGCAGAAGGTGTGGACCAGCTATGCCGACCAGGCCGACTGGATCTTCTGCCTGGTTCGCACGTCGACCGAGACCAAGCATGGCGGGATCAGCTTCCTGCTGTTCGACATGGAAAGCCCGGGCGTTTCGACCAAGCCGATCTTGCTGATCAGCGGCAATTCTCCCTTCTGCGAGACCTTTTTCGACGATGTGAAGGTGCCCAAGGACCAATTGGTTGGCGAGGAGAATAAGGGCTGGGATGTCGCCAAATATCTGCTTGGCCATGAGCGCGAGATGATCAGCGCAATGGGGCTGGGCGGAGAGAAGGAAGCGCTAGGCGCAAGCGTCGGCGAGGTCGACCCGTTGCTTCGCGCCGAGATCGCTTCGTTCGACGTCGACGCCATCGCCTTCGCGGCGATGAGCGAGCGATTCATCGACCAGCTGAAGGCCGGCGAAGCGCATCCGGCCATGCCGAGCATGATGAAATATGCCGGGACCGAGCTCAACAAACGTCGCCATGAGCTGATCATGGCGGCGGGCGGATCGGACACGCTCGAGTGGGACAGCGAGCGATCGAAGGGCGGCAAGGCGGCACGCGACTGGCTGCGCACCAAGGCCAATTCGATCGAGGGCGGAACGAGCGAAATCCAGCTTGGCATCGTCGCCAAACATATTCTGCGGCTGCCGGGAGCCTGAACCAATGCTGACCCTGACCGACGACCAGACGGATGCTGCAGGACAGCGTCGCACCCTTCATGGCCGAACGAGGGCGCGATCAAGGCGCAGCTGCGGCACTGGCGCGACATCGGCTGCAAGGACGGCTTCGGTCATGGGCTGTGGAAGCAGTTCGCCGACCTGGGCCTGACCGGAATCCTGATCCCCGGAAGCGCAGGCGGCGCAGGGCTGGGCCAGGTCGAGGCCGGGCTCGTGCTGGAGGAAATCGGCCGCAACCTGACGCCCTCACCATTCCTGACGACGGCCGTTGCGGCGGTGCGGGCGCTGGAAGGGTCTGCGCAGGCGGAGCGCTGGTTTCCCGGGATCGTCGCCGGCGAAACTGTCGCCGCACTGGCGATCGACGAGGGCCAGCGCAGCACGATCCCGGCCGGATCGCGCTGGAAGCCAAGCGCGCAGGACAACGGCTTCTCGCTTAACGGCACCAAACAGTTCGTCGTCCAGGGCGCCAGCGCCGACGTGATCCTGGTCGCCGCGCGGACCGGCGGGTCGGCCGGCGAAACCGACGGCCTGACCCTGTTTGCGGTGGCGCACGGACACGCCGGGGCTGACGATCGACAATGTCGCGCTGGCCAATTCGTCCAAGGCGGCGCGGCTGACCTTCGATCGATGTCGCGGTCGATGCCGACGCGGTGGTCGGCGAGGTCGATGGCGGCTGGGCGCCGCTGTCGCGCGCGCTCAACGCCGGCCGGGCCGGCGCGGCGCGCGAACTGGTCGGGGTCGCCGCGGGCGCGAGCCGAAATGACCTTCGACTATCTGAAGCAGCGCAAGCAGTTCGGCAAGCTGATCGGCGAATATCAGGCGCTGCAGCACCGCGCCGCGCACCTCTATGGCGAGATCGAGATCGCCCGCGCCGCCGCGCTCAAGGCCGCGCAGCTGCTCGACGCCGGCGATGCGCGCGCCGAACTGATGGTCGTCGGTCGCCAAGGCCAAGGCGGCAAGCACGGCGGCGCTCGCCGTCCAGGAGGGCGTCCAGATGCACGGCGGCATCGGCATGACCGACGAGCATGACATCGGCCTCTACATGAAGCGCGAAGCGGTGCTGTCGGAGCTGTTCGGCGGGCCGCGCTTCCACGCCGCCCGAGTCGCGCGAGCTCAGCGGCTACTAGGGTCGTTCGAGCAGGAAATTGATCCGCGCCGAGGCGATCGGCTTGGCCCGCTCACCCTGCCATGCAAAGGCCTCGACATTGGCGATGCGCTTGCCCAGCCGCTCGATCGTCGCCTCGCGCAAATGTGTCGCCCGGCGGTCCCGCCGCGCATATAATCGACCGTGACGGTGATCGGCTTCATCACGACCGCCTCGTCGCCGATCGCCCGGGCCAGGGCGGTGAAAGCGGCGAATTCGAGCAGTCCGGCGATCGCGCCCCCGTGGAGAAAGCCGGGGCGGCCAACCACATCGTCATGGAACGGCATGACGAAACGCAGCGCTGGCGCATCTTCGATCGATTCGAAGCTTCAGCAGCTGGGCATAGGGCGGAAGTGCGTTTCACGCCGCCGCCCTAGCGCGCTTCACGCGCCGGGTCAGCCCTTGGTCTTATAACCGCAGATGATACCGAGAATGAATGAGGTGAACAGGGCCAGCTGCACCTTGCCCGTCGGATCGGACCAGCCGAAATATTCGTGCGCCCCAACCGAACAGCGCGACGAACATCATGGCGGCGATTGCGACCATCGAATGCCCAATCCTTGACCGATCGGCGCCAACGTCGGACCGACGCACCCCGATCTTGGCCACAAATGGTAAAAAATTCGTAAAGCTTGCCGCCGCGCCGGCTCGTCGGCATAGGGCGCGCCAACACGGCCAGCCGAAGGAGGTCGACCCATGAAAGCGCGCGTGTTCGTCACCCTGAAGCCCGGCGTGCTCGACCCGCAGGGCAAGGCCATCCACCATGCGCTCGAGGGGCTTGGCTTTGGCGGCGTCGACGGATGTCCGCGCCGGCAAGCTGATCGAACTCGACCTGGCCGACGACACCAGCGACGCCGATATCGAGGCGATGTGCCGCAAGCTGCTGGCCAATACGGTGATCGAGAATTTCCAGATCGAGACGGCTGGCCGGCCGGATGAAGAGCGCGGTCATCGTCTTCCCCGGGTCCAACTGCGACCGCGACCTGGCCGTCGCGATCCGCGAGGTCACCGGCCGCGCGCCGGCGATGGTCTGGCACCGCGAGACCGAGCTGCCCGACGGCACCGACCTCATCGCCATTCCCGGCGGCTTTTCCTATGGCGATTACCTGCGCTCAGGCGCGATGGCCGCGCGCTCGCCGATCATGCGGGCGGTGGCCGAGGCAGCCGGCAAGGGCGTGCCGGTGCTTGGCATCTGCAACGGCTTCCAGGTGCTGACCGAGGCGGGGTTGCTGCCGGGCGCGCTGATGCGCAACGCCGGCCTTCACTTCGTCTGCCGCCCGGTGAGCCTGAAAGTCGAGAACAGCCAGTCGATCTTCACCAATGGCTATTCGGCGGGCGAGGAAATCACCATTCCCGGTCGCCCATCATGACGGCAATTTCCAGGCGGACGCCGACACGCTCGACCGGCTGGAAGGCGAAGGCCGCGTTGCCTTTCGCTACGCGGAAGAGGTCAATGGCTCGGCACGCGAGTATCGCCGGCATCCTCAACGATGCCGGCAATGTGCTTGGCATGATGCCGCACCCCGAACGGGCGATCGAGGCCGCACATGGCGGAACCGACGGCCGGCGGCTGTTCGAAGGCCTGCTGGAGGCCGTCGCTTGACCGATCATCCTTCAATATTCGCGGAAATCAAGGACTTGACCCGCGATAGAAGTTGAACGAAGCGGACTTGAAATCGGAGGCCGCGATGCTTGAGCCTTTGGATTCCTGCATTTCGAGGAGAGGTAAGTTGACGTTTGTGGCTGGCCGAATATTGGCCCGAGCGGCATGATTGTCCCTGTGATCCTGAGTGGGGGAAGCGGCACCCGGCTATGGCCCCTTTCCACCTCCGAGAGGCCGAAGCAGTTCATCGCCCTGGTCGGGGAGGGCAGCCTGTTCCGGCAAACGCTGATGCGCGTCGCGGATTCGCGATTGTACGCGCCGCCGATCATCGTCGCCAATGCCGCGCATGCCAATCATTGCCTGTCCGAACTGGCCGACCACGAAGGATCTCAGCTGATCCTCGAGCCCTGCGCCCGCAATACGGCGGCGGCGATCGTCATGGCCGCCGAAGTGGTCCGAAAGTCTCATGGGCCGGAAACGCTGATGCTGGTCATGCCGAGCGATCATGTGATCGGCAAGGTGGACAGCTTCCACGAGGCCGTGCGCGTGGGACAAGCCGCTGCCACTGCCGGCCGCCTGGTGACGTTCGGCGTGAAACCGACCGGGCCGGAAACCGGCTATGGCTATGTCGAGGCCGGATCGGAAATCGACGGCGCGCCTGGAACGTTCGAAGTCGCGGCCTTCACCGAGAAGCCCGAACTGGCCGCCGCGAAGGATATGATCGCGACCGGACGCCACTATTGGAACGGAGGGATATTCCTGTTCCGGGCAGGCGATTTCCTCGACGAGGTGCGGCGGCACGCTCCGGACATCTATCAGAGTTCAACCCGCGCTGTGGCCAATGCTGAGACCGATGGGACCAGCATCAAACCCTCGATGGGCGAGCTGGATCCCTGCCCTGACATGTCGGTGGATTATGCTGTGATGGAGCGTTCCGACCGGGTAGCCATGGTCCCGCTTGACGCGAACTGGTCCGATGTCGGCAGCTGGGATGCCTTGGCGGACCTTGGCGACGAATCCGCAGGTCAGATGGCGTTCACGGCCGTTCAATCCCATAATTGCTATGTGCGCAGCGACGGAATAAGGGTCGCGCTACTCGGCGTTGATGATCTGGTCGTGGTTGCCTCGGGCGACGATGTATTGATCATGCGGAAGGGCCATTCGCAACATATTCGACAGCTCGTCGCGCTCGTTGCCGCGGAAACTAATAGGATTGGCACAGCACCAGAAGACAGAGCACGAGACAAGAGGACGTCCGGTAAAATATGATGTTGGTTCGCCGTGATTTCAGTGACGTGCTGGTTAGTGACGGGCCGAAAAGGCTTCTTCGCCGGCTCAACCCGCTTTTCCTCGCGACGGTCGTCGTGCCGACGATCGCCGCCACCATTTATTTCGGGCTGCTGGCCTCCGATGTCTATATTTCGCAATCGCAGTTCGTCGTGCGAAGCCCTGACAAGCCCGCCGCCTCCGGCCTCGGCGTTCTGCTCAAAAGCGTCGGATTTTCCAATGCCGGCGATGAAATCTTCATCACCCATGACTTTGTCCGGTCGCGCGATGCGTTGCGATTGCTCAACCGAGACCATGCCATTGAAAAATCATATTCAAGATCCGGCGATTTCGGTGTTTGACCGCTTCAATCCATTTGGCTGGGATGGTTCGTTCGAAGATCTGTATGATTATTATAGCGGCAAGGTCGTCGTAGAGCACAACACGACCTCGTCAATCACCACGCTGAGCGTGAAAGCCTATAATCCGAGTGACGCGCGGCGCATGAACGAACAGTTGCTTGAGCTGGCCGAAGGGCTGGTCAACCGCCTGAACAATCGCGGCGAGTTCGATCTACTGGGCTTTGCTCAGCGCGAGGCGCATGAAGCGGAAGTGGCGGCCCGGCGGGCGTCACAAGCGCTAGCGTCCTTCCGCAATGCCTCGGGAATTGTCGATCCGGAACGGCAGGCGACGGAGCAATTGCAGCTGGTGTCCAAGCTACAGGACGAAGCGATTGGCGCCCGCCTGCAGCTGCAGCAGCTTCAGTCGCTTGCGCCGGAAAACCCGCAGATTCCTGTCCTTCGGACGCGCATCGCGGGCTTAAACAAACAGATCGATACGGAAATGGGCCGGGTCGCCGGGGGACGGCGTTCGCTTTCCGCCAGCGCGGTGCGGTATCAGCGGCTGACGCTGGATCGCGAATATGCCGACAAGCGGTTGACCGCGGCGCTGGCATCGCTTCAGGAAGCGCGCAACGAAGGCCGTCGCAAGCAGGCCTATGTCGAGCGTATCGTCCAGCCGAACCTGCCCGACGAGGCTCAGCAGCCGCGGCGGCTCCGCGGAATCTTCGCGACCTTCGTGCTTGGGCTTGTGGCTTTTGGCATTCTAAGCATGCTCTTTGCCGGAATTCGGGAGCATAAGGACTGATGTCGGGGCGCGAGATGACGGCGGCTTCCACGCCTACTCTTCGACGTTCCTGGCAAATTCAGCGCCGGGTTATTTGGGCACTAGTGCTGCGAGAGATGCTAACGCGGTACGGGCGTCACAACATCGGCTTCCTCTGGCTGTTCGTTGAGCCAATGATTTTTACGCTCGCCGTGACAGCTTTATGGACGGCCACCAAATCGGTCCACGGGTCCAATCTTCCGATCGTGGCTTTCGCGATTACCGGCTATTCGACCGTCCTGCTCTGGCGGAACATGCCCAGCCGAACGATCGGCGCGATTGCACCGAATTTGGCGCTTTTGTATCACCGTAACGTCCGGCCGATGGATATTTATGCGGCCCGCCTTGTCCTGGAATCGGCCGGAGCGACAATATCGTTCGTGTTTCTAACGCTATTCTTCATTTTCATAGGATGGCTAGAGCCACCGGAAGACGTGCTGCAGATCATCGGCGCATGGCTGATGACAGCCTGGTTCGGTTCGGCGCTGGCCATTTTGTTCGGCGCGCTGTCGGAAACCTCCGAAACCGTTGAAAAGCTCTGGCATCCCACGTCCTACATCCTGTTTCCGCTTTCCGGCGCGGCCTTCCTCGTCAGTGCTCTGCCAGCCGAGGCACGGTCATACATTCTGCTGCTGCCGATGGTCCATGGCGTCGAATATTTGCGCGAAGGATATTTCGGATCCCAGATGACGGCTTTCTATGACCTGAAATATATGGCGCTCTGCAACATTGCACTGACCGTCGCCGGGCTCGCCCAGCTTCGAAAAGTCAGCAGGTTGGTCATCCCCGAATGATCAAGTTGCGCGGCGTCAACAAGACTTATGGCACGCGGAGCGGGCCCGTTTCGGTATTGAGAGATGTCGACTTGACCGTCGCGCCCGGCGAACGGGTTGGAATCCTTGGTCGCAACGGCGCCGGCAAGTCCACGCTTATCCGGCTCATCAGCGGGGCCGAGTTTCCAACAAGCGGCCACGTCGAGCGCAGCATGAGCGTATCGTGGCCGCTCGCCTTCGGGGGCGCTTTTCAGGGCACCCTGACCGGTTACGATAATCTACGCTTCATATGCCGGGTTTACGGAGTGGACCCCGAGGGCAAGATGCCGTTCGTGGAGGAGTTTTCCGAACTCGGCATCTATCTGCGTGAGCCGGTAAAAACCTATTCATCCGGCATGCGCGCACGCCTTGCCTTTGCGCTTTCGATGGTGATTGAATTCGACTGTTTCCTGATTGACGAGATCATTGCGGTCGGCGACGCCGGTTTTCACGAGAAATGCCACGTCGAGCTGTTCGAACGCCGCGGCGATCGCGCAATGATCATTGTCTCCCACAATTCGGATTATATCCGAGAACATTGCAATCGCGCTGCGGTATTGTCGGGCGGCATGCTCCACCATCCGGCCACGATGGATGAGGCGTTTAACTTCTATCATCAAGCCACGGGGATCGCGGCGTGAAGAAGATCGCAGCCGCTTCACGATTGGGTGCCCGCCAGTATTGGCTTTGGCGTAACAGGCAAGCGTTCGGCCAAACCACACCGACGGTGCTGCCGCGCTTGCTGGTCGATGTGTCGGCGATCATCAAGCATGACGCCCAGACCGGAATTCAGCGGGTCGTCCGGGCGATCTGGTCCGAACTGCGGCGTCGCGACGGGCTAAGGTATCAGCTCTTACCCGTCTACGCCACGTCGTCCCGAGGCTATTGTTATGCGCCGATCGATTTTCTCGATCGCCCTGCTAAGCGTCTTGAATGCGAACCGGTACGCGCACGGGTTGGTGACGTATTTCTTGGCTTGGACCTCTCCGCAAATTTCCTGCCCAAATACCGTCGTCAGATCAGAGCCTGGCGTTCGAACGGCGCGACCGTCCATATCGTCGTCTATGACCTGCTTCCGATTTTGCGTCCCGACTGGTTCAGCGGCGCAACCAAGGTGAATTTTACTCGGTGGTTCGAGGCGCTCGCGGAAGATGCGGATCAGGCAATCTGCATCTCGAAACAGGTTTCCCGCGATTTGCGAGAACGGCTTCATGGCACCGCCGGTGAGTGGCGCTTGTCCATCGCGAATATGCAAATGGGCGGAGACATTTCTGCCTCTCGCCCCACGACTGGGATGTGCGAGAAAATCGAAAGCCTGCTGGGGCGACTGCAGTTTCGTTCGGCGATCCTGATGGTCGGGACGGTCGAACCACGGAAGGGCTATGACACAGCGATTGCGGCATTCGAACATCTTTGGAGCACGCGGGGGAGCGACGCACCCGATCTCGTAATCGTGGGCAAGCCTGGCTGGAAAACGACGACGCTCCAGCAACGCATCCGGAGTCACGCCGAACATGGTCGCCGTCTTTACTGGCTTGAACAGGTCAGCGACGAGGCACTTTGCCGGTTGTACGAGAGTTGCGCCGGCGTGTTCATGGCATCGCGCGGCGAAGGATTCGGCCTACCGCTCATCGAGGCGGCAATGCATGGGCGAAGCGTTCTGGCTCGCGATATTCCGGTATTCCGGGAACAGGAGTTGCCGAACGTCACATATTTCGAAGACGATTGCCCGAGCGCACTTGGCGCGCAGTTGATGGACTTGGCCGTCGACCGGCCCAACAGCGCGACGGTCGGTACAAGCCTGCCTAGTTGGAGCGAGTGCGCCGAAGGACTTCTGGTCCATCTGAAATTGGCAGATGCCCCGAAGATTGAGGCAAAGCCCATATTACGGTCGGCATCGTGAGCCTGACTTCTTATGCCCAGAATTTCGAGAATGTGCTGCTGTGGCGCGCGTGTCATGAGGTTGAGCGCGATGGGAGAGATGGTCGCCAGCTGGGTCGAAAGTCCTGTGAGGCCTTGAGATTGGTGGTCGAAAGCGACGAAGCGAACAAGTCCACCCTGTTGGACAAAAATTGGTTCAGCGAACTCGCATGTCGCGGCCATCGTGAGGCGCTTCTTGATGCATTATCACCCGCTAGGACCCTTTCATGCCAATAACGTCCGAAGAAATTTTCACTGCCTACCGAACTCTTTTTGACCGAGAGCCAGATCAAGAAGCGGTATCGGAAGCGGCTCTTGACTACTACCACAGCTTCGGTGAACTGCGGACTGCTCTCCTCTCTTCAAGCGAGGGCAGAAGTCGGATGTATGACTTCGTTTTGGAACAGTCGCCAGCATGGATACGCGCGGACACTGCATTTGGGCGAAAGATTTACCTCAACGTTGCCGACAGGGCCGTGTCAAAATCGATATTGCTGGAGAAAGTCTGGGAACCGCAGGTTGGCCTCGGCCTATTAGCGCTCTTGAAGCCTGATACGGTGTTTATCGATATCGGCGCGAATATTGGCTGGTTCACTCTGCTGGCTGCTGATTATCTTGAGCGAGCGGGTGGAACTGGGAAAGTGGTCGCCGTTGAAGCTAACCCAACTGTTGTGCCTTACCTTATGGCGTCAGTTGTGGAGTCGGGACTGGCAGATCGCGTGCATTGTAAGCCCTACGCGGTCTCCGACCAGACTGGCCTGGTCGAGATCAATGCGATGAGAAGCGGCAACCTCGGCGGCATTGGCATGGGCGAGGTACTCGAGCGACATTCCGATTGCCATATTGTGCCAACCATCCGCCTGGACGATCTGCTTCAACACGAAGCTCGGATCGATGTCATTAAAATCGACGTTGAGGGGGCAGAATATCTCGCCTTGAAAGGCGGTGAAGCCCTTCTGGAGAGAAGCCGACCCGCGATCATCGCCGAGCTGAATCCGACTGCGCTGGCTGCGGTATCCAACAAGACGGCTGCCGACTTGGTGAGTCTTCTAAGCCGACTTGGCTATAAGGCATATGATTTTAGGGCCGGCGAGTTCGACGCTCCCCTCGATGAACTAGAATTGGATTCCATAATTACTCACAAAGAATATTATGACGTATTATTCAAAGCTGTTTAATTAAATTCGCCAAGCGATCACGTTGTTCGCCATAAATTCATAGCTTATTTGCACTAGTACGAATTCCTGTACTTAACTTATTTGACACTGAATTCAATTTCATACTTATCTAGAAAGTGGCAGTTTGTCCTCGGACCTCATAAATCCCTACCTTCGTGCCAATTCGCTCGCGGAATTGCTTTCCTGGGAGGGCCGTGATTTTGTTAGATGTGCTTACGTAACGATTCTAGGGCGCCAGCCCGATCCTGAGGGTGAGGCCCATTACGCGCATTTGCTTGGGCAGGGCGTTTCAAAGCTCCAAATTCTATGGCAATTGCGCGTTTCTTCAGAAGGGCATTGGCATGATCCGGGGATCGCTGGGTTGGACCGGGCTCTAAGGCGCGCGCGTCGGGAGCGCGGCTGGTTGGGTTGGCTTATTCGTCCATTTTCACGCGGTGAAGGTGATGGACCGGCGTGGCGACGGCATCGAGCACTCGTCAACGAACTCCGCCGAATCGGCGCTACGAGATTGCCTGCGGACTCGCCCAGGCATAGTCCTGATCTGCAAACCCTCGCTGCTGAAATTGGCGACCTGACACAAGCGGTTGCTGGCCTTACGAGGGATGCGACCGTTGATCGAGGGGTGGCGTCGCCGCAGCCAACGCCATTGTCGGATAACCCCGACTACCGAAACCTTAGCAATAGAAGCCGGAAAATTTTCCGTAAGATCCATGCGTATAGTCATTGACCTGCAAGGAGCCCAGACGTCAGGCTCCCGCCATCGAGGTATTGGACGGTATAGCACCTCCCTAACCGAAGCCATCTTGCGCAACAGGAAGGACCATGACGTCCATCTTGCCCTGAACGGCGCGTTCGGCGAGGGGGTGACAGAGGTCAGGGAGAGGTTCGGCGCGCTGCTTCCGGCGACTAATATACACGTTTGGGACCAACTGCCGTCCGTTGCGCAAAACGTTAATGGCTCTGAAGCCCGACGCCTCGCTTCGCAAAATCTCCGCGAATTTTTCATTCGGGGGCTAAAACCGGATGTCATTCATATTGCCAGCTTGTTCGAGGGTCTTGCTGACGATGGCGTTTGCTCAATTGGAAACCTTTATAACGACATCCAAACGTCGGTCACGGTTTATGACCTAATTCCATTGATCAACCGCCGCGAATATCTAACGGATCCTCTGGTCCTTCGCTGGTATATGGACAGGATCGACCACCTGCGTCGCGCCAACGCATTTTTGGCAATTTCTGACTCTGCTCGTCAGGAGGCTATTGACCATTTGGGAGTATCCTCCGCCGCTGCAGTCAACATTGGGACTGCGGCCGACGCTCATTTTAAAGTGATCCGGACTTCCCAAGAAGAAGAAATCGCCATCCGAAAAGACTTCGGCCTGACTAAGCCGTTCGTCATGTACACGGGCGGTATCGATTTGCGTAAGAACATTGAAAGGCTGGTTGCGAGCTACGCAAGTCTTCCGGAATCGATCCGCGCGGGGCACCAGCTTGCCATTGTTTGCTCCGCGCACGAGCAGGACCGCACTCGCCTTTTACGACTTGCGAGAAGCCTCGGCATGGCCGACGGCGAGCTAGTCTTGACGGGTTTCGTCTCCGAAAAGGACCTGCTTACACTTTACAATCTTACGTCGCTTTTCATCTTTCCGTCGTGGCACGAAGGTTTTGGGCTGCCGGCGTTGGAGGCGATGCAGTGTGGCGCACCAGTGGTTGCCTCAAACCGTTCCAGCCTGCCCGAAGTGATGGGCATCGCCGAAGCGATGTTCGACCCCTTCGACCAAGGAGAGATGACCAAAATAATCCGGAAGGGGCTAGAAGACGCAGATTATCGGGCCCTGCTGCTGGAAAACGGGAAACGCCAGGTTTCCAAGTTTGATTGGGACATCTGCGGCAAACGAGCGATCGAGACGTTCGAGCGAATGCACGAATGCGGAACGCGACACCTGCGCTTGCCGGACCATCGTCCTCGGCTCGCATACGTTTCTCCGATGCAGCCCGCTCACACCGGCGTGGCGGACTACAGCGCCGAGTTGCTCTCCGAATTGACGAGATATTATAAGATCGATGCGATAGTCAAAGACGGAACAGCTTCCAATGTGAGCTTTCCTCTTGCCCCAAACACGATCCGGGTAATCGAATCTTCAGAATTTCACAGGAGATTCCAAGAATATGATCGTATCCTCTATCATTTCGGTAACTCTGACCATCACGATTACATGTTTCCTCTTTTGGAAGAAACCTCTGGAGTCGTGGTTTTACACGATTTCTACCTAAGCGCGATTGTTTCGTACCGGGAATGGCACCACCAGGAGAAGTACGGGTGGATTAATGAACTATACCGATCCCATGGCTATCCCGCACTTGTTAGTCGTAGAGATGCGGAAGATGTCTATGATACGGTTTGGGAATATCCATGTAGCCGCTCGGTGATCGAGCAGGCTAGCGCGGTAATCGTTCACTCACAAAACAGCATTGATCTTGCGCGGACTTGGTACGGAGAAATAACTGCCGAGAAGCTGCGGCTAATTCCCCATTTACGCAACACGATTCCCATCACTGTCGACAAAGAAGCCACGCGCAAGGAATTTAATTTCGCGCCAGACGAACTGCTTTTCTGTGCCTTTGGCCTGATTGGTCCGACCAAGCTGAGTCACCAGCTCGTGAAAGCCTGGCTAGCCTCAAGCTTAGCGCAAGACGAAAAGTGCCGACTGATTTTTGTTGGTCAGAACGATCCGGATGAATATGGCGCTGAGTTCGACCTGCTGCGGTTTTCTGCGCCAGAGGGTCAAATCACCGTTACCGGTTGGACCGACTCCGAATTGTTTCAAAAATATCTTTCGATCGCCGACGTCGGAGTGCAGCTTCGGACGCTCTCGCGGGGGGAAACATCAGGTACGGTGCTCGACTGCATGACCCATGGCGTTCCCCTTATCGTAAACGATAATGGGGGCATGGCCGATCTAGCTGGTGACGCCGCCATTGTTCTAAACGAAGATTTCGAAATTGCTCAACTTACGCAGACCTTAGAGGAGCTTGCGCGAAACCCCTCTGCTCGCTCTCGACTTGGCGCCAACGGGAAGCGGAGGATCGCGGCCGATCATTCACCGGCCGCTTGTGGCAAAGCCTATCAAACCGCAATCGAAGCCGCCCACGCGAACAGCTCTGTTTTAGCGCGCATGTTCAACTCAACCGGTCGGGCAGGCTTGTCACAGTTTGAAACGGCGCAATTTAGCTCCGCTTTGACACCGACAATGGCATGCGATCCACCACGGCTTCTCGTGGATGTAACAGCGATTGCCCGGGCGGATGCCGGCACCGGCATTCAGCGCGTAGTTCGGAATGTTCTGTTGAGGCTGCTGACTGCTGGATCGCTGAGCTATCGGGTCGAGCCAGTCTTCGTAGACCCGGAAGCGGCCCAATTCCGGTTTGCGCGGAGTTTTACTGCCAAGTTTTTGGATGTCGACATAGGCAGTCTTGACGACGAAATCGTGGATTTCACTGAGCGAGACACTCTGTTTCTTTTTGACCTTAACCCGGTTCTTTTGAAATTCGTGGAAAGCGAGATCTTAAGACTAAAGCGCCGCGGCGTAAATGTAGCCTCCCTTGTTTATGACTTACTTCCCATCAAACATCCCGATTTCTTTCCTGAGGGAGCGAAAGATCTTCATCGGGATTGGCTCAAGGTGATTGAGCGCGGCACCAGCGCAATCTGCATCTCTAGTCAGTTGCTTCGGACCTTAAAAGCTACCTGAAGCAACGTCACCCGGAAACAACCCTTAGAGTCTCCCACTTCCGTCTGGGAAGTGAGTTGGATGGCGTGGATGATACTGACAAGCCAGAGCTTCCCCGCGATGCGAGTCTGTCTACGGGCACGCCAACGTTCTTGATGGTCGGCACGATTGAACCGAGGAAAGGTTATGCCGAAGTTCTCGATGCCTTCGAGAAGCTGTGGGACGCGGGTGAAAAGGCCGAACTTTGGATAGTTGGAAAGCAAGGCTGGAAGGCGGAGCAGCTTGCGGCTCGGCTTGAAAGCCTGTCGGCGGTGCGACCTTTGACTTGGTACCGGTCAATACCGGATGACGAGCTTGAAGACCTTTATAGAAATGCCGAATGCCTAATCGCCGCCTCTCTTGATGAAGGGTTTGGCCTTCCTCTCGTAGAAGCTGCCCATCACGGGCTTTACCTGATTGCACGCGACATACCCGTTTTCCGGGAGGTTTGTGGGGATAGCGCAACCTACTTTTCGAGTCAGTTGCCCAATGTTCTCAAATCGTGGTTACGCGACTATCGCCGCGGAAAAGCCCGAGGCAGCGCAGATCTCGTCCAGACGAGTTGGGACGAATCTGTTCAAACCTTGCTGTCGGAAATCTTTCCGGGTGGCACTCTGGGGACGAGAAACTGAATGAAAACCGCGATTATTACTGGTATTACCGGGCAGGACGGTGCGTATCTCGCCGAACTGCTGCTTTCGAAGGGTTACAAGGTCTACGGCACCTATCGCCGGACGAGCAGCGTCAATTTCTGGCGGATCGAGGAGCTTGGGATTCAGGACGATCCCAATCTCCACCTTGTCGAATATGATTTGACCGACCTGTCGTCGTCGATCCGCCTGCTCCAGCAAACGGGCGCGAAGGAAATCTATAACCTGGCCGCGCAGAGCTTTGTCGGCGTTTCGTTCGATCAGCCGATCACCACCGCGGAAATTACCGGCGTCGGCGCCCGTTCACCTGCTCGAGGCGATCCGCATCGTCGACCCCAAAGTCCGCTTCTACCAGGCCAGCACGTCGGAGATGTTCGGCCTGGTCCAGGCAGTGCCGCAGGTCGAAACCACGGCCTTCTACCCCCGCAGCCCCTATGGGGTCGCAAAGCTCTACGCCCACTGGATGACCGTCAATTACCGCGAGAGCTATGGCATCTTCGGTGCAAGCGGGATCCTGTTCAATCACGAAAGCCCGCTGCGCGGCCGCGAATTCGTGACCCGTAAAATCACCGACAGCGTCGCCAAGATCAAGCTCGGACAGCTCGACTGCCTGTTGCTCGGCAATCTCGATGCGAAGTCGCGACTGGGGCTACGCCAAGGAATATGTCGACGGCATGTGGCGCATGCTTCAGGCAGACGAGGCCGACACCTTCGTGCTCGCCACCAACCGCACCGAGACTGTCCGGGACTTTGTCCGCATGGCGTTCAAGGCCGCCGAAATCACGGTCGAATTTTCTGGCAACGGCAAGGCCGAAAACGCAGTGGACACGGCGACCGGGCAAACGGTGATGCGGGTCGATCCCCGTTTCTACCGGCCGGCCGAGGTCGACCTGCTGATCGGCGATCCGTCCAAGGCGGCCAAGAAGCTGGGGTGGAAGCCGGAAACGTCGCTGGAGGAACTGTGCCGCATGATGGTCGAGGCCGACCTGCAGGCGTAACAAGAGCGGGCTTCAGCTTCTGATGGCCCGCACGCTCGTCACTGGCGCGGCCGGTTTCACGGGGCGCTACCTGGCCAAGCTGTTGGCGGAGCGCGGCGACGAAGTCCATGGCCTGGTGCACGAGGAGCCCGACGACGCGGTCGAAGGGCTTGCAAGCGTGCATCGAGCGGATCTCGCCGATCTTGCCGCCGTGCAGCGGATTGTCGACGAAGTGCGTCCCGAGCACGTCGTCCACCTCGCGGCGATCGCCTTTGTAGCCCATGACGATGTCGAGCAGACCTGTATCGCACAAACATCGTCGGCACGCGCCAGCTGCTGGAGGCCCTGTCGAGAGTTGCCCGATAGCCCGCGGTCGGTGCTCCTTGCTAGCAGCGCCAACGTCTATGGGAACAGCCGCGAAGGCGCGCTTGACGAATCGCTGCCGGCGGCTCCCGCCAACGATTATGGGATCACCAAGGTGGCGATGGAATATCTGGTTGGACTATATGCCGACCGGCTGCCGCTGATGGTCGTCCGGCCGTTCAACTATACCGGGCCGGGCCAGAGCGACGAGCTTCATCATTCCCAAGATCGTTGAGCATGCGCGCCGCCGGGAAGCGCTGATTGAGCTTGGCAATCTGGACGTTGCTCGCGACTTTTCGGACGTCCGGACAGTGGTCGACGCTTACGCCCGGCTGCTCGACGAACCCAAGGCGGTCGGCGGCACGTTCAACATCTGCTCCGGCCACGCCGTTTCGCTTCGCGAAATCCTCGATCGGGTGCAGGCCCTCGCGGGCCATTCGTTCGAAGTGGAGGTCAACCCGGCATTCGTCCGGGCGAACGAAGTCCATAGCCTGTGCGGCTCGGCCGCCCGAGTGGAAGCAACCATCGGCCCGCTCAATCATATCCCGCTCGAAGACACGCTTCGCTGGATGCTGGAAGACTGACCGGTGCGGGTCACGCTGTGCGTCGAGGCGCTGGAACCGAGGCCGGGCGGGATTGGCAGATATACCTGGCAGCTTTGCCAGGGCCTCGCTCAGCGAAGCGATATCGATGCGCATTATTTCGGGCGTGGTCAAATGCTCGACGATCCGGCGGCACTGCTGCGGGGCGAGGTCCCTCGCCCGCGGGCGAGACGGCTACGCAAATTGCGCGCATGGCTCGACCGGCGCGCGGCGCGAAGCGGGCTCGTTCACGGACCCAATTATTTCCTGCCCGCCTTCGCCGACAGCGGCGTGATCACGGTCCATGACCTGTCTGTTTTTCGCTTTCCGGAAATGCACCCCGTGGAACGCATTCGCGACTTCGAGCAGCGGTTCGAACGGTCGCTGGGGCGAGCGGGTCAAATCATTACCGACACGGAGACGATCCGCCGGGAATTGATCGAGGATTTCGGGGTGGCCCCGGAGAGGATCACTGCGGTGCATCTGGGCGTGGACGGCCGGTTCCGTCCTCAGCCAGACGAGGCAATCAGAGACGAACTGCGCGCCTTCCGGCTGGAGCCCAAACGTTATGCGCTATGTGTATCGACGCTCGAGCCGCGCAAGAAAATCGCCGCGTTGCTCAAGGCGTGGCGGCGCCTGCCGGTGGAGCTTCGGAGCCGATATCCACTTGCCCTGGCCGGCGGGATCGGGTGGCTGAACGATGACCTTCGCACCCAGGTCGAGGCCAGCGCCGCCGAAGGCTGGCTGCATCCCCTGGGATTCGTCGAGGAAGATCGGCTGCCAGCGCTTTATGCCGGGGCAGCGCTGTTCGTTTATCCATCGGTTTACGAGGGCTTCGGCCTGCCCCCGCTGGAAGCCATGGCGAGCGGCGCGCCGGTCCTCGTGGCATCGCGTTCCTGCTTGCCGGAAGTCTGTGGCGAGGCCGCGGACTACCTCGATCCGGACGATCCGGATCATATGCTGGCCACAATTTCCGGCGCATTATCCGACGAGGCATGGCGTACCGAGGCAGCGCGCAAAGGGATTGAACGGGCTCGGCTTTTCACGTGGGACCAGTGCATCGAGCGCACAATCGACGTTTATCGTAAGGTTGGAACGCCCTCTTAGGATCGCCCGTCGATCTCCCAATCTTCGAAAATGAAATAAGGGGGCTTTTACCCAACTGACTCGAGCCCGCGCCCACGTTCGAATAGATTTGAGCATCATCAACGCATGATTGGCGACAAGATGGATTCTCGAGGACAGTTGACGCGCCTTCCCTTTTGGCAACAAGGCGCCGCCCAATTCCAGCTTATGATGTCATCGATTGAACATCATGGTCATGGGACGTTCAGCCCGAAGATGGGATTTAACGTTAAGTTTACACAAGCAGAATTGAGCAGTTTCTTGTTGTCGCCGACCCTCCGGGCCGGTAAGCAGATGCGCTCGGGAAATGGCAGAATTTATGGTGCGAGCCAGTGATGTTTCGTAAGCGGCGGCCTTGTGGGGTCGCCAAATCAGGGCAATTGCGCCTTTTGGCGGGAGCTGTCGCGGCGGCCTCCGTCGCCGGCTGCGGCTCGTTCGGGGCGAGCGGACCGAGCAGCCGCGCTGTCATGGCCGCTGCCGACGCGCCGCTAGCCAGTGCCGCAATCAGCGTCGTGCCTCTCACCGACGATGTCGCACGGCAGTTGATCACGGCCGACCGATCGACGCAGTTTTCGGAACTGTTTCAAGAAAACCAGGTGAGCGGCGCCCTGATCGGCAAGGGCGACATCTTGGAAATCTCCCTGTGGGAGGCGCCGCCTGCGGTATTGTTCGGCTCAGCCCCCACCGGTTTGTTGGCCAATACTGCCGTGGCTTCGCAGACCCTCTCCCAGCCGGGCCAAGTCGTCGACGAAAATGGGCGCGTAACCGTAGCCTTCGCCGGTTCCATCCCGGCTGCAGGGCGGACGCCGGCCCAGATCGAACGCGAGATCGTGTCCCGCTTGGCTCGCAAGGCACATCAGCCGCAGGCGGCCGTCCGCATCGTCCGTAATCGCGCCACGAACGTGACGGTGGTCGGCGACGTCGCCACGAGCGGGCCCGTACCGCTTTCTCCCAAGGGCGAACGTCTGCTCGACGTCCTGGCCAGCGCCGGAGGCGTGAAGAACGCCGTCAGCAAGACCGTGGTCCAGATCAGCCGCGGCGATCGCGTCGCCTCAATGCCCCTTCAAACCATCATCGGCGACCCGCGGCAAAATGTCGTGGTCCAGCCGAACGACGTGGTGACCGCCTTCTACCAGCCCTATAGCTTCACCGCATTCGGAGCGACGGGGAACAGCAATGAGCTGCCGTTCGAAGCCACCGGAATTACCCTTGCCCAGGCACTCGGCCGGGTCGGCGGTCTTCGCGACGATCGGGCAAATGTTCGCGGCATCTTCCTGTTTCGGCTGGAGGATCCGGCCGCCTTGGGCCCCAAAATGCCGGCCAATGCGCGGCTGACGCCCGACGGCAAGCTTCCGGTCATCTATCGTTTGGATCTTAAGGACCCGGCCAGCTTTTTTGTGGCGCAGAGCTTCCCGGTTCGGAACCGAGACGTTCTTTATGTGTCTAATGCACCGTTGGCGGACCTTCAGAAGTTCACGAACCTGATCTCTTCGATGACCTTCTCACTCGTTGGCGTGAAAAACGCCGTCACGCCGTAATAGCAGAGGACCAAGTGGCAAGCGTACCTCTTCTCGACGATTCACTCCAACGGGAAGCCATCCTGCTTCGAGGGCGGGAGGTCATCGCGATGGAACGCGAGTCCCTGGACCTGCTTTGGGGTTCGCTTGATGAAAATTTCATCCAGGCTTGCAACGCCATCTACGCTTGCCGGCGCCAGATCGTCGTCAGTGGCATGGGCAAATCAGGCCACATAGCGCGAAAGATTGCCGCTACCTTCGCGGCGACCGGCGCCCCGGCGGCGTTCATGCATCCCGGCGAGGCATCGCACGGCGACCTAGGCATGCTGGTTCGCGGGGACGTCCTGCTGGTCCTTTCCAACTCCGGCAATACGGCGGAGTTGCGCGCCATCCTCAAATTCGCCCGGAAGACTGGCGTCTGCATCATCGGCATCGCGTCGCGCCGCAATTCGCTGGTCATCGATTTTGCGGATATTCCGATCGTGCTGCCATCGGTTCCGGAAGCGTGCGGCGCCAATGTCGCGCCGACGACTTCCACCACGATGCAGCTGGCGCTGGGCGATGCCCTGGCAATGGCCGTCATGGACCTGCGCGGCATCTCGCGTAGCTATTTGCGGGACACCCACCCGGGCGGAACGATCGGCCTTCGACTGACCCCAGTCGCGGAAATCATGCACGGTCCGGAACGGCTCCCGCTGGTCGGCGCGAATGCCGGAATGAGTGACGTTATTTCGGTGATGACATCTGGCCAATTCGGCGTTGCCGGCGTGGTCGACGGTTCAGGGCGGCTCGCCGGAATCATCACCGACGGCGATGTCCGCCGGCATTTTTCGAGTTTGCCGAGCGCGGTTGCCGCCGAAGTCATGACGGGCGATCCCAAGACGCTTGCCTCGGCGACAATCGCCTCCGATGCGCTGTCTTTCCTCAACGACGCCAAGATTACGTCGGCATTCATCCTGGATGAAAAGGGTCAAGGACGCCCGATCGGGATCATCAGCATTCACGATCTGCTCCGCTATGGCCTGAACTAGCCGGCCATGGATCGTCCGGCACAGCCGCGCTTCGCGATCATCATTCCTGCGCGCTACGAGTTGACGCGATTCCCCGGAAAGCCATTGGTCGACCTCCGCGGCGCAACAGGCATTCCCAAACCGCTCATCCAGCGAAGTTGGGAAGCAGCAGCCGCCATCTGCGATCCGGCACGGATTTGGGTCGCAACCGACGACGGGCGGATTGCCGCGAGGGTAAGCGCATTCGGCGGCCAGGTGATCATGACATCGAGCGATTGCCGGAACGGCACCGAGCGCTGCGCAGAAGCCGTCGGGCATATTCCGGACTGCCCCGAAATTCTTATCAACCTGCAGGGCGATGCGCCGCTGACTCCCCCGACGCTAATCGAACAACTCGCTTCAATTGTGCTGGGCGATCCGTTCGCCGCGATGGCCACGCCGGCGCTCCGCTGTTCAGCGGCGACCTACGACCATCTCCGGGCGGATGAAGCGGCCGGCCGCGTCGGCGGGACGACGGTCCTGTTCAACCGATCCAACCGGGCGCTGTACTTTTCCAAGCGCATCCTCCCCTACCTCCCGCCGGATACGCCATCGGCTCATTCTCACGTTCACCTGCACTTGGGACTTTACGCCTATCGCCAACCCGATCTTTTGAATTATGCATCGGCTCCGCCCTCGCCGCTTGAACTGTTGGAAGGCCTTGAGCAGTTGCGCTTTCTCGACCAGGGAAAACAGGTTCAAATCTTGCCGGTCGATCCCGTTGATTGGAACTGCATCGAACTCAACAACCCAAGCGACGTCGCACCGATCGAAACCGTGCTCAGCGCACGGGGGATCGCATAGACCATGATATCGCAAGTTTGCCTTGGACGCGGTGTCAGCTTTTCCAATTCCGCGCCGTTCGTCCTCATCGGGGGCATGAATGTCATCGAAAGCGATGACCTTCTGTTTGCCGTCGCCGAGCGGTTCAAGGCCGTCACCCAGAGCCTTGGCATCCCGTTCGTATTCAAGGCATCTTTCGACAAGGCGAACCGGTCGTCGATCCACTCCTTTCGAGGACCCGGGATCGACGCCGGGCTGGCGCTATTGCGGACAGTGAAGGAACGGCTGGACGTCCCGATTCTGACCGACGTCCACGAACCTTGGCAAGCCGGGCCGGCGGCCGAGGTCGCGGACATCATCCAATTGCCGGCTTTCCTTGCCCGCCAAACCGATCTGATCGCGGCGATGGCATCCACCGATGCCGTGATCAACATTAAAAAGCCGCAATTTCTGGCCCCGGCGGAAATGCGCCACATCATTGAAAAGTTTCGGGAAGCCGGCAACAAACGACTGCTCCTGTGCGAGCGAGGCACCAGCTTCGGCTATCATAATCTGGTTGTAGACATGCTGGGCATCGACGCCATGAAGCCCCTCGCACCGGTGATATTCGACGTTACCCATTCGCTGCAGCAGCCCGGCGGCAGGGCCGATAGCGCGGGCGGACGCGGCCAGCAGGCGGCTCCACTTGCCCGCGCCGCCCTCGCCGTTGGGATCGCCGGCCTGTTCGTCGAGGCGCATCCGGATCCCGCATCGGCGCTTTGCGACGGGCCGAGTGCCCTGCCACTGGACGAGCTGACCGAGTTCCTGACGCAGGCCAAAATTATCGACACGGCGGCGAAGAGCCTTTCACCGAGTCAATCGGGGAGGGCCTAGATGGGCACATCCTTCCTCAGGATCCCGCCGTTCCCCGGCCATCGATCCAGGCCCCTGACTCAAGCGGCGGCGGAAACGACGATCGATCGCGAGCTGGCTGCCCGCCTGGCGCACCTCCTCCCGCAGGCCCGGGTTGGCGGCGCGTTCTGGGCGGCGCAGCCTGAGATCCCAGAAGGGCGGGATATTTTGCTGGCCCCTTGCTCAAGGCAGCAAGCGCTGGACATGATCGAAGGTGCCCGGACGGAGGATATTCTCGAGCGCTGCATCATGCTCCGGCCCGAGGGCGAATCATTGGGCGACGGCGGCGGCGTTCCAATGATCGACGGACCAGCCGACCCCTGGCATCTTGCTGACAAGGCCTCGCTTGTTTGGGCGGGCGCCGACCATGAGTTGGCATTGGTGGCCGCCCTCGACCGTCGGCCGATGCGGATATTTGGCGTCGGGCAGTTCGCCCGATGCAGCGACGGCGAAGAGGGTTTGATAGACAGCATCCAGCAAGTAGGCAGCTTGACCTACCGCAGTCCATTTTCGGAGGAGCGGATTAGTCCGCTGGAGGCGGTCGAGCTTCTCGGTAGTTGGCGACGATTGGTCGATGGCAATCGAACGGTCGGGACAGTCTTTGGGGTCGCGGGCTGGAAACGGCCGACCGTTGATCCATTGTTGTGGGATGGCAAGTCGGGACCGCGTCATGCGCGCATCCTCCCGGCACGGCGTGAAGAGATGTCTAGCGCGATCGTGTGGAAGTCCCGCACGCCAGCCGCCGCGCTGGGCCAGCTGGAACGATCGAATCTGGCCTTGGCTGAAATTGAGGACGGGATGATTCGCGGTCCCGGCCTTGGCGCGAACTGCGTTCCGCCGCTATCCGTTGTGGTAGACTTTTCAGGCATTTACTTCGATCCCTCACAGACCAGCGACCTTGAGCAAATCCTTATACTCGCCGATATGGAACCGGAGCTGGTCGATCGCGCAGCTCGTCTCAGGGAAGCAATCGTAGCCGCCGGCATCAGCAAATATGGCAGCGGCGCCGAGTCAAAAAGGAAGTCGGTGACCAAGCGTCAAATCCTCGTGGTCGGCCAGGTCGAGGACGATCGATCGATCCTGAGCGGGGGCGCGGGCCAGACCAACCTCGAGCTGCTGGAGCGAACGCGATCGCTCGAGCCAGACGCCTGGCTGATCTATCGCCCTCACCCCGATGTCGACGCCGGCCACCGGCAGGGTCATGTCGCCGATGAGATCGCGCTGCGCCATGCTGATGAGATCGACCGTGGCTCATCGATCGGCAGCCTGATCGAAACGGTGGACGAGGTGCACTGCATCACGTCCCTGGCGGGATTCGAGGCGCTGATGCGAGGAAAGCCGGTCACGACCCACGGCGTTCCCTTTTATTCAGGTTGGGGATTGACGAACGATCTCGGCGCGGTGCCCGGCCGGCGCACGCGCCACCGGACGCTCGACGAACTGATTGCCGGCGCCCTGATCCTTTATCCGCGCTATATCGACCCGGTCACCCGGCTGCCCTGCTCCCCCGAAGTGCTGGTGAAGCGCATGGCGCGCGGTGAAGCGGCGGTCGCCGCCCCGCTGGCGGGAATGCGTATCCTGCAAGGCAAGCTCAATCTGGCGCTTCGGCGTCTGCGGGAGACCGCGACATGACCGGTCCCGCCAACAATCGCCGCGAGTTCCTGTTCCTTCAGGGTCCGCCCGGCCCCTTTTTTCGGCATCTCGGCGCTGCGCTGGAGCGGATCGGGCATGGCGTGCATCGAATAAACCTGTCCGGCGGAGACCGATATGACTGGCCCGACGCAAGCGCCGTTTATCGCGGGCGCATGTCGGGCTGGCCGATGCATTTCGACCGCTTCGTGCGCGCCAATCGCATCACCGACCTGGTCCTCTATGGCGATTGCCGCCCGGTTCACCAGGCGGCGATGCGCATGGCGCGGCTCCGGTCGGTACGCGTGTTTGTATTCGAAGAAGGTTATATCCGTCCCGATTGGATGACGCTCGAACGGGACGGCGTTAACGGGCATTCGCCTTTCGATCGGGATCCCCATCTCATCCTCGCGGCCAGCCAGTGGCTTCCAGAAATCCCGGAACTTCCCCCCATCACCGCCGACTTCCGTCGACGGGCGCGGGATAGCTACTGGCACTATCATCATGTCGTCACGGGGCGTGTCAGCTTTCCATTTTATCGGACCCACCGCACCCATTCGATCATCGGCGAGGGTATCGGCTGGATCTTCAAATTCGCTCGGAGCGGACGGCGGGCACGTCAGGCCGAGGAGACGCTGGCCGCAATCGAGGGCCGGAAGTTCGTTTTGTTTCCGCTGCAACTGACCGGCGATTATCAAATTCGTGCCCATTCCCCGTTCGGATCGATGCCGCACGCGGTCGATTATGTGCTGGAAAGCTTTGCCGCTCACGCGCCGGCCGACCAACTGCTGTTGGTCAAGGAGCATCCACTGGATTCATCGTGGCGCAACTGGCGGGCCTATCTGAAGCGGGGCGCGGATCGGCTGGGTATCGCGCATCGAGTGTTGTGCATCGACGGCGGCGATCTCCAGGCGCTGTCGCAGGCGGCGGTGGGCATGGTGTGCGTCAACAGCACTTCGGGCACGCTCGCACTTGAAAATGGCATCCCGGTCGTCGTGCTGGGCGATGCGGTCTATGACGTGCCGGGAATCACGCACCAGGCCAGTCTCGACAGCTTCTGGAGCAAGCCGGAGCCGCCCAATACGGAGCTTTATGCGGCCTTCAAAAAGTCGCTTCATGCCAAATGCCTGGTCCGCGGGGGTCTAGCCAGCACGTCGGCGACTGAGACGCTGGTCAATAACAGCGTCGAGCGGTTGCTGGCGGAAGACAGCATGCCGATCGCGACGCAGGATCGTGCGACGGAGCCGGCCGGCCAGGCGATGCCGCATGGCCGGTCGTTCGTCCGGCCCTAGCGCGATTCCCCTTCAATATGGCTTCCGGTTGACCTGATGTCCGATGCACCGATCCTGCTCGACGCGAGCCGTCTCATCTGGCGCCGATGGACCGGCAGGCTGCCGACCGGGATTGACCGGGTATGTCTCGCCTACCTCCGGCATTTCGCGCCTCGCGCCCGGGCCGTGATCCAGTTCCGCCAATTCCGGCAAATCCTGAACCGGGATGACAGCGGCCGACTGTTCGAGTTGCTGTTGGGAGAGAGAGATGGCTTTCGAACCGACCTGATCCGAATCCTTAGTCCGGCGGCCTTGCGTGGGGAGGCCAGCGCGGCGGGCCAGATCTATCTCAATGTCGGCCACACAGGCCTCAATTCGCCCTATCTGGCGCCATGGCTGCGCGCCCGCGGTCTTCGACCGGTCTTTCTGGTCCACGACCTTATCCCGATCTCCCATCCGCAATATTGCCGCCCGGCCGAGGCTGAGCGGCATGGCGAACGGATCAGCCAAGCGCTCGAAAGCGCCCGGGAAATCATCGTCAATTCCAGCGCGACGGGCCAACATCTGGCGCGGTTCGCTCGGGAACGCGGCTTGCCGATGCCTCCGTGGCTGGTGGCCTGGCTGGGCATCGACCGCCCAGCGCCCGCTTCGGCTGCCATCGCACGAGACCGGCCTTACTTTGTGGTCGTCGGAACCATCGAGGCGCGCAAGAATCACCTGCTTCTGCTCGACCTTTGGGCCGATCTGGTCGCGCAGCTTGGCGAGAAGACGCCGGAGCTGCTGATCATCGGTCAGCGCGGCTGGGAGGCCGAGGCCGCCATCGCCATCCTCGACGACCCCGGACCGCTGAAAGGCCATATTCGCGAACTTGACCGATGCGACGATGCGCAGATGCACCAATTGATTGCCGGCGCCCGCGCCTTGCTCATGCCCAGCTTCGTCGAAGGCTTCGGAATTCCACTGATCGAGGCGCTTTCGATGGGAACGCCGGTAATCGCCAGCGACCTTGGCGTATTCCGCGAGATTGCCGGCGGCATTCCGGACTTTTGCGATCCCGACGACAAGGCGGAATGGCTTGGCACCGTGATCGACTACAGCAAGGATGGCCGCAGGCGCCAAGCCCAGCTGGACCGGATCGAGGGGTTCGAAACGCCCAGTTGGAGTTGCCACTTCGATCGCGTCGAGCGATTTCTCGATGCGATGCCCGGTCCATCCACGCCGAAGTTTTCGGCGCGCGAATTCATGAAGGTGCCTACCTGCGCGGACGGCTCGGTAATCCTGGCGACCGACGTCTGTCCGCCGCCGCCGGCGCCGAAGCGCGGCTAACAATCGGTTGAAAGTCGATGGAGGGGCAGGCCGTGCGGCCTGCCCCTTCTTTCATGCCCGAAGACTGCTGGCAGCGCCCGCTCGACCTGTCTAAAGCTTCCCCCACGCGCCCGTAGCTCAGTTGGATAGAGCACGTGCCTTCTAAGCATGAGGTCGCAGGTTCGAATCCTGCCGGGCGCGCCACCTCAATCATACTTTTCGAACGCCAAGGAACGATTGGCCGGTCCGGCAATTGTGACCGATCAGGCAAGGAAACAGTTGCATGAGACGGTTTTTCGGCAATCTGGCATCGCGATCGGCCTATCTGATGGGTCATCCCGCCGCATTCATTGGGGCGACCGTTACCTGTATCATCTGGGCGGTCAGCGGGCCGATCTTCAATTATTCGGACACTTGGCAGCTGGTCATCAATACCGCGACGACGGTGCTGACCTTCCTGGCCGTGTTCCTGATCCAGAACAGCCAGAACCGGGACGGCGCCGCGATTCAGGCCAAGCTCGATGAGATTCTCATCGCAGTCGAAAAAGCCCGCAGCGGATTAGTCGGGATCGAACATCTCACCGATACAGAACTGGAAGCGCTGAGAGATGCCTTGGAACAGGAGGCTCGAGGGTCAAAGGGGGCGGCCGGGAATGTTCCGCAGGCGGTGAAACAAATCTTGGAACAGCGTGACGGTTGAGTTGCTAGACCAGCTTGCCCGGATTCATCAGGGCGTCTGGATCGAGCGATGCCTTGATCGCGCGCAATACCCTCACCCGATCGGGCGAAAGCCGCTGCAGCTCCTCTTTCTTCATGACGCCGATGCCATGTTCGGCGCTGATCGACCCTCCGGCGGCGGTGACGATATCGTGGACCAGCCGGGTGACCGCGGCCCCCTCCCGCTCCAGCCAGTCGCTGCTCGCTCGCTCGCCTGCCCGGACGTGGAAATGGATGTTTCCGTCGCCAAGATGTCCAAAGCCGGATGCATGGACTCCGGGAAACGCCGCTTCCACCTCCCTTGCCGCCTGCTCCATGAAGCGCGGCATCGACTCCACCGGGACCGAAATATCATGCTGTGTAGCCGGGCCGAAGGTCGCTCGCTCCGCCTCCGACAAGCTGTCGCGAATGCGCCAGAATGCCATCGCCTGAGTCTCGTTCGAGGAAATCGTAGCGTCTCGGACCAGCCCGGATTCAACCAGAGGAGCAATCAGGCGGGCCAACAGTTCGGCCGGCGGCACTGCTTGCGCATTATCCGCTGTCGCTTCCACCAGTGCGTGCCAGGGATGCTCGCCGACCAAGGGCGCGCGGGTCGCGGGTATGTGTGACAGGACGGCGCTCAGCGATTCCCGGGGCAGGATTTCAAAGCCCTCGACGCGGTCCGTTTCACGTTCGACTGCCCTCAGTGCATCCAGCGCCGACTGCGGGCTGTCGAGGCCGAGCCAGGCGACCGCACGCGAATGGACTGCCGGATGAAGTCTGAGTTTCGCCGCTGTGACAATGCCCAGCGTCCCTTCAGCACCAATCAGCAATTGGTCCAGGCTGTAGCCGCGATTATCCTTCTTGAGCCCCGCCAGCCCGTCATACACCGTCCCGTCCGGCAGCACCGCCTCGATACCGTCGACCAGGGCCCGCATCGGCCCGAAGCGAAGCACTTGGGTACCGCCCGCGTTGGTCGAAACGAGCCCGCCAATCGTCGCGCTCCCCCTCGCGCCCAGCGTCAGCGGAAAGCGAAGGCCTTTTTCCGCCACGGCCTCGTGCAGGGTTTGAAGAATGACCCCGGCTTCCACCTCCGCCCGCATCCCACTGGAGTCGATCGACCTGATGCGATTCATTCGCCGCAGCGAGAGAATCAGCGCGCTTCCGTCCTCGGGCGGGGTCGCTCCCCCGACCATCGAGCTGTTGCCGCCCTGCGGGACCAGGGCGACCCGTCGCTCGCCCGCCAGCGCGACCATCTCCGCGACCTCTGCGGTCGAGCCTGGCTGCAGGATCGCGCCCGCCGACCCGTGCCAGCGGCCGCGCCAGTCCGTGAGCCAGGGTTCGATCTCCGCTGCGTCGGTGATCGCGGCGCGCTCGCCGAACCGGGCCCGGACGTCATCGACCAAAGATTGCTGAGCCGAGGTCATCGCCCACCCCTAACCTTGCGGCAAGCGGCCCGGCAAGCGTAGGACGGGATATGGCTCGTCCCTCGATCACCATCGTCCTCGCCCGCGCGATCAATGGCGTTATCGGGCGCGACGGCGTCCTGCCCTGGCATATTCCCGGCGATCTGAGGCGGTTCAAGGCGCTGACCATGGGCAGCGCGATGATCATGGGCCGCAAAACCTTCGACAGCTTGCCGGGCGTCCTTCCCGGGCGCCGCCACATCGTCATGACCCGCGATCCCGGCTGGCAGGTCGAAGGCACGGAGGTCGCGCACGATCTCGAAAGCGCCATCGAGCTGGCTGGCGATACCGACATTTCGGTTATTGGCGGCGCGGCGATCTTCGAGATTTTCGAACCGATCGCCGACAAGATCGAACTGACCGAGGTGCTGGCCGAGGTCGAGGGCGATGTTTCGATGCCCGACCTCCGCTCGAGCGAGCGCTGGCTCGAGGTAGCGAGCGAGGATCATTTGCCGACCGGCGAGACGCCTGCCTGGCGGACGGTGACGCTGGTCAGGGCTTAGGCGCCCCGCTTGCGGCATAGACGCGCAGCCGTTTCATCTGGTCGCCCAGCACCTTGTCGACGATCGGGGCCATCTCCGCCGCCCCGCCCTTGGCGAAACCCGCCGCGCGATAATCCATCGTAATGCGCGATCCACCCGCGATCCGCTCGACCTTGATATCCATCACGCCGGTAGTCGCCTCATAAAGCAGGGGCCCCAGGCTTCCCGTCAGCACCACGTGTTCGCTTGGCTGGACGTAAGTGACGCGCAGATGTTCGATTCCGCCGCCTTCGTCGAGCCGCTCGCAAAAGCAGCCGCCAGGACGGAGTTGCAGCGACAGCCGTGACGCGTCGCCCGAATAAGTATGATCCTTCGACCACCAATCCTGGATCCGGGAGAAAGCGGAAAAGGCCTTTTGTTGCGGAATGACCAGATTGACGCTGTGTCGCACTTCAAAGCCATTGGGCCCGGCGCTGACGACTTCAGCGCTGGCGGGCGTGGCGACAATGGCAACCAAACCCAGCATAAGGTAGCGCACGGCAATCCCCTTCCCGTCACTGCGAGGAGCGCAGCGGCGCGCAATCCAGAATCGGCTGGATCGCATCGCTAAGCTCGCAATGACGAAAGGCTTTGTCTAGCTGTCCAACACGGCGTCGATTGCCGCCGCGACATCTTCAACGCCGGCCATGCCATCGACGCGTCGAACCAGTCCCTTGTCTTCGTAGAAGGGCAGGATCGGCGCGGTCTTGGCGCGATATTCGGCCATGCGGGTCCGAACGGTCTGCTCATTGTCGTCGGGCCGCCGCTTGAACTGATGGCCGCCGCAGGTGTCGCAGGTGCCTTCGACCCGGGGCTTGTGGAACACGTCATGATAGGGTGCGCCGCACGTCGCGCAGGTAAAGCGGCCGGTGATGCGGGTAACCAGCTCTTCTTCGTCAACCACCAGCTCGATCACATAATCCAGCTTGCGGCCGCGCTCACCGAGCAACATTTCGAGCGCCTCGGCCTGGTGCAATGTTCGAGGATAACCATCGAAAATGGCGCCCGTGCCATCGGCGCTGTCCAGATGTTCGCCGATCAGCGCGGAGACGATCGCATCGGACACCAGTTCCCCGCGGTCCATCACTTCGCGCACCCTCAGACCCACAGGGGTGCCTGCCTCGCGGGCCGAGCGAAGCATGTCGCCGGTCGATAGCTGGATCATCCCGCGCGTGCGCTGTAGGCGCTGAGCCTGAGTTCCCTTGCCGGCGCCCGGAGGTCCAAGAAGAATGATATCCAACGCTTGTCCCCTGCCCGGATGCCGTCTGGCTAGCGGCGCCGGCCGCCCTTGAGCTTCGCCTTTTTGATCAAATCGCCATATTGATGCGCGATCAAGTGGCTTTGGATCTGACTGACCGTATCCATCGTCACGTTGACGACGATCAGCAGGCTGGTTCCGCCAAGGTAAAAGGGAATGCCCATCTGGCTGAGCGCTACTTCGGGGATCAGGCAGATCGTCACCAGATAGGCCGCGCCGATCACCGTGATGCGATTGAGCAGATAGTCGAAATAATGCTCGGTCGCCTTGCCGGGGCGGATTCCGGGGATGAAGCCGCCGTGGCGCTTCAGATTCTCGGACGTCTCCTCCGAATTGAACTGCACCGCGGTGTAGAAGAAGCAAAAGAAGGCGATGCCACCGGCATAGAGCGCCAGATAGAGCGGAGCGCCGTGCTGCAGGTAGGTGCTGATGGTGATCAGCCATTCGCTCGACGCGCTGTCGGGATTGGTCGCATTGCCGCCCGCGAACTGAAGAACGGTTAGGGGCATCAGCAGCAGGGACGACGCGAAGATCGGCGGAATGACGCCCGCGGTGTTGATCTTGAGCGGGAGGTGGCTGCGCTCCTGCTGCATCATCCCTCGCGCCGTCTGGCGTTTCGGATATTGGATCAGCACACGGCGCTGGGCGCGCTCCATGAAGCAGATGAACAGGACCAGGCCGACGACCGCGATGACCACGCCGAATACGACCAGCGGGTCGAGCGTTCCGGTGCGGCCGCCCTCGAACAACTGGGCGATATGGCGGGGCATCGATGCGACGATGCCCGCCATGATGATGAGCGAAACGCCATTGCCGATGCCGCGGCTGGTGATCTGCTCGCCGACCCACATCAGGAACAGCGTGCCGCCGACCAGGCTGACGGTCGCGGTGACGCGGAAAAGGAGACCCGGCTCGACCACCGCCGAAATGCCCTGCGTCGCGGCCAGACCTTCAAGCCCTGCGGCGATGAAATAGCCCTGCACGGTGGTCAGCGCGACGGTCAGGTAGCGGGTATATTGGTTGAGCTTCTTGCGCCCAACCTCGCCTTCCTTCTTGAGCGCCTTCCACGGCTCGTAGAGAGAGCCGCCCAACTGCACGACGATCGACGCGGTGATGTAAGGCATGACTCCGAGCGCAATAATCGACATGCGTTCGAGACTTCCGCCCGAGAAGGTATTGAAAAAATCGAGGACACCGCCCTGCTGGGTCTGGAACAGGCTGGCCAGCGCGCGCGGATCGATACCTGGGATCGGGACGAACGATAGCAGGCGAAACAGCACCAGAGCGCCCAAGGTGAACCACAAGCGCCTCTTGAGCTCGGTCGCCTTGGAGAAGCTTGCCAGCGAAATATTGGCGGCCAGTTGTTCGGCTGCGGATGCCATGCGTAACCTATCCTCTAAACGGTAGCACCCATATAGGCAGCTACCACGTCATTGCGAGAGAGCGCAGCGTCGAAGCTACGATCGCAATGACGGGTTCAGGCTTTCGCCTTCGCGGACTTCGCGGCCTTGTCGGCAATGCGCGCTTCACGCGCCTTGCCCTTCTTGGCGGCCGCCTTGTCCTTGGCAGCGACGACTTCGATCACTTCGACCTTGCCGCCCGCCTTTTCGACCGCCTCGATCGCGCCCTTCGACGCGCCGGCGACCTTGAAGCTGACCTTGGTCGTCAGCTCGCCCTTGCCGAGCAGGCGGACGCCGTCCTTGCCGCCGCGGGCGAGGCCAGCGGCCTTCAACGCGGCGTGATCGAGCGTGTCCTTGGCGTCGAGCTTCTTGGCGTCGATCATTTTCTGGATCGCGCCCAGGTTCACCTCGGCATAATCCTTGGCGAAGATGTTGTTGAAGCCGCGCTTCGGCAGCCGCATGTGGAGCGGCATCTGGCCGCCCTCGAAGCCCTTGATCGAGACGCCCGAGCGGCTCTTCTGGCCCTTCTGGCCGCGCCCGGCGGTCTTGCCCTTGCCGGAGCCGATGCCCCGTCCGACGCGCATCCGGTCCTTGCGGGCGCCGTCATTGTCGCGGAGTTCGTTCAATTTGATCGTCATGATGTGCACTCGCTTTCGCTTTTGTCGCGCTTGAAAGTTTTGCACCCTCACCCTCCCGCTTTGCGGGCCCCTCCAACTCTCCGGCTTCGCAGCAGAAGTGATTGAAGGGCTCCCTCACCTGCGAAGCGGATGAGGGTTGGGGTAAGGGTGTGTCTTAACCCTCGACCTTGAGCAGATGCGCCACTTTGCGCACCTGGCCCATGACTTCCGGTGTCGCCTCGACCTCAACCGTGCGGTGCATCTTGTTGAGGCCCAGGCCGACGAGCGTCGCCCGCTGGGTCTTGTGACGGCGGATCGGCGAACCCGTCTGGGTGATCTTGATCTTCTTCGCAGCCATGTCGCTTACTCCGTGACCGCTTCGGCGGTCGCTTCGGCTTCGCCCTTGTCCATGCCGCCCCGGCCGAGGAGGTCGGAAACCTTCTTGCCACGGCGCTGCGCGACCGAGCGCGGGCTGGATTGATCCTTGAGCGCCTCGAAGGTCGCGCGGATCATGTTGTAGGGATTCGACGTGCCGACCGACTTGGTGACCACGTCGGCGACGCCCAGGCTCTCGAACACGGCGCGCATCGGACCGCCGGCGATGATTCCGGTACCGGCGGGAGCCGCGCGAACCGCGACCTTGCCGGCGCCAAAGTGGCCCTTGCCGTCATGGTGCAGCGTGCGGCCGTCGCGCAGAGGCACGCGAACCATCGCCTTTTTCGCGGCAGCGGTCGCCTTGGAAATGGCTTCCGGCACTTCGCGTGCCTTGCCATGACCGAAGCCGGCGCGGCCCTTGCCATCGCCCACCACGACCAGCGCGGCGAAACCGAAGCGCTTGCCGCCCTTCACCGTCTTCGAGACGCGGTTGATGTGCACCAGCTTCTCGATCAGTTCCTCGCCGCCATCATCGTCGCCGCCACGGCCTCGGCGGTCGTCACGTCGGCCGCGATTGCCACCGCCGCGATTGTCACGGCCACCACCGCGTCCGCCACGGCCGCCACGCGGGCCACGGCCCTCGGGACGAGCGGGAGCTTCGGCGGGCGCGGGCGCCGCAGCGGCCTGGGCCGGTGCTTCGGCAGCGGGCGCTTCAGGCGCAGCCTGATCCGCATTCTCCGCGGAAGCGACCACCGCGGGCGTGCCCTGAGGATCGGTCGCGGCCGGCGGATCGCTCGGGAGCGACGCATCCGTTACCTGCGGGGTATCTTTTTCGTCAGCCATTTAGAACTCCAATCCGCCTTCGCGGGCGGCATCGGCGAGGGCCTTCACCCGGCCATGAAACAGGAAGCCGCCACGGTCGAACACGACCGCCGAAACGCCCGCCTTCTTGGCGCGCTCGGCGAGGGTCTTGCCGACGGTTGCCGCAGCGTCGCGATTGGCGCCGCCCGACTTCTTCAAATCCTTGTCCAGGGTCGAAGCCGACACCAGCGTCTTGCCGACGGCATCGTCGATGACCTGAGCATAGATATGCTTGCCCGAGCGGTGGACCGAAAGCCGGGGCTTGCCCGAAGCACGCGCGCGAAGCGCGGTGCGGACACGGCGCCGGCGGCGATCAAAGAGAGAGAGTTTCGCCATGGCTTACTTCTTCTTGCCTTCTTTGCGGAAGATATACTCGCCGCGATATTTGATGCCCTTGCCCTTGTAGGGCTCCGGCTTGCGCCAGCGGCGGATCTCGGCGGCGACCTGGCCGACCTTCTGCTTGTCGATCCCGCTGATTTCGACCGTGGTATTGTCGGGCGTCTTGACATCGACGCCTTCCGGCACAGCGAAATTGACGTCGTGGCTGTAACCAAGCTGCAGCTTTAGGTTCCTGCCCTGGGCCTGCGCGCGATAGCCGACGCCGGTAATCTCGAGGACCTTGGAAAAGCCCTCGGTGACCCCGGTCACCAGATTCTGCACATTGGTCCGCTGCATGCCCCACGCGGCGCGGTTGCGCTGCGCGTCGACCAGCGGAGTCACGCGGATTTCGCCTTCGCCGACCTCATATTTCACGAGATCGTCCAGCAGAGGCATCGACAGCGTTCCCTTGGGACCTTTGACGGTCAGGGTCTGGCCTTCGACATTGGCGCTGACGCCCGAAGGCATCGCGACCGGTTTCTTACCGATGCGGGACATTAGAACACCTCCGCCAGGACTTCGCCGCCGACATTCTGGTCGCGCGCTTCCGCGTCCGACAGAACGCCGCGAGGCGTCGACACGATGGTAATGCCAAGGCCATTGCGGATACGCGGCAGCTCTCGCGAGGCCGAGTAGACGCGACGGCCAGGCTTCGACACGCGTGCCACATGCTGGATCGCCGGCTGGCCCTCGAAATATTTGAGCTCGATACGCAGGCCTTTCTGGCCAGCGAGCTCTTCTTCCGAATAGCCACGGATATAGCCTTCGCGCTGAAGCACATCGAGCACGTTGGCGCGAAGCTTCGACGCCGGCGTCAGGATGCTATCCTTGCGCGCCTGCTGGCCGTTGCGAATGCGGGTGAGCATATCACCCAAAGGATCGGTCATCGGCATTGGCAGCCCTTACCAGCTCGACTTGGTGAGACCGGGAATCAGGCCCTTGTTGCCCATTTCCCGAAGCATGATCCGCGACAGGCGGAACTTGCGATAATATCCGCGCGAACGGCCGGTCAGCTCGCAGCGGTTGCGGATGCGGGTCGGGTTGCCGTTGCGCGGCAACTCGGCCATCTTCAGGCGCGCGATCAGACGCTCGGTCTCATCGACCGACTTGTCATTCGCCGTCGCCTTGAGCTTCGCATATTTCGCCGCATTCTTTGCGACGAGCTTCTTGCGACGCTCATTCTTGTTCACGGAACTCAGTTTCGCCATGACTTAAGTTCTCCTGACGCCGCTTACGCGGCAGCCTTTTCTTGTTCTTCGGCCGGGAAGGGGAAGTTGAAGAGGCGCAGCAGTTCGCGCGCTTCGTCGTCCGACTTCGCGGTCGTGGTGATGATGATGTCCATGCCCCGGACCTTGTCGATCGAGTCATAGTTGATTTCGGGGAACACGATCTGTTCCTTGAGTTCCATCGCGTAATTGCCGCGGCCGTCGAACGACCGGGCGTTGAGGCCACGGAAGTCGCGAACGCGCGGAAGCGCGATCGTGACCAGGCGGTCGAGGAACTCGTACATCCGCTCACGGCGCAAGGTAACCTTGCAACCGATCGGCATGCCCTCGCGCAGCTTGAACTGCGCGATCGACTTCTTCGCCTTGGTGATCACCGGCTTCTGACCGGCAATCTTTTCCATCTCGCCGGCCGCCTGCTCGACCTTTTTCTTGTCCTGGGTCGCCTCGCCCACGCCCATGTTGATGACGATCTTTTCAAGCCTCGGCACTTCAAGAGCATTCTTGTAGCCGAACTTCTCGGTCATCGCCTTGGCGATCCGATCGTCATAGTCCTTGCGCAGGCGCGGAGTGTAGGCCGCTTCCTTCTTCTTGGCGTCAGCCATCGATCTTCTCCCCGGACCGCGCCGCAACGCGGACCTTTTTGCCGTCCTTGGCAATCTGGAAGCGAACGCGGGTCGCCTTGCCGTCCTTCGGGTCGACAATCGCGACCTTCGAGACGTGCATCGGCGCTTCCTTGCGCTCCAGACCGCCCTGCGGATTAAGCTGGGTCGGCTTCTTGTGGCGCGTCGCGACATTCACGCCCGACACGACGACCTTGCCGTCCTTGGGCATCGACATGGTGACTTCACCCGTCTTGCCCTTGTCGCGGCCCGACAGGACCACGACCTTGTCACCCTTGCGGATTTTCGCGGCCGACATCACAGCACCTCCGGCGCGAGCGATATGATCTTCATATGCTTCCTCGCGCGCAATTCACGAACCACCGGCCCGAAAATACGGGTGCCGATCGGCTCTTCATTCTTGTTCACCAGCACCGCCGCGTTGGTGTCGAAGCGGATCACCGAGCCGTCGGGACGGCGGATGTCCTTGGCGGTGCGGACGATCACCGCACGGTGAACGTCGCCCTTCTTCACGCGGCCGCGCGGAGCGGCTTCCTTGACGCTGACGACGATGATGTCGCCGACGCCGGCCACGCGCCGCTTCGAGCCGCCCAGCACCTTGATGCACTGGACGCGCTTCGCGCCGCTGTTGTCCGCAACCTCGAGGTTGGACTGCATCTGGATCATGTGTTCAGTCCTTCCTTATGCTTCGGCGGCTTCGGGCTCGGCCTTTTTGGCCTTGCTCTTGGCGGGCGCCTTCTTGGCGGGCTTTTCGTCCTTGGCCGGCTGTGCGTCGGGCGCGGGCTTGAGGTCCACGTCCTTGATCTCGTCGACAACGGCCGGAGCCTCGCCCACGCGATCGAGAACGGTCCAGCTCTTCAGCTTCGAAACAGGCGCGCACTCTTCGATGCGAATCTGCTCACCCAGTTTGAAGGCATTGCCTTCGTCGTGGGCATGATACTTCTTCGACAGCTTGATGATCTTGCCGTACAGCGGGTGCTTCACCCGCCGCTCGACACGGACCACCACGGTCTTGTCACCCTTGTCGGACACTACGGTGCCGGTGAGGACGCGCTTTGGCATCTCGATAGTCTCCTTACGCCTTCGCCGCTTCGGCGGCGGAGCGCTGCGTCTGAAGCGTCTTGATGCGAGCGATAGTGCGGCGCACCTCGCGCACCCGAGACGGCTTCTCGAGCTGGTTGGTGGCGGACTGGAAGCGCAGGTTGAACTGCTCGCGCTTCAGCTCGCCCAATTGGGTTGCCAACTGATCGTCGGTCTTCACGCCGAGATTTTCATTCTTGGCCATGATTAGTCTTCCTCAACCATCGTTTCGCCCAGACGGGCGACGACCTTGACCTTGATCGGCAGCTTTTCCGCGGCGCGCTCGAAGGCGACCTTGGCGAGCGGGCCGGGAACGCCGTCGAGCTCGAACAGGATACGGCCCGGCTTGACCCGCGCGACCCAGAATTCGGGCGAACCCTTGCCCGAGCCCATGCGGACTTCGGCCGGCTTCGACGACACGGGCACATCCGGGAAAATGCGGATCCACAAACGGCCCTGGCGGCGGATGTGACGGGTGATCGCGCGGCGGGCCGCCTCGATCTGGCGCGCGGTGATCCGCTCCGGCTCCATCGCCTTCAGCCCGAACGAGCCGAAGTTGAGCTCGGTCCCACCCTTGGCATTGCCATGGATGCGGCCCTTGAAAGCCTTGCGGAACTTGGTGCGTTTCGGTTGCAACATTTCAAATGTTCCTTAGCGGCGCCAATTAACGACGGTCATCGCGCGCCGGGCGGACGCCCGAAGTCTGCGCTTCCATCATGAGTCGATCCTGCGACAGCGGGTCATGGCCAAGGATTTCGCCCTTGAAGACCCACACCTTGACGCCGCAAACACCGTAAGCAGTGTGCGCCTGCGCCTCGGCATAGTCGACGTTGCCGCGCAGCGTGTGCAGTGGAACGCGGCCCTCGCGATACCATTCGGTGCGCGCGATTTCGGCACCGCCCAGACGGCCGGCGCAGGTGATCCGAATACCCTCGGCACCAAGACGCAGCGCCGACTGCACCGCGCGCTTCATGGCGCGGCGGAAGGCGATGCGGCGCTCAAGCTGGTCGGCGACGCCCTGCGCGACGAGGCGGGCATCGACTTCCGGCTTGCGGATTTCGACGATGTTGAGGCTGACCTCGCTGTCCGTCATCTTGCCGAGCTGCTTCTTCAGCTTCTCGATGTCGCTGCCCTTCTTGCCGATGATGACACCGGGACGAGCGGCATAGATGCTGACCCGGCACAGCTTGGCCGGCCGCTCGATCACCACCTTCGAGATCGCGGCCTGTGGCAGCGACTTGAAGATGAACTGGCGGATCTTGAGATCCTCAAGCAGCAAGCGGCCATATTCCTGACCTTCCGCGAACCAGCGGCTGTCCCAGGTACGGTTGATCTGCAGCCTCAGGCCGACGGGAGAGCTTTTCTGACCCATTACGCTTCTTCCTGCTCGCGAACGACGACGCGAAGGCGGCTGAACGGCTTCTCGATACGGGTCGAGCGGCCACGCGCGCGGGTCGCGAAACGCTTCATGGTGATCGACTTTCCAACCGACGCCTCGGCGACGACGAGCGCGTCGACGTCGAGGTTGTGGTTGTTCTCGGCATTGGCGACCGCCGAGGCGAGCACCTTCGCCACCTCGGGCGCCATGCCCTTGGTCGAAAATTTGAGGATGTTGAGCGCTTCCTCGACCTTGCGGCCGCGGATCAGCTGCGCAACCAAGTTGAGCTTCTGCGCCGAACCACGAATCATCGTGCCAACGGCCAGCGCTTCCTTGTCGCCGACACGGCGAGGGGCGGATTGCTTGGACATTAGCGCTTGCCCTTCTTGTCGGAGGCATGGCCCGGGAAGTAGCGCGTCGGCGCAAACTCACCCAGCTTCATGCCGACCATGTCTTCATTGACCGACACCGGCACAAACTTGCGGCCGTTGTAGACATTGAAGGTCAGGCCGACGAACTGCGGCAGGATGGTCGAGCGGCGCGACCAGGTCTTGATCGGCGCGCGCTTCGACGCTTCCTGAGCGGCTTCCGCCTTCTTCAGGAGCGACAGCTCGACGAACGGACCTTTCCAAACGGAACGAGCCATTTACTTCTTCCTCGCGTGACGCGACCGGATGATCATCTTGTCGGTCGCCTTGTTGTGACGGGTGCGGGCACCCTTGGTCGGCTTGCCCCACGGGGTAACCGGGTGACGGCCGCCCGAGGTCCGGCCTTCGCCACCGCCGTGCGGGTGGTCGACCGGGTTCTTGGCGACGCCGCGGGTCAGCGGGCGCTTGCCCAGCCAGCGGGTGCGGCCGGCCTTGGCCAGCGTCTGGTTGCCGTTGTCGGGGTTCGACACCGCGCCAACCGTCGCCATGCAGTCCGAGCGGACATAGCGCTGCTCGCCCGAGTTGAGGCGGACGATGACCATGCCCTTGTCGCGGCCGACAACCTGCACATAGGTGCCGGCGGCGCGGGCGATCTGGCCGCCCTTGCCGGGCTTCAGCTCGACATTGTGGACGATGGTGCCGACCGGCATCTGGCCGATTTCCATCGCATTGCCGGGCTTCACATCGACTTTCTTGCCGGCGATGACCTTGTCGCCCGGCGCGAGACGTTGCGGCGCGATGATGTAGGCCTGCTCGCCGCCCTCGTAGGTGACGAGCGCGATGAACGCCGAGCGATTGGGATCATATTCGAGCCGCTCGACCGTCGCAGAGACGTCCCAGGTCCGACGCTTGAAGTCGATGATCCGGTACTTCTGCTTGTGACCGCCAGCGATCCCGCGCGACGTGACATGGCCCTTGTTGTTGCGGCCGCCCGTCTTGCGCTTGCCTTCGGTAAGCGACTTGACCGGCTTGCCCTTCCACAAGGACGATTTGTCGACGAGGATCAGGCCACGGCGGGCCGGGCTCGTCGGCTTATATGCTTTGAGTGCCATCGGTTAGATCCCGCTCGTGATGTCGATCGACTGGCCTTCGGCCAGCGTGACGATCGCTTTTTTCGAGTCCGACCTTTTGTAGGGCGTACCCTTCCACTTCTTGGTCTTGCCCTTGGTCACGATCGTGTTGACGCCGGTTACCTTGACGTTGAACAACGCCTCGATTGCCGCCTTGATCTCGGGCTTCGACGCGGTTCCAGCGACCTTGAACACCACCGCATTATGTTCCGACAACATGGTCGACTTCTCGGTGATGTGCGGCGCCAGGACGACGTCGTAATGGCGGTTGTCGACCGCCGCTGCTGCTGCCTGCTTCTTAGCCATTGAACCGGGCCTCCAGCTTTTCGACCGCGGCGCGGGTCAATACCAGCGTTTCGTGGCGCATGATGTCATAGACGTTTGCCCCAATCGCCGGGAGGAGGTTGAGCCCCTCGAGGTTCGACGATGCCTGAGCAAACCCGACGTTGAGCGCATCGCCATCGATGACCAGCGCGGTCTTGCCGAAGCCGAGCTTGCCGATCTTCGACTTGAGCGCCTTGGTCTTGGCATCGCCGTCCATGTCGAGGTTGTCGATAACGATGAGATTGCCGCCCATCGCCTTGGCCGACAGCGCCATCTTCAGGCCGAGCGCGCGAACCTTCTTGTTGAGGCTGGAGGAAAAGACGCGGGCCCGAGGGCCATGCGCCTTGCCGCCGCCAACGAAAATCGGAGCGCGCCGGTCGCCGTGACGGGCGGTACCGCCACCCTTCTGGCGGCCGAACTTCTTGCCGGTGCGCGCGACGTCCGAGCGCTCACGGGCCGCACGCGCGGGGCCGCGGCGGTTGATAAGCTGCCAGGTCACCACGCGGTGCAGAATGTCGGCACGCGGCTCGACGCCGAACACGGCATCGTCGAGCTGGATGTCCCCACCCGCCTTGGCGTCGAGGGTCTGAACCTTGACCTTCATCGCTTAGCCTTCCTTGCTCTCGTCGGCAGCCGGCTTCTCGCCAGCAGCGTCGGAGTTCTGATTGTCCTCGGCCGGGGTCGAGGCGGGTTCGGCCTCGGCTTCAGCCTCCTGGGCACCGGCTTCCTGCTGTGCAGCGATCGCCGCAACCTCATCATCTCCGGGCAGCGCCGGAATTTCGTGGACCGCAGCCTCATCGACGAAGCCCGCGGGCGCCGTCTCGGTTGCGATCTGCGTATCTCCGAGCAAGCCCGCCGGATATGGCGCGCGCTCGTCGAGCGGCAGCTTGATCGCGTCGGTAACGCTCAGCCAGCCGCCCTTGGACCCGGGAACCGAACCCTTGACGAACAGCAAGCCCCGCTCGGCGTCCGTACGGACGATTTCGAGGTTCTGCTGGGTGCGGTTGCGAGCACCCATGTGGCCGGCCATTTTCTTGTTCTTGAAGACGCGGCCCGGATCCTGGCGGTTACCGGTCGAACCATGCGAGCGGTGCGAGACCGAAACGCCGTGGGTCGCGCGCAGACCGCCGAAATTCCAGCGCTTCATCGCACCGGCAAAACCCTTGCCCTGCGTGACGCCTTGGATGTCAACCATCTGGCCGGCGACGAAATGATTGGCGCTGATCGTCGCGCCGACATCGAGGAGCGCATCCTCGGCAACGCGGAATTCGACCACGCGAGCCTTGGGCTCGACCTCCGCCTTGCCGAACGCAACCCGCTGCGGCTTGGCGACATTCTTCGCCTTGGCCGTGCCGGCGCCCAGCTGGACAGCGGTGTAACCGTCCCGATCCTTTTCGCGGCGGCCGATGACCTGGACATCTTCAAGCTGGAGAACCGTGACAGGCACATGGCGCCCGTCCGCCTGGAACAGGCGGGTCATCCCCATCTTTTTCGCGATCACGCCAGTGCGCATGATCCATGCTCCTACAGAGGCCCCGTCCCGCAGATTTGCGATCGGGGGCGTGCGACCCGTGAATTAATGCATCGCCCCGCTTGGGCCATTCCTGCCGGAGCAGGATGCGGGGGACGCAGACCGGAATGCTCGAAAGCGTCCCGCGGTATCCCTTGATCCGTTGCCTCGCCCGAAGGCGTTGCGTCGGCCCTTAAGTCAGGACCGGGCGGCCGAATCTGGCCGCGGTGCCAGCCCCTTAGGCCAGCTTGATCTCTACGTCCACCCCGGCAGCGAGATCGAGCTTCATAAGAGCATCGACCGTCTGCGGCGTCGGCTGGACGATATCCAGGAGCCGCTTGTAGGTGCGGACCTCAAACTGCTCGCGCGACTTCTTGTCAACGTGAGGGCTGCGGTTGACCGTGAACTTCTCGATGCGCGTCGGCAGCGGAATGGGGCCGCGAATAAGGGCTCCGGTACGCCGAGCAGTGTCGGCGATGTCACCCGTGGCCTGATCCAGCACACGATGATCGAAAGCCTTCAGGCGAATCCGGATATTCTGCGTTTCCATGTCCACTTACCGATGCGAAAGAGCCTGCCCCTCCCTTCCGAGGAAATTTGGGGCTTACAAAAAAAGCCAAGCGCGACACTGGCCGTCTGGCCGACGCCGCGCTCGAGCGTAACTGGTTGCGGGCCGCGAAAACTCGTTGCCGAGAATCGCGCGGCCCGCGCCCTATATTACTTCGTGATGGTGCCGACAACCCCCGCGCCGACGGTCCGGCCACCTTCGCGGATCGCGAAGCGCAGGCCCTGATCCATGGCGATCGGAGCGATCAGCTTGACCGTCAGCGACACATTGTCGCCCGGCATGACCATCTCGGTGCCTTCCGGCAGAACCACTTCGCCCGTCACGTCGGTCGTTCGGAAGTAGAATTGCGGACGATAGTTGGCGAAGAACGGCGTGTGACGGCCGCCCTCGTCCTTCGACAGGACATAGACTTCGGCGGTGAAGTCGGTGTGCGGCGTGATCGAGCCCGGCTTGGCCAGAACCTGGCCACGCTCGACCTCTTCACGGCCGACGCCGCGGATAAGCGCGCCGATGTTGTCACCTGCCTCGCCCTGGTCGAGCAGCTTGCGGAACATCTCGACACCGGTGACGACCGTCTTCTTGGTGTCCTTGATGCCGACGATCTCGACTTCTTCGCCGACCTTGACCACACCGGTCTCGACGCGGCCAGTGACGACCGTGCCACGACCCGAGATCGAGAACACGTCTTCGATCGGCATCAGGAACGGCTTGTCAAGCGGACGGTCCGGCTGCGGGATCCAGGTGTCGACGGCTTCCATCAGCTTGAGGATCGCCTGCTCGCCGATTTCGGGATTCTTGTCTTCGAGGACGGCCAGCGCCGAGCCCGAGATGATCGGAATATTGTCGCCATCGAAGTCGCGCTTGGAAAGCTCCTCGCGGATTTCCAGCTCGACCAGCTCGAGCAGCTCGGGATCGTCGACCTGGTCTACCTTGTTCAGGAAGACGACCATGGTCGGAACGCCGACCTGCTTGGCGAGCAGGATGTGCTCCTTGGTTTGCGGCATCGGGCCGTCGGCGGCCGACACGACCAGGATCGCGCCGTCCATCTGAGCAGCGCCGGTGATCATGTTCTTCACATAATCGGCGTGGCCCGGGCAATCGACGTGCGCATAGTGGCGGTTAGCCGTCTCATACTCGACGTGTGCGGTGGAGATGGTGATGCCGCGCTCGCGCTCTTCGGGTGCCTTGTCGATATTGGCGAAATCGACGGCTACACCGCCGCCGGACTTCGCCAGGACCTTGGTGATGGCCGCGGTCAGCGACGTCTTGCCATGGTCGACGTGACCGATCGTACCGATGTTGCAGTGCGGCTTGTTCCGCTCAAATTTCGCCTTCGCCATGTTACGCCTCTTCTTTTCTTAAAGGTAATACGGGCGGCGCTCGCCCTGTTGCGAGCGCGCCCTTAGCGTTGTTTTTTCCGTTACGCCAGCTTCGCCTTCACTTCGTCGGCCACGTTGGCCGGCACTTCGTCGTAATGGCTGAACTGCATCGAATATTGCGCGCGCCCCTGAGTGAACGAACGCAGCTGGTTCACATAACCGAACATGTTCGCCAGCGGCACCATGGCCTCGACCGTCTGGGCATTGCCCCGGCTGTCGGTGCCCTGGATCTGGCCGCGACGCGAGTTCATGTCGCCAATGACGTCGCCGAGATAGTCCTCGGGGGTGACGACCTCAACCTTCATGATTGGCTCGAGCAGCTTGATGCCGGCCTTTTGGGCCACTTCGCGCATCGCGCCCCGGGCGCATATTTCGAATGCGAGAGCCGACGAGTCGACATCGTGATACTTGCCGTCGACCAGGTGCACTTCGAAGTCGATAATCGGGAAGCCGATCAGCGATCCGGTCTCGGCGGTCTCGCGCAGGCCCTTCTCGACCGACGGAATATATTCCTTCGGAACGTTACCGCCCTTGATCTCGTCGAAAAACTGGAAGCCCGAACCGCGCTCTCCCGGTGAAACCGCAATCTTGATTTCGCCGAACTGACCGGAGCCGCCCGACTGCTTCTTGTGGGTGTAGGTCAGCTCCACCGGCTTCGCGAGATATTCGCGATAGGCGACCTGCGGAGCACCGACGTTGGCCTCGACCTTAAACTCGCGCTTCATGCGATCGACGAGGATTTCGAGGTGGAGCTCGCCCATCCCCTTGATGATCGTCTGGCCCGATTCATGATCGCTGGTGACGCGGAACGACGGGTCCTCGCGAGCCAGGCGGTTGAGCGCGACACCCATCTTCTCCTGGTCGGCCTTGGTCTTGGGCTCCACCGCGACCTCGATGACGGGATCGGGAAATTCCATCCGCTCCAGGATAATCGGGGCGTTGGCCGCGCACAGCGTGTCCCCGGTGGTCGTGTCCTTGAGGCCGGCCAACGCGACGATGTCGCCGGCATAGGCCACCTGGATGTCCTCGCGGTCGTTGGCATGCATCAGCAGCATGCGGCCGACCTTTTCCTTCTTGTCCTTGACCGAGTTGGCGACCTGCGACGCGGTCTCGAGCTTGCCCGAGTAGATGCGCGCGAAGGTCAGCGTTCCGACGAACGGGTCGTTCATGATCTTGAATGCCAGCGCCGAGAAGGGCGCGTCGTCCGACGGCGCACGCGTTTCGGTCGTCTCGCCGTCCATCTTGAGGCCTTCGACCGGCGGAATGTCCAGCGGGCTGGGCAGATAGTCGATGACCGCATCGAGCAAGGGCTGGACGCCCTTGTTCTTGAACGCCGAGCCGCACAGCACCGGCACGAACGAAAAGTTGAGCGTGCCCTTGCGGATCAGCTTCTTCAGCGTCGCGACGTCGGGCTCGGTGCCTTCGAGGTAATGCTCCATCACCTCGTCGTCCTGCTCGACGGCCATCTCGATCAGCTCCTGGCGAGCAGCCGCGGCGGCGTCGACCAGGTCGGCCGGAATGTCCTGATATTCGAACTTCGCACCCAGGCTCTCGTCGAGCCAGATGATCGCGCGGTTCTCGACCAGGTCGACCAGGCCCTTGAAGCCGCCCTCAATGCCGATCGGGAGATACAGCACGGCCGGACGAGCGCCCAACCGGTCCTTGATCATGTCGACGCAGCGCTCGAAGCTCGCACCGGTGCGGTCGAGCTTATTGACGAAGCACATGCGCGGAACGCCGTATTTTTCGGCCTGCCGCCACACGGTTTCGGACTGCGGCTCGACGCCGGCGACGCCATCGAAACAGGCGACCGCGCCGTCGAGCACGCGCAGCGAGCGCTCGACCTCAATGGTGAAGTCGACGTGGCCCGGGGTGTCGATGATGTTGATGCGGTGCTCTTCGCCCTTGCCCTCGTCACCGCGCCAGAAACAGGTGGTGGCGGCGCTGGTGATGGTGATCCCGCGCTCCTGCTCCTGCTCCATCCAATCCATCGTCGCTGTGCCTTCGTGCACTTCGCCGATCTTGTAGGACTTGCCGGTGTAATAGAGGATGCGCTCGGTCGTCGTCGTCTTGCCGGCGTCAATGTGAGCCATGATGCCGATATTACGATAGCGTTCGAGCGGATGGCTGCGGGCCATTTCAGAATTCCTTGAGCTTGCAGGGGGTCGGCCGGGCCGATCCCCCTGAATATAGTGACGGTTTTTACCAGCGGTAGTGCGAGAAGGCGCGGTTGGCTTCGGCCATGCGATGCGTGTCCTCGCGTTTCTTGACCGCGTTCCCGCGGTTCTGCGAGGCGTCCATCAGTTCGCCTGACAGACGGCCGGCCATGGTCTTTTCCGACCGGGCCCGAGCGGCCGAGATCAGCCAGCGGATGGCGAGAGCCTGCGCGCGCTCGGTGCGCACCTCGACCGGCACCTGATAGGTCGCGCCGCCGACACGGCGGCTGCGGACTTCGATGCCCGGCTTGATGTTGTTCAGGGCTTCATGGAAGACCTGAATCGGATCCTTCTTCAGGCGCTGCTCGACGCTTTCCAGCGCCGTATAGACGATGCCCTCGGCGACGGACTTCTTGCCGTCGAGCATGACCGAATTCATGAACTTCGACAGGACGAGGTCCCCGAACTTGGGATCGGGCAGGATGACGCGCTTTTCCGGGCGACGACGACGGGACATAGGAAATTCCTTCGTAAGAGCGGCGCGCAAGCTTCAAGCAGCGCTGCCGGCGATCCAGCTTATTTCGGGCGCTTGGCGCCGTACTTCGAACGCGACTGACGGCGGTCCTTCACGCCCTGCGTGTCGAGCACGCCGCGAAGCACGTGATAGCGCACACCCGGAAGGTCGCGCACACGGCCGCCGCGGATCAGCACGACGCTGTGCTCCTGCAGGTTGTGGCCCTCGCCCGGGATGTAGCTGATGACTTCGCGCTGGTTGGTCAGGCGGACCTTGGCAACCTTGCGCAGAGCCGAGTTCGGCTTCTTGGGCGTCGTGGTATAGACACGGGTGCAGACACCGCGCTTCTGCGGGTTCTGTTCCATCGCAGGGACCTTCGACTTGGCCTTCTGCGGTTCGCGACCCTTGCGGATCAGCTGGTTAATCGTCGGCATGAAGCCTTCACCTTCCAAATGGTTACTTTGCGCCACGCGAAAAGCGCGAATTCCGGCGAGCCTTCAGGGGCGCCGGCTTTCGCGTCGTGGAGCAATGTTCAGCTCTTGCCCGGGGATCACGAAGAATCGCGGGAGCCACCGGACGAGCGGCCCATTACGGGGGAAAGGCGAAGAGGTCAACGGGCAGAGCTTACTCCGTCGTCGCACCGTCCCATTCCTCGTGCGCATGGCGAGCGTCGGCCTCGGTCTTGGTCGCCTGGACGACGCCATCCTTGTGCTCGGGCGGGCCGTATAGGGTGTAGAGCTTCAGCGGCCCATCGCCCGTATTGCGGACATTGTGGCGGGCGCCCTGGGGCACGATGACCCCGCTTCCGTCGACCACGTCATAGCTGTTGTCGTCGATATCGACCTTTCCGCTCCCCTCCTCGAAGCGGAAGAACTGGTCGCGATCGTCATGAATCTCCGAGCCGATTTCTTCGCCGGGCTGAAGCGTCATCAGCACAAGTTGAAGATTGTGGCCCGTGTAGAGCACCCGGCGAAAGTCGCCGTTGGCCGTCGTCTGCTTCTCGATATCGTCGTGATAGCCCTTCACGTCAGTCCTCCTTGGTCGGGTCGTGGCCCCAATTCATCAGCGAATAGCGCCAGCGCGAGGTGTAAATGTTCGTCCGGCCGCTGCGCGCGATGGCGGTGCACATAGCCGACGACCTTGCGCATGTGCCGGTAGTCGTCGTCGCTCAGATCGCTTTTCTTCTTGCGGAGCAGGCCGACGATCCGCCGGCCGCTGGCATGACCGACACTCTCGCTCGCGCCACCAGCCTTGAAGCCCACCTTGCGGCTGTTTTCGGTCTCAAGCCATGCCTCGATGTCCGCCGGCGCCATGTTCACCGCACTGCGAAATTCCTTCCACACCTTTTCGCGATCCAGCGCCATCCCAACTCAACCGCACAGCCGCGCAAAAGGGTTCAGCAATTGATCTCCATTCCCGGAACAACACCGCTTTGCGGGCGGATATAAAGCCTTCGGACCAGCGGAAATCGCGCCTCCGCCTCATGCTCGATCTCGCATACAATCTGTTCGACATCGCGAGCCGAGATGCCGTCGTCGAAATCGACCGACAACATCGCCGTGACCTGATCGGGTGAGCTATGGACCGTCAGGATTTCGCCAACTCCGCTGACCCCCTGCTTGGCCTCGACGAGCCTGCGCAATCCCTGGACCAGCTCGGGATCGGCCGCTTCGCCGATCAGCAGCGCCTTGGATTCAAAAGCCAGCACAAAGGCGGTGAGGCCGAGGATCGCGCCGATGATGATCGACGCAGCCCCGTCGAAGCGCGGGTCGTGGGTGGCATGGCTGATCGCAATTCCGGCCGCGGCGACAAGAATTCCGGCCATCGCCGCGCCATTTTCGAGCAGGACGATGAACCCCGGCGGGTCCTTGGAACGGCGGACCGCCTCGACCCACCCAAGCGCACCTTTCGCGATCCGGAATTCCTTGAAGGCCTCCAGCGTCGACGCGCCCTCCAGAATGAAGGCGACGGCAAGCACGCCATAAGCAATGATGGGCGACACCGCGGGTTCGGGATCGGTGATGTGGATGATGCCTTCATAGACCGACACGCCCGCACCAAGCGCAAACACCATCACCGCGACGACGAAACTCCAGAAGTAGATTTCGCGGCCGTAACCGAAGGGATGGAATTGATCGGCCGGCCGTCTGGAAGCCTTGCGCCCCCACAACAAGAGCAGCTGGTTGGTGCTGTCGACGACGCTGTGCACGCCTTCCGTCAGCATGGCTGACGAGCCGGTGATCGCAGCGGCGACAAACTTGGATACGGCAATGCCCATATTCGCCGCGAAGGCGATCCAAAGCGTCCGGTTGTTGTGGCTGGCGCTCACCGGGCGGATTTCACCAGCTTGCCGCCCTTCACCACTGCGTCGACATGTTCGAGCAGGGTAACGTCGCGGGCCGGATCGCCGCTGACCGCGACCAGATCGCCATAATGTCCGACCGCGATCTGGCCGACATCTTGCGCTCGGCCAAGCGCCTGGGCGGCGTTGCGGGTCGCGGCTTGTATCGCCTGGAGCGGGGTCATGCCCCACTGAACCATCTTGGCGAATTGCTTGCCGTTGTCGCCGTGCGGATAAACGCCCGCGTCGGTCCCGAACAGCATCGGCACACCGGCCCGGACCGCCCGCTGGAAGGTCTGGCGCTGCTTCAGTCCGATCGCCTTTTCCTTGTCGAGACTTTCCTGCTCGGTCCCGTTCGATGTGCCAGTCGCCAGGATATAGTCGTCGTTGTAGATATCCATGTCGAACCAGGTCTTGTGCTGGGCGGCGAGTTTGATGGTGGCGTCGCTCGCCAGGCTACAATGTTCGATCGTGTCGATGCCGGCGAGGATGGCGTCGCGAATACCCTCATCGCCATGCGCGTGCGCCGCGACCTTCATGTGCAGCATATGCGCCTCGTTGGCGATCGCCTTCATCTCCTCCAGGCTAAGCTGCTGACCGCCGACGCTGTCGCCGAGGCTGAAGACACCGCCGGTCGCGCAAATCTTGATGACCTCCGCGCCATATTTGTGCAGCCAGCGGATCTTGGCCCGCGCCTCGTCCGGGGAGTTGACGATCGCATCCCCCTTCTTGTCGTACGAAGGCGGCAGGCCATTGTCGTCGCAATGCCCACCGGTCGCACCGATGGCGTAGGCTGCGGGAACGATGCGCGGGCCAACCGCCCAGCCGCCGTCGATCGCCTCCTTTAGGCCGACATCGCCAAAATCGGCGGAGCCGACATTTCGAACCGTTGTGAAGCCGGCGTTGATCGTCTTCAGTGCATTGCCGACGCCGACTGCGGTCCAGAAGCTGTCGGTGAATTTCAGGCTTTGATAGCCCCCCACCTCAGCCAGGCTGGTCAAATGGACGTGCATGTCGATGAGCCCCGGCAACAATGTCTTGCCGCCCAGGTCGATCTGCCGGACATCGGCGCCCCACTTGACCGTGCGGGCGTCGGCGATCGAACTTATCCGCCCGTCATCGCCGATGAAAATAGCGGGATGGTCGACATAGCGGCCGGTCTCGACGTCGAGATAGCGGTCGGCGGTGACCACGACCTGCTCCGCCCGAGCCGGAGCAGCGAGCGCGAACAGCGAGACGGCGAGCAAAGCGGCGGTCCGGATCATTCGGCACTCCTCAGGGAAAAGCGGGAAAGATGATGGTAATCCTCGGCGCAGGCATCGGCGACGATTTGCAGGCGCTCGTCAAGAGCCGGCGCGCCACTTTTCGCGGGCGGCTCGAAGCCGGTGCTGGCCTCGACCCGGCCATACCAATGCGCTGCCCACACGCCATCCTGATCGTGCCGGCCCGCCGGCCAGCTCAGCATCGCCGGATCCCACTCAATATCGAGCGCCGCGCAGAGCGCCTGAAGCGTTCCGGCGGCATCGGTGAGAACCTCGGCACTATCGATCACCGGGGGCGCATGGCCCAGCCGCTCGCACTCCCGGTCGAAAAATGCCCGCTGGACGGCAAGGCCGAGGTCGGCTGCCGTGACCTCCTCGCGCTTCCTGGCGTAAGACGCCACCATTTGCGCCGGGTCGCGGATCAGGAATGCGTGAATCACGCCTTTGAGATCGTCGGGCGCCACGGGGCCGACCATGTGGTGCGCCATCTGCTTCTGGTACCAGAGCGATGAGCCGTCCGGAGGATCTCCGGCCAGGAAATCGGCCACCCCCCGCCAGTCCGTCTCCATCGATGCGATCACCTTATCGCGCATCGGATGATCGGCGCCGGTCTGCTTAAGGAACGCGCCGTAGAACGGCTCGTCACTGACGAAACAGTCGGAGCGGGAGGAGAAGCTGCGCATCATCGCGGTCGAGATATTCCTTGGTCCCGACCACATGGCGATGCGGATGGTCATGGGCGCTGGCGTCCCGCGACGTCCTGTTCCAGGCGCTTGAGATAGAGACGCTGAAGGCGCTCGACCATCGGCCCGCGTTCGGTGCCAATCACGCGACCGTCGATCGCCCCGACCGGCGCGACGCCGGCAAAAGTGCCGGTGGTGAATGCCTCATCCGCGCCATAGACGTCGGTCAGCGAGAAATTGCGTTCGCAGGCCGGAATACCCGCCTCGCGCGCCACCTCCAGCACCAGCCCGCGCGTGATGCCGTCGAGGCAATAATCGCCGCTCGAGGTCCAGATCGCGCCGTCACGAACGATGAAGAAATGGGTCGAGTTGCAGGTCGCGACGAAACCGTGCGGGTCGAGCATCAGCGCCTCGTCCGCCCCTGCCTCCGCCGCCTGGATGCAGGCGGTGATGCAGTTTAATTTGCTGTGGCTGTTGAGCTTCGGGTCCTGGACGTCGGGAAAGCCGCGGCGGACATGGACGGTGAACAGCCTGAGCATCCGCGTCGCCGTTTCGGGAACCGGGGCCTTCCATTCCGGGATGATGACGATGGTCGCGGGCGAAATAACCACGCGCGGGTCCTGGTAAGGCGTCGAACGCACGCCCCGCGTGACCATCAAGCGGATATGGACGCCCTCGCCGTCCATCCCGTTCGCATCGAGCAAGGCGTAGAGGCGCTTTTCCAGCTTGTCGCGCGGCAGGCCGATGTCCATCGCGATCGCCTTGGCGCCGCGATAAAGCCGGTCGAGATGGCGATCGAGGAAGGCGATCCGCCCGCCGTGAACGCGCAGTCCTTCCCACACGCCGTCGCCGAGCATGAAGCCGCTGTCGAACACCGACACCATCGCTTGGGGCCGCCGCACTTTCGCGCCATTCACGTCGATCAGCACTTCCGCGTTGCGCGGATCGGGAACGAAGTGATGCGTGCCGGTGGCCCCAGGGTCGTCGGTGCTCAAATGTGAATCACCCTATCATAGGCGGCCAGCACGCTCTCATGCATCATCTCGCTGAGCGTCGGGTGCGGGTAAGACCGTGTTGATGAAGTCGGTTTCAATGAGCTCGGCGGTCTTGCCGACGGTGTAGCCCTGAATCAGCTCGGTCACCTCCGCGCCGATCATGTGCGCTCCGAGCAATTCGCCGGTCTTGGCGTCGAACACCGTCTTGATGAAGCCTTCGACCTCGCCCAGCGCGATCGCCTTGCCGTTGCCGATCGACGGGAATTTGCCGACCTTCACGTCGTAACCGGCTTCCTTCGCCTTGGCCTCGGTCAGGCCGACGCTGGCAACTTGCGGGTGGCAATAGGTGCAGCCGGGGATATTGCGCACGTCCATCGCATGCGGGTGGACATCCTTGTTGCCGAGCGCTTGGGCGATCGCCTCGACCGCGATGATGCCCTCATGGCTCGCCTTGTGCGCCAGCCAGGGCGGCGCGGTGACGTCACCGATGGCCGAAATGCCCGGCACATTGGTGCGGCACATGGCATCGGCGTCGATATGCCCCCTGGTCGTCTTCACGCCGAGCTTCTCGAGCCCGATATTCTCGGTGTTGGGCGCGATCCCGACCGCGACAATGCAGTGGGAGAAGCGCTGCTCGGAGACCTTGCCGTCCTTTGTCTTGATCTTCGCGGCGACCCCCTTGGCGTCGGCCTTCAGGCTGTCGACGCCGGCGCCGGTCAGGATCGTCATGCCCTGCTTGGCCAGCGACTTGGCGAGGGCGTCCGAAACGTCTGCGTCCTCGACGGGAACGACGCGATCGAGCATCTCGACCACGGTCACCTTGACGCCCAAGTCGTTGTAGAAGCTGGCAAACTCGATCCCGATCGCGCCCGAGCCGATCACCAGCAGCTCGGTCGGCATCTCGGGCGGGGTCATGGCATGGCGATAGGTCCAGATCTTCTTCCCGTCCGACGTCGCGAAGGGAAGCTCGCGGGCCCGGGCTCCCGTGGCGATGATGATGTGCTTGGCGGCAAGCTCCGTCTTCTTCCCGTCCGCCGTAACCGTCATCTTACCCGGCGCGGTGATGCTGCCTTCGCCCATATGCACCACAATCTTGTTCTTCTTCATCAGGTGCGTAACGCCCTGGTTCAGCTGCTTGGCTACCGCGCGGCTGCGGGCGACGATCTTGGGAAGGTCCGCCTTTGCGCCGGACACGGAAAGGCCGAAGCTCTCCGCATGCTTCATGTGATGGAAAATTTCGGCCGATCGGAGTAGCGCCTTGGTCGGGATGCACCCCCAATTTAGGCAGATTCCGCCCAAATTCTCCCGCTCGACGATCGCCGTCTTGAGTCCAAGCTGCGCCGCCCGTATCGCGGCGACATAGCCGCCGGGCCCGGAGCCGAGGACGATGAGGTCGTAAGTGTCAGCCATTGCTTTCCTCTTCCGCCGCGATTGTTCGCGGCTTGTCGTTCTGGTCGAGCGCGACGAAGGTGAATTCGCCCTCCGCGACTTCGATTTCCTTTGAACCATCCCGTTCGCGAGCCATCGCCCGCGCCTCGAGAGTCATCGAACTCCGGCCCTGACGCTTCAGCTCGACATAGACGCTGAGCTCGTCGCCGACCGCCATGGCGCCGGTGAAGGTCAGATGGTCTGCCGCAACCACCACGGCCTTGCCGCCGCTATGCCGCGAGGCGAAGGAGCCGCAGGCGAGGCCCATCTGGCCCATCAGCCATCCGCCGAACACCCCGCCATAAGGGTTGGTGTCGGCCGGCATCGCGGTGACGCGGATCAGAGGAACGCGCTCGGCCAATGTTTCGCGCTCAGCCCTTGTGCCAGTTGAAAAAGAGACGGAATGCCGCGGCGGAGCCCAAAAACATGGGGACGGAAAAAAGAGAGGCCGGGGGAACGGGCGGAAGGCCGGATGGTGCCCCAGTTCATCCAGCTATGCATCCAAGCTCCGTCGAGGCCCCCGAGCGACATCGGCAAGATGAACGCAAGAAGGGCGCCCAACAGCAATGCCGTCACCCATTTCATGTCAGGCCACCAGCCCCAACGGGCTCTCGCATAACTCCTTGAACGCCTTCATCAGCCTGGCCCCATCCGCGCCGTCGATAGCGCGGTGGTCGAAGCTGCCGGTAGCGCTCATGACGGTCGCGATCTGAAGGCTGTCGTCGATGACATAGGGCCGCTTCTCGCCCGCGCCGATGGCCATGATCATGCCCTGGGGCGGGTTGATGACCGCCTCGAAATGCTTGATGCCGAACATGCCCATATTGCTCAGGGATGCGGTGCCGCCCTGATATTCGTTCGGCTGCAGCTTGCCCTCCTTGGCGCGACCGGCAAGGTCGGTCATTTCCTTGCTGATCGCCGATATCGCCTTGTTATTCGCGTCGACGACGATCGGCGTGATGAGGCCGCCTGGAATACTGACCGCCACCGAGATGTCGGCGCGGCTGTATTTCACCAGCTGGTCGCCAGCGAAGCTGACGTTGCATTCGGGCACCTCGACCAGCGCCAGCGCCAGCGCCTTGATCAGCATATCGTTGACGCTGAGCTTCACGCCGCGCTTCTCGAGCCCGGCATTTAACTCGCCGCGCAGCTTCAAAAGCGCATCGAGGCGGATGTCGACCGTCAGATATATGTGCGGGATTTGCTGCTTCAATTCCGTCAGGCGGCGCGCGATCGTCTTGCGCATGTTGGAAAGCTTGACCGCTTCGTGCGGGATTTCGGTTTCCAACGGCGGGGACGGAGCGGCCTGTGCCGAAGCAGCCTGCGGGGCCGGCGCTGCCATTGATCCACCCCCTTTCTCACCCAGGTCGGCACGAACGATCCGCCCGCCAGGGCCGCTTCCCTTCAATGTCGAAAGGTCGATGCCCTGCGCCTCCGCCAATCGGCGAGCCAGCGGCGACGCCTTGATCCGGTCGCCCGTGTCGGCCTTTGGCGCAGCAGCGGCGGGCTTGGGCGGTGCCGCCGGCGTTTCGCCGCCACCCTTCGCTGGAGGCGCCGCCTCCGTCTTCGGCTCTTCCTTCTTGGGCTCCTCAACCTTCGGTGCAGGCTTTGCGGCAGGTGCCTCAGCGCTCTCCCCTTCCTCTCCGATCATCGCGATGGGCGTTCCAACCTTCACGCCGTCGGAGCCTTCGGGAACCAAAATCTTGAGCACCGTGCCTTCATCGACCGCTTCAAATTCCATCGTCGCCTTGTCGGTTTCGATCTCGGCCAAAATGTCGCCCGACGACACCGTGTCGCCCTCCTTCACCAGCCATTTGGCGAGCGTTCCCTCCTCCATCGTGGGCGACAGGGCGGGCATTTTGAGTTCGATGGACATGGGGCCTCTCGGGCTAAACGGAGTCGTGGGGCACAAACGCCAAAGCGACCGTTGGGGTCAACCCCACGCCAGAAAAGCTTGCCAGCGGACATCAGTTGCATCAGCCTCTCGCCTTGGGGAGAAACAGGGATGGCACGGACCTATCTCGTCGTGATCGACGACAGCCCGGAGGCGCGGGTGGCGCTTCGCTTCGCCGCGCGACGAGCCGCCAAGACTGGCGGCGCGGTCGAGGTGCTGGCGGTGGTCGAGCCGCAGGACTTCGTCCAATGGGGCGGTGTCCAGGCCGCGATCGAGGAAGAGCAGCGCTTGCGCATCGAAGCCAGCGTCGCGGCTGCCGTCGGCGAAATCATGGATGCCGCCGGGCTCACGCCGGAAATCGTCGTGCAACAGGGCGACAGGGTGACGGTGGTGCGCGCCTACATCGGCACGCGCGACGATGTCGATGCGCTGGTGCTCGGCGCCGCACCGTCCGGCAAACCCGGCCCGCTGGTGGCGGACTTCACGGGCAATGACGCGGGCAAGCTGCCTTGCCCGGTGATGATCATCCCGGGATCACTGACCGACGAACAATTGGAAAATTTAAGCTAATTTCCAAACCCATCCTGAGCAGGGACTGTGCGAAGCGCAGGCCCGTATCGAAGGACGGACCTTCGATACGCCGCTAACACGGCTACCCAGGATGAGCGGGCTAGATCGTCCGCGCCAAAATCTCGCCAAGCTTCACGCAGCCCGCCTCATCCTCCGCGTCGAACCGTGCTTTGCTCGGGCTGTCGATGTCGAGCACGCCGAGCAATTCCCCTTCGCGAATCAGGGGAATGACGATCTCGCTATTCGACGCGCTGTCGCAGGCTATGTGGCCGGCAAAGGCGTGAACGTCTTCGACCCGCTGCACCTGCCGGGTCTTGGCCGCCGCTCCGCAGACCCCTTGGTCGAACGACATCCGGATGCAGGCCGGCCGGCCCTGGAACGGACCAAGCACCAGCTCGTCGCCAATGTTCCGGTAAAACCCTACCCAGTTGACGTCGGGCAGGGTCTCCCAGATCAAGGCGGCGGCGTTGGCCATATTGGCGATGCCGTCGGGCTCGCCATCGACCAGACCAGTCAAGGCCGAAGCCAGATCGGCATAAAGGGTCGGCTTGTCCGCCGCCTCGATCTTGAAATCGTACATCAGTCCCAGCTCACTTTCCCGCGGCCTTGCTTGATCGCGCTGCGGCCCTTTTTCTCGTCGATCCGCTTTGCCTTGGCCGCTCGCGACGGTCGTGTCGGGCGGCGCTTGGCCTGCACAATATGGGCCTCGGCAATCATTTTCGCCAGACGGGCCCGCGCGTCCTCCCGATTGGCTTCCTGAGTCCGGAAGCGGCGCGCCGTGATGACCAGTTCGCCCCCAATCGTCAGCTTGCTTCCCGCGATCACCTTCAACCGCTCATAAGCGTGGGGGCTGAGGCCGAGCTTGTAGACGTCAACCCGAAGCTGGCAGGCGGACGCGACCTTGTTGACATTCTGCCCGCCCGGCCCGGTCGCGGCAAGAAATCGCTCGGACAGGGCGTCCTCCGGAATGACGACCTCCTCCGGCTTCATTTCAGGAAATCCAGCCATCGCCCGAAGCGGTCCGGCACCGGCGCGGTCACGTCGATCGCCTCCTTCGGATCGCGCGGCACGACCAGCTTCCACGCGTGAAGCAGCATTCCGCTATCGGGCACGGTCATTCCCCCAAGCTCGGCGTCGTCAGGCAGCGAGTATACCGGATCGCCGACAATCGCCGCGCCAAGTCCTCGGGCGGCATGCACCCGAATCTGATGGGTCCTTCCGGTGGTCGGGCAGAATGTCAGCAATGTCTGGCCGTCCGCGTTGCCCAGTTTGCGCCAGCGCGTGGCAGCGGTCTTTCCTCGTTCATCGACCACCATGCGCCAGCCCCCGGCCGCGCTCGAAACCTTGGCCACGGGAAGCTCGATCAAGCCCTCTTCACCGTCCACTTCGCCATCGACCACGGCAAGATAGGTTTTTGTCACGGCACCCGTCTCGAACGCCTGCTGGAAGCGCGACCGAGCCTTGGGATTGCGCGCGAACAGCAGGCAGCCCGACGTGTCGCGATCGAGACGGTGCATCGGTGTCGGCGGACGCTTGAAGCCGAGGCTGAGCTCATCGACGCGCCGCTCGATGCTGTCACCGCCCGCTCGCGGCGTATCGACCGGCAGGCCAGCGGGCTTGTCGATCACGATCGCCTCGCCGTCGATAAAAAGGATGAGGTCCTCAAGGGTCATTCGCCGTCATTGCGAGGAGCGGAGCAACGAAGCAATCCACAATGCGACGATCATGAATTGCGTTGCTGCGCTCGCCGTGACGACTTTTCACTGATGCACCGCTGCAACGATTACCCATCTTAACGAACTTTTACGCACTATTAACCTTTTAAGGTCAGGAATCGCATGGTTAATGGACGCTTAGACGTCGTTAAAAGCGCGAAACCTTTTGGGGCCGCGCCCAAACGACCGCCTAACCAGGGGATTACGGCATGCGGGTATTGCTGATCGAAGACGAGGCGACCATCGCCAAAAGCATCGAACTGATGCTTGGTACGGAGGGCTTCAACGTCTACACCACCGATCTTGGCGAGGAAGGCCTCGATCTCGGCAAGTTGTATGATTACGATATCATCCTGCTCGACCTCAATCTGCCCGACATGCACGGCTACGACGTGCTGAAAAAGCTCCGCACCGCGAAGGTCTCGACCCCGGTGCTGATCCTGTCCGGCGTTGGTGAGATGGATTCAAAGGTTCGTGCGCTGGGCTTCGGAGCCGACGATTATGTCACCAAGCCGTTTCACCGCGACGAGCTGGTTGCCCGCATCCACGCCATCGTTCGCCGCTCGAAGGGCCATAGCCAGTCGGTTATCCGCACCGGCAAGCTGGCCGTGAACCTCGACGCCAAGACGGTCGAGGTCGACGGCGCCCGCGTGCACCTGACCGGCAAGGAATATGCGATGCTGGAGCTATTGTCGCTCCGCAAGGGTACGACCCTGACCAAAGAAATGTTCCTCAACCACCTCTACGGCGGCATGGACGAGCCCGAATTGAAGATCATCGACGTCTTCATCTGCAAGCTTCGCAAGAAGCTCAGCCTCGCCTGCGGCGGGGACAATTATATCGAGACCGTCTGGGGTCGCGGCTATGTGCTGCGCGAAGCCGAGGGCGATACGGCAACGCCGGAGGCCGCTGTCGCCTGACTTAAGAATTACCGGGGAGTGGGCACGGCGGGGCGGAAACGCTCCGCCGTTTCCTTTGGCGAGCGTGCAAAGGGCGCCCGAATCATCGGACGCCCTTCACTCTGGTCAGGTGGCAGGCCTACTGGGCGGCCATCTTGGTCTTGACCGCCTTGGTCAGGGCCTCCGTGCTGTTCTTGGCCGTGCAGCTATAGCCTTCAGTCTTACGCTGTTTGGCGAGGACGTTGGCGTTGACGTCGCAAATCGCGGCGGCCAATCCGATCGGAACCTGGACGTCGATGTTCTTCAGCGCTTCGACATTATTGTCATTCACCTCGAGGTTGAGATTCTTGGCAAGGTTGTTGAGAAGCTCCACGTTCGAGTCGGACAGGTCGACGACGACCAAGCCGTTGTTCTGGGCGACTACCGGGGCGGCGAACGCAATCGAAGCGCCCGCCAGGGCGATGAACATATTACGCATTTTCATTCTCCTGGGAGTTAGCGACGCGTTTTAGCGCCGCGACCGGCCATCAACGTCTTCCACGCATCGACGGTCCGATCGTTACGGCAGCGTTGATGCGAAGCGAGGCTCGATTAGGTCGAGCCGAAGCAAATCCTAATCTAAGCAGCTGGATTGACTGGATTATTTATCTGAGGTTCATCTCGCGGAGCCGAAAGCAAGGCTCTGCCTGGTCTAGGCGTCGACCAGGATTCGCCTTGGCGCGCGGGTCGGCAGCGGCCGATCGACCACGCTGGACTCGGGTTCCGGCTCGTCCATCCGGCGCCAGCCGTCGCGGCTCAGCTTTTCCAGCGGCCGGAAGCTCGCTTTATACGCCATGCGGTCTGATCCATCGACCCAGTAGCCGAGGTATACGTAAGGCAGTCCCGCCCGAGCGGCGCGAACGATATGGTCGAGGATGATGTAGGTCCCCAAGCCTTTGCGAGCGCCCTCGCCGACATCGTAGAAGCTGTAGATCATCGACAGCCCGTCGATCTGCTGATCGCTAAGGCAGGCGCCGACCAGCTTGCCCGGCCGCCCGTCGACTGACGGCTCGCGATATTCGATGACGAAGGTGCGGACCGGGGTCTGCTCGATCATGTCGGCATAGTCATGCTCGTCCATCTCGGCCATTCCGCCGCCGGGATGCCGCTGGGCGAGATATTTGCGGAGGAGGGCATATTGCTCCTCGGTGCTCCACGGCCGGCAGGCATTGACCTCCAGGTCTGCGTTGCGGCGGATGATCTTGCGTTGCGTGGCGCTCGGCGCGAATTCGTTCGACAGGACGCGAACCGACACGCAAGCGCTGCAATCGACGCAGCTGGGCCGATAGGCGACCGACTGGGAACGGCGAAATCCGATGCGGCCAAGGGCTTCGTTGAGTTCGCCGGCGTTGCGGCCATTAAGCTCCGTGAACACCTTCCGCTCGACCTTGCCCGGAAGGTACGGACATGGCGAAGGGTTGGTGACAAAAAACTTGGGGAAGCGAAATGGTGCGCTCACCCTGACCGGCCTCCGCAAAATGGTTACGAAACTCTTTATGCGACCGGTAAACGCGGATGAAAAGGGTTAGAGCCTGAAAAAGAGGGTTAATGCGGCAGATGTCCCACGTCAGGACGAAAATCGGTTAACTGCTAGTCGAGTTCGGCTCTCTCGACGTCGAACCCGGCATCCTCCAGGCATTTGACCAGCCGGTCGACGGCGTCGGCGTCGCGCGCCTCGCATTCCACCTCGATGACCGTGTCCTTGGCGGGAAGGCGGGTGAAGATGCGGTGATGGCTTACTTCGATGATGTTGACGCCCAACTCATGAAATTTTGCGGTGATCGCGGCGAGCGCTCCGGGGCGATCCTGCGCGGCTATACGCAGCCGGGCAATCCGTCCGCACCGCACCAGTTCCCGTACCAGCACATTGGCCAACAAATGCGTATCGATATTGCCTCCGCACAGGATGGTTCCGACCTTTCGCCCACGAAAGCGCTCCGGCTGGGCGAGGATTGCGGCAAGTCCGGCCGCGCCCGCGCCCTCGACCACCGACTTTTCGATGTTCACGAGCAGGGCAACCGCATGTTCGATGTCCTTTTCGCCCACCAGGTCGATCCGATCGACCAGATCGGTGATAATGGCCCGGGTCAGCATGCCCGGCTCCTTGACTGCGATGCCCTCGGCCAGCGTGTCACCGCCGATCGCGCCATGCCCGCCCTCGACGACATTCTTCATCGACGGATATAGCTCGGCCTCCACGCCGACGACCTTAATCCCCGGCTTCAGCGCCTTGGCCGCCGTCGCGACGCCCGAAATCAGTCCGCCACCGCCGATCGGAATTACCAGCATGTCGAGATCGGGCGCGTCATCGAGCATTTCGAGGGCGACCGTGCCGGCCCCGGCCATCACCGCGACATCGTCGAACGGATGGACGAAGACAAAACCGTCCTTCGCCTCAAGCTCCTGTGCTCGGGAATATGCATCGTCGTACCGCTCGCCGTGAAGAACGACATTGGCACCATGGCCTTCGGTCTGGGTGACTTTGATCATCGGGGTCGACAACGGCATCACGATCGTCACGGGAATGCCAAGCCGCCTGCCATGATAGGCCACGGCCTGCGCATGGTTGCCGGCCGAAGCGGCGACGACGCCGCGCTTGCGCTCCTCCTCCGACAGCTGCAGCAATTTGTTGAGGGCGCCGCGCTCCTTATAGGCCGCAGTGAACTGAAGATTTTCGAATTTCAGCCACACTTCGGCGTCGACGATTTCCGACAGCGTATGGCTTTTCATCATCGGCGTGCGAATTACCGATCCCTTGATGCGCGTCGCGGCGGCGCGGATGTCGTCGAGCGTCGGGCGGGTCTTGGTCGGAGCGTCCATCACCAATCGCCTAAACCTTCCCTGTCCGGCAAACAATGCTATCCACTTGCGCCATGCGTAACACCCTGCTCGCGCTCGCCGCGCTCCTCGCCTCCTCCTCCGCACTGGCCGATACGTTGATCAGCAACGTCAACGGCATCCAGGTCGGAGCCGACGGCAAGCTGAAACATTTCAAGGCGCTGGTCGTCGCCGACGACGGCAAGGTTTTAATGACCGTCGAACATCCCGAACTGATGCGGTTGGCGGGCATTACCAGCACGGTCGATGGCGGCGGCCGGACGTTGCTTCCGGGCCTGCTCGACGCGCACGGCCACATCATGGGACTGGGCTTCGCGGCGATCCAGCTTGACCTTACGGGTACGGCGTCGGTCGAGGAACTGAAACAGCGGTTGAAAGCATACGCCGACGCCAATCCGGGCGATGGCTGGATTATTGGTCGCGGCTGGAACCAGGAATTGTGGAGCGACAAGCGCTTCCCGACCGCCGCCGACCTCGACGCCGTCGTCAGCGACCGGCCCGTCTGGCTGACCCGCGTCGACGGCCATGCAGCGGTCGGCAACAGTACCGCGATGCGGGCGGCCGGCATCACGGCCGCCACCAAGGCGCCCGACGGCGGTGAAATCATCGAAGGGCTGTTCGTCGACAACGCCACCAACCTGGTCGAATCCAAGATCCCCGCGCCTAGCGCAGAACTCCGAGACCGAGCGCTCGCCGAAGCACAAAAGGCGATGCTGAGCGTCGGACTGGTCGGCGCCGCCGACATGGGCACGACCAAGGACGACTGGGACGCGATGCGCCGCGCCGGGGAGGCTGGAGCACTCAACATCCGGATCATCAGCTACGCCGCCGCGCCGGAAAATTGGCGCGCCATCAGCGCTAGCAAGCAAACCGGCTGGATGTATGGCGACCGGCTGCGGCTGGTCGGCACGAAGCTTTACGCGGACGGTGCGCTGGGAAGTCGCGGTGCCTATTTGAAAACGCCCTACCATGACCGACCCGACACGCGCGGCCTCCGCTTCCACACTGACGCGGAATTGCTGGCGATGGCCCAGGAGGTCGCGAAAAGCGGTGGCCAGATTGCGACCCACGCCATCGGCGATGCCGCCAATGACCAGGTGATCGGCGTCTATGAGGAACTCACCAAGACTTATGGAAATTCGCGCCGTTGGCGGATTGAGCATTTGCAAATTGCCGATCCGAAAGACCTGCCGCGCCTTAAGCCCGCCGGAATTATTGCTTCGATGCAGCCGACCCACCAGACCAGCGACCGCCTGATGGCGGAAGCGCGGCTGGGGCCTGATCGGCTCGCCGGAGCCTATGCCTGGCAGACCATTGCGAAGATGGGCGTGCCACTCGCGTTCGGTTCGGATTTCCCGGTTGAGAGCCCCAATCCCTTCCCTGGCCTCGCCGCCGCGGTCAGTCGGCAGGATATGAACGGCCAGCCGCCCGGCGGATGGCGGCCCCAGGACCGGGTCAGCTTCGAACAAGCGCTCGCCGGTTTCACGCGGGGCGCGGCCTATGCCGGCTTCGCCGAACAAAGGATCGGAAGCCTGGAACCGGGCAAATGGGCCGACTTCATCCTGATCGACCGCGACGTCAGCAAGGTCGATGCGCAGGCGTTGGCGCGAACACAGGTGCTGGAAACCTGGGTCGCAGGCAAAAAGGTTTGGGAACGCGCCGCTACGGGCGGTGGCGGAGAGCGCGGCCGCTGAGCATTGACGGCGTCAATATCTGCGGCAGTTCCTCGGGTTCGGCCTTGCCCGGCTCGTACCACAAGTAAAGCGGCACCCCTGCCCGCCCCCTGCTCTCCAGGAACCGCGTGATAGCAGGGTCGCCATTGGTCCAGTCGCCGACCAGCACTTTCACGCCCGCCTTGTCGAAGGCCTCGCGAGTTGAATCCCGCTCAATCGCCGCGGCCTCGTTCGCCTTGCAGGTCAGGCACCAGTCGGCGGTGAAGTACACGAATGCGGGATGACCGGAGGCGAGAGCCGATCGAACGGCATCGTTACTCCACGCTTGGGCGCCGATCGGGACGCGCGAGGCGGCCGCTTGTTGCTGCGAAACGAACACCGCCGCCACTCCGGTCAGGAGCAGCGCGGCACCCAAGGCGATGAGCCCAAACTGCTCGCCACGCCGCTGCATTCGGCCGAGGAAGGCCAGCAGTAGCGTCAGTGCGCCGACCGCGCCGATCCCAACCAGCAATGAGCGCTCGCCCCCCTGCCGCCACAAGAGCCACAGGCAGCCCACGGCCGTCGCCGCCATCGGGATCGCGAGAAAGCGCTGCAGCCGCACCATCCACTCGCCTGGTTTCGGCAAGCGGCTGCGGAGAGCGGGAATGAAGGCGACCAACAGAAACGGGATGGCCAGTCCGAGCCCGAGCGTCGCGAACACGGCGATCGACCCATAGGCCGGAAGCAGCAGCGCCGTTCCCAGCGCAGCCCCGAGGAAGGGCCCTGCGCACGGAGTCGCAACGAACGCCGCGAGTGCGCCCGTGCCGAAGCTTCCAACCCGAGCATCGCCGCCGATTACCGGAAGCTCGAACGTCCGCAGCAGGTTGAGAGTGATGGCTGTTACCAGCAGAAGCAGGACGACCGTCGTTCTCGGGTCCTGAAGCTGGAAGGCCCACCCTGCCGTGCTCCCCCCGGCGCGGATCGCGAGAAGCAGCGCGCCGAGCAGGCCCGTGCCGATCACCGCGCCCGCCGCATAGCCCAGCGCATCGCGGCGAGCATGGCGCTCGTCGCCGCCTGCCCTCGCAAGGTGTAGCGCCTTCACCGCCAGGATCGGAAAGACGCAGGGCATCAGGTTGAGCAGCAGGCCGCCCGCCAGCGCCCCTAGGATCGCGAGCAGGATGGCATTCGCCCCGACCTCGCCAATCGCCCCAACCGGGTCGCCACCGCTTGGCACCGCGCCCGGCGCAGCCCTGATCTCAAGTCCGCGCCCGTCGCCGAGCGCAAGAACGCCTGACAAGCTTTTCGGGCTGCCACGACGGTGGCGAAGCTCCGCGATCAGCGTGTCGCCGTCGCGCCGGAACGACTGGGACGCCGCATAATCGATCGGTCCGTCGTCGGCGGGGAAAAAATATGGTTCGCCAAGCGCCACGCTTGCCGGGAGGGGGACCGCGATCTCGATGCGATCGCCCTTCACCGCGAACCGCGCCGGGCTCGCCAAGGGCCGTGGCAGCGCTCGGCGCCATTCGTTGAAGCGCGCGTCGGGGACGCCACCGCCGCCGGAAGGAACGTTCAGCGACACCTCGCCCTGTTCGGGCACGCACACCTGGTCGGTACATGCCAGCCAGCGCATCTTCGCGCGCACCAGCTGCGACCCGGTCGTTCCCGCCGGGACAATCAGCTTGGCGAGAACCGCATAGTCGCGCTCATAGACATAGTTCATCAGGCCGGCGATGGTCAGCCGCGTCGGCACCGGATAGCGCAGCTCGCCAACCTGCCATCCCTCAGGCAGCGTCCACTCGACCGCCATCGGAAGGCCGGCGTCCCCCGGATTAAGCCAGTAGCCATGCCAGCCTGGCTGCGTGTGCATGAGAATTGCGAGCTCGGTGGCGCTGCCGGGGTTGGCATGGTTTTCCACCACCAGTTCCGGCTGAATCGCATTGCCTTGCGGCAATTGGGCGAAAGCCGGCGATCCGAAGATAATGAGGAAAAACAGGAGGAGGTGCTTCACTGCGCCGATGATGTCCGTTCAGGCCGTATTTGAAGAAGTCTGTACTGCTCCAATTCAGGCGGGAATATAGTCTTTCGGTAGCAAGTGCTCGAATGGTTACGGCTCAGTCGAGATTAGGCCGGAGCCAGCGCCTCGCTACTTCAATGTCGACCCCGCGCCGCCCGGCATATTCCTCAAGCTGGTCCTGGCCGATCCGAGCGACTCCAAAATAGCTGCTTTCCGGATGGCCGAAGTAGAAGCCCGAGACTGCAGAGGTCGGCAGCATCGCGAAATTCTCGGTCAGTTCGATGCCCGCGGGCCTGTCGCCAAGCAAGTCGAACAACAGTGGTTTCAGGCTGTGATCCGGACACGCAGGATACCCCGGTGCAGGACGAATTCCGCGATACTCCTCACGGATCAGCTGCTCATTGGTCAAAGCCTCGCCCGGCGCATAGGCCCAAAGCGTCGTTCGGACGTGGCTATGGAGGCGCTCGGCGAATGCCTCCGCGAGCCGGTCGGCCAGCGCCTTCAGCAAGATGTCGCGATAATCGTCATGCTCAGCCTTGAACCGCTCGAGATGCGGCTCAATGTCGTGAATCGCGACCGCGAACCCGCCGAGCCAATCCTCTTCGTTCGGAACAATGAAGTCGGCGAGGCACATGTTCGGCCGGCCGGCGCGCTTGCGGATTTGCTGGCGCAGGAAGGGAAGGCGAGTTCGCTTTGCGTCCATCACGACCACATCGTCACCCTCGCGGCGCACCGGCCACAAGCCAACTCCCCCCTGAGCGGTCAGCCATTTCTCCTCGACGATCTGGCGGAGCATGTCTTGCGCATCGGCGAATAGTCCGCGAGCGCTTTCCCCGACCACTCCATCGTCCAGGATCGACGGATAGGTGCCCGCCAACTCCCAGGCGCGGAAGAAGGGCGTCCAATCGATCAACTTGACCAGGTCATCGAGTGGCCAATCCTCGAATTGATGGAGGCCGGGATGCGCCGGGCGCGGGCTCGGTTCCCGGTGCGTCGAAACGAAGCCGTTGGCGCGCGCCTCGGTCATCGGCGCGAGCTCGTTCGATCCCCGACCCTCGCGGCTTTCGCGAAGTGCCCGATAGTCGTTCGAGGTGCGATGGACGAGCTCCGCTCGGCTGGGACCGTCGCTGACCAGCGCCGTCGCGACTCCAACCGCACGACTGGCGTCGAGAACATGAAGCACCGGGCCTGAATAGGCCGGAGCAATCCGGATAGCGGTATGCGCCCGGCTGGTCGTCGCCCCGCCGATCAGCAGCGGATCGGTCCATTCCGGCGCGCTGCATTTCCTCGGCGACGGTCACCATCTCGTCGAGCGAGGGGGTGATGAGGCCGCTCAGCCCGATCATTGCGGCATTATTCTCGTTCGCCGCTTCCAATATCTTCGTCCATGGCACCATCACGCCCAGGTCGATCACGTCGAACCCGTTGCACTGCAGGACCACGCCAACGATATTCTTGCCGATGTCGTGGACGTCGCCCTTGACCGTCGCCATGACGATCCGCCCCTTCGACGTGTCGGCGCCCGGTTCCTTCTGCGCCTCGATGAAGGGCAGCAGGTGCGCCACCGCCTTTTTCATCACCCGCGCCGACTTGACCACCTGCGGCAGGAACATCTTGCCCGACCCGAACAGGTCGCCGACCAGGTTCATGCCCTGCATCAGCGGGCCCTCGATGACCTCGATCGGGCGCGCGAACAGGGTCCGCGCTTCCTCGGTGTCCTCGATGATATCGCGCGTCGATGCCCTTGACGAGCGCGTGGGCCAACCTCTCCCTGACCGGCCAGCCGCGCCATTCGGCGGCCTTCTTCTCCTCGACCTCGTCGGTCCCGCGATAGCGTTCGGCCAGCTCGATCAGCCGCTCGGTCGCATCGTCGCGCCGATCGAGCACGACATCCTCGCACGCCTCGCGAAGCTCGGGCGCGATCTCGTCATAGACGTCGAGCTGGCCGGCGTTGACGATGCCCATGTCCATTCCTGCCGGGATGGCGTGGAACAGGAACACCGAGTGCATGGCGCGGCGCACCGGTTCGTTGCCGCGAAATGAAAAACTGAGGTTCGACAGGCCGCCCGAAATATGGACGTGCGGGCAGCGTTTGCGGATTTCGCGGGTCGCCTCGATAAAGTCGAGCGCATAGCGGCGATGCTCGTCAATTCCGGTCGCAACCGCGAAGATGTTGGGGTCGAAAATGATGTCCTCGGGCGGGAATCCATCGGCGACCAACAGCTTATAGGCCCGCTCGCATATCGCGACCTTGCGCTCCTTCGTATCGGCCTGGCCCGTTTCATCGAAGGCCATGACGACTACCGCAGCGCCATAAGTGCGGACCTTGCGCGCCGCCTCGAGAAACGCCTCCTCGCCTTCCTTCATGCTGATCGAATTGACGATCGGCTTACCCGACACGCACTTGAGGCCGGCCTCGATCACGCTCCACTTCGAGCTGTCGATCATCACCGGCACCCGCGCGATGTCCGGCTCGGCGGCCAGGCGCTTGAGGAAAGTCGACATCGCCTCCTCGCCGTCGAGTAGGGCCTCATCCATGTTGACGTCGATGATTTGTGCGCCTGCCTCGACCTGGTCGCGAGCAACCGTCACGGCCGCGTCGAAATCGCCAGCCAGGATCAGCTTCTTGAACTTGGCCGACCCGGTGATGTTGGTCCGCTCACCGATGTTGACGAAGCGGGCACCCGCTCCAGCGAAATCATTCATGCGGCGAGCGTCATCGGTTCGAGTCCGGCGAGCAGGGTCGACGAAGAAGTGGCCGGGACGGCGCGCGGCGTGCGATCGCGCACCGTCCCGGCAATCGCGGCGATGTGGGCAGGAGTAGTCCCGCAACAGCCGCCGACAATGTTCACCAATCCCTCGTCCAGCCATTCGCTGACCTGCGCCGCGGTCTCCTCGGCCAGTTCGTCATATTCGCCGAGATCGTTGGGCAGGCCGGCATTGGGATAGGCCATGACCAGCGTCTCCGCCTTCCTCGCCAGCGCGGCGAGATGCGGCCGGAGCTGCTCCGCACCGAACGAACAGTTGAGGCCGATGGTCAGCGGCCTTGCATGGCGAACGCTGGCCCAGAACCCCTCGACCGTGTGACCCGAAAGATTGCGGCCCGAAAGGTCTGTCAGCGTCATCGAGATCATCATCGGCAGTTCGCGGCCCAGCGCGACTTCCGCCTCCAGCGCGGCCATGATCGCGGCCTTGCAGTTGAGCGTGTCGAACACCGTCTCGATGAGGACGAAATCTATACCCCCGCGCACCAGCGCGTCGATCTGTTCGCGATACACCGACTTCACCAGATCGAAATCGACTTCGCGAAAGCCGGGATCGTTGACGTCGGGCGACAGCGACAGCGTCTTGTTGGTCGGGCCAAGCGCGCCCGCCACCCAACGTTGCCGCCCATCATCGGCGCCGTCCACGACCTCACGAATGATCCGCGCCGCCGCTTCGTTGATGTCCTCGACCAGGCTTTCGGCGCCATAGTCGGCCTGGCTGATTCGGTTGGCATTGAACGTGTTGGTGGCGAGGATGTCGGCGCCCGACTCCACGAAACGGCGCGCGATACCCCGAACGATGTCGGGCCGAGTCAGGTTGAGCAGATCATTATTGCCGCGCTGGTCATGGTTGAGCGAAAGGTCCCCGCGGTAATCGGCTTCCGCCAGCCGCTCGGCCTGGATCATGGTGCCATAGGCCCCGTCCTTGACGAGGATCCGGTCGGCCGCGGCGGCGCGAAAGGCAGCGGCAGTCATGGCCTTACTCCCAACATATGACAGATGGCATAGGCGAGCTCGGCGCGGTTCAGGGTGTAGAAGTGAAAATGGCGGACGCCGCCCGCATAAAGCTGGCCGCAAAGCTCTCCCGCAATGGTCGCCGCGACGAGCTGTCGAGCCGCCGGCAAATCGTCGAGACCTTCGAACAGCCGGTCCATCCAGCTGGGAATCGCGGCACCGCATTGCCCCGCGAACCGGCGGGCCTGCGCCACGTTGGACACCGGGAGAATGCCGGGCACGATCTCGACCCCCGGACGGCGCTCGGCAACCTTGTCGCGGAAGCGGAAAAAGCATTCGGGGGAGAAGAAAAACTGCGTGATCGCCCGGTCCGCGCCGGCGTCGATCTTGCGCAACAAATTGTCGAGATCGCTGTCGGGGCAGTCCGAATCGGGATGAACCTCTGGATAGGCGGCCACGGAAATCTCGAACGGCGCCACCGCCTTCAGGCCGGCGACCAGTTCGGCGGCATTGGCGTAACCCTGCGGATGGGCGGCATAGGGCTCGCCGGGCTCGGGCGGGTCGCCGCGTAGGGCAACGATATGCCGGACTCCCGCTTCCCAATAGCTGCGCGCAACGTCGTCGATCTCATCACGGCTCGCGCCGACACAGGTAAGATGCGCCGCAGGGGTCAGGTCGGTCTCCCGGAGCAGCCGGGTTACGGTGGCGTGCGTCCTCTCCCGCGTCGAACCACCGGCGCCATAGGTCACCGACACGAAGCGCGGATGAAGCGGCTCCAGTGTCTCGATCGACCTCCACAGCGTCTCAGCCATGATATCCGACTTGGGCGGGAAGAATTCGAAGCTGACGGCGATGTCCCCGCGTGTTTCAGCGAATAGCGGCGCATGTTCGATGAGCGCGACCTGGGCTTCCCGGTTCATGCCGCCGCCCTTTCCTGTCGGGCAATCCCCGGCTTCGCGCCGCGCCACAGGATGACGGTCAGTTCACCGCCTTCGAGCCGTTCGGTCCTGTCGAGTTCCAGTCCGGCGGCCGCAAACCAGCCGCGGATCGCGTCGTCGGCAAAGCCAAGGCGCAGATGGGCATCCTTCTCGCGCAGTTCCTCGCGGTCGTGCTGGGCGAAATCGATGACGAGCAGGCGTCCCCCGGGGCTCAGCACCCGAGCGGCTTCGGCAATCGCAGCGCCCGGCTGCTGCGCATAATGAAGCACCTGATGAAGAATGATGCTGTCGGCGCTCCGATCGCCAAGCGGCAAGGCGTACATATCACCCTGGCGAAGGCTTGCCCCGGCAATGCCCGCCGCCTCGAGCTTGACTCGGGCGAGCCGAAGCATCTCCGAAGAACGATCGATGCCGATCGCGCTGTCGGCCTTGGTCGTGAACAATTCCAGCATCCGTCCGGTGCCGGTGCCGATATCGAGCAGCGCGCCGAGCGGGCGGTCGGTCAGCAACAGCGCGATGGCACGTTCCACCTCGCTATCGGCGACGTGCAATGACCTCACGCTGTCCCAGGTTGCGGCATGCGCCTCGAAATAGCGGCGCGCGGCTTCGGCACGGTCCGCGCGAACCGCGTCGAGCCGGGCGATGTCAGACGCGAACAAATCCTCCGCTTCCTGGCCGGCCCATCCATCATAAAGATCAAACAGTGGAGCGGTGCGTTCAGGATCGGCAAGCTGGAGATAGACCCAACTTCCCTCCTTGCGCCGACCGACCAGCCCCGAATCGCTCAGAATTCGGACGTGCCGTGACACCCGCGGCTGGCTTTGCCCGAGCACCTGGGCCAATTCTCCGACCGAGAGCTCCATCGAGCGCAGCAGCACGACGATGCGGAGCCGCGTCGGATCGGCCAACGCCTGGAAAAGCGCGGCAAGCTTGAGATCTCCGGTCACGGCTTAAGGATATAAGGAAGTCTTTATATCCGTCAATTGAAGATGCGACCGGCCATCACTTTGCCGCAATCTGTTAAATGACGATTGCGTGACGCACAACTCCTCTATATTTCCGCGCGCTGGCCTGACCCATCGTGGTGAGGCCGAGCCGGACCGGCTCCCGAGAGGGGTCCGGCCCCCATAAGCAAGGAATGGAACGATCATGAAGAAGGTTGCACTGACCGTTGCGGTCCTCGCGCTCGGCCTGGCCGCGTGCGAAACCAAGACCGAAAACGCCGTCGAGAATGTTGGCATGGAAAACGCCGTTGAGGCTGATGCCATGGCTGCCGACAATGCCGTCGACAATGCGCTCGACGCTGCTGGCAATGCCGTCGAGAACGCGGGTGACGCGGTCGAGAACGCTGGTGACGATGTCGCCAATGGAGTCGACGGAACGAACGCGATGTAATTATCGCTGTCGTTAGCGACAGGAGGGCCGTCCGGGAAACCGGGCGGCCCTTTTTTTGTTCGCTCGAAGTTGTACTTGGAGCGAGATGAGAAAATTCCTTTTGCCGCTGCTGCTCCTGTCCGCCTGCGATCGATCGGAGCGGCCACAGGCACCCACCGCTGCCGAATCCGAGCGGCTGGATGAGGCGGAGGACATGCTGAACGGGCTTGCCGAGAATCAAGAAGAGGCGGCGCCCGTGGACGCCGCCCCTTCTGGCAACTTGAACTAGCTTGGCGCGAGCCGGCGGGAAGTGAATTCCCGCCGTCGGTCCTGTCTCCCGGGTCAGGTCCGGGGTCAGGCCGTTCGCCCTTCAGCGAGTCCCGGGACAGCTAGCGATCGCTACGCAATCGCTTCGCCGTTCCGGGCCGCTTCAGGTCAGAAGTCCATACCGCCCATTCCGCCCATGCCGCCGCCCATCGGCATCGCCGGCTTGTCTTCTGGCATTTCGCTGACCGCCGCTTCGGTGGTGATCAGCAGGCCGGCGACCGAGGCAGCGTCCTGGAGCGCGGTGCGAACGACCTTGGTCGGATCGATCACACCGGCCTTGACCAGATTCTCATAGACTTCGGTCTGGGCGTTGAAGCCCGTCGCTTCGTCCTTGCCTTCGAGCAGCTTGCCCGAAATCACCGCGCCGTCATGGCCGGCGTTCTGGGCGATCTGGCGGACCGGCGCATAAAGAGCCTTGCGGACGATATCGATGCCGCGTGTCTGGTCGTCGTTGACGCCCTTCAGGCCATCAAGCGCCTTGGTCGCATAGAGCAGCGCCGTGCCGCCACCGGGGACAATCCCTTCTTCGACCGCGGCGCGGGTCGCGTGGAGTGCGTCATCGACGCGATCCTTGCGCTCCTTCACCTCGACCTCGGACGCTCCGCCGACCTTGATCACGGCCACACCGCCGGCCAGCTTGGCGAGGCGCTCCTGGAGCTTCTCGCGGTCATAGTCGCTGGTGGTGTTTTCGATCTGCTGGCGGATCGCTTCGGTGCGAGCCTTGATCGCCTCATGCGTGCCGGCCCCGTCGACGATCGTCGTGTCGTCCTTGTCGATCGTCACGCGCTTGGCGGTGCCGAGCATGCCAACGGTGACATTCTCCAGCTTGATGCCAAGATCTTCGCTGATCATCTCGCCGCCGGTGAGGATGGCGATATCCTCCAGCATCGCCTTGCGGCGATCGCCGAAGCCCGGCGCCTTGACCGCAGCAACCTTGAGACCGCCGCGCAGCTTGTTGACGACCAGGGTCGCGAGCGCTTCCCCCTCGATGTCCTCGGCGATGATCAACAGCGGACGACCCGACTGGACGACGGCTTCCAGAATCGGGAGCATCGCCTGAAGGTTCGACAGCTTCTTTTCATGGATCAGGATGTAGGGGTCGGCCAGTTCGACCGACATTTTTTCCGGATTGGTGATGAAATAAGGCGAGAGGTATCCGCGGTCGAACTGCATGCCTTCCACGACATCGAGCTCGAACTCGAGGCCCTTGGCTTCCTCGACGGTGATCACGCCTTCCTTGCCGACCTTGTCCATCGCTTCGGCGATCTTCTCACCGACGATAGTGTCACCATTGGCGGCGATGCTGCCGACCTGGCCAATCTCGTTGGAGCCGGAAACCGGCTTCGAACGGCCCTTCAGATCCTCCACGACCTTGGTCACGGCCAGATCGATGCCGCGCTTCAGGTCCATGGGGTTCATGCCGGCCGCGACCGACTTCATGCCCTCGCGGACGATCGCCTGGGCGAGCACGGTCGCGGTGGTGGTGCCGTCGCCGGCGATATCGTTGGTCTTCGAGGCGACTTCGCGCAGCATCTGCGCGCCCATGTTCTCGAACTTGTCCTTGAGCTCGATTTCCTTGGCGACGGTGACGCCGTCCTTGGTGATGCGCGGCGCGCCGAAGCTCTTGTCGATGACGACGTTGCGGCCCTTGGGCCCAAGTGTCACCTTGACGGCGTCGGCGAGAATGTCGACGCCCTTCATGATGCGCTCGCGCGCGTCACGGCTGAATTTCACGTCCTTGGCTGCCATCTGGCTACCCTTTCGGTTCTAAAGTTCACTAAAATCACGGTGCGAGGCGCCAGTTCATGTGAACTTAGCGCCCGATCTTGCGGTCAGCCGACGATCCCCAGGATGTCGCTTTCCTTCATGATGATCAGGTCTTCACCCGAAATCTTGACCTCGGTTCCTGACCATTTGCCGAACAAGATCTTGTCGCCGGCTTTGACGTCCAGCGGCGTGACCTTGCCGTCATCGGCGCGAGCGCCGGTGCCGACGGCGACGACTTCGCCTTCCTGCGGCTTTTCCTTGGCGGAATCGGGAATGATGATCCCGCCCGCGGTCTTTTCTTCGGCCTCGACGCGGCGGACGAGGACTCGGTCATGAAGCGGCCTGAAACCCATGTTGATTGACCCTCTTTCAAGTCATGATGATGTGCTTGCGCTGGCACTCACAAAGCATGAGTGCCAGCGATGTCGCGCATATGGGTCGGGAACTCCTACCCGTCAATGGGCAGCGTTGCGTTCAAGGCCAATCGCGTCGCGTCTCATCCAGCGCCACAACATCAGCACCGCCACGATTGCCAGGCCGACGGCAAGGCCAGTCCAGATGCCGACCCCTGCCCATCCCCTTGAAAAGGCCAGCCAGGCGCCGATGCCGATTCCGATCGCCCAATAGCCGACGAAGGTGAAGATCATCGGCACGCGCGTATCGTGGAGGCCGCGCAACATGCCCGCGCCGACCACCTGGGCGCCGTCGACGACCTGGAAGATCGCGGCGATGCCGAGGAACGACACGCCAAGCGCGATCACCCGGGCATTTTCAGGCGTGTCGTCGAGGAACAGGGTGATGAGCTCGCGAGGAATTGACCAGATCAGCAAGGCCATCATCGCCATGAAGCCAACCCCCAGGCACCACGCCGTCCAACCCGCCCGCATGATCCCCGGGCGGTCGTGGCGGCCGAGAAACTGGCCGACGCGGACGGTTGCCGCCTGGCTCAGCCCCCACGGCACCATGAAGAACAAGGCGGCGATCTGCAGCGCGACGGCGTGGGCGGCGACCGATTCGGCGCTGATCAAGCCCATCAGGTAGGCGGCGGCGCTGAACACGCCCCCCTCGAACCCCATCGCCATGCCGATCGGAAAGCCGAGCCGCCAAAGCTTGCGATAGCGCGGCCAGTCCGGCCGCCAGAAGCGACCGAAAAGATGATAGCGGCGGAACTGGCGGTCGGTGACAATGACCAGCATCAGCATCAGGGCCAGCAGTGTCCACACGATCGAACTGGCCAGGCCGCCGCCGAAAATTCCCAGCGCCGGCAGGCCGAAATGGCCGAAGATCAGCCCGTAACCGAGCAGCGCATTGAGTGCGATCCCGACAAGGCTGATGACCAGCACCCAGCCTGGCCGTTCGAGCGCGGCGATGAAATTGCGCATCGCCTGGAACAGCAGGAACGGCAGCATCGACCACATATAGCCGTGGATGAAAGTCTGGGCGTCGCGGGCGAGCGCGGGCTCCTGACCCAAGGAGCGAATGATGCCTTCCGAGTTCCACAGGACGAGCCAAACCGGCACCGTCACGGTCGCGACCATCCAAAAGGATTGGCGGAAGGTCCGCCGAACCTGCTGCGCCGAGCGCAGCCTGGCGCCAAGCGCGGTCGCCATCATTGGCGAGGAAGCGGTGACCAGCCCGAGGCAGATCAGGCTTAAGGCGAAATTGAGATTGAGCCCCAGCGCCGCCGCCGCCAGCGGCCGGGCCCCAAGCCATCCCATCAGCACTACGTCCGTTGCCTGGATCGAGGCATAGGCCAGGTTCGACAGGATGAGCGGCCAAGCAAGCGACAGCGTGGCGCGAAGCTCGGCGCGCCAGGGGCTAGCGGATTGAGAGACGGCAAACGTCGAGGTCATGGCCCCGCCGTTAGCAGCTTTGCCGATGGACTCCAGTTTGTCGAAAATCCTTGGGCCGATCCGCCGATCTGCACTAGGCGTGTGAGAAAGGAGCAATTCATGCGGTTTGTGCGAGCGATCTGGAAGCTGCTGGTGGGCATCAAGGACGCGCTTGTCCTGTTGCTGATGCTGATGTTTTTCGGGCTGCTCTATGCGGCCCTGTCCGCCCGGCCGGCCGCGGTCGGCGACGGCGTACTGGCGATGGACCTCGACGGCGTGCTGGTCGAACAGGCGTCTCGCCCCGATCCACTGGCGGCGATCGCCGGAGCCGGCAAGGTCACCCAGGAATTTGAGCTTCGCAACCTCGTCCGGACGCTCGACAACGCCAAGGACGACGATCGCGTCAAGGCAATCTCGCTCGACCTCGACGGGTTTCTCGGCGGCGGCCAGGCCTCATTGACGTCGCTCGGGGAAAAAATCGACGAAGTGCGCAAGAGCGGCAAGCCGGTCATCGCTTTCGCTACCGGATACACCGACGACCGTTATCAGCTGGCCGCCCACGCCTCGGAAATCTGGATGCCCTCGCTGGGCGCCATCGCGGTCGCCGGGCCAGGCGGCAACGGCCTTTATTTCAAGGGCTTGCTCGACAAGCTGGGAGTGACCGCCAACGTCTATCGCGTCGGCACCTACAAGGCGGCGGTCGAGCCCTTTACGCGCACCGATATGTCCCCCGAAGCGCGCGAGAATGCGCAGGCACTGGGCGATGCGCTGCTCGAAACCTGGCGGGAGGATATTGCACGTGGGCGTCCGGCAGCTACGCAGGGCTTAACCCAGATACTCAGGGATCCGGTCGCCGTGACCCGCGCCGCCAATGGCGATTTTGCCCGCGCCGCATTGGAACTCAAGCTGATCGACCGGATCGGCGAGCGCCGCGCGTTCGAGGCGCGCCTCGCCGAGCTGGGGGAAAGGACGAAGATTCGTCGCGCGGCTACAAGCGCATCAAGCTTGCTTCCTATGAAGCGCAAGAGGGCGGCAGGGACGAAGGCCCGATCGGCGTCGTCACGATCGCCGGCGAAATCGTCGATGGCAAAGCCGGGCCGGGCCGGGCCGGCGCGGAGACGATTACGCGCGCCATCGAAAAGGGACTCGCCCGGGACAATCTCAAGGCGCTGGTGGTGCGGATCGACAGCCCGGGCGGATCGGCTCTGGCGTCCGAGCGCATTCGCCAGGCGCTGCTCGCGGCGAAGGAGAAGAAGCTGCCGGTGGTCGTGTCGATGGGCAGTGTCGCCGCATCGGGCGGTTACTGGGTCTCCACCCCCGGCGACTTCGTCTTTGCCGAGCCGTCGACCATCACCGGATCGATCGGCGTGTTCGGCTTGCTGCCGAGCTTCGAAGGCACGCTCGCCAAGCTCGGGATCGGCGCCGACGGCATCAAGACCACGCCGCTGTCGGGCGAGCCGGACCTGCTCAAGGGCCCGTCGGAAGCGGCGGATGCGCTGGTCCAGGCGGGCGTGGAGCAAATCTATTCGCGGTTTCTCACCATCGTCGCCGAGGCGCGGCACAAAACGCCGGCCGATATCGACCGCATCGCGCAGGGCCGGGTATGGGACGGCGGCACCGCTCGGCAGATTGGCCTGATCGACGGCTTCGGCGGAATGGACGAGGCGATTGCCAAGGCCGCCGAGTTGGCCAAGCTGGGCGATAACGAGAGGGGCCTGACCTATCTCGAGCCCGGCCCAACTTCGCCGACACGCTGATGACCGCGTTCGCGAGCGAGGAAGAAACCGACGAAAACGGTCCGGTCGATGCGCTTGCTACCCTCGCTCCAGCGCCCGAAGCGCTTCTTGGCCGGGCGGTCGCCGAGCTTCGCTCGATCCTGTCGGGGCCGACTATCCAGGCGCGCTGCCTCGAATGCCCGGCGGTGGTGGCTTCGCCACGGCTGAGCGAAGAGGATCGCAGCTGGCTGGAGCGCCTACTCAGCTGGAGCTGATCGCTTTCCGTTGGTCCCGTTCCTGCCATTTCGCGCGCTTGATCGTCAGCGGAAGCAGGATCAGCGCCAGCAGCACCATGCCGATCGACAGGGCAGAGAAGGTGACGACCCACGGGTTATTGGTCTCCTCGCGGCCCTGCAGGTCCATGATGTGCAGGCCCCACATGAAATCGTAAATGCGCCACCAGCGGGTGCGCCGGGCAATGATCTCGCCCGACCCGGCCTCGACATAGAAATGCGTGTCGTCATCCATTCTGACCCGCCAGCCGTCCATCGCCCGGCGAAGCTCGAGCGGCGGGCTGCCGGCGGCGACCCGGCTGGTTTCGACGATCCTGGCCGAACCGGTGTAGCGAGCGGCAACCTCGCGCGCCGCGTCAGCCGCACCGAGCGGCGGTAGCAAGGCGCCAGTCGACGGATCGGCTAGCCGCGTGGCGCCGTCCGCGAAGCTGATGACCCAGCGCGGCCCTTCGGCGCGCGGCGCCAACGCCAGCGCCGCGACAGCGCGCCCTTCGATGCGCGGAACGACATAGCCGGCGGTCAAGGCGAGCGGCTTGGGCTCGGCGATCAGCGCGGTGCCGCGCACTTCTTCGATCGGCCTGGCTACCATGACCAGGCCTGAAATCGTCCAGAACAGGAACGGCAAGCCTACCAGCCAACCCAGCCACACATGATAGCGGCGGAGCGACGCACGAACCCCCATTTTCGTCTCCCGGTCACAGGCCGAAACGAAGGTCCATCCGGTATGAAACGGCCCGCCCTTGGCCACCGGCGACGAATCGGCGAGCGCCGTGCCTAGCGAAGACAAGGCGTTCGCGTCATGATTTTTATATAATTAAGGTTAAATCGAGAGAGCAGTCGATCAGATGTGGATCGGCTTCCCGGTCACCGCCATCGCCGCTTCCTTGATTGCTTCCGAATGTGTCGGATGGGCGTGGCAAGTGTAGGCGATGTCCTCGCTGGTCGCGCCGAATTCCATCGCCTGACCGGCCTGCGCGATCATCGTACCGGCCACGCTGGCGATGCACCAGACGCCGAGTACTCGGTCGCTCTTGGCATCGGCGATGACCTTCACGAAGCCGTCGGGTTCGTGGTTGGTCTTGGCGCGGCTGTTGGCGAGCATCGGGAATTTGCCGGTCCTGACCTCGCCATATTTCTCCTTGGCCTGCTCCTCGGTGAGGCCGACCCCGGCGATTTCGGGCCAAGTGTAGACCACCGACGGGATGACGTCGTGGTTCACGATGCCGGTCTGGCCGGCGATATTCTCGGCGACGGCGATCCCCTCGTCTTCCGCCTTGTGGGCAAGCATTGGCCCGGGGATGACATCTCCGATCGCCCAGACGCCGTCGACGGTGGTGCGGAAATCATGATCGGTGTCGATCTGCCCGCGCTCGTTGGGCTTGAGGCCGATCTTGTCGAGACCGAGCCCTTCGGTGTTTGGCCGGCGGCCGATGGAAACGAGGACGCAGTCGGCGTCGAGCGTTTCGGCTGTGCCGCCTTTCGCGGGTTCGAGCGTCAGCGTCGCCTTGCCGCCCTTCACCGCAACGCCGGTGACCTTGGTGCTCAAGCGGAACTCGAAGCCCTGCTTCTTGAATATCTTGTTGGCTTCCTTGCGGACTTCGCCATCGAAGCCCGGCAGGATCTGATCGAGGAACTCGACGCAGGTAACCTTGGCGCCGAGTCGCCGCCAGACCGAGCCGAGCTCCAGCCCGATCACCCCGCCGCCGATGACGACCATATGCTCGGGCACTTTCGGCAGCTCCAGCGCGCCGGTGCTGTCGACGACCACCTTCTGGTCGATCTCTACCCCGGGAAGCGGAGTGACCGACGAGCCTGTAGCGATGACGACGTTCTTCGCGGTAACCGTTTGAGCGCCGACCTTGACCTTATGTGCATCCTCAAAGCTGGCCCGGCCTTTGAGCCACGTCACCTTGTTCTTCTTGAACAGGAACTCGATGCCGCCGGTCAGCTGCTTGACCGCGTCCTTGCGCTGGCCATGCATCGTGTCGAGGTCGAGCTCGGGCGTGACCTTGATCCCCAGCTTGGCCATCGCGCCATTGGCCGCGGCGTCATAATATTCCGAAGCGTGGAGCATCGCCTTCGACGGGATGCAGCCGACGTTGAGGCAGGTGCCGCCCAACGTCTCGCGGCTCTCGGCGCAGGCGGTCTTCAGCCCGAGCTGCGCCGCGCGGATCGCAGCGACATATCCGCCGGGGCCGGAGCCAATCACCAGGACGTCATAGTCGAAATCAGCCATTGAATATCCTTAAAGGTCGATCAGCAAGCGCGTCGGGTCCTCGATCGCTTCCTTGACGCGGACGAGGAAGGTGACCGCTTCGCGGCCGTCGACCAAGCGGTGGTCGTAGGAAAGCGCCAGGTACATCATCGGGCGAATCACGACTTCACCATCCTTGGCGATTGGGCGATCCTCGATACGGTGCATGCCGAGCACGGCAGACTGGGGCGGGTTGATGATTGGTGTGGAGAGCAACGAGCCGAACACGCCGCCATTGGAGATGGTGAAAGTCCCGCCCTTCATCTCGTCCATCGAGAGCGTGCCGTCCTTCGCCTTCTTGCCGAACTCGGCGATCGCCTTTTCGATCTCTGCGAAGCTCATCGCGTCGGCCGAGCGGACGACCGGTACGACCAGGCCCTTCGGAGCCGAGACCGCGACCGACACGTCGAGGAAGTTGGAATAGACGATCTCCTCGCCCTCGATCCGGGCATTGACCGAGGGGACATCGCGTAAGGCGAGCGCCACCGCCTTTACGAAGAAACCCATGAAGCCGAGCCGGATGCCGTGCTTCTTTTCGAACAAATCCTTGTACTTCGCCCGCGCCTCAATCACCGCCGACATGTCGACGTCGTTGAACGTGGTCAGCAGTGCGGCGGTGTTCTGGGCCTCCTTGAGACGGGCGGCGATGGTCTGGCGCAGGCGAGTCATCTTGACCCGTTCTTCCTTGCGTTCCCCAGTGGTCACCGGAGTCGAGGCCTTGGCTTCGGACTGAGACGATTGGGGCGCCGACGGTGCCTTCGCCTCCGGCGCAGGTGCGCCATCCTTCGATTTCGCCGCGGCCAGCACATCATCCTTGGTGATGCGCCCGTCCTTGCCCGAGCCCTTGATCGCCGACGGATCGACATGATGTTCCAGCACCGCGCGACGAACCGCGGGAGAAAGGGTCAGCGCGGCGTCATGATCTTCGCGCAGGGCCGGATTTTCACCAGCGCCCGCGGGATTGACCTCGGTCCCGGCGACAGTGATTTGCTCCGCGCCGCTCTTCGGCTCGGGCTTCTTCTCCTCGGCCGGCTTCTCGTCGGCCTCTGGCTCAGCCTTCGCGGGTGCGGCCGCTTCACCCCCTTCGCCGATGCGCGCGATGACCGCTCCGACCTCGACCGTGTCGCCTTCCTTGAACAGCTGCTCGCTCATCGATCCCGCCACCGGCGAAGGCACTTCGACCGACACCTTGTCGGTCTCCAGGCTGGCAATCGGCTCATCCTGCGCGACGGTTTCACCCGGCTTTTTCAACCATTGGCCGATGGTGGCCTCGGTGATCAACTCACCAAGCGTCGGGACCTTCACATCGGTGGCCATACTGCCTCTCGTCCTTACAAAACTTTGGCCGCGGTGGCGGCGTCACGGCTGCTATGCCCCAGAGCGTCAGCAATCAAGGCTGCCTGCTGTGCCGCATGGCGCTTGGCGAGCCCGGTCGCGGGCGATGCGGCGGGCGCACGTCCGGCATAACGAGGACGCATCTCGCGGTGGCCGGCGTTGCCCAGACAGGTCTCGATCCTGTCCTCGGCAAAAAACCAGGCGCCGTCGTTCTTGGGCTCTTCCTGGGCCCAGACGACCTCTTCCAGCTTCGGCATTGCGGCGAAGCGCTTGCCCAACGGCTCCGACGGGAACGGGTAGAGTTGTTCGATGCGGATGATCTCGGTCGCCGTATCGCCGGCCGCATCCCGCGCCTCCATCAGTTCATAGGCTAGCTTGCCCGAGCAGAGCACAGCCCGGCGCGTCTCGCCGGCCTTGGGCGGATTGAGATCGCTGAGGATGCGCTTGAAATGGCCTTCACCAGTGAAATCGTCACGCTTCGACACCGCCAGCTTGTGCCGCAGAAGCGACTTGGGCGTCATCATGATCAAAGGTTTACGGAAATCGCGAAGCATCTGCCGGCGCAGGATGTGGAAATAGTTCGCCGGAGTGGTGCAGTTGGCGACCTGCATATTGTCCTCGGCGCACAGCTGCAGGAACCGCTCCAGCCTGGCCGAACTATGTTCGGGCCCCTGCCCTTCGTATCCGTGAGGGAGAAGGAGGGTCAGGCCCGAGGCGCGCAGCCACTTGACCTCGCCCGCCGCGATAAACTGGTCGATGATCGTCTGAGCGCCATTGGCGAAGTCGCCGAACTGCGCCTCCCACAGCACGAGTGTGCGAGGGTCGGTGATCGAATAGCCATATTCGAACCCGAGCACGCCGAATTCCGATAGCGGGCTGTCGCGAACTTCGAACCGCGGCTCGGTGTCGGATCCGTCGTGGATCGCCCGCAGCGGAATATATTTCTCGCCCGTCGACTGATCCACCCAGACGGCATGACGCTGCGAAAAGGTGCCGCGTCCACTGTCCTGGCCGGACAGCCGGACTCCAAAGCCATCCTCGACCAGGCTGCCGTAGGCCAGGGCTTCCGCCGTTGCCCAGTCGATGCCCTCTCCACCGTCGAGCGCCTTCTTCCGCGCCTCGATAATCCGGCCCAGCGTCTTGTGGATCTTGAGGCCGGCTGGAACGGTGGTCAGCAGCGAGGACAGGCGGGCGTAAAGATCATCGTCGATCGCCGTATTGACGTTGCGGCGCGCGTCGACCGGCTCGCCCGGGCGGCCGAGGCCCTGCCAGCGCCCTTCGAACCAGTCGGCCTTGTTGGGCAGATAGTTCGACCCCGCTTCGAACTCGGTTTCGAGGTGCGCGATAAACTTCTTCGTCGCTTCGTCTATCCAGGGCTGGTCGACGACCCCTTCGGCAATCAGCCGCCGACCGTAGATTTCGCTGATCGGCGGATGCTCGCGGATTTCGGAGTACATCAGCGGCTGGGTAAAGCTCGGCTCGTCCCCCTCATTGTGGCCGAAGCGGCGATAGCACCACATGTCGATGACGATGTCGCGATTGAACTGCTGCCGATACTCGATCGCCAGCTTGCAGGCGAAGGTCACGGCTTCGGGGTCGTCACCGTTGACGTGCAAGATCGGCGCCTGAACCGACTTGGCGATGTCCGACGGGTAAGGCGATGAGCGCGCGAACTGCGGGCTGGTGGTGAAGCCGACCTGGTTGTTGATGATGAAATGAATCGTTCCGCCGGTGCCATAGCCGGGAAGCCCCGAGAAACCGAAGCATTCGGCGACGATCCCCTGACCGGCGAAAGCGGCGTCGCCGTGGAGCAGGAACGGCAGCACCGTGTCGCCATGCTTGTCGCCGGCGATAGTCTGCGCCGCACGGCTCTTGCCCAGCACGACCGGATCGACCGCCTCCAGGTGGGACGGGTTGGGGACAAGGCTCAAATGCACCCGGTTGCCGTCGAACTCGCGGTCCGATGAGGTGCCGAGGTGATATTTGACGTCGCCCGATCCGCCGACATCGGCCGGATTGGTCGCGCCCCCGGCAAATTCATTGAATATGGCGCGATATGGCTTGCCCATAACGTTGGCGAGCACATTCAGGCGGCCGCGGTGGGCCATGCCGATGGTGATCTCCTTGACCCCCATTTGCCCGCCATATTTGATGATCGATTCCAGCGCCGGAATGGCGCTTTCCCCACCGTCCAGGCCGAACCGTTTCGTGCCGACATATTTACGGGCAAGAAATTTTTCCCACTGCTCGCCGTGGATCACCTTTTCGAGAATCGACTGCTTGCCTTCGGGCGTGAAGACGATTTCGGCGTCCTTGCCTTCCAACCGGTCCTGCAGGAAGCGGCGCTCCTCCAGGTCGTTGATATGCATATATTCGAGGCCGACGGTGCCGCAGTAGTTCGATTGCAGGATGGGCAATATCTGGCGGATCGACGCCTGATCGAACCCCAGCACGCCACCCAGCCAGATTTTTCGGTCGAGATCGCCTTCCGAAAAGCCGTGATAGGCCGGCGTCAGTTCCTCGGGCAGTTCATGGTGAGTAAGGCCGAGCGGATCGAGGTTGGCCGCAAGGTGGCCGCGCACGCGATAGGTGCGGATCATCATCATCGCGCGGATGCTGTCGTCGGCGGCGCGATGAACCGCGGCCTCGCTGGTCACGCCAGTCGCCGCGACCGCCGCCTTGGCCGCGGCCCCGACCTGCTCGAGCGTCGCCTCGGTCGGATCGAGGCCCAGATTGACGTCGTCGAGCACCGACACCGGCCAATTTGGCCGTGCCCAGCTGGGGCCCCGCTCCCGGTCGATCGACAGTCCGTTCAGCTCTTCCATTCACTCCTCGTTCCCCTGCGACGGCAGGGGCCCAGTCCGGCGCCAAGGGCGCCGCTTTGCGACGCGTCTGGGCTCCTGCCTTCGCAGGAGCACATCAACCCTTCAGAAGCTCCGTTAACGTTGTCCCCAATTCAGATGGGCTCGGGGACACGCGGATTCCAGCGGCTTCCATCGCCGCGATCTTGTCTTCGGCGCCGCCCTTGCCGCCCGAGACGATCGCGCCGGCATGGCCCATTCGGCGGCCCGGAGGCGCGGTGCGGCCAGCGATGAAGCCCACCGTCGGCTTGGAACGCCCGCGTTTCGCCTCGTCAGCGAGGAACTGCGCCGCCTGCTCCTCGGCATCGCCGCCAATCTCGCCGATCATGATGATCGACCTGGTCTCTTCGTCGGCCAGGAACAGTTCGAGCACGTCGATGAAATTGGTGCCGTTGACCGGATCGCCGCCGATGCCGACCGCGGTGGTCTGGCCGAGGCCCTCGTTGGTCGTCTGAAACACAGCCTCATAGGTCAGTGTGCCGGAGCGCGAGACGACGCCGACGCTGCCTTTCTTGAAAATGTTACCCGGCATGATGCCGATCTTGCATTCTTCGGGGGTCAGCACGCCCGGGCAATTCGGCCCGATCAGCCGCGACTTGGATCCGGTCAGCGCGCGCTTGACCTTGACCATATCGAGCACCGGAATGCCCTCGGTGATGCAGACGATCAGCGGCACCTGGGCATCGATCGCCTCCAGAATTGAATCCGCGGCGAAGGGCGGCGGGACGTAAATGACGGAAGCGTCCGCCCCGGTCGCCTCGACCGCTTCCGAGACCGTATTGAACACCGGCAGGCCGATATGCGTCGATCCGCCCTTACCCGGCGTCACTCCGCCGACCATCCGCGTCCCGTAGGCGAGCGCCTGCTGCGTGTGGAACGTCCCGGTCTCGCCAGTCATCCCCTGGGTGATGACCTTGGTGTTCTTGTTGACGAGGATGCTCATGCAAGACTTCCGTCGATCGCCTTGCACGCCACGAGCAGTTCCTTCACCGCATCGACGCTGACCGAGAAATTCTTTTGCGCTTCCTCGTCGAGCTCAATCTCGACGATCTTTTCGACGCCGCCGGCGCCGATCACGACCGGCACGCCGACGTAGAGGTCATTTACCCCGTACTGGCCGGTGAGGTTGGCCGCTGCAGGGAGGACGCGCTTCTTGTCCTTCAGGAAGCTCTCCGCCATCGCGATCGCGCTGGTGGCGGGAGCGTAATAGGCGCTGCCGTTGCCCAGCAGGGCGACGATTTCGCCGCCGCCGCCGCGCGTGCGCTTGACGATCGCGTCGACCTTGTCCTGCGTCGACCAGCCCATCTTGACAAGGTCGGGGATCGGAATGCCCGCGACGGTCGAATATTCGACGATCGGGACCATTGTGTCGCCGTGGCCGCCAAGCACGAAGGCGGTGACGTCTTCGACGCTGACGCCGAACTCTTCGGCCAGGAAATGGCGGAAACGCGCCGAATCCAGGACCCCCGCCATGCCGACCACCATATTGTGCGGCAACCCGGAGAACTCGCGCAGCGCCCAGACCATGGCGTCGAGTGGGTTGGTGATGCAAATGACGAAGGCGTTCGGGGCGTGACGTTTGATGCCCTCGCCGACCGCTTTCATCACCTTCAGGTTGATACCGAGCAGGTCGTCACGGCTCATACCCGGCTTGCGCGGGACGCCGGCGGTGACGATGCACACGTCGGCGCCGGCGATGTCGGCATAGTCGTTGGAGCCCTTGAGGATCGCGTCATAGCCGTCGACCGGGCCAGCCTGGGCGATGTCGAGCGCCTTGCCCTGCGGCGTGCCTTCCGCGATGTCGAACAGGACGATGTCGCCAAGTTCGCGCATCGCGGCAAGATGCGCGAGCGTCCCGCCGATCATGCCCGCGCCGATCAGCGCGATCTTCCTGCGTGCCATGGGCGTCGATGACCTTTCTTTTGTGATGACTAATTCGCGGGCGAAGCCGCGTGCGGCGCCCGCTTAGCGGCATGGCGGCGGACGGGCAACCGGCTGAACCGGGAACGGGCGCGCCGATCGGCCGTTTTTTGGATGAACCGGGCGGTCAACGACCGTTCAGGACCGATGCCCTAGGAGATTCTTCATGAAACGGATTCTCATCCTCGCGGGTCTAGCCGCGTTCGCCTCGACCGCGCCGGCCCATGCCAAGCCCGGGCACGGCAATCATGGCTATGCCCAGGGCTACGGCAATTGCCCGCCGGGCCTGGCCAAGAAGCATAATGGCTGCCTGCCGCCGGGCCAGGCCAAGAAACTTTACGATGTCGGACAGCGGCTGCCCTATGGGTACAACGGGTTCACGCCCTATGGGTCAATCCCCTACGACCTTCGCAATCGCTACGATCTCGACGACGATTATCGCTACATCTATCGCGACGATTATCTTTACCAGGTCGATCCGACGACGCTCATCGTCCGCCAGGTTTTGAACGCGATCCTGCGCTAAGCGGCCCTGTGCAACCGGCCGCTTTGGGCCGCCCCGATTCCATCGGGGCGGCCCTTTTCGCGTTTGGGTCAGGCGGGAAGCCGCTGGTCATATTCCTGGCGAAGCCGGTTCCAGCCATCCCAGAAGGGCGACGGTTCCGTTCCGGCCAGGCGGGCGGCGAGGACGTCGAGGTGCATGTGCCAGCCGGCGCTGACCATGAGCAAATTGGCGCGGTCGGAAACACGGCGATGGACCAGCGTCATCAGCACCTGACCGCCTTCCTGCGCCAGTTCGATCGCGACATTGCCGTTTTCGCCCCAGGTGAAGGCGAGCTTTCGAGGTGGATCGAGTTCGGTGATGCGGCTTTGCATGCGATGCTCCTCGTCGAAGCCTTCGGGCCGCTTGCTTGGCGGATCGTTGAGCTCGTCATTGCGCCAGACCAGTTCGAAATCGGCGCCTGACTTCATTTCCATGTCGCCCGCGGCCAGCCACTGGCGACGCAGGTCGCTCTGGGTCAGATAGGCCCAGACGCGATCGATCGAGCCGGGAAGCAATCGCTGGATTCTGAGCGTGTCGGGCTCGATCAGCTCGCCATAGTCATTCAACATCGCCATCTGAGTCATCGGTCTTCTCCTTCATCGGGTGTGGGGGATTGGCGATCCTCCTCGCGCAAAAGTCGTTCGAGCGCGTCGAGGCGGCCGGTCCAGAATCGCTCATAGTGGCCGAGCCATTCATGGGCGCCCGCAAGCGGGCCGGGCTCCAGGCTGCACAAATGCGTCCGCCCGCGCACCTCGCGGCGAATCAGGCCGGCGTTTTCAAGCGACTTGATGTGCTTTGAGGCCGCGGCCAGCGAAATGGCGAAAGGCGCGGCAAGTTGGCCAACGGTGCGTTCGCCGCCGGCCAGTTCGCGAAGCATACGCCTTCGAGTGGCATCGCCGAGCGCGTGAAAGACGTTATCAAGCTGTGGAGTCGCTAATTCAACCATGTGGTTGAATATGGTCTACTCAGCTTAAGAGTCAACCGCTCGGTTGAATATTTTTCGTGAACGTGGGCACGCTCAGGCCTTTTCGCCTTCGATCAGGCTCAGGATGTTGCCGTCCGGATCCTTGAACCACGCGGTCTTCATGCCTTCGCCGCGATAGATATCGCCATCCGCGCGAAGCCCTTCCAGGTCATAATGTTCAAAGGCGATGCCCTTGTCCTTGAGGCCGCGAACCTCCGACTCGATATCTTCGACGTCGAACGTCAGCGCAGTCGCCTTGTTGGTCCCGGCATATTCCGACCGGTAAACGCTAAGCCTGGTATCGCCGCTTTTCAGCATGAAGCCCTCGCCGAAGTCGTCGACTTCGGTCAGGCCGAGCGTGTCTTCATAGAATTTGCGGGCGCGATCGAGATCCTTGACCGCGATCATCGGTGTTGCGTCAGATTTGCCGAGCATAATCTTCTCCTTCGTCGCCGGACAAGACAACCCGCGACGCTGAAGCGCCGTTCCGCAATTCGTCGCCGGATTTGACGGCTTGACCGGTCAGCCGGCGAGGTCGCGGAGCATCGATTCCAATACATCAACTCCATCGTGGAAGGATTTCACCGGCAGGCGCTCGTCCAGCCCGTGAATGCCAAGTTCTTCCCCGATCACGCCCCAGAAGCCGGCGACGCCATAGGTTGGAATGCCGTTCGCGCGGGTGAACACGCCGTCGGTCGCTCCGGCCGACATGGCGGGAATGATCGGTGCGCCGGGGAACTTCGCGTGGATCGCCTTGGTGAAGGCCAATGTTATGTCTTCGCGCGGGGGGCTCGGCGGCGCCCAGCTGCTGACGTCGGCACGCGTGACACTGATCTCCTTGCCCGCGATGGCTTGGAGTTCTTTCATCACCAAGGCTGGATCGACGCCGGGGAAGATCCGGCAATTGACATTGGCCTCGGCCTTCTGCGGCAGAGCATTGGGGGCGTGGCCGCCGGACAGCTGGGTCGCAATGCAGCGGGTTCGGGTGTGGCCGGAATTGACCGCCTCGACCGCGTCTGCCTTTTCCATGTTGGTAGGATCCGCCATCCACGCCTGCACGATCGAGCCATAGGCACCCCGGTCATTCTTGACGGTATGCTCGAATTCACCCCGGTTGGCATCGCTCAGCATGGGGGTGAACCGATACTCCTCGAGCGACTTCAGCGCGGCCGCCAACTGGTAAATGGCGTTGTCGGGGCGCGGGGCCGAACTGTGGCCGCCGCGATTGGTCGCGGTGAAGGTGAAATCGGCGTAGGTTTTTTCCGCAACCTGAATGTAGCAGCCCTCGGCCCGGCGATCCTGGTAAATCCCGCAACCCCCGTCATCGAGATTTAGCGCAAAGTCGGCGCCCTTGAGCAAGCCCCAGTCGCTTGCCGCCAGGCGTACGCCGTTGCCGGCATTCTCCTCGTCGCCGGTGAACAGAACGATGATGTCGCGGTTCGGCTGGAATCCCGAAGCCTTCAAGCGCTTCAGGGCGGAAACGATGGCGACGACACCCGATTTGTTGTCGGAGACGCCGCGCCCCAGATAATAGCCGTCCTGTTCGCGAAACGTGAACGGATCATTCTTCCAGTCGGCGGCCTTGGCTTCGACCACGTCCATGTGCGCCATGAGTATGATCGGCCTTTTCCCCGAACTCGCCTTCGACGACCAGCGAGCAACCATCGTCTGGGTCTTGTCGCCGGGGCGCCCCTCATGGTCTTTGACAGTGATGTCGGTGATGCCGGCCCGGCGGAACTCGGCGGACAGCAATTGCACCAGACGAGGAACCTGCCCGCGCATCTGCACGGTCGGAATCTCGACAGCCTTTTCCAGCAGATCGCGTTCCGCCTTGATCTCGGCGCTACCCGTTTGGGCCGTAGCGGATGCGGCAACGAGCGCCGTTGCGGCGAACAAAGGATAAAGCATGGAAAAAAGGCCCCCACCGTTGTTTTACCGAACGCTAGGCGGAGCCGTGTCCCTCGGCAAGATAATCGGCGCTTTGCATTTCCTCTAGCCGGCTGATGGTGCGGTCGAACTCGAAACGGCCATCGCCGGCGGGATAAAGCCCGGCGGGCTCGGCATCGGCGGCGGCGAGCAGCTTCACCCGATGTTCGTAGAGCGCATCGATCAGCGTGACGAAGCGGGCCGCTTCGTTGCGCATCTCGCGGGTGAGGATGGGAATGCCGACCAGGATGACGGTGTGGAAGCGCTGCGCGATGGCGAGATAGTCGGCCGCGCCTCGTGCGTCGCCGCACAGCTTTTTGAACGAGAAGACGGCCACACCCTTGAGGCTTTTCGGAACGTGCAGTGAGCGCCCGCCGCCAACGTCGATTTCCTCGCTTGGGACATGGGCGCGATCCTCGACCGGATAATCGGTCAGCCTGAAGAATGCCTGGCTGAGCGTGGCGGTGGCTTCCGGGCCATTGGGCACCAGCCAGGTGTCGAGGCCCTGCAAGCGGTCGAGCCGGTAGTCGGTCGGGCCGTTCAGCGGCACGATCTGCATCCTCTCCTCGATCAGGCGGATGAAGGGCAGAAAGAGCTCGCGGTTGAGGCCATCCTCGTAAAGGTCGGCCGGCGGCCGGTTCGAGGTGGTGACGATCGCCACGCCTTCGTCGATCAAGGCGGTAAACAGGCGGCTCATGATCATCGCGTCGGCCGGGTTGGTGACCATCATCTCGTCGAACGCGAGAAATTTGACCTGCTCGGCAAGTTTTTCGGCCACTACGATCACCGGATCGCCTTCCTCGGTCGCGCGCGCATCCTTGAGCCGGCGATGAACGTCAATCATGAACGGCGCGAAATGGGTGCGGCGCTTGGGCTCGGCGTCGATATGCTCGAACGCCAGGTCCATCAGCATTGACTTGCCGCGTCCGACGCCACCCCAAAGATAAACTCCACGGGCGGCATCGCCTTTCCCGAGAAGGCGCTTCAACAAACCGCCATGGCCGCGCGACAGGTCCCCCGCGAGCCGGTCTAGCGCCGCGACCGCGCTCCGCTGATCGGCGTCGGCCTTCAATTCCCCCGCCGCGACCAGCGCGGCATAAGCCTTACCGACTGGGCCCATTGGGCCTGGTGACGCGCTTCAGCGTGCCGGTGAAACTATGGGTCGGTTGGCCGTCCTGCTCGCAGTGACCCGACAGGAAGACATGTCCTCCCTTGGTCTGGCCGACCAGCCTGACGACGGCATCGAGCGGAACGTCGATCCGCCCCCGCGCTATGAAATGGGTCGCGCAATCGAGCGTGACATAGTGCCCCTCGCCCATACCGGCGCAGCGCCCGCCGGCGAACAGGCTCATATCGACAAAGCTCATCACCGCTCCGCCGTGAATCGATCCGCCCATGTTGAGGTGCATTTCGGTCGGAAACATGCGCGTTCGGGCCTGCCCCTCGCCATCGGGCTTGAACAGCAGCCGGCCGGTCTGCGCCGCAAACGAATCGCGCGGGAAATCCCCCCAGCTATACCAGCCAGGGTTGTCGGCGTCCTCGACCGCCCCGGCGGGAAGGGTCAAGCCGCCCGCTCCGCGACCAGTTTCTTGGTCTCGGCAATCGCTTTCGCCGGATTGAGCCCCTTCGGGCAGACATTGGCGCAGTTCATGATCGTGTGGCAGCGATACAGCCGGAACGGGTCTTCGAGCTGGTCGAGCCGCTCGCCGGTCGCCTCGTCGCGGCTGTCGGCCAGCCAGCGATAGGCCTGGAGCAGAATGGCGGGGCCGAGAAACTTGTCGCTGTTCCACCAATAGCTTGGGCAGCTGGTCGAGCAACAGGCGCACAGGATGCATTCATAAAGCCCGTCGAGCTTGGCACGATCATCCGGCGACTGCAGCCGTTCCCTGCCCGAAGGTACCGGCGTCGAAGTCTTCAGCCACGGCTGAATTGAGGCATATTGAGCATAGAAATGAGTCATGTCAGGGATCAGGTCCTTGACCACCTCCATGTGCGGCAGTGGGGTGATCTTCACCTCGCCCTTCACATCTTCGATCGCTTTGGTGCAGGCGAGCGTGTTGCGTGCCGTCGATGTTCATCGCGCAGGACCCGCAAATTCCCTCGCGGCACGACCGGCGGAAGGTCAGCGTCGGGTCGATCGTCGTCCTTGATCTTGATAAGCGCGTCGAGGACCATCGGCCCGGTCTTGTCGAGATCGATGGTGTAGGTGTCGTAACGAGGGTTGGCGCCGGTGTCGGGATCATAACGATAGACTTTGAACGACTTGAGCCGCTTTCCCCCCTCGGATTTATAGGTGCGGCCCTTCTTGATCTTGCTGTTCTTGGGCAGGGTGAATTCGGCCACGAGCGACGTCCCTAGAATATGAAGCTGTCCAAGCCGCTAGCATGGGCGGCGAGGCCATTCAAACCGTTGCCGGGCTTATTGGCCCTTGCGGCTTTCGTCCCGGATCGCCCGGAATTCCGATCCCTTGGTCCACGTCGGCCAATTTCCAGCGCGGCTAGCGCTTCGGCCCACGTCATAGGCCAGCCCGATATCCGCCGCGGCCCCTCTGAAATCCAGCTTCGGTGACCATTCGTCGCAGGTCTGGTGGTAGCACTTCATATAGCCTTCCAGCCACGTCGTGCCGGCCTCGCGCCCGCCAGAAACCAGGTCCGGAGCGCCGCTGATCGCCATGAACAGCAAGGTCGGAACGCCGCGCTTGGCCAGCGAGAAATGGTCAGCGCGATAGAAGAGTCCCCGCTCGGGCAAAGCTTCGGGCGTCACGATGCGGCCCTGCGCCGAGGCGGCGCGCCTTAGCTCGTCCTCAAGGCTGTTCTGACCCTGCCCCACCAGCATCACGTCGCGCGAGGGGCCGGCGGTGTTCAAGATGTCGAGCGTAATGTTGGCCGCGATCCGGGCCGGCGACACGACCGGATCGAGCGCATAAGCCTCCGAACCCAGCAACCCGCGTTCCTCGGCGGTCCAGAAGCCGAACAGGATCGAACGATCGGGGCGCGGCCCGCGCTTGAACGCCCGCGCGATTTCCAGCAGCCCGGCAACGCCCAGACCGTCGTCGTTCGCACCAGGCCGGATCGTCCGCCCGCGGGCATCGGCCGCACCGACGCCATAAGCGTCCCAATGCGCGCCGAACATGACATATTCGGCTGGCGCCTTGGCACCTTTCAGGCGGGCAAGAATATTGTAGCTGAGCACCTTGCTGACCGTGACCGGCACCTCGGCAGAGAACGCCTGCCGCAATGCAACCGGCTTGAAGCCTGGCTGGCGCGCCGCCTTGCGAAGCGCGGCGAGATCGAGGCCCGACGCAGCGAACAGGCGCTTCGCAGCATCGCCGTGAAGCCATCCCTGAAGCGCAAGCCGGCCGGTCGCCCCGGCGATATCGTAATTCTCCCCATGTGGCGCGGTGACCGTGTCCCAGCCATAGCCCGCGCCCGGCGTGTCGTGAACGATCAGCGCCGCCACCGCGCCGCGCTTGGCCACCTCCTCATATTTATAGGTCCAGCGGCCGTAATAGGTCATCCTCCGGCCGCCGAACTTGTCAGTGCTGCCATCGCCGGCGCCGGCCTCGAAGTCAGGATCGTTGACCAGGATCACGGCGACCTTGCCCTTGAGATCGACCCCCTTGAAATCGTCCCAGCCGCGTTCCGGCGCGGACACGCCATAACCGACGAACACCATTGGCGCCTTGTCGATTGTGACCCGCTCGTCCGGCCGGACGGTGCTTGCATAGACGTCCTCGTTGAAACGCAGGGCGGCACCACCAGCGCTGAAGCTGCCCTCGCCGAGCTGGGTGCGCACCAGCGGAACGTCCTGGGTCCATTTGCCGCCCGGCCCAGCCGGCTCCAACCCGATCGCCTTCAACTGGGCGATCAGCCAGGCCAGTGTCTTTTCCTCGCCCTCGGTACCGGGCGCGCGGCCTTCAAATGCGTCGGAAGCAAGCACCTTGACATCGGCGGACAATCGCCCGGGCGAAATAGGATTGGCCGCCGGTGCGGCCCCCGTCAACGCAAGAGGCAGGAGTGCGAACAGTATGGTTTTCATCGGCCGGCGCCCTCCGCAACGCTTTCGGCGGCCTTGAGCACTTCGGCCGCATGGCCCGGCACCTTGACCTTGCGCCAAGCCTTCACGACCCGCCCATCCTTGCCGATCAGATAGGTGGCGCGCTCCATCCCCATATATTTGCGGCCGTACATCGACTTTTCGACCCACGTGCCGAACGCGTCGCTGATGGCGCCATCCTCGTCCGATGCGAGCGGCACCTTGAGGTCATATTTGGCGATGAACTTGTCGTGCTTCTTCATCGGGTCCCGCGACAGACCGGCGACCGTGACGCCAGCTTTCGCGAAGCTGCCGGCCAGCTCGGTGAAGTCCTGCGCTTCCCGGGTGCAGCCGGACGTATCGTCCTTGGGGTAGAAATAGAGCACGAGCGGAGCGCCCGGCACTGACAGAACCAAGTCGGTTCCGTCGCTCAGTTTCGTCTTCAGTGCCGGAACCTTGTCGCCTTCGCCGATCATTCCTCATTCTCCCTTACAGCCACCCAGCGGCCCGCGATCCTCTGCCGTGCCTGACCGATCGCCGCAAGCAGCGAAGGCCAGTCCGCATGTCCGCACAGCGCCGCCACCAGCGCGTGCGATCGTTCGGCGGGCTCCATGCCATGCGTCCCGACCAGACGCAGCACGACCAGCATCCGGCTGAGCAGGCGAAGATCGGGATCCGCGCCCTCGTCGATCAAACCGGCTCCGGCTAACTCGGCGAGTGCAATCTCGAGCCGGGGGTCGAGGCCGATGCCATGAGTCAGCTGGAGCGTATGGACGGTGAATTCCAGATCGACCAGCCCGCCCTCGCCCAGCTTGATGTCCAGCGGACCGGTTGGCGGCTTGTGGCGCGCCATCTCCTCGCGCATTCGCGTGGCATCGGCCCGGATCTTCGCCGAGTCACGCTCCGAGCGAAGGATCGAGCAGACCAGGTCACGGACTTTCTCGCGTCCCTCGGCCGATCCGGTCAAAGCCCGCGCGCGGCACAGCGCCATATGCTCCCAGGTCCAGGCTTCGCCGCGCTGATAGGCCTCGAACGCGTCAAGGCTGACCGCGAGCATGCCCTGGGCGCCCTGCGGCCTTAGCCTGGTATCGATGTCATACAGCGGGCCGGCGGCGGTCGGAGTGCCCAGCGCCGCGCCAATGCGACTGGCCAAGCGGTTGTAATAATCTGTGGCCGGAAGCGGCTTCGCGCCCACCGACTGCGCGCCGGGCGGCGCATCGAACAGGTAGATGAGGTCGAGGTCGCTGGCATGGGTCAATGCCCGTCCGCCAAGACGGCCGAGTTCCAGCACGATCAGTTCGCCGCCAGGCACGATGCCGTGCGACTTGGCGAACTCGCGCTGCACTCCTTCGGTCAAGGCGACAATCGCCGCCTCGGCGAGATCGCTATAGCCTTCGGCGATGATGATCGGGTCCCGGTGAGCCGCGAGCAATTGAACACCAAGCGCGAAGCGGCGCTCGCCGACCATGCGGCGGACCCTGTCGAGCGCGATGTCGAACGGCTCTGCGCCAATGACCGACTGAAATCGCTCGACCAGTTCCGCCGCGCCGGGCGGCATGGCGAAGCTCGATTCATCGATCAGCCCGTCGAGCAGTGTGGGCCGCCGCCCAAGCTGCTCGGCCAATGGCTGCGCATGAGCGAGGATGAGCGCGAGCAGGTCGGCAAGGCGCGGCCGCGCGGCGAGCAGGCGATAGAGATTGACCCCGCTCGACAGCTTGTCGACGACATCGCTGAACCGATTGAGCGCCCGGACCGGGTCGGGACCGGCGGCGACTGCCCGGATCAGGGTCGGCAACATCTCCTCGAACGCGCCGCGCGCCGCGGGCGAGCGAAGCGACCGGGCCCGACCCGATCGCCACTCGCCAATGCGGCGCATCGCCTCGTCAACCTCATCGAAACCCATTTCCGAAAGCTCGGCACGCAAAATATCCGGATCGTTCGACAGCCGCTCCTCGCGCTCCGAAATCAGCCCGTCGAACTGTCGGCCCACCGCCTCTACATGCGGCGCCAAGGCGGCGATCAACTCCGCCCCGTCGGCCCGGCCATCGAGCCGCGCAACCGCGTCTAGCGCGCGGCTATCGGCAGGCAGGCGATGCTCCTGGCGGTCATCGATCATCTGGACACGGTGTTCGGCGGTGCGAAGGGCACGATAGGCGTCGCCAATGATCCCGGCGAGGGAAGGATCGAGATGGCCCGCCGACGACAAGGCGGAAAGCGCGTCGAGCGTCGCCGGAACGCGCAGCCTGGGTTCGCGCCCGCCATGGACGAGTTGCACCACCTGGGTAAAGAATTCCGCCTCGCGGATTCCCCCGCGTCCGCGCTTGAGGTCGAAGCCGGGCCCGAACGCCTGGCCCTGGGCGTAATGATCGCGGATTCGAAGCGAAATGTCGCGAATCTCGTCGATGGCGCCGAAATCGACCGCTCGCCGCCAGATGAAGGGGCGGATTTCCTCCAGGAAAAGGCGTCCGAGCGCCGCGTCGCCCGCGGCCGCCCGCGCCCTGATAAAGGCCGCTCGCTCCCACGGTAGTGCCGAGCTTTCATAATAGCTCATCGCCGCCCCAACCGGCAGCACGATCGGCGTAACCTCTGGCGCCGGCCGCAACCTCAGATCGACACGCGCCACATAGCCGTCCTGGGTGCGCTGCTGCATCAGTTCGACGAAGCGCCTGCCATAGCGCACCGCCGCTTCGCCAGGATCCTCGCGCGCGCGGCGGGGCAGTGTCTCCGGATCGAACAGCATCACAAGGTCGACGTCGGACGAATAGTTGAGTTCGCGGCTGCCGAGCTTGCCCAGCGCAAGGATGGCAAGGCCGCGCGGCTCCTCATCGGGGACGCGTTCGAGCATGGCACAGCGCAGTGCCTCGTCCATCGCTGCATCGGAGAAGTCGGACAGCGTCCCGGTCACCCATTCGAGCGGTTTTTCTCCGCTCAGGTCGGCCAGCGCCACGGCGAGCGCCAGTCCGTGGCGCCGCCGGCGAAGGCGTGCGCCCACCGTTTCGCCCCCTTCAGCGACCGCCCGCGCAACCGCCGCATCGCTGCCTTGACTGGCGAAAACGTCCGAAATCCCCGGAAAAACGGCAATAGCGGCCCGAAGGAACGGCGCGTGGGCCTCGGCCCGTTCAATGGCCTCAGCGCGCGCGCCAGTGGCGACTGTCGCAATCATGCCACGGCCAATGCCGGATTTCCGCGACTAGGGAAACAACCGGCTGGTTCAAGCATTTAACTTGGCGATGAAGATTGAGCGTCCCTTCGCAGTGAGAACGGAAGCAGCAATGCAGCGCGTGCGCACCATGGCAGAACTTCCGCCGATGCATGCCGGCCTTTCGGCCGCGCTGCGCCGTGCTTTCAAGGAGCCGGCGGACGATCGGTCTTGCGATTTCGACGCCCTACTCCGCAAAATGGCCTGACGACCAAAGCCGAAAGGATTGCGGCTCGGTCTAGCCCCGGTCGCGGCTGAGTTCGTCCACTTCACCCATGATTTCCTGGAGAGCGGACTTGTCCGGGTCGGTTTTATGCTGCCGGCGCGAGGGAAGCTTTCCACCGCTGAGCAGTGCTTCCAGGGCCACTCGTCCGCGCGCGACGCGGCTTTTGATAGTGCCAACCGCGCAGCCGCAGATATCGGCTGCTTCCTCATAGGCAAATCCGCCGGCGCCAACCAGGATCAGGGCTTCGCGCTGGGGTTGCGGCAAGTGCAACAGCGCGCGCTGCATATCGCCCAGTTCGACATGCCGGTCCTGGCTGGCCGGAGCGGCGAGAATCTTCGAGGCGGTGACTTCGTCCCATTCACCCTTGAACCGGGCACGGCGCATCTGGCTCAGAAACAGATTCCTGAGGATGATGAATGTCCAGGCGCGCATGTTGGTCCCGGCCTGGAAACGCTTGCGCGCGGCCCATGCTTTCAGGAGCGTTTCCTGGACCAGATCGTCGGCCAGATCACGGCTTCCCGATAGCGATCGGCCAAAGGCGCGCAGATGCGGGATGACCTGCGCCAGCTGATCCTTGAATTCATCGTCGGGAAGCGGAATGGGATCGGGGCGCGACCCGGCGTCAGCCTCTTCCTCAGCTTCTGAATTGTCGCTCACTGGAACCCGCCCCGTCTCGGCATCGGCGGCATGCGCCGTGGAAGCCTTTTGATACGCACCGTTGCTGCTCATGATGTAGAGGCTCAGCGAGCCAGGAACAATATGAGCGCAAAAATAGCGACCACCAGAAACAGGCCGGCTCCAAGCACCACGCGCATGCTCTTGGGACCGGTGCCTTCGCGAGCCTCGGTCCCGGTCAGGTGTTCAGGCATGCCCTCGGTCATGAATTCCCCAATTCGAAATGTCGATTTTGCAGTCCAACGCGGCAGAGTCCGGCGCAGTTCCGTAACGAATGGAACCGCGTCGCTCGCTAGCCGGCCGGGACGGTCGCGGCGTCGAAGAACAGGGCCTGGCTGATCGCCGCCTTCACCGTCGAGCGCTGGAACGGTTTGGTGATGAGGAAGGTCGGCTCCGGCCGAGTGCCGGTCAAAAGCCGCTCGGGGAAGGCGGTGATGAAGATTACCGGGACCGAGAATTCGGCCAAAATATCCTTGACCGCGTCGATGCCCGAGCTGTCGTCGGCCAGCTGGATATCCGCCAGGACCAGCCCCGGCGGCGACTTGCGCGCCTGCCCGATCGCCTCGTCGCGGGTGACCGCCACGCCAGTGACGTTATGGCCAAGGTCCCGGACGATGGATTCAATGTCCATCGCGATGATCGGTTCATCCTCGATGATCAGCACGTCGGCGTGAGTCTGCCGCTCGATCTCCGACATGGCTTCGGCGACCAGGCTATCGACATCGTCGGGCGTTGCGGAAATGAGATAGGCGGTATCCTCGCTTGAAAAACCCTCGAGGCTAGTCAGCAGAAGCGCCTGGCGCGACAGCGGAGTGATGCGCGAAAGCCGGGCCTGGGCAATCCCTTCGGCGCCGCCAAGCTCCATTGAAGGCTCCTCGCCTTCCTCGATGTTGGCGCTCGACCAGATAGCGTGAAACGTCCGATAGAGCCCAAGGCGCGGATCGACTTCCCGCGGAAATTCCTCGGGCGAAGCGACGATCGTCTCCAGCGATGCGCGGACGAAGGCATCGCCATGCGTCTGGCTACCCGTCAGGGCGCGCGCGTAGCGGCGAAGAAATGGCAGATGCGGTGCGAGATCCTGGCCCAGCGACATAAAATTCGACACTCCCCAAATATATGACGATCGCGCCCGTATTGGGCGCGTCGCTCGAACGGTGCAACCCTGGCGGCCGCGTAAGGCGCCGTCGCAACGGCGCAACACCTTTGCCCCGTGTTGGCGAAAGGTGGAACAAAGGATGGGCCATTTGGTTTCCTCCCTAATTCGCCTGCCACTCGCTTCGCATTGACGCGGCGGGATGGCGGCGGATAGGTGCACTTGCCCTCGCTGCGGTTCAATGGCCGCAAGGCGGCTATGCGCTGCGTAACTGTAATGTGGTGAGGAAGGGCGCATATGCTTGCGCGCGAGGGGGACGAGAGGTTGAGTGGGACCAGCAAAGCCAGTGGCAGCCGGGAACGAAGTGGCGCCGGCCCTCCCGACAAGAAAAAGAAGGACAAGCGAGGCTCGGTCGGGCGTGCGCTGCGCACCGCCTATGACGACATGCTTCGCGAAGACGTCCCCAAGGATTTTCTCGACCTGCTTGGCAGGCTCGACTGACGGCCAAGGCAGCGGCGTCCTGCAATGATGGACGATGTGCCGAACAGCTTCTCGCGACTGCCCACTGCCGCCAAGATTCTGCTAATCATTAGCCTGGCCTTGTTGCCAATTGGCTTGGCCAGCGCCTGGTCGGCGAAACGCGGCCTCGAAGTCGCCAACGCCGCGACCACGGCGCGTGCGCGCGACAAAGCGCTGGTCGCAGACGAGGCGATGAGCGCCCTGATTGCCCGAAACATGCTGGCGGTGCGGATCGCGGCGAATGCCGCGCTTGCCGACGGGACGCCGGGCGCATGTGAAGAAGCACAACGGATTCTCGCCATCGCCCCCGCGGTCGGGCGCGAATTCACGATTTCGAATCCTGATGGAATAGCCGCCTGCAGCGTCGGCGTCATGGCGCCGACCCCCAATCTGCGGGTCGCGCCGGGGGATATTCGCCTGTGGGTCGCCCCGACCCGCGATGCCGTGTATGCGCGGGCCGGAGTCATCGGCGGCACCGGAACCGTGCGCATTCCGGCAACCGAACTCAGGAACGCGATCGCCGGCCGCGGAGTGACCGTGGCGGGCGCCGCGATCATTGGGGGCGACACCGAAATGACCGTGATCCCGGCCAAGCGGCATACGGGACAGCTTCTGGTTACCTTGCCGATCGCATCGGGCGACCTCTCCGCGACATTCCTGGTCGATCGGCAACAGGTCACGACCATGGAGCAGCTGTTCATCTTTCTTCCTCTGCTGATGTGGGCCGCCGCTGCCATTGTCAGTTGGTGGATGGTCCACCGCTACCTGATCCGCCCGCTCCGCCGGCTGCAGCACGCCGTGGTAAACTTTCAGCCCGGCGACGATCCCGCCCTCGTCATTCCACCAGGCCTTGGGCCGGCGACCGAGATTCATGAGCTCGGCGGCGCTTTCCAGCGCGCGGTGGACCGGATCGAGGGCGCCGAACGGGAAGCGCTCGAAGCGCTCGATGGCCAGCGGCGACTGGTGAGGGAAGTGCATCACCGGGTGAAGAATAACCTTCAGGTCGTCGCCTCGTTGCTCAGCATCCATGGCCGAAGCGCCGCCAAGCCGGAAGCCAAGGCCGCCTATTCGGCGATCGGGCGGCGAGTCGATGCCTTGTCGGTCGTGCACCGCAATCATTATGCCGAGCTGGAGGAGAGCCGCGGCATCGCGCTTCGGCCGCTGTTGACCGAGCTCGCTACTGGCCTGAGGTCTAGCGCGCCGCCCGAAGCCCGAGCGATGAACATCGATCTGGACCTGGATTCACCGTCGACCACCCAGGACGTCGCCGTCGCTGCCGCCTTCCTCATCACCGAGATTGTCGAGTTCGCCATGCTCCGCGATCCGTCCCAAGGAGTTGAAATCGCGCTCCGCCGGATGGACGAACTAACGGCAGCCCTGTCGATTTCGTCCTCCGTGCTGGTTCCCGGAGGCGATGATGACGACGTCTCGAAGACGCAATTTGAGCGGATCGTCGAAGGGCTGGCGCGCCAGTTGCGCTCACCACTCGATCGCAAGCTAGGCCGTTATGCGGTCACCCTGCCGGTTTTCCCGGACAGCTGAACTCCCGCCCAATTGCGACGAGCCGTTAAATAATTTTTCCGGGGGACGGAACCTGTTTGGAAAAGCGGGCGTTTTACAGGCTGGATAGTGACCTTTTGCCCCCCCGCTCTCGCTATCCGATTAAATGGGCCCGGAACCGCCAACCCTCCCCCCCCCCGGTGGCGTTTCCGGGCTCACATTTGTCTGGGCCCCATCGACAACGGTTTCGGAGGTTGAGCGCGTCCGCCTTGATGCGCGCCAATGGGTCAGCCGGATGGCCAGGATGGCACATTCATACAGACCGTAGAGCGGCACCAGCATCAGCAGCATCGACACCACGTCCGGCGGGGTCAACACCGCCGAAACGCCCGCCGCCGCAACGATCGCATAACGGCGCGACTTGGCTAGCTGCTCGCGCGTGACGATCCCCGCCCGCTCCAGCACCATCAGCAATACCGGCAGCAGGAACGCGACCCCGAAGCCGAACAGGAAGCGGGTAACAAAGCTCAGATAATTGCCGATTGCCGGAAGCGCCTCCTGCGTCACGCCGCCGACATCGCCTTCGAACCCCAGCAGGAACCGCAGCGCCCACGGCATCGCGACGAAATAGGCGAACGACGCGCCCGCCGCGAAGAAGAAGGGCGTCATCAGCAGGAACGGCAGGAAGGCCTTCTTTTCGTCCTTGTACATGCCCGGCGCGACGAACCGCCAGATTTGCGTCGCCAATACCGGGAAGCTGACCATCAGCGCGGCGAAAAAAGCGACCTTCACCTCGACGAAAAATGCCTCGAAAATGTCCGTATAGATAAGCTTCCCCTGCCCCGCAGCCAGCAACGGCTGAACCAGCACCGCGAAAATCGGCTTGGCGAAATAGAGGCAGATGAAGAAGGCGGCGAACAGGGCCAGCACACACCACAGGAGCCGACGGCGAAGCTCGATCAGATGGTCGAGCAGGGGCGCCTTGCTGTCGTCGATGTCCCTGATCACGGCAGCGGCCGTTCCGCAGGAGGCGTTTCATCGTCATCGGGCGCGGCGGGCGCCTCAAGCGGGAGTGTCGGCTCGATCTCGGACGGCGGCAGCGATGTCATGACGGGCGCCGGCTCCTCACCGCTCTGTGGTCCGGGCTCCGGATATTGGGCGTCGGCAGGATATTGGGCGAGGATGCGCTCGATTCTCCTCCCGCCACTTCTTTTCCATCTCCTCAAGCTCCGCCTCGCGAATGACATTTTCGATGCCCGCGGTGAAATGACGCGCATAGCCGCGCACCCGGCCCACCCAGCGGCCGATGTTCATCATCACGCGCGGCAATTCCTTGGGCCCGATGAACAGCAAGGCCACGACCGCGACGACGATCAGTTCTGAAGTATCGACGCCGAACATGGCGCGAGGAAATTCCTAGCGGGAGTTGTCGTCGCTGGGCGGCGGCGGGGGTGGGGCCGTCGGATCAACCCGACGAGGCGTGATGTCGATCGGCGCGTCCTGCTGCGGCGGCAGCTGGCGCGGATCGGCGGGCCGCGGTTTTTCGTCGTCGTCGTTCATGCCCTGCTTGAAGCTTTTCAGCCCCTTGGCGACGTCGCCCATCATCGTCGAGAAGCGGTTGCCGCCGAACAACAACAGCAGGATCACCGCGAAAATCAGGATATGCCAGAGGCTGAAACCGCCCATGAGGAAACTCCGCTAAGGGGACTTGAAGGCCTACTTAGTCCTCATCCCCGTCACTTTCCAGTTGAAGCTGAAGCGCGGCCTCATCGAGCGGGTCGAGGAGGCCCGCGGCCTTCAAGTCGTCGATGCCCGGCAAGTCGCGGCGAGAGCCGAGGCCGAAGTGGGTCAGGAACTCGGGCGTGGTCGCATAGAGTAAGGGCCGTCCCGGCGCCTCGCGCCGCCCAGCGGTCCGCACCCAGCCCGCCTCCATCAGCACGTCGAGTGTACCCTTCGAAATCTGAACCCCGCGGATGGCCTCGATCTCGGCCCGGCTGACCGGCTCATGATAGGCGATGATCGCCAGCGTTTCGGTCGCCGCACGCGACAGGCGGCGCGCATCCTCACGTGTGCGGCGGAGGATGTGAGCCAGGTCGGGCGCGGTCTGGAAATGCCAGCGGCCGCCCCGCTCGACCAGTTCGATCCCATGGCCGGCATAGCGTTCGGCCAGGTCGGTCAGCGCCGCGGCGACGTCGCCCTCGCCCGCATAGGCGGCGATGTCTTCGGGGCTGAGCGGTTCGGCGGACGCGAAGATCGCCGCTTCGACGGAGCGAATGAATTCATTCATCAGGCCGCGTTCCTGACCAGCAGGTCACCGAATGGCTCAGCTTGTTCCAGCTCCAGCCGGCCCTGCCGAGCCAGTTCCAACGCAGCAAGGAAACTGGAAGCAAGTGCCGATCGCCGATAGGCGGGATCGGCAGTGACCGGCAGGAAAGCCTCCAGCGTGGTCCAGTCCAGCGCCTGGCCGATGAGCGCGGAGACCCGCTGAATCGCGTCCTCGAGAGTCATCACCGCCCGGTGCGCGACAACGTGCAGCGCAGGCTGGGTGCGCGCCTTTACCCGGCCATAAGCGGCGAACAGGTCGAACGCGCTCGCCTGCCAGTCGGACTTGCGGACCAGCCGAAGACCCTCGGGCGCGCCGCGCGCGAAAACGTCGCGGCCAACCCGGTCGCGACCCATCAGCCGCGCCCCCGCCTCGCGCATGGCGTCGAGCCGCTGCAGGCGCAGTTGAAGCCGAACCGCCAGTTCCTCCGGTGACGGATCGACCGTCGGATCCTTGGGCAGCAGCAGGCAGCTTTTGAGGTAAGCGAGCCAGGCGGCCATGACGAGATAATCGGCGGCGATCTCCAGCCTGAGCGCCTTCGCCTGTTCCAGATATTCCAGATATTGCTCGACCAGCGCCAGGATTGAGATTTGGTGGAGGTCGACTTTCTGCGCCCTGGCGAGGTTGAGCAATAGGTCAAGCGGACCCTCCCAGCCATCGAGCGTGAGCGTCAGCGCCTCATCGTCGCGCACGGCAGCGGTGAAAGGCTCGTCTCCCATCGAGCCAAGCCTATTCCGTTATTCAGACCAGCGCCAGAAGTGCGTCGCGCTTGGCCACGGCTTCCGCGAAGTCCATTTCGTCGTCGGACGTGAAGCGCATCGCCATGGCCCGTGCCAGTCGCTCGGCGCCTTCGACACTCAACTCCGGCACCCTGCGGGCAACGTCGAGATTATCCTCCAGCACGCCGTTACAGGGCAGCGCAACGTCGCAGCCGGCGGCGACGCACGCCGCCGCTCGCTCGCCCGGCGATCCGCTAAGCGCGTTCATGTTGCTGTCGTCGCTCATCAGGAAATTGTCGAACCCGATCCGCCCGCGGATGATGTCCCGAATGACGATTTCGGACTGGCTCGCCGGCCGCTCCTTGTCCCACGCCGTATAGATAACATGGGCAACCATCCCCATCGGCGCGTCGCGAAGCCGTTCGAAGGGCTCGAGATCGGCTTGCAGTTCCTCCTCGCTGGCCGTGACAAAGGGCAGTTCATGGTGCGAATCGACAAGCGCCCGGCCATGGCCCGGAATATGCTTGATCACGCCGATCGTGCCGGCGGAGGAAAGCCCGTCGAGGATCGCCCGGCCAAGGCTCGACACCTGCATCGGTTCATGCCCAAGCGCGCGGTCGCCGATAATCTCACTCGCTCCTTTTTGGCGAACGTCGAGCATTGGCAGGCAATCGACCGAGACCCCGCACTCGCGAAGCATAAGGCCGAGCGCTCGGGCATTGACCCGGGCCGCCTCGATCGCGCTGGACGGGGCCAGCTGGTAGAGGCGATCGAACGCCTCGCCGGATGGGAATGCCGGCCATTCGGGAGGGCGCATCCGTGCTACCCGGCCACCTTCCTGGTCGATCAGAATCGGCACTTCGTCATGACCTTCAAGGTCGCGCAGCGCGTCAGTTAAACGTCGCAACTGTTCCCGCGTCTCAATATTTCGCCTGAACAAAATATAACCCGTTGGCTGGGAATCGCGAAAAAATCCGGCTTCATCGACGGTCAGTTCGGTCCCCGCCAGCCCATAAATCGCTGCCTGCATCAGTTGACGACCAGGCAGCTTTCGTCGGCCGCCTTGAGCGCAGCGCACGCCGCGCGAGTCTGTTCCGACGACCCAGCGGCGCGCAGACGGTAGAATGGTTTGCCGTTGACGGTGGCCGTGACCACTGTCTTGCGCAGCGCGGCGACTTCCGGGAAGCGGCCCGAGAGCATGTTCCAGGCCGTGTCGGCCTTGATCATCGAGGCATAGGCGCCAAGCTGGATCGTCGGACCCGACGGCGCCACCGCCGCATTATCGTCAGGAGCGGGCTCCTTGGTTTCGTTCGGCGGTATCTTTTTGGGCGGGGGCGTGGCTTCGGCCGGTTCAGGGGGCGTCGGGGTCATTTCCTGGGGCAGCTTGCGGATGTCGAGCGCGGCGTCGGGGTCCTCTCCCGCACTGGTCGAATAAGCGGTTTCGCTTTCGCCCGCGATATCGAGGCCGCCCGGATCATCAGGCTTTACCTTGTAGGGGCCCGGCTCGGCGCGGATCAGTTCGGGTGCGCCGATGATCATCGGATCGCGCCGCCCAAGCCAGAACATCGTTCCGGCGACGATCGCGGCGGCCGCTAGCACCATCAACAGCGCGACCAGCATCTTGCGCGCCGAAATGCCGCGCGGGCCGTCCTCGTCGTCAACCGCTTCGAGCCACGGCAAGGCCTGGTCATCATAGGCGCGTCCGTCGCTCATTCCTCGTGTCTCCCCGGGGGAATCCCTGTCGCCCACCCTATAGGCCTATCGCCGGGATGGGAGGGCAAATTTTTGTGATCAGGCGACGGTGCAGGCGCGACCGGTCGAACGAAGATTGCCGCATAGCGCCCGCGCATGCTTCCTCGACGGGGTTCCAAGCTGCAGTCGGTAGAAACGCTTGGAGCGGATCAGGATCGGCTCTATGCTTTTCGGCATCGTCACCAGGAAAGTATAGTCCTTGATCGCGCTTCGCCAGGCGAGCTCTGCCTGTCGGGCCGAATAATATACACCGAGCTGGACCGTCTTGCCGCGCACCACCTGCGCCTCAGGATTGACCGCCGGCCGCATCGGCAGCGGCGCCGGCGGTGGTGCCGGCTGAACTATTAATGGCGGTGGCTGGACCGTCTGTACTGGAGCCTGTCCCGGCCTCTCCGTGTCGGCCTGGTTGGTCATCAGGCTTTCGAAGGCATCGCGTTCGATCCCCGCCGACACGATCTTGCGCGTTGGTCGTCGAGCCTTGCGATGCCTGGCTGGGGCGGCGCGGCGAACAACGGGGCGCGCTTCGGCGGGTGTGGCGCTGGCCACTGGCCGTTCCAGCGGTGGAAGGACGATCTGGGGCTGCATATCGACCGGCGCGGGCAAGGCAATGCTGGCCTCCGGCGCGGCGGGACGATCGGTGGAAAAGGAAGCATCCTTGACGACCAGCAGTGCCGCCGCGGCCGAAGCCGCCAACGCCGCGATGGTCGCCACGCCCACCAGGCGGCGCGCCTTGCGAGGCTTGGGCGGCGCACGATAGGGCTCGAGCCAGGGAAGCCGGTCTCCCGCCTTGATCGCCCCCGCGTCAGCCATCAGCGCATCTCCTCGGCGGCCTCCACGCCCATCAGGGCCAGGCCGTTGCGGATAACCTGCCCGATCCCGCGCGCGAGTTCCAGCCTCGCTCGCGTTAATTCCGGCTTGGATTCAATAAGAAAGCGCCGCTCTGTGTCGTCATTGCCACGGTTCCACTGGGCGTGAAGCGCGGCGGCGAGATCGTAGAGATAAAAGGCGATCCGATGCGGCTCATGCGCCATCGCCGCCGCTTCGACGGTCCGCGGATATTGCGAAGCGAGCTTGACCAGGGCCAGATCCTCGGCGTCGAGCAGCGACAGGTCCGGCGTCGCGTCGAGCGCCACGCCGGCGTCGGCCGCCTTGCGCTGAAGCGAGGAAATCCGCGCATGGGCATATTGCACGTAAAAGACGGGGTTGTCCTTCGACGCCTCAACCACCTTGGCGAAATCGAATTCCAGCGGCGCATCGGCCCGGCGCGTCAACATCATGAAGCGGACCACGTCCTTGCCGACTTCCTCGACCACATCGGCCAGCGTGACAAAATTGCCTGCGCGCTTCGACATTTTGATGGGCTCGCCCGCGCGGAGCAGCTTGACCATCTGGACGATCTTCACATCCAGATCGACGCGGCCATCGGTTAGCGCGGTGACCGCTGCCTGCACCCGCTTCACCGTGCCGGCATGGTCCGCGCCCCAGATATTGACCAGGTGATCGGCCTTCTCGGCCTTTTGCAGGTGATAGGCCGCATCGGCCCCGAAATAGGTCCATGACCCGTCCGATTTCTTCATCGGGCGGTCCTGATCGTCGCCAAACTGGCTCGACTTGAACAGGGTCAGTTCGACCGGCTCCCAATCTTCGGGCGTCTCCCCTTTCGGCGCTTCGAGCATGCCTTCATAGACGAGACCCTTGGCGCGTAGCGTTTCCAGTCCCTGTTCGACCTTACCCGACGCCTGCAGCGCATTTTCAGAGGCGAAGATGTCATGATGGATGCCGAGCAGGCCGAGGTCGTGCCTGATCAGATCGATCATCGCCGCGACGGTCCGGGCCTTGAACAGCTCAAGCCATTCGCTTTCGGGCGCGTCGACATATCGGGCGCCATATTCGGCGGCGAGGATGGCTCCGACCGGTTTAAGATAGTCGCCGGGATAAAGCCCCTCGGGGATCTCGCCGATGTCCTCGCCCAGCTTCTCGCGGTAGCGGAGATGTGCGGACCGGGCGAGCGTATCGACCTGCGACCCCGCGTCATTGACATAATATTCCTTGGTCACCCGAAAGCCGGACGCCTCGAGCAGACGCGCCAGCGCATCGCCTACCACCGCTCCGCGGCAATGGCCCATGTGCATCGGTCCGGTCGGATTCGCGGAGACGTATTCGACATTGACCCGCTCGTTGTTGCCGACGTCGGACAGGCCGTAGCGCTCACCCTCGCTGAGAATCGTGGTCAGTTCGTCCCGCCAGCTATCCTCGCCCAGGCGCATGTTGATGAACCCGGGCCCGGCGATCTCGACCTGGGTAATGCCCGGCAACGCCTCCAACTTGGGCGCGATCAGCCCGGCTAGCGCACGCGGGTTGGTCCCCGCCCCCTTGGCCAGCACCATCGCCGCGTTGGTCGCCAGGTCGCCATGCCCGGGATCGCGCGGCGGCTCGACCGCGACAGCCTTGCGGTTGGCATCGTCAGGCAAATGCCCTTCGGCGACAAGATCGTCGAGGACATCGTCAAGCAAATGGGCATAGCGGGCGTAAAGAGACAATGCGGTTCACCGGTTGGGGATTTGCCGCGCGTCTAGCCCAAGCGGCGTAGCTCGTCACCCTTCACTCGAAACGGAAAATCGCCCGGGCTTAGTTGCCTCCGCCCGATGGCGCATATACGATTCGCCACTCGGTGAATTCGCCGGCCTTGGCGATCACAATCTGCGGCTTTGGGCCGCGATGCTTGAACTCGCCGGGCCGTCCGAAGGCGAAATGGCTGTGATCGCCCTCATCGAGCGATTCGAGAAGATTATAACCGGCTGCTCGATAAGCAGCGGCGATTTGCCAATGACTGATGCCCGGGCGGCGGGCGATGTCGATTGCGCGATTGCGAAGATGGTAGCTGTTGGCGACTCCGCCGACGCGTCGGTTATGGGCCCAGCTTCGATAGGTGCTGGTCACTCGGCCCCAGCGAGAACCGATCCCCCGGACCATGCCCATGTCGATGGCGCTGTCAGAGCCCAGCGGCGCAGCCATATAGCCGGGCTGCGGCTGTGGCGCATAGACCGCCTGCGATTGGGTCTTGATGACGGCCGGCGTCGGTTCCGGCTTGCCGAAACCCATGCGCTCGTCGTTGCGCACCACCCCGCCAACCGTCCTGATGCCGAAGTCCGTCCCGGCCAAGGCCGGCTGACCAGCCACCAACAATATCAATGCGCCCGCCGCTCTGAACATCTCGACTGCCCCCAAGAGTCGGATATGCATAACATAAATTTAACGTCTTAATCAAAATCTGCGGTCGGCTCGTCCCATCCTAGAACCGATCCGGCAGGTTCACCGGTCCGATCAGTTCCTCATGCCGGGCAATGGCGAATCGGTCCGTCATCCCGGCGATAAAGTCGCCGATCCCGCGCAGCCGGGCGGTTTCGCCCGCCCCGCGCTGCCATCCGGAAGGCAGATGTTGCGGATGGTCGCGGTAGCAGCAAGCCAGGTCGGCGACGATCCGCTGCGCTTCGAGACGGATCGGGGTCAGCGCGGCGCTATCGTAGAGCTGGGCGTAGAGGTGGCTTTTGAGCGCACGCTCGCCGGCCTGCATCTCGGTCGAGAAATCGACAAGCCGCCGTCCCGCGGCGCGAACGTCGTCAATCGACTCCACCCCTGCCTCGGCGATTCGCCGCTTGGTTTCTTCGAGCACGTCGCCAACCATCACTCCGATCCCGTCCCGGACCAGCGCCTTCAACTGGCGTGTTCGGTCCAGCCCGGGATGCCGCCGCTCGATCGCGTCCCATTGCTGCCTGACGAGTGGCAGGTCGAGCAGCGCGTCGAGATCGAGGATTCCCGACCGCAGCCCGTCGTCGATGTCGTGGTTGTCATAGGCGATGTCGTCGGCGATCGCCGCGACCTGCGCCTCGAGGCCTGGCCAGCAATCGAGTTGCAGATCGAATCCGGCATCCGCCTCGACCATCGCCCAACCGGGGTTGTCGATGGGGCCGTTATGCTTGGCCAGCCCTTCCAGCGTTTCCCAGGTCAGGTTGAGTCCGTCGAACCCCGGATAAGGATTTTCAAGCGCGGTCACGAGGCGAAGCGTGTGGGCGTTGTGATCGAAGCCGCCGGCATCGGCAAGATTCGCCTGGAGCGCTTCCTCCCCCCCATGACCGAACGGCGGATGGCCAAGGTCGTGGGCCAGGCACAGCGCTTCGGTCAGATCCTCGTTGAGCCCCAGGGCGCGGGCTATTGTCCGGCCAATCTGCGCGACCTCGATCGAATGGGTCAGGCGCACCCGGAAATGATCGCCGTCGGGCGCCACGAACACCTGCGTTTTGTGCCTCAAGCGCCGGAAAGCAACCGAATGAACGATCCGGTCGCGGTCGCGCTGAAAGTCGTCGCGCGGCCCTCGCGGGCCGCTGTCGTCCTCAACGAAGGCCCGGCCGCGCGATTGACTTGGCTGCGCGGCAAGGGCCTTCGGAAGCGTCATCGGGAGCCGATTTTCTCGATCTTGATCTGGGCGGGAGTGCGTGTCCAGCTAAAGCCGTCGACGCCTTCCTTGGCAAGCTTGTTGACGAATTCCTGCGCCTCGGACTTGCTATCGAACGGTCCCACCAGCAGCCGGAAGTAGTCCTTGCCCGCGGTGACATAGCCGCTTCGCGATTTCAGCAGTTGGCCCGCCTTGCCCGACAGTTTGTTATATTCGCTCCCCATCCGGTCCTGGTTCGATCCGCCGGCCAGTTGCACCCAGTTGGTGCCCGCAACTCCCATCCTGGCCGCTTCCTCCCTCGCCTTCTTTTCGGCGGCCAGCTTCTCGTCGCGCTTCTTCTTCTCGGCCGCCTTCTTCGCCGCGGCGGCCTTGTCGGCCTTGCTTGGCTTGTCCTCCGCTTGGGTCGCCTTGGTTTCAACTTTGGGCATGGGACGCGGAGGAGCTTCGGCCATCGTCGCCAGCAATTTGTCGATGCCGCTCAAATGCCCTTCATCCTCGGCCGGCTTGATGTCGTCGATCGAGAATGAGGGCTTAGGCTCACTTACCGTCGATGCCGTCGAAGCAATCTCGACAATCGGCTCGGGCTCGGGTGTCGCCCGAGCCAGCTCGATCGCGGGCGCAGCCGTGGAAGCCGTCGGCGTGGCACGATTCGCCGACGGCAAGCTAAAAGACGGTGAGGCCGCGCCGGCCGCCGGCTCGGAAGACGCCACCTTGACCGGCGCGGGCAAGGGGACAGGGCGCGGCGTGGTGACAGCGACAACCGGAGGCTTTGCCGGCTGCGCGACAGGCGGCGAAGGAACTGCATTGGCCTGCGCCACCCGCACAGCCGCATTTTCCGGGAAGATTCCGAGGTGTACCGCTGCGGCCTTCTCGGGGATGCTGAGGTTGGGAAGGTAGCGGAAGAATGGCTCGAACCGGGCCGCCGCACCGGGCATTACCGCCTCGATCGCCTGTCCAGCGCCGGTGCGGTCACCGACCAGCGCGAGGACAAACGCGCGGGTTCGCTGCGCCGCCGGGTCACGGCGGTTCAGCAATGGCTGAAGCGTGTCTAGCGCGCCCTTTCTGTCGCGGCCGATCGCCAGGCTGAGCGCAAGTCGGCGGCGCGCCTCGTCGGATGCCAAGCCCGCAATCGCCAGCCGATAGTCGGACTGGGCAGCGCGGAGATCACCGAGCAAATCGCGCGCCATGCCGCGATCGGTCGCCAGCGTCAGCGGGGCCGCGCCAAGCCTGGTCGCCTGGTTGAAATAAAAGATGGCTCCATCGGCGTCGCCCATGTTGACCATCGCCGCGCCGAGACCGGCCTTCGCTGCGGGAGCGCGGGGATTGACCTCTTCGGCGCGCCCAAAGAAGCCCGCCGCGGCCTGCACATCCCCAAGTTCGAGCGCGGCCCTGCCGGCGCCGATCAAGGCATTGAAGTCGCGTGGCGACAGCGCCAACAGGCGGACGTTGCGCGCGAGTTGATCAGCCGGTGTCTGAACCACTCCGGGCATGACAGGGGCGGGCGGAGGCGGCGCCGCACCGATATATTGAGCGGCGGCGGGACGGGCGACGAAGGCAATGGAGCAAAGTAGCAAGCCGCAAACGGCAGACTGACCAGGCAGATATTTGCGCATTTTCTGGATCATGCCTGACCGAAGCTTGCTCAAAGCTTGCTGGAAAGCGATGCGCGACGGGCCGTGGCGACCCGGCGACGAGCCGGGCGCCAACATGCAGCCATTTACTGGTTGTTCTGGCGGTTGAGGAAACGCGGAATGTCGAGCGGCTCGCGACGGAAGCCCGGAGCCGGCTCCTCCTCGACATTAGCCTGGGCCGCACCGCGCGCGATATTCGACATCCGCTCGAACAGGGTTCCGCTTTCGCGCGCCGGTTTGGCGGCCTCGCTCTTGGACTCGGTCGCGGCAATATCCTCGTCGTCCGCCGGCGGCGCGATCGGGGTGCCTTGCACCGGATCAGCCAATATGTCGTCGCTATCGAGCAAGAGTTCATCCCCCGCCTCGTCATCGGCGGTCAGGTCCAGCGGCTCCTCGTCGGCAAGGTCATCTTTTGGCTCGTGCGCCGGTGTCGCAGTCGGCGTGATCGTCGCCGGCCGGGCGGCGGTTGGGAAGGTGAAAACCTTGCCCGGGCTCGGCTGGGCGGCAGTTTCGGCCTCGATGCCGGTCGCGACGACCGACACGCGGATTTTGCCGTCGAGATTGTTGTTGAAGGCACTACCCCAGATAATGTTGGCGTCGGGGTCGACCAGTTCCTTGATATGGCTGGCAGCTTCGTCGACCTCCATCAGGCGCATATCCTCGCCGCCGGTAATCGAGATGATGACGCCCTTGGCGCCCTTCATGCTCACGCCGTCAAGCAGCGGGTTCGAAATCGCCTTTTCGGCGGCCTCGATCGCTCGATTGTCGCCGTCGGCCTCGCCGGTACCCATCATCGCCTTGCCCATTTCCCCCATCACCGAACGAACATCGGCGAAGTCGAGATTGATCAGGCCGGGCATGACCATCAGGTCGGTGATGCCGCGAACGCCCTGCTGAAGGACCTCGTCGGCCATCTCGAACGCTTCCTTGAAGGTCGTTTCCGATGTGGCAAGGCGGAACAGATTCTGGTTGGGAATGACGATCAGCGTGTCGACATGTTTTTGCAGCTCTTCGATGCCCGCATCGGCCGAGCGGCCGCGGCGAGTGCCTTCGAAGGCGAATGGCTTCGTCACGACGCCGACGGTCAAAATGCCCTTGTCGCGCGCCGCCTTGGCGATGACCGGCGCGGCGCCGGTGCCGGTTCCGCCGCCCATACCCGCGGCGATGAAGCACATATGCGCCCCTTCGAGCGCCTTCTCGATTTCCTCGAGCGTCTCCTCGGCGGCTGCGCGGCCGATCTCTGGCCGCGATCCGGCACCGAGCCCCTGGGTAATCTTGAGACCAAGCTGAATTCGCGCATCGGCCTGAGACGCGTTCAATGCCTGCGCGTCGGTATTGGCGACCAGGAACTGGACGCCCTGGACATCGGAGCGGATCATGTTGCCGATGGCGTTGCCGCCGGCGCCGCCAACACCGATGACACTGATCCTCGGGCGAAGTTCGTCGACTTCGGGCCGGACGAAATCAAGGCTCATGGACTAACCCCTCCCCTGCGCGCGGGCGCTTTGAATTTGTTGGGGGAATCTTTGAATCATTGTGATTCTCGCGACAAGCGGAAAAGTTAACACAGAACGAAAAAAAGCGCCGATTGTGCCCCGGCAAACTCGCCATGATTCAATATGGGACAGGCAAGAAAAGCTCCGATTGTCGTTAACTTTAAACATTAGTCGAGTTTTACTTGGGCAATGCGCGGGACCGCCAGCGCCCACCAGAAGGCGCCGAACAAGGCAACCGCTGCGGTCAGAATGAATGCGCTGTTGTACCCGGCGCGCGTGACGACGATACCGGTGATAATCGGGCCGACAATCCCCGACAGGTTGCCGATGGCATTTTGCACGCCGACCCATGTTCCAGAAGCGCGGGGTCCGGCGAACATCTGGGCCACCGCGTAGAGATTGAGCGACAGCGAAGCCGAGGCAGCGCCGGCCAGGCACAGCAGGATGCCGATCGTGACGGCGTCCTGGGCAAAGGCAAGGCCAAGGATCGCCGCGGCGGCCAGCGCCTGGCTCGCAACCATCATCCAGCGGCGGCATAGGGCTTCCGATCGACCCGACCGCGTCCACCAATCGGAGAACTGCCCATAGCCGAGCGCACAGACGCCCTGAACCGTGTAACCAAGCGTCGCCAGCATCGTCATTTCGCCAATGCTGAAACCGCGCGCCTTGGTCAGGAACAGCGGTAGCCAGGCAAGCAGGAAATAGAAGCAGTAATTGCCGAGCGCGTGGACGATCGACATCGACCACAGCGGCCATTTCGTCAGCAGCATCGCCACCGGCACCTTGGCACCCTCATCGTGATATCCCGTGGTTGGCAGCGAACGCACGGTTAATCGCCACGGCACCAGCCAGACCAGCGTAACGACCCCGAAAACCAGGAAAATGGCATGCCATCCCCAACTTCCTAGAATAAGCCCGCCGACCAGCGTTCCTGCTGCCGGGCCCAGGGCAAGGCCCGCGGCGACCATCGCATTGGCCATCCCGCGCTGTTCGGGAGGAATGTGACGGGCGATGATCTTGGAACTTCCAGGAAAGGAAATGCTCTCGCCCACGCCGAGCATGATCCGAAGGATCAGCAACGACAGGAAACCGCCGGCAAAGCCCATCAGCAGCGTGCTGACAGCCCACAACAGGATTCCCCCCGCCATCAGCCTGTAGACCGAGAAGCGGTCGCACAACCATCCAGCGAACAACTGTACGGGCGCGTAGATCCAGAAAAAGGCAGAGAAAACGAGGCCATAGGCCTCGTCCGACAAGGCCAGGTCCGACTTCATCAATGGCGCCGCAATGCCAATCGCGCCACGGTCGACATAGTTGAGGAACACCGCTGCGCCGAGCAGGATGACGAGTGCCCGGGTTGCATTATTGGCCGTCGCGATCGTCGCCATCGCCCGCCCCCCTTTTGCGTGCGAAACTACTGTCAGGCCGGCGTACTAAAACCCGCCCCGCATTGCCGATATCAGCCGGCCGAACATGCCGCTAGCGGGTTTGCGCTCGCGGCCCGATCCCATTGCCAGGTCGCGGATGTCGCCGCTTGCGGTCGATGCCAGCATCGCCAGCCCGACCAGGGTCGAAAAGGCCGGGCCGCTATGGGCCTCGGGCAGACCGGTGATCGTCTTTGGCCGCCCGACGCGGACCGCTCGGCCTAGAACGCCCTGCATATAATCGGCGATATTCTTCAGTTCCGCGCCGCCGCCGGTCAGAACGACTTGCCGGCCCACCGGCCCGCTGAACCCCAGGCTCTTGAGCGCCGTCTCGACCTCATTGGTAATCGCCTCGGTCCGCTGGCGGATAACGGTGATCAGTTGGGCATGGGTGATTCGCAGTGGCTCCCCGCCATCGTCGCCGCCCATCGGCACCGCCTCGATCATCTCGTGATTGTCGCGTGGGGACGTCATTGCCGATCCGAAGCGACACTTCATCCGCTCCGCCTCGCGCCGCTGGACTCCGAAGGCGCAGGCGATGTCGTCAGTTACGTCCTTGGCGCCCAGCGGTATCGAGCGCAAGCCGACCAGCATGCCCCCGGCGTGGAGCGAAACGTTGGTCACCTCGGCCCCTAGCTCGACCAGCGCGACACCAAGCTCGCGCTCTTCCTGGGTCAGGCAGGCCAGTGCCGCCGCCACCGGCGAGGCTACGATCGCCTTCACGCCGAGGTGGGCCGAGCGGATAACGAAATCGATATTGCGAAGCGGGGCCGGGTCGGCCGCGACGACATGAATGTCGACCCCCAGCCGGTCGGCGTGAAGCCCGATCGGATGATGGACGCCCTCGACCCCGTCGATCGTATATAGCGCGGGATGGGCATGGAGCACGACCTGCCCGTTGCGATCGATTGCGCGCTTGCCGACCGACAACAGCTCGTTGATGTCCGACTGCTCGACCTGATGGCCGCCAAGCTCGACCTCGACATTGGCGACATCGCTGACCAGCCCGCCCGCGGCAAAGCTGGCCCAGACGTCGTCGACGGTCACCCCAGACATGCGTTCGGCGATTTCGACCGCCTCGCGCACCGCCACCTCGCTTGCCTCCATGTCGGTGACATAGCCGCGCTTGACGCCGCGGCTTTCGCGCTGGCCGGTGCCCAGCACGCGCAGCCGCCCGTCGGCATCGCGGGTCACGATCAAGGCGGTGACCTTGGACGATCCAATGTCGAGCGCGGCGATCAGCGGCTGGTCGGATGCGGCGGCCATGACGGGTCGATTCTAGCCTTCAGACAGGGGTTCGGGAATGATTGCCTCGCCAGGCTCCCGGGGAAGGCGAACGGTCATCTTGCCGGGAATGCGCAGGTCGAAGCGAAGAATGCCCCGACCGAGCAATCCCGCCGATTTGTCCATCTTGGCGAATTTGACAAGCGCCGTGCCGGCGGCGGCCTGGCCTTCGGGCAGCGAAATCGTCTCGCCCGACTGAAACGACAGATCCCAACGGCGCTGCCCGACCCAGTTGGCCGAGACCAATTGCGCCTTTAGCGCGGGCACCTTGTCGAGCAGGCGCTCGAGCGCCACCGACTGGACATTGGCTCCCTTGCCGACCAGCAACGGCAGATCCGGCATCCGGCTGACGGGGACCCGATCGAGCACCACTCCTTCGGCATCGATCAGCGACAGGCGATTGTCGTTCTGCCATAGGGCGGCTGGTTTACGCTCGACGATGTCGATCACCAGCGTGTCGGGGAACCGGCGCGAGACCCGCGCATCCTTGACCCAGCCAAAACCGAGCAGCTTGTCGCGAATTCCGCTGACATCGACCAGCGGCATCGCAGTCGTCTTCTGGTCCAATGCCAGCGCATAGACCGGCTTGGGGTCCATCTGACGAAGGCCCTGCACGTCGACGCTTTTCACTCGAAAGCCCGCATCGCCCACGGCCTCGCCCGCGGCCAGCCCGATCTTGGCCGGGACATCGAGTGCGACCAGCGCCACTCCGGCAATCGCCAGCACGAAAAGGCCGAATGCCCAGGTCGCCAGCCGGTTGGCCTGAGCTTCCTTGGCCGCCAGCCTTTTGGATCCGCGGGCCGTCGCCTTTCCGGGTCGCGACCGGCCCGACGATCCCCGCCGGACGTGCGCCGCGCTCATCCGCTGACCACCGGCTCAAGCGCCTGGGGCTTTTCAGCCGCACCGGCCAAGGCCTCGGCGAGCATTCGTTCGACCAGCTCGCCATAGCTGATGCCCTTCTGCCGCGCCTGCTCGGGAACCAGGCTTAGCGGGGTCATGCCCGGCTGGGTGTTGACCTCGAGCAGATAGACTTCCGGCTTCGCCTTGCGAATCGTCCCAGCGGAAGTCGGACCGCGAGGCGCCCTTGCACCCCAACAGGCGATGCGCGGCGAGCGCCATGTCCATCATTTCCTGGGCGATATTGGGCGGCACGTCCGCCGGACAGACATGCTCGGTCAGGCCATCGGTATATTTGGCGTCGAAGTCATAGAAGCCCGCCTTGGGTTTAAGTTCGGTGACGCACATGGCTTCATCGCCCATCACCGCGACCGTCAGTTCGCGGCCACGAATGAAGGGCTCGGCCAGAAGGCGGTCGAAATGCTGCCAGGGCCCCTCGGCCTTGGCGCTGATCGGATGGCCGTAATTGCTGTCGTCGGTAACGATGGCGACCCCGACCGATGACCCCTCGTTGACCGGTTTCAAAACATAGGGCCGGGTCATTGGATCACCCTCGTACAAGGTGTCCGTTCCGACGATCTTGCCCTTGGGCATGCGAATGCCGTGGGGCACCAGCACCATCTTGGTCAGTTCCTTGTCGATGGCGATGACCGAGGTCTCCAGCCCGCTGTGCGTGTAGGGAATCTGCATCAGGTCGAGCAGGCCCTGCACCGTCCCGTCCTCTCCCGGCGTTCCGTGCAGCGCGTTGAACACAACGTCAGGTCGGATCGCGGCCAGCACCTGGGCGACGTTGCGATCCATGTCGACGGGCGTGACGTTGGTGAATCCACGCTCCGCAAGTGCATCGGCAACCCCATTGCCGCTCATCAGCGACACGGTTCGTTCGGATGACCAGCCGCCCATCAGCACGACGATATTGAGATTCCGGTCGAGCTGTTGCGCCACTCCTAAGCCACTCCGATCCGCTGGATTTCCCATTCAAGGGTGATGTTGGTCTTGTCCTGCACCCGGCGCCGCACTTCCTCACCCAGCTCCTCGATGTCGGACGAGCTAGCGTTACCGAGGTTGAGGAGGAAATTGCAATGCTTCTCCGATACTTGCGCATCGCCGATCCGGAGCCCGCGGCAGCCCGCGGCGTCGACCAGCGCCCAGGCCTTGTGGCCGGGCGGATTCTTGAAGGTCGACCCGCCCGTGCGGCTCCTCAAGGGTTGCGTTTCCTCCCGAGCCGCGGCGATCCGGTCCATTTCCTGGCCGATAATCAGCGGATCGCCGGGGACCCCGCGAAACACTGCCTCGACCACCACCGCGCCCTCCGGCAATTCGGAATGCCGATAAGTATAGTCCAGCTGCTCGGCCGGCCACTCCTCCTGCCTGCCGTCCTTCAGCACGACAGTGCACGACACCAGTATATCGACCACCTCGCGGCCATAGGCGCCACCGTTCATTCTGACGAAGCCCCCGACCGTTCCGGGGATTCCGCGCAGGAATTCCAGCCCGGCGATCCCGGCATCGCGCGCGGTCGAGGAGACGAGGATGCCCGATGCCCCGCCCCCGCACTTCAAAGTCACATCGTCGAGCCGCTCGATCTTCGAAAAGGCCTTGCCCAGCCGCACCGTCACGCCCGGCACCCCTCCGTCGCGAACGATCATGTTGGAACCAAGACCAAGCGCCATGACAGGTGCATCCGGATCGAGATTGCGGAGGAATTGTACCAGGTCGTCGCGATCGGCCGGCTCGAACAAAAGGTCGGCGTTGCCGCCAGACTTGAACCAGACCAGCGGCGCAAGCGGGGCATCGACCTTCAGCTTGCCTCGAACGGCGGGAATTGTCGGGGCGGTGCTCATTTGGCGGCGCGCGCCTTCCCGATCCCGTCCGCCAGCCCAGCGGCCCATTTCGTAATGTCGCCCGCTCCCATGCAAATGACGATGTCGCCTTGCGCCGCCAGGTCGCGAAGATTGGCTGCCAAGTCGGCGGCGCTCTCGACCGTCTTTACCAATCGATGCCCGCGCGCCCGAAGCCCCTCGGCCAGCGCCGCCGCGTCAACGCCTTCGATCGGCTCCTCACCCGCGGCATAGACCGGCGCGACAAACACCACGTCGGCGTCGTTGAACGCATTCTGGAAATCATCCATCAGGTCGTGAAGGCGGGTGAAGCGATGCGGCTGGACGACCGCGATGACCCGCTCCTCGGCGGACTCCCGCGCCGCCGCGAGCACGGCCCGGATCTCGACCGGATGGTGCGCATAATCATCGATGATCGTCGCACCGCCGATCTCGCCGGCCCGGGTGAAGCGGCGCTTGACCCCGTCGAACCGCTCGAATCCGCGCTCGATCACCTCGTCCGCCAGTTTGAACTCCAGCCCGACCGCGACCGCCGCCAGCGCGTTGAGCACATTGTGCCGCCCCGGCATCGGCACGAAAATTCCGGTGATCGTCCGCCTCTCTCCGTCCGCCTGATGGACCGACACGTCGAACCGGCTGCCGCCGTTCAGCGCCTCGATGTTCTCGGCGCGAAGGTCGGCCAGCGCCGAGGTCCCGTAGGTGACGATCCGGCGGTCGCGGATGCGGCTGAGCACGCCCTGCACTTCGGGATGATCAACGCACATGACCGCCAGCCCGTAGAAGGGCACATTCTCGACGAACTCGACAAAGGCGTCCTTGATCGCGTCGAAACTGCCATAATGCTCCAGATGCTCGGGATCGATGTTGGTCACCACCGCGATTGTCCCGTCGAGCCTCAGGAAACTGCCGTCGCTTTCGTCCGCCTCGACCACCATCCAGTCGGATTTGCCGAGCCGGGCGTTCGATCCATAAGCATTGATCACGCCGCCATTGATCACGGTCGGATCGAGCCCGCCGGCATCGAGCATCGCCGCGATCATCGAGGTGGTCGTCGTCTTGCCGTGGGTTCCCGCCACCGCGATGGTCGACTGCATGCGCATGAGCTCGGCCAACATTTCGGCGCGGCGGACCAGCGGCACTCGTCGCTCGATCGCCGCCTCGACTTCGGGATTGCCGCGCGAAATGGCGGTCGAGCAGACGACCACCCGCGCATCGCCCAGATTGTCGGCGCTATGGCCGATCGCAATTGGAATGCCCTTTTTGCGCAGTCCTTCGACGACATAGCTCTCGGCCTGATCGCTGCCCTGCACCTGATAACCCAGATGATGCATCACTTCGGCGATCCCCGACATGCCGATACCGCCGATGCCGACAAAGTGGATCGTCCCGATTTCGGTCCCCATTGCTTTCATGCCGGCGCCCCCATCGCCAGCGATGGCCGTCCAGTCTCGACCCGCCCGACCAGCAGGGGCGCCGCGCCTCCGGCGATCCGCTCGACCAGATCGGCCAGGTCGCTCGTCGCATGAGGCCTTCCCACCGATAGTGCCCGCTCGGCGGCATTGGACAACGCCTGGGCATCGCCGGCGATCGCCGCGATCTGTGCGCTCAGGGCTTCAGCGGTGAACTCGCTCTGCGGAATCATCCGCGCTCCACCAGCAACGGCCATTTCGCGCGCATTGGCGGTCTGGTGATCGTCGGTCGCGATCGGCAGTGGTACCAGGATCGCCGGCCTTCCGGCAGCGGTCAGCTCGGCGATGGTCGACGCGCCGGCGCGCGCAATGATCAAATGCGCCTCGGCCAGCCGGTCGGGCATGTCCTCGATATAGGTCAGCAGCTCGGCCGGGATGTTGAGCGCGGCATAGCGCTGGCGCACCGCCTCGATATCGTCGGCGCGGCACTGCTGCATCACCTGCAAGCGATGGCGAAGCTTGGGCGGAAGCTGGCCGAGCGCGTCTGGCACCACCTGGCCGAGGATGGTCGCCCCCTGGCTTCCCCCAGTGACGAGGATCTTGAGCGGCGCCGTGTCGTCATATTCGGGAAACGGCATGGTGCCGAGCCGCGCGACCGCTTCCCGCACCGGATTGCCCACCAGTTCGACCTTGCTCCGATAGGCGCGCTTCAATCGCTCTACCTGGGGATAGGCAGTGGCGATGGCGGCCGCGTCGCCCGCCACCCAGCGATTGACCCGGCCCAGCACGGCATTCTGCTCATGCAGGATCGTCGGGATTTTGAGCGAACTTGCGGCCAGCAGCGCCGGAAAGGCGGGATAACCGCCAAAGCCGACCACCGCGTCGGGTGTGAATTCGCGGTAGAGCGCCTTGGCCTGCCGCCGCCCGGCTAGTACCGAGCGAACCGCCTTCAACATTCCGATCGGACCTCCACCAAGCCGTCCGGCCGGGAGGATATGCGTCGGGACAGCCTCGAACAGGCCCGGTATCTTGGCGCCCCGGTCGTCCGTGATCAGCATCACGCCATGCCCGCGCGATTTCAGTTCGGCGGCAAGCGCATGGGCCGGGACCATATGCCCGCCGGTGCCCCCAGCGGCGAGAGTGATGTTCATCCGCGAATATTCTCCCCGCCCCATTTCACGACGTAGGGCGAGCGGCTCAAATAGGGGTTTCGCCGCGTGAAGGCGAGCAGCAATCCCATCGCGATCGACAGCGCCAGCATCGACGAACCGCCATAGCTAATGAATGGCAGGGTCATGCCCTTCGACGGCGCGATCTGGACGTTGACCGCCATGTTGATCAGCGCTTGCAGCCCGAACTGGATGACGAGGCCGGCCGCCGCGAGGATGGCGAAGGAGGATTCTTCGTCGAGCAGCTTGACCAGCACCCGCGCGACAATGCCGAGATAGAGCAGCGCGACCGCCAGGCAAGCGATTAGCCCGAACTCCTCCCCGATGACCGAGAAAATATAATCGGTGTGCGGCTCGGGCAGTCCGAATTTGCGGGTGCCTCCGCCCGGACCCATGCCGAACAGGCCGCCAGCGGTCAGCGTGCGCATCGCATTCTCGACCTGGAAATTGTCGCCTTCGCCAAACAGGAAACCGTCGATGCGCACGGTAGCCACATCGTAGAAGAAATAAGCGAGGACGATCCCGACCAGCCCGGCCAGACCGAGTCCGACAAGGATGCGCAGGTTCAGCCCGGCAATCGCCAGCATCGCTACCCATACGGCGGCAAAGATGATGGTCGATCCGAAATCCGGCTGCCGCATCAAGAGCACCGAGACGACCCCCAGCAGCACCGCCGACAGGCTGAAGATCGGCAGCGACTTGTCGGCTTCGCGCAGTGACAGCAGCCAGGCCATCGACACGACGAAGAAGGGCTTCAGGAACTCGGACGGCTGGAATTGGCCGATGCCCAGGTTGAGCCAGCGCTTCGCCCCGTTCACTTCCGCGCCCAGCATCGGCACCAGCGCCAGCGCGACCGTGCACACCAGCGCGCCGATCAGCGACAGCCGCCGGAGCCGGTCGCGCGGCAGCATCGAGATGATGATCATCACCGGCATCGACAGCAGGATCCACGCAATCTGCCGGTAGAAATAATGAAGTTCGGCAAAGCGCACCGATCCGCCCGAATAGCGCTGCGCCGCCGCCGGGCTTGCCGCGGCGACCGCGATCAGGCCGAAACCGATCAACACCGCCAGCATGAACAGCAGAACGCGATCGATTTCCCAGAACCAGCGGCTGACCGGCGATCGATCCGACCGGCCATAGCGGCTGGGATCGACCAGCGCCGCGCTGGCCTTGATCCGGCCGGTAATCGATGTCGCGTTCATAGCCCCTCCACCAGTTCGCGGAACCGGTCGCCCCGCGCTTCGAAGTCCCGAAACTGGTCGAACGACGCGCTTGCCGGGGAGAGTAGGACAGTCTCTCCGCTTTGTGAATCCGCCGCCGCACGATTCACCGCATTTTCAAGCGTTTCGCATTCCTCGACCTCGACCCCCGCCTCGCGAAGTAGCCGAGCGAACATCGGCCCAGCCTCGCCGATGGTATAGGCCTTCACGACATGGTCGAGCTGCCTGGCGGTGTCGCCCAACGTTTCCGCCTTTGCCTGCCCGCCGACGATCCAGCGGACGCGCGGATATGCCGCCAGCGCGGGAGCCGCCGCCTCGGCATTGGTCGCCTTGCTGTCGTTCACGTACAGAACGCCAGCCCGGTCCAGCACCCGCTCAAGGCGGTGCGGCAGGCCGGGATAGGTCATCAATCCTTCGACGATTGCGCCCATGTCGAGGCCGATCAGCTGGCAAGCGACAGTAGCGAGACAGGCATTCCAGGCATTATGAGGACCCTGCAGCGCCGGCCAGTCGGCCTGCGGCGTAATCCTGCGGCCGTCGACATATAGCGCACCGGCGGAGAAAGTGACGCCTCGGTCCCAGGCGGTGTTGACCAGCACCTGATGCTCGACCGGATTGCGTCCGGATGCGTGCAGGTCGTCGATGTAATTGCCGACGAGGTCCTCTTCCGTCCCGGTCGGATCCCCGATCACGACTGGCCGCCCGGGCGACTGCATTGCGAACAGCCGCAGCTTGGATCGGCCATAGGCCTCGAAACTGTCATATCGATCGAGATGGTCGGGCGTGATGTTGATCAGCACTGCGACCTCGCAATCCAGCGTCTGCGTCAGGTCGATCTGGTAACTCGACAGTTCCAGCACGTAGATGCCACCCTTCGGAAGCGGGTCCTGCACCAGGATCGGCAAGCCAATGTTGCCGCCCATCGCCGTCGGCACGCCCGCTTCCTGCAGCATGTGGTGAATGAGCGCGGTGGTGGTCGACTTGCCGTTGGTGCCGGTGATCCCGACCACCTTATGCGGCGGAAGCTCGGGGCGGGCTCGGGCGAACAGCTCGATATCGCCGATGATCTCGACGCCGGCGTCGGCGGCGCGCTTGGCGATCGGATGGCGGTTGAGCGGCAGGCCGGGAGTGACAACGATGGAGTTAAACTGGGTGAGATCGCCGTCAACAAGATCTCGTAGCTCGACACCCCCCGGAGCCCTAGCTCGCGCTTCTTCCCGATCATCCCACGCTGCTACCTTCGCTCCGCTCGCCAACAGCGCCTCGACCGTCGCCAGGCCGCTTCTTGCGAGGCCCAGCACGGCATAATGTTTTCCGGCGAAGGCCTTGGCCGTGATCACCTGAGCTTGAGCGTCGAAAGCCCCGCCAGCGCGAGGATGAAGCTGATGATCCAGAAGCGGATCACCACGGTCGGCTCGCTCCAGCCGAGATGCTCGAAATGATGGTGGATCGGCGCCATTCGGAAGATGCGCTTGCCGTATCGCTTGAACCAGAACACCTGGACGATGACGCTGACCGCCTCCAGCACGAACAGCCCGCCGATCACCGCCAGCACGAACTCATGGTGGGTCGCCACCGCAACCGCGCCCAGCGCCCCGCCGAGCGCGAGGCTGCCCGTGTCTCCCATGAACACCGCCGCCGGCGGTGCGTTGAACCACAGGAAGGCGAGCCCCGCGCCGACGATCGCCAGCAGCAGGACGGTCAGATCGCCTGCCCCGGTCACAAGCGGAATGCCGAGATAAGTCGCATATTTCACATTGCCGACCAGATAGGCGATCAGCGTGAAGGCGACCGCGGCGATGATCACCGGCATCGTCGCCAGCCCGTCGAGCCCGTCGGTCAGGTTCACGCTATTGCCGAACGCGACGATCACGAACGCTCCGAACGCGATATACAGCCAGCCAAGGTCGACCACCGCCCCCTGGACAAACGGCAGATAGAGCTGCGTCCCGCTCATCCGCACCATCAGCCAGGTCGCAAATCCCGCGATGGCGAATTCCAGGAAAAGCCGCATCTTACCCGATAGCCCGGCATGGTGCGCCTTCTTCACCTTGTCATAATCGTCGAGGAACCCGATCAGCCCGAACCCGCCGGTCACCAGCAGGCACGCCCAGACGTAAGGATTGGACAAATCCATCCACAGCAGGACCGAAATCCCCACCGACACCAGAATTAACAGCCCGCCCATCGTCGGTGTGCCGCGCTTGGCGAGATGGCTCTGCGGCCCATCGGAGCGGATCGGCTGACCCTTGCCCTGGGTGGCGCGGAGCCAGCGGATGAAGGCCGGGCCCAGCAACAAGCCGATCAGCAATGCCGTCGCGGTCGCCCCGCCAGCCCGAAAGCTGATGTAGCGAATGAGATTGAAGATGCCGGGAAAGTCCAGCTGCTCGGCGATCAGGTAGAGCATTTAGGGTCTGCCCTCCCTGCTAGCGAGGCCGTGACACTGGCGTGCCGGAAGCTGAGCAAGGAGAAGGGCGAAGAGCGGGGATACTCCCCGGTCGAGCACTTCGACGATGCGCAGCGCCGGCAGGGCAATGCCCTTCGGGTGGGACGAAAAAGTTCTTTGGCATGCTCGCTCGATAGCCGGGTAGGACTTCCTCCCTTGCTGCACTCGCTCACTCCCAAAGAGCTTTTTCGTCACCATCACGGCCTCGCTAGCGGGAGGGCAGACCCTCAGCCAAGCCCCCTGCCATTCGCTCGACCAGCTTAGCAAGCCCAATAGAGTTGGATGCCTTGACCAAAATAGCATCGCCCGGCCGAACAACCTCCGCGAGCCGGGCGGCCGCATCGTCGGCGCCCTCGGCGCGGTCGACCTGAAGCTTGCCGGCAAGGGCTGCTTCCAAGGGCCACATATCTTCACTGACCAGGATCAGGCGGTCGACCTTGGCTTCGATCACCGCCGGCGCAAGCGCCGCGTGAAGCTCGTCGGCGTGCTCGCCCAGCTCGCGCATTGGGCCCAGCACCGCGATCCGGCGCTTGACGTCGCGCTCCTCGCCCAGCGCCTTCAGCGTCGCCGCCATCGATGCCGGGTTGGCGTTGTAGCTTTCGTCAATCAGCAGGTAGGTTCCCCCTTCGACCTTCAGCCGGTGCCGTTCGCCGCGTCCTTTGAGCCCGCCCATGTCAGCCAGCGCCAGACCGGCGATGGCGAGGTCGGCGTTGACCGCCTCGACCGCCGCCAACACGGCGAGCGAATTGGACACCCAATGATCGCCGCGCTGGGCGATGGTATAGGTCATCTCGCTCTCCACTAGCCGCGCCGTGACCAGGCTGCCGCCATTTTCGGCCCGGACGGCGTGCATCGCGACCACATCGGCCTCGCCCATTGCCGAAAGTCACGATCCGGTCGGCATGTAGGCGCGCGGCCTTGACCAGCCGGTCGCGATAAGGCGTGTCCTCCGGCAGGATGGCGACCCCGTCGGGCTCCAGCCCTTCGAAGATCTCGGCCTTGGCGTCGGCGATCGCCTCCATCGATCCCAGATGCTCGATATGCGCCGAGGCGATGGTCGTGACGAGCGCGACATTCGGCCGCACCAGCCGGGTCAGAGCGGCAATCTCGCCGGCCCGGTTCATGCCCATTTCCAGCACCGCGAATTCGCTGTCCCGCGGCATCCGGGCAAGGCTCAGCGGAACGCCGGTGTGATTGTTGTAGCTTTTGACCGAACGATGAACCCGGCCGCGCGCGAAGCGGTTGAGTGCGGCATATAGCGCCTCCTTGGTCGATGTCTTGCCGACCGAACCGGTCACGCCGATGACCGTGCCCGTCACGCGGCCGCGGCCTGCGATGGCGAGATCGGTCAGCGCCCTGGCGACATCGTCGACCAGCACGTGCGGCCCTTCGACGGGGTTGCTGACCAACGCCGCCGTTGCGCCCGCTGCGAAAGCCTTGCCAACATAATCATGGCCGTCGGCGATGGTCCCCGGCATGGCGACGAACAGCCAGCCCGGCTCCACCTCGCGGCTGTCGAAGGTGACGCCGCTTGTCTCGAACGGATCGCCATTGAGGGCCCCGCCGGTCGCGGCGGTGATTTCATCGGACGTCCAGAGGGGCCCGCTCATGCCGCGCATTCCCGCGCCACGGTCACGTCGTCGAACGGCAGCACCTGGTCTCCTATGATCTGGCCCTGTTCATGACCCTTGCCGGCAACCAGAACGATGTCCCCGGCCTCCGCCATCTCGATGGCGGCGGCGATTGCTTCACGGCGGTCGCCGATTTCCTTTGCCTCGGGCGCGCCGGTGAGCATGGCGCGCCGGATCGACGCCGGTTCCTCGCTGCGCGGATTGTCATCGGTGACAATCACTACATCGCTCAAGCGCGCCGCGACCGCGCCCATTTCGGGCCGCTTGCCCTCATCCCTGTCACCCCCCGCGCCGAGGACGGTGATCAAACGGCCCTCGACATGCGGGCGAAGCGCCTCGATCGCCGCCTGAATCGCATCGGGCGTGTGCGCATAGTCGATATAGACTGGTGCACCGGCGCGGCTGATGACGGCCCGTTCCAGCCGTCCGCGGACTGGCGATACGCGGCCCATCCCCGACAGCGTCGCTGCCCATTCCCCGCCGGTCGCCAGCACCAGCCCGGCAGCGGTCAGCACATTGTTCATCTGATAAGCGCCGATCAGCGGCAGCGAAAATTGATATTCCTTGCCGTCGTGCCCAAGCACCAGGCTCTGCCCAAGCGGCGTCGATTTGCGCGAGATCAGCCTTATGGTCTCGGCCTCAGGGCCCACCGTCACCAGCGTCAGCCCGCGCGCTCGCGCATGTTCGATCACGTCACCGGACTTGGGATCGCCGGTCCACACCACCGCCGTCCCGTCCGCTTCGATCACCTCGTCGAACAAGCGCATCTTGGCCGCGAAATACTCATCCATGCCGGCGTGGTAATCGAGGTGGTCGCGTGACAGGTTAGTGAAGGCCGCCGCGCGCACCGGCACCCCTTCAGCACGATATTGGTCCAGGCCATGACTCGACGCCTCATAGGCGACATGGCTGATGCCCATTCGCCGCATGCCGGCCATGTTCGAAAGGAAGGTGACGATGTCAGGCGTGGTGAGGCCCGTCTTCACCTGATCGTCGGCAGTCGTCACGCCCAGCGTCCCGATCGACGCCGATCGATGGCCCGCCATCCGCCACAATTGCCGCGTCAGTTCGACCGTCGACGTCTTGCCGTTAGTGCCCGTGACCGCGACGATCGTGTCCGGATAAGGCGCGAAATAGCGTGCGGCCAGGTCCGCAAACAATTTTCGCGGCTCATCGGCCGCCAGGTGCGCTGCGCCTTCGACCGCAGCTTGTGGCCGGGCGACGACCGCTATGGCGCCGCGCTTCACCGCGTCGGCGATGAAATCCTCGCCGTTGAACCTGGCCCCGCGAAACGCGCCGAAGATATTGCCACGCGCAACCTTGCGATGGTCGAGCGCGAACCCCGTGACATCCGAATCGTTCGCAAGGCCGGCTAGCTCGCCGAGGAGCATCTGCTTAATGCCTCGCTTTTTCGTGAACGTAGGGCAGCACCTCGGCCATGTTGGGCTCGCGGCGTTTGTCGGGATGGACGCCCAGCATCGGTGCAATCCGGCTCACCGTTTTCGAAACGACAGGGGCGACGTTCCACCCGGCAGTTGAAAAGCCGAACGTTTCCGGCGTGGCGTGAGGCTCGTCGAGCATGACGACGATCACATAGCGCGGCTCATCCATCGGGAACACACCCGCGAAACTCGTGACGTTGACCGAATTGCTGTAGCGGCCGCCGATGATTTTTTGCGCGGTGCCGGTCTTGCCGCCGATGCGATACCCAGGTGCGTCGGCTTTCCGGCCAGTGCCTTCCATGACCACCAGGCGAAGGAGCGCGCGCATCTTGTAACTGGTGTCTTCGGTAAACACTCTATGCCCCTTGCCCGGGCTGTGTGTCCGGTCGACCTTGAGGAGCGTCGCCGGGCGATAGATGCCACCGTTGAACAGCGTCGCATATCCGGTCGCGAGGTGCAGCGGGGTGACCGCGATGCCATGGCCATAGCCGACTGTCATCGTTTCGATCTGGTTCCAGTTCTGTCCGGGCGTCAGCGTCCGGCCTCGCTCTTTCAACTCGACCCGCACCTTGTCGAGGAAGCCCATCTTGCCGAGGAATGCCTTTTGCCGCGTCGGCCCGATCTGGTCGGCGATCTGGGCCGTTCCGATGTTGGAGCTTTCCTTCATGATGTCGGCGACCGAGCAGGGCCCGCCGAACGGATGCGTGTCGTTGATGGTGCGGCCCGCGACATGAAGCTGCTGCGGACAGTTGTACATTTGCCCCATCGACTTGATGATGCCGCTATCCATCGCCATTGCCACCGTGAACGGCTTGAAGGTCGATCCCAGTTCATAGACGCCCAGGGTCGCGCGGTTGAAGCGGGCCTCGGGTGAACCCTGCCCGGCGGCGTTGGGGTTGAGTTGCGGCAGCGACGTCATCGCCAGCACTTCGCCGGTATGAATGTCCATCACCACGCCGGCCGCGCCAATCGCCGAGAAATGCGACATCGCGTCGCCCAGTTCATGCTCCAGCGCCTGCTGGACGCGACTGGATACCGACAGCACGATCGGCTGGCCGCGCCGCGCCGGGTCGCGCAGCTGCTCGTCGAACGCGCGCTCGATCCCCGCGTTGCCCTTGCCGTCGATGTCGGTGAAGCCGATGACATGCGCCGCGAGCGTGGTCTGGGGATAGAGCCGGTCGGGCTCGCGCTCCAGCGCCAGGCCAGGCTCACCCAGACGGTTGATGGCGGTGACCAGGTCCGGCGGCGCGCGCCGGCGCAGATAATAGAAGCTGTGCCCCGATCGAATCATCTGCAGATAGGCGGCCGCATCCTTTTCGGGCATCAACTCGGCCAGCTTGCGCGCCAGGTCGAGCTTGTTGCCGATGATCTTCGCCGGATGAAGACCAATCGTCCAGGCGTCGATGGTCCGGGCCAGCGCCTGTCCGTCCCGGTCGACGATGTCACCCCGGTCCGGGGTCAGGTCCACCAGCCCGCCCTTGCGCCCGGCATGATCGCCGAACGCGGCCAGATAAATCAGGCGCAGCGCAATGATCGCGATAATCCCGCCATAGACCAGCATCCCGAACATCAGGCGCTGATGCATCACCGCCAAAATCTGCCGGCGCTGCCCGACCAGACGGAGCCGCTCGGGCCGTGCGACGAGAGCGGGCGTCGGGGCGTTCATCAGTCGGTTACGCTGTCCTTGGATTGGGCCTTGAGGGTGGACGTGCCCGATCCCGCGAGCGTGCTGCCTTTGGCCTTGGGCTTGGCCGATGACAAGGGCGCGAGCGGATCAGCGGTCGCAGTTTTGACGGGCTTCGTCGCAGGCATGGCCCTGGGCGGCGACGCGCTAATCACGGGCGGCTTGACGACGGGCTTGCGAGGGACGGCGATAGTCATGATCGCCTCATTCGGCACGCTGTAACTTGCCACATGCACCATCTCGCTAACTGGGCGCGAAGGGCGTTGGCCGGGTCGATACTCGACCGCGTCGCCGGTCAGCTTCGGCTGAATATCGACCGGATCGATCCGGGCCGAGGCGAGGATCACCGGCGCCTGGATCGCGGGCTTCATTTCGGGTTTGACCAGCGTCGCGAGCTGGAAGCCGCCTTCGACGAATTGGTCGGCGGTCGGCGCCGCCAGACGGATGAACTTGACGTTCCACCGCTCCAGCTGCGCCAGCCGGCCGCGCGTTCCAATCTCGGTTTGAAGCAAGCGGATGTCGCGCTGGGTCATGGCGATATTGGTTTCGACCTGCTCGAGCGCGGCTCGCTCCGAAGCGACCCGCAGCGATACGAGGTAGAACCCGAGAGCGGCGCTCGCCACCGTCCCCGCCCAAATTACCGATCCGAATCCACGCGCGCTCATGCTGCCTTCTCCTGGTCCCACGCGGGCGCATCGGTCCGGACCGCCGTACGGAGCCGGGCCGAGCGCGCGCGCGGGTTTCGAGCCAGCTCGGCCTCCGAAGGGGAGACCGGCTTGGCAACTTGTTCGAACGAAGGGGCCGGGCCCGGAGCGGCCAGCGGGCGGTGGCGCGATCCGGCCGGGGTCGCCCCGCTGCGGATGCGCAGGAACCGCTTCACGATCCGGTCCTCCAGGCTGTGAAAGGTAACGACGGCGATCCGGCCGCCGGGGCGAAGCGATCGCTCGGCGGCACGAAGGCCCTGTTCCAGCTCCTCCAGCTCGGCGTTCAAATGAATTCGGATGGCCTGGAAGGTGCGGGTCGCGGGGTCGCTCTTCTGCCCCTGGCGATAGCCCAGCGCCTTCCGCACCACCGCCGCAAGCTCGGCCGTACGGGTCAACGGTCGGGCAGCGACGATGGCGCGGGCGACCGCGCGGGCGCGCGGTTCCTCACCATAGTCCTTGAGGACGCGGGCAATCTCGCCCTCTTCGGCATGGTTGAGGAATTCGGCGGCGGTTTCGCCCGACTGGCTCATGCGCATGTCGAGCGGACCGTCGTTGGAGAAGGAAAAGCCGCGCTCGGCCTGGTCGAGCTGCATGGACGACACGCCGATGTCGAGCGCCACGCCATCGACCGGAAGCAGATCGCGATCGGCTAGGGCGCGGTCCATCTGACTGAAGCGTTCGTTAATCAGGGTAAGGCGCCCGGAGCTCACGGCGTCCGGGACGAGCGTTGGCCCGTTTGCGATCGCTTGCGGATCGCGGTCGAAGCCGATCACCCGTCCCGCCCCCGCCCCGAGCAGTGCCACCGTATAGCCTCCTGCTCCAAAGGTGGCGTCAACGAGGGTCTCGCCGGGGACGACGGCGAGACCCTCTACGACCTCCTGCAGCAGGACCGGGACGTGGTGGTCCCGCGGCGGGATGGGAAGGGTTGGGGAAATCACAGCCCGCGCTCCTCGAGTCGGAAGCGAGCGATATCCTTCATGTCGTCGGGGATGCTTGGATCGTCGAGGAACAGCTTGGGGTTCCAGATCTGAAAAGTCTCACCGACGCCGATGAACAGTGCCAGTTCGTCCAGTTCCCCCTTGCGGCGCATCATCGGTGGCACGATGATGCGGCCACTGCTGTCGTAAGGCACTTCCTCGGTCGCACCGAACGCCATCATGATCCGGCGGGCATGGTCGAACTCGGCGGAGGGATCGGTTTCCTGCTTCTCGAGCAGCCGCTCGAGCTTGGCATGCTTGAGGGCGGCGTATGCCGGGTCATAAGCGCTGAGGCAGGGAAAAGCGTCATGCTTGGCCAGCACGATGGTGCGCGCGTCGCCGCGGCGTTCGATGACCTGGCGCAGGAAGGCCGGCACGGAAACGCGACCCTTCGCGTCCACCGCGTTCAAAGCACTGCCTTGAAACAGATGCTCTAGTGCCACGTCCCACCTCGTCGTCGCGGCACAGCTTCCCCGTTCGCGGATGCACGGTTTCCCGTGCGTCCGACGTCAAAATCGACTCAGTAGGGTTTGCCCCGCGCTACAGCCGATGTTGGTAACTCAATGAGGGGTGGGATACAATGGTTTTTCATGCCACATGGCGGGATTTCATGCCGTGTGGCGGATTTTCAACGGTTTTTCATGCTTTCTTAACCATCTGTTCCATCCTTGTTCTTGCGGGACAAGCCTGTGGATAAATATGTTGGCAAACCTGCCAGACTCGCCAGCTCCTAAAGGTTTTCTAGGCGGGTCAACTCGGCCACCAGTAGGTCGAGGTTGTGCCCGGTCGGCCCATCGGCGGCGTCTTTTCCATCGACATTGAGGAAGTCCGCATCGGCGATGATGGTCGCCGCGCCGCCGCCGATCCGGCATCGCGCGACAAATCCGCCGCCGGCCAAGTCGCAGCCGCTGCCGGTCAGCTTGCCCGGCGACACTGCCATGATTTCCACCTCGCCATTGCCAGTCGTCGCCGGACCGTCCGGCTCCGGACCGCTCAACCGCAGGCCCCAGTGCCCCAGAAGGCCGGTGTCGGCGAATGCCGGCGGCGGGCGCAAGCGATCGCCGAGCGGCCGCTTGCTGTCCCAGTCGAGCTTCGGGTCCGCGAGCAGCACCAGCCGGCCCCCGCCCCGAACCCACGCATCGAGCTCAACCAGCGCCTCGGCCGGCTGCGCGCGGGGATGCGCCATCAGCAACAGCTTGTGCCCGGCCAGGCTGGCGGCATCGGCAACCCCGATCGGCTGGACGTTGTAGCGTTGCTCGATCCGCGTCAGCGCCGCCGATCCCCCGCTCTCGATGCCGAAGCTTTCCCCGAACACCAGCGGAAGGCTGGTGAGCAGTGCCAGCGTCGGGCGTTGTTCGGGCGCGCGGGCCGCCGGTGCGCCGCGGTCTCGCTCGGATACAGCCAGCGCCGCAACGCCGCCCAGCGCGAGCATCAGCGTCGCGACTGCCAGCCATCGATTGCCAATCACGGCTTTTCGGGTGTCGCCACCGGCTTCTGTCCCGCGCTCACATTCGATTGAGCCCCAGCGCCCGGCGCCGCGCCGATTTCGGCCAGCGGTTCGTTCGGCTCGGCGGTCGCAGAATTGTTTTGCGGCGGTGGGTCCTGCCCATCGTTGGCCGACCGGCTGATCGCGGTTCCCAGGAGAACGAAAAGGAAAACCACGGCCAGACCGGTAAGGCCGTAGCGAATGCGCTGCGTCCGTTCTTCTTTGTCGACGCGGTCCATGCCGAGCAGACTATTCGTCTCGCTTTGGCATTGCAACGAAGCTGACGCTTTACGAGCGTCAGTGCACCTGCGAAACATGCGTCATGATTCGCAATCTGACATTGCTCGTCCTGGGTGTTGCCGCGCTGGCAGCCTGCAACCCCAACCCTACAACCGTCGTCGCGAACGAAGCGCCGGATCCCATGGCCGCGGAGCTCGCCAACGCCGCGCCTGTCGAGCTTCCGCCCGCCATCGCCGCGTCGAAGACCTATCGCTGCAAGGACAACAGCCTGGTCAAGATCGACTGGCTGTCCGGCGGCCAGAGCGCCAACCTTCGGGTCGGTGACGCCACCACCGCCGTCGCGCTTCACGCCCCTGCGCCGGCGGCCGAAGGCGGCAACGAGATCGCCGCCGCGCCCGCCGCAATGACGGCCGAAGGCGGCTATTCACTTAAGGGCGAAGCGGCCGGCTCGAACGTCACGCTCACCGTGCCGGGCAAAGGCGCGCAGACCTGCCACGTCTAGGGATTACGCCTGACTGATTTCAGGACCCCCGGCGTTTCGCGCGCCGGGGGTTTTTCTTTGGCTGCCGCCCCGCTAGTGCGCGCCCATGACCGTCATCGATGCCGCCGCCATCACTCCGGAAATCGTCGCCGATCACGGCTTCTCTCCGCAAGAATATGACCGAGTCCTGCATGCGCTCGGCCGCGAGCCGAACCTGGTCGAGCTCGGCATCTTCTCGGTCATGTGGTCGGAACATTGCAGCTACAAAAGCTCGCGCGTCCACTTGAAGAAGCTGCCGACCGAAGCGCCGTGGGTGATTTGCGGGCCGGGCGAGAATGCCGGGGTGATCGACATCGGCGACAACCAAGCCGCCATCTTCAAGATGGAGAGCCATAACCATCCGAGCTACATCGAGCCCTATCAGGGTGCAGCGACGGGGGTCGGCGGCATTCTGCGCGACGTGTTCACGATGGGCGCGCGCCCCATCGCCAATTTGAACGCGCTTCGCTTTGGGCGGCCCGACCATCCCAAGATGCGCCATCTGATCAGCGGCGTCGTCAAAGGGATTGGCGGGTACGGCAATTGCGTCGGCGTTCCGACGGTCGGCGGAGAAGTGAATTTCGACCCCGCCTATGACGGCAATATCCTGGTCAATGCGATGACCGTCGGTGTCGCCAGCCAGGACAAGATTTTTTATTCGGCCGCGACCGGTATCGGCAATTCGATCGTCTATGTCGGCTCCAAGACCGGCCGCGACGGAATCCACGGCGCGACCATGGCAAGCGCCGACTTCGACGAGAATAGCGACGAGAAGCGTCCGACCGTGCAGGTCGGCGACCCGTTCACCGAAAAGCTGCTGATCGAGGCCTGCCTCGAACTGATGGCGACCGACGCGATCGTCGCCATCCAGGACATGGGCGCCGCGGGCCTGACTTCTTCATCGGTCGAAATGGCGTCCAAGGGAGGCGCCGGCATCCGCCTCGACATGAACAAGGTGCCGTGCCGCGAGGAGGGCATGACCCCCTACGAGATGATGCTGTCCGAATCGCAGGAGCGGATGCTGATGGTGCTGAAGCCCGGTCGCGAGGCCGAGGCCGAAGCGATTTTCACCAAGTGGGAGTTGGACTTCGCCATCATCGGCGAGGTGACGGACAGCGGTCACATGGTCCTTGAATGGAACGGTGACACGGTGTGCGATATCCCGCTCGGTCCGCTTGCCGACGATGCACCGCTCTACGACCGCCCGTATCTCGACCAGCGTGATTACAAGGCCTGGGCGCAGGTGAAGCCGCTTCGCTCAGCGCCCATGAGTTACGACATTCCCGCTGACCTGCTCAAGCTGATGGGCAGCCCCAACCTCGCCAGTCGCCGTTGGATATGGGAGCAGTATGACAGTCAGGTTGGCGCCGATACCGTGCAACGCCCCGGCGGCGATGCTGCGGTGGTCCGGGTCCACGGCACCGACAAGGCGCTGGCCATCACTACCGATTGCACGCCTCGCTATTGCTACGCCGACCCGGTCGAAGGCGGAAAACAGGCCATCGCCGAAGCGTGGCGCAACCTGTGCGCGGTCGGCGCGAAACCGCTCGCGGTCACCAACTGCCTGAACTTCGGCAACCCGCAGCGGCCCGAAATCATGGCGCAGATCGTCGGCTGTCTCGATGGCATGAGCCAGGCCTGCCGCGCTCTCGACATGCCGATCGTCAGCGGGAATGTCTCGCTCTACAATGAAAGCAAGGCGACCGGCGGCGGCAGCGCCATCCTGCCGACCCCGGCAATCGGCGCCGTCGGCATCCTCGACGATTGGTCGAAAACCGAGACGATCGCCTTCAAGGACGGGGCGCAGAAAATCCTGCTGATTGGCGCCGACCCGCAGGCGGAGACAGAAGTCGGCAGATCATTATGGCTCGATGTCTGCCACGGCCGGCGCGAAGGCCTCCCGCCCCGCGTCAATCTTGACGCCGAGCGACGCAATGGCGAATTCGTCCGGCAGATGATCGCCGAGGGTCGAATCACCGCTGCCCACGACGTTAGCGATGGCGGGATCCTGGTCGCGGTGACCGAAATGGCTCTTGCCGGCAATGTCGGCGCCCGGCTGATGGTCGAATCATTTGAAGACAAGGTCGACCGGGAGAAGCGCAACCATGCCGCTTCGGTGTTCGGTGAAACCCAGGGCCGCTATGTCGTGACCGAGGCGCTCGACCGCAATCAAGTGGAGAGTTCTGGCGATCAGTGCCGGCGTCGGCTGCTGCTTCATTGGCTGGACGGGCGGTGATACCATCTACCTTGGCAACGCCGAAGTCGCGACAGACGGGGAAATCGCACTCGCCGACCTTCGCGCCGCGCACGAAGGCTTCTTCCCCGCGCTGATGGGCGCCGACGCCGCGCTGGCGTAGGCGCCCCCTGCCACGCTCGAGCCAGGCCGTTCGACAGCATCCTGATGACTTTCGCCGATCCGATCACTTGACTTCACGGATCGCGCTGGCAGCCTCGCGCTGCTTCGACAGGGGGAAAAGCATGGGACGTGCCATCGGCCTTGCAACGTTGATTTGCGGAACGCTCGACATCTTGTTCGCGATGATCCTGACGGTCGCATTCGGGCGGGAGATCGGCGGCATGCTGCGCTATGTCGCGTCGGGACCGTTCCCTGCAGCGAGCGACATGGGCGGCGGCGGCGCGGCGCTCGGCCTGTTCGTCCATTTCACATTGATGGCCATCATGGCCGCAGTCTTCATGATCCTCGTTCGCGAACGACCGGGCCTGCTCGACAGACCGCTACTCGCCGGAATCGGTTATGGTCTTATCACCTACGCCATCATGAACTGGCTGGTCGTCCCGCTGCGCTTCGGCACGCCCTTGCCGCCCAAGCTCTTGTCGATCGCGACCCAACTGTTCGCACATGTCGTGCTGGTCGGCATTCCCTTCGCGATGATCGCCGCCCGCTTCGTCAGGCGCTCCGCAATCGCTTAAACACTTGCGAATGGTTCTCATTATCGGCTAATGTGCCGACATGATCGTTTGTCTGTGCAACGCGATTCGCGAGGATGAAGTGCGCAAGGCGGCACGTGAGGGTGCGGCCTGCACCCGGTCTGTCTATCGCGCCATCGGCCGCAAGCCGCGCTGCGGACAATGCCTGCCATTCGCAAAAGAAATCATCGCGGCGGAACGTGCGACTGCCTAGCAATCGCAGAGTTTTTCGCTGATTTCCGCCACTTTTTTACTTTCCTTTTCGCGCCTTCCGGCGTAAGCCCGCCTCCATTCGACAGGAGGCCGGCATGAAGGGCGACGACAAGGTCATCGAGCTTTTGAACGAGGCGCTCAAGAATGAGCTGACCGCAGTCAACCAATATTGGCTCCACTATCGGCTGCTCGACAATCTCGGCATCGCCCGCCTGGCCGAATTCGAGCGGCATGAATTGATCGACGAAATGAAGCATGCCGACGAACTGGCCGAACGGATTCTCTTCCTCGAGGGGCTTCCCAACTTTCAGATGCTCGGCCGGCTTCGGATCGGCGAGACGGTCGAGGAAATGCTGAGGGCCGACCTCGGGCTTGAGCTGGAGGCGGTGACGCAACTGAAGGGCGCCATCGCCCATTGCGAAAAGGTTCACGACTATGCCAGCCGCGACTTGTTCGCGAAAATCCTGGGCAACGAGGAGGAGCATGTCGATACGCTCGAAACCCAGTTCGAGATGATCGAACGGATGGGCATTCAGAACTATATCCAGCTTCAGTCTTCGCCTACAGAAGGCTGATGCGCGCGCATTCCACGCTTCCCTACACCGACCTTCCCAAACTAACCGCCGCCGAGCGCATCGAACGGGCCCGTTCGTTCAGCAAAAAGATGGCCCAGCGCCGCACCTGCCGGATGTTTTCATCGGCGCGCGTGCCACGCGAAGTGATCGAGCAGGCGATCCTCGCCGCTGGCACGGCCCCTTCGGGGGCCAACCACCAGCCCTGGCATTTCGCGGTCGTTATCTCGCCCGACCTGAAACAGCGCATCCGCGTCGCCGCGGAGGAAGAAGAGCGTGCTTTCTACGCCGGCAAGGCGGGCCAGGAATGGCTCAAGGCGCTGGAGCCGTTGGGAACCGACGAGGAAAAAAGCTTCCTTGAAGTTGCGCCTTATCTGATCATCGTGTTCGGGCAGCGCCGGGGTGGGCTGGAGCCCGGCGACCGCAAGCAGAATTACTATGTCACCGAAAGCGTCGGCATCGCATGCGGACTGTTGCTGGCGACGCTTCACCAGGCCGGCCTTGCTACCTTGACCCACACGCCCTCGCCGATGGGCTTCCTGCGCGAAATATGCGGCCGCCCGGCCGATGAGAAACCCTTGATGATCATCGTCGCTGGCCTTCCCGCCGACGACGCCACCATCCCCGAATATGCCACCCGCAAGAAGCCACTCGACCAGATTTCCAGCTGGTTCTAGCGTGGCGGCCGAGGGGGGATCGACCATGGCAACCATTCCGTCAGCGGCGACCGACCGTATTGTCACGCTCGACATCATTCGCGGGATCGCGGTGATGGGCATTTTCTCCGTCAACATCGTTGCCTTCGCGATGATCGAGGAAGCTTATTTCAACCCCGGCGCCTATGGCGGGGCGAGCGGCGCCAGCCTGGCCGTCTGGGCGGCAAACATGATCGTCATCGACGGCAAGATGCGGACTCTATTCTCAATGCTGTTCGGCGCCTCGATGCTGCTGGTTATCGAACGGGCCGAAGCGTCCGGGCAATCGGGACCGGTGATCCATATCCGACGAATGCTGGTCCTTCTGGCGTTCGGCCTGATCCATTATTTTTTCATCTGGTTCGGTGACATACTGACGCTCTACGCGATCAGCGGCATCTTCGCGTTCCTCCTGCGCCGCCTGCCGAACCGGATGCTGATGTTCATCGGTGCCCTGCTTATCGCACTGCACATGCTGATCTTTGGCGGCATCGTCGCTTCGATGCTCCAGGCCGACATCGCCGCCCACGCGCCGGGCGCGACGCGAAAGGTCATCGAGCGATGGAACGAGGGCTTCGGCACTTTCTATCCGACCGCCGCGCAGCTGGCGAAGGATCAGGCGCTCCACCTGGGAAGCTGGGTTGATTTCGCGGCTCACAATCTTGGGGAATGGAAGAAGCTAATCCCATTTACGGCGCTGTGGCTTCCCGACACGATCGGACTGATGCTGTTGGGCATGGCCGGATATCGTTCTGGCTTCCTCACCGGCGAATGGAGCGACGCCCAGTACCGGCGCATCGCATCGATCCTCATCCCAGTCGGCATCGCGGCCGGCGTGGCGGTCATCGCCTATGACATCGGCTCGCGCTTCTACAGCGTCGGACTGTTCGCAGCCTTCGTCGTTGCCGACACGCCATTCATCACCATGATGGCATTCGGCTATGCCGCGCTGATCATCCTTCTCACCCGAAACGGCGGCTGGCTCGTCGACCGCATCGCCGCGACGGGGCGCTGTGCGTTCACCAACTATCTGGGGACCAGCCTGATCGCGACCTTCGTCTTTTACGGCTGGGGACTTGGCTATTATGGGTCAGTCCAACGCTGGCAGGCCTGGCTCCTCGTGCCGCTGGTCTGGATTTTGATGCTCACCTGGTCGAAGCCGTGGCTCGACCGCTTCCATTACGGGCCGTTCGAATGGGCTTGGCGCAGCCTGTCGCGTGGCAAGCTCCAGCGGATGCGCAAGCAAGTGCGTGAGCCGTTGGCGGCTTAGATCCTTCCGAAGCCCTGGTTGGCGGCCTTCTTCCCGAAACCGCCGGGCGTACCGGGGCGGGTCTGCAATGGGTTGGTCGCCTTGTCGAACAGCTCGACCGTCCGGTCCCACAAGCGTCGAAGCTCGACCACGTCGGGGATCAGTTCGTCTGGAAAGCGATGGGTCTCGATGCAGAAGCGAGCGGTGTGCTCAATCTTTTCGGCAACCGCGGCCATCGGCTCGGCACCGAACTGCCGGGCCTCTCCCTTCAGCGTATGCGACGGGATGACCAGCGCAACCGTGTCCTGCTGGTGCATGGCTTCTTCGATCGCCTCGACGCTCTTGGTGCCGTCCTCGCGAAAATAACTCAGGATGCGAATGAAGCCCGGGCCAAGCTCCGCCCGGCTCCGCTCGAAATGCACCCAGTCAACGATGTCAGAGCCGTCGTCCACGTGATCTTCGCTCCCGCGCGCTCAGGATGCGCGCAATTCCACAGACCCTGCCTAAACCCAAAAGAGTAAAGGAGGAGTTATTTCGTTTTGCTGTCGTAGGGATTCTTCGATGCGCGCATCGTCAATCTCAATGGAACCGGACCTAGTTCCAGGTCGCGCCGCATCGAATTGAGCAGGTAGCGCTCATAGCTTTTCGGGCAGCTGATCGACCCGCGTCCCAAAAATGACGAAGCTAGGCGGGCGCGATTTCACCTGCGTGATGTAACGCAGCTTGATCCGCTTGCCACCGGGCGCCGGAGGCGGATTTGCCTCGACTGCCCGTTCGAACCAGCGATTGAGCTCTCCGGTCGACACCCGCCGCGACCAATTCTCCCGCACCTCGAACGCAGCGCCCAATAGCTGGTCGATGCCCTTGCCGGTCTTGCCGGATACGGTCAGCAGCGGCACGCCCTTCAATTGGCTCAGCCCCTCTTCCAGCGCCGCCTTGACGCCGTTGAACAGCGCGGACGCCCCTTCGGCCACGTCCCATTTGTTGAGCGCGATGACCAGGGCCCGGCCTTCCTCGAGCACTTGGCTGGCAATCTTGAGATCCTGCACCTCCAGCCCGCGCGTCGCGTCGAGTAACAGCACGACCACCTCGGCATGGTCGATCGCACGCTTGGTGTCCCACGCCGATAGCTTCTCCAGCTTGTCCTCGACCTTGGCGCGCTTCCTCAGGCCCGCGGTATCGACCAGCCGAACCGGTTTGTCCCGCCACATCCAGTCAAGGCTGATGCTGTCGCGCGTAATCCCCGCTTCGGGGCCGGTGATCATCCGCTCCTCACCCAGCATCCTGTTGACCAGCGTCGACTTGCCCGCGTTGGGCCGCCCGACGATGGCGAGCTTCAGCGGCCCGCCTTCCTCGTCCTCGGCTAACTCCTCCTCGCCCTCGTCGCGCTCGACATGAGGGCGGATCGCCTCAAACAGGTCGACCAGCCCCTCGCCATGCTCGGCCGACAGCGCGAACGGCTCGCCCAGCCCCAGCTTATAGGCCTCCAGTCGGCCATCCTCGCCGGCGCGCCCTTCCGCCTTGTTCGCGGCGACGACCACGGGCGTGCTCTCGCTCCTCAGCCAGCGGCCTATTTCCTCGTCGAGCGGGGTCAGCCCCTCGCGTGCATCGATCAGGAACAGCGCGACATCGGCCTCACGCACCGCCGCTTCGGTTTGCGCGCGCATGCGGCCGGGCAGGCTGGCCGGGTCTTGGTCCTCGAACCCGGCGGTGTCCATCACCCGGAATTCCAGCCCCAGCAACCGCCCCTCGCCCTCGCGCCGGTCCCGCGTCACGCCGGGCCGGTCGTCGACCAGCGCAAGGCGCTTGCCGACCAGGCGATTGAACAGCGTCGATTTGCCGACGTTCGGACGGCCGACAATGGCGACAGTGGCTTGGGGCATGGCTGGCGCTCTAGTCTAAGTCATCCGTCATTGCGAGCGGAGCGAAGCAATCCAGCAATGGCTGTGTCGCCGCCTCGCCGCGCTCCTCGCAATAACGGATTTCCGTGCTAGCGGTAGGCGATTAGCCTGCCTTCGTCGGTCAGCAGATAGAGCGTTTGGTTGGCCACCACCGGCTGGAAGCTGACGCCCTCCTTCAGGTCGATCTGACTCTGGAAGCTGCCGTCGGTCGGACTGACGTTGATCAGCGCCCCATTCGATCCCGCCAGGATCAGCCGGTCGCCGGCCAGCACCGGCCCGACATAAGTGATCGGCCCGGTCTTCTTCTTCATATTTTCATAGCGCGGCAGCTGGTTGATCCAGCGGATCTTGCCATTGCTCCGCGAGATGGCGACCAGCTGACCGTGATCGTTGACCGCGAACAGCCAGTCCCCTGCAACCCAGGGCGTGGCGATTCCCGCAAAGTTGAGTTCCCAGATGCGCTGGCCGGAGAAGAGATCGAGTGCCACCATCCGGCCGCCCTGGCCGATGGCGTACACAGCGCCTCCATCAATCACCGGATCGGCGTCGATGTCGCTGAGTGACGCAACGCTGGTCGAGATGGAGGTCCGCGCCAGCGCGTCCTGCCACACCTGTCGGCCATTCTCGTAGCGATAGGCGTTGAGCTCACCCGAGGAGAAGCCTGCGACCACCGTCCCCTGCCCGATCGCGGGCGCGGCCGAGCCGAACACGCCGGCGATTTCGAGCGCTGCAGCATTCGACCAATTGGTGGTCCCATCGGCCGCCTTGAGCGAATAGAGCTGATTGTCCTGGCTCATCACATAGACGGTATCGCCGGCAACCGACGGCTCACCCCTCAGCGGCCCGCCGGGACGAACCGTCCACACCGCCGCACCGTTGGTCGCGTCCAGCGCTGCGACATAGCCAAGGCCGTTGGTCGCATAAACCCGGCCGCCATCATAGGCGACGCCGCCGCCATAGACTGCGTTGGCATTGTTGCCGATATCACCGAACCGCGCCGACCAGACTTCGCGTCCGTTCGACGCATCGAACGCGCGCACCGTTCCGGCGGTGTCCATCGTATAGACCCGGCCATCGGCAACCACCGGACCGCCGCCCAGCCGGCCGGCCTTGTCGCTGCCCTTGCCAATCGAAGCGGTCCAGGCGACGCCCAGCGCATTGCCGAGCGCCACATGGCCAACCGACTTCCTGGCATTGCCACCGGATTGCGCCCAGCTATCGTTCACCGCCGCCGCCGGAAGGGACATTGGCAGCGCCGCCGTCGCCGGGTCGATTTCGATCTCGGCCTCATTGACCAGCACTGCGACGCGCTCGCCGAGCACCGGCGTTTTCGGTTTTTTCTTGAACAGGCCGCCGCCGGCGCATCCGGCCATCATGCTGGCCGAGACAAGGAGGATCGTAATCTTGGAAACGTGACGCATGGGTTCGTCGTCCTAACGTGCGGGTATGGCGGCGGGATCGCCGGGCATGGAGGCGGAGGCATCGACCCCCAGGGAGCCAGCGATCTGGACCGCCCGGCTGCGAATGGTTTCGGGAACCTGCTTGTCGGCGGCGATGCTGGCGAACAGCCGGCCGGCGCCCGCTCGGTCGCCCTTGGCCAGCATCGCCATGCCGGTCAGCTCTCCAGCCGATCCGAAGAACGGGTTGCCGGGCTTGGAGAGGGCGGACAGGCGCTGGATCACCGCGTCGGGCTTCATCGTGTCGAAGTCGGTCATCGTACCGCGCACCGTCGCGATGTCCCGGAATGGCTGCGGCAGGCCATCGTCGGCCGCGACCTGCTTGTACAGGTCGCTCGCTTTCTTGCGGTCGCTTTGCTGCATCGCGAGTGTCGCCTGCGCCAGCTTCGCCGTCGCCCGGGTGACGTCGTTGGACGACTGGCCAAGCGGAACGAGCTCAGCCATCGCGCCCTTCAAATTGCCCGTACCGACATTGTCGAGCGCAGCCGACACCGCTTCACTGTCCTTGATCGCCTGCTGTTGCTGACGGTGCTGCCAATAGAGATATCCGCCAATGGCGGCGAGGAACAGGACGACAGCGAGGACAATCCACTTGCCATACCGCTGTGCACGATCGCGCAACTGATCGCGCCGCAGATTCTCGTCAACCTCGCGGACGAAGGTTTCGGCCGGATCGGTGGGAAGCGCCAAGGTTATCCTCTTTTACAAATTCATAGGGTGCGCCGCATCGCTTCCTTCCCCACCCCGGATGAACAGAAGCTGGCGGAACGCCGTCTAGCGCGGGCGCAGCGAAAGGCAAAGGGCGAAGGTGATTGGCGACCCTACTCCGGGACGCGGGTCAGTTGGGTGTAAGCGATCTGCCAGCGGTCGTGCCGCCGAATCCAGAAATGGGCGATGCGCAGCGTGCGGCTGTGGTGACGGCCGTCCTGGATCCAGCCCAACTGGAAGGTGCCGCCGGTCAACGCAGCATCACCCTCGACTTTCCGGATCGGCCTTTCGATCCGATAGGGATCCAGCTTGAATCCAGGCACTGCGAAGTCGGCCAGATAGGAACGCTTGTCCTGCACGCTGCTGTCGGAATTGACGAGCATATAGTCGTCGGTAACAAGCGCTGCGAGCGCGGCCGTATCGCTGTGAATTGTCGCCCGATTATAGGCATCGAGCGCCAGCGCCAGCTCGTCGCTGCGTCCTCGGGCCTCCCCGCCCGCTCCCAGGGCACCCGCCACCAGCGCGACTGCCACCGTAACCGGCACGAGCAGCCGCCACGTTACCTTCATGGTCCCATAATCCATCGGCCACCTCGCCACCCGCAATGCCGTTACGATATCGTCGCCGTCACTGGGGCAGTGCAATAACGCACCTTGGGGTAACCATGCGTGTCAGCTCTTGGGCCGGTAGGTCTGCTCGTCGGTCGGGAAGCTGCGCGCCACCACCTCATCGCGATATTTCGCGGCCGCGTCGCCGATCTCGCTGGCGAGATCCGCGTAGCGTTTGACGAAGCGTGGGGTGCGCTCGAACAGGCCGAGCATATCCTCGGTCACCAGCACCTGTCCGTCGCAATTGGCCGAGGCGCCGATGCCAATCGTCGGGACGGAAATTGCCGCCGTCACCTTGTCGGCGATCGCCTCCATCACTCCTTCGATCACCACGCAGAACGCCCCCGCATCGGCCACCGCCTTGGCGTCGCGCACGATCTTGTCGGCTTCCGCGTCCGATTTGCCACGGGCCCCGTAACCGCCCAGCACATTGACCGCCTGAGGGGTCAGCCCGACATGGCCGATCACCGGGATTCCGCGATGGGTCAGAAAGTCGATCGTGGGCGCCATCGCCTCTCCGCCTTCCAGCTTGACCGCCGCGCAGCCGGTTTCCTTCATGATCCGCGACGCCGAAGCAAAGGCCTGCTCGAGCGAACCTTCATAGCTTCCAAATGGCATGTCGACGCCCACCAGTGCATGCCAGCTGCCGCGCACCACCGCCGCGCCATGCGCGCACATCATCTCCATCGTCACCGGGACGGTCGAAGGAAGGCCGTAAATCACCTGACCCAGGCTGTCGCCAACCAGCAGCATTTCGCAATGCGGGTCGAGGAGTTGCGCCATCCGCATCGTGTAGGCGGTCAGCATCACCAGCGGCTGCTCGGTTGCTCCGTCCTTCTTGCGGGCGCGGATGGCCGGCACCGTCATGCGCTTGCCCGGGACCGGTGTCGGGGTCGCGCGGCTGGTCGCGCTGTCGATGGTGAAAGTGGACATGGGATTTGTCATAGCCGCCCGCTGCGAAGGCAGCCAGTCCCATGCCCCGCTCGCCTCACCGTTACCGTATTGCAAACAAGCCGAGGATTTACGGCCCAGGGGCGCCGTCGCCCCTGCCCGGCCACGGTTCGCCGACAACGGCGGGCAATGCGCAGCGGGCCCGGCTAGATGCGGCTCACCCCCTGCTCTGGTTGCGAATTGCCGGAGCTTCACGACGAAAAGGAATTATTGATGACCATCACGCGCACCCTCATGGCCGGGGCCCTGCTCCTGTCCACCGCCGGCGCCGCGCTGGCCGTTCAACCCACCAACGGTCCTGGCGCGGAAAATGCGGCGACGCCGGCCGAACCGGCCACTCCGGCGACGCCAGCGGACCCGGCCGCCGGCACCGCGGCGACACCAGCGACGCCCGCAACGCCGGCCGAACCCGGGGCCACGACCGAGGCCACCGATCCGCTGTCGCCCGACACGGCAGATACGGCGACCGCCGATGCCGCTCCGGCCAAGGCGGTAAAGAAAGGAGGCAAGCGCAAGAAGCCCCGCTGATCGACCACATCATCCCCCTGACAGGTCGATCAAAAAAAGGAAGGGCGCGTGCAAATCTGCGCGCGCCCTTTTTTATGCGCTCAGCGAAGCCAGCCGCGGCGCTGCGCCAGCTTGGCCAATTGCCAGATCGCGTAGCAGGCGATGATGATGACGACTGGCACCAGCAGTGCATCGGACGGCGTGCTGTCGCGAAGCTGAGGCACCAGCACCAGCGCGCTGAACTGCACCAGAACGGCGACCAGCGAGACCAATAGCAGTAGAACGGCAAGCCTGCGCCGCATCAGCAGCAACACTGCCCCGGCCAGCCCGATCCAGACCGCGATCGCGTAGGCCGCGATCATCCAGGTCGGGGATGCCTCCCACATCGCGCGCTGGTCGATCGGCAGCGACGCGGGATCGGTCGTTACCTGGCTAACGTACATGAAACAGCCAAGGATTTCCCACAGTAACGCCAGCCCTGCCGCTGCCCAAAACCAACCGGGCACGGCGGAATCGCGGCCAACCATGGAGTCCTCGGGCATTTGTTGCGCTCCCCGCTCAGTGCCGGCCATGACTGCCCCGTTCCGTCGACAGGTGCAAGAGAGGGGGCCACAACCGTTTCGATCAGCCACGGTTCACAAACAGCATGCTATGGGGGCAATCGATGATAGGAGAAAGGACCATGCGCACTTTCCTTCTTTCCGCCTTTTCCGCCCTGGCGCTCGCCAGTGCCGCGGATGCGAAGCCAAGGGAGTTGGGCGAAGCCCAACTCGCCAAGCTGCTAAACGGCCGGGTTGCCGGACAGCCGACCGACTGCATCAGAACCTATCCATCCGGCGGCATGAAAACGATCGACGGCACGGCGCTCGTGTTCGGGCGCGGCGACACCATTTATGTCAATCGCACCCAGGATCCGCAGTCCATCAACGATAGTCATGCCCTGCTCATTCGCAAGCATGGACCCGGCACCAGTCTTTGCCGCACGGACATCGTCACGACCTTCGATCCCGTGGCGCAGTTCTATACCGGCAATGTGTTCCTGACAGAGTTCGTGCCCTACCGCCGCATCGGCCGGTAAAATGTGAGGCGCTTCGTGCCGTCCCTCTCGCTCGGCACAGTCGAACTCTCCTCCCGGCTTAGCGCAGACACTCCGTTCCGCCGACCCAGTTCCGGGTTGACAGTGTAATGATATGTGATAACGTCACGTTATAGCAATTTAGAGCGGGGCGCGCATGCCATCGAAAAGCGAATTTGCTGGAAAAAGGCAAAGCCCCGGCGGGGAGCGTTGGACGCTCGTCGGCCTTTCACTTTCGATGTTGCTGGCATCGCTTGGCACCAGCATTGCCAATGTCGCCTTGCCCACGCTGACTGCTGCGTTTGACGCCTCCTTTCAGCAGGCCCAGTGGGTGGTTCTATCCTATTTGCTGACGATTACGTCCTTGATCGTCGGCGCCGGCCGCCTTGGCGACCTTTTCGGCCGCGGCCGTGTCCTCCTTGTGGGTGTCGCCGTGTTCACGGCAGGATCGATGCTGTGCGGCGCTGCGCCCGATATCGGTACTCTGATCACAGGACGCGCGATACAGGGCGCCGGCGCGGCGATGATGATGGCGCTGACACTTTCCATAGTTGCCGAGGCCGTGTCTCCGGACCGCATTGGCAGCGCGATGGGCCTGCTGGGAACGATGTCTGCCGTTGGAACCGCGCTCGGGCCATCCTTGGGAGGATTGCTGATTGCCGCATTCGGATGGCAGTCCATCTTCTTCCTATGCGCAGGCCTGGGTGCTGCCGCGTTCGCACTGAACTATCGCTTTCTTCCCGCTGATAGCTCGGCCAAAGTTCGACCCTCATTTGATGCGCCGGGAATGCTGGCGCTTGCCCTCGGGCTGACCGCCTATGCGCTGGCCATGACCATGGAAAAGGGGCATGTCGTTGGCCCAACTGGCCTTTCCCTTCTGCTGCTGGCGGTCCTGGGCGCCGCGTTGTTTATTCGCATCGAAAAGAGGTCCAAAGCGCCGCTGGTCGACCTCAGCTTGCTGCGTGACCGCGGCCTGGGCGGCGGGCTAGGCATGAGCGCACTGGTTACGACGGTGCTGATGGCCACACTGGTCGTCGGCCCATTTTATCTCTCGCAGGCACTGGGCTTTGGCGCCGCCGGAGTGGGCCTCGTGATGTCGGTCGGCCCAGTGGTCGCTGCGCTCACCGGAGTTCCAGCCGGCCGGCTGGTCGATCGGGTTGGCCCGCAAAGGATGACCGTCGCGGGGCTGGCCGGTGTGATCGGCGGCTCACTATTGCTTGCAATCCTGCCGCCGCCGTCAGGGGCGACTGGGTACATATTCTCGATGATGATGATGACTTCGGGCTACGCCATGTTCCAGGCCGCAAACAACACGGCCGTAATGACCGGCATCAGTTCGGGCAGCAGAGGCGTCGTTTCCGCCCTCCTCAACCTGTCGCGCAATCTCGGCTTGGTTACCGGCGCTTCATTGATGGGGACTGTGTTCGCTGTTGCATCCGGGATCGATGCCAGCGGGTCTGCCGCAGCATCCACCGTCGCGACGGGCATGCGGCTGACCTTCGCCTTCGGCACGCTGCTCGGCCTGGCCGCCCTCGCTATCTCCCTGACGAATCGCGCCCAGGCGCAACGGATGGCGTCTGCCTGACCGGCCCTATTCCCACTCGATCGTACCGGGTGGCTTCGAGGTGTAATCGTAGACCACGCGGTTGATGCCCCTGACCTCATTGATGATGCGGGTGGCGCAACGGGACAGGAAGGCGGCGTCGAACGGATAGATGTCGGCGGTCATGCCATCGACGCTGGTCACCGCGCGCAAGCCGCAGACGCTGTCATAAGTGCGATAGTCGCCCATCACGCCGACCGTCTTGACCGGCAACAGCACCGCGAACGCCTGCCAGATGGCATCGTAAAGCCCGGCGCTGCGGATCTCCTCCAGGTAGATGGCGTCGGCCTTGCGCAAGATGTCGCAGCGCTCCTTGGTGACCTCGCCCGGAATTCGGATGGCCAGGCCCGGTCCCGGGAAGGGGTGCCTTCCGACGAACACATCGGGCAGGCCGAGTTCTCGTCCCAGTTCGCGCACCTCGTCCTTGAACAGTTCGCGCAGGGGCTCGACCAGCTTCATGTTCATCCGCTCGGGCAGGCCACCGACATTATGGTGGCTCTTGATCGTCACCGAGGGCCCGCCGGTGAAACTGACGCTTTCGATCACATCGGGATAGAGCGTTCCCTGCGCCAGGAAATCCGCCCCGCCGATCTTCCTCGCTTCCTCCTCGAACACATCGATGAAGGTTTTGCCGATGAACTTGCGTTTGGCCTCGGGGTCCGCAACGCCATCGAGACCGGACAGGAACAATTCCTCCGCGTCCACATGAACCAGCGGGATGTTGTAAGCCCCGCGGAACAGCGACACTACCTGCTCCGCCTCGTTGGCGCGCATCAGGCCATGATCGACAAACACGCAGGTCAACTGCTCGCCGATCGCCTCATGGATCAGAACGGCCGCGACCGCGCTGTCGACCCCCCCGCTAAGGCCGCAGATCACCTTGCCGTCGCCAACATGCTCACGGATGTCGGCGATCTTGGCATCGCGGAAACTCGCCATCGTCCAGTCGCCGGCGCAGCCGCAGATATGCCGAGCGAAATTGGCGAGCAGCTTGCCGCCGTCGGGTGTGTGGACCACCTCGGGATGGAACATCATCGAGTAGAAGCGGCGCTGCTCATCCGTCGCGATCGCGTATGGTGCACCTTCGGATCTCGCGACGATCGAGAAGCCGTCGGGCAATTTTTCGACCCGGTCGCCATGGCTCATCCAAACCTGGTGGCTCTCACCAACGCTCCACAGCCCGTCGAACAGCGCGCTATCATCGACCACTTCGATGAAGGCGCGCCCGAATTCGCGATTATCCGACGCGGCGACCAGTCCGCCGAGCTGGTGAGCCATCGTCTGCTGGCCATAGCAGATCGCGAGAATAGGCAGGCCCGTATCGAAGAAATGTTGCGGCGCGCGGGGGCTGTCCTCCCACATCACCGACGATGGACCCCCGGAGAAGATGATGCCCTTGGGCTTGAGCCGATCAAATGCCTCGGCCGAGGCATTGAAGGGCGCGATCTCGCAATAAACACCCGCCTCGCGTACCCGGCGCGCGATCAGCTGCGTCACCTGGCTGCCGAAGTCGACGATGAGGATGGTGTCGGCGGGCTGTATTGTCATGGCGGGCCGATACGGACGTGCGCACTCCCTGTAAAGTTAAGCGTTCACTTAACTGTCTTGACTCCTCCACCGCGAATCGATAGTTAAGGACATGCTTAAGAATTCGACTCGCCTCGATCGTGCTTTTCAAGCGCTCGCCGATCCTGCCCGACGCGGCATGCTGGCCCGTCTCGCCATAGGACCGGCCACGGTCAGCGAGCTGGCGGACCCGCTGTCGATGAGCCTGCCCGCGGTGCTTCAGCATCTGCAAGGCCTTGAAGCCAGCGGGCTAATTCGAAGCGAGAAGAAGGGCCGCGTGCGGACGTGCCGGCTCCAGCCGGGCGTGCTTGCCGAGGCCGAGCAATGGATCGTCGACCGCCGGTCCGAGTGGGAGAAGCGCCACGACCGGCTCGAGGAATATGTGATGGAACTGAAAGACAAGGAGAAGAGAGATGACCGACAAGCTTGACCTGGTGCTGGAACGCACGATCGACGCGCCCATCGACTTGGTGTGGCAGGCCTATACCAATCCCGAACATTTGAAGCAGTGGTTCGCACCCCGACCGTACCAGATCACCGAATGCGAGCTTGATCTGAAGCCGGGCGGCATCTTTCGCATCCGAATGGTCGGTCCGGAAGGCTTCGACACCGGCCATGGCAATGCCGGCTGCGTGCTGGAAGTTGAGCAGGGCAAGATCTTCTCCTGGACCAGTGCGCTTGGCCCCAACTATCGCCCGGCCGAAATGGCCGCGACCGGCTGCGAAAGCTTTCCGATGACGGCGATTGTCAGCTTTTCCGACGCCCGCAATGGCAAGACCGCCTATAAGGCGGTCGCGCTCCACGCCAACGTGGCCGACCGTGAGAAGCATGAAGCGATGGGCTTCCACGACGGCTGGGGCACAGTCACCAGCCAGCTGGAGGAATTTGCGAAAGAACTGGCCCGGCAAGATGCCTGAACGAAGAGAGCGCGCGCCCCGCTTGGGGACGCGCGCTCCTTTTCACTTAAGCCTTGTAAAGCTTAGTAGCCGCGCCAGTTGGCGGTGCGGCGATTGACGTCGATGTCACGGATCCGGCCGTAACGATCGATCTGGCAGTCCCACTTGAGGTCGGCGCCGGCATTGTAGCCATAGGTCCCATAACCGCGGCGGTTGTAACCGTCATAACGGCTATTGCCCGAACTCGCGACGCCATAGACCTTCAGGCCATAGGATTTGCGATCGACCTTGGTAATACCCAGCACTCGGCCGCCATAGCGGTTGTTGTTATACCCGCCGTAACTGCCATAGCCATAATTGCCATATCCGCCTCCGCCGATGCGGGCTTCGACGGCACGGGCGCACTGGTTGATTGCCTGGCTCTGGTTGCCATAGCTGTTGTAGCCATAGTTGCCATAGGGATACTGGCCATAGCCAAGGACCTGGTTGACGATTGCGCCAAGCACGCCCTGGTTGCCGTAACCGGGCTGGCCGTAACCGTAACCCGGCTGGGGATAATATTGCGCCGCAGCCGGGGTCGCCAAACCCGCGGCAGCCGCGATGCCGGCCGCTCCGGCCAGGATCTTCATCTTCAGCGACATCAGCTGTCTCCTCGTTCACACGTTAACAAACCCCGGACTCCTTCCGGGTATGTAACGCTTCTAAACGATTCGGGCTGCATCGCCCCTGAACTGGCCGTTTTGCCGCCAGAAAGGTTGGTTAAGGCAGCCCGGTCCGACGCGCCGCAGTGAAATTCCGGAGCACACAAATTTCGGGAACACTACACAATCGCCATATCCGCTTCGTCCGACCGGCCCATCGCGATCATAAAAGGCAGGAACGACGATACGGGCAGGGCGAGCCAATAGCCTTTATTCCCCCAGCCCGGTAAAGTGCCCCAGAAAGGCATAGACGTCGGCCGCCTCTTCGATGATTTTCGTGGTCGGCTTGCCGCTGCCGTGCCCGGCGCGGGTTTCGATGCGGATCAGGTGGGGCTCGCTTCCCACTCCATCGGCCGCCTGGAGCGCGGCGATATATTTGAAGCTGTGGCCGGGAACGACCCGGTCGTCGGTATCGGCGGTCGTCGCCAGCACCGCCGGGTAATCGGTCCCGCCCTTGATGTTGTGATAGGGCGAATAGGCATAAAGCGTAGGAAAATCGGTCGCCTTGCCCGGATAGCCATAATCGTCGACCCAATAGCGCCCCGCGGTGAAACGGTCGAAGCGCAGCATGTCCATCACCCCCACGGCGGGGGCGGCGGCGGCGAATAGATCGGGGCGCTGATTGACCACCGCACCGATCAGAAGCCCTCCGTTCGACCCGCCGGCAATCGCCAGTTGATCCTTGCCGGTGATGCCCTGTGCCTTCAGATATTCGCCGGCAGCGATGAAGTCGTCGAACACATTCTGCTTGTTCGCCAGGCGTCCCGCGTCGTGCCATGCCTTGCCATATTCGCCGCCGCCGCGAAGATTCGCGACCGCATAGGCGCCGCCCGCCTCCAGCCACGCCAGCCGCGTCGGCGAATAGCTTGGCGTCATCGAAACGTTGAACCCGCCATAACCATAAAGAATGGTCGGAGCCGGGCCCTTCAGTCCCTTTTTGCGGACGATGAACATCGGAATTCGGGTCCCGTCCTTCGACGCGTAAAAGCGCTGCTCGACCGCATAATCTTCCGGGTTGAACGCCACCTTGGGCGCGGCCCACACGCTCGCCGCGCCGCTTCCCACGTCATAGCGATAGATGGTCGTCGGCCGGTTATAGCTGGTGAAGGAGAAGAAGGTTTCACGGTCGTCAAATTCCCCGCCGAAGCCTGACGCGGTGCCAATCCCCGGGAGGGCGATCTTGCGCTGGAGCTTGCCGTCGAGGCCATGTACACGGACCTCGGTCTTGGCGTCGACCAGGTAGGAGGCGATCAGCTTTCCTCCGACCATTGATACGCCGTCGAGGGTCGCCTTATCCTCCGCGATGACGGTGCGCGCGGCGGGTTTGGCCTGAGCCACGTCCATCGCCACCACCTTCAACCTTGGCGCGCCGTCGTTGGTCAAGAAATAGAAGTTCGTTCCGCGGTTGCCGATATAGCTGTAATTGTCGGTGAAGCCCTTGATCAGCGTGCGCCGCTTCGCGCCGGGTTTGCTGAGGTCGATCAGCGTCACTTCATAGCGGTCGTCGGTGCCGACCGAACTCGTAATGACCAGCCACTTGCCGTCCTCGCTGATTGTCGCGTCGTGGCCATAATCGGGATGGCTCGGCGTCGCATAAATCAGCCGGTCGGCCGACTGCGCCGTGCCAAGCTTGTGGAAATAGACAGTCTGGTTCTTGTTCAGCGACTGATAGGTCTTGTCCGCCGCCGGCTCAGGGAAGCGGGAATAATAAAATCCGCCTCCGTCCTTGGCCCATTCGACCCCGCCACCGAACTTGAGCCATTTCAATTCGTCGGTAAGCAGCTTGCCGCTATCCACGTCGAGCACGCGCACGGTGCGCCAGTCCGTACCGCCGTCCTGGATTGCATAGGCGAGCAGCTTGCCATCATCGCTCGCCGTCCATTCGGCCAGCGCCGTTGCGCCGTCTGCCGACCAGCCGTTGGGATCGATTAGCACCCGCCCCTCACCATCGACACGGTCGCGAACGTATAGCACTGACTGATTCTGCAGCCCGTCGTTGCGCGTGTAAAAGTAGCGTCTGCCTTCAATCCGGGGGATACCGAACCGCTCATAATCATAGAGTTCGGTCATCCGCGCCTTGAACCGATCGCGCAGCGGCAGCGTCGCGAGGAACTTGTCGGTCACAGCATTTTCCGCCGTCACCCAGGCGCGCACTTCCGGGTCGTTGCGAACATCATTCTCAAGCCACCGGTACGGATCTGCCACATCCACCCCGAACTGCGGCTCGACGAGCGCCATGCGCCGGGTCAGCGGATAGGCGATCGCCCCCTCGTTCGCCGTTTCGCCAACGGCTTCCGCGGTGGCCAGCTCAGGCGGCGCCGGCGGCGGCGGCGGCGCGGTCATGCAGGCGCTGGTCAGAAGCAGGGTGCAAAGCGGCAGGCTGGTACGCATGGGGTAACTTCTCCGATGGCGAAAAAGGAAAGGGCGCCAGGCCAGACTAGCCCGCGCCCCTCCGTTTGCAATCGAAGATAAGTGGTTGAAGCGCTTAAGCCTCGGCCTCGGCTTCGTCCTCGATCATCACCGGGCCGCTGTCTTGACCCTTGGCCGAGACATCGCGGTCGACGAATTCGATGATAGAGATCGGGGCTGCGTCGTTCTTGCGGATGCCGGCCTTGATGACCCGCGTATAGCCGCCGTCGCGCTTGGCATAACGATCGGCGATAACGTCGAACAGCTTGATCAACTGCGCATCGTCCATCAGCCGTGAATAGGCCAGGCGGCGGTTCGACAGCCCGCCCTTCTTGGCCAGCGTCACCAGCTTCTCGACATAGGGGCGAAGCTCCTTCGCCTTGGCGGTGGTCGTCGTGATCTGCTCATGCTTGATCAGCGCAGCCGCCATGTTGCGGAGCAGAGCCGCGCGGTGGCTGGAGGTGCGCTGAAGTTTACGATGTCCGACGCGATGTCGCATGGTAGTTTTCCTTGGTTCGTAGGGGGCCCGTATCAGGTAACCCGATCCAGGCGGTGATCACGGGCACCGCCCAAAACCCGTTTGCCCGTTGGCCTAGCCCAAAAGCTCTTGCTCGAGCTTCTTTGCCATTTCCTCGATATTCTCCGGCGGCCAGCCGGGGATGTCCATGCCCAGCCGCAGACCCATCGAGGCAAGGACTTCCTTGATCTCGTTGAGGCTCTTGCGGCCGAAGTTCGGCGTGCGGAGCATCTCGGCCTCGGTCTTCTGGACCAGATCGCCGATGTAGATGATGTTGTCGTTCTTCAGGCAATTGGCGCTGCGCACCGAAAGCTCCAGCTCGTCGACCTTCTTGAGAAGGTAGCGGTTGAGCTGGTTGGTATCCGTGGCCGTTCCCTCGGCGGCGGGCATGCCGGCGGTGCCGACCATACCGGCCGGCGCCGCGGCACGGACCTGGCTGTCGTCGAAGTGGACAAACAGCTGCAACTGGTCCTGAAGGATCCGCGCCGAATAGCCCAGCGCGTCCTCGGGCGTGACCGTTCCGTCGGTTTCGATCGTCAGCGTCAGCTTGTCATAGTCCAGTTCCTGGCCGACGCGGGTGTTTTCCACCTTGTAGGCGACCTGGCGAACCGGGCTGTAGAGCGCGTCGACCGGAATCAGGCCGATCGCGGCGTCGGCCGGGCGATTGGCCTGGCTCGGCACATAGCCCTTCCCAATGTCGGCGGTCAGCTCCATGTTGAGCGTCGCGCCATCGTCGAGGTGGCACAGGACCAAGTCCGGGTTGGTGACTTCGATGTCGCCGGTCGTCGCGATCTGCGCGGCGGTGACTTCGCCCGGGCCGGTGGCGCTAAGCTGCAGCCGCTTGGGCCCCTCGCCTTCCATCTTCAGCGCGATCTGCTTCACGTTGAGGATGATGTCGGTCACGTCCTCGCGCACGCCGGTAAGCGAGGAGAATTCGTGAAGCACGCCCTCGATCTTGATCGAAGTGACGGCGGCGCCCTGAAGCGACGAGAGGAGGACGCGGCGCAGCGAATTGCCCAGCGTCATTCCGAATCCGCGTTCCAGCGGCTCGGCGACGAACGACGCCTTGCGGCGCACGTCGGTGCCCGGCTTGCGCTCCAGCGCGTTGGGCTTCTTGAGTTCCTGCCAATTCTTTGCGTTGACGGCCATGTTTCTTCCCTAGCCCAGGCGGGACGTCTCCCGCCGATGTGAATATGAAACGCTTGGTGCCGCTTGCGCGGTCCCAGGCGGCGATCAACCGGTCAGACGCGACGGCGCTTCGACGGCCGCACGCCATTGTGCGGGATCGGCGTCACGTCGCGGATGCTGGTGATCTGGAAACCGACCGCCTGGAGCGCCCGAAGCGCGCTTTCGCGGCCCGATCCCGGACCCTTGACTTCGACTTCCAGGGTGCGGACGCCATGCTCGGCGGCCTTGCGGCCGGCGTCTTCCGCCGCGACCTGGGCCGCATAGGGCGTCGATTTGCGGCTGCCCTTGAAGCCCATCATGCCGGCGCTCGACCAGGCGATCGCATTGCCCTGTGCGTCGGTGATAGTGATCATCGTGTTGTTGAAGCTGGCGTTCACATGCGCGACGCCGGAAGTGATGTTCTTGCGCTCGCGGCGGCGGAGGCGCTGAGGTGCTTGTGCCATTGGGAAATCCCTAATTCTCGTTCTGTCTTAGCGACGGGAAGGAGTAACGTCTCGCAACCGTCCCCCGGACGGTCGCTCGCTTGTTACTTCTTCTTGCCCGCGATCGGCTTGGCCTTGCCCTTGCGGGTGCGCGCATTGGTGTGCGTGCGCTGACCGCGAACCGGAAGGCCCTTGCGGTGACGAAGGCCGCGATAGCAGGCGAGGTCCATCAGGCGCTTGATGTTCATCGCGGTCTCGCGGCGAAGATCGCCCTCGACGCTGTGATCGGCGTCGATCGCCTCGCGGATGTGCAGCACTTCCTGGTCGGTCAGATCCTGGACCCGGCGTTCCGGCGCGATGCTGAGCTTCTCGGTGATTTCCCTGGCCTTGGTCTGCCCAATGCCGTGGATATATTGAAGCGCGATAACCACGCGCTTGTTGGTTGGCAGGTTGACGCCCGCAATACGTGCCATGAACGACTTCTCCTAGCTCCACGGGGTGGCGGGCACCCGACCGCCCCATCTCAAAGCGTGTAGCCCCCTTCCAACAGAAAAACGGCGCGCGCAAAGGAGCGCCGCCGTGACCGGTGAAACGGGATGCCGGCCATTTAGGTGCGGCGCTGTGGAGAGTCAAGCGTCTGGACTTGAAAGTGAATGCCGCTAAGCCCCTGCCGATAATGCAACGCCTGACCCACGACCAACCATTCCCGGACAGCATGCGCGGCGCGATCTTCGCGCTGGGCAACTTTCGACGGATTCCATTTGGGCCACCAGGCCGTCGTCGGGCGGGCGGTGCAACGGGGCGCCCATGAGCGCCGGCCGGTCATCGTCGCAACCTTCGACCCGCATCCGGTACGCCATTTCAGGCCCGATACGCCCCCCTTTCGGCTTACCACCCTGGACCAGCGCGAGCGGATGTTCGCCGCGGCGGGGGCGGATGCGATGCTGGTGTTCAACTTCGGGGCGGAGCTGGCCAGCACCACCGCCGAGGATTTCGTCGCCGGCATATTGGCCGGTAGGTTCGGCGCGGCGGGCGTGGTGACCGGCGAGGACTTCACCTTCGGCAAGGGACGCGGCGGCAATGCGACCGTGCTGCGCGATCTTGGCGCTGAGCATGGGATCGTCGCCGAGACGGTCGCGCCGGTCCTGCTCGACGGCGAGCGTGTCTCGTCGGGCCGGATCCGCGAGGCGCTATCAGGCCGGCGACCCCGGCAACCGCGACCCGCCTGCTCACCCGCCCCTTCGCGATCGAGGCGGAAGTGATCCACGGCAACAAGCGCGGCCGGACGCTCGGCTGGCCGACCGCCAACATGAAGCTGGGCCATTATCTTCGCCCCGCCTATGGCGTTTATGCGGTGCGGACGCGACTTGCCGACGGCCGCGAACATGACGGAGTGGCCAACCTCGGCGAGCGGCCCGATGTTCGAGCCCGAAGAACTGCTGGAAGCACATCTGTTCGACTTTGACGGCGACCTTTACGGCCAGACGACTCGAAGTTGCGCTGCTTCACTATCTCAGGCCCGAGGCGAGGCTCAGACAATCTCGAAGAGCTGGCGGCGCAGATAGGGCGCGACGCGGATGAAGCCCGGCGGCTGCTTGCCGCTGGCGCGCCCCTCGCCTAAGGCGCCCGCAAATGTCCGACGCGCCGACGAAACCCGACTACCGCTCCACCGTCTTCCTGCCGAAGACCGACTTTCCGATGAAAGCCGGCCTGCCGCAGAAGGAGCCGCGATCCTTGCCAAATGGCAGGAAGGCGACCTTTACGGACAGGTGCGCAAAAGCCGTGAGGGGCCGCGAAAAATTCATCCTCCACGACGGTCCGCCCTACGCCAATGGCGACATCCATATCGGCCACGCGCTCAACCATATCCTGAAGGACATGGTCGTCCGCACCCAGACGCTGCTGGGCAAGGACGCGCCCTACATTCCAGGCTGGGACTGCCACGGCCTGCCGATCGAATGGAAGGTCGAGGAGCAATATCGCAAGAAGAAGCTCGACAAGGACCAGGTGCCGCTCACCGAATTCCGCGCCGAGTGCCGCGCCTACGCACAGCATTGGGTCGACACGCAGCGCGAGCAGCTCAAGCGCCTCGGCATCGGCGGTCAGTGGGACAAGCCCTACCTCACCATGAATTATGAGGCTGAGGGGACGATCGTCGGCGAGCTGATGAAGTTCGCGACCAGCGGCCAGCTCTACCGCGGTGCCAAGCCGGTGATGTGGAGCCCGGTCGAAAAGACCGCGCTGGCCGAAGCCGAGATCGAATATGAGGACATCGTTTCCACCCAGATTGACGTCGCGTTCGAGATTGTTGAGAGCCCCATTCCCGCACTGGTCGGCGCGCATGCGGTGGTATGGACGACCACGCCGTGGACGATCCCGGTCAATCAGGCCATCGCCTATGGGCCGAAGGTGGCGTACGTCCTGGCTGAATACCAATCTGGCATGACCGATGACGAGCCGCGACAGCGAATTTTGATCGCAAAGGCACTACTAGGTCAGGTCGAAGATCGTCTGATGGGCAGCGTTACACAGGTTCGGAAGCTGATGGGCTCCGACCTCGCCGGCACCATCGCCCGCCACCCGATGCACCACCTCGGCGGCTTCTTCGGCAAGCCGCGTCCGTTCCTGCCCGGCGATTTCGTCACCACCGACACCGGCACCGGGCTGGTCCACATGGCGCCCGACCATGGCGAGGATGATTTCGACCTGTGCAAGGCCAATGGCATCGGGCCGCAATTCGCGGTCGAAGGGGACGGCAAGTATCGCGAGGATTGGGCTTGGCTCGGCGGCCAGGGCAGCGTCATCAACGCCAAGTTCAACGCGCCCGACGGGCCGATCTGCGCCGACCTGCGCGAAGCCGGCGCGCTGCTCGCGGCATCCGCCGATTATCAGCACAGCTACCCGCATACTGGCGCTCGAAGGCCAAGGTCATCTACCGCTGCACCCCGCAATGGTTCATCGCCATGGACCGGTCGCTGCCCGACGATCATTGCGAAACCTTCGCCGAGAAGCGCTGGGACAATGAAGGCGGCGCGCTGGCCCAGGGTCCGACGCTCCGCCAGATCGCGATGCGCGCCATCGCCGACACCCGCTTCGTCCCCGAAAAGGGCCGCAACCGCATCGGGTCGATGGTCGAAGGCCGCCCCGACTGGGTGATCAGCCGCCAGCGCGCCTGGGGCGTCCCGATCGCGCTGTTCGTCAAGAAGGGCAGCAACCAGCCTTTGGTCGACGCCACAGTCAACGCCCGCATCGTCGCGGCGATCACGCGCGAGGGCGTCGATGCCTGGTCGGACGAGCGCGCGCAGGAATTTCTTGGCGAGGAGCTATGACGCCGCCGATTATGAGCGCGTGACCGACATTCTCGACGTCTGGTTCGACAGCGGCTGCACCCATGTCTTCACGCTGGAAAGCGGCCATTGGCCCGAACTGCGCTGGCCCGCCGACCTCTACCTCGAAGGCTCCGACCAGCATCGCGGCTGGTTCCAGTCGTCGCTGCTCGAAAGCTGCGGCACGCGCGGGCGCGCGCCCTACAATGCCGTGCTGACCCACGGCTTCACGATGGACGCCAAGGGCCTGAAAATGTCCAAGAGCGTCGGCAACACGGTCAACCCGCTCGACCTGATGCGCGATTATGGCGCGGACATTTTGCGGCTGTGGGCGCTCAGCGTCGACTTCACCGAGGACCATCGCATCGGCAAGGAAATCCTCGCGGGTGTTGCGGACCAATATCGCAAGCTGCGCAATAGCTTCCGCTACCTGCTCGGCGCACTCGAGGGCTTCAGCGAGGAGGAGCGGATCGGCTTCGACGAAATGCCGGAGCTGGAGCGCTACATGCTGGCGCTCACTCGCCGAGCTCGATGCGCGGCTGCGCAAAGCGGTCGATGACTTTGACTTCAACGACTACACCCGCGCGCTGAGCGATTTCTGCAACAACGATCTATCCGCCTTCTTCTTCGATATCCGCAAGGACAGCCTTTACTGCGATGCCGCCGACGGACAGGAAACGGCGGGCCTATCGCACCGTGCTCGACACGCTATTCCACGCATTGGTCCGCTAGGCCGCGCCGGTGCTGGTGTTCACCAGCGAGGAAGTGTGGGGCACGCGCTATCCCGACGGCGGCAGCGTCCATCTGCTCGAATGGCCTCTGATCGACACCCAATGGCGCGAGGATGCTGCGCTTGAGGCGAAATGGGCTGCACTTCGCGAGCAGCGCGAGGCGGTAACCGAGGCGATCGAACCGCTCCGCCGCGAGAAGGTCCTCGGCTCCAGCCTCGAGGCCGAGGTCACGTTGCCAAGCGATGCCGATCCCGCGCTGCTCGCCGAACTGTTCATCGTCTCGTCAGTCCAGAAGGGCGATGCACTCGCCGTGACGAAGACAGATAACCTGAAATGCGGCCGTTGCTGGCGGCTTCTGCCCGAGGTTGCCGAGGACGGCGGACTGTGCGCGCGATGTGAGGATGTCGTGAATGGTTAGCCGCAACCTCGCATATCTGTTCGCGCTCGCCATCTTCGCCCTAGACCAGTTCAGCAAATGGTTGGCCGCGGGGCCGCTCGGTCTGGTCGCCGAAGGGCAGCAGTTGCTCCTGCTTCCGATTTTCGACCTGACCCGGGTGCACAATCGCGGCATCAGCCTGGGACTTGCCCAGGCGCAGAACGACACGCATCGCTGGCTGCTGGTCGCGATGACCGCGGCAATCGCGCTCGCGGTCGCCTGGTGGATTTGCCGGGAGGAGAAGCTCGGCGACCAGCTGGCGCTGGCAATGGTATTAGGCGGCGCGCTGGGCAATATCGTCGACCGGGTGCAGTTCGGCTATGTGTTCGACTTCCTCGACCTGCATTTTGGCTCGTTCCGACCCTTTTATGTCTTTAATGTCGCGGACGCTGCGATTAGCATCGGCGTCGTCATCTTGCTGCTCCGCGCCTTCCTCTTTCGTGACAAGGCGCCTGAAGGAACGAACGAACATGCGTAAGGCCCTCCTCCTCATCGCTCCGGCGGTCATGCTCGCCGGTTGCGGCGTGCTCACCGGCAAGCGCGCGACGCTCGACGAGTTCGCTGTCGCGCGCAACGCGCCGCTGGTGATCCCGCCTGATTATTCGCTGACCCCGCCGGTCGCCGGCACCGTCGGCATTTCGGCGCAGGATGCGCAGACGCAGGCGATCGAGGCGTTGTTCGGCGGCCCGGCCCCGCGCAGCTCGACCGAGACGTCGATGCTCGAAAGCGCCGGCCGCGACCGCGCCGCGCTCGGCATCCGCTCGACCGTCGGCTCACCCGATACTCGCGTGGTCGACAAGGGCCAGACCACGCAAACCATCATCGCCGCGCCAGTAAGCGACGGCCAGGACGCGTCCGCCCAAACCCCGCAATAATGAAGGTAGACGCATCACGATGAGCTCCGAGACCCTGTCCGCCCGCCTGGTCGAAATCGAAGCGATGCTCGATCGATCGCGCCGCCGCTTCGAAGAAGGCAGCCGCCTGGTCGAGGAAGCGCATCACTCGCTGGCCGAGGTTCAGCAGTTGCTGCTCGGGACGCCGGTGACGCTGTCGCCGGAAGACAATGAAGAAGCCGCATCGCGGCTGCTCGCCAGCCTGAAGGCATCGGGAAGCGAACTTCCGGAAACGCTGTGTGGCGGACGACTGGCGGTCGACCCGGTGCAGCGGCTTATTCGCATCGACGGTCATCCGATCGGCATTACCGAGATGGAATATCGGGTGCTGGAGCTGCTGGCTTTCGCGCGCAACAACGTTGTCACACGCCAGATGCTCCTCAAACATCTCTACCGCCGGTCCGACGATCAGCCGCAGCCCAAGATTATCGACGTGTTCATCTCCAAGCTCCGGAAGAAGCTGCGCTCGGCCAGCGGCGGGGCCGAATTCATCGAGACGATCCCGCAGCGCGGTTGGATCCTGCGCGACATCGAAACGGCGACCGCCGCCTGATTTACGGATGATTTACCGCCCTGTGTCAAATAGGGCGCCATGATCCATTTTCTACCCGAATTGTTCGACGAGGCGTCCGAAACTGCTGCTGCTCCCGTTGCCGGGCCCTATGCGGAGGCGGTCATGCGGCTAGCATCGATCCGCCAGGCACTGGCCTGCGTCGAGCAATATGCCGGTGAAAGGCCGTCGGAAACCATGGCCGAGGCCAAGCTGGCCGCCGCCTGGCCGGTGTCGTCCCCGGCGCGTCAGCGCTGCTTCGATGCGCGCTCCGCCCGCACCGCAGCAGCCGCCGCCGCCGGGCTGGAGGCGATTGCCGGCCAGCATGACGGCGGCAAGGCGCCAAACCCCGCGGCGATCAAGCGGTTGAAGATCGAGCTTGGCACCGGCGTCGAATCCATCGACCAGCTGTTCAGCCTCTAGGCTTTCCCCGTAGCCTTGGGCGTTGCCGGATCGGCGCCCCATTCGCTCCAGCTTCCATCATAGAGCTTCGCGTGGCGGCCGCCGAGACGCCGCGCCGCGAAGATCAGCGAATTAGCGGTGACCCCGGATCCGCAGCTCGCGATGAATGGCGCTTCGGGATCGACCTTGGCGTCGGCGAATGCCTGACGAAGTTCCGCATCGGATTTGAAGGTGCCATCCTCCCGGTAGAGCTCGCCAAGCGGCAGGTTCTTCGCGCCGGGAATGTGGCCGACCGCGACATTAGGCCGCGGGTCGGGCTCGCTGCCCTCGAACCGGCCGCGCCCCCGCGCATCGACGATCGGCAATCCCGTCCCGGTCAGGAGCTGATACTTGTCGACCACCTCGCCGGCCCGGTCCCGGGCATCGAAGCGGGCCTTGCGCGGCCGCGCCTCTCCGCTTTCGATCGATCTTCCCTCCGAGCGCCATTTCTGCATGCCGCCATCCAGGATCGCCACCCGCTCGGCGCCGAAATGGCGGAACATGAACCACCCGCGCGCGGCGGTGCGCAGCGGACTATTGTCATAGACGACGATGCGATCGTCGCGCCCAATTCCCAACTCGCCCATCGCCCGGCCGAATTCGGCGGCGGAGGGAAGCATGTGTGGCGCCGGGTTGGACCGGTCGGCGACTTTCGAAATATCGAGAAAGCGTGCGCCGGGGATATGGGCCTCGACAAACTCTGCCGCCGGGTCGCGACCGTCGGTCGGCAGGAAGGCGCTGGAATCGACGGCGACGATGTCGGGCGACTCCAAATTTTGCGCCAGCCATTGGGTAGTGACCAGATCGTCCATGATTCTGCTCCTGGACCGGCAGGATAGCGATTGGCCTGGCGCACTGCTAGGAGGCGCGGCCATGAGCACCAAGCATCTTGGCCAGAACAGCGCCCTGCCCGCCTCACCCGAGGTGGCGGAGCTCGACTATGTACCCAATCCGCGCTCCGGCGATCTGTATCTTGTCCGCTTCGCCGCGCCCGAATTCACGTCGCTCTGCCCGGTGACCGGCCAGCCGGACTTCGCCCATCTGGTGATCGACTATGCGCCCGGCGAGACGATCGTCGAATCGAAGAGCCTCAAGCTGTTCCTGGGCGCGTTCCGCAACCATTGCGGGTTCCATGAGGAGGTGACGGTCGGCATCGGCAAGCGGCTCACCGAGGAAATGAATCCGAAGTGGCTGCGCATCGGCGGATATTGGTATCCGCGCGGTGGCATTCCCATCGACGTCTTCTGGCAATCGGGTGAGCCGCCCAGCGGCTTGTGGCTGCCCGACCAGGGCGTCCCCGCTTACCGGGGCCGCTAATCCGTTAATGGCCTAGCGGCTTCCTGGCGGGTCTTGGCGTAATAGAGCCAGCCGAGCGCCCCGGCAAAGGCCAGCAGCCCGAGCGGGACGGCCAGCGAAAATTCCTGGAACAGCGCAAGCGGCGCATCATTGTCGGTTGCACCGACAATCGCTGCGAAGGCCACTCCGAACAGGCTCTCACCGACGATAAGACCGGTAGCCATCAGCACACCCAGGCGCTCAGCGAAGGCTGGCTCCGGCTGGCGTTCCGCCCATTTGTTGTAGAGCTTCCCAAGCAGGGCGCCGACCGGGATGAGCAGGGTCAGCGACATCGGCAGGTAGATGCCCATGCCGACCGCGAGCGGCGGTAGCGAAGCACGCTTGGTCGCCCGAAGGAATTCATCGACCGCGACGGCCATTACACCGATCGCAGCGCCAAGCCCGATCAGGTTCCAGTTGAGATTGCCGCCCAGAACGCCCTGCGCGATCGCCGAGATCAGCGCCGCCTGAGGCGCCGCAAGGGCGTTGGGGCCAGCACCCGGCGCACCCTGGAATCCAAACGCATTGTTGAGAATTGTCAGGATCGGCGGAATGACGACCGAGCCGAAGATGACGCCGAGCACCAGCGCAACCTGTTGGCGCCAGGGTGTCGCCCCGACCAGCTGACCGGTCTTCAAGTCCTGGAGATTGTCGTTGGCGATCGTCGCGATGCCAAAGATGATCGCCGTCACGAACAGTGCGAACGCGACCAGGCTCTGCGAGGCAGTCAAGTCGAGCCCGCCGCCAAACAGGGCGGCAAGGATTAACGATATGCCAAGCACGGTCAGAATGCCGACGCCCGAAACCGGGCTGTTCGAAGCCCCGATAAGGCCCGCCATATAGCCGGTGATGGCGGCGATGATCGCGCCGGCGATGAAGATGTAGAGCAGGCTGAGGCCGATGGTTGCCGCCGGCGCAGCGGCGATCGGTCCGCTCTGGGCGAAGGCGGACAGCAATAAGCCGATCGGGATGAGCGAGGCGATGATCGTCCCGCCGACAATGGTGATCGGCAAATCCCGCTCGGTGAGCGGCAGGCTGTCGCCTTCTCCTGCCTGACGCCGGCGATTGGCGGCAAGCGCGGATGTGATGCCCCTGATGATCGGGCCGATGATCTTGAGTAGGGTCCAGATCGCTGCGACCCCCATCGTTCCCGCGCCGATGAAGCGGACCTTTTCGCGAAATGCGGTTCCAACCAGCGCTTCGACATCGGCGCCAGAAGGAATACCGGTCAAGCCGACCTGCCAGGGAACCAGAACGAAAAAGCTGATGATCAGGCCGACCAGCATCGCGATGCCGACCGCCATGCCGACGAGGTGGCCGACGCCGATCAACGCCATCGACAGGCTGGTCGAAACCGTGGTTGCCCCGCCGGCGAAGCCGAAGGTCCGCGACGCTTCGGTCGCAAACAATTTGGTCTGGGCAAGGATGGCGTAGGCTGCGGAGACGATCGAGCTCCAGATGATCATCCGGAGACCGCGCCGGTTCTCCTCCGCGCCCCCGACGCCCGCGCCCACCTTCAGCACCTCGGCGGCGGCAACGCCTTCGGGGTAGGGAAGGTCGGATCCGGTAACCAGCGCGCGTCGCAGGGGCACCGAATACATGACGCCCAAAATGCCGCCCAGCGCGATGACCGCGACCGAAAGCCAGAAGGGAAACCCGGTCCACCACCCGACCATGATCAAACCCGGCAGCACGAAGATGATGGCCGAAAGCGTTCCCGCCGCCGACGCAATCGTCTGGACGATATTATTTTCCTGGATCGTGGAATCGCGGAAAAATCTGAGTACCGCCATCGAGATGACAGCGGCCGGGATCGAAGTGGCGAAGGTGATGCCGAGCTTGAGGCCAAGATAGACGTTGGCCGCGGTGAACAGCAATGTGATCAACGCGCCGAGAATGACACCGCGAAGCGTCAGTTCCTTGATGCCCATTGCCGGTGCCGCGACAGTCGCCATCAAACCCTCCCCATCATTTCTGGTCGGCAGGGACGGGAAGGTCCTCCCGCTCAAACCGGATGACGGTGTCGTAACGATACAAAAGCAACCGGTCACCCTCGATTTTGAGCGGCTCGCGGTTGAAATTCGGCGCCTTATAGGCGCCCGCCATTTTCGTGGCGGTCAGGAAGATCGTTCGGCCATCGGACGTCCAGCTTCCCTCGGCAGATTCGGACACCGCTCCATAGTCGAGCTGGTACTGGAAGCGGCCGTCGTCATCGAGCTGGAGCGCGGCGCCAACCTCCATCTGGTTCGATCGGAAGAAGCCACCGGTACCCGCCGATTGGGCCATCGCGAGGAACAAGGCTGCAAGAAGGATAGGCATGGGAGCCTGCCTAGCGGCGGCCGGCTTCCACCTCAACGCATCTCTAGTGCGTCATCAGGTCGCGGTAGCGATCGACGCTGGTGAGCTGATAATCCTCGACGTCGCGAGCGGCATTGGCGGTTGCGGACGCCCGCTTGGTGCCCATCGCCACATCGTAGGCGACGAGGGCGGCGGTAAAGGATGCCGCCTCCGGCTGGCAGGCCGACTTGACGGCCGTCTCGTAGGCCACGGGGTCGACCTTTGCCTTGAGCTGATTGGACTCAAACGTCTTGAGGCAACTCGCATAGGCCTTGCGCGGCGCATCGATCGAGGCCGGATTGGGCGCAGCGAGCGCCAACGCCATCACCAGTGTGATCATACCCGTATCCCCTCCACGGACATATCAACGAGAAGAGAATGACTCATCTTTCAAGAAAATCAACGAGTCAGCCGACTTTCACTCCGGCGGGCACCGGCGAGCTATGCCGCCGAACCACTTGCCAGCTGTCGTCCACGCGAACCCAAACGTCGGTGAGCAGCACCCGCTCGTCGATCAACTGGCCCATGTAGCGGACCTGCCATTGGGCATCGACGGTGGCGACGATGACATTGTCGAGCGCGACACATTCCGTAACCCGCACCTCAAGGCTGGCGATGTCCATTCGCTTAAGCGCCTCGATCCATTGCTCGAGGCTGACCGCCACCGACCCGGTCGAACGGATTCCAACCAGTTTATATTGCGGGTGGATGAGGCGGCGAAGAGTCGCCTCGTCCTTGGCGATCAGCGCGTCGCGCCATTCGCGCTCCAGGTCACGAACGTCGAGGCAGGGCGCTTCAGCGGCCACGGGTAAGTCCGCCGAAAATGCCGCGAAGCAGCGAATTGCCGATCTGGCGACCAACCGAGGAAGCAATCGAACGGCCCGCCGACTGCATCATCTTGTCGGCCATCGTTGGCTTGGCCGCCTCCCTCGCTCGCCGGGCTTCCTCACGTTCGAGTTCGCGCTGGCGTCGCTCCTCCTCGCGCATCTGCTGGACACGCAGCTTTTCCTCGGCGGCTTTGGCACGAGCCACTTCCTTCGCCGCCGCCGCGTCCTGCTTGGCCTGCCGCGCCGCAGCCTTTTGAGCCTCGGTTTCGGCCTTGGCGGCAGCGGCGGCCGCGGCCGCCTCGTCACCCTTGGCCTTCAGGATTTCCTCGGCGCTGTCGCGGTCGAGGATCGTGTCATATTTGGCGCCGATCGCGTCGGTCTGGACCAGGATCGCTCGTTCCTGTGCGGTTAGCGGGCCGACGCGCGAGCTGGGCGGCTTGATCAACGTCCGCTCGACCGGCGACGGCGCGCCATCGGGTTGCAGCAGCGACACCAGCGCCTCGCCCACCTTGAGCTCCGTGATCGCCGACGCAACATCAATGTCCGGGTTGGGCCGGAAGGTTTCGGCCGCCGACCTAACCGCCGCCTGATCGCGTGGGGTGAATGCTCGCAATGCATGCTGGACACGGTTGCCTAGCTGTCCGGCGACATTGTCGGGGATGTCGATCGGGTTCTGGGTGATGAAATAGACGCCGACCTCGGCGTCTCTTTTCATCACCCGGTACCAATAGACATCCCCGACAATGTCGCCGGACAGCTAGGCAACCGTGTCCAGCACATACATTGCGAAGCCCTCACCCCACGCGGCAGTCCTTTTAAAGTGGGCGGCCCATTCCGACCGGAGCCCGCCCGTACATTGATGTTGCGTCGGCGATCACGGAGCTCAAGGTGAGTCGGGGGTGTGCTCTCTGCAACCCGATGGCGCACCCGTCGCCGGTGGAAGACAACATTGATCAAGCCGCCCAGCTCGCGCGTCGGCCCGCTACAACCGCACCGGAACAGAGCGATCCTGCGTCCAGACCGACGCGATCGGCGCCAAATATGACACAATCCTCGACCGCGACAGCGCCGAGGAAATCCTGGAGAGGAGAGAGGGCGACAAGGAAGTCGCGCGCACCGCTGCCGCCAAGGCCGAAACCGAGGCTCAAAAGGCTGCGGCGCTGCAGGCCTTGGACGCGGCGGCGGCGAAGGAAGTGGCTCGTGCCAAAGCCGCCGAGGAAAGCTGCGTGTCCAGCAGATGCGCGAGGAGGAGGCGACGCCAGCGCGAACTCGAACATTGAGGAAGCCCGGCGAGCAAGGGAGGCGGCCGACCAACGTGGCCGACAAGATGATGCAGTCGGCGGGCCTTCGATTATTTGGTTGGTCGCCAGATCGGCAATTCGCTGCTTCGGCCGCATTTTCGGCGGACTTACCCAGGCCCTGAAGCGCCCTGTCTCGACGTTCGTGACCTGGAGCGCGAATGGCGCGACGCGCTGATCGCCAAGGACGATGCGACTCTGCGCCGCCTGATCCACCCGCAATTAAACTTGTCGGAATTCGTTCGAGCGGGTCGGTCGCGGTCACCTGAGAACAATGGATCGAGGCCCTTGAAGCGAATGGACATCGCCAGCCTTGAGGTCCGGGTTACCGAATGTGTGGCCCTGGACAATGTCATCGTCGCCACCGTCGATGCGCAATGGCAGGTCCGCTACATGGGCCAGTTGATCCACGAGCGCGTGCTCTGACCGACGTTATGGGTTCGCGTGGCGACGCTGCCAGGTGGTTCGGCGGCACACTCGCCGGTGCCGCCGGAGTGAAATGGGCTAACCGTCGATTTTCATTGAAAAATGAGTTATTCTCCCTTCTGGTTGATATGTCCGTGGAGGGGATGCGGGTATGGTCACGTTGGTGTTGCGTTGGTGCTGGCTGCGCCGATTCTGAAATCCATCGATGCGCCGCGCGAGGCCTATGCGACGTGCATCAAGACGTTCGAGTCCAATCAGTTGAAGGCCAAGGTGGACCCGGTCGCCTATGAGGCAGCGGTGAAGACCGCCTGCCCGCCGGAAGCGTCCGCGTTTACCGCCGCGCTGATCACCTACGATGTGGCGATGGGGACGAACGGGCATCGCGACCGCCAATGCCGCGATCGCGACGTCGAAGATTATCAGCTCACCAGCGTCGACCGCTACAAGCGACCTGTTGCGCACTGTCCTTGAGGAGATGAAAGCCGGCCACCGATTGCAGGCTCCCTGCCTCGCTTCTTGCAGCCATGTTCTCCACGTGGCCCCTGGCCGGTCTAGGGCTTCTACCGATCGAACCTCATGGAGGTCTGGGCGCCGCCCTCCAGCTCGATGACGACGGCCGCTTCCAGTATCAGCTCGACTATGGAGCGGTGTCCGAATCTGCCGAGGGAAGCTGGACGTCCGATGGCCGAACGATCTTCCTGACCGCCACGAAAATGGCGGGCGCGTATAAGGCGCACGAATTTCAACCGCGAGCCGCTCAAAATCGAGGGTGACCGGTTGCTTTTGTATCGTTACGACACCGTCATCCGGTTTGAGCGGGAGGACCTTCCCGTCCCTGCCGACCAGAAATGATGGGGAGGGTTTGATGGCGACTGTCGCGGCACCGGCAATGGGCATCAAGGAACTGACGCTTCGCGGTGTCATTCTCGGCGCGTTGATCACATTGCTGTTCACCGCGGCCAACGTCTATCTTGGCCTCAAGCTCGGCATCACCTTCGCCACTTCGATCCCGGCCGCTGTCATCTCGATGGCGGTACTCAGATTTTTCCGCAATTCCACGATCCAGGAAAATAATATCGTCCAGACGATTGCGTCGGCGGCGGGAACGCTTTCGGCCATCATCTTCGTGCTGCCGGGTTTGATCATGGTCGGGTGGTGGACCGGGTTTCCCTTCTGGCTTTCGGTCGCGGTCATCGCGCTGGGCGGCATTTTGGGCGTCATGTATTCGGTGCCCCTGCGACGCGCGCTGGTTACCGGATCCGACCTTCCCTACCCCGAAGGCGTTGCCGCCGCCGAGGTGCTGAAGGTGGGCGCGGGCGTCGGGGGCGCGGAGGAGAACCGGCGCGGTCTCCGGATGATCATCTGGAGCTCGATCGTCTCCGCAGCCTACGCCATCCTTGCCCAGACCAAATTGTTTGCGACCGAAGCGTCGCGGACCTTTGGCTTCGCCGGCGGGGCAACCACGGTTTCGACCAGCCTGTCGATGGCGTTGATCGGCGTCGGCCACCTCGTCGGCATGGCGGTCGGCATCGCGATGCTGGTCGGCCTGATCATCAGCTTTTTCGTTCTGGTTCCCTGGCAGGTCGGCTTGACCGGCATTCCTTCTGGCGCCGATGTCGAAGCGCTGGTTGGAACCGCATTTCGCGAAAAGGTCCGCTTCATCGGTGCGGGAACCATGGGGGTCGCAGCGATCTGGACCCTACTCAAGATCATCGGCCCGATCATCAGGGGCATCACATCCGCGCTTGCCGCCAATCGCCGGCGTCAGGCAGGAGAAGGCGACAGCCTGCCGCTCACCGAACGGGACCTGCCGATCACCATTGTCGGCGGGACGATCATCGCCTCGCTCATCCCGATCGGCTTATTGCTGTCCGCCTTCGCCCAGAGCGGACCGATCGCCGCTGCGCCGGCGGCAACCATCGGCCTCAGCCTGCTCTACATCTTCATCGCCGGCGCGATCATCGCCGCCATTACCGGCTATATGGCTGGCCTTATCGGGGCTTCGAACAGCCCGGTTTCGGGCGTCGGCATTCTGACCGTGCTTGGCATATCGTTAATCCTTGCCGCCCTGTTCGGCGGCGGGCTCGACTTGACTGCCTCGCAGAGCCTGGTCGCGTTCGCACTGTTCGTGACGGCGATCATCTTTGGCATCGCGACGATCGCCAACGACAATCTCCAGGACTTGAAGACCGGTCAGCTGGTCGGGGCGACACCCTGGCGCCAACAGGTTGCGCTGGTGCTCGGCGTCATCTTCGGCTCGGTCGTCATTCCGCCGATCCTGACGATTCTCAACAATGCGTTTGGATTCCAGGGTGCGCCGGGTGCTGGCCCCAACGCCCTTGCGGCGCCTCAGGCGGCGCTGATCTCGGCGATCGCGCAGGGCGTTCTGGGCGGCAATCTCAACTGGAACCTGATCGGGCTTGGCGCTGCGATCGGTGTAATGGCCGTCGCGGTCGATGAATTCCTTCGGGCGACCAAGCGTGCTTCGCTACCGCCGCTCGCGGTCGGCATGGGCATCTACCTGCCGATGTCGCTGACCCTGCTCATCCCGGTCGGCGCCCTGCTTGGGAAGCTCTACAACAAATGGGCGGAACGCCAGCCGGAGCCAGCCTTCGCTGAGCGCCTGGGTGTGCTGATGGCCACCGGTCTTATCGTCGGTGAGAGCCTGTTCGGAGTGGCCTTCGCAGCGATTGTCGGTGCGACCGACAATGATGCGCCGCTTGCGCTGTTCCAGGAATTTTCGCTGGCCGTCCCGCTCGGGCTGCTGGCCTTTGCCGGGGCGCTCGGCTGGCTCTATTACGCCAAGACCCGCCAGGAAGCCGCTAGGCCATTAACGGATTAGCGGCCCCGGTAAGCGGGGACGCCCTGGTCGGGCAGCCACAAGCCGCTGGGCGGCTCACCCGATTGCCAGAAGACGTCGATGGGAATGCCACCGCGCGGATACCAATATCCGCCGATGCGCAGCCACTTCGGATTTATTTCCTCGGTGAGCCGCTTGCCGATGCCGACCGTCACCTCCTCATGGAACCCGCAATGGTTGCGGAACGCGCCCAGGAACAGCTTGAGGCTCTTCGATTCGACGATCGTCTCGCCGGGCGCATAGTCGATCACCAGATGGGCGAAGTCCGGCTGGCCGGTCACCGGGCAGAGCGACGTGAATTCGGGCGCGGCGAAGCGGACAAGATACAGATCGCCGGAGCGCGGATTGGGTACATAGTCGAGCTCCGCCACCTCGGGTGAGGCGGGCAGGGCGCTGTTCTGGCCAAGATGCTTGGTGCTCATGGCCGCGCCTCCTAGCAGTGCGCCAGGCCAATCGCTATCCTGCCGGTCCAGGAGCAGAATCATGGACGATCTGGTCACTACCCAATGGCTGGCGCAAAATTTGGAGTTGCCCGACATCGTCGCCGTCGATTCCAGCGCCTTCCTGCCGACCGACGGTCGCGACCCGGCGGCAGAGTTTGTCGAGGCCCATATCCCCGGCGCACGCTTTCTCGATATTTCGAAAGTCGCCGACCGGTCCAACCCGGCGCCACACATGCTTCCCTCCGCCGCCGAATTCGGCCGGGCGATGGGCGAGTTGGGAATTGGGCGCGACGATCGCATCGTCGTCTATGACAATAGTCCGCTGCGCACCGCCGCGCGCGGGTGGTTCATGTTCCGCCATTTCGGCGCCGAGCGGGTGGCGATCCTGGATGGCGGCATGCAGAAATGGCGCTCGGAGGGAAGATCGATCGAAAGCGGAGAGGCGCGGCCGCGCAAGGCCCGCTTCGATGCCCGGGACCGGGCCGGCGAGGTGGTCGACAAGTATCAGCTCCTGACCGGGACGGGATTGCCGATCGTCGATGCGCGGGGGCGCGGCCGGTTCGAGGGCAGCGAGCCCGACCCGCGGCCTAATGTCGCGGTCGGCCACATTCCCGGCGCGAAGAACCTGCCGCTTGGCGAGCTCTACCGGGAGGATGGCACCTTCAAATCCGATGCGGAACTTCGTCAGGCATTCGCCGACGCCAAGGTCGATCCCGAAGCGCCATTCATCGCGAGCTGCGGATCCGGGGTCACCGCTAATTCGCTGATCTTCGCGGCGCGGCGTCTCGGCGGCCGCCACGCGAAGCTCTATGATGGAAGCTGGAGCGAATGGGGCGCCGATCCGGCAACGCCCAAGGCTACGGGGAAAGCCTAGAGGCTGAACAGCTGGTCGATGGATTCGACGCCGGTGCCAAGCTCGATCTTCAACCGCTTGATCGCCGCGGGGTTTGGCGCCTTGCGCAGTCATGTGCCGGCAATCGCCTCCAGCCCGGCGGCGGCGGCTGCTGCGGTGCGGGCGGAGCGCGCATCGAAGCAGCGCTGACACGCCGGGGACGACACCGGCCAGGCAGCGGCCAGCTCCGCCTCGGCCATGGTTTCCGACGGCCTTTCACCGGCATATTGCTCGACGCAGGCCATTGCCTGGCGGATCGATGCTGGCCGCATGACGGCCTCCGCATAGGGCCCGGCAACGGGAGCAGCGGCAGTTTCGGACGCCTCGTCGACGATTCGGGAGAAAATGGATAATGGCGCCCTATTTGAACAGGCGGTAAATCATCCGTGAATCAGGCGGCGGTCGCCGTTTCGATGTCGCGCAGGATCCAACCGCGCTGCGGGATCATCTCTATGAATTCGGCCCCGCCGCTGGCCGAGCGCAGCTTCTTCTGGAGCTTGAGATGAACACGTCGATAATCTTCGGCTCCGGCTGATCGTCGGTACGGCGGTAGAGATGTTTGAGGAGCATCTCGGCGTGTGACAACGTTGTTGCGCGCGAAAGCCAGCAGCTCCAGCACCCGATATTCCATCTCGGTAATGCCCATCGGTGACCGTCGATGCGAATAAGCCGCTGCACCGGGTCGACCGCCAGTCGTCCGCCACACCCCGTTGCCGGAAGTTCGCTTCCCGATGCCTTCAGGCTGGCGAGCAGCCGCGATGCGCTTTTCCTGTCTTCCAGCAATAATTC
>CAVVQJ010000007.1:0-786874 GCA_963750385.1 uncultured Alphaproteobacteria bacterium | reverse complement strand
CGGTCAGGTGCAGCAGCGCATAGAGCAGCATCGAGCCGTGGCCGGCCGAAAGCACGAACCGGTCGCGGTCAGGCCACTTCGGATCGGCCGGATCATATTTCAGGTGGCGCGTGAACAGGGCGGTAGCGGCGTCGGCCATGCCCATCGGAAGGCCCGGATGGCCGCTGTTGGCGGCCTCGACCGCATCCATCGCCAGAGCGCGGATGGCGTTGGCAAGTCGGCGTTGCGTCGGCATGAAATCTCCCATGGGTCGGCCGCATGGAGGGACTCGGCTGGCCGATGGTTTGGTGCCTATTGTCGCTCGGCATTGATGCGTCAACCTCGCGACCGGCTTGCGAGGAGGCGCGGAGTTGAATAGGCCAGTGAACGATGGACGCTAAGCCGCTGGAAAATGCACTGGACCGCGCCGAGCGAGCGCTTCTGCGCATCGAACGGGCGATGGACCGTGGAGCATTGGATCAAGGCCGCGACGACACGCTCCGCTCCAAGGTTGCCGGGGTGCTGACCGAGCTTGACGAGCTTATCCGCGAGGCAGGCCGCTGATGGCGGAAGTCGAGCTCACCATCGCCGGACGCCCCTACCGCGTCGCTTGCCGCAACGGCGAGGAAGAAAATCTTCGCGCCGCCGGAGCCCTGGTCGACGCCAAGAGCCGCGAGGCTTTGTCGGGCCTCGGCACCTTGTCCGAATCGCGACAGCTGTTGTTCGCTGCCTTGCTGCTAGCCGACCAGATTGTTGACGGGCGAGAGGTCGACCTTCCTGGTGGGCCCGACCCCGCCCTTGTCGAACGGACCGAGCAATTGGCCGGGCGGCTCGAATCCTTGGCCGACGCCCTTGAGCGGAGCGGCGTCGACGCCTAGATAGGCCCTGACGGGTACTGCCCGGTACGTGGCCACGAAAATCCCTGAGGCGATTAAATATCCTAGGGGACTGTCCCTGTCCGGACCACTCTCTTTGCATTGGGGTCCGGTGCACATGGTGCCCACCTGACGTTTGTGGCGTCAGAGGATTTCCGGCAAACGGCCAAGGTGGTCCCGTCACCCAACCCTCGACCGGCCGACAAGGTCGCCCTTCGCCGTCTCGCCCGGATAAGGCGGCGCGCCTTCGTCGAAGGTCTTGGCGAACAAGAGAAATCCCGGCTGGAACATGTCCTCGCGGAGGTACTGTTGCCCCTGTTCGACCGGTCGCGAATCGCCGGCGGTTATTGTCCTCTACCTGCCGAGATCAGCCCGATTCCCGCCATGAAACTTGCCGAGTTGAAGGGGATCACGACCGCTTTTCCGGCTTTCGCGAACCACAACGACAATTTTCGCTTCCTTGCCGGCGACCCTATTGAGACCGGTCCCTGGTCGATTTTCCAGCCACCGCTGGATTCGCCCAACGTCTTTCCCGACCTCGTGCTGCTTCCGCTGGTTGCCGTGGATCCGCAGGGAACGCGGTTGGGACAGGGCAAGGGTCATTATGACCGCGTGGCGGGCGACCTGCGCAGCCATGGCGCCTTGCTGATCGGCCTGGGCTGGGACGTGCAAATGCTGGATTTCACCATCCCCACCGACCCCTGGGACGTACCGCTCGATGGGTTTGCTTCACCGGGCGGCCTGACAATGTTCCGATGAGCGATCCGACCTGGCGCAAGCCCGCCGGCATCTTCGCCATTTTGGCCATCATTACGGCTTGGGCGGTCTTGATCGTCTCCTTGTCGGAAAATGTGGGCGAGTGGCCGGTGCTGGTTCAGGCGATTTTCTACCTCGTCGCCGGCATCGCGTGGGTTCTTCCCCTGAAACCCCTGCTTCGATGGATGGAAACGGGGCGTTTCAAGGGCTGAAAGGGGCCGTTCGTCGACGGTTCATTGAAAATGCTGTATTGGCGCTCCAGATCACCACAACTCATGACCTTTGCCTTCCCCCTCCAGCCCTTGAGGCCTTGGCGCACTCATCCGCGTGAAACCGCGGCGGGCGCCATGCTGGCCGTCCTGGGCATGATTGCACTCGCAAGCGTCAGCGGAGCGACACCGTTGCTTCCTCGCTTCGAGGACAAGGCGAGAGCGGTCGAGCAGGCTGCGCCACCTTCGGCGCTACCGACCGATGTCCGCCCGCTCGCACCGGAGGCTGCGCTCGCGGTCAATGCCCGGCTTCCCATCACCGGCGCTCCGGGATCGGCGGCCAAGCCCTTCCTCCTCGGCAAGGCGTCGGCCGCAACCCGCTCGCGCGCACTCGAGTGCCTGACCAGCGCCATTTATTATGAGGCGGGGCAGGAAAGTGCCGATGGCCAGCGCGCGGTAGCCCAAGTGGTGCTTAACCGCGTCCGCCACTCGGCTTTCCCCGACAGCGTTTGCGGGGTGGTCTATGAAGGATCGACCCGGGTCACCGGCTGTCAGTTCACCTTCACCTGCGACGGATCGATGAACCGCGGCCCGGTTCCCGCTCTGTGGAACCGTGCCCGCGACATCGCCCGGCAGATGCTGGCTGGACGCGTCTATGCGCCGGTCGGCCATGCAACCCATTATCACGCGAATTACGTCGTTCCCTATTGGGCCTCCAGCCTCGTCAAGACGAGCGTTGAGGGCGCCCATATTTTCTATCGCTGGGCCGGCGGTTGGGGCCAGTCGTCGGCGTTCAACCAACTCTGGTCAGGCCGCGAAGGAAATCCCGCCAGTTTGCGTCTGGCTGCGCTGAGCGCCGTTCATGTTGTCCCGCCGGTGAAGACTGCCGAAGCCACAGTCGAAAAGCTGGAGGATGCCGGCGCCAAGGTGATTGAGGGCAAGGATGGCCGCGTGCGCGTGCTGTTCACGCCGCAGGCCCGCGAAGCGGTCGAGAAGGTCAAGGTCACGCCCTACGTCGAACGGGTAGCGGCGTCGGACAACCTCAAATTCGCGCTAGGCGGGTCAGGCGAGAGCCAACGCCCTTTTGGCAGCAGGGACAAGACCGGGCCGGAGACCTCAACAGCGCAATAAATACGGCCGCCGAAAGTGGTCTAAGTCGAATTCATCAAACAATGAAATGGCGCGAGTGGACGCGCAGGGCCATCAACATGATGATCGGCACGGTGACAGGCGCCAGGACAATCGTCGTTCCCAATCCCGCCCAGAATGCCGCACTTTCGAACGGTGAGGCCGGCCGCGGCGAGCGCCCATGCGGTGCGAAGTGGGCGCTAGAATAACAATGCGAATAGTCAGCGAAGTACATTTGCATCGCGCCGATCCATGCTCGAGTGCTCGCAAGCCGCGGATCATTTTGCAGCGCGCGCACAGGCGGCGTCGGCATGCTGCATTGACATTGGACCATCCCGAACAGCAGCAAGTCGCAGGCGTTCGGCCGGCGCCCCCCGAGAAATGCGCATTTCGAGCCCGCGAGCCGACGTTCCCAGTAAAGGAACTGATCGGTGAAATCGTCCGGATCCGGCTGAAATCCGGCGGCCGTGACGAACCGCAACAGCAGAAAGAAGTAGGCCGCCACGAAACCGCGCACGAAATGTCGGGCCATTCGCCGCATTGCCGATGGATGAGGATCGCGGATCTGGCTCGCGATGGCAAAGAATCGTCCCGGATGGCGCGCCCGCCAGGTGACGCCGAGCCACGCTTTACGAATTGCCTCCATCTCTTCCGATGTGGGTGCGTCAAACCCAATGGCGCGCAGCAGGCTGGTCGATTCAATTTGCCACGGCCCGCCGTCCAAACGCGCGGCGGGCATCAGCACTCCCCATTTCCATAGCACAGGCAGCGGTGGCGCGGTCGTCAGCCGACAGGCAATCTTCTTTTCGTGTAGACCCAGGAGCACCGCCTGCACCCAGGGCGAGTGGTCCTGTCCATAGATATCCACCTGTTCCACCGACGGGTTCAAATGCTGTCCCGTGGCTTCTTGCGTCATCGACGCGCCGCAGCCTCGATGTGCGCATTGACCAGGCGCGCCACTTCTCGTGGCTGATCTTCCGCCACGAAGTGCTTCGCTTGATCGAGCGCCACAAATTCCACCGGTGCGCCAAACGATCTCAAATGCGCCTCGATGCCCTTGCCAATGCGCAGCGGATTGAATGTGTCGCGAGCGCCCCAGATAATCAGCGTTGGCGTCCGAAACGCTTGCCGCGAGGTGCGCGGCATCGCGATCGGCGACCGCTTGATCAGCGAACCCAAGCGAGCCGGCAGCGCCTGGCGAAGGAGCTCGCCTGCCATGCTGTGGTAAAGGCGGATCCAGAAATTCGTCGTGGCGCGATCATGAAAAGCCGTGCGATAGCTTTCGAGCACCCCGGCTTTGATTTCCGCGGGGCTGGCAAGCGATCGTTTCACAAACGCCTTGAACATGGCGTCAGGCGCCATTGCGAACGCAAGACGCGCGCCGACCGGGACGTTGAGCAGGAGCATGTGCCACATGCCGGGAACATGCGTTTCCCAGTAATTGGTGTTCAGGACGACAAGACTGAGCAGCTGTTCCGGGCAATAGCGCGAAACGTGGAGGCCAACGGCGCCGCCCCAGTCATGGCCCACCAGGTGATAGCGGTCGATGTTCAGCGCGGCGACAACCTCCTGATGATCACGGAAGAACCGCTGCAGCGATGCCTCTCCTCGTTTCGAACTCTGCCCGTGGCCGCGAAGGTCGTACGAAATGAACCGCGATGGCCGTTGCGCCGGACTTATCGCGGCGATGACACCATCCCAGCAACGATGGTTTTCAGGGAAGCCGTGCACAAAAATTATGGCTTCGCCGTCAACGCCATTGTCCCACACGGCAAGCGACTGGCCATCACTCATCTGAACCATGCGCACCGCGCCTGGTTCAAGGTCGGGGTCGGTCACCGGTTTATTGGTCAATTTCCGGCACGCTGTTCGCGTGCGCATGCTCCAGCACGCCCGCCTGCCCGCTTCGGATCATCCGGCGCTTCTTGCGTTTCCACCGCTCGTCGAGCGGATAAAAAATCCTGAACAGCAGCACCGGCGACAACAGCAATATGAGGAAGTAATCGATCAATGTCGTGATTGCTTCGCGTATTCCCTCGATCACTCGGCTTTTGCCGTTGAAAAGGCTGGGAACCATATTGACGATCAGCGGGTAGATGTGGGCACTGACCTTCAGATTGCCGCCATGATAATTCCTGTACCGTCGGAATATCTCGTCGTGATATTTCTCGTCATGCAGGAGGAACTGGCAGTTATTGTGAGCCGCTGAAATGGCGTAATACCACTTTACCGGGCTCTTCCGGAACAGTTTCCAGTAATCAGGCCGCACGCCCACCAGCCCGGCAAGGTCGTCCATGTACGACTGAAAGTTCACCAGGCCGTCGATGCGATTGGTGGTTCCAGAAAATACCAGCGACTGGAACAGCTTTTCCTGTGCGATCGCTTCGTCACGGACGGATTTGTCCGGCAGGACAAGCTGACCCGAAAAAAGCTTGCTGACGAACAGAGACTGCATTTCCGACAGGCCCATGAAGGATCCGACCAGCGGCCGCGTAAACCCGATGAAGGCCAGTGAGGGATCGTCGTTATGAACCACGAACTTATACTGGTCGTTGATCGCGCGCCCGTGACGTTCGTCCGCGAAAAACGGGAAGCGAGTGACGTATCCGCTGCAGAACATGATCAGGTCCGCGCGCTGATTTGTCCCATCGCAAAACTCGACCATGTCTCCGGTGACCGATTTGATGCTGCGCTTCGGCGTGATCATGCCGCGATGGACCAGTTGCACGACATTGACGTTCTTGTTGAAGAACTGACCGTAATAGGGCGCATCATTTTCCCATTCGGAGATGCCGTGCCCGTTCTTGCCGCCCCATTTCTCGAACGTCCGCGAGGTGAAGTGCGCTTTCGTGTCGAGATGCGATTTAAAAGTCGCGAACGGCGGATCGACCAGCCGCCGGAATCGCGAGGAAAAGGTGTCCGAGACCATCGTCGCCCGGCGCGCGCCATTGGTGTGGACCTTGACCGGCGTCACCGCCGGGAAAAGCCATTGGCCGTGTGGCACGCACATCGTCACACTGTCGGCGGCGTGCGTCAGTTCAACGGCAAGGTCACTGGCGGTTTCACCACCGCCCATGATGATGATGTCCTTGCCGAAATAATAGTCGGTCAATCGCTTATAATCTGAGCTGTGCATCATGGTGAGCGTCGCGCCGCTAAACCGCGGGTCCTGCTCATAATATTTATTGGGAAACTGATGCATGCCGCTGCAGATGACGAGGTGCGGGGAGTGGTATGAATTTCCCTTGCTGTCCTGCGTCACCCAGGTCGCGCCGGTCTTTTCGATCCTGGTGACTTCGCGGTTGAGCAGGATCGACTGACGAAGACCGAAATGATCGGCAAAGTCGTTGAGATATTTCAGTACCTGCGTATGCCGTTGAAACGGCGGATAATCGTCCGGCATCGGAAAATCGGAGAACTCGTTCACCGTTTTCGATGACGTCGACACGGTGGAGAAAGTGACGCCGCCCTTGCCGTTCGGCACGTCGCGATATTTCCAGACGCCGCCGATATCGTCGGACGCCTCCAGGACCACGGACGAAAGACCGGCCGCCTTCATATATTTGCACGCAAGCAATCCGGATAGTCCGGCGCCGACGATCACCACGTCATAGTTTTGCATGGTCGCGCTCATGATGTGGGTTGCACCGCTTTGATGAGGTGAGGATTATTCTCGGCCAGCAAGGCTTCGGCGTCCTTAAGGTCGGCGGCATCACGGCCTTCATCGAAGGCTTCGTAGGCTCGTGCAAGATTTCCGACTGCCTCAGGTGCTCGCTCGCTTCCCGCCAGCAGCCGGACCATGCGCACCAGCGTGCGCAACTCGAACGATTTTGCATTCTGCTGGCGCGCGACATTGAGTGACCGATCATAGGCAGCCAGGGCGGCCTCCGGGTCAGGGTCAGGCTTTGCGCATAGCAAATCCCCTTGCACGCGATGAAGATCAGCCAGCCAGCGCTGGTCGCCATGCGCTTCGATCATCTTAAGGCCGTCGGAAATAAGACGTAGCGCGTCGTCATACGAGCCGAGTGCGGCCAACGCTTCCGCAAGCAGGGCGGTATGATAGGTATGCGTTACAATCGCTCCGGTTTGCAGGTGCTGTTTCAATCCCGCGAGCATTTTATCAACTGCCGGCTTGCCGCCGCCCAACTTGAATTCAGCCCAAGCCCTGAACACCATCCCCTGGCTGAGAAAATGAGAGGAGCCCTGGCGCTTGCAGAAGCTGATTAGACGGTCGGCATAGTTCCTGGTGTGCTCCACGTCTCCGATCGCCTGATACACCATCGTAAAGACGTAGAGGATGAGCGTAACCGTGAAGGGATGACCAACGCTCTCCGCTTGCTTCAAGGCATCGTTACACCGGGAAACCGCGAGTTCGGGACGGCCCACCAGCCACGCGGCAAATCCGTCGAAAGCGAGTGCTGTCGCCTTTGGATCATTGCCGTATTTGAAGGAATTAATGTGATGCTCGACGGGATCGTAAAGGTCGAGGCACGCCTGCAGATGTTCGCGGCAAAGATCGAACTCGCCCTTGTAGACGGAGGTCAGACCCATCGCGAGACGCGCTTCGACGAGTTGCTCGGACGCGCCGCTTTGACTGGCGATCTCCAGCAGCCGGCGCGCCCGTCGGTCGGCCTCGTCAAGATCGGCGCGCACCAATCGATAAACCCACAACCCACGAACGACCGGGAACAGCTCACTGTCGTCGCGGCACAAGGTTTCGGCGAAGGCGAAGACTTGTCCGGCAGCGGGCGCGGCATAGCTTTGGGTTGCGGTAAGGAAAAAGCCGACATGCGTCAGGACGGTGAGCTGATTTTCCCGAGACAGCCCTTGGCGGTCGGGCGTGTCATCGCCGATTGGTGAGGTCCAGTCGTCGCCGTCAAAGAAGTGTGAAAGAACGCCGAGCAAGGGACTGACCGAACCGAGCTTGTAGCCCGCGAAATACTCGTCGCCACGCATGATCCGCCGCAAATAGACGTCACGCAGGGCGTCGGTCTCGCGTCCTGCACGGCAGCCGCATTTCATAGCCTGGAAAAGCGGCTCCATCTCTTCGACATTGTCCGGAAACTCGCGTGCGGTCTTGCAGTAATGGTCGAACAGCCGGCTATTGGCCTCACGCCAGGCCGCAGGCTGTTCTTCGTTCAATCTTTGTCTGAAATGCTCGCGTATCAGCGGATGAGTATCGATATATTCGGGCCGTTCCGGATCGGGTATCAGGAGGAGGTGGGCTCGGCGCAAGCGCGCCAGCAGTTGCCGGGACTGCGGCTTGGCCAAGTCCACCAGATGCTCGGTCAGCCCAGCAATCGCCGGTTTGCGGCAAATATCGGCAATTGCTTCGGGCGATGCCGGCCGGTCGAACAGCCCCAGCGTCCGCAACAGCGCCGTTTCCGGACCGTCCCCGAACCAGGACTCATAGGATTTCATAACGCGCCTGGCATGACCACCGAACCGCATGTCGGTTTGCAGCGGGCCGATGTCGCTGCGGCGCGCGATGTCGCCGTCGAAAACGTCCGAAAGATAGCTGCCAAGCAAGGTGAGGGCGAGCGAGTGCCCGCTAAATTCGCTTGAGGCGGCCTCCAATTCCTCATCGTCACCCGTCACGTTCAACGCCCGGAGCAATTGCGCACCGGCCTGGGGTGACAAGCGGTCAAGATCGATACGGTCGACCGTCGATCCTTCAAACTCCTCAAGGTCGGCGACGGGCAGTCGCGTGGAAATGACGCATAGTCCCGGGTTCGAAATCGACAGTTCCCGCAACAGCGCTTGCACCGAGGTGTCCCTGACGCGTCCTTCGTCCGGCCCCGGAGGAAATTGCAGCGGCTCAAGCCCGTCAAGGAACAGCAGGGTCCGGTGCTTTCGGATCAGCTGCGCCAGGCGCTCGCCGCGCTCCCAAGGCGATCCCTTCGTCGGGTCGGGGTCGCCAAACCAAGACAAGGTGGCGTCGACAAAGACATCGCCGGAGGGCGCCTTCAGGCCGGTTCCCTGGCTAAAAAACGACCAGGCGTACACGCGCTCGGCGCCGGCAAAATCGCGACCGAGGCTGCGCATCCAATGGTTCATCAGCGCCGACTTGCCGACACCGCCCCATGCGACCAGGCACAAGACATTGGTGTCGCCCGATGCCCATGCATTGGTGAGACGTGTCATCTCCTCTTCGCGACCGAATATTTCGCGACCGGTGACCGGCATGCGGCTTGTCGACATCTTCAGTTCGGACCCGGGCGGGCTTTGTTCCTGACGCCGCGACCCCTGACCCGTTACCTCGAAGACCACCGCCTGCATGTCGGCGGGTGAGGTTTCGAGGCGGATGCGCGAGGCATGCAGTTCGGGAAAGACCTGCAGGGATTTGGGCAACCGGTCGGGGCTCGGCGGTTTGACACTGCCGATGTAGACCGGCGCCAGCCGTATATTGAGCTCCAGAGCGCACTCGAGTTCAATGCGAAGCGGATCGTCTTCGCGCGCGATGGTCTGCTCGAACAGGTCGTCAACGATGATGAGCAGAGTATCGCAGTGCGCGATTGCCTGCCGAACGGTGTCACGCCAGCTATGCCCGACCTTGATCGATCCTTCGGAGACGTCGAAGAATACATTGTTGGCGCCGACCACTGATCGCAAAGCCTCGTAGAGACCGAGCGCGAAGCCGGCGCCATTACCTGAGCGGCGATAACTGATGAAAATTCGTTGCTGCGCTTTTCCGGACTCGGGAGTCACGAGAGCTTTTCCCCGAATTCGTCTGGGGAAGCTGAACCGGGCACATTGAGGCGTTGGTTGAAGGCTAGCCCGATCGGGCGCGCGTTCAGCCAGGTCAGAACGAAGTGCCCTGCCCCATCGCCCGGCGTACGCGACGCCGCGGATCGGCGCTCACACCTCCCCATTCTTGGCCTCCAGTCTGGCGCTCGCAATCTAAATCGCGGTTAATATAATGTAAACCATGGCAAAGTAGCGGCCGGCGGCCGACTCCGGGACTACAACCGTGCAGCGCCGTCCTGTCTACGGGGCTTAGAAATCCAATTGCCTGGCGATGATATTTCGCTGAATTTCGGCCGTTCCCCCCGCATAAAGGCTCAACAACGACTCTCGCAGCATCCGCTCCATGGGGTGACCTTTGCCGTAGGCGCGACCGCCGAAAATTCCCATTCCGCGCATCACGATCTCGTTTAGGCGGTCGGTCGTATAGAGCTTGGCCATCGAGACTTCCTTCGCACCGGCCTCCCCCTGGTCATGTTTCCATGCCGTCGAATAGACGAGCCAGCGCATCGCTTCGATCTCCGTCGCCATGTCCACGAGCTGATGCTGGATCGACTGAAATGACGCGATCGGCTGACCGAACTGCCGCCGGTCGCGGGCGAATGCAGCAACAAGGTCAAATACCGCCTGCGCGGCACCCAGATTGCCGGCCGCCACCGTAAGGCGCTCCATCGCCCCGGTATGCGCGAGATGCGACCAGGCCTCGTTTTCGGCGCCAATGCGCGCCTCGACAGGGACACGCACATCCAGAAGAGTCAATTCGCATGAGGCCATGGCGTTGCCGGCCAGCTTTTCGATCGGCGTGACATCGAGGCCTTCCGCGCCCGCCGGAACCATGAACAAGCTCATCGCCCGACCGGCCTTGGCTTGCGGATCGGTGCGGGCAACGACCAGAATGGCATCGGCGACAGCGGCGCCGGTGGCCCACAGCTTCACGCCGTTCAGTACATAGTGATCGCCATCGAGAACCGCCTCGCAAGCGATGCCGGCGGCATCCGACCCCGCATTTGGCTCGGTCAGCGAGAAGCATCCCTTGAAGCGGCCCTTTATCAGCGGATCGAGAAATTCGCGCTTCTGGTCGGCGCTTCCGGCGCGCGCCAAGAGCGTCCCCACCGCCATATTCACGAAGTAAATATTGAGCCCGATGTTGCTGTGGACGCCCAGAGCTTCCGCAATGAATGCGAGGTCAAGATATCCACCGTCTTCCCCGCCAAAGTCCCGAGGCAGGCAGTGGCCAAGGATACCCCTCTCGCAAAGGCCGTTGTGAAGGTCCTCCGGATAGGTGCGCAAATCGTCCGAAACCTCCCCTTCGACGTTGACGGGAAACGCGGCGCAGAGGGTATCGACACGATCTTGCAATTGCCGCTGCTGGTCGGTAAATCCGAAGTCCATGCCTCTCTCCAATGCCAGATGCGACAGCCACTTCTTCAAGATACGCCAGATCGGGAAAGGGTTCGCCACCATCGATTGGCGGATTGAGAACAGCAGACCCCCGTCGATTAATGCCTATTCGAGACGCAGGCTTAAACCAAGAGTTGGAATTTCCGGGAGCCAAATTATCACTAGGGAGCCAAGTGCGGGCTAACCATTTGAAAAATGGCGCGAGTGACGGGACTTGAACCCGCGACCTCCGGCGTGACAGGCCGGCGCTCTAACCAACTGAGCTACACCCGCGTTTTGGCGTGGGCGGCCAACTAGGTCAGGCCCCCTAGGCTGTCAACAAGCCTACTCGTCTTTTTCTTCCTCGTCGCCGACATGCGTCAACGTTCCATCCTCGAACAGGAAACCGGCGATGTCAGGCGTTCCGGCGGCAGCGAAAATCGTCTTGAAGATGATCAGCAATGGGACCGCGAGCAGCGCGCCTGTGGTTCCCCACACCCAGGCCCAGAAGGACAGCGAAACCAGGATCAGCAGCGGATTGATGGTCAACCGCTTGCCGACGATCATCGGCGTGATCGCATTCGCCTCGATCAGGTGCAGCGAAATGAAAATGGCCGGAGGCAGCAGGGCGGCCCAGGGGTCGACGAACGTCATCAATCCGCCAAGCACCAACAGCAGCGCGGCGGCGATTGGCCCCAAATAGGGGATATAGTTGAGCACCGCGACAATGCCGCCCCACATCAACGGCGAGTCCATGCCCAGGCCCCACAGGATCAACGCGGTCAAACCGCCCAGGCACACGTTGATGACCGTGATCGTCCCGATATAGGTCGAGGTCGCATCGACCGTCTGCTGAATGACCCGCGCGGTGGTCAGCGCGCCTTCGAAGCTCCCACGGCTGACGATGGTGCGCTTCCTCATACCGGTCCATCCGGCGAGGAAGAAATAGATCACCAGCAAAGAGAAGAAGAGCTGCACCATGGCATGCGGCGCCGACGCCGTGATGATGCCCAGCATCGAATTGGGCGTTTCAACCCGCACCGTCCGGGCGTCGTTCGCCTCGATCGAAATCCTGGCCGCAGTCTTGTCGATGAACTTCTCGAGGTTCGAATAAAGGTCGAGGAGCGGCGCAAGCGCGTCGGTCACCCGGTCGATCCGTTGCGGGATCAGCGCGACCCAGTCGATCGCCGGGATGACGATCGCCGCCACCGCGAACACCGCGATCGCCAGGAATATCAAGACGCACAGCCCGGACGCCATTTTTGGCGGCACCCCGCGACGTTCGAACCACTCCAGCAACGGCACAAGGGCAATCGCGATGACCAGGGCTGCCGTCACCGGCAGGAAGAATTCGGCGCCCGCGCGCAGGGCGAACGGCAATGCCAGAAGCAGCCCGACGCCGCCGATCAGCGTCAGGGATGCGAGCAGCCGGACCCGCTTGACCTGGAGCGACTCCAGATCATGTTCGTGCGAATCGCCCGGTGCCCCTGTGCGCGCGTCCATGGGGCGACCTTATCATCGCCGCCGCCCGCCGCTAGCCGTCTTATTGCCGCTGCAATGCAGCCGGTGCTGGTGCCCCCGGTCCGACTCGAACGGACACTCCTTGCGGAACTCGATTTTGAGTCGAGCGCGTCTACCAATTCCGCCACGGGGGCACGCCAGGCGCTGCTAGCGAAAGCTCGCTCCGGTGGCAATCGGTTCGCGGGCCTCGATCCCCTAGTTCCGCGGTGCCTGCCGCCGATAGCTCAGCGCTTCGGCAACATGAATTCGCCCGACCTGCTCGGCCCATGCGAGATCGGCGATGGTGCGGGCGACACGCAGCACGCGATGATAGCCGCGAGCGCTGAGCCTCATCGCCGCGGCCGCGTCGGCCAGCAGCTTCCGACCCGGCTCATCGGGCGTGGCAATCTCATCGAGCAATTCGCCGTCAGCCTCGGCATTGGTTCGCACGCCCGAGCCGTTGAAGCGCTTGGACTGAACGTTGCGCGCCTGCGCGACGCGGTTGGCGACTTCGGCGCTGCCCTCGGCGGGCGGCGGCAAGGTCAGGTCGGCGGCACTGACGCTCTGCACTTCGACGTGAAGGTCGATTCGGTCGAGCAATGGCCCGGACACTTTCGCCTGGTAATCCGCGGCGCAGCGCGGCGCGCGGGCGCAGGCAAGCGCCGGATCGCCCAGATGCCCGCAGCGGCACGGGTTCATCGCCGCGATCATCTGGACCCGGGCCGGAAAGGTGACATGCATGTTGGCCCGCGCCACGCTGACCGTCCCGGTCTCTAGCGGCTGGCGTAGCGAATCGAGCACGCCGCGCTGGAATTCGGGCAGCTCATCGAGAAACAGCACTCCCAGATGCGCCAAACTGATCTCGCCCGGCCGGACCTTGAGACCACCGCCAACCAATGCCGGCATCGACGCCGAATGATGTGGGGAGCGGAACGGCCGCCTCCGTCTCAGACGGCTGCCCTCCAGTTCGCCTGCAACGCTGGCGACCATCGACACCTCCAGCGCCTCCGCCGGATCGAGCGGCGGCAGGATGCCCGGCAGGCACGCCGCGAGCAGCGACTTGCCCGCCCCCGGGGGTCCACTCATCAGCAGATTATGTCCCCCGGCCGCCGCGATCTCCAGCGCGCGCTTGGCGGTTTCCTGGCCCTTGACCTGCTTGAGGTCGGGGCCACCGACTGCCGCTTCGGCCTCACCCGGCTCGGGCGCCCTTAACAGCTGCGTTCCTTTGAAATGTGCCAGCAATGCCAACAGGTCGGGCGCCGCCAGCACTTCGACATTGCCCGCCCAGGCCGCCTCGCTACCCTGGACAGCGGGGCAGATCAGCCCCATCCCCTGCCCGCTCGCATGAAGCGCGGCGAGCAGTACGCCCGGCGAAGCGGCGATCCGCCCGTCGAGGCTCAGCTCTCCCACGGCGACATAATGAGACAGGCTCTCCGCATCGGCTGCTCCGATCGCTGCCAGCAGGCACAATGCGATCGGCAGGTCGAAATGCGATCCTTCCTTGGGGAGATCGGCGGGCGACAGGTTGATCGTGATCCGCTTGGGCGGAAGCGCCAGCCCGATCGCGGACAAGGCCGCTCGAACCCGCTCCCGGCTCTCGGCGACGGCCTTGTCGGGCAGTCCCACGATGACGAAGGCTGGAAGCCCGGCGGAAAGCTGGACCTGGACCTCGACGGAACGCGCCTCGAGTCCAAGATACGCAACGGTGGCGACGGTTGCGACCATCAGCAGCCGCTCCCCGCTTCACCCCGAAACTGACAACGCAAACTTCCCCCTAGCTCGGCGTCCCGAGCCTAGACTGTGCCCGAAAGGATAAGCAAGCACCCTTGTCGCGCTGCTTTGTCCTGCCCACATGCCGCTCATGTGGACGCGAGAGCAATGGCGAGCCTTCATCGACCACCCGGTGGTCGAATGGACGATTTTCGTGATCGGCGTGCTGCTGATGATCGCCGCGATCCCGGTCGGCGCCCTGCCCGGCCCGGGTGGCGTGTTCGTGTTCGCCGCCGGCCTCGCGCTGGTGCTCAAGACCAGCATGTGGGCAAAACGTCGCTACGTCCATTTCAAGCGCAAGCAGCCCAAGATCGGGCGCTGGGCCGACTGGGGCCTGCGCCGCCGGAGTTACCGCCGGCGCGAAGCGCTGCGCAAGGGACAGACGACGGAAATCGAGGCGCCGGTTGTACCCGACGAAATCACCGACCGGCGTTGACTTCACGCCCCCTTCCGACTATCGGCGCCATCGACAACGGCCGCTTCGGCGGCCCTTTTTCATTCGAATTTGAAGGCATGAGCGATGAAGCGCACTTTCCAGCCGAGCAATCTGGTCCGCAAGCGGCGGCACGGGTTCCGCCATCGCAGCGCGACGGTCGGCGGGCGCAAGATTCTGAACGCACGCCGCGCCCGCGGCCGCAAGAAGCTCAGCGCCTAGTCACTATCACCAAGCGCTCGGATTTCCTCGCCGCCAATCGCGGCAAGCGCGCCCCCATGCCCGGCTTCGTTCTGCTCGTTCGTCCACGCGACGACAGCGATTCAACGATGCGCGTCGGCTTTACGGTGACGAAGCGGATCGGCAACGCCGTCGTTCGCAATCGAATGAAGCGCCGCTTGCGCGCCCTCGCCCGGGAAACATTTCCCGATCATGGCATAGCCGGCGCGGATCATGTTCTCATCGGACGCGCCGGGGGCGTAGAACGCGACTTTGCGATGCTTGCGGACGAGCTGAAGCGTGCCCTCAAAAAGCTCGCCGCGGGATGATCGCCCGCGCCCTCATCCTGCTCGCGCGCGGCTGGCAGCTCGGTCCGTCGCGAATTCTTCCGCCGAGTTGCCGTTTCCAACCAAGCTGTTCGGCCTATGCGATTACCGCAATTGGGCGCTATGGCGCCGCGAAAGGCGGCTGGCTCGCGCTGAAGCGAATCTTCCGTTGCCATCCATGGGGGGGACAGGGACCCGATCCGGTCCCCTGACAGTCAAGGACAAGACAAGCCCGTGAACGACAATAAAAATATGCTGCTGGCGATCGTGCTGAGTGCGCTGGTGCTCATCGGCTGGACGCTCTTTTCCGACAAATTCTTTCCGACGGCCGGACCCCAGACCCAGCGGGTTGAAAACGGCAAGGTCAAGGCTGCGCCGCAGCCTCAGGCCGAACCGGGCGCCGATGCGCCAAAGGCGATCCGCAAACGGGAACTGGTCATCGCCGAAACGCCGAGGGTTCGGATCGATACGCCGAGCCTCAGCGGCACGATCAACCTCAAGGGCGCCAGGTTCGATGACCTCGACCTGGTCAACCAGCGCGAAACCATCGCCAGGGATTCGGCACCGGTCCGCCTGCTGTCACCGGCGGGGGCAAAGGACAGCTACTTCACCCAATTCGGCTGGACCGGTCAGGGCGTTGCAACTCCCGATGCCAACAGCCTGTGGACCGCCAGCGCGCCGGTGCTTTCCCCCGGCAAGCCCGTCACCCTGAGCTGGACCAATCCAACCGGCCAGCGGTTCGAGCAGATCGTCTCGGTTGACGACGGCTTTCTGTTCACGATCAAGCAGCGGGTGGTGAACGGTGGAACGGGTGCCGTGGCGTTGCGGACCTACGGTCTCGCCAGCCGCTCTTCGAAAAGCCAGCGACCCGTCGACCTGGACCAACCATGTCGGCCCGATCAGCTTCCTTGTCGGACAAGGCAGACTATGACGTCGACTGGGATACGCTCGATGAAAACAAGGCCGGCGTCACCCGCGACAGCCGCGGCGGCTGGCTCGGCTTCACCGACAAATATTGGCTGACCGCGCTCGCTCCCGCCAACAACGCGCCGATCGAGGCGAGCCTTCGCAAGGGCGGCAGCGGAGCCTACCAGGCCGATTATGCCGGGGCTCCCTTCGTCGTGGCCCCGGGGCAGGCGGTAAGCAGTGAAACCCGCCTGTTTGCGGGCGCCAAGGAAAAGGCCTTGCTCGACCGCTATGAGGATGCAGGGCATCACCAAGCTTTCCAAGTCGATCGACTGGGGCTGGTTCGAATGGTTCATGCGGCCGATCTTCGACCTGCTTCAATGGTTGTTCCGTACCACCGGCAACTTCGGTGTTGCGATCATCTGCCTGACCCTGATCGTGCGCGGATTGATGTTCCCGATCGCCGACAAGCAATTCCGGTCGATGGCCGGAATGCGTCGTGTGCAGCCGAAAATGAAGGCGATTCAGGAGCGATTCAAGGATGACAAACCGCGGCTGCAGCAGGAAATGCTGAAGCTGTATAAGGAAGAGAAGATCAACCCGGCGGCGGGCTGCCTCCCCATCCTGCTTCAAATTCCGGTCTTCTACGCGCTCTACAAGGTGCTGATGGTCAGCGTCGAAATGCGCCACCAGCCCTTCGTGCTGTGGATCAAGGATCTGAGCGCGCCCGATCCGATGCACATCCTCAACCTGTTCGGGTTGCTCGATTTTACACCGCCGTCATTCCTCGCAATCGGCCCGCTGGCCGTGCTCCTGGGCATTACGATGTGGCTGCAGTTCAAGCTCAATCCGCAGCAGATGGACCCGACCCAGCAGCAGATTTTCTCGATCATGCCGTGGGTGCTGATGTTCGTCATGGCCCCGTTCGCGGCCGGCCTGCTCGTCTATTGGGTAACCTCCAATATCCTCACGATCGCCCAACAATGGTGGCTCTACAAACGCTACGACCTGCACCTCGCCGACACGCATCCGGTCAAGACCTGATCCAATGGACAACCAACCTGACATTGCCGAGCGGGCGCGCAGGCTGTTCGCGGGGCCTGTCGACTTCCTGAAGTCGGCCCCGCAGCTGCAGCATCTTCCCCCTCCGACCGTTCCCGAGATCGCGTTCGCGGGCCGTTCCAATGTCGGTAAGAGCAGGCTGATCAACGCGGTCACCAACCGCGCCAAGCTGGCGCGCGCGTCGAATACGCCGGGCCGGACCCAGGAGCTCAACTATTTTGATGTCGGCCGCGATCCGCTGGTCTTCCGGCTGGTCGACATGCCTGGCTATGGCTTTGCCGAAGCGCCCAAGGACATGGTCAAGCGCTGGCGCTTCCTGATCAATGATTATCTACGCGGCCGGCAAATCCTCAAGCGCGCGCTGGTCCTGATCGACGCGAGGCACGGACTGAAGGATGTCGATCGCGACGTGATGAAGATGCTGGACGAGGCCGCGGTCAGCTATCACCTCGTCTTGACCAAGGCGGACAAGGTTAAGCCGACCGCTCTCGCCGCGACGATCGAAACGGTTGCGAAGGAAGCGGCCAAGCATCCAGCGGCCCATCCTCTCATCCTGCCGACATCAAGCGAAACTGGAGACGGCATCGCCGAGTTAAGGACCGCGATCCTGGAGGCGGTACTTCAATGAAGCTGATCATCGGCAATCGTGCTTACAGCAGCTGGTCGATGCGCGGCTGGCTGGCGCTGAAGCACGCCGGGATCGAGTTTGAGGAGCTGGTCGTCCCGCTGTTCGACGAAGCGTGGGAACAGCGCCGCGAAGGCGATGAATTCGCGCCGTCGCTGGGCAAGGTTCCGATCCTGTGGGACGAGGACTGTGTCGTCTGGGACAGCCTCGCCATCATCGAATTTTGTGCGGACCGGGTGGGGCACGAACGGTTCTGGCCCGAAGATGAATCGGCCCGGGCGATGGCGCGATCGATGGCCGCGGAAATGCACTCGGGCTTTTCCGCCGTACGCCGCGAGCTTCCGTTCAATGTGCGGCGGAATTTCGGCTCGGTCGACCTGTCATCCGAGGTGGAGGCGGAGGTTGTCCGTATTCTCAACCTTTGGGCGCAGGCGCGGGCTCGTTTCGGCGGAACCGGTGAGTATCTGTTTGGTGACTGGAGCGCCGCCGACATTATGTACGCGCCGGTTGTCACGCGCTTCGTCACCTACGGCGTCAAGGTTCCGCCCTTCGCGGCGACCTACATGGATGCGATTCTCCACCGTGGCGACGTCGTCGAGTGGATCGAACTCGCCCAGGAAGAGCCTTGGGTCATCGAAGAGTATGAGGCCGGCTCAAAGGCCTAGTAGCTACTGCCGTCTTTGTGGGTGAATTGCCGGGCGGCGATATTCAGATGCAGATCGACGTCGGGATAATGGCAATCGCCTTCCCCGTATTGGCAGTCGAATGCCAAAAAGGTGCATTCGCGACCGCTGCGGTTGATCAGGTGGTGGCCGTTCGGCACGTCCTTGGGAAAGACTGCACAGTCGCCTGGCCGCATGACCGTTTCGCCATCATTCTCGACCAGTATCGCCTCCCCATCGAGCATCACGACAAATTCATCGATCCCCTCGTGCCAGTGGCGCTGGCTCGACCATGCGCCGGGCTTCAGCACGCAATGGCTGACTCCAATGTCCTTGAGGCCGGTGGCTTGCCCGATACGCCGGTAGAAGCGTCCCACCACATCGTTCGAATAGGGTTCGGGGTAAGTGGTGTGGTTGGTTTGCTCGATTTGGGAAAGATCGACTTTCGGCATGACGATCGCCTTGCTACGCCCCCGCCATGAATTCGTCCATCGATCCTGTCGAGCTCGCAGCCCGGCTCATCGCCTGCCCCAGCATCACGCCGGCGCGCGGCGAGGTGTTCGACCTGCTCGAGACCGCGTTGCGGCCGTTGGGGTTCGACGTGCATCGCTGGACAATGGGTGAAGCGCCCGACGGGCCGACCGAGAATATGGTCGCTATCCGTGGGAGCGGTAGGCCGCATTTCGGATTCGCAGGTCACCTGGACGTCGTCCCGCCGGGCGAAGGCTGGGCGAGCGATCCGTTCAACCCGGTGATCGAAGATAGCATTCTGACCGGACGCGGTGCCAACGACATGAAGAGCGCCATTGCGGCCTTCGCCTCGGCGGCCGCCTCTATGTCCCAAGTCAACGGCACACTCTCTCTACTGATTACGGGCGACGAGGAGGGCTATGCCACCTATGGCACGCCGCGCATCATCGATTGGCTGGAGGAACGCGACATCCGGCCTGACATGATCCTGATCGGCGAGCCGACTTCCGTCGAAACGCTCGGCGACACGATCAAAATCGGCAGGCGCGGATCGGTCAATATGTGGATCGACGTGCCGGGCACCCAGGGTCATGTCGCCTATCCGCACCGGGCCGACAATCCCGTGCCCAGGCTGGCAAGAGTCGTCGCGGCGCTTGGAGCGCTGCGCCTGGACGACGGGACCGAAGCCTTCCCGCCCTCGAACCTCGAATTCACCGCCATGTCGACCCCGACCAGCGCCAGCAACGTGATCCCCGCCTCGGCGACAGCGCAGCTCAACATCCGCTTTAACGATTTGCAGCGGGGAGCGGACCTTGTCCGCCTGGTCGAGGAAATCGCCGAGCGCGAAGCTCCTGGCGCCACCGTGCGGGCACGCATCTCGGGAGAGGCATTCCTCACTCCGCCGGGCCAACTGTACGACGTGGTGGTCGCCGCCATCCGCGAAGAAACAGGAATCGAGCCGGAATTGTCGACCAGCGGAGGGACATCCGACGGGCGTTTTCTGATCAAGCTATGCCCGGTGGTCGATTTCGGCCTACCCAACGCGACAATGCACAAGGTCGGAGAGCATGCTTCGATCGAGGACATCCGCGTCCTCGCCCGCATCTATCACCGCATTCTGGAAAAGGTCTTCGTCTAGGCGACGTTGCGCGACCCGCGGTCGGCGTTCTGGGTCCAGCTGAGATATTCTTCTTCGAACATCGGATGGGCGAAGACGAAGCCCTGCACCGTATCACAGCCCATCGCGCGCAGAATATCAGCCTGAGCGACCGTTTCGACCGCCTCGGCCACTACGCCGGCCCCGACGCCCTTGATCAGCTGAACCACCGCCTGAACCACGACCCGCGCTTTCTCGCTGGTTTCGATGTCGGCGATCAGCGAAGGGTCGAGCTTGACCCGGTCGAGCGGCATTTCCCGCAGGCGGGCGAAATTGGAATAGCCGGTTCCAAAGTCGTCGATCGCGATCCACGCACCGTCCCGACGAAGCGCCGCAATTTCGGCTAGCACTGCTTCTGAACATTCCATCGCCGCAGACTCGGTGAATTCCAGCTCGACCAGCGACAGGGGAACGCCTGCGTCGGCAAGCGTGGTTCGTACCCGCTGGAAAAAATCGGCTCGGTCGAGCTGGCGCGGGCTGACGTTGAACGCCAGGCGCCGCTCAATCCCCTGCGACTGCCACTCGGCCAGCATCGAGGCGACTTCGGCAACGACCCAGTCGCCGATCTCAGCGATGATTCCGGTCTGCTCCGCAATCGGAATGAAGGTTGCGGGCATCCTCATCCCTTCGTGCGGGTGGTTCCAGCGAAGCAGCGCTTCAGCCCCGCTCACCTCGCCCGTCGCGAAGCTGAGCTGCGGCTGCAACGCCAGGACGAACTCGCCGCGTTGTACGGCCTCGCTCAAGGCGGCCTCGGTATCGACCTTTCGCTGATGCTCCTCGGCCAGCTCCTCGCTGAACAGGCAGTAGCGGCCGCCACCGTTGTTCTTGGCACGGTACATGGCGATGTCGGCAGCCCGCATCAGGGTCTCGATCGTGGTGCCGTGGTCGGGGCTGATCGCGAGCCCGACGGACGCTCCGATATCGATGCTGTGCCCATGAAGCTCGAACGGCTCCGAAATCGCAAGCGCAATCCGCCGCGCCACGCGTTCCGCATCCGACGCCAGTTCAATTTGAGGAAAGAAGATAGTGAACTCGTCGCCGGCCAGGCGGGCGAGGAGCGGACGCGGCACAGGGCCCTCACCGACTTCGGCGGTAACAACCACTCGAAGACGGTTGGCGACCATGATGAGTAGCTGGTCGCCCCGCGCGTGGCCTAGGCTGTCGTTGACGTTCTTGAACCGGTCGAGGTCGACGAACAGCATCGCAGCCCTGCTCTCGCCCGGCCGAGCGGCCAGCAGCTTGTCGGCCTCGGCACGGAAATGGAGCCGGTTGGGAAGCGAAGTGACCGGATCGTACATGCCGAGCGCATGAGCATTCTCGATTGAAGCCCGAACCTCGGCGAACAGACTGTCAACGGCGGTGGCGAGCTTGGGCATCGCCTCTCGCACGATCCGCGGGGTGGGGCTGGTCAAGTCGCCCTGCTCCACCGCCAGCAGCCGATCGCCGAGCGCCGACAGGGCGCGAGAGCTTTCGCTGTTGGGACGCTCCGAAGCGATATAGCTGACCAACAGGCAAAAGGCGCCCGCCACGATCGAGGCGACGACCTTCTCGTTGAAGCTGGTGATGTAGACGAAGGCTGCGAGCGAAAAGATGAACGACGCGACGCCCGCCGCGCCCGACAGGACGGCGTTGCTGATCTTCTGCGCTGTGCCTTCCGCCAAGCTAGAAATCGGTCTGGTCCTTTCGCCCGGGGTCGCTTCTCCCGGTGTCCATGAAACAGGCCTAAACAGGTGAGGTTAAAAAAGGATGGAAGCGCCTAGCTTTTGCGAAGGATGATATAGAGACTGCCGCCGCCGCCGTGACGCCGATGCGCGCCCCGCACCGCCGCGATGCGCGAGGAATGTCTCGAAACCGCCAGCCAGTCGTGAATTGCCGCGCGAATTCGCCCCCGCTCCAGCGGCGGCTCGCCCTTGCGCTCATGCCCGGTCACCAAAAGCAGGATCCGGTCGCCCGCCGTGATGGAGCGCTCGAGGGCCCGGTCGATCGCCTCCCACGCTCTGTCAAGACTATGCCCGTGCAGATCCAGTATGCGGTCCGGCTCGACCTGACCCGACCGGAGGCGGCGATCCCAACCGCCGTCCAGCGTTGCATTCTGCAACGTCGCGGGCGCGCGCACCACCGGCGTGGCCGGCGGTGCAGGGGGAACACGTCCCTTGGGCGCGAGACTGGCCGGTTCCGCAGCCGGTGCCGGCAAGGGAGGGGCATCGACTGGATTGCGAGACAGTGGACGAATGGTCGCGGTGACCTTCGCCCATAACGCGGCTTCTTCAGGGGAGAGGTTGCGCACGCGCCGCCGTGCCCTTGGGCAGCAGTATCAGTGCCTGGCCGCTCGCCGACATGCCGCCGGCGGTTGCCTGAGCCGCCGCGCCTGCACCCCAGAAGGTGTCGAAACGGTTGGCCCCCTTGATCGCTCCGCCGGTGTCCTGCGCGACCCATAAGCCGGAGGCTTCCGGGCGATCGAGCTTCAGGAAAACCGGAGCGCCGAGTGGCACGAACTTGGGGTCGGCGGCGACCGTGGCGCGCGGGGTAACAGCGACCGCCATCGCACCCAGCGGACCGGCACCGGTCAGCTCCTTGAAGAAAATATAGCTCAAATTCTCGCGCATCAGTGCGCGGCCTTCCTCGGGATGGGCGCGGATCCAGGCGACGATTGCCTGCATGTTCGCACCGCCCGGCGGAAGCAGATTGCGCTCCCTCAGCAGACGGCCAATGGCGGCATATTCGCGGCCGTTCTGGCTGGCATAGCCGATGCGCATCACGTTGCCGTCGGGAAGCAGTAGCCGGCCGGACCCCTGAATTTGGAGAAAGAATAGCTCGACCGGATCGGCCGCCCAGCCAATTTCCAGCCCACGGTTTGCTAGCGCGCCATCCTCTATCTCGGCGCGAGTGTAATAAAGGACGCAGGTGCCGGATTCATCGATTCGGCCTCGACCCTCGCCGCCATCGGGACGAGTGCAGCGAACCAAGTCGGGTGGAACCGCATAAACCGGCGTTTCAAAGCCGGGCTGGCGAGTGCGCGAGCCGCGGATTTCAGGTTCATAATAGCCGGTCGCGAAGGCTTCCCCCTTGCCGACTTGCACCCAGTCGAAGCGGTCTCGGAAAAAGGCCGGGGCCTGATCGGCCCGAAGCGTCGCCGCTTCAGCGCAAAGCGGCTGCCAGTCGGTCGCAACCGTCAGCCCGCTCGAATCCTGACGCCGAAGCAGAGCCGGACAACTGAGACGGAATGTTGCCAGGGCCCGCGATGCTTCACTCGGGCTGAGGGCGGCTGGCTGGGCCAGCGTGACCCCGGCCATACGCGCGTTTTGGGGCGGCGGAGGCGGAGGCGGAGCTGGGATGGGCGCGGGGGCGGGCGCGGGCACGGCGGGCGGCGGCGACGGCGCGGGGCCGCGCGTCGCGCAAGCAGCCAGCAGCAAGCTGGCGGAAAGCGCAAATGCGCGAAGGGCGGCGCTCACTCTTCCTCGTCGGTTTCAACAAGCAGCCAGTTTGGATCGCTTGAAGCAATATCGCGGCGGAACGTCCAGCGATCACGAGTCTGCACCGCGTCGGACAGCGAGCCGGCGACAACGTCACCGGCAGTATTGCGAGTCACCGCGGCGATGTCCGCCTCGAATCGAACCGTGACCAGGGCCAGGCTCCGCTCCAACTCGGCACCCGCGACAACCGCCTGTTCGATGGCCACCAGCCGGTTTTCGAGGACAAGGCCGTCCTTCGACCGTTGCTCAACCGCTCCGGCGAAGGCGTCATATACATGGCCGTCGACAAACGGACGCATCGCCTCGAGGTCGCCTTTCCAGAACGCCTCGAGGATCAGTCGGTAAGCGGACTTCGACCCCTCCAGGAAGCGTGCGACGTCGAATGTCGGATCGGCAGCGAGGAGGGCTCGGACACCAGGTCCTGCGGTCGGCAGATAAGCCAGGTCGTCAGGCTCGCTCGGCGTCGCGATGGTCGTGGTCTGGGCCGATGGACGCCGCTCGACTCGATTGTCGGACTGGTCTGGATCGGCCGGCTTGAGAATCGGTTGCTCATGCCCCGTCCGCTCGCCCAGCACGCTGTAGAGGCGGAGGCCGATGAACAAGGCGACAAGCGCGAGAATGACAATAGCGGTCAACAATGATTCCGTTCGATGATAGACAATTCGTACCCCAACATAATGCCGACAACGTTTGGATTCAAAGGGCGCTCCATCACACGTCCGCGGCATTGCGCCGCGAGAATGCGGCTGCTAGTCGCTCGCCCCATGCGGATGGGCCCGATAAGGCGCTTTTCCAACGTCGACAAACTTCAAGAATTTCTCGAGGAAAACCCATGGCCGATCAGGATCCGATTACCCCCACGCCCGATGGCACGGGCGAAGGGCCCGCCGAGGCGCCCCAGGCTGCGACGATCGCGCAATATATCAAGGATTTGTCGGCCGAAAGCCCTTCCTCGCCGCAAGTGTTCCAATGGCAGGCTCAACCTGCCCTGGATGTGCAGTTCGGGATTAACGGCGGCAAGGTCGGCGACGATGTTCACGAGGTCATCCTGAAAATCGACGTTTCGGCCAAGTCGGACGAAGGCACCCATTTCATCATCGACCTGAGCTATGCCGGACTGTTCGGTTTCCGCAACATTCCGGAAGAGGCGCTTCCGCCGTTCCTGCTGGTCGAAGCGCCGCGCCTGCTGTTCCCCTTCGCCCGGCAGATCGTCGCCGAAGCGGTACAGAATCTCGGCTTCCCGCCGGTCCTGCTAGACCCAATCGACTTCGGCGCCGCGTATATGGCTCAGGTGGAAGCCCAGCAGACGCAAGGTCAGCCAGGCGGCGAAGGCGAACCGCCGGTCGGCCACGCCTGAAAATTCGCGGCCCAACCCCATGAACCTCGTCAAGGCGACGGGCACGATCGGCGGCCTGACCCTCGTCAGTCGAATCGCGGGTTTCGCCCGCGAAATGCTTATGTCGCGGATCATGGGGGCAAGTTGGCAGGCGGACGCCTTCTTTGTCGCCTTCCGGCTTCCCAACACTTTCCGCAGGCTATTCGGCGAAGGCGCGTTTTCCGCCGGTTTCGTCCCGCTCTACGCTCAGCGCCTTCAGGGCGAGAATGGCGAGGTCGAGGCTAGGCATTTCTCCGAGGAAGTGCTTGCCGTTTTCGCACCCACGCTGGTTTTGTTCACGCTGGTCTTCGAGATCATCATGGGCCCGTTCGTGTTCCTGATCTCGGGCTATGAGGGCGAAAAGCTCGGGCTTGCGACCTTCCTGACACAGATCACCTTTCCCTACCTGTTGCTGATCAGTCTCGTTTCATTGTTCTCCGGCATTTTGAACAGCCTGGCGCGGTTCACTGCCGCGGCATTCGCCCCCGCTCTCCTCAACTTGGCCATGCTCACGGCGCTGATCTTCGTGCCCGTCGGCGGCACGACCACGGCCACCGCCCTCGCCATCGCGGTAACAGCGGGCGGGATTCTTCAGCTAGGTTTGCTGGTGGCGGCCTGCAAGCGGGCGGGAATCGTGCTCAAGTTCCGGCGCCCGCGAATGACACCGGGGGTTCGTCAGTTCGTTAGAGTCGTTATTCCCGCGACGCTGGGCGCCGGCGTCTATCAGATCAGCGCGTTCATCGACACATTCTTCCTGGCCCGCCTCGGAACCGGATCGCTCAGTTATTTTAATTACGCCGACCAACTCAACCAGCTGCCTCTTGGAGTGATCGGGGCCGCGCTTGGCACCGCCATCCTGCCGCAGGTCAGCCGTCATGTCGGCGCTGGTGAGCCGGGCAAGGCGGCCCATGTCCAGGCGCAGGCCGCCGAGCTGGCGATGCTGCTGTGCCTTCCCGCAGCGCTTGCGCTGTCGGTCGCATCGGGGCCGCTGATCTCGGCCTTGTTCGAAGGCGGACGCTTTACTGCGGAGGACGCCTCGATCACCGCCGTCACCTTGGCGATCATCGTCATGGGGCTGCCGGCCTATGTCCTGGTCAAGGTGCTCACGCCCGGGTTCTACTCGCGGCAGGACACGGCGACGCCGGTGAAGACCGCCGTAGTGACGCTGATCGCCAACGTGCTGCTCAACTTCGCGCTGATCCCGCCGTTCGGCATTGCCGGACTGGCGGCAGCGATCGCCATCTGCTCCTGGCTAAATTGCGTAATGCTTTACGTCATCCTTCACCGCCGCGGCCATTTCCGGATCGAGGGCTGGCTGGCGAAGCGCATCGCCAAGCAGCTGCTCGCGGGACTGGCGATGGCGGCCGCACTGTGGCTTGTCAAAGCTCAGCTTCCTGGCTTCTTTTCGGGATCGGTCGGCCATCGGCTGATTGGCGTCGGGGCGCTGATCGGCGCTGGCCTGGCGGTGTATTTCCCGCTGGTGTGGATGATTGGCGGCATGGGCAAGGAAGACATTCAGGCGCTCCTCAAGCGGCGCGGCCGAGAGGGAGCGACGCGGTATGACCGAGGTACCGATGCGCGTCGTTTCTGGCATTCAGCCGACCGGGGGCCTTCATCTCGGCAATTTGCTGGGTGCAATCCTTCGCTGGGTGAGGATGCAGGACGAGGCGGAATGCCTGTTCTTCCTCGCCGACCTCCATGCGTTAACGGTCGACAGCGACCCGGCGCAATTGCGAGCCAATGTGCGGGAGATGGCCGCTGCGCTGATCGCCAGTGGCATCGATCCGGAGAAATCCACCTTGTTCGCGCAGAGCGCCGTGCCAGCGCACGCCGAACTCACCTGGCTGCTTCAATGCACAGCGCGCGTTGGCTGGCTCAACCGCATGACCCAGTTCAAGGAGAAGTCGGGAAAGTACCGCGATGGCGTCAGCGTCGGCCTTTACACCTACCCGGTCCTGATGGCCGCCGACATCTTGGTTTATCGGCCGACGCATGTGCCGGTCGGCGACGACCAGAAGCAGCACGTCGAGCTGACGCGAGACATCGCGATCAAGTTCAACACCGACTACGATAGCGAGCTGTTCGTTGTACCGGAGCCGTTCATTGGAGCGGAAGGGGCGCGCGTGATGAGCCTTCGCGACGGTCGGGCGAAGATGAGCAAGTCCGACCCTTCCGAGGCGAGCCGGATTCATTTAACCGACAGCGACGACGCCATCGCCCAGAAAATCCGAAAGGCGAAGACGGACCCGGAACCGCTGCCCGACGATCCGGCCCTGCTGTGCGGCCGTCCCGAGGCGAAAAATCTGGTTGGTATCATGGCCGCACTGACCGGCGAAACACCCGAGGTCGTTCTGAGCCGCTTTGCCGGGCAAGGCTTTGGGGCATTCAAGCCGGCTCTGGCCGACGCCGCGATCGCGCTCCTGTCGCCGCTTCGCGAACGCCTGACCGAGCTTCGCCGCGACGAGACTGCGCTCGACGCCATCCTCGCTTCGGGCGCGGAGAAGGCCGCCGAACTGGCGGCGCCGACATTGGCTGAGGCCTACCGGGCAGTAGGATTGCGACACTGACCGAGTCGGCAAGTCGACACGGGCACTTCATCGCCTATTCAGCACGCTTCGTGCTATAGTCCCGAACTACAACGGATTTTCCGAATTCGGGATGGTAATTATGCGTATCAACAGATTTGCAGCGGCGATCCTGCTCGGCGCTTCTTCGCTCGGCCTTTCGGCGTGTGCGACCGGTTTCCCTACCAAAGTATCGCGCTACCAGGCGATGCCGGCCCCGCAGGGCCAATCATTCTATGTCTTACCCGGCATGGGTGACGCACGCGGCGGCGGCCTGGAATTCCAGCGCTATGCCAACATGGTCACCAACGCGATGGTTGCGCAAGGCTATCAGCCCGCGACCTCGCCACAGGCGGCGACCATGATCGTTCAGATGGGCTATGACGTCGACGACGGGCATACGCGCATCGTCGAGGACCCGTTTGCCCGCAATGCCTTCGACCCCTTCTATGGCGGCTATTACGGCCGACCCTTTTACTGGTCGCGCTGGGGCTATTACGGGCGGCACCGGTCGCCCTTCTATTATGGCTGGGACGATCCCTTCTGGTATTCGTCTTATGGCGGATCGATCCGCAGCTACGTCGAATACCGCAGCGAACTGAAGCTCGATATCAGGCGCCGGGCCGACAACGCCTCGCTGTTCGAGGGCAAGGCTGTCGCGCGGTCGACCCGGGATGATTTGGGCGTGCTCGTACCCAACCTGATCGAAGCGATGTTCACCGGCTTCCCCGGCCGCTCGGGCGAGACCGTGCGCATCACCGTTCCGCCGGAGCGCAAGGTCCGGGGATAAGCATCCGTTCGGGGGCATGAAGGGCCTGTCCGGCACAGCCTCGGCAGGCCCTTTTTCTCGCCGAAAAAGGGCCCGTCCGAAGCCGAAGCTTTGAACGGGCCCCCGACCAGTTGGGGACTGGACCTCTCTCCCCTCGAAGCACGCACGGCGGCGGGCTCCAACCCCAAGATACCAAGGCGCCTTTCAGCACCCTGACGATGCCTGGGCCGTCTTTCACAGACAGCCTGGGCGCCGTCAGCCCTCCAGCTGGCGCGTAAGCAGGCGGATGTCGGCGTCGAGCTCCGAATCCGCAGCGCGCAGCCGTTCGATCTGCTTGACCGCGTGGATGACGGTAGTGTGATCCCGCCCGCCAAAACGACGGCCGATGTCGGGCAGCGACTTGGGCGTCAGCTGTTTCGACAAATACATCGCCACCTGTCGCGGGCGCGCAACTTCGCGGGCGCGCCGAGCCGACGTCATCTCCGCCTTGCGAATGCGGTAATGTTCCGCGACCTGCGTCTGGATTTCGTCGACCGAGATACGGCGCTGATTGGCGCGCAGGACGTTCGCCAGCACTTCCTCGACAAACGCGACATCGATCTCCCGGCCGGTCATCATCGCATAAGCGGCGATCCGGTTGAGGGCGCCTTCGAGTTCGCGGATTGAGCTGGAAATTCGCCGCGCAAGAAACTCGACCACACCGCGCGGCATTTCGATTCCCGGGAGCGCGCCCAGCTTGGCGTCGATAATATTGAGCCGGAGTTCGTAATCGGCGGGATTGATGTCGGCGACCAGGCCCCAGCTGAGTCGCGACAGGATGCGCGGGGCGATTCCGTCAAGATCCTGCGGCGCACGGTCGGACGTGATCACCAGACGGCGGCCCGCCGTGATGATTTCGTTCATCGTGTGGAAGAATTCTTCCTGGGTCGAATCCTTTCCGGCGATGAACTGGACATCATCGATCAACAACAGGTCGGCCGAACGCAACCGGCCCTTGAAGCCGATTGTGTCATTCTCCCGCAATGCGCGGATGAATTCGACCATGAACTTTTCGGCCGACATCGACTCGACCCGCGCACCCGGGCGCCGCTCCAGGAACGCTTGGCCGATGGCGTGCAGCAGGTGAGTCTTGCCGCGGCCCGTCCCGCCGTGAATGAAGAGCGGGTTAAACGCCACGCTGTCGGCAGTGGCCAAAGTCCTGGCGGCGGTGGCGGCAACCTCGTTGGCCTTGCCGACCACGAACGTTTCGAACCGATAGCGGGGGTCGAAATTGGGTGCCGAGGGATCGCGCTCGGCGATGCCGGCCGGCGCTGCCGGAATCTCCTCGAGGATCAGAAGCGGCGAAGGACGCGGCCCATCGACGGCCGCGACGATCCGGATGTCGCGCACGATCGGAAGCACAGTTCGCCACGCAAGCGTTAGCCGCTCGCCAAAATGACTACGGACCCAGTCGGCCATGAATTGGCTGGGCATGACGATTTCGAGTTCGCCCAATTCGCCATCGAAATTGCCGAGGTTGGCCGGCTTCAGCCAGCCGTCGAACGTACGAGCTCCGCAATCGCGGCGGAGGCCCGCCCGAATCGTTTCCCATGCTGCTTCGAGGGGCGCCGGAACGCTCGCATCAAGAAGTGCAACGCCAGGATCGGAGACAGACAAATTTTCCCGACTGCCTTGCACTGGCGCGCGCCTCCCTACTTACTCTTGCCGAACATGAGAACCCGTTGCGCCCGACGCGAGTCGAAGCGCTCAAGACGTTCCTCAGTCTCTTGCCCCCCGGGGGCAAATTCGCCGCCGGAAAGACCGTTTTGAAAGTCTGTCGCGCGTGATTTCAAGGCCCGATTTTTCATCAAGGTGAAATAAACGCACTTGACACAGGGAAGCCGCCAAAAAAGCTCAAAATCCTTTGATTTCCGGCATTTCCCTCGAATCGGTCCTAAGACGGAATCCGCGAATCGCGGGAAATCCCTAGACTTTTTTAAGTCATCAAAATGAAACGGGCCGCCGGTCGCCCGGCAGCCCGTCTCGAAACAGAACGTAAACGGGTAATTAACCGAGCGAGGCGACCCGCTTGGTGAGCCGCGAGAACTTCCGAGAAGCGGTGTTCTTGTGCATCACGCCCCGCGCGACTCCGCGCGCCATTTCCGGCTGCGCCTTCTTGAGCGCTTCGGCCGCAACGTCCTTCTTGCCGGCATCGATCGCCGACTCGACGGCCTTGATGAACGTCCGAATGCGGCCGACACGGGCGCCGTTGATTGCCGCGCGATTGGCATTGCGGCGGATGCGCTTCTTGGCTTGCGGCGTGTTCGCCATCGATGGTCCTTACAGTCTCGTGGGTCTCAATGAAAAAGCGGCGCGTGGCCTTGTGGGCCGCGCCGGCGTGGCGCTCCCCTAGCGGGAAGGGCGATTCGGGTCAACTGGAGCGTCATCGCTGGCAGGCTGGGCAGAAGAAGGTGGAACGGCCGCCCTGGACGATTTGCCGGACATGGCCAGCGCACCCCGCCCGGCAAGGCTCGCCCTCGCGCCCATAGACATCGAACTGCTTGGAGAAATAGCCGAGCTCGCCGTCCGGAGCGACGAAGTCGCGCAGCGTCGTCCCGCCGGCGCGGATGGCGTCCTCGAGTACTTCTGGAATTGCTCGCGCCAGCCCGACCAGTTTCGCAAGGCTCACCCGGCCAGCGGCCTTGCGTGGGTCGATGCGCGCCCGGAACAGCGCTTCGCACGCGTAGATGTTGCCCAGCCCGGCAACCACGCGCTGGTCGAGCAGCAGCAACTTCACCGCAGCGGTCCGTCCTTCGAATTTCCGCTTCAGCCAACGTCCGTCGATGGTCCCTCCAAGCGGCTCGGGTCCCAGCGAACGGAAGGCGGGCCAATCAGCCAGCTCGGCGGTCGAAACAAGGTCGACCGAACCGAATCGCCGCGGGTCTCGCAGGCTTAGCCGCCGGCCCTCCTCGGTTTCGATGAGCAGGTGATCATGCTTGCCGATGTCGGCGGGATCGATCCGCCAATGTCCCGACATGCCTAGGTGAAAGACGAGCGTGTCGCCCCGATCGGTATCGATCAGCCCATATTTGGCCCGGCGCCCGAGTGCGATCACCCTGGCCCCCGTGAGCCGTTGTCCAAGATCCGGCGGAAACGGGCGACGCAGGTCCCCGCGCCTCGGTTCGACGCGAACTAGCCGCTGGCCCTTGAGCACCCGCTCCAGTCCACGCACAGTGGTTTCTACTTCCGGCAGTTCGGGCATGTGCGGGCATATGGCGGACGCGCGCCAAGCTCGCTAGAGGCGCTTCATATGGACAAGGTCAATTTTGGTGACGAGCTGGTCACGCCGCAGGAGAAGACGCGTCGCGTCGGCGGAGTCTTCACGTCGGTTGCGCGCAATTATGACCTGATGAACGACCTGATGTCGGGCGGAATGCACCGCCTATGGAAGGACCGCTTCGTCGCCAAGGTGAAGCCGCGTCCCGGCGAGCATATCCTCGACATGGCGGGCGGCACCGGCGACGTGGCCTTCCGGATGGCGGCCAGGGGCGCGGCGGTTACTGTCAGCGACATCAACCCCGACATGCTCAAGGTAGGCATGGAGCGCGCCGCGAAGCGCGGCATCGACGGGCTGGTGTGGCAAGTCGAAAATGCGGAGAAGCTGAGCTTTTCGGATGCCAGCTTCGATGCCTATACCATCGCCTTCGGGATCCGGAACGTGACCGATATTCCCGCCGCCCTGCGCGAGGCCCACCGCGTCCTGAAGCGCGGCGGCCGCTTCTACGTCCTGGAATTTTCGACCAGCGAATGGCCGGGCTTCGGCGAGCTTTACGACCGCTATTCCCAGCACCTGATCCCGAAGATCGGCAAGGCTGTCGCCAAGGATGAGGAGAGCTATCGCTATCTCGTCGAATCGATTCGCCGCTTTCCGAGGATGGCCGCTTTCCGGCGGATGATCGACGAAGCCGGCTTCAAATCGACCAGTGTCGAGCCGATTCTCGGCGGCCTCGTCGCAATTCATGGCGGCTGGAAAGTTTGACCGCTGCCGTCACCCATTTGTGGCGTCTCCTCAAATGGGGCCGGACGCTTGCCCGTCACGGCGCGCTGCAGGGGATCGAGCGTGATCCGCTGACCCCTCCCAATGTGCGCCGGCTGGTCCGAGTCGCGCGCTTCGGGTTGCGTCAGCCAGACAACCCCGACTACGCCGCCGCCTTGCAGGCGATCGGCCCGGCAGCGATCAAGCTTGGCCAGGCGCTCTCGACCCGGCCGGACCTGGTCGGTGAAGCCGCCGCCAACAATCTCCTGCAGCTGCAGGACTCGCTTCCTCCCGCCCCATTCGCCGCGATCAAACCTGCAATCGAACAGGCGCTGGGGGCGCCGCTGAACTCGCTGTTTAGCGCATTCGACGAGGACCCGGTTGGCGCCGCTTCGATTGCCCAGGTTCACCGCGCGGTAACGAGCGAAGGCCGGCAGGTCGCGGTCAAGGTGCTTCGTCCCGGAATCGAGGAGGAATTCGCGCGCGCACTGCGAACCTATGAATGGGCCGCCGCGCACGTCGAGCTGCATGGCGGCGAAGAGGCGGAGCGGCTTCGTCCGCGCATGGTCATCGCCCATTTTCAGCAATGGACCCGGCGCGAGCTTGATTTGCAGCGCGAGGCCGCTTCGGCGTCCGAGCTACGCGACAATATGGTCGCCGAGCCCGGCTTCTACGTGCCCGAAATCGACTGGCGGCGAACCGCCAGGCGGGTGCTGACGCTCGAATGGCTCGACGGCGTCAAGCTGTCGAAGCGCGACGAGTTGCTCGCCGCGGGCCACGATCCCAAATCTCTTGCGGCCATTCTGGTCCGGGCTTTCCTTCGCCAGGCGGTGGTCGACGGCTATTTCCACGCCGACCTTCACCAGGGAAATTTGTTCGCGTTGCCCGATGGACGGCTTGCGGCGGTCGATTTCGGGATCATGGGACGGATTGATCGACGGGCCCGGTTATGGCTCGCCGAAATCCTCTACGGCCTGATTACCGGCGATTATCGGCGCGTCGCAGAAATCCATTTCGAGGCCCAATATGTCCCGCCTCACCACAATGTCGACGAGTTCGCAACCGCGCTGCGGGCGGTCGGCGAGCCGATCCGCGGCCTTCCCGTCAAGGACATCAGCGTCGGCCGGATGCTCGACGGGCTCTTCTCGATCACTCGCGACTTCGACATGCAGACCCAGCCGCACCTCCTGCTTTTGCAAAAGACGATGGTGATGGAAGAAGGCGTCGCCACCGCGCTCGATCCCGACATAAACATGTGGGAAGCTGCCGAGCCCTTCCTCAAGGACTGGCTGAGGACCGAGCTTGGCCCGGAGGCTTATTATGCCGACCGGATCGTCGAGACGGTGCGGGCCTTCAAGCTCATCCCCGACCTTATCAAACGGATCGATGCCGCTTATCCGCCCGCCGGCGCTGCGCCACCCCCGCCCCCGCTGGCCGAGATGACGGTGACCGAACGAAAAGGATGGATGGCGCCGGTGCTGTTCGCTCTCCTGTCCGCGGCGGCGGCGTCTGCCGCAACCTATTTGCTGGTCGGATAGGATGACTAGGGGGGCGATCAGGACGCGGTATCAAGATTGGTCGCGGGGACCAGCGCTGGCGCTGATCGCCGCGTTGGTCGCGATCCTCGCCGTCGCCTGCTGGTCACCGGCGGGTGCGCCCGCTCCAAAGCTCAGAACCTCGCCCAGCCAGCACAGCGACCTCCAGCTGTATCGCGACATCATCGCGGGGGTCCAGGCCGGCGGCAATTATTATGATGTGGCGGCCAAGGAACAGCGGGCGGCGAATTATCCGCTCAAGCCCTTCTACACCTTCCGGCTCCCGACCCATGCCACCCTCTATGCCGCTTTTGGAGAACGGACGATGATCGTCGTCGTCTGGCTGCTCTGCGCCGGGCTGATCGTCGCCTGGTGGCTACGGCTGAGGCCCCTTCTGCCGTTGCCCCTGACAGGAGCGGCGGTCATCCTGATTGCCGGCGGCCTTGGCGGATTGCTTCAGCCGATGACCGGCCTGTTTCATGAGGCCTGGGCGGCGCTTCTGCTGGCGCTGATGATCGCGTTGCGGCGTCCTCACCGGACCTGGCCGGCGATGATTGCCGGGGCGGCCGCTTTGATGATGCGCGAGCTTGCCTTGCCGATGGTGCTGGCGATGGGCGGCCTGGCGCTGGTCGAAAGGCGCTGGCGCGAGGCAGCGGGCTGGGCCGCCATCGTCACCGTCTTCGCCGCCTATATGATGCTCCACGCCCATTGGGTCGGCCAGGTGATATTGCCCGGCGACCCTGCGTCTCAGGGCTGGTCGCAAAGGCTGGGTCTGCAATTCGCGCTGAAGAGCATCGCCAAGGTGACGTTCGGGGTTCGCCTGCCCGACGTGCTTGGCGCGGCGCTGCTTGTCCTGTCGCTGTTCGGCTGGGCTTCGGTCAAGTCGGGCTGGGCGCTCAGGGCCTCGCTGCTGCTGTTCGGCTATGGCCTGATGCTCGCCCTGTTCGCACGGACCGACACATTCTACTGGGCGCTGATTGCCGCGCCTTTGTCTTTCGCCGGGCTTGTGTTCTTGCCTAAGGCGTTCGCCGACCTCGCAAGAGCCGTTCGAAGCCCACAGAAAGGAGCTTTGTCATGAGCGGATTTCCCTTCGTTGCAGCAACGGCCTTGGCCATCGCGGCGCCCTTCGCCGCCGCTTCTGCACAGCAGCCAGCCGGAACCTTGCGAGGAGGAGCCAGCAACGCCGTGCTCGAAAGATTGTTCGCCGACTGGCGCGCGTTCAACCGTCCGAAAGTCGTGCAGGGCCGGCCGGACTACAGCGCCGCCGCCATGGCCGCAAAGGCAGCCCAACTGCCCGCCTTCAAACGCCGGCTTGCGGCGATCGACCGCCGCGGTTGGACCGCCTCGCAGATCGGCGACTATCGGCTGGTCGAGGCGGAGATGAACGGCTTCGACTTTTTCCACCGCGTGCTTCGCCCGTGGGCGCGCGATCCGGGCTTCTATCAAACCGTCTTCGCCGAAATGAGCGACGTTCCGGCTCACGAAGGGCCGTCGGCCGAGCCCAATATCGATCTGTGGACTTTCGCCTATCCGCTATCCCCGGCCGATGATGCCCGGCTGACCGAAATGCTCGGCGCGGTCCCGGCAATCCTTCAGGACGCGCGGGTCAACCTTTCCGGTAGCAAGGCGCACGACCTTTGGGCCTATGGCGACCGCGCTTTCCTCGAGCAGGCCGAAACGCTTGCCGCGCTCGAAACCGGCAAGCTAGTCATGAACGATCTCGGCGGCCCGCGGCGGGCGATCCTGGATGGCGCCAGCCCCGCGCTCCACAAGGCGGTCCGTGACGCGCGCCTTGCCACCGAGCAATTTGCAGCCTGGATCAAGACCGAGGCGCCGCGTCGCACGGGCCCGTCAGGCGTCGGCAAGGCCAATTACAACTGGTATCTGACGAACGTCCTCCTCAGCCCCTACGATTTCGATGCGCAAAAGGTGCTTCTGCAGCGCGAACTTGACCGGTCGCTGGCATCGCTCCGTCTGGAAGAGGTTCGCAACCGGGCTGCTCCGCCGCTAGCCGAGATCAGCGATCCGGCCGCCTATCGGGCAATGGCGGAGCAACGTCAGGCCAAGCTCTACGCCTTGCTGACCGACGCCGGCCTCATTCTTGACCGGCCCTATTATCGTGATGCGCTCAATGGTCAGATCGGCAATTATACGCCGCCGGCCAAGCGCAACTTTTTCACCCACGTCACAGCGCTGGATCCGCTGCCGCTGTCCAGCCATCAATATCATTGGATCGAACTCGCGCGGCTGCGCCACGAGCCGCATCCAAGCCCAATCCGGCAAACGCCGCCGCTGTTCAATATCTACGAAGACCGCTCCGAAGGTTTCGCCACGGCAATGGAGGAAATCGTCATGCAGGCGGGTCTCTATGACGACGAGCCACATGGCCGAGAATTGGTGTGGATCATGCTAGCCAACCGCGCCGCGCGTGGTCTGGCCTCGCTGCGCGTGCAGGCCAATGAGATTGGCTTGGCCGAGGCCGGCCAGTTCCATGCGTCATGGACGCCGCGCGGCTGGTCCGATGCGTCGAGCCGCCTGGTCGGGTTCGAGCAACTGCTCTACCTTCGCCAGCCCGGCTATGGGCCGAGCTACATTGTTGGCAAGCTCCAGCTCGACCATCTGCTTACCTTGGCATCCCATCGCGCCGAGGCGCAGCAGCGGCCATTTGTGCTTAGTAACGCCTTCGCCGCCATCCTGGCTTCGGGGATCGTCCCGCCGGCGATCATCGAAGCCGAGGCGGCCGAAGCTGAAGCCAGCCTTGCGAAGGCGGGCCGCTGAAGCCCATATCAAACCCATGAGCCGCATTCTCCTCATCGTCGGCGGTGGCATCGCCGCCTACAAGGCGGCGGAGCTGATCCGGTTGCTGCGCAAAGAGGGACATGAGATAACTCCGGTACTGACCGAAGGCGGAGCGCATTTCGTCACGCCGATGAGCCTCGCTGCGCTGGCCGAGAGCCCGGTCTATACTTCGCTGTGGGACCTGAAGGACGAAAGCGAGATGGGGCATATCCAGCTCTCGCGCTCAGCCGATTTGGTGCTGGTCTGTCCGGCGACCGCCGACCTTATCGCGCGGATGGCGGGCGGAATTGCCAACGACCTGGCGACGACGCTGCTGCTGGCGACCGACAAGCCGGTCGTCATTGCGCCCGCGATGAATGTCAGGATGTGGCAACATGCCGCAACCCCAGCGCAATATCGAGCAGCTGAAGGCCGACGGCGTGACCGTGCTCGATCCCGACGAGGGCCCGATGGCATGCGGTGAGTTTGGTCCGGGCCGGCTGCCCGAGCCCGACGATATTTTCGCGCGGATCCAGCCGATGCTGGGTGACCGGCCCAAGGTTCCGGTCAGCAGCGGCAAGCTGGCTGGGCCGCCATGTGCTGGTGACCGCCGGGCCGACGCACGAACCCATCGACCCGGTTCGGGTCATCGCCAATCGCTCCCCAGCGGCAAGCAGGGCTTCGCCATCGCCAAGGCCGCCGCGGAGGCCGGGGCGCGGGTGACGCTCGTTGCGGGACCAGTCGCCCTCCCCACCCCAGCCGGCGTGTCGCGCATCGATGTCGAGACCGCGCAGCAGATGATGGACGCGGTCGAAGCAACTCTGCCCGCCGACGTGGCCGTCATGGTTGCGGCCGTCGCCGACTGGCGCATCGACAATCCGGCGATGTCGAAAATGAAAAAGGGTGGCGGTCCGCCCGAGCTCAAGTTCGCGCCCAATCCCGACATTTTGAAAACGCTGGGCGAGCGTCCCGACCGCCCGACCCTGCTCATCGGCTTTGCGGCGGAAACCGACGATGTCGTCGCCAACGCCAAGGCCAAGCTGGCGTCCAAGAAGGCCGACTGGATCGTCGCCAACGACGTGTCGGGTGACGTCATGGGCGGCAGCCACAACCGCATCCATTTGGTCAGCGCATCGGGCGTCGAAGATTGGCCCGAAGCGGCCAAGGACGATGTCGCTCGCCATCTGATCGACCGCATCTCCGAGGAGTTTTGAGTGACAATTTCCATCCGCATTTCGCGACTGCCCCATGGCGAGGGCCTGCCGCTTCCAAGCTATGCCACGCCCGGCGCGGCGGGGATGGATGTGGTCGCGGCGGAAGACCTCGACCTGATGCCGGGCCAGCGCCATGCAGTCGCGACCGGTTTTAGCGTCGCGATTCCCGAAGGCTATGAAATCCAGGTACGCCCGCGCTCCGGCCTTGCATTCAAGCATGGCATTACCGTGCCGAATACGCCGGGCACGATCGACAGCGATTATCGCGGCGAATTGAAGGTGCTGCTCATTAATCATGGCAGCGAGCCCTTCCCCATTCGGCGCGGCGAACGTATCGCCCAGCTGGTTCCGGCGGCCGTGACGCTCGCCAGCTTCGATGAGGTCGAGGAACTCTGTGAGACCGAGCGCGGCGCCGGGGGTTTCGGCTCGACCGGCCAATGAGCCTCAGCGACGACGAACTCGACCGTTACGCCCGCCACATCGTGCTGCCCCAGCTGGGCGGCGCGGGGCAGATGCGGCTGAAGGCGGCGCGGGTTGCGGTGGTCGGGGCGGGCGGCATTGGCGCGGCCGTCATCCCGGCTTTGGCGGGCGCGGGCGTCGGCCATCTCACCATCATTGACGGCGATATCGTCGATCTCAGCAACCTGCAGCGCCAAGCGATTTACACCACCGGCCAGGTCGGCATGGGCAAGGCGCTGCTCGCCAGCCAGTTCGTCATGGCCCGCAACCCCCACGTTGGACTGACGACAATCAGCGAACGGCTCGACGCCGACAATGTCCAGCAACATCTGGCCGGCAACCACCTCATCATCGACGGCACCGACAATTTCGCGACGCGGCTGATGGTCAGCGACGCTGCCGTCCGGCTCGGCACCCCGCTGCTGTCGGCGGCGGCGCAGCAGTTCCAGGGACAAGTGGCGCTCTTTTCCGCCCAGCCCTGCTATCGCTGCTTCGTCGGCGACGCCTTTGACGCCGATGACTGCGATACCTGCGCGGAGCTTGGCGTACTGGGCGCGTTGACCACCACGGTCGGCAGTTTCGCCGCGCTGATGGCGGTGAATGCGCTCACCGGGATTGGCGGCAATCTCAACGGCACGCTTCACCTGTTCGACGGCGCGGGCCTCAAGTGGCGTCATATTGGTTTGACAGCTGACGCCAATTGCCGAACCTGCGGACAACTGGCCCGGAGGTAATATGCGTCGTGCGAAAGATCTGGACGCGAAAGATCGGGAAATCCTCTCGCTCCTCGAAGAAGACGCGCGCCGGACCAACGCCGACATCGCCAAGCATACCGGCCTTTCCGCGCCCACGGTGGCTGAACGCATCGCCCGGCTGCGCGACATCGGGGTGATCACGGGCTTCACCGTTGATATCGATCCCGGAAAGGTGGGTCTGCCCATCGCCGCCCTGGTGCGGTTCCAGCCCACCGCCCGCGAAGCCGATGCCATTGCCGCCGTCGTCAGTCTGCCGGCCGTCAAGACCTGCCACCGCGTGACCGGGTCCTCGATGCTGGAACTCACAATCCGGGTAAGTGACAGCGATGAATTGAAGGCGGTGCTGGATCAGCTGCGGCGGATGGGTGACACGGAAACTTCGCTCATCCTTGCGACGGACTTTGAACGCCGCGCCTACTTCGCATCCCAACGCTGAATTTTCGATTCTGAGGTTTTGACGCACAGCAGCCTTCGATATCGTCGCTACCGCTTCAAATCATCGGGCTTGTATCCATGTGATCGCAACCTGCGACGTCGTAATTTCTAGGCATGGGCTTTTCGCCCCCGCGTAGAAAGGATCGGCACGATGAAGTCCGTCATCACACGCTTCGCCCTGTTGCTTTCACTCTTGATTGGCATGCCGCTTACTGCCGCCCTGGCGACCCCCTCCTCGCCGCAGGCCGCGGTGGACGAACTGCTGGCGGCAGACCGGAAATTTTCCCACGATGGTGCCGGCATCGATGTCGTCGACGCCATTGGCGCCATGCTCGACGAGGATATACGCGCACCTATCCCGCCTGGTGCATGGGCCAGGGGCAAGGCCGAATATATTGCGGCCCTCAGGGCGAGCCCGCTCAATGCCAACGCCACCGCCGACTGGGCGCCAGTGCGCGGGGGCATATCGGCCGACGGCAAGCAGGGCTTCACTTTCGGCTTCATGACCATCCACTATCCCGACAAGCCGGACGTTCGCGCCAAATATCTGGCCTATTGGATCAAGCGCGCTGCCGGATGGCGGGTCATCGCCTACAAGCGAGCCGGTAGTGCGCCCGGCCCGGTGGCAACCGCCCTGCGCCCGGCATCGCTGCCAGACCAAATGCTCCCAGTCCGTCCCAGCGATGCGCTTTCAGACAAATATCGCAACGATTTGAAGGCGAGAGAATCAGCCTTTTCTGACCGGGCACAAGTCGTCGGCCTTAGCCAGGCATTCCTCGAGTTCGGCGCACCAGACGCGATGAACAACAGCCCAACGTCCGACTTTGCCTATGGTCCGGAGGCGATTGCAGCGAACCAGCCCACCGACGTCCCACCTGGCGCATTCTGGGCGGCGGACGAACGGACCCTGGTGTCGTCCACCGGCGACTTGGGCATCAATTACGGGACCATCCGTCTTACTCGACTCCCTGACGACGATACCCTTCTTCACCATCTGGCGGCGAGCCAAACAGAACGGCCAATGGCTCTATATCGCTGAATTGTAGAAGCGGACATCGTCACGCGACCTCGTGCAAACCCCAGCACGAGGTCGCGGATTTCTTGCCAGTTAGGGTCGCAGTCAGCGCTTGGAGGAGTTGCGCGCCGGCTTTCGGCCCTTCCCCTTTTTGGCCGGACCCTTAGCGGCCTTGGCGTCGATCAGCGCCACCGCTTCTTCCAGCGTCACCGCCTTCGGATCCGCCGACTTGGGCAGGGTCGCGTGGGTCGTGCCGTCGCTAACATAGGGACCGAAGCGGCCTTCGAGCACCTTTATCTCCTTGCCGCTTTCAGGGTGTGCGCCGAGCACCGCGATCGGTTCGCGCGACGCGCCGCGGCCCTTGCCGCCACCAGCCGCGGCTTCTGCGAGTTTGACCACCGCTGCGTTCATGCCGGTTTCGAACACTTCCGCGGTCGATTTCAGCCGGGCATATTTGCCGTCGTGCATCAGGTAGGGGCCGTAGCGGCCGATCGACGCGGTGATCATGCTTGCCGGTTTCGGGATGCGCCCCGATTTCGCGCGGGAGGGACAGCAAATTCTCCGCCATCTCCATTGTCAGCCCGGCCTGCGGCACGTCCTTTGGAATCGACGCGCGCGGCTTGCCGTCACGTTCGAGATAGGGGCCGAAGCGCCCGCTCTTGCAATTCGATGCCGTTGCCAATCTCGGCCGGACCATCACTGGCTGCTTCTTCTCCCTGGCCGAAACGCCGGGTATATTTGCAGTCGGGATAGTTGGAGCAGGCAACGAACGCACCGAACTTGCCCCCGCGCAGCCCAAGCATTCCTGTCCCGCACAGCGGGCACAGGCGCGGATCACCGCCGTCACCCTTGTCGGGGAACAGATAGGGCGCGAGGAAATCGTCTAGCGCGGCCGTCACCTCCGACGGCTTCTGCTCCATGACCTCGCCCGCCTTGGGCTTGAAGTCCCGCCAGAAGTTTTCGAGCATTTTCTGCCAGCCAAGGCGGCCACCAGACACGTCGTCCAGCTCCTCCTCCAACTCGGCGGTATAGTCGAAGCTTACATAGCGTTCGAAGAAGCGTTCGAGGAAAGCCGTGACCAGTCGGCCGCTCTCCTCGGGAATGAAGCGCTGCTTTTCCAGCCGCACATATTCGCGGTCCTTCAGCGTCTGCAGCGTCGCGGCATAAGTCGACGGTCGGCCAATACCAAGCTCTTCCAGCCGCTTGACCAGGCTTGCTTCCGAATAGCGTGGCGGCGGTTGGGTGAAGCTTTGCACCGCCTCGACCCCGGTCTTTGCTGGCGCGTCGCCCGAACGAAGCGAGGGCATGCGGCCCGATTCCTCGTCCTGCGGATCGTCGCGCCCCTCGTCGTAAAGCGCCATGAAGCCCGGGAAGAGCACCACCTGCCCGGTCGCGCGAAGCGTCGCCCTACCCGCCCCGTCGGTCAACTCAACCGTTGTTCGCTCCAGCCGGGACGATGCCATCTGGCTGGCCAGCGCTCGATTGAAAATCAGCGAATAGAGCCGCGCATGGTCGCCCGCAGCGCCCCGGTCCTTCGAGAAATCGGTCGGCCGGATCGCCTCATGTGCTTCCTGCGCATTCTTGGCCTTGCTGCTATAGAAACGCGGCTTGTCGGGCACATAACCGGCGTCATAGCGATCGGCGATGGCGCGGCGCGCGGCGCTGATCGCCTCGTTCGCCATTTGCACGCCGTCGGTCCGCATATAGGTGATCAGCCCGTCCTCATAGAGCGACTGGGCAAGCCGCATTGTGTGGCTCGCCGCAAAGCCGAGCTTGCGCGCTGCCTCCTGCTGCAGCGTCGACGTCGTAAAGGGCGGCGGCGGGTTTTTCGACAGCGGCTTGGTTTCGACCGATTGGACCGTGAAACGGCCATCCTCGACAACTTTCTTCGCCGCCTCCGCAGAGCCCTCGTCACCGATGGACAGCCGCTCGATCTTCTTGCCGTCGAGTGCGACCAGCCGCGCGGTGAACGGGGTTCCATCCGCCTCGAAGTTGGCCGAGACCTGCCAATATTCCTGAGACTTGAAAATCTCGATCTCGCGCTCGCGGTCGACGATCAGGCGCAAGGCAACGGACTGGACACGCCCGGCCGATTTCGCACCGGGCAGTTTGCGCCACAGGATGGGCGAAAGCGTGAAGCCAACCAGATAGTCGAGGGCCCGGCGGGCGCGATAGGCGTCGATCAGATCTTCGTCGAGTTGCCTGGGATGAGCCATCGCCTCGGTCACCGCGGACTTGGTGATGGCATTGAAGGTCACGCGCTCGACCGACGGGGGAAGCGCCTTTTTCTTCCTCAAAACCTCCTGCACATGCCAACTGATCGCTTCACCTTCCCGGTCGGGGTCGGTGGCCAGAATCAGCGCGTCGGCCTTCTTCGCCTCATCGGTGATCGCCTTTAATTGCTTGGCCTTGTCGGGATAGGTTTCCCAATCCATCGCAAAGTCTTCGTCGGGCCTCACCGAGCCATCCTTTGGCGGCAGGTCGCGGACGTGGCCATAGCTCGCCAGCACGCGATGTCCGGGGCCGAGATATTTTTCGATGGTCTTCGCCTTTGCCGGCAACTCGACGACAACAAGTTTCAAGAGGGATGCATTCCTTTACGTACGTACGCGCGATTGTCGGGTGGCTGGAGGGTCCGTCAAGCGGCTAGCGCAGGCTGACCCTGCCGCCCGCGTGGCGATCGAGGCGGCCGGCGAGGTCGAGTTCGAGCAGGACCAGCTGCACCGCTCCGGGCTCGACCCCCGCGAGGCGGACGATTTCATCGACCGGTGCCGGCGAGGGCCCGAGCAGTTGTTCGATCCGGGCCCGAAGATCAGGCTCCGCATCAACCGGGATTGCGGCCGGCTCATGCTCGAAAGGTGATTTCCGGCTGGCGACACCGCCGCCGATCGGCCGCAAGGTTTCCAGCACGTCGGCTGCGCTCTGGATCAGCGTGGCCCCATCGCGGATCAGGCTGTTGCAACCCTGCGCCCGCGGGTCGAGCGGCGATCCAGGCACAGCCATCACCTCACGCCCCGCCTCGGCAGCCAGCCGGGCCGTTATCAACGAACCCGACTTGGGCGCCGCCTCGATCACCACCGTTCCACCAGCGAGCCCGGCAATGATTCGGTTGCGATAGGGAAAGTGTCGCGCCCTCGGCTCGGTTCCGGGCGGCATCTCCGCGATCAGCAAACCGCGTTCGGCAATCTCTTTCTGGCGCGCCTCATTCTCGGGCGGATAATGAACGTCGATTCCGCCCGCGATGACGGCAATCGTCCCGCTTTCAAGCGATCCGTCGTGCGCGGCGCTGTCAATTCCCCGTGCAAGGCCGGATACGACCGTCACGCCTTCCCGGCCCAGGTCGTGCGCCAATCCGCGAGCGAAGCGGCAGGCCGCGGCGCTGGCGTTGCGCGCGCCGACGATCGCTACCATTGGCTGTTCCAGCAGCGATAGCTTGCCCTTGGCGGTCAGCAACGGCGGTGCATTTTCCATTTCTGCCAACGCTCGTGGATAGAGCCCTTGCCCAAGCACGAGATAACGCGCGCCTAGCTTTTCCGCCGCTGTGGCCTCGCGCTCCGCCTTGTCCCTGGGATAGACCGTCGGCGGCTTGCCACCACCCCTGCTCGCGAGATCGGGAATAGCCGCCAACGCTGCCGCGGCGCTGCCGAACCGCGTCACCAATTGACGATAGGCTATCGGACCGATTCCGGGCGTGCGGATCAGCCGCAGCCGATCGATCAAATCTGAATCAGCGCTCACGCTTGCTTGGAACCGAGCCGCGGCTCCTCGCCCCTGACGAGGCGGCGGATATTCTCGCGGTGCTTCCAGATGACCAGCACCGCGAAGCCCAGCAGCATCGGGAAAAGCATGGTCTCGCCGATGACCATCGCCGTTATCGGCGGGCTGGCGGCGGCGACCAAGCCGGCGACCGAGCTGATCCTGAGGATGAGTAAAAGGCCGAACCACAAAATGGCGTAAACCAGTGCCGCGACTGGCAGCAGGGGCATGAGTACACCAAGCAGCGTCGCGACGCCCTTGCCGCCCCTGAAGCGCAGCCAGACCGGATAAAGATGGCCGATCATCGCCCCGGCGGCAGCAAAGTTGACCGCATCGGGCGAGAACCGCTGCGCCAACAGTACCGCCACCGCGCCCTTGCCGGCATCAAGCATAAGCGTCGCCGCGGCGAGACCCTTTGACCCGGTCCTGAGGACGTTCGTCGCGCCGATATTGCCCGACCCGATGTCGCGAATATCGCCCTTGCCGCCCGCCCGCGCCAGCAGCAGGCCGAACGGAATCGAACCGAGCAAATATCCGACGATAAACGCAATGAGCACCGGACTGTTCATGGCCGTTGCCTAGCAGATCATTCGGTTGCCGCAATGTTGCGCATGGCAAAGCTTCGCCCTAGCTCCACGCGATGAATCCCGCCGCCCCCCTGCTCTTCTTTGATTCCGGCGTGGGGGGATTGTCCGTGCTTGGGCCGACACGCGAGCTGCTTCCCTATGCACCCATTGTCTATGCGGCGGACAATGCGGGTTTCCCCTATGGCACCAAGAGCGAGGCGGAGCTGGCATCACGGGTACCCGCACTGCTCGGCCAGCTGGTCGAACGGTTTGCCCCGCGACTGGCCGTCATCGCCTGCAACACCGCCTCGACGATTGCCCTCGACCATGCGCGGGCCGCGCTCGACATTCCGGTGGTTGGAACGGTGCCCGCGATCAAGCCGGCCGCGGAATTCTCCACGTCCCGCGTGATCGGGGTGCTTGGAACCGAGGCGACGGTGCGACAGCCTTATGTCGATGACCTCGCCGCCCGTTTCGCGTCCGACTGTGCCGTCATCCGTCACGGCAGTGCCGAGCTGGTCAAGCTCGCAGAGGCGAAGCTGGCCGGCCAGCCTGTTTCGCCCGAGGCCATCGTCCGCGCGATTGCCCCGATGATCGAGCAACCGCGCGGCCATGAGATGGATGTGATGGTCCTGGCCTGCACTCACTTCCCGCTTCTGGCCGAGGAAATCCGTACCGCATTCCCCCACATCGAGCAGATCGACGGAGGCGCCGGCATTGCCCGGCGCATCGCCTTTCTGACGAAGGACCAGCAATGGCCTGCAACTCAAGCAGCTGGATTGGCCGTCTTCACGGCTCCTCCGGCGCCGGCGCTAATCCCTACTCTGGCCCGCTTCGGACTCGCCCAGGTCCAGCTTCACTGACCAATTGCGAGTTGTTCGCAATGGAAATCGCGGCCGGGGGGCGATAATGGGCCCACGAGCGAAGGGAAAAGCGTGGACTACGACCGGATCTTCAGGGCGGCGATCGACAAGCTGCATGACGAAGGGCGCTACCGCGTCTTCATCGATATCTTGCGTACCAAGGGCAGCTTTCCCAACGCCCACTGTTTCCACGGCCATAACGGTCCGAAGCCGATCACGGTGTGGTGCTCCAACGACTATCTCGGCATGGGCCAGCATCCCGCCGTCGTCGCGGCGATGGAGGAAGCATTGCACAGCGTCGGCGCCGGCTCGGGCGGCACGCGCAATATTGGCGGCAATACCCATTATCATATCGACCTGGAGGCCGAGCTCGCCGACCTTCACGACAAGCAGGCGGCGCTGCTGTTCACCAGTGGCTATGTTTCGAACGAGGCGGCGTTGTCGACCCTTGGCAAGCTGCTTCCCGGCTGCATCATTTTTTCGGATGAGCTCAACCACGCGTCAATGATCGCTGGAATTCGCAACTCGGGCTGCGAAAAGCGGGTCTTTCGGCACAACGATCTCGAGCATCTCGAGCAACTGCTTCGCGACGAACCGACCGACACGCCCAAGCTAGTCGCATTCGAAAGTGTCTATTCGATGGACGGCGACATCGCCCCCATCGCCGCGATTTGCGATCTCGCCGACCGCTACGGTGCGTTGACCTATCTCGACGAGGTCCATGCGGTTGGCATGTACGGCGCGCGGGGGGGGGGCATTTCGGATCGCGAAGAAGTCGCCGACCGGGTTACGATTATCGAAGGAACGCTGGGCAAGGCGTTTGGCGTGATGGGAGGCTACATCGCGGCCGACAAGACCATCATCGATTGCATCCGCAGCTACGCGCCGGGATTCATCTTTACCACATCGCTGTCGCCGGTGCTGGTTGCCGGCGCGCTCGCCTCGGTTCGCCACTTGAAGCAATCCAACGAGGAACGGCTCGCCCAGCAGGCCGGCGCGGCCAGCCTCAAGGCCAGGTTCCGCGAGGCGGGCCTGCCGGTTATGGACAGCGTCACGCACATTGTGCCGCTGCTGGTCGGCTGCCCGGTCAAGGCCAAACGGATCAGCGATATCCTGCTCGCCGAATACGGCCTTTACGTCCAGCCGATCAATTACCCCACCGTTCCCCGCGGCACCGAGCGCCTCCGCTTCACGCCTGGCCCGCAGCACAGCGAGGAGATGATGGATGAGTTGACCGGCGCGCTCGTCGAAATCTGGGACCGCCTGGAATTGCCGGCGGTCAAGGCGGCCTGAGCGTTTAATAAAGGGCAAGCGCCTTCTCGCAGAGCGATTGTTTGGCTGATGAAAGGCACTCGATGGCGACCGTCACCACCGATTTCCGCCACGAAATGCCAGGCGAGCTAAGGGGCGTCCTGGATGCCGACCCCTCGCTGCAGGCCAAATGGAACAGCCTGACCGACCTCGCTCGCAACGAGTGGATCTGCTGGATGACGTCGGCGAAGAAGCAGGAAACCAGGGAAATGCGGCTGGCTCGCCTGCAAGACGATATCCTCGGCGGCAAACGGCGTCCATGCTGTTGGCCGGGCTGTCCCCATCGACTCGAATCATCGCAGAAATGGTTCAAGGACTGAGGTTCCTGTCCAATCGGTGGTAGCGAATCCCCGGCGCATCCACTAGATAATGGCGATGCGCATCGTGTTTACCGCCGACCATGCCGGGGTCGATCTCAAGGACCAACTTGCCGACTGGTTGCGGGAGGCTGGTCACGATGTTCTCGACCTTGGCACGAACAGTCACGATAGCGTCGACTACCCTCGCTATGGCGCGATGTTGGCCGAGGCGCTGGCCGATGGGAAGGCCGAGCGCGGGATTACCGTGTGCGGGTCGGGTATCGGCGTCGCGATCGCGGCCAACCGCAACCCGGCATGCCGTTGCGCCCAGGTCGCCGAGCCGCTGTCCGCCGCGCTGGCCCGCCAGCACAACGACGCCAATGCGATCGCTTTGGGCGCTCGATTGATTGGTATCGAAATGGCAAAGGCCTGCGTCGAATCCTTCCTCGGCACAGAGTTCGCTGGCGGTCGCCACCAACGGCGCGTCGACCAACTTGCCAATCCCTCTACCGAACAGGAACCCGCTTGATGGCCACTGCGCCCGATCTGACCGACGTTCAGCCGCTGGGGTTTTTCACCGAGCGCCTGGCGGATGCGGACCCTAAAGTCGCGGAGGCGATCAAGGCGGAGCTGATCCGCGAGCAGACCCAGATCGAGTTGATCGCAAGTGAAAATATTGTCAGCCGAGCCGTGCTAGAGGCGCAGGGATCGGTCCTGACCAACAAATATGCCGAAGGGTATCCCGGCCGCCGTTATTATCAGGGCTGCGGTCCATCGGACTCGGTCGAGACGCTGGCGATCGAGCGCGCCAAGCAGTTGTTCAATTGCGGCTTCGCCAACGTCCAGCCGCATTCGGGCGCGCAGGCCAATGGCGCGGTGATGATGGCGCTTTTGAAGCCGGGCGACACGATCATGGGAATGAGCCTTGCCGCTGGCGGGCATTTGACCCACGGCGCCCCGCCCGCGCAGTCGGGCAAATGGTTCAACGCCATCCAGTATGGTGTGCGGGCGGACGACCATCTGGTCGATTTCGACGAAGTGTTGGCTCTTGCGAAAGAACATCGACCGAAAATGATTATCGCTGGTGGCTCGGCCTATCCGCGCCATCTCGACTTCGCTCGCTTTCGCTCAATCTGTGACGACGTCGGAGCGCTGTTGTTTGTCGACATGGCCCATTTCGCGGGCCTCGTCGCGGCGGGCGAACACCCGACCCCGTTCGGCCATGCCCATGTGGTTACGACCACCACCCATAAGACGCTGCGCGGCCCGCGCGGCGGCATGGTGCTCACCGACGATGAAACCATTGCCAAGAAGGTCAACTCGGCCGTGTTCCCCGGCCTTCAGGGCGGCCCGCTAATGCACGTCATCGCGGCAAAAGCGGTTGCGTTCGGCGAAGCGCTGGAGCCCGGATTCAAAAGCTATGCCAAGGCGGTCATCAGCAATGCGCAAACGCTGGCCAACCGTCTCAAGGAACGTGGCGCCGACCTCGTCGCTGGCGGCACCGACACGCACCTCGCCTTGGTCGATCTTCGCCCGCTCGGCCTGACCGGCAAGGACGCCGACCAGAGCCTCGAGCACGCCGGGATCACTTGCAACAAGAATGGTGTGCCGTTCGACCCGCTTCCACCGGTTCAGACCAGCGGCATCCGCGTCGGATCACCCGCCGGCACCACGCGCGGCTTCGGCGAAGCGGAGTTCCGCGACATTGCCGACATGGTTGCCGACGTGCTCGACGGGCTTCAGAAGAATGGCGTCGATGGCAATGGCGAAGTCGAGAAGACCGTCAACGCCCGAGTCCGCGCTCTGTGCGCTCGCTTCCCCATCTATAGCTGATGCGCTGCCCCTTCTGCGCTCACGAAGACAGCCAAGTGAAGGACAGCCGTCCCTCTGAGGACGGCGCGTCGATCCGCCGGCGCCGCCAATGCGAAGGCTGCGGTGCGCGATTCACGACGTTCGAACGAGTCCAGTTGCGCGAGCTCACGGTCGTCAAGAAGGACGGCAAGCGCGAGCCGTTCGACCGGGCCAAGCTGGAGCGGGCGATCGGTCACGCCACGCGCAAGCGCGATGTCCCCGCGGCAAAGATCGACCAGCTTATCAGCGGCATCCAGCGCCAGCTTGAAACGCGCGGGGACGAAGTCAGCACCACCCAGATCGGCGAGGCCGTCATGGCCGGGCTCAAGCGGCTCGACCATGTGGCCTACATTCGCTTTGCAAGCATCTACAAGGACTTCAGCGATCCCGGCGATTTCGCCGAAATCGCGGGGGCGGTCGGCGAGACACCACCCGAGGGGCCGGATCTGCTCGACAAATTGCTATGATGTCGCCACCCGTCATCGTCCTTGTCCGCCCTCAGCTCGGCCAGAACATCGGCAAGGCCGCGCGCGCCATGCTGAACTTCGGCCTGAAGGAGATGCGGTTGGTTGCTCCCCGCGACGGCTGGCCCAACCCCGACGCCGGCCCTGCCGCAAGCGGGGCGGACATGGTGCTACGGCAAGCTCAGCTATTTGGGACTGTGGCCGAGGCCATCGCGGATTGCGGGCAGGTTTATGCCTCGACCGTGCGCCGGCGCGATCTTGTCATGCCGGTTATCGGGCCCGAGGAAATGGCCGGCGAAATCCGAACCACGAGCGTCCGTTCAGCCATATTGTTCGGGCCCGAGCGTTCGGGCCTGGAAAGCGAGGATGTCGGGCTGGCAACCAAGATTGTGACCGTCCCGATCAATCCGGAATTTGGCAGCCTCAATCTTGCCCAGGCCGTGATCTTGTTGGCCTATGAATGGGCCCGCGGCGCGGAGCTTGCCCAACCGACCGTCAAGGCCGCCGAGCCTCCTGCGCCGATGAACGAACTTGAAGGATTGGTCGGGCAACTCGACGCTGCGCTTGGCGAGGCGGGGTATTTTCATCCGCCCGAACGAACCGCCGCTACCCGTGCAACAATTCGTACCATCCTGACCAAGCCCCAATGGTCCACCCGCGAGATCAAAGCCGTGCGCGGCATGGTGCGCGCACTGACCGACCGCCGTTCGTCGAAAAACTGATTGATTTGCCCTACCAATCCACCCGGCTTCGACATAGGTCGTGGCCTCTCCCAATAAAATGACGGATTGATGACATGATTCCTGCCTTGTTCAGCGTCCTCCTCCTTGCCGCGGACCCCGCCGCTGCGGCCCAGCCTTCTCCGCCTGCCCCGATGGCGGCCACCGAAGTGCCCAAGAAGAAGGAGAAATTAATTTGCCGGACCAATGAGGCGAACACCGGCTCGCGGGTGCGCAAGAATATTTGCCTGACCCCGACGCAATGGACCCAGCGGCAACAGGGCAAGAGCTTCGACGACTTGAAGACAATCGGCGCGCGCTAGCCGCGACGGATATCGAATTCTTCCAATTCATGGGCGATCGATGTTTCGATCAGGTCTTCGTAGAGACGCGCCATCAGCTTGCGATCGACGCCTAGCTCGCCTGCGGCCTTGTCGACTTTCGCCAGCACGTCGGCCTTTCGCCACTCGTCGCGCACCGCCTCTCGATCCGGCTTGATGCGCGCTGCCGCATCCATATAGCCGAAGCGCCGCTTCAGCAGCGCCACAATTTGCCGATCGACATCGTCGACCCCGGCCCTGACCTCGGTCATGGATGTGCAGGCTTGGGGGTCGAGAATATGGCTCATGGCGGTGGTCATGCCAAAAGCGCCACGACCTTGCAAAGCTTGACCTTTGCTGGCTCGCCCGCTAGGCGCCCGGGCTCGCAATTGACCCCGCAAGTCCGGTGAAGCGGTGGTCGCGTCCAGCAGCAGGTTGGGTGGTGCGGTTCCGGACATTTGAGAAACGCGAATTGGAGTTTTGAAATGTCGAAGCGCTCAAGCGCCAAGTATAAGCTCGACCGCCGCATGGGCGAAAACGTCTTCGGACGGCCCAAGAGCCCGGTCAACCGCCGCGAATATGGCCCCGGCCAGCACGGTCAGCGCCGCAAGTCGAAGATGTCGGACTTCGGCATCCAGCTGCGTGCCAAGCAAAAGCTCAAGGGCTATTACGGCGACGTCACCGAAAAGCAGTTCAAGCGCACCTTCACCGAAGCCTCGAAAATGAAGGGCGACGCCAGCCAGAACCTGATCGGCTTGCTCGAACGCCGGCTCGACATGATCGTCTATCGCGCCAAGTTCGCGCCGACGATCTGGGCCGCTCGCCAGCTAGTCAGCCACGGCCACATTCGCGTCAACGGCGTGAAGTGCAACATCGCTTCCCGCCGGGTCGATGTCGGCAGCGAAATCACGCTCGGGCCGAAAGCGCAGGAAATGGCGCTGGTCATGGAAGCGCAGAGCCTGGCCGAGCGCGACATTCCAGAATATGTCGCGATCGATGGCACTGCCAAGGCGACCTTCACGCGCGTTCCGACGCTCGACGAAGTGCCCTATCCGGTGAAAATGGAACCGAACCTGGTCGTCGAATTCTATTCGCGCTGATTTGAGTTATCCACCAGAATCAAAAGGGCGGCCCTTCGGGGTCGCCCTTTTTGGTTACAGCCGTTAGATGCGCAGCCATGGTTCAACCTCCCCCTCCAGAATGGGCGCCGCACGAGGCGGTGTGGATCGGATTTCCGAGCGCAGCAAACCTTTGGGCGGACGATCTTGCACCGGCACAGGCGGAAGTGGCCGCCTTCGCACGCGCGGTCCATGCCGATGGGTCCGGCGAGAAATTGTGGCTGGTAGCGGCAGACCAGATTGCCGGCGCCGAAGCGCCGGCGACTTGCCCCTTTTGCAACGGTCATCGTCGAGCTCTTCGGAGACATCTGGTTGCGCGACACCGGTGCGATCATTCTCGGCGGCGATTCGGATCGCCGGGCGCAAGGATTCGGCTTCAACGGCTGGGGCGGCAAATATGACCTGGCCGGCGACGACAGTATCGGCGAGCGGCTGTCCGGACTGGCGGGTTTGCCCTACGCGAAGGCCGACTGGATCCTGGAAGGCGGCGCGATCGACGGCGACGGTTCGGGAACATTGCTGACCACCGAGCAATGTTTGCTCAACCCCAACCGCAACCCCGGTTTGGGCAAGAGCGACATCGAGGAGCGATTGAAGCGCGACCTTGGCGCGACCCGCGTCGTTTGGCTCGGCGACGGCCTCATCAACGACCATACCGATGGTCATATCGACAACCTTGCCCGCTTCGTCGCCCCCGGCCGCGTCGTCATTCCCGAGGCAGTTGCCGACGATCCTAACGCCGCCGCCTATGCCGACGCGGCAGAGGTGCTTCTGGACGCGGAGCTCGAGGTTGTCGCTATCCCCTCGCCAGGCCTGATCGAGCGTGCCGGAGAAGTGGTCCCCGCTAGCTACATGAACTTTTATATTGGCAACGCGGCCGTGGTCGTTCCGCAATATGGTGCGTCTAACGACGCGGCGGCGGTCGAGGCAATCCAGGCTTTGTTCCCTGGCCGCCAGGCCGTCGGCTTGCGCGCCGACCATATATTGACGGGGGGCGGAAGCTTCCACTGCATCAGCCAGCAGGTGCCCGAATGAGCTCAGACTATCACCGTTGCCGCGCTCCAGCTCGCGTTCGGCGAGGATAGGGCAGAGAATATTCGCAGCGTCTCCGCTCTCGTGCGCGAAGCCGCGGGCAAGGGCGCCAAGGTGGTGCTTCCCCCTGAGCTGTTCGAAGGCCCCTATTTCTGCCGGGTCGAGGATGAAAGCCTGTTCGCCACGGCGAGGCCGACCGCCAGCCACCCTTCGGTCCAGGCGATGCAGCAACTGGCCGCGGAACTGAAGGTCTGGATCCCAACCAGCTTCTTCGAAGCCGACGGGCCGCACCATTATAACAGCCTGGCCATGATCAACCCCGACGGAAAGATCGCCGGCGTCTATCGCAAGAGCCACATCCCCGACGGCCCCGGCTATGAGGAGAAATTCTATTTTCGCCCGGGCAATACCGGCTTCAAGGTCTGGCCAGGCGCGGGGACCACCTTGGGCGTCGGCATATGCTGGGACCAATGGTATCCCGAAACCGCCCGGGCGATGATGCTCATGGGTGCCGAAATCCTGTTCTACCCAACCGCGATCGGGACCGAGCCGCACGATCCGGACCTCGACACCTCGCGGCTGTGGCGGCGAGCGATGATCGGCCATGCGGTCAGCAATGTCGTTCCCGTGGTCGCCGCCAACCGGATCGGCACCGAAGGCGGCCAGCGCTTCTACGGCCACAGCTTCATCTGCGACGAACGCGGCGACATCCTCGCCGAATTCGGCAAGGACGAAACGGGGGTGCTGCTGGCGCAACTCGATATCGGTCAGGCCAAGCGGCACCGCGCGGCCTTTGGATTCTTTCGCGACCGCCGGCCAGAGCTTTACGGTCGGCTCACCGAGGACATCTAAAGGTCCAGCGCCAGGTAAACGCTGTCGCACAGTTCGTCGCCGATCTTCCAGGTGCCCTTCGCCCGGTGCGTTTCGGTGAAGCCGGCCCGCTTCAAAAGCTTGATTGAAGACTTGTTCCGCGGATCCACGTCGGCGGTTAGCTTTCCGCCCGGGTCCGCACCTCGGCGATAGGCGACGAATGCGGCCAGGGCTTCGCTCGCGAGACCCTTCCCCCAATGCTCGCGCGCCAGGATGAAGCCGAATTCGGGAAGACGGTAGGCTCCCATTTTGCCGATCGCCTCTCCGTTGAGCGTAATCACGAAATCGTCGCTCATTGCGGGGTCGAGGTTCACCATCGACGCCACCCATTCGCGCGTCTGTTCCTCATGCTCGTGCGGCAGGAATGACCAATAACGCATGGCTTCTTGGTCGCGGAAGATGGCGTGGAACGCGGCGACATCGTCCATCGTCGCGCGACGCAGTACTAGCCGCTCAGTGATGATATTATCGGCCATAAAGCGCGCTTTCGAACACCGCCTCAAACATTGCCGCGTCCAGTCGCCGCGTATTCTGGTTGTAGCGGCTGCAGTGGTAGCTATCGACCAAGCGTTTGCCACCGGGGAGCCGATGCTCCGCCCCATGCGCGAACCTGGCCTTTGAAAGCGGCATCTCGAAGCTTCGGCAAAGGCTGTCGTGCGCGACTTTGCCAAGCGCGATGAAGGTGGTGAGGTTGGGCAGGCTGTCGATTGCCGCCATCAGGAATGGGCGGCAATTGGTCTCCTCCACCGGCATCGTCTTGTTTTGCGGCGGAAGGCACTTCACGGCGTTGAGAATGATGGCGCCATTCAACGCCAGCCCGTCCGAGGGATCGGCACGATATTGCCCCTCCGCCAGGCCGAATTTCAGGAGCGTCGCGTAGAGTAGGTCACCCGCGAAATCGCCGGTAAAGGGGCGCCCCGTACGATTGGCGCCCTGTTTGCCCGGGGCAAGGCCGATAATCGCCAGCCATGCGTCCGGATCACCGAACGCCGGAACGGGCGCGTTCCACCAGCCCGGATGCTCGGCGCGGCATGCCTGCCGAAAGGCGACGAGCCGTGGGCACAAGGGGCAATCGCGCGGCGGCTCGGTCTGCGGCAAGGGCGACAGGTCGGTGGGGCTAATCATTGCCTCCACCCTTACCGTTCGTCCTGAGCTTGTCGAAGGGCGTTCTTTTCTTCTAGCGCCGTGCATCGCCCCTACTTCGCTCAGGACGAACTTTGCAAAATCATCCGCATCTCTACGCAATCGCGATCGGATCCAACCGCCGCCATGTGCGGCATGGGAGGCCCCCTGGCGTGGTCGAAGCGGCGATTGCGCGGCTGGATGCCGAATTTACCCTGTTCGACGCCTCTCCGATCATCCTCAACAAGGCGGTCGGGGGTGCGGGCCGCGACTTCGCCAATGCGGTCGCATTGGTCGAAACTACGTTTGAGCCGCCTGCGATGCTCGCCGCAATCAAGCGGATCGAGCGCGATTTCGGGCGCAGGCGGGGACGGCGCTGGGGCGAACGCGTGCTCGACCTCGACCTCGTCGCTTGGGACGGCAAGCGGTATGTCACGAGAATGCTGACAATCCCTCATCCGCGCTTGAAATATCGCGACTTCGTGCTGGGGCCGCTCGCGGCGGTCGCACCGCATTGGCAAGTCCAGGGAAATTTGTCCGTGAGCCACCTCCTCTCGCGCCTTGGCAAGCGGCGGCGGGCAAGCTAACGGCTCATTCCGGCCGGTGAGGGCCGTTAGCTCAGTCGGTAGAGCAACTGACTTTTAATCAGTAGGTCGCTGGTTCGAATCCAGCACGGCTCACCAGTCCCACGCACAGGCAATCCCTGGGGATTGCCGAGCATCGGGCTCACGAGGACAGTGAGCGGTGATTCCGACATCCGGGCGAAGCTCGGAAAATCGACCCTCCGAGCGAAGCGAGGACCAAGCCCTCATTTCCACCTAGATCTTAAGACCCCGCGCCGGCGCCCGCCGCGACCACTGTCTGGGCGGTAATCGGCGAGCGCAAATCCCAACCGTATACGTCCTTGCCGTAGGCAATTTTGCCGGTATCCGGCACCGCCGTGAGGTAGGTGACGTAAATCGGCACACCTTGCGGGAAGGGTACGGTCAACTCGGCTGACGTATCTTCAGGCTTCGCCGGGCGCCCCATCATCCAGCTTCCGAAATCGGCCGCCCGTTCCAATCGGATGCAGCCATTGCTGAGCGTGCGCGACGACTTTTCGAAATATTCCTTGTGTGGCGTATCGTGGAGATAGATGCCGAGCCCGTTTTCGAACGGAAACTTCATCTTGCCCATGGAATTCTGTCCGGTCGGCTTTTGGCGAAGCAAGGCGTGCGCGGTGCCCGCGGACACTGCCTTCCAGTCCACCGTGGCCGGGTCGACTATCACCGGGTTAGCCGACCAGCTATCGACCACCTCATATTTGTTACCCTTGAGCGCGTTCGGGCCCAGCTTCGCCACCGCCGGTGCGATGTTGAGGCGGACGAGATGATCGGGAACGTGCCAATAGGGGTTATAGATTGCATAATACATGACGCCCGCAAGCATTGGAGTCTGCAAGCTGGCGCCGCTTTTTGGATCGCTTTCATTCTTGCCGACGACGACCTTCATCGAATCCACTGGAACGCCGTTTTCATACATCCACAGCCGGGCCGACACGATGTCGACCAGTACGAACTTTTTCGACGGCGGTTTGAACCGCGCGCGCGACAAATTGAGCGCGAGGCGGGCCGACTGGCCACCGTCCGGAAGCTTGGCTTCTTCGACGGCCGCCCGGCGCAGTTGGGCGTAGACCGGGTTAAGGTTCCACACCTCATTCATGTGCGCTGCGAGCGACGGTGCGCGAGCAGCGAGGGCGAGAATCGTTTCCCCGCTAGGAGGCTTGGGGCGCACCCAATTGTCGCCATAAGTCATGCCGGGAACTGGTGTGTAGAGCGACTGGACATAATCGATCAGCGCCTGCGACATAAGGCGATCCGCGCTGGTAGCGGCGGCAGGGTTGCCCGCCTGCGCCGTGGCGATCGCAGCCTCAATCTGGGTCGCGAGTGCCGGGCCGCGGGTAAACCCGTCGATCGGGGCGTCACGCAGCAATTGAATCAGCGCGACCTGGGCCTCGCAATTCGACATCCACAGGGGCGCATCCTTTCGCGCCGAGTAGAAACGATCGAGCGGCGTGTAATTGCGCACGACCACGGGAGCGGCGACGGGCGCCGGCTGCGGCCGTTTCTTGGCATAGGCCGGAGTTGAGCCGATCACGGCCGCGAGAAGGACAAGTCTGCATGTCTGCGAAATCACGACAATTCCCCGATGTTGGCCAGTAACCAATGCCACGTATTGGCTGAACATGTGCTGCTTTCTCCTCGCTGACCCATCAACCAGGCTTTTCAAAGGGTTCCGTTGCACATCCAGCTTCTTACACGGCCCTATATTAACCCTAGCTGCCTGTATCAGTTCAACCGTCAATGGCCCAACTCGCTCCCAATTAGGGCTTCAGGGCCGAACTGTGGCCTTTGCGCAACAATGCAGCCGCAAAGAATATTGCTGCAAATTCGACGTGAAACCTTCATAAAAGGCAGGTGTTAAGGCCTGTACAGTGTGAGTGAGAAAGGGGTTTTTGTATGAAAAGATATCTTCTGGCCGCAGTAGCCGCGGCTGCTGTCGCGACGCCTGCCCAGGCGCGTGACGGACAAGTCTATGCCGGGATCGAGGGCGGGATCCTTTTCCCGCGCGATCAGAACGGCGATGCATTCATCGATTTTACGACGACCCAGACAGCCCCGACGACGCCGGTGGTTGGCGCGCCTGCTGGCCCCGCCGACGTTCTCTCCAGTAACGCGCTCGATACCGATTGGCGTCGTGGCTACGATATCGACGCCATTATCGGCTATGATTTCGGCGTATTCCGGCTCGAGGGTGAATTGGGATACAAGCGGGCGAAGCGTGATGGCTTCGATCCAGACAGTTCCTTCCTGTCGACGCTCAATGCAGGGCTCAACCGTCCGTCCGCCGCGCCGGATCCGGGCGCTCCTGGTCAGCCCGCGTTGACCGACGACGACTTCGAAGACTTCGACGGCAAGATCGGCATCAAGTCGGCCATGATCAACGGCCTGCTCGATTTCGGCGACCAGGACGGCCTGTCCTTCTACGCCGGCGCCGGTTTCGGCCGGGTGTGGGCAAAGGCCCTGAATGACAAGGACAAGGCTTGGGCCGCGCAACTGATCGCTGGCGTGCGCTACGCAATCAGCCCCAATATCGATTTCGGCCTGAAGTATCGTTATTTCCGCACGGGCAATATGAACTTCGTGGGTGGTCCGCTCGCCTTTGGCGGCAACCCCAATCGCTCTACGGTTGGCGTTACCGCTCCGGTCCTCGTCGACCAGCGGACCGATGCATTGGTGTTCCCGGAGATCGACGGCAAGTTCCGCTCGCACAGCTTGCTTGCCAGCCTGATCTTCAACTTCGGCGCAGCGGCTCCGCCGCCTCCGCCGCCTCCGCCGCCGCCGCCGCCGCCTCCGCCGCCTCCGGCGACGCAGACGTGCCCGGACGGTTCGGTGATCCTGGCGACGGACGTCTGTCCGCCTCCGCCTCCGCCGCCTCCGCCTCCGCCGCCGCCTCCGGCGCCGGAACGCGGCTAAGCCGGACGGGGCCTAGGCCCAAAGTTACCCCGGAAAAGCTTCGGCTTTTCCGGGGTTTCTTTTTGGTCAATTAGTGAAGCGGGCGGTGCGCCCTGATCTTTTCCGACGTGGCGAGCTCGTTGAGCAACCAATCGCGAAAGCGCTTGATCTTCGGCACCGAACGGCGCTCGGGCGCGATCACCAGCCAGTATCGAAATCCCGCAGTGGCCGTTAGATCGAACGGCTGCACCAGCCGTCCGACCTGCATGTCGTTCCACCAGAATGCGGGGGTCAGCAGAACAAAGCCTTGCCCGCCCATCGCGGCATGACCCTCGTCCGCCTGGCTGTCGAGCCGGAGGCCCGCGCGGCGGGGTCGATCAGCTCCCTCAACGCCCGCGGCCTTGAACCAGGCGTCCCACCAGCTGTCCTCCGGGCTGATCATTGGCAGGCCTGGAAGATCGCCCGGCTCCAGCTTTCGCCCGAGCTTGTCTTCCATACGCTCCAGGAATGATGGGGCGCACATCGGGGAGAAATCGACCTTCAGCAGTTCGGTCGCCTCAAGTCCGTCCCATGGCCCGGTCCCGGCACGGATCGAGACATCGGCCTCCCCGGTCTTGAGATCGACCAGCGTGTTGCCGGTTGCCAGCCGCACCGCCAGGTCGGGATGCTCGACCTGGAAACTGCCCAGCCGCCACGCCAGCCATGTGTTGGCAAAGGTGAAGGTCGTTGCGACCGTGAGCAACGCCTCATCCTCCTCGCGGATGGTCGAAAATGCCACTTCGATCGTGTCGAATGCCTGGGTCAGTTGTGGCAGCAGCCGAGCGCCCAGGGGAGTCAGCTTCGCCCGTCCCTTCTCCCGCAGGAACAAGGCCGCGCCGACTCGCTCTTCCAATAATTTCACCTGATAGGATACGGCCGCCTGCGTCATCCCTAACTCATTGGCCGCGGCGGTAAAATTCTCCAGACGAGCCGCGGCCTCGAAAACCCGGACGGAAGCCAATGGAGGAAGTCGCCGCATCGGTCATGCATATAAGCCAGGCTTATTGATTCGGTCCAGCCTTTCATTGGAATTCAATGCGGCCCTTCGCTAAATGATTAGCAAGCGCCGGCGGACCCTCTCCCCAACCCCTCCGCCGGCGCCAACCGAAAGGAGAAAGACGCGATGATGTACCGCTTCAACCCCAGTCAGTTCGTCGAGAACGGCGCCGCCGTGCTTGCCGAACGCACCCGCATCGCGCGCCTTTCCGCGCACAAGCATGGGCTTGTGAGCCGCTGCCGCGCCGCCCTGTCCGAAACCCAGCAGCCCGCCAGGCTGGCTGCCTGACATCATGGAGGATATCATGCGTGATGAACTTTTCGATCGCGACTACCAGGCTGGGCGCGACGCCCTTCACGATGGGATCGATCGCCTGGTTGCCGGCACGGCAGAAACGTTCCGGCTGATTGCGGCCATTCAGTTCGATGCTCCGTGGCGCGACAAAGGGCCGGCCCGGAACGGCCGCGCCGGAGTTGCCTGACGATGGCTCGATCCGGTTCGATTGCGATAGGGGGGCGGCTCGCCTATAGCCGCCCCTCTTTTCTTGTCCGCCGGAGTCTTTGCGCCTTATGGTCCGTCGCCGCCAGATCTACGAAGGCAAGGCCAAGATCCTCTACGAGGGTCCCGAACCAGGCACGCTGATCCAATATTTCAAGGACGATGCAACCGCGTTCAACGCGCAGAAGCGCGGCACAATCAGCGGCAAGGGCGTTCTCAACAACCGCATTTCCGAACATATATTCGTAGCGCTCCAGACAATCGGCGTCCCCACCCATTTCATTCGCCGGCTCAACATGCGCGAGCAGCTCGTCCGGCAGGTCGAGATTGTGCCGATCGAGGTCGTGGTGCGCAACGTCGCCGCGGGATCGCTGTCGAAGCGGCTGGGGATCGAGGAAGGGACCCAGCTCCCCCGCACCATCATCGAATATTATTACAAGGACGACGCGCTGGGCGACCCGATGATCGCCGACGAGCATATCGCCTGCTTCGGCTGGGCCAGCCAGGACGAGATGAACGATATTGCCGACATGGCGATCCGCGTGAACGATTTCATGTGCGGCCTGTTCGCCGGGATCGGCATCCGCCTGGTCGACTTCAAGCTGGAGTTCGGGCGGATTTGGGAAAATGAATATGGCCGCATCATTCTGGCCGACGAAATCAGCCCGGATGGCTGCCGCCTGTGGGACATGAAGACCAACGAGAAGCTCGACAAGGATCGCTTCCGGCAAAGCTTGGGTGGTGAAGCCGAAGCCTATCAGGAGGTTGCCCGCCGCCTTGGCCTGATGCCCGAGGAGAGCGACGAAACCTCGGTACTCGACCTCGACAGCCACCGGAAAAAGCGGGGCAAGTAAGCGCAAGTGGCGGTCCCCCGCGTCCGCGTCGTCACATTGAACGCGGCGCTAGGCCCCTTGGATTATCGCGTTCCAGACGGCATGGCCGCCGAGCCTGGCAGCGTGGTCATCGCCCCGCTCGGTCCTCGCCAGATGATCGGTGTCGCCTGGGAGGCCAGCCGACTGCAGACCGAGGAAGTCGGCGACAATCGCCTTCGTCCTATCGCCGGCCTCGTCGACGTCCCGCCAATCCCGCCGCCCCTGCGGCGTCTGTGCGAGTGGACGGCCGACTATTATCTGTCGCCGCTGGCCGCCGTGCTCAGAATGGTCCTGCCCTCATCGTCAGCCCTGGCCGGTCCGCGGCAGATGGTCGAGTATCGACCAACCGGCCTTGTCCCTGCGCGGCTGACCCCACAACGCGAACGGGCGCTGGCCCGCATCGAGGGCCGGCAGGGCACGGTCCGTGAGCTCGCCGCGCATGCCGAAGTCAGCGATGCGGTCTTGCGTGGCCTGGTCAATGCGGGAGCGCTCGAGCGGGTAGAAGTGGACGCGGACCGGCCGCTCCCCGAGCCTGACCCGGACTTCGCACTTCCCGCTCTCAACGCGGAGCAGGTTGAGGCGGCCGCCAGCCTCAGGACCGCCATCGGAAAGGGCTTTGACCCTGTCCTGCTCGATGGAGTCACCGGGTCGGGCAAGACCGAAGTTTATTTTGAAGCGATCGCCGAGGCGCTACGGAATGGTCGCCAAATCCTCGTCCTTCTCCCGGAAATTGCGCTGACCGAGCCATTCCTTACCCGCTTCACCGCGCGCTTCGGTTGCGAGCCGGTCGCCTGGCACAGCGATCTTCGGTCCTCTCAACGCCGCCGCGCCTGGCGCGCAATTGCCAGCGGCGAAGCGCGCGTCGTGGTTGGTGCCCGATCCTCCCTGTTCCTGCCCTATCCCAACCTTGGGCTGATCGTCGTCGATGAAGCTCACGAGCCCTCGTTCAAGCAAGAGGAGGGCGTGCAATATCATGCGCGCGACGTGGCTGTGATGCGCGGCCATTTCGAGGATATCCCTGTAATCCTCGCCACGGCGACGCCCGCGATCGAGACCCGGCACATGGTCGACATCGGCCGTTATCGCGAGCTTCAACTAACCGAGCGCCATGGCCTCGCCGAAATGCCCGCCATCCGAGCTATCGACCTGACGCAGGACCCGCCGCCACGCGGCCGCTGGCTTTCGCCCAGTCTGGTTGGGGAACTGCAGGCGAACCTCGAGGCAAAGGAACAGTCTCTGCTGTTCCTCAACCGCCGCGGCTTCGCGCCGTTGACCCTTTGCCGGACGTGCGGGCACCGTTTCCAATGCCCCAATTGCACCGCCTGGATGGTCGAGCATCGGCTGATGCACCGTCTCGCCTGTCACCATTGCGGTCACGTCATGCCCCCGCCCCGCCTCTGCCCGGAGTGCGGCGACGAGGATAGCCTCGTTGCCTGCGGTCCCGGGGTCGAACGCATTGCCGATGAAGTCGCCGAACTGTTTCCCGAGGCCCGAACCGCACTCGTTACATCCGACACCATCTGGTCCCCGGCTCGTGCCGCGGAATTTGTTCGAGCGATGGACAGCCAGGAAATCGACATTGTGATAGGCACTCAGCTGGTTACCAAAGGCTATCACTTCCCGAACCTGACGCTGGTGGGTGTGGTCGACGCCGATCTTGGTCTCCAGGGAGGTGATCTTCGCGCGGCCGAGCGCAGCTTCCAGCAGATTCAGCAAGTCGCCGGTCGAGCCGGGCGTGGAGACAAGCCGGGCCGGGTCTTGATCCAGACCCATGATCCCGAGGCTCCAGTCATCGCGGCGTTGGTCGGCGGCGACGCGGCCGGCTTTTACGCGGCCGAGACTGAGGCTCGCCGCGAGGCGGCCATGCCGCCGTTCGGCCGGCTCGCAGCCATTATCGTTTCTGCCGAGGACAAGGCCGAAGCCGAAACAGTCGCCAGCCGGATCGGGCGTGCCGCGCCACGGGTCGAGGATATGGCGGTATTCGGCCCTGCCCCGGCGCCCCTTTCCATGCTTCGCGGCCGTCACCGGCAGCGTCTGCTGGTCCACGCGGCGCGCAAACTCGACGTTCAGGACGTCATTCGCGACTGGTTGGGGGCGCTGGAATGGAGCCCAAAGGTCCGCGTCGCGGTCGACGTCGATCCCTACAGCTTTCTCTAGACACTCCGGCATGGCCCGTTAGTCTGTGATCTGTGGGGATTTTCCGGGAGGGCCGGGTCATGCGTCGACTGATTGCCGTTATCGGCATGTTGGTCCTTGTTCCGTCGAATGCGTCGGCCGAATGGCGCGAGGTCGAGACGGCGCATTTCCGAATCATCAGTGAAAGCGAACCGGCAGACGTCGAGAAGCTCGCCGTGCGCCTGGAGAGCTACGACAAGTTGATGCGAATGGCGACCGCGACCGGTGACGATGATCCGGTCAAGGTGCGCATCTACGAAGTCGCCGGTCTCGAAGACATCGAAGATGCGCTGAATGCGCCGAACAGTGGCGTGGCAGGCTTCTATGACAGCAATTCGCTTGGCCCGTTCGCCGTCACGCCTCGCAAGACGGGTGAGGGTGGGCGCTACTTCACCCCTGCGCTGGTTCTGCATCATGAATATGCGCATCATTTCATGCTGCAATATTTTCCGGCCATTTATCCGAGCTGGTATGTCGAGGGATTTGCCGAGCTGATCGGGTCCAGCAAGATGCTCGACGATGGCAAGATTGGTTACGGCATGGCGGCGGTCCATCGCGGCAAGGAAATTGGCGCCAACTGGGTCCCTCTCCAGGAACTGCTTACCAAGGAAAAGATCGTTTACTTGGACACATACGGACAGGGTTGGGCAGTCACGCACTTTCTGACATTCGACAATCAACGCGCCGCGCAATTTCGCCAATATCTTGCCGAACTGGGGCGGGGAAAATCGATGGAGCAGGCGGCCAAATCCTTCGGCGATCTCGATGCGCTGAATTGGGAAGCGCGGCGCTACATCATGGCAGGAAGTTTTTCCTACCGGCCGGTTAAAGTCGATATCAAGCGTCCTGTCATCCGCGCCAGCCGCACCTTGTCGGCTGGCGAGGCCGCCTTGATCCCGGAGACGATCGCTTTTCGAGACAGCGACCTGTCCGAATATCGCAAGGAAAGTGACCGCAAGAACGAGCTTCGCGATCGCGAGCGCAATCTATCGAAGCTTCGAACCAAGGCCGCACGCTTTCCCAACGATCCGTTCGTCCAGGAATTTCTGGCCGAAGCCGAATATGCGCTTGGCAATTATGATCAGTCGCAAGCGGCTGCGGACCGGCTTCTGGCGATCAATCCGAATCATCCAGGAGGTCTGGTACGTAAGTCCATCTTGCTGTCGCGGGCCGCCGCCCGGCTGAAAGGACCTGCCCGTGACGAACAAGCCGTCCGGGCCCGGGCCATGGCTGTCAAGGCGAACAGGGCCAATCCCGATGATCCGATGCCACTGATTGCCTTTTACCAAAGCTTCCACCTGATCGGCGAAAAGCCGACTGCCAATGCTGTAAAGGGCTTGATGGAGGCAGTGAGCCTGCTTCCTCGCGACACCGACACGCGGCTCCTGCTGGTCGATCAGCTATCGCGCGATCGGCGCTATGGCGAGGCGATGGCGTGGCTGATGCCAATCGCCAATTCACCCCACGACTCGCCCCAGCGCACCGCTGCACGGGAACGGATGGAACAGCTGCGAGCTGCCAAGGCGGCGGCGCCGGCCGCCATCTGAGCGCTGGAAACCTACAGGTCCAGGCTTTGCTGGCGGAGCGAGGCGCCTTCCACCGTGAGCAGCTTCTTTTTGCGATCCAGTCCGCCGGCATAACCACCAAGCGTGCCGTCCGATCGGATGACCCGGTGGCAGGGCACTAGCACCGCGACCGGGTTGGAGCCGTTGGCCGTCCCGACCGCGCGGGTCGCATTGGGATCTCCGACCGCGCGAGCAATGTCGGCGTAACTGCGGGTCTCACCCAACGGAATCTTCCGAAGCTCCCGCCACACCGCCTCCTGAAAGGCGGTTCCGCGAACATCGATCGGAAGGTCCGGCGCCGACTCCGGATGCTCGATTGCGGCTAGCGCGCCTTCCACCAACGGCGCGATCGTGCCGTCATCGGGGCGAATTTCGGCGTTCGGAAAGCGGCGATGGAGCGCTTGCTCATCCTCGTCGAACGTCAAGCGGCAGATTCCCTTGGGCGTCGCCGCAACCAGCAGCGGGCCCAATGGGCTGTCGGTCACGACGTAGCGGATCGTTTCGCCCCGCCCGCCGTCGCGCCATGCCGAGGGGGTCATGCCGAGCCGTTCCTTGGCATCGGCATAGAATTGGCTGGGGGCGGCATAGCCGGCGTCGTAAATCGCTTCGGTCACGGGCTTGTCCTCCTGCAAATGCTTTTCGGCTCGCCGGGCACGGATGGCACGTGCATAGGCCGCGGGCGAAACACCCATGTCGCGGGTGAAAAGCCGCTGAAAATGATGCTCGGCATAGCCAACCGCCGCTGCCAGATCGGCGAGCAAGGGCGGCTCGTCCGCCGCCTCGATAATCCGCACCGCCTTCGCCACAGCTTCCCGGTCGCGTCCGACTTCATCCGGGCGGCATCGAAGGCAAGCGCGATAGCCGGCGGTCCGTGCGGTGTTGGTATCGAGGAAAAATTCGACATGCTCGCGCTTCGGCCGCCGGGCCGGACAGCTCGGCTTGCAATAAATGCCGGTGGTCGAGACAGCGCCGATCACTCGGCCGTCCCAGCTTCGGTCGCGGCGCTCGAAGGCCGCCCAGGCTGCATCCTGGTCAATCGTTCGCATCAACATGGCCTTAACATAGGAAGGCCAGGCGGGTCGCGCTTCCCGTGGCTTGCGGCCAAAGCCGGAATGGAACTCGCGCTCTCGCTGACAATGGCGCCCGAATGAGGTAAGCTGGCCCATCGACTTACCCTGACGCGAGAGGTGGCGATGATTGATCCGCTGCGCGCGATGGTCCTTGGCCTCGCTGCGACAACCCTGGTGAGCGTGCCCTCGAAACAAAATTATTCGGACGAGCAGCTGGCACTGCTCGACCCGACAGTCCGCCTGGCGGCCCTCTGTTCAGGCCGGGGCGGCCCGCAATCGATGCGCGCGCGCCTGAGCCTCGCCGCCGCCGTCGTGCAGAGCGCGGCCCTCCCTACCGTTCCGCTCGACGACCATCTCGGCAAGGTCCACCTCGCCATCACCACGGCCAACCCGCTTGCCCAGCGCTATTTCGATCAGGGACTCAGCTACGCCTACGGTTTCAACCATGCCGCGGCGATCGCCTCGTTCCGTGCGGGGCAAGCAGCCGACCCCAATTGTGCATTGTGCTATTGGGGCGAAGCCATGGCGCATGGCCCCAACATCAATGCGCCGATGGACCCCGCAACCAATGCGCGATCGGTCGCGCTAGCATCCTATGCCAACTGGCTTGCGGCCAAGGCTACGCCCGTTGAGCAGGTCCTGACCGCCGCGATGCTCAAGCGATATTCGATCGATCCCAGGGCGGATAGAGCCGCGCTCGACGGGGCTTATGCCGACGCGATGCTGGCGGCCGCCCGCGCCCACCCGGACAATGACGACATTGCCCTGCTCGCGGCGGAATCGGCGATGGACACACTGCCGTGGAATTACTGGACGCCCGACAAGAATCCCCAGCCGCGCCTCGGAGAAGCGGTGCACCTGGTCGAGACGGTTTATACACGCAATTCCGACCATCCGCAGGCCGCGCACCTTTACATCCACCTGATGGAAAACGGTCCCAATCCGCAGAAGGCCGAAGCAGCCGCCGACCGACTGGCGACTCCGCTTGCGGCGAGCGCTGGCCATCTGGTCCATATGCCGGCGCACATTTACTATCGGCTCGGCCGGTGGAAAGACTCGATGCGCGTCAACGTCGCCGCGGCCCGCGCCGACGAAGCCTATATCAAGGCCAGCGGCGACCGCGGTCTGGTCCGCTACGGCTATTATCCGCACAACGTCCACTTCATCGTGACGTCGGCGCAGATGGCTGGCGATATGAAAACCGCGGTCGTCGAAGCCCGGCGGCTCGGGCAAATCCTCGACCCCGCCACCAGCGCCCAAATTGCATGGATCCAGGCGATCAACGCCGCGCCTTATTTCGCCGCCTCGCAGTTCGCGGCGCCCGGCCAGGTGCTAGCGATGAAGGCGCCTGATGAGCGCCTGCCCTATGTCGCGGCGATGCGGCATTATGCCCGGGCGACGGCCTACGCGGGCCTTCACAACCGCACCGGTTTCGACCGCGAAATCGCGGCGATGGGCAAGCTGCGCCAGTCCGGCGCGTTCCAGCTGATGATCGACCAGGGGGTTCCTACTCCTGACCTGCTTCAACTGGCCGAAACGGTCGCGCGCGCCCGCTTTGCGTCGTCGAGCGGCCGGCTGAACGAGGCGATCAAGCTCTATCAGGAGGCAGTCGGCGTCGAGGCCAAAATCCCCTACATGGAGCCGCCCTACTGGTATTTCCCCGTCCACCAGTCCCTCGGCGCTACCCTCTATCGCGCCGGCCGCTTCCAGGAAGCCCAGGAAGCCTTCACCGCTGCGCTCGCCCGCTATCCGAACAATGGCTGGGCTCTCTACGGCCTCGCCGCGTCGGAACGGGCGCTCGGGCGGGGAGCCTTCGCCGCCGCCGCCCAGCAAGCGCTTGGGCGAACCTGGATGGGCGATCCCAAATGGCTGAAAATGGAGAGGATCTAACGCTGCTCAGGCGTTGGCCGCTATGAATTTCTCGACGACCGGCGCAATCTTCTCGCGCCACTTGCGGCCGTTGAAGATGCCGTAATGGCCAACATCCCTGGCGAGGTGATACTGCTTTTTCGCTGCCGGCAGCTTGGCCGCCAAATCCAGCGCGGCCTTGGTCTGGCCAATCCCTGAAATATCGTCACGCTCGCCTTCGATCGCGAGCAGCGCCGTGTCCTTGATCGCGGCTGGATCGACCCGCTGCCCACGATGTTCATATTCGCCCTTTGGCAGCAGGTGCCGCTGGAACACGACATCGACCGTCTGCAGGTAGAATTCCGCCGTCATGTCGCACACGGACAGATATTCGTCGTAGAAATGCCGGGTCGCGTCCGCGCTCTCTTCGTCGCCGACGACCAGATGCTTGAACATCTCCCAATGGCTGACCAGATGGCTGCCGAGATTCATCGTCATGAACCCGGCGAGTTGAAGGAAGCCCGGGTAAACCTTCCGCCCGGCCCCCGGGTAAATCATCGGCACCGTCGCGATCACATTCTGCTGGAACCAGCCATGCGGCCGCTCGGTCGCCAGCGTGTTGACGGCGGTCGGGGCGCGGCGGGTATCGATCGGCCCGCCCATCATCGCCAGCGTCTTTGGCCGTGCCGGGTTCTTGTCCGCATTCATGATCGCCGTCGCGGCGAAGGCGGGAACTGACGGCTGGCACACCGCCAGCATATGCGGTCGTTTGCCGCGTTTGCTCGGCGATCACCTCGCAAAATTCGATCAGATAATCGACATAATCGTCGAGGTCGAAATCGCCTTCGCCCTGCGGCACCAGCTTGGCGTCGCGCCAGTCGGTGATGAAAATGTCCTGTTTGGGCAGCATCCGCTCGACCGTACCGCGCAGCAGCGTCGCATAGTGGCCTGACATCGGCGCAACGATCAGCAGCGGCTCGCCTCCATCCGCATCCACTTTCCGGAAATGCTTCAACTGGCCGAACGCCTTGCGCAGCACGATGTCCTCGTCGATCGCGACCGCTTTCTTGCCCGACCAGCACCTGTTCGATCCCGAACTCCGGCTTGCCGCGCGGAGCCGATGCATGGGCAAATACGTCAAGGCCCGCTGCAACCAGCGGGCCCATCGACGAATAACCGAACGGATTTGACGGATTGTTCAGCCATCCAGCGCCGAGGCCCGCCAGCTTGCTCGCCCCGGTCAGCAGCGAGCGTTGCACCTCATAGGCGTCGTAAAGCATCAAATTTCCTTGGAAGATTCTGACCACGAGACAATGAGTGTGGAACCGCTTTGCGCCTCCCGCAAGCCCCATTTGCTGCGCCGCACTCGCCGCATCGCGGCAATTGAGGCAATGCGGACACACTGCTAGGTCTGCGACATGGCCATTTCCACCGACCGCCCCAAGGGCAAGTCCCTCTCCAACCTCGGCATGGTCTGGGAGTTCGCGCGGGGTTACCCGGGTCATCTCGCCGCCGCCGCGGTCGCCTTGCTGGTTGCCGCTGCGGCCACGTCGGGCGTGCCCTACGCCTTCAAGCTGATCATCGATCGCGGCTTTACGCGGCGGCGGCAGATATCGCCCGCTGGTTTCAGTATCTGCTGTTGCTGGTGATCGTCATGGCGATCGCCACCGTCGGTCCGATTCTATTTCGTCACCTGGATCGGCGAGCGGGTCGTCGCCGACATCCGCCTTGCCGTGCACCGCAACCTGCTGCGCCTCGCTCCCGGCTTCTTCGAGGAGAACCGGCCGGCCGAAATCACCAGCCGCATCACGGTCGACACCACCATCATCGAACAGGTCGTCGGCACCACCATCTCGGTCGCGCTTGCGCAACATCGTCATGGGCGACCGCCTGCGCGGTCATCCTGTTCTTCCTGGCGCCCAAGCTTGCAGGCATGATGCTGCTCGGCATCCCGCTGGTCGTCGTCCCGATCACCATCCTCGGCCGCAGGGTGCGCGCGATCTCGACCCGGAGCCAGGACCGCATCGCCGACGTCGGCACCGTCACCAGCGAAGTGCTCGGCGCGATGAAGATCGTCCAGGCGTTCAGCCAGCAGCAGCGCGAAACCGAGCGCTTCAGCCGCCGCCACCGAGACCGTCTTCTCCACCGCCCGCAAGCCGCATCCGCCTTCGCGCGCTGATGACCTTCATCGTCATCTCGCTGCTCTTCTCGGCGATCACATTCGTCATCTGGCAAGGCGCGGTCGATGTCGCCGCAGGCCGCATGACCGGCGGCACGATCGCCGCCTTCGTCCTCTATGGCGGCCTGCTCGCGGGCGCGTTCGGCGCCTTGTCCGAAGTCTATGGCGACTTGCTCCGCGCCGCCGGCGCGTCCGAGCGGCTCAACGATTTGCTCGATCGCCGAGCCCGAAATCGCCGCCCCCGCCAATCCCGACCCCGCTGCCCCTGCCCGCGCGGGGCGCCTGAGTTCGACCATGTCAGCTTCCGCTACCCGACCCGGCCCGAAGTCGCGCGCTCGACGATTTCAACCTCGAACTTCGCCCGCACGAGCGGCTCGCCGTGGTCGGCCCGTCGGGCGCGGGCAAGACCACCCTCTTCCAGCTCGCCCAGCGCTTCTACGATCCGCAAGGCGGGCCGCGTCCTGCTCGACGGCGTCGACCTGCGGACGCCGACCCCGCCGACGTCCGCGCAGCGCATCGCCATGGTCCCGCAGGAAGTCGTGATCTTCGCCGCCTCGGCGCGCGACAACCTTCGCTACGGCAATTGGGACGCGACCGAGGACGAGATCTGGGCAGGCCGCGCGCGACGCCAATGCCGAGACCTTCCTGCGCGCGCTGCCCGAAGGCCTCGACACCTTCATGGGCGAAGGCGGCGCGCGCCTGTCGGGCGGGCAGCGGCAGCGCATCGCCATCGCCCGCGCCCTGCTCCGCCGCGACGCGCCGCTGCTGCTGCTCGACGAGGCCACCAGCGCGCTCGACGCCGAAAGCGAGCGCCGGTCCAGGACGCGCTCGACCGGCTGATGGCCGACCGCACCACGATCGTCATCGCCCACCGCCTCGCCACCGTCCGCGCCGCCGACCGCATCGTCGTGATGGACCACGGCCGCATCGTCGAGGAAGGCACCCACGCCGCCCTCGCCGCGCAAGGCGGCCTCTACGCCCGCCTCGCCCGCCTCCAGTTCGACGGCCTCGCCGCCTGATTTCGCATTCAACTGCAGACTTTTCGAGCGTTTGCGCACGAACCTGTGGGTAGGACGGGGCGTTTTGCCCTAGGTGAGGACGTTGCAATGATACAGAATCTTGATCGCCGCCTGTTTCTCGGCCTGTCGGGCGCGGGCGCTGTCGCCGGCGCGCCTTGGCGCTGCGTCGGCTGCCGTTCGCCGAGCGCCTGCGGCGGCAAGTTTTCAAGTCAGCATGCTCCGTGCCGACTGGCGCAAGCAGCTCGGCGCGCAGCGCTATCCCATCCTGCGCCAGGCCGGCACCGAGCGCCCTTCACCAGCCCGCTCAACAAGGAGCATCGCCAAGGCACTTTCGTCTGCGCCGGTTGCGATTTGCCGCTGTTTCCGCTCCGCCGACCAAATATGACAGCGGCACCGGCTGGCCGAGCTTCTGGAAGCCGCTTCCCAATGCCATCGCACAGCCGCGATACAACGCTCGGCATGGTCGCGGACCGAGGAACATTGCCGCCGCTGCGGCGGCCATCTCGGCCACATCTTCGACGACGGCCCCAAGCCGACCGGCAAGCGCCACTGCATCAACGGCCTGTCGCTGACCTTCCGCCCCGCCTAGGCTGCCAGCTCGACTGCATCGGGCTCCCGGTCGCACGCCTCGCGCCATTGCTTGCGGCGGCGTTCGGACAAGCTGCGCTGAAGCGCATAAAAATGTTGGGCAGGATTGGCGCGAAAGGCTGCGGGCAGCAGGTGATGGCGCTGAAGATCGCGCTCCGCCCGGTCCATGCCCCGCCTTGCGTCCCGCGCCGCATCGCGGTCGAGTCTGCTCTCGCTGACCAGCGCCCGCGCCAGCCGTCCGAGCCTTGCCGCGTCGACCGCGGCCCACGCCCGATCGAGCCTGTCCTGGTCAACGACCTCTGAGGCCAACATGCTGCTTACCAAGGCGAGCGCGGAGCGTTCCTCGGCTGACGGTGAAATTCCTGCGCGCCGGGCGGCGTGACAGCGGTCGAGTGCTTCAAGCATTGCAACGGTCATGCTGGCCTCCGCTTCCCTGCGCAGCGCCTGCGTCGCGCTTAACCGATAGACGCGGTAGGCCGCCGCCGCTCGCGCCCTCGCCGCTTCGCCGAGCGCTTCGGCCAAAAAACCAAGGGCGTTCCTGGATGCCTCGGGTGAACGAACTGGCCACCACCAGCAGTCGATCCGCCGTTCGATTTTCTTCAGCCGCTCGGCGATCCGCATGGTGCGGTGCGCTTCGGCCAAGGCCCAGCCATGATATCCGCGCGAATGATCGTACAAATGGTGCAGAACGACCGCGCGCTGCCCGTGGTCATGCGGACGACCCGCCAGACCCGCGACTTCGGCTTCCAATTGCTCGATCAGTCCCTGCTGGTGAGCGGTAATGATGTCCATCGGCCGGGATTAACGTGGCAGCGGTTGAAAAGCGGTTACTTGGTGGCGGCCAAATCAAGCAAGGCAACGAAAAAGGGCGGCCCGTCGGGACCGCCCTTCGTTCGCGGGTTCGTCGCGGCCTAGAAGACCGTCGTATAGGCTTCGTTGCCCACAAACCCCATCTTGCTGACCTTGGCCTGCTTGGTCACCGCCAGCACATCGTCGACGACGACATATCTGGCCTCCGGTTCCGGCTGCAGGTGCAGCTCGGGGATCGGGTCCATCTGCTGCGTGACGTCCAGATACTGGCGCAACTGGGTCAGGTTGACCGGCGACCCGTTCCACAAGATCGCGCCCGCCTGAGTCACGACGATCTTGTTCTTGATGGGATCGACCGGCGGTGGCGGCTGGTTGGTCTGGTCCTGCGGCAAGTCCAGCTTCACGGCATGGGTCTGCGGCGGGATGGTAATGATGAACATGATGAGAAGCACCAGCATGACGTCGATCAACGGCGTCGTATTGATGTCCATCATGGGCTCGCCTGCTTCATTCGAGCCAGTGGTTTGCATTGCCATGGTTGGCGAGCTCCCTAAATTACAGTCGCGTGATCGGCCCGCCTGGCGGCGGCTGCGAAATGAACCCGACTCGCGCAAAACCGGCGCGCTGCATGGTGAACACCGCACCGCCGATGCACTTGTACGGCGTGTTGACGTCGCCGCGGATGTGCACTTCCGGCATATTTTCTTCGGTGATGTTCTCGACACCGCCGACCGCTTGATCTGCTCCTCGAGCGTCTTGACCGCCCGATCGAGCAGCTCCTCGTTGTTCACCGGCGTCAGGTTCCAGTAAACCTCGCACGTGCCGCCGCTGACCGCCCCGCACCGTCAGCGAGACGTTCTCCGGCTTGGTCTCGGTCGGCTCGTTGCGAACCTCCGGCAGGTTAATCGGGACCGCCTGGATCACCACCGGAACGGTGATCAGGAAGATGATGAGGAGCACCAGCATCACGTCGACGAGCGGCGTGGTGTTGATGTCCGACATTGGGGCGTCTTCGTCGCCGCGTCGGCAAAGCCTACGTTCATTGCCATGGGACGTGATTCCTTTTCGTCGTCTCATTCCCGGGCCGGAAGCGGTTCGCCGCCGGCCCGGGACGATGTCCCGCTTAGCGAGTAGTCGTCGGCGACGCCTGGGCGCCCGTCGGGGTGAGACCCGGACGGAGCGGCTCCGAGCCGCGCTGAGTCGGGGCGGCGGCACTCTTGGTCGCCGTCGTCTTGGCGCTTGAGGCCATGACCGGCTTCACCGCGCCGTTCGACATCAGATAGCCGTGAACGTCGTTGGTGAAAGCCGCGAGATCTTCCGATGATCGACTTGTTGCGACGGATCAGCCAGTTGTAGGCCAGCACCGCCGGAACCGCGACGACCAGGCCGAGCGCGGTCATGATCAGCGCTTCGCCGACCGGGCCGGCGACGGTGGAGATCGACGCCTGCCCCGACGCGCCGATCTTGATCAGCGCGCGGTAGATGCCGATGACGGTCCCGAACAAGCCGATGAACGGCGCGGTCGAACCGACGGTCGCGAGGAAGGCCAGGCCTTCGCCGAGACGGTCGCTGATCGCGCCCTGCGAACGAGCCAGCGAGTCGGCCATCCAGTCATGCTGATCGACCGGGTCGGTCAGCTTGCTATGCTGGTCCTGGGCGAGCAGCGCGTCCTCGACGATCGCGCGATAGGCGCTGCGTGGTTTCCAGCTTGCCCGACGCTTCGCGAAGGTTGGCCGAGTTCCAGAAACTGGCTCGTACCTTGTTGCCCTGGTTGATGATCTTCTGCTGCTGCAGAAGCTTGGTGAACAGGATGTAGAAGCTGAACGATCGACATGCGACCAGGATGATGAACACGGTCCAGCTGATCAGGCCGCCTTCGTGCAGAGCTTGCAGCAGGCCGTACGGGTTGTCGCCGGCGGGAGCGGTGGTGGGAGCTGCCATATGTTTGACTTTCCTATTGAACCTTTTGTGGTGCGTTGACTGGCGTTGAAATTAATCTTCGGGAAGTACCCATCTGATGCGCGTGCTGGTCGTATCCGAGATTGGATCGCCGGCCTGATCCTTCGCCGGCGTGAAGCGAGCGCGGCTGCTAAGGATGCTGCAAGTCGTCGAGTCGAGCGATGACGAACCCGATGAGCTTGTCACCGAGCAGCCGCTGACGCGGCCATTGGTTCCGATCGTCAACGCGGACGGCCGTCGTGCCCTGCTCTTCGTCACGGATCGCCGACTGGGATAATCGTCGTTCGAAAACAGCGATGGCAAGTTGCCCTTGGCCTTGGCGGCCTGGGACACCCTGGGCGGCGGCGGGGCCGGCGGAGCCGGAGGTGCAGGGCGCGCGACGGGCGTGATCACCGGCGGCGGAGCGACGCGGCGTCGTAATAATCGGAGGAGCGACCGTGTTGGTCCGGACGATCGGCGGCGGCGCGACGATTTGCGGCGGCGGCGGCGTTTCGGTCTTCTCCGGCGGTGGCGGCGGCTCTTCGGGCGGAGGCGGCTCGTCCTCGACGTCGAAGGTCTTTAAATCCTCGGCGGCCTTTTTGATTACGTTATAGGCAAGGCCCGTCACCAGGGCGTAGCCGAGGGCAATGTGGATAAGCGCCACGATGACGATCGCCGCCGTGCGGTTGGAGCTCATCTGTTTGCGATTGGCGTAGGACATTAAGCCGCTAGTCTCCTCGACGTTCCGTGGTCGGACCCATGACAATCTGGCTAGCGATGCGACGCTGCCCGGCCTGCCGTGGAAACCGCCAATGTACTAACATATCATTGGCAGATACGCGCCACCCTTAATGAAGCGATAATGGCCGCGCAACGAATTTTGTTCCGAATGCGGCAAGGCTCGAGCAAATCATGGCCGGGATCCGTCCAATTGTTCGATGGTCAGGGTGCTTCGCCAGGGAAAGAAGCGATCTCCACCCCGACGCCTGCCGCATCGGCATAAACGTCCGGTTTGACGCTCTTCACCCTCAGCGCGCGCACTCCCCGATAGGCGGCGACGCGGTCGAAAATGGCGTGGATCAGCGTTTCCTGCAGGTTGAATCGGCCGCTCTGCGCGATACGGATGACCTCGGTTCGAAGATGATCGTAATTCCATGCGGAATGCGGCGCATCGTCCGGCGGAGGTACCAAATTCTCCAGCCACAGTTCGACGGTAATCAACAGCCGCTGCGGCGTGCCGACCTCGAACTCGTGGAAACCGATGTCAGTCATCACCTCCAGCGAATCGAGCAGGATCCGGTTCTGCCGCACCTTCAGATGAGCGGGCACCATTCCCTGCAGCTTCACCACCTCTTCGGTCATCATGTCTCCAGGAACTGGACGTCGCGCGACAGGCCCATGAACCGCTGTCCACCGTCGAGGCTGAGCGTCTGGCCGGTCATGCCGGTCGAATCAATCAGGAATCGTATCGCCGCAACGACGTCGTTCGGCTCGATCCCGCGCCGCAGCGGATTGAGCTTGTGGACCGCCGAGAAATTTTCCCGATCCTGATCGCCCGATGGCAGCATCAGGGCCGGCGCGATCGCGTTCACTCGAATACCTCTTGCCGCCAGCGCCCGGGCCGCCACCTCGGTCAGCCCGGCAAGCGCATATTTGCTGATCGTGTAACTGAGGAAATCGGCATTGGGAGCGGTCAGCTTGGCATCCAGCATGTTGATGACCAGCGCCTCCCCCCCGGCGTGCCGCCTTGCAAGCTCGTCGATCAGCAACATTGGGGCGCGGGCGTTGACGGCCGAATGGGCTTCAAATTCCTGCGGGCTGACATTTCCGAAGCCGTCCTGCACGAACCGGGCCGCATTGTTCACCAGCAATCGTACCGGCGGCAGGCCACCGGCCGCGGCAAATACAGGTGCGGCGCAGTCTGCCTCGCCGAGATCGGCAACCGCCTTCGCCGCTCCTTCGGGCACGTCGTCGTCGTCGCGATGGACGTGCGCGATCACCGCCCAGCCGTCCGCGAGGAGCGCCCGCACAATTGCCGCGCCCACGCGCTTTCCGCCACCGGTGACGATTGCCGTCCTCAATTCCGTCATCGCATCGACGGGTAGATTGCTTCGCTTGCGCTCGCAATGACGACAATCCTACAGCGGGCCATGCCCGAACGCCGCCAACCTCTCGAAGCCCAGGACAGAAGCCTCGCCGAACTTGCAAGTGCGATTGAAGAGCGCTCCGGCGCGCCACCGGTGGACAAATGGAACCCGTCCCATTGCGGCGATTCGGAAATGCGCATCGCCCGCGATGGCACCTGGTATCATCAGGGCGCGCCCATCAACCGCCCGGCGATGATCCGCCTGTTCTCGACCGTACTGCGCCGTGAACCGGACGGCAGCCATGTCCTGGTAACGCCCGTCGAGAAGCTTTCCATCGAGGTCGAGGCCACGGCCTTTCGCGCTACCCAAATGATAATGGACGGCACCGGTGAAAAGCGCCGCATCGGCCTCACCCTCGACAGCGGCGACGCGCTGATCGTCGGCCCAAAGCATCCATTAATGGTAATCGACACTCCCGAAGGCCCTTCACCGCGGGTCGCGGTCCGTTTTGGCCTCGAAGCCGAACTTGCCCGGCCGCTCTATTACGAGCTTGCCGACATCGCACTAACCGAAGCGCATGACCCTCCCGGCGTGTGGTCCGATGGCGCCTTCTTCGCGTTGATCCCTTGAGCCTGGTCGACCGCATTGCCCGCTCGCTCGTGGCCGACCCGCCGCGCGACCTGCTGATCGGCGACCTGGTCGAAGGCCATGACGATGACCCGCATCCCGCCGCGGTGCTGGTCGCGATCACCGACCGGCCCGAGCCCGGGCTGATCCTCACGATCCGCCGCGAGCATCTGCGCACCCACGCCGGCCAGGTCGCCTTCCCCGGCGGTCGAATCGACGAGGGAGAAACGGCCATCCGTGCCGCCCTGCGCGAAGCCCGGGAAGAACTCGCCCTCGACCCGGACCGGGTCCAGATCCTGGGGGAAGCCGACTCCTACCGAACGGTCACCGGCTATGGCGTGACCCCGGTGATTGGCCTGGTGCCACCCGATCTCGACCTCGTCCCCAACCCACAGGAAGTCGCCGACTGGTTCGAGGCGCCGCTTGATTTTGTGCTCGATCCCATCAACCAGCGTCGGATGACCGCCGACTATCAGGGCCGCTCGCGCCATTATTACCAGATCGACTGGCAGGAACGCCGGATCTGGGGCGCGACCGCAGCGATGCTCGTCAACCTCAGTCGGCGGATCGCATGAAGATCGAGCCCTCTGCCTGGCTCGACCGCCCCGGCATCAAGCGGCTGCTGAAGGCATTGAACGCCAAGGACGGACAGGCCCGCTTCGTGGGCGGCGCGGTTCGTGACCTGTTGCTTGACGAGGAACATTCCGACCTCGATCTTGCCACTACTCATTCGCCCCAGGAGGTCGTCCGCCTCCTCGAGTCCGCCGGAATCAAGGCGGTCCCCACCGGAATCGAACATGGCACCGTCACCGCCATTTCTTCCGGCACTGTGGTCGAAGTCACCACGCTCCGCGCCGATGTTTCGACCGACGGCCGCCGCGCCACTGTCGCCTTTACCGATAACTGGCAGGCGGACGCCGCGCGGCGCGACTTCACCATCAACGCGCTCTACGCAGATCCCTTCTCGGGGGAGCTGTTCGACTATTATTGCGGAATTGACGACCTGAAATCGCGCACGGTCCGTTTCATCGGCGAACCACTGCAGCGCATTGCCGAAGATCACTTGCGCATCCTGCGCTATTTCCGTTTTCATGCCCGCTACGGCCATGGCGAGCCCGATCCCGCCGCCATCGCCGCCTGTTGCGCGCGCGCCAATGATTTGATGGCCCTATCGCGCGAAAGAATCGCCGACGAGCTGCTGAAGCTGCTCGCCCTGGCCGATCCGACACCCACCGTGCGCCTGATGCTCGGCTGCGACCTGTTCGCGCCCGTGGTCCCGGAGATCGACAGCGCCGATCGACTCTCCCTTTTGGTGGGGGCGGAGAGTCAGGCCGGCATCGCTCCCGATCCGCTGCGCCGCCTCGCCGCCCTGCTCCCGGCCAATCCGGCAATCGCCGAAAAGGTAGCGGCCCGGCTCAAGCTATCCAACAAGGCCCGCAAACGCCTTTCGATTGCCGCCGATCATGATCTTGGAAAGGGGCCCCGATCGCTTGCCTATCGGCTTGGCACGGTCAGCGCGGTGGACCGCCTGTTGCTGGCGGCGAAACCGGAGGACGCGCAGGCAATCGCAAGCTGGACGCTGCCCCGCCTCCCGATCGGCGGCGGCGAACTGATCGAGCGCGGCGTGACTCAGGGCCCGGATGTCGCGCGCATGCTTCGGCAGATCGAGGATAGGTGGGAAGCAGCCGGCTTTCCGCACGGAAAGGCGTTCGACGACATCGTCGCGACGGCGCTGGAACGCTAGGACTATTCGGTCGGCGGCGCGTCCGGTTCGTCGACGGGGCGGAGGAAGACCGCGCCCGCCTCATGGCCAAGCGCCCACCTGATTTGTGCCGGATAGGTGCCGAGCCGGCCGACGCTGATCTCAACCATTTCGCCAATCTCCAGTGAACCGTCGGTTTCCAGGCGACAGCCCTCGCGGCTGATGTCGATGACCACGACGGGGACTTCCCCCCCATCGGAATCGGTCAGCGAAGTACGATAGTTGGTCGCCACCCTGGGCGACCTTTTGATAAACCCCGGTTCACGCATCGCGCTCCCCCTCTCGCTTGCAATAAACGTCACTAACATGGCGCAAAGCCGCTGGAAACGGTCACCCACGGAAAGCGACCCCGCGCCAACCAGCGCGGGGCCGCTCCCTCGCCCGGCTCGAGAGCAAGGATACCGGGCGAGTTAGGCTGGCATCAAAACCGTATCGACGACGTGGATCACTCCATTCGACTGCATCACGTCGCCCTGCGTGACGGCCGACTTTCCGCCCTTCTCGTCGGTCAGCGTGATCGTATTACCCGACATGGTCGCGGTCAGCATTCCGCCCTCGACCGTGGTCAGCTTGGCGCTTCCGCCACCGTCGGCGATCGCCTTGGCAAGATCGGCCGCGGTCATCTTTCCTGCGACCACATGATACGTCAGCACGCCGGTCAGCACCTTTTTGGATTCAGGCTTCAAAAGCGTGTCGACGGTGCCCGCCGGAAGCTTGGCGAAAGCTGCGTTGGTGGGAGCGAACACGGTGAACGGCCCGGCGCCCGACAGCGTGTCGACCAGCCCTGCCGCCTTCACCGCGGCGACCAGCGTCGTGTGATCAGCCGACTGCGAAGCATTTTCGACGATGGTCTTGCTCGGGAACATCTCGGCCCCGCCGACCATCGGATTGGCATCCATCGCCATGCCATCGTTCATCATCATGTCGTTGGCCATCATCGGGTCGTCGACATTCATCATTTCGTTGGGGGTATCGCCCTGGCTGCAGGCGGCCAGCATCGCCCCGGCCATCAACATCGGAATCAGTCGCGTCATGATGTGTCTCTCCTGTTATGCGCGTGAAATGCGTCGGGAGAGATACGAGGGCGGCTTGAGAAGGGATGCAGGAGAGGGTGCCCGCGCCTGAAGCAGTGCCGGTCAGTTCTTCCGCCGGCTCTTCCAATAGTCGAGCGCCGCGTCGGCCTCCAGGGGCTTGGCGAAGTAATAGCCCTGTCCGCTCGAGCAGCCGAGCGCCGCCAGCGTCGTCGCCAGTTCGACCGTCTCAATTCCCTCGGCGGTGGTCGACATGCCGAGCGCATCGGCCAGGCTGAGCACGGCGCGCACGATGGCGACGCTGTCGGCGATCGCACCATCATCCCGGTGATGAAGCTCTTGTCGATCTTGAGCACGTCGATCGGCAGCCGCTGGAGATAGGCGAGGCTTGAATAGCCGGTGCCGAAATCGTCCATCGCGACGGTCGCATCGAGCGCCTTCAGCGCCTCGAACACGCGGGTCGCGCGGGCCGGGTCCTGGACGATCGAGCTTTCGGTCAATTCGAGCGTCAGCCGCTCGCCGCTTGAGCCCGCTCGACCGCAGCGCGCTCTCCGACCATCTCGGCGATATTGTCGCGCGCCACCTGGATCGCGCTCAAATTGACCCCGACGTAGAGCGGCAGCGGCTCGCCGGCCTGCCGGTCCCAATCGGCCAGCGTCTGCGCCGCCTTGTCCATCGCCCAGCGGCCGAGCTGCAGGATCAGCCCGCTTTCCTCGGCGACCGGGATGAACTCGGTCGGGCTGATTTCGCCGCGGTCGTCATGGGTCCAGCGGGCCAGCGCCTCGAACCCCGACGACCTCGCCCGACTTCAGGTTGATCAGCGGCTGGTAGAACAGTTTCAGCTGGTCCTTGTCGAGCGCGCGGCGAAGCTCGGTCTCGATCGAGAAGCGGCGCCGCGCCGCGCTCGCTTCCTTCGGCTCGTAAACCTGCGGCTTGCCCGACCTGCTTGGCCTGCTTGACCGCGAACTGGGCGTTGCGGAACAATTCTTCGGCTTCCTGGCCGGCATGCATCAGCGCGACGCCGATCGCGCATTCGACGCGGATTTCGAGCTCGCTCAGCTTGAACGGCGCGGTCATCACCTGCTGGATTCGCTCGGCGGCGGCGAGCGCGTCCTCGACCCCGCGCCGGAGCGGCGACCAGCATGCCGAATTCATTGCCGCCGGTGCGGGCCAGCACGTCGCCCGCCGCGCAGCGCCGAGATCAGCCGCCGGGCGAAGGTGATCAGCAGCTCGTCGCCGGCCAGGCTGCCCATCGATTCGTTGATGCGGCTGAAAAGCGCAGCATGTCGACCACCAGCACCGCATGCTCGCAGCCTCGCGGCGCCGTTCTCGCCAGCTCGTGCCTCGATCGTTTCGGTGAAAGCCAGCCGGTTGGGCAGGCCGGTCAGGCTGTCGCGCAGCATTTCGGCGCGCAGGGTGCGCTCGGCACTGCACCTCGACCGTCCGGTCGACCAGGCTGACCAGGCAGCGCGGTCGGCCCTTGTCGCACGTGCGGCAGCGGCGCCAGCTTGATCCGGAAATGCCGAGCGCCGACCCCCTCGCCGTCGCAGAAGTCGAGTTCGCTGGGCGACGTCGAAATCGGCCAGGAATGCACTCATCAGCTCGGCGATCTGCAGGTGGTGGCAGTTGCGGAAATCGCCGCTCATCATCGCCGCGTCGCCGCTCAGCGCGATCACCTCGTCGAAGCGGGGGTTGTGCGCGAACAGCTTGAGCATCCCGCCGCCGTTCACCCCGACGATCGCCGCGGCGATCGGCAGCGCGGACAGCAAGGCAGGATCGTCCGCGCACGCGACGTGCGCAGGGTTCCCGGTCTGGGCCGCCGAGGGCGCGCCTTCGGGCGCGACCGAGCGGTTCGCTGCAGCCTGCATTCGTTCACGTGTTAAACGCGACAGGTTAATGGCCGGTTTCGACTTGTATTGCCGCAGGTTAGTTAATCAGGCTCGATTGCACCGGTTCGAACCGGTTGGAGCGCGGAAAGCCGTTGGGCGCGATCCGTCCGCTCGCGCCGCGGATCGCGCGCCACGGAGTCAGGTCGGTTTCCGCTCCGCACCCGCCCGCTCTCGCCGCCCAGCGGCCAGCTGATCCCGTCGGCCAGCGTGAACGCCATCGCGTCGCTAAGGCCCGCCGTCGCGATAGCGCTGCAGCTGCACCCCCGCCCCGCGCCCAAGCTCGGGCAGCTCGTCCAGCTTGAACACCAGCATCTTGCGGTTCTCGCCGATCACCGCGACCGCGTCCGCGCCCGCCGCCACGGCTTTGAGCACCGCGACCTTCGCCTTGGGCCGCAGGTTCATCAGCTGCTTGCCCTTGCGCGTCTCGGCCAGCACCGCCTCGCCGGTGGTCACGAACCCGCGCCCGTCGCTCGACGCCGCCAGCATCCGATGCTCCGGCCGGACCACGAACATCGCGATGATCTCGGCTCTCCGCCTCCAGGTCGATGGTCAGCCGGATCGGCTCGCCGAACCCGCGCCCGCCGGGCAGCTTGTCGCCGCCCAGCGTATAGACCCGCCCATTGTCCGCCGCGACCAGCAGCCGATCCGTGGTCTGCGCGTGGAAATGGATGTGCGGCCCGTCGCCCTCGCGCCATTTCAGCTCGGCGATCTCTGCCAGCGCGACATGCCCCTTCATCGCCCGGATCCAGCCGCGCTGCGACAGGATGACGGTGATCGGCTCCTTCTCGATCATCTGGCTCCAGTCGAGCTCGCGCGCCGGCGCCTGCTCCATCACCAGCGTCCGCCGCTCGTCGCTCGCATAGGCTTGGCTTAGCGCCGCCAGATCCTTCTTCAGCCGGGTCCGCTGCCGCGCCGGGCTCTCGACCAGCAAGGCCAGCCCCTCGCGCTCCTTCGCCAGCGCGTCGCGCTCCTTGCCGATCTCCATCTCCTCCAGCCGCCGCAAGGACCGCAGCCGCATGTTGAGGATCGCCTCCGCCTGCCGGTCGGTCAGCTCGAACTCGGCGATCATCACCGCTTGGGCTCGTCCTCGGTGCGGATGATCTCGATCACCCGGTCGAGGTTGAGGAACGCCACCAGATACCCGTCGAGCAGCTCCACCCGGTCGTCGATCTTCCCGATCCGCGTCGTCGATCGCCGGACCAGCACCTCGATCTGGAACTCCAGCCAGGCGAGCAGCGCCTGCCTTCAGGCTCATCACGCCCGGCGTGCGGTTCTTGTCGAGCACGTTGAGGTTGAGCGGGAAGCGCACCTCCAGCTCGGTCAGCTTGTACAGGCTCTCCACCAGCAACGCTCGGGATCGACCGTCCGCGACCTGCGGCTCCAGCACGATCCGCACCTCCTCGTCGCTCTCGTCGCGCACGTCGGCCAGGATCGGCAGCTTCTTCAGCGCGATCAGATCCGCGATCTGCCTCGATCAGCTTGCCCTTCTGCACGCCATAGGGGATTTCGCTGACCAGCAGGTGCCAGCCCCCGCCCTTCTCGCGCGACCTTCTCGATCCGCGCGCGCAGGCGGAAGCTTCCCCGCCCCGTCGCATAGGCGTGGGCGATCGTCTCGCGACTGTCGACCAGCACGCCCCCGGTCGGAAAGTCCGGCCCGCTGACGAAGTCCATCAGCGCCCGATCCTCGGCATGCGGATTGTCGATCAGATGGCCCGCCGCCTCGACCAGCTCGCCGGCATTGTGCGGCGGGATGCTGGTCGCCATCCCCACCGCGATCCCGCTCGCCCCGTTGGCCAGCAGGTTGGGGAACAGGCCCGGGAAACACCTCCGGCTCCTCTTCCTCGCCATTATAGGTCGGCGCGATAATCGACCGTGCCTTCGTCGAGCCCGGCCATCAGCCGCTCGGCCGTCGCGGTCAGCCGCGCCTCGGTATAGCGATAGGCGGCGGCATTATCCCCGTCGATATTGCCGAAATTCCCCTGCCCGTCGACCAGCGGATAGCGAAGCGCGAAATCCTGCGCGAGCCGCACCATCGCGTCATAGACCGACTGGTCCCCATGCGGATGGTACTTGCCGATCACGTCGCCGACGACGCGGGCGCATTTCTTGTAGGCGGAAGCCGGATCGAGCTTCAGCAACCGCATCGCCCACAGCAGGCGGCGGTGAACCGGCTTCAGCCCGTCGCGGACGTCCGGGCAGCGACCGCGCCGTGATCGTGGAGAGGGCATAGACGAGGTAGCGCTCGGAGAGAGCTGCGTCGAAGGGGATTTCGATTTCGGATTCGGTCTGTTGCATCCACTGGGGTTAGCAGGAGCTTCCCCTTTCCGTCATCCCAGGCCAGGCTGGGATCGACCTTTTTCGAGTTGATGCTGGCTGATTGACCGCAGACAGACTGCTCCGGCTTCATCGCGCTTGCACTAATCGGCTAAACGCTGGACTGGCCAAAGATCGCTTTCGACCTTTTGCGGTCATTAGAGCAACGCCGGTTTGGCCCGACCTGAGGCCCCCATTGCCCTCAAATCACTGCCGATAGATAATGGCCTCCATGGAACCTGGATTGGGCATCGTTGAGCGGGCTTTCCAGCTCGCCAGTCAACTCGCGAGTGTGGACGAGATCAAGGCACAACTGAAAAAGGAGGCTTACACCGGCGTCGACGCGCATCTTGAAGGGAAGTCGATACGATCTGATCTGGCCAAGGTGATAAAGCGAGGCAAATAATTCCATCTCGGTAATGGAGCAGTTCGTCACTCTCCATTCATCGGCAGCATGCCAGGAAGCCCCATCACCTGAGCCCATAACTGAGCGCCCTGTGACTGAGAGACGCCTTAGTGCTCTCGCTCTCAGGAGAAATCATGGAAAAAGCATATTGGCTCAGCCGCAAGAGAGCTTCGTTGAAGCTGGCCGCAAACATAATTCCGCCACAGGCGCTTCTCACCCGAAACAAGATTTGCATGTCCTACAGCCACGCTTCCGTGCCACGGTATCGCTACGCGGCTTTCGCCAAGGCTCTTTCACTTGTCCGAACCATTTTCCCGCCAGGCCATCCCTGGCCAGTGCATACCGATCCCCGAACGGCTTAAGTTCACACGAAAAGGCGCCTCACTCCGTGTCTTTTAAGAACGTAAGAGATCGCCTTCAAACAGCTTGTTTGCGTGGCCAACCGCGGGCTCGCTCATTACAATCCGCCTCCCGAGTACCCATATAGGCATCGCTACCAGTCGCCAATTGACGGTTTTCGGCGCTTTGCGGCTCCTATTTCCTTCTTTCTCGCTTCTCCTAGCCACCACGGGGGCCGACTTCCGGCCTTCGTCAAAGAAGGAATTAATCATGCCGATCGGCACAGTGAAATTTTTCGACAATGCCAAGGGCTACGGCTTCATCACTAACGAGGCCGGGGGCAACGATGCCTTCGTCCACATGACCGCCGTCGAGGCGGCCGGGATGAGCACGCTCGAAAAAGAGCAGCGCCTGTCTTACGATCTTGAAAACGACAAGCGCGGCAAGTCCAGCGCGGTGAACCTGCAAACCGCCTAGGCGATTAGCCTCGCTTTCCACAAAGACGGCGGGCGGGTGTCATTGGCATCCGCCTCCATCTTTCACGCTTTTGATTTGACCGCGCGGACGGCCAATTCCGGCTGTCCCGGCAATGAAGGAATGCATTGACATGAAATATTTCGGAACCGTCAAAACGTTCGATGCCGACCAGGGCATTGGCTCGCTCAAGCCCGAAACGGGCGGAGACGACCTCAAGTTCGAACGCAGCGCGATCAAGTTCGACATGCCCAGCGTGCCGAGCATCGGTCAGCGCCTGTCCTATGACAAGGGAACGATCGACAGCCAGCCCTGCGCCGTGAACCTCGAGCGAATCTGACTCCTATCGTCGGGAGCCTCATTCCCGGCCAGTTGCGTCACACGAGGTGGGGGCCGTGGGTGCCGCGTATCTGGCACCCACGGCCTTTTCTCTCGTGGCCAATGAACCTATGCAGCCCTTGGGGGTTGAGAGCGAACCGCCGATCCCGACGCTTCCCCTGCCCTCCATTCCGAAAGCCCGACGCATGAAACCTTCCGAAAATGCGGCCTGGCTGAAGCTTGGCATCGACGCCTGGGCGCTCGGCTGGCAAGCCACGCGCGTCATGGGCCTGCGCACCGCCAAGCTGGCGGAAGGCGGCCCGGCCGCAGGAATCGAGGCGTGGCTGATGCTGTCTGAGAAATATCAAACGGCATTCGAGGTTCAGACCGATCTTCTGACCGCGGCCAACGCCAGTCCGCTGACCACCACCCGCCGCACCCTCGCCCGCTACAAGCGCAAGGTCGCCGCCAACGATCGGCGCCTGCGCTAGCGATCGCGCCCGGCTCGGAGGCAGGCTTCGCCTCTGGGGGAAACCCCGCGGCCGCCATCTCCTTGTCGAGCCTGTTTCGACGCCTCAGTTCTGCCCGGCGGACGCCAGCCTCAGCGTGTCGCGCATGCTCGTTCCCGGCAGGACGAAGCGCACCTTCTTGTTGGCGAAGTCGATCGAGATTCGATCGAACGCGCGCAGGGCATTCATGCCGAGCAGCAGCGCCGGCTTATGATCGAGGTCGAGCTGGCGGAAGATGTGCGCGTCGGCGAACGCAACCGTAAGGTCGTCGAGGTGGATGCCGCCAATTTCCAGCTTGCTCAACAGCGATACGCGCGCCGTCATCTTCTCGCCCGTCACCGATTCTATGGTGACGCCCTTGGGTACGCTCCACAGCCGCTTCTTCAGCAGGCTGCGCTGCAACGCCAGGTTGCCGATCGTCACCTGCGATCCGGTGTCGACGATCACCGCCACCGTCTGCCCGTCGATCTGGGCATGGGTGAAGATCAGCCGCCCCTTGCGCGACCGGGCGCGGACCACGATGGTTTCCCCGTCCATGCTCTCCTGCGGCCGGTCGGCCGGCGTGATCGCCATCGTTTGCGCCTTGAAGTCGAACATGACGCGCTGGGAGCGGAGACTATCGATCCCCAGCATGCCATCGGCGCCGATGTTCGACGCCTCCAGCGCCGGCGCGTCGACCACGTTGATGGTGTTGCTGCTGACCTTCAGGTGCGGAATGAATACGGTCTGGACATCGTTCACGCCGACCACGCTATGCAGCACCGTGTCCTTGCCACTTTCCAGCCCGAGCCGGCTCGCGAGCTGGCGCGAGATCACGGTCCGCTCCGATCCCGTGTCGACCAGAAAGCGATAGGGACCCTTCCCCTTGACCGACACCGATACCGTCATGCGGTCGCCGATGTCGGTGCCGATCGCGACTTCGTCGGTGATGGTCGTGTCGTCGATCGGCAGCGCGGGCAGCACCTGGCTGTCGAGCTGGTTGGGCTGTCGGGCGGGTTCGGCGAGGGCGGGCGTGCTGGCGGCAAGCAATCCGGCGGCAAGCCATTGGGTCATGATCATTGAGCGGCGCTCCAGGGCGGCGGTCCTGCGCGGCAGGCTACGCCGAGCGCGCGGAGCCCGCAAGCGGCGATGCTTGCCGCCGCTTCGGACCGGTCATCAACTAGTTGGTAAGGCATCGCTTCCTAAGCTCCGGGCGATATACGCCAGCAGGCGAGGTTCAGATGCGGAGTGCAAGGCCCTTGGAAAGTCAGCCGGTCGAAACGACACTCTATTCGCTGTCCGATGCGCCCCCCGTGCCAGCCGCCACCGCCGACCGGCGTGAGGGCGAGCGGCATGTGACGCTCTATCGCGTCGGGTCGATCCTCGATCGAGAATCGGCGCGAGCTGTGCCTCATCAAGAATATCTCGGCCGGCGGGATGATGGTCCGGCTTTATTGCTCGGTCGCGGAAGGAACGCCGCTGACGGTCGAGCTAAAGAGCGGCCAGCCGATCCGGGGCAAGGTCAACTGGGTCCGCGAGCAACATGCGGGGATCGAGTTCGAGCAGCCGATCGATGTCATCGACATCCTGTCCGCCTCGATGGACGGTCCGCGCCCGCGGCTGCCGCGGATCGAGACGCACGGACATGCCACGCTGCGCGAAGGCGCCGTCACGCTACGCGTCCGCACCCGTGACATTTCGCAAGGCGGGGCAAAAATCGAATGCGAAACGATCTTCTCGCCCGGATCCGATGTCATCCTGACGCTTCCCGGCCTTCCGCCTCAAGCCGGTATCGCTTGCTGGAGCGAAGGCGGCTTCACTGGCATCGCCTTCAATCGCCTGTTGCCGCTCAGCGAACTCGTCGCTTGGCTGCACGATCAACGAGAGCTTCAGCGCAACGACGCCGGGAAATAATCTAGTCCAGGGTGATGTGGAAGAACCGGCCGAGCCATTGCTCGCCGTAACGCCGCTCTTCCTCGCTCAGCGCGGATTTGAGACCCGGCCGGCGAAAGTCCGGCTTGACCCGGGGACGCGGCACCGGAACGTGCCGAAGCACCTGCTCCGGATCGAGCTTGCGGTCGAAACTGATCCCGGCATGACGAGTCTTTGCCCATGCAACCCGGCCGGGAACGCTGAGGTCCCCCTTGCGAAACAGGATGGCCGCCCCGTCGACGGGAAGCTTGTCGCCCTCGACCAGGGCCCCTTCCGCGCTGAGGTTGCGCAGCTTGACCGGCAACGACGTGCCCGACAGCTCCAGGCTGGCGGCCATCAGCACGTTGGAGCGCCGCGTCTTGCGATTTTGCGGATTGTTGCTCTGGTCCATGACATAATTACTAAGGCAAAGCGGTAAAGCTTGCTTTAACGCGGCGAGACAATGCGAAAATATTGTCGACCCTTTATCCTTGCCGCCCTGCTGATGGTCGTCGTCCTCGCCGGCCTGTTCGGCGGTCCGCAAAGCCCGCTCGACGTCGCCGCGATCCATCGCTTGACCGACATCCGGCACCAACTGCCCCGCTTCACGAGCATGGTCGTCGTGCTGACCCAGTTCGGAAGCGTCTATGCAACGCTGGGCCTCGGTCTTGCCGGCTCGGCCTGGCTCTTCCGGAGCAATCAGCGTCCACGCGCCTTGCTGCTGCTGGCGACGGTTATCGGCGAGCGGCTGATCGTCGACGGGTTGAAGCTAATTCTCGGCCGCCCTCGCCCGTCCTTCGATGTCCATCCGGTGGTCACCAACAGTTCGAGCTTCCCGAGCGGCCATTCGGCCAACAGCATGGCGGTGTTCGTCGCCCTGGCGCTGATCGTTGCCCCGCCGAGACACCGGCGAGCGGCGCTGGCCGCGGCGGTGTTCGTCAGCCTGCTGGTAGGAATGAGCCGCCCTTTCCTTGGCGTTCATTGGCCGACCGATGTCATCGCCGGCTGGGCGCTTGGCCTGTTGATTGCGGGCATTGCCGTCGACGCCGGCAAGCGGTCAGCCATCCTGGAGCGCGAACCTCAGCATGATGTTGTTGGCCGGCATCGCCCGGCGGTCGGCGAGAATGAGATTGCGTAGCCCTGCTTCGCGGGCGAAGTCCTCAACGCGCCTGAGTCCCCAGCGCGAGTTGCGAGCCTTGAGGCTTTGGTCGAAGGCGACGTTGGACGGCGCGGTTTCACCTTCAGCTTCGATCCACGGACCGTAAAGGATTAGGGATCCACCCCGTTCGAGGGTCCGCGCGGTCCCGTCGAGCAGGCCTAGCGAAGCTTCCCACGGGCTGATGTGCACCATGTTGATGCACAGAACCACATCGACACGGGCGATTGGCCACGGCGTCGAGCAGACGTCGATCGGTCGCACAGGCTTCAGATTCTCGGGTCCTTCTTCCGCCCAGGCGGCAATCGATGCCAGCGCCTCGACGTCCGCATCGCTCGGCTGCCATTCGAGGCCTGGGAAACGGCGCGCGAAGGCAAGCGCATGTTCGCCCGTCCCGCTTGCGATCTCCAACACGGATCCACTGGGCGGCAGCCACTCGGCCAGGACATCGCCAATGGGGCCGACGTTTCGCGCCGCCGCTGGCGCCTGCCGCCGCACCCCGGCGCCAAGGTCGCCGACATTGTAAGGCGGAAAGCTAGGCCCGGCCATCAGCCCGCGGCCCGGCGGCTCGCAGCCCGTGCGCGGCCTTCGCGGAAGAACAGCCAGAGCAGCAAGCCGATCGGTCCGGCCATAAGAGTGACGAACAGAAACGGGATCTGCACGATCCGGCCGAAGCCCTTGTTATCGGCATCGCGCGCGATCCACTGGCCGACGAACAGGTCGAACGCGAGATAATGCGTCCAGCCGAGGACGATCCCGCCGTCACTCATGAACAGGGCGCGAAGGCCAGGAAGAGTGTAGCTGGCGAGGTCGGGCGCTGGCGCTCCGCCTACCCGCACCGGATCGGCGAGACCGCCAAACAGCGCGACGAACATGCCGGCGTAAACCAGGCAGAGCATTCCAACGCCGAAGAACAGCACGCTCGCCATCACCATCGGCTTGCGCGGCAGGAAGGCAAGCATCGCCCAGCAAGCGAAGGCGATGGCATTGGTCAGGACGAATAGCGACTGCCACATCAGCCGCCGCCCGCCAGCGGCGCGGCGCTCACTCCGTCGGGCGCAGGAGTTTGATAGGCCAGGATCGGCTTGCGGGCCGCCAAAGTCTCGTCAAGACGGCGACGCGGCGCGTACACCGGGGCCGCTTTCAATGCCGGATCGCCCGCCTTCGCCTTCTCCGCGATCGAACGGAGCGCCGTGATGAACTGATCGAGGTTGGCCTTGGATTCGGTCTCGGTCGGCTCGACAAGCATCGCGCCGTGCACGACCAGCGGGAAATACATGGTCATCGGATGGAAGCCCTCGTCGATTAGCGCCTTGGCCACATCGATCGTCGAAAAGCCCTCCGCGAAACCTTTGTCGCTGAAGATCGCCTCATGCATGCAGGGGCCACTGAACCCGAAGGGGGCGTCGAGCACATCTTCGAGGCTGCGAAGAATGTAGTTGGCGTTGAGAACGCTGTCCCCCGCGACCTGCGCCAGCCCATCGGCGCCGTGGCTGAGGATATAGGTCAGCGCGCGGGTGAACATGCCCATCTGGCCATGGAAGGCGACCATCCGCCCGAACGCATGGGGATGCTCGCTTAAGGCATCCTCCTCCTCGACCAGCTTGTAGCTGCCGTCGGGATATTTGGCCGCGTAGGGCAGCGGACCATAGGGCGACAATGCCTCCGACAACACTACCGGGCCCGACCCCGGCCCGCCACCGCCATGCGGGGTGGAGAAGGTCTTGTGCAGATTGATGTGCATCGCGTCGATGCCGAGGTCGCCGGGACGCACCTTGCCGACAATCGCGTTGAAATTGGCCCCATCGCAATAGACGAAGGCGCCCGCGGCGTGGACCGCGTCGCTGATCGCCTTCATGTCCGGCTCGAACAGGCCGCATGTGTTGGGATTGGTTATCATCACAGCCGCAACATCCGGGCCGAGACGCGTCTTCAAGGCTGTCAGGTCGACGCGGCCTTCCTTTGTCGCCGGGATGTTTTCGACCCGGTAGCCGCAAAAGGCGGCGGTCGCCGGGTTGGTCCCGTGCGCGCTCTCCGGCACCAGCACCACCTGACGCGCATCGCCACGCGCTTCGAGCGCGGCGCGGATGCAGAGCAGCCCGCACAATTCGCCATGCGCGCCGGCTTTGGGGCTCATCGCCACGCCGTACATGCCGGTCAGATCGAGCAGCCAGAAGGCGAGCCGGCTGATCACCTCCAGCGCACCCTGCACCGTTTCCTGCGGTTGGAGCGGGTGAATGTCGGCGAACCCCGGCAACCGCGCCACCTTTTCGTTGAGGCGCGGGTTGTGCTTCATTGTGCAACTGCCGAGCGGGAAGAGGCCGAGGTCGATCGCGTAGTTCTGGCGAGAAAGGCGGGTGTAGTGGCGCACCGCCTCGGGCTCGCTGAGGCCGGGGAGATCAAGGGTCGTTCTTTGCAACCCCCCCAATTTGCTTCCCGGCGAAGACGGGGCGCATTCAAAATCGACGCCAGTCTGATCCTTGGAGCCAATCTCGAACAACAGCGGCTCTTCGAGCATCAGGGCGCGGTTGCCGGTGGTGGTTTGCGGTGCGTCGTCGCCGCCCGCTTGCGGTGCGGAAGGGCGCCAGCCCGACGGATTGACGGCAGTCATCGGCACACCTCCCTCAGCGCTGCTTCCAGTGCATCGATATCCTCGTCGCTGACCACCTCCGTCACCGCGACTACCAATCCATATTTGAGCACATTGACGCCGGGATAGAGCCGGCCGAGCGACAAGCCGCCAAGCACACCCTTCTCGACCATCGCGTGAACCGCAGGGCGAGCCTCGACCGGAAGCTCCAGCGTGAATTCATTGAAGAAACTGTCGTTGACCAGCTTTACGCCCGGGATGGCCGCCAAGCGCTCCGCCACTCCGCACGCGCGCGCGTGATTCAATTTAGCTAGCTGACCCAGCCCCTTTTCCCCGAGCAACGTCATATGGATCGACCACGCCAGCGCGCACAGCCCAGAGTTGGTGCAGATGTTCGACGTCGCCTTTTCGCGCCGGATATGTTGCTCGCGGGTGGACAGCGTCAGCACGAAGCCGCGCTTGCCCTCCGCATCGACTGTCTCGCCCGCCAGGCGGCCCGGCATCTGCCGAACAAATTTCTCCCGGGTCGCGAACAAGCCCACATAGGGCCCGCCGAACTGAAGGCCGACGCCAATCGATTGGCCTTCGCCGACAACGATGTCGGCGCCCATCTCACCCGGCGCCTTGATCAGGCCAAGCGCCACCGGCTCGGTCACCACTGCGACGAGCAATGCGCCCTTGGCCTGCGCGGCCTCGGCGATCGGCGTCAGGTCGGTGATGCGGCCGAGGATGTCGGGATATTGAACCACGACGCAGCTGGTCTCACCGTCGATCGCGGCAATCAGCGCCTCGGCATCGGTCGCGGCTTCGAGCTTCGGCTCCGAGGTTTCCAGCTCGTCGCCGGTGAACTTCGCCATCGTTTTGCAGACCGACACATAATGCGGGTGCAGGCCCGACGAGATGACCGCCTTTTTCCGGCGCGTGATCCGCCGCGCCATGCCGATTGCTTCCCAGCAGGCGGTCGAGCCGTCGTACATCGACGCGTTGGCGACCTCGCAGCCGAGCAACCGAGCGACCTGGGTCTGAAATTCGAACAGCACCTGGAGAGTGCCCTGCGCGATTTCCGGCTGATAGGGTGTGTAGGCAGTCAGAAACTCACCGCGCTGGATCAGGTGATCGACGCTGGCCGGGACATGATGCTTGTAGGCACCGCAGCCGAGGAAGAAGGGCACCTCGCCCGCGACCATATTCTTCTTCGACATCAAGGTCATCTGTCGCTCGACCGACATTTCGCTGGCGTGCGGCGGCAGGCCTTCGATCGGCCCATCGAGCAGCAGCCCCCCGGGCACGTCGCAGAACAGCTCGTCGACCGACGCGGCCCCGATCTTTTCAAGCATGGCGGAGCGATCGGCATCGCTCAGCGGCAAATAACGCATCAGTTGGGCTTCCTCATGATGAAGCGAAGGCGGACATAGTCGGCTTGTGTCGAGCCGGCGCGGGCGGCGACGGCTTCGGCGATGGATTGACGTTCGTCGTGCGGAACGCCTGCCCGGTCGAGCCAGCCGGCGCGGAAAGTCGTGACCCAGGCGGCAACGCCATGCTCCAGCGGAGTCGGCCGCTCGATCAACCGCGCGTCGATGTCCCTGAACCCCGCCTGCTCATAAAGGGCGGTGAATTCCTCGACACCGGGATACCAGTTGGCGGCAAAGGTTGGTGGCCCGAAGCCGCGAGCGACAAGTTCGTCATCGAGTGCTTCCCGCAGCCGGGCCAGATTGCCCTGACCGCCCATTTCACCCGCGAACCGCCCGCCCGGCTTCAGCGCGAACCAGATCGCCCGAGCCGCTCGCTCCTTGTCGAGCACCCAATGAAGCGTAGCATTTGAGAAGACGGCATCGAACGCCTCGCCGAACTTCAGCTGGGCAGCATCCATCAACCGTGCATCGAGCCCTTTTGCCCTGGCCGCGCCGATCATGCTCAGGCTGTTGTCGATGCCGACGACATCGGCGCCCATTTCCTTGATCTTGAGCGTCAGCGTCCCGTCGCCGCACCCGACGTCGAGGATATGTTCGCCCGGCTGCGGATCGAGCAGATCGAGCGCCGCCTGACCCAGCGCAGGAACGAACCCGCCAACGCGAGCATAATCCGCCGCGTCCCATTGAGAGGTCGAGGCGGTCGCGTCGGTCAAAGCGTCGCCACCCATTCGCGATAGGCGGCTTCGTCCATCAGGCCGTCGAGCTCGGTCGCATCGCTGAGTTTGAGCTTGAAGAACCATCCCTCGCCTTCGGGATCGCGATTGATTAGTTCGGGGTCATCGGCCAGCGCCGCATTGCCTTCGATCACTTCGCCGCCGACCGGCGAATAGACATCGCTGGCAGCCTTGACCGATTCGACCACCGCGGCCTCCTGCCCCTTGGTGAGAGTGCGGCCGGCTTCGGGAGCCTCGGCGAAGACGATATCGCCTAGCGCTTCCTGCGCATGGTTGGAAATTCCGACCGTCGCCACGTCGCCGTCGACGCGAATCCATTCATGCTCTTTGGTGAAATAGAGGCTCATGCGGTTGCTCCCTGTTTACGGTGGTAACGGTGGGGGACGAAGGGCATCGGTGCGACCGTAGCCTGGAACAGCTTGCCGCGTTGCTCGAGCGTGAGCGCGATTCCGGGCTCGGCCAACGGCGCCGCGACATAGCCCATGGCGATGGGGCGTCCGAGCGACGGCGAGTGGCCGCCGGACGTAATGCGACCGACTTCATTGCCTTCGCCATCGAGGATCAGGGCGCCCTCGCGCACGGGCTGGCGCCCTTCGACAAGCAGCCCGATGCGTTTTTGGACGGGGCCATTGTCGATCTCGGCCATGATCCGAAGCGACCCCGCAAACCCACCTTCGGCCCGGCGTCGTTTGCCGATGGCGAAATTCAGGTCGGCCATGACCGGGGTCACCGACCCGTCGAGATCGTGCCCGTAGAGCGGCAGGCCCGCCTCCAGTCGAAGCGAATCCCTCGCTCCAAGGCCGATCGGCTTCACCCGATCATCAGCGACCAGAGCATCCGCCAGCGCTTCGGCATCCCGGCCTGAAACGGAAATCTCGAACCCGTCCTCACCGGTATAGCCCGACCGACTGATCCACAGCGGCTTGCCCTCCCAGTGGAACAATCCCGCCTGCATGAAGCTCAGTTCGCCAACCCCGGGGACCAGCGCGTCCAAAACGGCGGCCGCTTCGGGTCCCTGCAGCGCTAGGAGCGCCTGCTCCTTCATATGATCCATGACGATCGATCGCGGCAGCCGCTTCTCGAATTCGGCCATATCGCCCTGCTTGGTGGCACCGTTGACGACCAAGTAGAATTGATCGCCACGCCGCGTCGCCATCAAATCGTCGATGATCCCGCCGTCGTCGGCCAGCAGCATGGAATAGCGCAGCCGGCCGTCCTTCAGGCCAAGGAGATCACCGGGCAAAAGCGCCTCTAGCGCACGATCGACGCCGGCACCGTGGAACAACAGCTGACCCATGTGGCTGACATCGAACAGGCCGGCGTGTTCGCGCGTCCATAGATGTTCGGCCATGATGCCTTCATATTGGACCGGCATGTCATAGCCGGCGAACGGGACCATTCGCCCGCCGCGCGTGCGATGCCATCCGTCGAGCGGCAGCTTCGTCAGCTTTTCGCTATTTTCTTCCACGCCGCCCGATCCTTTCGAAAGCCCGACACGCGGACGATTGCTCGTCCCCGCTTCCTCTTTGGATCCCATCAAAGCTGCACTTTGACGGGTTCCGTTTCGGGCCCCCTTCTGTCGCTGCGGCCTGAGAGCTTTGCCCCTTCGGCGGTCCCCGCATGGGACCCCATCAAAGTACTACTTTGATGGGAACCCCCCGCGAGGACACTTTCCAGACTGTCCAGGCGAGCGCGGTCCTTTTGCCTGAGAGATTCCGGGGGCGGTTGCTCCTTCGGCGCCCAGCAAAAGCCAGGTCTCTCCCGCGCTTGCCTTCCCCCGCCGACTGATTGGCCGGGAATGACGATAGCCGCTGTGGCGGCGCTGCCGTGCGCTGTCAACGTGGCCGCGACGAGCCGATCAGCGGGTCGCGTTGTAGCGGAGCTGTTCCGGGGTCAGCTGGAAGCCGATCAGATGCTCGAACGTCGCGCGGGCGACGGCGTCGCGGATCTTCGGGTCGGACAGGGGATCAATCGCGGCATCGACATCGCCGGGCTTGCGCTCGCGCGTCAATTCCTTGCGCACGGCTTCCGGCAGGGTCGCCACCGACCGCGAAACCTGGATAGTCGCTTGGCCGGAGGTCTGGGCGCGCTGGCTGCCGGCCGCGAAGTTGAGCCCGATGTTGCCGACATTTTTGGCGACGACCTGCGTGCCCGCCTGCATCGCGACCGTGAAATAAGGAAGGACGACGCTGCGTGCCGGGCCAGCGTCGCGGCGGGTGCCAACCACGTCGAAGGTCGCAACCGAAACGATATTGGCGCCGGTTTCGTCGCAAGTCGAGTGGACGTTGGTGATCGCGGCCGACACGTCGAGCGCCGCCGCGTCGGTCCGATTCGACGGATTGAACAAGGTGATGTCCCCGGTCGCCGCGGGAATGGCGACCTGCGGACAGGCCGACCGCGTCACATAGATGCCCGACTGCGTAATCTCGCCCTCGCGCGAGCAGGCCGTTGCAAGAAGGACCAGGGCAAGAGCGGTCATGCGAAGCTTCACGATGGGGATTCCTTTGATCGACGCGGGGGACGAGTTCGGCCCCGTTCATAGGAAGCGCCTTGGCTGGCTGCAAGCAATCGCTTACATCGCGCCGCATGACCGCTTCGAAGCCCTCGTTGCACCTGCTGATCGCAGCGCCGCGCGGCTTTTGCGCGGGGGTCGATCGGGCAATCAAGATCGTCGAATTGGCGATCGAGCGGTTCGGCCCGCCGGTCTATGTGCGCCACGAGATCGTCCATAATCGCTTCGTCGTCGATCGGCTGCGGGGCATGGGGGCGGTGTTCGTGAAGGAGCTGGACGAGGTTCCCGATGGTCGTCCGGTGGTTTTCTCCGCGCATGGCGTGCCCAAAATGGTGCCCGCGGCGGCGGAAGCGCGCGGGCTGGACTATCTCGACGCGACCTGCCCGCTGGTCAGCAAGGTCCACCGCCAGGCCGAGCGCCTGATCGAGGCGGGCCGCCACATCATCTTCATCGGACATTCCGGCCATCCAGAGGTGATCGGAACGTTTGGCCAGGTCCCGCCCGGCTCCATGACCCTGGTCGAGACGGTCGAGGACGTGGCGCGGATTGCACCGCACGACGAGGAAAGCCTGGCGTTCCTGACCCAAACCACACTCTCGGTCGACGATACGGCGGCGATCGTCGACGCCTTGCAAACCCGCTTTCCGACGATCGCCGTGCCGCGCAGCGAAGACATTTGCTACGCCACGTCGAATCGCCAGGCGGCCGTCAAATCGATCGCCCCGGAGTGCGAGCGAATGCTCGTGATCGGGGCCCCCAACAGCAGTAATTCACTGCGCCTTGCCGAAGTGGCCGAACGGCAGGGCGTGCCGGCCCGCCTGATCCAGCGGGCGGCCGATCTCGACTGGGAATGGCTGGGCGAGCCGGGAACTGTCGGGCTGACGGCGGGGGCGTCCGCCCCGGAAGTGCTGGTGCGCGAGGTGGTCGATGCCCTGGCCGAGCGGTTTGAGGTCATCGAGGACATCGTCGACCATGAGCCCGAGCGCATGACCTTCAAGCTTCCCCGCGAACTCGTCGCCTGACGCATGGCCGAGCTCCCAGAGGTCGAAATTTTCACTGATGGCGCTTGCAAGGGCAATCCCGGACCGGGAGGCTGGGGTGCGGTGCTGCGATTCGGCAACAAGGAGCGCGAGCTGTCGGGCGGCGAGAGCCCCTCGACCAACAATCGCATGGAATTGATGGCCGCGATCAAATCGCTCAAGGCATTGAAGAAGCCGTGCCGGGTGCAACTGACGACCGATAGCAATTATGTTCGCGACGGGATCACCAAGTGGATCCACGGCTGGCTGCGCAACGGCTGGCGGACTTCAGACAAGAAGCCCGTGAAGAATGCCGAACTGTGGCAGGCGCTGCTCGATGCGGCGGAGCCGCACCGGATTGATTGGCATTGGGTCAAGGGCCACGCGGGTCACCCCGAGAATGAGCGCGCGGACGCGCTCGCCTGCGCCGAGGCCGAAGCGCGGCGCTAGACGGGGAGCCTGGCGCGGGGTTGGAAGTCAGCCGGATCGATTCCGGTCAATTCGTCCGGCAACGGCTCGCCCTTGATCAGCGACGCGCAAAGCAGCGACGCGGCGGGCGCGGTCTGGATGCCCATGCCGCCCTGCCCGGCGCACCAGAAAAATCCTTGGGATTGCGGATCGAAGCCGAACTGCATCGCGCGCGCGGGCGCGAAGCTGCGAAGCCCGGCCCATTTGCGCTCGACCGCCTCGACCGGCCAGTCGACGGCCTTCTGGAAGCGGTCGATGGCCACGGCCACGTCCATTTCCTCCGGCGCCGCATCGCATGGATCAACCGGCGTCTCGTCGAGTGGACTGACCCACACGCTGCGGTCCCCCTCGCCCTTGAAATAAAAGCTCTGGTGAAGATCGGTCACCAGCGGCAGGTCGCGAAGGCCGTCGCGCCCGACACGCAACTGAACCACGGTGCGCCGCCGCGGCTCGATGCCGATGGCGGGAACTCCGGCGCGTAGAGCGACATCGTCGGCCCAGGCCCCCGCCGCGTTGACCAGTACCGCTGCATCGATCGATCCATTGGCGGTTTCCGCGACCCAGCCTTCGGCCAAGCGGCGCGCCTCGCGCATCGCGCTGTCGGTGCGAACAACGCCTCCGGCTCGACGGATCGCGGACAGGCAGGCGGCATGGAAGGCGGCCACTTCAATGTCCGCACAGCTCGGCTCGAACCAGGCGCCGGTCCATTGATCGCGCAGTCCCGGAACCATGCAATCGAGCGCATCGCGATCGAGAAAATCCGGTCGATGCTCGGCGGGCAGCCCGTCCCCGCCCTCGATTCGTTCTCCGTGCGAGCCAGTCAGGTGCAGTGCTCCACGGCGGCGGAGAAGCGGAGTCGAAGACCCCGGCCACCCAGCATCGAACATGGGTTTCGAGGCGAGGCTGAGCTGTCGGGCCGGATTGTCCCCGCCGAGGCTCGCCTCCCAAAATGCCGCGGAGCGACCGGTGGCGTGGCGTCCGCAGATGTCCTCGGACTCGATCAGGATCACGCTCATGCGACCCGCTAGCCGGGCCCCCAGCGTTGCACCGGCGATTCCGCCGCCGACAATCAGGACGTCGCATCGGGTCATGAAGGGAAGGCGCGATCAATTCATCGACGGCTGGTTACGGTTTGGAAAGGCGCGGCGTCTAGGGGTGGAAACGTAATGAACGTGGAATTCACCTTCACCTTGCTCGGATTGCTCGCGCTGGCGCTCCTGTGGATCGCGGTGGTGGATATCCGCACCTTCACCATTTCCAACGGAATCAATCTGGCGATCGCGCTTGCCGCTCCGCTTTATTGGTGGTCGGCCGGCGTGCCGCTTTGGCCGGACGCGGGGATTCGCGTTGGCATGGCCGTCGGCGTCTTCCTGTTGTTCGCGGTCGCCTTTTATTTGAACGCGATGGGCGGCGGCGATGTGAAGCTCGCCGCCGCGCTCGCCTTGTGGTTCCCGCCGATCGCCACGGTGCAGTTCATCGTGGTGACGTCACTGGCCGGCGGGATCCTCACACTGATCGTCGCCGGGCTTCATCGTGCCCGGAAAAGAGAAGGCCGTCCGGAGGTTCCGTACGGTGTCGCCATCGCGTTGGGTGGAATGTGGTTACTCGCCCAACGCTTTCTTAACCATTTTGCCTGAATGTCCCTGAACATTGAGGGGACCCTTTAGGGGAGGCGTGTTCGCCATGGACGTCAAGAAAGTCGCGCTGCTCATCGGAGCGCTGGTCATTGCGGTGGTTACCGCGGTCATGGCCAAGAACATGTTCACAGGAGCCGGGGCCGATCAGGCCAATGCGGCGCCTGTCGTGCCGATGGGCCCGAAAGTGCTGGTGGCCCGCAAGGCGCTGCCGGTCGGGACCATCGTCGATGCCGAGAGCCTGACATTCCAGGCCTGGCCGAAGGAACTGGTTCAGAACGCCTATTACACCGAAGGCTCGCCCGACGCCGACATGTCGAAGCTGCTCGGCACGGTCGTCCGCAACCCGGTCACCGCCGGACAACCGCTGACCCGTGGTGCGCTGGTCGGTCCGAATGATCGCGGCTTCCTCGCCGCGGCGCTTGGCCCGGGCATGCGTGCTGTCACCGTTCCGGTTTCCAACACGACCGGTGTCGCCGGCTTCATCTTCCCGGGCGACCGGGTCGACATGGTCCTGACGCAGGATGTCGCCGGTGGCGGCGATGGACCGCCGCTCAAGGTTTCCGAGACGATCATTCGCAACCTGCGCGTGCTCGCCACCGATCAGCGCGTCAACAGCAAGGACGAGGAAGGCAAGACCGTGGTCAAGACCTTCAGCACCGTCACGCTGGAAGTGACCCCGCGCATTGCGGAAAAGATCACGGTCGCCCAGTCGGTCGGCTCGCTGAGCCTCGCCCTTCGCTCGATCGCCGACAATGCGGCCGAGCTGGAGCGCGCGGTCGCCGCCGGGGACGTCAAGGTTCCGGCCGGCACCAATCCGACCGAAGAACGCCAGATGCTGCTGGCGGTCGCCAATCGCCCGGCCGACAACAACACCACCTATTCGACCGGCGGCGACGTCTCGCGCTTCCAGCGCCGAAGCGTCCCCGCCCGCACCTCGCCCGAAGCGTCCGCCGCAGCTGTCAGCAGCCCGGCAGGGGCACCCGGCGTATTGCAGCCGACGGGCCCGGTCGTTCGCGTCGCGCGCGGCAATAGTGTCACCGTCGTTCCCGTGGGAGCTCGTTAAGATGACTTCGATCACGATCCGCCGCCGCGCACATCTGGGCACCGCCCTCGCTGCGTTGGCCCTGGGCCTCGGCTCAGTCACTGTCGCCACCCCGGCGGTTGCCCAGTCGCGTGCTGCGCACCCTTCGGAAACGCTGACCCTGTCGCAGGACACGGGATCGCTGGTTCGACTTTCCGCCCCGATGAGCGATATCTTCGTCGCCAATCCCGGAATCGCCGACGTGCAGGTTCGCTCATCGACCCAGCTCTATGTCTTCGGCAAGGCGCCCGGTGAAACCACCGTCTATGCCACGGACCGATCGGGCCGGGTGGTCTATGCCGCCAATGTCCGCGTTGGAACGAATGCGGGATCGGTCGGCGAAATGCTTCGCCTCGCCATGCCCGAGGCCAGCATCCAGGCAACTCCGATGAACAATCTGGTGCTTCTGACTGGCACGGTCGCCTCGCCGACCGATGTCGAGGAAGCGCAGCGCCTGGTCCAGGCTTATGTCGGCGCCAGCACGCAGGTGGTCAGCCGAATCCGTTCGGCCACTCCCCTGCAGGTGAACCTCAAGGTCAAGATCGCCGAGGTCAGCCGCAGCCTGGTCAAGCAGATCGGCGTCAATCTTTTGACCCGCGACACGACCGGCGGCTTCCAGTTCGGGATCGGTCAGGGCAATGCCGGCACCTTCGGTTCGCCGGCCTCCGGCGACACGCCTGCCGTGCCCAAGACCTTCAATTCCATTCCCGGCGGAACATCGCTTGGTTTTGCTGGCAAGCTGCTCGGTCTCGACATCCTGTCGACCCTCGACCTGTCGGAAGCCGATGGGTTGGTGACGACGCTCGCCGAGCCAAACCTGACCGCGCTTTCGGGCGAAACCGCCAGCTTCCTGGCCGGCGGCGAATTCCCGGTTCCGATTTCGCAAAGCCTGGGTTCGATTTCGATCGAATATAAGCAATATGGCGTCGGACTGGCCTTCACCCCGATCGTACTTGCCGATGGACGTATCTCGATGCGGGTCCGGCCGGAAGTCAGCGAATTGTCGAACGAAGGTTCGATCAAGCTCAATGGCTTCGATATTCCGGCCCTGACCACGCGCCGGGCCGAAACCACCGTCGAACTGGGATCTGGCCAGAGCTTCATGATCGCCGGCCTGCTTCGCAATGCCAACACCAACAATGTCGACAAGGCGCCGTTCCTCGGCGACCTGCCGATCCTCGGCGCGCTGTTCCGCTCGACCAAATATCGTCGGGCGGAGACGGAGCTGGTGATTATCGTGACGCCCTATCTGGTGCGCCCGGTCTCCAACCAGCTCGCGCTGCCGACCGACGGCTATCGTGCGCCGGCGTCCGGCGACATGGTCTTGGAAGGTCAAAGCTATCGCGGTGTTTCCGGTCCCCGCGCGGTTCCGGTTGCGCCAGGGCCGGCTATCACCGGCGCCGCAACCACCGCCACCGCCAGCCCCGGCTTCAAGCTGTGACCGGCCCCTCGCAAAGGAAGGAACAGACGATGCGCCGTCATTTCGCTCTCCTGGCCCTCGCCACCGCGCTGGCCGGCTGCACCCACGACAGGCCGACCGCGGAAATGCGCGGCGTGTCGTCAGTCAATGTGCCGGTCGTCAGCCGGGCCGACTATGTGTTCGACGCCGCCGCTCCCGACGGGTCGCTTGGCCCATCGGAGGAAGCCCGCCTCGATGCGTGGTTCCGTTCGCTTCAGCTCGGCTATGGCGATTCGATCTATGTCGACGGACCTTACGTCGACAACGCTCGCGCCGATGTCGCCCGGGTTGCCGGACGCTATGGGATGCTGGTCAGCAATGGATCGCCGGTCACTGCCGGAGCAGTGGCTCCCGGATCGGTTCGGGTCGTAGTCAGCAGGACCCGCGCCAGCGTCCCCAACTGCCCGAACTGGTCGGTGCCGTCGCAGCCAAACCTGGAAAATGCGTCGATGTCGAACTTCGGCTGCGGCGTAAACAGCAACCTCGCCGCGATGGTCGCCAATCCGGAAGACCTGATCCACGGCCGGGAAGGCAGCGGCGTCAGCGATGCCGCTACGGCCAGCCGCGCCATCGGCGTCTATCGCTCGACACCGCCGACCGGAACCAAGGGTCTGCAGGACATCAATACCAAGAAGGGCAACTGATATGAACGCGCCGTTCCAAGCCCGCGCAGGTTTGCGTGACCCCTTCACCGCCTTCGTTTGCGACGATGCGACGGCCGACATGCTGCGCCCGGTCGCGGTCGAGCATGGCTGGTCGCCGGAGAAAGTCCACAAGGGCGGTCTTCGCAACGCGGTGCAATCATTGTCCGTGTCCGCCAGCCCGACGATCCTGTTCGTCGATCTGTCGGAGTCGGCTGATCCGCTGAACGACATCAACGCCTTGGCCGAGGTTTGCGAACCCGGCACGGTGGTGATTGCGTCGGGCGCGGTCAACGATGTCCAACTCTACCGCGACCTGGTCGCCAGCGGCATTCACGATTATCTGCTCAAGCCTTTCACAGTCGACCAGCTGCGCGACACCTTTGCCCATGCGCAGTCGATCCTGTCGGGGCCCCGCGGCGAAGCCCAGGCCGACAAGCCTCATGTGCTCGCGGCAGTCATCGGCGTTCGCGGCGGTGTCGGCGCTTCGACGATGGCGACCAGCCTGGCCTGGTTGATGGGCGAGAAATCGCACCGCTCGACGGCGTTGCTCGACCTCGACGTTCATTTCGGGACGGGGGCACTCGCGCTCGACCTGGAGCCTGGTCGCGGGCTGACCGACGCGATCGAGAATCCAAGCCGGATCGACGGCCTGTTCATTGAACGTGCGATGATCCGGGCGAACGAGCGCCTCTCGGTGCTCTCGGCCGAAGCACCGCTTCACCAGCCGCTGATCACCGACGGAACCGCTTTCTTCCAGCTCCAGGAGGAGATGAAGAACGCGTTCGAATCGACCGTGCTCGACCTGCCGCGGCAGATGCTGATCCAGTATCCGCATATGGTGCATGACGCGCATGTCGCGGTGGTTGTCGCCGAATTGACGCTGGCTGCGACCCGCGACACGATCCGGATCCTCGCCTGGCTTAAGGCCAACGCGCCGCAAACCAAGGTCATCGTTGTCGCCAACCGTGTATCCAGTGGAGGCGCGCTCGAAATCAGCCGGAAGGATTTCGAACAGTCGATCGAACGGTCCGTGGACATCACCTTCCCCGAAGACCGCAAGGTCGCGGCGCAGGCGGCGAAGCTCGGCAAGCCCATGGCGGAAATCGCTACGGGCAAGATGGCCGCTCCGTTCACCCAAATGTCGAACATGGTGCTGAGCCATGCCAGCGAAGAAGGCGCCGGAGCCGACGCCAGGTCGCCCGGCGGCAAATCTCTGGTCGACAATCTGAAGTCGATGCTGACCAAGCCGAAAGACAAGGCCGCCTAAGCATCTCGCTGCGCGCGAGGGGGCACCCTGCCCTCTTGCACCAGCCGGTACGAGCAGGACGAACGGACAGATCATGATCTACATCATCATCGTGGCGATCGGCGTCTTGGGCGCTCTCCTGCTTGGCGGCAAGGCGCTTGGCGGGCCCAATTCGCGCAGGTCGGCCAAGCGGCGGATGGAATTGCTCAAGGAGCGCCACGCCGAAGGCGGCGCGCTGGCCGCCAACGCACAGGCCCAGATCCGCAAGCTGATGGCCGCCCGGAACAGCCGCATGGAAGGCCTCGCCTCCACGCTGATCCCGCGCCCGGCCCTGATGCGCAAGCGGCTCGAGCAGACCGGCAAGAATGTCAGCCTGGCCAAATATGGGCTCGGATCGCTGGGCATTCTGTTTTTCATTGCGGCGATCCTGCTGTTCAAGGGCGCGCCGTTCATGCTCGCGCTGTTCGTGGGGCTGTTCGCCGCCGTAGGCATTCCGCACTTCCTGGTGGGATTCTTCATCAAGCGCCGAGTCAACAAGTTCAATTCCAATTTCCCCGACGCGATCGAACTGATGGTTCGCGGCCTTCGGTCGGGCCTGCCGATCACCGAGACGCTCGGGATCGTCGCGGGCGAAATTCAGGGACCGGTCGGCCTCGAGTTTCGCGCCGTGGCGGATAAGATGAAGATCGGCCGGACGATGGAGGCCGCGCTCCAGGAAACATCGGATCGCATCGGGACTCCGGAATTCCAGTTCTTCGTCATCACGCTGGCCATTCAGCGTGAGACGGGCGGCAATCTGGCGGAAACGCTTTCTAACCTTGCCGACGTGCTCCGCAAGCGCGGACAAATGAAGCTGAAGATCCGGGCGATGAGCTCCGAATCAAAGGCGTCCGCCTACATCGTCGGCTCGCTGCCGTTCATCGTCTTCACGCTCGTGTGGATGATCAACCCCAACTATATGGGCGGATTTTTCGAGGATCAGCGACTGATTGTGGCCGGCCTCGGCGGCCTTGGTTGGATGAGCATTGGCGTGTTCATCATGGCCAAGATGGTCAACTTCGAGATTTAGCGGGAACATGTGATGGCAGCCCCCAGCGGACCAACTCTCCTCGGTGTCGACGTGATCTGGGTCGCGACCGTGCTCAGCGCGGTGGCGACCTTCGCGGTGATGATCGCAATCTATGCGGCGACGACAGTCAAGGATCCGATGGCCCGCCGGGTCAAGGCGCTCAACGAGCGGCGTGAGCAGCTCAAGGCCGGCATTGTCGCGTCCACCAACAAGCGCAAGAAACTAACCAATCGCAACGCTGCGGCCGACCGCGTGCGCGGCATCCTGGGCAGCTTCAAGATGCTTCAGGACGACCAGATCAAAAAGACGCAGACGCGCCTGATGCAGGCCGGCATCCGGACCAAGGACCTGGCCTTCTTCATCATTTTCGCGCGGTTCGTCCTGCCGGTCGTGCTCGGCATCGGCGCGGTCGTGCTAATCTATGTCGTCAACTTCTTCCCCGACTGGTCGGCATTCAAGAAATATGGCTTTGTCGCCGTCACGCTGGTCGGCAGCTACAAGGCGCCTGATCTGTGGCTCAGCAACAAGGTCAAGAAGCGTAGCGACGCGGTCCGCAAGGGCTTGCCCGACGCACTCGATCTGCTGGTCATCTGCGCCGAAGCCGGGCTGACCGTCGACGCCGCCTTCAACCGCGTCGCCCGCGAACTGGGCAAGGCCTATCCCGAACTGGGCGACGAATTCAGCCTGACGGCGATCGAGCTTGGCTTCCTCAACGAGCGCCGTCAGGCATTCGAGAACCTCGCGACGCGCGTCGACCTTGACGCCATCCGCGGGGTCGTCACGACCATGATCCAAACCGAAAAATACGGCACGCCGCTGGCCTCCGCGCTGCGCGTGCTGTCGGCCGAATTCCGTAACGAGCGCATGATGCGCGCCGAGGAAAAGGCGGCTCGGCTGCCCGCGATCATGACCATTCCGCTGATCCTGTTCATCCTGCCCACCCTGTTCATCGTCATTCTGGGGCCGGCCGCCTGCTCGATCAGCGATAATCTGTTCAAGCATTAGGCTCTCCTCCTTCGGGGGCGGGGACGTCGCCGTCGGCCTTCGGGTCGGCGGCGATGCTCGTTTCGGGAACGGATTGACCCTGCGGACGGTTGAAGCCCCGACTACATTTGCAGGGGTATCGAGATGCTGAACTTCACCACCGACCAATGGGTCATTGTCCTGTTGGTGTTCGTCCTTGGCCTGCTGGTCGGCGGATTCCTGTTCTCGGGCGGCGGCCGCAAGTGGAAACATCGCTACAACAGCGAGGTCGACCGGCGCACCGAACTGGAACGAGTCCATGCCGAGCGCGAAAAGGAATGGCGCGAACGCGACAGCCTGCGCGCCGCCGCGCTGAAGGGCGATCGGAATAGGGATGGCATGGTCGATGCCAGAGACGGTGATCGGGATGCCGATGGCGTGCCGGACAATCGGGACCGCGATCCCGACGACGATCGACGGATCTAGCCCTCGATCTTCGAGAAATCCGCGACCTGGTGAACCGCGTCGCGGAAGCGCGCGAGCAGGTTGAGGCGACGCGCGCGGACCGCGCCGTCGGCATCGTTGACGGTCACCTTGTCGAAGAAGGCGTCAATCGGCGCCCGCAGGATTGCGAGTGCAGCCATTGCCGCAGTGAAATCCTCCGCCTCGACCGCTGCGCGCGCCTTCGGCTCGGCTGCCTCAATCGCTGATGCCAGCGAGGCCTCGTCCGGCATCACATTGCTGTCGTCGGCAGCGCCTGTGTCCCACTTCTCTTTCTTCAGAATATTCGCCGCGCGTTTGTAGCCAGCAAGGAGGTTAGTCCCCTCGCTCGTATCCATAAAGGCCTGCAGCGCCTCCACTCTAGCAAGCAGGCGGACGAGGTCGTCCTCACCGCCAAGCGCGAACACAGCGTCGATCAGATCGTTGCGAACACCTGCCTCGCGCTGCTGCACTTTCAGGCGGTCGGCAAAGAAATCGAGAATTTCGGGCCCGGCGTCCCGGACTTGGTGGCCGGTATTCCGGTAAAGTTGAGCGGCGCCTGGAAATAGTTCGAGTAGTCTAACGCGAAGGCTATTCTCCGTGATAAGGCGGATGGCAGCTAGCGCCGCGCGGCGAAGAGCGAACGGGTCCTTCGATCCGGTTGGCGGCTGATCAATGCCGAAGAAGCCCACAAGAGTATCCAGCTTCTCGACAAGGGAAGCCGCCGTACTCGAGGGAGCGGATGGCACATCATCACTCGGTCCAGCCGGCTTATAGTGGTCGCGGATGGCATCGGAGACCGCCTTGGGTTCGCCCTGCGCTTGTGCAAGGTGGCCTCCAACAATTCCTTGCAGCTCGGGGAACTCACCAACCATTCCCGTAACTAGATCGGCCTTCGAAAGCTGCGCGGCACGTCGAGCATTTGAGTGATCGACATGGAAATAGCGGCCGAGATCGTCGACCAGCGAACCCAATCGACTGCTCCGCTCCTCCAACGTGCCAAGCCTTTCGTGGAAGACAATTCCAGACAGCTTCTTCGCCTGTTCCTCCAGCGGGACCTTGAGGTCTTGCTCCCAGAAGAAGCGGGCGTCGCTCAGGCGCGCGGCCAGGACGCGTTCGTTGCCTGCGACGATCGCTTCGCCCCCATCCTTCGCGTCGATGTTTGCGGTGCAGATGAAGTGGGGCGCCAGCTTGTCGTCCCCTCCCCGCATCACGAAATATTTCTGGTTGATGCGCGCCGTTAGCTGGATGACCTCCTCCGGCACATCGAGATAGGCAGGGTCGAACGAGCCGAGCAGCGGCACCGGCCATTCGGTCAGACCCGCATTCTCGACCACCAGCCCTTCGTCCTCGACCAGGAAGAAACCCGCGTCGTCGGCCAGCTGGCGTGCACCATTGCGGATGATCGCCTCGCGCTCCTCCTGGTCGACGATGACGTGGCAGGCGCGCAGCTTTTCGACATAATCATGCGCGCCGCCGATGGTGATCGCGCCCGGATGGTGGAACCGATGGCCGACCGTTGCCGCTCCGCACGAAACACCGTCGATCGCGACCGGCACGATTTCTTCACCCAACAAGGCCACGATCGAATGAAGCGGCCGCACCCATCGCAGCGACGATGTCGAAGCACTCGCCGCGCCCCAGCGCATCGACTTGGCCCAGGGGAAGTCGCGGATGATTCCCGCGACCACCTCAGCCAGCACATCGGCCGCGGGTCGTCCCGCCCGCTCTATCAGCGCAAACCAGGTGCCGCCGCGATCCTCGAGCTGGTCCTGGGCCAGACCTGTCTTGCGAAGGAAACCGTCAAGCGCTTGAGCGGGGGCCGACGTGCGCGGCCCCTTCACCTCTTCGGTCGCTGCCTCGGTCGATTGCGGCAATCCACGGGCGATCAGCGCCAGCCGGCGCGGCGTCGAATAAGTGACAATCCCCTCATGATTCAGCCCCGCGCCCGCCATGCTCTCCGCAAACATCCGCGCCAAATCATTGCGCGCTTTCGCGTGCATCCGCGCCGGGATTTCCTCCGACCGCAGCTCAAGCAGGAAATCGGCGCGCGTTTCTGGGGTCGCGCCGGAGGCAAGCCGGTCGCTCACGCCTCATACCCCATGTGCGTCATCCACGCGCCGCACGCGCCTTTCGCCAGGTCACGCACGCGGCCAATATAGGCCTGGCGCTCGGCGACCGAGATGACCCCCCTCGCCTGCAGCGTGTTGAACACGTGGCTCGCCTTGATCGCCTGCTCATAGGCAGCGATCGGAATGCCTGCCTTCAGGCAATTCTCGGCTTCCGACGCGGCGCGCTTGAACAGGTCGAACAGATTGTCGGTATCGGCGACCTCGAAATTCCACTTCGACATCTGCTTCTCGTTTTCGAGGAACACATCGCCATAGGTCACGCCCTCATTGTTGAAGGCGAGATCGAACACATTGTCCTTGCCCTGGATATACATCGCCAGACGCTCGAGACCGTAGGTGAGTTCGCCCGCAACCGGCTTGCAGTCAAAGCCGCCAACCTGCTGGAAATAGGTGAACTGGGTCACCTCCATCCCGTCGCACCACACTTCCCAGCCCAGGCCCCAGGCGCCCAGCGTCGGGCTTTCCCAATCGTCCTCGACGAAGCGGATGTCATGCTTAAGCGGATCGATCCCGATCGCGTCGAGCGAGCCGAGATAAAGCTCCTGCAGATTGTCCGGGCTGGGCTTCAGCATCACCTGATACTGGTAATAGTGGCCCAGCCGGTTGGGGTTCTCGCCATAACGACCGTCGGTCGGGCGGCGGCACGGCTGGACATAGGCGCATTTCCACGGGTCGGGCCCAAGCGCGCGAAGCACCGTCGCCGGGTGAAAGGTCCCCGCCCCCATCTCCATGTCATAGGGCTGCAGGATGACGCAGCCGCGCTCCCCCCAATATTGATGCAGGGTCAGGATCAGGTCCTGGAAACTTAATGGTTGGCCAGGTTGGGCCACGAGCGAAAACCCCGGTTCGAAATTGTTGGCGCGGCTTTGGCCCATCGCTGCGCGCCCGGCAAGTGGACGAACCTGTTAACGCTTCCTACGTAAGGCGGATTCCGGGGGCAGGAGAATCGACCGACATGAAGCTGTTCAAACGTTTCGCTCATCGCCTGGCCGCCTTCGGCGCCATCGCCGCAACCGGCCTGCGCCGCGCCCGCTGCCGAGCAAAAGCCCGCCAGCCCCGCGCTGTGGAGGGTCGCCGACGCTGACACCACCATCTATCTGTTCGGGACGATCCACCTGCTTCCGGCGGGCACGAAATGGCGCAGCAATACCTTTGACCAGGCTGCCGCCGGGTCGGATACGCTGGTGGTCGAAACCGACATCGACGAATCGAATCCGGCCGCGACCGTCGGCGAGTTGTTCAAGCTGGCCATTTCGCCTGGCCTTCCGCCCCTCGCGGACCGGGTGAAGCCGGGCAAGCGGGCCGCGCTGGCTACCGCCATCGCCAAGTCGGGCATCCCGGCCGCTGCCCTCGACAAGATGGAAACCTGGGCGGCCGGCTTCCTGCTGCTTGGGGTTCAATTCAAGGATCTCGGTCTTGAGACGGGTTCGGGCGTCGAATCCATCTTGAAGAAGCAGTTTGTCGCCAGCGGCAAGACGATTGGCCAACTTGAAACCAATGCCGAGCAGCTGGGCGTGTTCGATACGCTGTCCGAAGCGTCGCAGCGCGAATTCCTCGACGGGGTGCTCGAGGATCCGACCGAGATGAAGGATCAGTTCGCCGATATGCTGACGGCCTGGAGCCGCGGCGACGTGAAGGGCGTGGCCAAAAGCTTCAACAGCGACCTGGGCAAATCGCCCGAGCTGATGGATGCGCTGATCGCCCGCCGCAATGCCAATTGGGCGCGGTGGGTCAAAAGTCGCCTCGACAAGCCCGGTACGGTCATGGTCGCGGTTGGCGCCGGTCACCTCGCCGGCGAGAAATCGGTCGTGAACCTGCTCGAAAAGGATGGCGTGAAGGTCACACGCGTTCAGTGATCGTAGCAAAAGGCCGTCGGTTCGTCGCAAAAGAGGTGAAATCCTCACAAGGTTAATTGACCGTTTACCATTCATTGCCAATAGTTTGACCTTCAACCGGCGGGGGGTCGCCAGTGAACGAGCGCAGGCAAATCGGCGGGCGGATCGCGCCCGCGATACGGACGGGTCGCCGGATCGGGGCGCTTGCGCTGTTGCTCGCCACGATTGCCGTTCCAGTCCAGGCCGCATCGGCGCCCACCGCGCTTGCCGCCCCGCCGCTGGTCCGCGCAACGCCGGCAATGTGGGAAGTCCGCGACGCCGATACGACCATCTATTTGTTCGGGACCTTTCATTCGCTGGACGGCCGCACGGCATGGTTTGACGACAAGGTTCGCCGGGCGTTCGACCAATCGAGCGAACTGATCCTGGAAACCATCGTCCCCCAGGACGTTTCAAGCCTTCGCGCGACGGTCAGCGAGCCTGGCGCCGGCGGCAAGCTCAAGCCTTTCATTGCACAGACCCAGGCAGCCGTCGGGCAAGGCCGGGCGCAGGGTATGTCGATCGAACATGGAGCGGAACTCGGTGTTGCGCCGCCTGGCGGACGGCGTGGGCAAGCCGGTGGGAGGCCTCGAGCGCTTCGACGAGCAGCTTGGAACCCTCGCCAGCATCCCGTCGTCGGCGCCGACGCCCGGTTTCAAGACCGTGCAGCCGGCGACCGTGACGATCAATGACCTGCTCAATGCCTGGACCAGCGGCGATACCGGTGCCTTCTCGAACATGCTCGCGGGCTTTGAGGCCAAGTCGCCGGTGGCGTACCGGATGCTTATCGCCGACCGCAACGCGCGATGGGGACAGTGGATCGCCGACCGGATGAACCGGCCGGGCATCGTCTTCGTCGCGGTCGGCTCCGGGCATCTCGCGGGGAAGGACAGCGTCCAGTCCTGGCTGGCCGCTCGCGGCATCGCCACCACTCGGGTCAGCTGACCGGCGCCAACTTGCCAATTCTTGCCTGCACCCCTATAGGCGCGCGCTTGCCCACCCATGGTCATCCCTGGAGGCGTGGCGGGGCAATTTAAGTAAGGATATGCGAAAATGAGCGAACAGCTGACGCTGCCCGCCGAGCAACGCGAACGGGCTGGCAAGGGAGCCTCCCGTGAACTGCGCCGCGAAGGCCGGGTCCCCGCCGTGGTTTACGGCGACAAGAAAGAGCCGTTGTCGGTGCATGTCGAGGAAAAGCTCCTCGCCAAGATGCTGTCGAGCGGGCATTTCATGAATTCGGTTGTCATGGTCGAAGTCGGCGGCAAGCCCAACCGCACGCTTCCCAAGGACGTGCAGTTCCACCCGGTAACCAGCCGTCCGATCCATGTCGACTTCCTCCGCATCGGCGAGCATAGCAAGGTCACCGTCGCGATCCCGGTCCGCTTCGACAATGAAGATGAATTCGCCGGGCCTGACGCGCGGCGGCGTTCTCAACGTCGTCCAGCACGAGATCGAACTGGTCTGCGACGCCTCCGCCATCCCCGACGAGATCCATATCGATCTTACCGGCCTCGACATCGGCGATTCGATCCACATCAGCCAGGTGGAGCTACCGAAGGGTGCCAAGCCATCGATCGACGACCGCGACTTCACGGTCGCCACCGTCGTCGCCCCGTCTGCGATGAAGTCGGAAGAGGGCGACACCTCGACCGAGGCGGACGAAGTCCCGACGATCGGTGAGGAAGGCGAAGAAGCTGAGGGCGGAGACGAAGCCAGCGGCAAGGCCGAGGGCGGCGAAGAGGCATAAGCCCTCTTATCCCCGACCGAACAACAATGGCGTCCATCCTGCTTGCAGGGTGGGCGCTTTTGTTTGAGACACGCGCACGATGCAAATCTGGGCAGGCCTTGGAAATCCCGGCGCGCAATATGCGCTTCACCGGCACAATGTCGGGTTCATGGCCGTCGACGCCATGGCCGAGGTGCATCGGTTCGGTCCGTGGCAGAAGAAGTTCCGCAGCCTTGTCAGCGAAGGGCGCATCGGACGGCACCGGATCATATTGCTCAAGCCTCAGACCTATATGAACGACAGCGGCGATGCGGTTCAGCAGGCGCTACGTTTCTACAAGCTCGACGAGGAGGCGCTGACAGCGTTCCACGACGAGCTCGATCTCGCCCCATTCAAGGTGAAGGTCCGCACCGGCGGCGGTCTGGCCGGCCATAATGGGCTGCGATCGATCAATGCTTCGCTGGGACCCGATTTCCGGCGAGTCCGCATCGGCATCGGCCATCCTGGCCCGGGCCAGAAGGAAAAGGTCACGCCCCACGTCCTGGGCAATTACGCCAAGCGCGAGATGGAGGATCTGTCGGACATGCTGGGCGCCGTCGCCGCGGAGGCGGAATGGCTGGCGGACGGTGACGACGCGCGCTTCATGAGCGAGGTGGCGATGAGACAGCGGCAAGATTAGTTTCTCCCCTTTCCGCCGCCAGCCGTTGGTCCGCCGCTTTCATCATGTCCACAAACCGGGGATCGTCGCGCAAATTGTCCAGATTGCGATCGTTCGCCGCCAGCCTGATGATATTTGCGCCGGCGTTCTCCATCACCGGACGGAGCATTTCGATCGCTGCTTCGGGATCCTCGAATATCTTGTTGAGGCCCCAGGCCAGATTATACCTCATCTGCAGGTTTTCGGGATCGACGAGGAGGCTCCGCTCGATCCAGTCCCGCGCCCGGTTCATGTCTTTGAGGACCGCGAAGCCCATCGCACCGAAGGCCAGCGCGGCCCCATTGTCCGGGTCGCGGGCCAGAACCTTTTCAACCTGCTCGATAGTCCGACGAGCCGTCCGCCGGGCGCCTTCGGGGTCTCCTTTGCCGTTATAATAGGCCAGCAGCATGCCCAGCCCATGATAGTCGGCCTCCATCACGCGCGTGGCCAGCTCCAGGTGCCGTGCCGAATCCTCTGCCCTCCTCTGGCGGTAGTAGTATTCGCGCCGCTTCCTTGTTCACTTCCCAGGAATCGGGATTGAGTTCGAGCGCACGGGCCAGTTCGGCATTGCACTCGTCGTGCAGGCCCTGCTCGGCGAGATGCCATGCTCTGGGCAGATATGCCTCGGCAATTTTCGGATCGAGCTTGAGCGCCCGTTCCGCCGCCGCCAATCCGTCATCGATGGCACCATGTCCCGAAAATCCATGGCGTAGGTTCGCCTGCGCCAGCCCCATCAACGCCCATGCCGGGGCATATTCGTCGTCGAGCTCGACGGCTCGCTTGCAGATCCGGATGACCTTCTGCTCGCGCCTCGGATCGCCGAAATCGCCCGTAATCCAGGCTTGCCGGGCCATCAGGAAAAGGTTGTACGCCTGGGCGTTGGTTGTTCCTCGTTGCTCAATGGCCCGGATTTCAGCCGGAAGGAGCCTCACCCGGAGTGCCTCGACGATGGCCTTGGAAATCTCGTCCTGGATCGCGAAGATATCGGTGAGATCGCGATCATAGCGCTCAGCCCAGAGATGATCGCCGCTAGTCCCGTCAATCAACTGGGCCGTAATCCGCACACGATTTCCTGATTTGCGGACACTGCCTTCGAGGACATGGCTCACTCCCAGTCTGTGCGCCAGATCGCAAATCTCGATGGCCGTATCCTTGAACGTGAACGCCGTGTTCCGGGCGGTAACAGAAAGTGCCCCGATCTTCGACAGATCGGTCGTGATGTCCTCGGTGATCCCGTCGCTGAAATACTCCTGTTCGGCATCGCCGCTCATGTTTTGAAACGGCAAGACACAGATTGAAGGGCGGTCACGGCGCAGGGCGGGTTTCGAAGCCGCCGGCGCCACGTTCGGGACAAGCTCTGCGATGCTGCGCTCGATCTTAGCCCAGCCGGCATGATCCGCATCTCCGGTCCAGCCACCAAGATCGGCATAGTGAATTTGCCCGAACGGAAGTGGTGGCACACAGCCGTCCAGGCTCGCCTGGACCAGCACCCCGCGCTGCCGCGCCGTATCGGCCTCCGCCCGAACCCACTGCGACCGCACCCCTGTTGCGGACCACAGCACCAGCACGGCGTTCGCGCCGGCCAGCCGCTCCTCGATCACCTCGCTGTAGGCACGGTGCGCGGGGAGCTGGTCATCGCGCCACACGTCATAACCGCCGGCAAGCAGGACTTTTGCGGCCTGTTCGGCCACATTCTCGTCCGCCCGCGCATAGGAAATGAAGACGTTTGCCAAACGATCCCCTTTGCGAACCGGCTCCGCTCACTCTAACCCCATAGCATGGTCCGGCAATTATTCGTCACCCCGCTCTATGAAATCTACCTCGACGATCCCGCCTTGCTGACGGATCTCGCCCATTCCATCCGCTCGCTGGCCGAGGACGACACGGCGGGCAAACGCTGGAGCCGGGATCATGGCTACCGGGGCTACACCAGCTATGCCTCGCTCAACGACCTGCCGCTGCGCGACCCGGTTTTCGCCCGGCTGAAGCGCTTGTTGCACCGCCATGCCGCCGTGTTTGCCGGCGACCTTGCGTGGGACGTGAAGCCAAGGCTCGATAGCCTGTGGGTGAACCTATTGAAGGGTGGTGGCCATCACTCGGCCCATATCCATCCGCACAGCGTCATTTCAGGCACGCTCTACGTCGAGGCTCCGCCCCGCTCAGGCGCGATCCGCTTCGAAGACCCGCGCCTGCCGATGATGATGGTCGCACCCGTGCGCCGGGAGGATGCACCGGAGGAGCTGCGCGCTTTTGTGAATATCGAGCCCCGCCCGGGACTGCTGCTATTGTGGGAAAGCTGGCTTCGCCACGAAGTGCTGCCCGGCACGGCCAGGGAAGATCGGCTGAGCATCAGCTTCAATTTCGCGTGAAGCCCGGCTAAGGGCCTCGCAACCTTTCCCCTTCAGGACATCCCATGGGCTTTAAATGCGGCATCGTCGGCCTGCCGAACGTCGGCAAGTCGACCCTTTTCAACGCGCTGACCGAGACGCAGGCTGCCCAGGCGGCCAACTATCCCTTCTGCACGATCGAGCCCAATGTCGGGCAGGTCGCGGTGCCCGACGCGCGCCTCGACAAGCTCGCGGCCATTGCCAGCTCCGCCAAGATCATCCCGACCCAGCTAGCCTTCGTCGATATCGCCGGCCTGGTGAAGGGTGCGTCCAAGGGCGAAGGCCTCGGCAACCAGTTCCTCGGCAACATCCGCGAGGTGGACGCGATCGTCCACGTCCTGCGCTGCTTCGAGAATGACGACATCCAGCATGTCTCGAACCATGTCGATCCCGTCGCCGACGCCGAAGTGGTCGAGACCGAGCTTCTTTTGAGCGACCTGGAAAGCCTCGAGAAGCGCGTTCCCAACCTCGTCAAGCGCGGCCAGCAGGGCGACAAGGAATCGAAAATCGCCGCCTCCGTCCTCGGCCAGGCGCTCGAACTGCTCCGAGAGGGCAAGCCGGCGCGCCTCACCAAGCCAAAGGACGAGGAAGAGGAGCGCCTTTTCAGCCAGGCCCAGCTGATCACCGCCAAGCCCGTGCTCTATGTCTGCAACGTAAACGAGGACGACGCTGCTGACGGCAACGAGCAATCGGCCCGCGTGTTCGACAAGGCCAAGGCCGAAGGCGCCAACGCCGTCGTCGTCTCCGCCGCGATCGAGGCCGACCTCGTCACCATGGACATGCGACGAGCGCCTGGCCTTCCTCGAGGAAATGGGGCTTCACGAAACCGGGCTCGCCCGCGTCATCCGGTCAGGCTATGACCTCCTCCACCTCATCACCTTCTTTACCGTCGGCCCCAAGGAAGCGCGCGCGTGGACGGTCGAGAAGGGGTCCAAGGCGCCCCGTGCCGCGGGAGAAATCCACACCGATTTCGAACGCGGCTTCATCCGCGCCGAAACCATCGCTTACGACGATTATATCGCGCTCAACGGCGAAGCCGGCGCCCGCGATGCCGGCAAGCTGCGCCAGGAAGGGAAGGACTATGTCGTGAAGGACGGTGACGTCCTCCACTTCAAGTTCAACGTGTGATCCGAAACGCCGTGCGTAGGGGAGGGTTTGCGCAGCAAAACCGAGCCAGCGCGTCGAGACGTCGACGTCCGGCCGACGGATCGCGCCAGCGAACCCGATCGACGTCACGGCTTTATTCCGTGACAATCCTCGCCTTCGCAATCCCCGCCCTCGCCGCTTGTTGGTGGTAAATCTGTCCACTAGCGTCGCGGGCGACATGACTGTGTCGCCGACCATCAATGCCCAGGCAGCGTTGTCAGCCGCCGTGAGCGATCCTGACCTGATGCGGGCGGGTGCTGCGTTGGCGGACAACGACCTTCCTGTCGCCGAACGGATTCTCAAGCCCTTCCTCAAGCGCGATCCGACCAATGTCGCGGCCATCCGGATGCTGGCCGAACTCGCAGCCCGGATCGGACGGCTTCAGGATTCGGAGAATTTGCTTCGCCGTGCGCTGGAACTGTCGCCCGATTTTCAGGCGGCCCGCGCCAATCTAGCCACCGTCCTCTATCGCCAGAATCGCGCGGCCGAAGCGCTGGAGGTTCTCGACGAGCTTGGTGAGCGGGGACAGGTCGCCGATGCGCACCGCAACCTTCGCGCCGCCGCGCTCGGCCGCGTCGGCGGCTATGAGGAAGCGATCCACCTCTATCGCGACGTGCTAGACCGGCACCCTGACCAGCCCAAGATATGGATGAGCATGGCCCATCTGCTCAAGACGGTTGGCCGGCTGGACGATGCGCTCGCCGCCTATCGCCAGGCCATCGCCATTTCGCCAGCCCTTGGCGAAGTCTGGTGGAGCCTGGCCAATCTGAAGACGATCGCCTTCGACGACGGCGACGTGGGCGCGATGGAAGCGGCGCTCGACGGTGCCGCGATTGGGCAGGACGACCGGCTTCACCTCCATTTTGCCCTCGGCAAAGCCCATGAGGACAGGCGCGATGCAGAGTCGGCATGGCACCATTATTCGACCGGCAACGCCATTCGAGCGGCTCAGGTGGCGCATAGCCCCGACCGCATCTCGGACATGGTCGACCGGAGCATCGAGATGATGACTCGCGAGTTTTTCGCGCAGCGCGACGGCTTGGGATGTTCGGCGCCGGACCCGATCTTCATCATCGGCATGCCCCGGGCCGGGTCGACGCTCATCGAGCAGATTTTGGCCAGCCACAGCCAGATCGAAGGCACGATGGAGCTGCCTGACATTCCCGCCCTCGCTCGCCAGATCGATGGACGGCCCGCGCGCGGCGAGCGGGGCGATTACCCGGATGCGCTTGCCGGCCTCGACGGTGATGCACTCACCTCGATCGGACCAGGAATATCTCGATCGGACCCGAATTCAGCGCAGCGAAGACAAACCCTTCTTCATCGACAAGCTGCCCAACAATTGGCTCTATGCCGGCTTCATCCGGCTGATTCTACCCAACGCCAGGATCATCGACGCCCGCCGTCACCCGCTCGACTGCGGCTTTTCCAACTTCAAACAGCATTTCGCGCGCGGACAAGCCTTCACCTACGATCTGGCGCACATCGGCCGTTATTACGCTGACTATGTCCGGCTGATAGCGCATCTGGATGCTGTGCAGCCTGGTCGGATCCATCGCGTGATCCACGATCGGCTGGTCGAGGAACCGGAGGTCCAAATCCGCGCCCTGCTCGCTTATTGCGGGCTGGATTGGGAAGATGCCTGCCTGCGTTTTCACGAAACCAGGCGGCCGGTCCGCACCGCCAGCAGCGAGCAGGTTCGCCGGCCGCTCAGCCGCTCGGGATTTGACCGTTGGAAACCCTTCGAACAATGGCTTGCGCCGCTGAAGAAGGCGCTTGGGTCGACGCTTTTCACCTGGGATGATGCACCGCGGCCATAGCCCCCGCAAAATCGTAACAGCAGCGTGATGAAACCGAATTGACGGACGGATGGCGGCGTCACACTCTCCCCGGCATCTAATTGGGGGGATATATGATGACCGCGAGCCGCTCGTTCACCCGTCACGTTCAATGCATGCTCCTCGCATCGACCGCCCTGATCGGGATGCCGGCTAACGCACAGGATGTGGGCGGCGGGCAGAAGGCGACAGTTGCTCGACAGCAGGAGACGGACGAAGACGTCATCGTCGTCACCGCCACGAAGCGCGAGGAAAATCTCCAGGACGTGCCGATCGCGATCACCGCGATCACGACCAAGACGCTCGACGACCTGCAGGTCAACGACTTCAACGATTATGCCCGCCTGGTCCCATCGCTTTCGTCAAAGGCTGGCGGCGGCGGCGGCAGCGCCGATGGTCCGGGCACCAACAACGTCTATTTCCGCGGCGTTGCCAGCGGAGAGAACGCCAATCACAGTGCTTCCTTGCCAAGCGTCGGCACCTATCTGGACGAGCAGCCGATCACGACGATCCAGGGCGCGCTCGACATCCACATTTTCGACATTGCGCGGATCGAAGCGCTCGCCGGCCCGCAGGGCACTTTGTACGGCGCGTCGAGTCAGGCCGGCACTATCCGCATCATCACCAACAAGCCCGACCTCAGCGGCACCTATGGCGAGGTGAATTTGGAGACGAACAAGGTCGCGCACGGCGACTGGGGTTATTCGGGGGAAGGCTTCGTCAACCTGCCCATTGCCAGCAACGTCGCCGCGCGTGTCGTCGGCTGGTACCGCCGCGACGGCGGCTACATCGACAATATCGCAGGCCAGCGGGTGATGACCGAATTCAATTCCTCCGGCACGCCGACCGGCAACACGCTGGTCCTCGACAACGCCAACCTTGCCGAGGATAATTACAACGACGTCAAGACTTACGGCGCCCGGGCCGCGCTGAAGGTCGACCTTAATGACGACTGGACCGTCACTCCGCAGATTATCGGTCAGGTGCAAAAGTCGGGCGGCTCATTCGCGGAAGAGCGCGGGCTGGGCGATTATGAAACCATGCAATTCAACCCTGAAAAGCTGAAGGACAAATGGTTCCAGGCAGCGCTGACCGTGGAAGGAAAGATCGGCAATTTCGACGTGACCTACGCCGGTTCCTACATGAAGCGGCAAGTCGATTCAGAGCTCGATTATTCGGACTACGCCTATTTCTACAACGAACTGGTTGGCTATGGCGCCTATTGGTACGACGACGCCGGTGATCCGGTCGTTCCGAACCAGCTCATCCAGGCTGATGACCGCTACCGCAAGCAGTCGCATGAACTCCGCGTCGCATCTCCTGCCGACCAGCGTGTTCGCGTTGTGGCGGGCCTGTTTTACCAGCGCCAGCAACATAATATCGAACAAAACTATATCATTCCCGGCCTGTCGGAAGATCTGCAGGTCCCCGGCACCGACGACATCTGGTTTACCAAGCAGCTGCGGGTCGATCGCGACTACGCGGCGTTCGGTGAGCTGTCGTTCGATATCACGCCAAAACTGACGGCGACCGCCGGCGGCCGCTATTACAAATTCAACAACTCGCTCAAAGGCTTCTTCGGCTTTGGCGAAGGCTATAGCGGCAGCACCGGTGTTTCCCAGTGCTTCGGCCCTCCCGAGGTCAATGGCACACCGTGCACCAATCTCGACAAGCGGGTGAAGGACAGTGGTTTCGTCCACCGTCTCAACCTTACCTACAAGGCCAATGACGATCTGCTCTTCTACGCCACATGGTCGCGTGGCTTCCGCCCTGGCGGGGTCAATCGGCGCGGCAGCTTCCCGCCATACCAGGCCGATTACCTTACCAATTATGAGGCAGGCGCGAAAATCAGCTTCGGCCGCGGCGCCCACTTCAACGTAGCCGGTTACATCGAGGACTGGAACAACATGCAGGTTTCGCTCCTCGGCGAAAATGGCCTGACCGTCGTTCGCAACGTCGCGAAGGCGCGCATTACCGGGCTGGAAGCCGACCTGCTGTTGCGGCCGATGCCAGGTCTGAGTTGGAGCACCGGTGCGTCCTACAACCATGCAGTGCTCAGAGAAGATTTCTGTTTCGACGAGCTGGCCGTCGACTGCCGGGACGCTGGGTTCTTCGGCGGGTTGGATCTCCTGGCCGAAAAGGGCGACAAGCTGCCGCTCACCGCGCCTTGGAAGGGCAGTAGCCAACTCCGCTACGAATGGGGCCTTCGACCCGACATGAAGGCCCACGTCCAGGGCGTCATCACCTATGAAGGCAAGCGAAAGCGCGACCTCCGTCCGGGCATCAACGACATTTACGGCAACCTCGACGCCTTTACCGAAGTCGACATTGGCACCGGCGTCGAGACGGGTCCCTGGTCGCTCGACCTTTTCGTGAAGAACCTGTTTGACGTCCGTGGCCAGCTATCGAAGGGCATCCAGTGCCGTGAGGAGGTTTGCGGCGATCAGGACAATGTAACCGCGGGCGGCGGCAAGATTTACACCGTGGTCAGTCGGCCGCGGACGATTGAAATCCGCGTCGGGCGAAAATTCTAGCAGCCATCATCGGCAAGTTTCGAACCCGTCGCGACATAATCGCGACGGGTTTCGTTTTGCCACTTTCCTTTGCCGCCGCGAACGGCAATGAAGCGTCATGATCTATTTCGAGGATTTGGAAGTCGGGGCCGAAACTATCTTCGGCCATTACGCCGTAACGCGTGAGGAAGTGCTGGAATTCGCGCGGAAATATGATCCGCAGCCGTTCCATCTGAGTGACGAGGAAGCAGCCAAGACCCATTTCGGCCGGATTGCCGCATCGGGCTGGCATACCTGCGCGATGACGATGGCGGTCATCGCCCGCCACGTCGTGGCAACCGAGCAGGCCGGCCTCGGCTCCCCCGGAGTCGACGATCTGCGATGGTTGAAGCCGGTCTATCCCGGAGACAGGCTGACGGTCAAAGGGACGATCATCGAAAAGACACCGTCGCGGTCGAAGCCCAGCATCGGCAGCTTTCGCACCGAAACCACGGTCACCAACCAGGATGACGTGCCGGTGATGCGGTTCACCTCTATCGTGCTAATGCAAAAGCGGCCGGCGGACTAATCCGCCGGCCCCTCTTGTCAGTCCCGCTGGTCCTTGCGGTTTTCGCGGCGCAACTCACGCTTCGCCTGACGCTTGTCTGTCCGGAATTCCTTCCGTTCGGAGCGATTCTCCCGCTTCAGGGTCTTGCGGTCTATCTGGCCTGACCGATATTCGGTCCGGTTCTGACGAATGTCCTGACGCGTCTGGCGGCGGTCGACTCGGACGTCCTGCCGATAATCGTCCCGGTTGTGCCGAACCTCGCGGCGGTCCTCACGCCGGTCGCGACGCGATTCCCAGTAACGACGCTGGGCATCGCTCCACCGATGACGGCTGCCATCGCGCGAATAGACGTAATAGCCGCTGCCCGGATAATAGGAATTGTCGTACCAGCCGTAGGACGGATAACCGTAGCCGCCATAAGACGAATAGCCGCCGTAGGCCGGGTAGCCATAGCCGTAGCGGTCATAGCCATAGTCGCCATAATAGCCGCCACTGCCGATACCGACGCCAACCCCGCCATAGCCATAAGGCGTTGCGCAGGCGGCAAGGGCAATTGACGCACCAACAGCAAGGCCGACGGCGCGAATTCGGGACGCATACATCGCATTTCTCCGAAATTATTCGAGTGTGCCAACAGCTTAGGCCCAGGCGGTTGAACGCGCCGTGAACCGTTAAGCGGCCGTTCACCGCGTCAATCGCCGGCGAATTCGATCAGGCTGCGGGTCTCTATCCCATGGTCTGCCAGCGCCTTGCCGCCGCCAAGATCGGGCAGGTCGATGATGAACCGTGCGCCGCAAGACCTTACCCTGCGCGCGGCGGATCAGGCGCGCGGCGGCCAGGGCGGTTCCTCCGGTCGCCAGCAGGTCGTCGACGATCAATACCCGGGCCCCGGGCGTGCAGGCATCGACATGCATCGCCAGCCGGTCTGTGCCATATTCCAGCGCATAATCCTCGGCGATGGTCGCTCCGGGAAGCTTGCCGTCCTTGCGGATGAGCAACAGGCCCGCGCCCAGCCTGACCGCCAGCGCGCCGCCAATGGCAAATCCGCGCGCTTCGATAGCCGCGACCAGGTCGATCGGTTGATCAACGGTGTTCGCCAGTGCTTCGACTGCCCCGGCAAGCCCGACGCGGTCGAGGAGGAGCGTCGTAACATCGCGGAACTCGATCCCCGGCTTTGGAAAATCCGGGATCGTCCGGACCAGCGCCCTCAGCTCATCGAACGCGCTGGTCATGATCTCAGCCATCCTCAATCGGCGGCGTCGGCCTTTCTGGTCGCTCGGGTCCGCTTGGCCTTGTTCTCCGGATCGAGCACGCCCTTGGGAGCTACCTTGCGCTTCGCTTGGGCCCAGATGTTCTGGTAGCTCATATAACCCAGGATCGTTGCAACGATCAGGAAGACCAACACCGCAACGCCGTAGCGGTGGCGATTTTCCAGCTTGGGCTCGGCCGCCCACACTAGGAAGGCCGATACGTCCTTCGCCATTTGGTCGACTGTCGGCTTGGGATTGCCCTCGGCATAGGTCACCTGCCCTTCGCTGGTCAGCGGCGGCGGCATGGCCAGGTTGAGGTTCGCGAAATAGGGATTGTAGTGCAGCCCGGGCGGGGTCTTCGCCGACGGGAATTTGGCGAGCAATTCGGCCGGTTGGTTCCGATAGCCGGTCAGCAGCGAATAGATATAGGCCGGGCCATCTTCGCGTGCCTTGGCCATCAGCGACAGGTCGGGCGGAAGCGCATTATTATTCGCCGCGCGGCCGGCCGTGTCATTGGCGTAAGGGCTCGGGAAATGGTCGGCCGGTATCGCCTTGCGGGTCGCCGGCTCGCCGGTCTCCGGATTCATCGACGGCACTTCGGTCGTCCATTGATTGGCGATCGCCTTCACCTCGGCCTCGTTATAGCCAAGCGCTTCAAGGTCGTGGAAAGCGACGCGGTTCAGGCTGTGGCAGCCCGAGCAGACTTCCTTGTAGACCTGGAAGCCGCGCTGCAGCTGCGCGCGGTCATATCTGCCGAACGGACCGTTCGAGGCGAGATGCAATTCCCTCGGCTCGCGATGGAACTCGTGCTCGGCGGTGGGTTCGGGCGGCGATTGGAAATAGGTCTTCAGGTCGCTGCCAAAGGCAAATAGCACCGCGATGACGAAGCCAAGGCCGACAATTCGGGCAATCCAGCGGATCATTGATCGTTACCCCTTAATTCGCCGGCTTCGTCTGGCCGATCGGCGCGCGCTTCCTGCTGCTCCCCATGAAGCACGCTCTCCGAAATCGAGTTCGGCAGCGGCAGCGGAGTTTCCCTTCTCGAAACGAGCGGAAGGATGATCAGGAAGTGCGCGAAATAATATGCGGTTGCGAGCTGACCGAGCGCGACGTTGCGTGGCGAAATCGGCGCTCCGCCGATATAGCCAAGGACGACGATATCAACCAGCAGGATCCAGAAAAAGCGCTTGAAAAGCGGGCGGTAGGAACCCGAGCGAACCGGCGACTTGTCGAGCCATGGCAGGAAGAACAGCAGCAGGATCGACGCGAACATCGCGATCACGCCCCACAGCTTGGCCGGCACCCAAAGGAAATCGAAGGTGAAGGAACGCAGGATCGCGTAGAAGGGCCAGAAATACCATTCGGGCACGATATGCGCCGGCGTCGCCAGCGGATTGGCCGGAATATAATTGTCCGGGTGGCCCAGCGCGTTGGGCATGAAGAACAGCACTGCCGCGTAAAGCGTCAGGAACAGCCCGGCGAACCAGCCGTCCTTGGCCGTGTAGAAGGGGTGGAAGGGCAGCGTGTCCTTCTCACTCTTGACGTCGACGCCGGTCGGGTTGTTCGAGCCGGGAATGTGCAGTGACCAGATATGAAGGATGACCACGCCGGCGATCACGAACGGCAGCAGGTAATGGAGCGAGAAGAAGCGGGTCAGCGCCGCCTGATCGGGTGAATAGCCGCCAAGCAGCCATATACGGATCGGTTCGCCGACCAGCGGAATCGCGCGGAAGAAGCCGGTAATGACCTGCGCGCCCCAATAGCTCATCTGCCCCCAGGGAAGCACATAGCCCATGAAGGCGGTCGCCATCATCAGCAGGTAGATGACCAGGCCGAGCATCCACACCAGCTCGCGCGGCGCCTTGTACGATCCGTAGAACAGGCCGCGGAAGATATGGATATAGACGACGATGAAGAAGAAGCTTGCACCATTGGCGTGGGCATAGCGCAGCATCCAGCCGGCGTTCACGTCGCGCATGATGTGCTCGACCGAATTGAACGCTCCGTCGGCCGACGCATAATAATGCATCGCCAGCACGATGCCGGTGACGATCTGGATCGTCAGGAAAATTCCGCTGAGAACGCCGAAGTTCCAGCCGTAATTGAGATTGCGCGGGACCGGATAGCCGCCGCCGACCGCATTATAGACCAGCCGGGGAAGCGGCATGCGCTCGTCGATCCAGCGGCCCAGTTCGGTCTTGGGTTCATAGGGCTTGGCCCAGGCAAAGCTCATGACTTGTCTGTCCCCTGTTAGCCGATTGTCACGACGGTGTCGGAAGTGAAAGCATATTCCGGCACGAACAGATTGAGCGGCGCCGGCCCTTTGCGGATGCGCGCCGCAGTGTCGTAGTGCGAGCCGTGGCACGGGCAGAAATAGCCGCCGTAATCGCCGCGATTCTCGCCTTCACCGGTACCCAGCGGAACGCAGCCGAGGTGGGTGCAAACGCCTAGCGTGATCAGCCAGTTTTCCTTGCCCGGCTTGGTCCGCTCGCCCAGCGTCTGGGGATCGCGAAGTTCGCTCAGCGGCACCTTATTGGCGGCGGCGATTTCCTGCGGGGTGAGGTTGCGCACGAACACCGGCTGCTTGCGCCAACTGGTCTTGATCGCCTGCCCCGGCGCGATCTTCGAAATATCGACCTCGGTCGAAGCGAGCGCGAGGACATCCGCGGACGGGCTCATCTGGGTGATCAGCGGGATCGCCACGGCAACCGTGCCGACTCCGGCGAAACTGACGGCGGCAATATTGATGAAGTCGCGGCGGCGAAGGCTATGGTCTGCCTCCATCGCGGCGGTGGTTTCTTCCAGCGTGGCCATGCTCACCTTCAAGAACGATTATTCGCACGAATGTGCCGATTGGCACCGGATACGGCACCGCCTCCGGCTTCCCGGCTGCGGTTGGCGGGCCTGATAGCGCCTCGACCGTCTTATGCAAATGGGCAAATTGCCCTGCTTGTGCAGCTAGCGGTGCACGGACTATCCGCGCGACATGCGCATCGCCCTCTACCAACCGGAAATCGCCGGGAATGTCGGCGCGGTAATGCGTCTGGGCGCCTGCATGGGCGTCGCGGTCGACCTGATCGAGCCGATGGGTTTCGACTGGGACGACAAGCGGGTACGCCGCGCCGCGATGGACTATATCGACCATGTCGAAGTGGTTCGCCATCCAGGCTTCGCCGCGTTTCGCCAGGCGGCGCGGGGCAGGCTGATCCTGTTCACGACGAAAGGCCGCCAATCGCCCTATGATTATCGATTTCCAAAGGGACGACATCCTGATGTTCGGTCAGGAAAGCGCCGGCGTCCCCGCCGACATCGCCGCATCATGCGACGCGCGCCTGCGCATTCCAATCCGCGCGGATGTCCGCTCCTTCAACCTCGCTACCTCCGCCGCGCTCGCCCTTGGCGAGGCGCTCCGCCAAACTCAGGGACTACCCGCATGATCCAGCTCGACAATCAGCAGCAGGACGCTCGCGACTGGTTTGAAACCCTGCGCGATCGGATCCGCACGGAGTTCGAGGCGATCGAACGCGAAACAGGGAGCGACGCCAAGTTCGAATATATCCCCTGGGATCGCACCGAAGACCCCGGATCGCAGTCCGGGACGGGAGGCGGCGGGGTTCGCGGACAGATGACGGGGAAGGTGTTCGAAAAGGTCGGGGTCAACGTCTCGACCGTCTTCGGCCGCTTCTCGCCCGAGTTCGCATCGTCCATCCCTGGCGCCGAGGAGGACCCAAGCTTCTTCGCCACGGGAATTAGCCTGGTCGCGCACATGGCCAACCCTCATGTCCCCGCGGTTCACATGAACATGCGCTTCCTGACCACGACGCGACGCTGGTTCGGGGGTGGCGCGGACCTTAATCCCGCAATCCCGTATCAAGCGGACACCGACGCTTTCCACGCCCGGCTGCGGGCCGCCTGCGCGGCGCATGATCCCACCTTCTACCCGCGCTTTTCGAAATGGGCGGAGGAGTATTTCTGGCTACCGCACCGCCAGGTCGCTCGCGGCGCCGGCGGGATTTTCTACGACCGGCTGGAAGATCATTTCGACGAGCATTTCGCCTTCACCCGTGACGTCGGCGAGGCGTTCCTCGACATCTATCCCGGGATCGTCCGCAAGCGGATGGCGACCCCCTACAGCGACGCCGACATGGAAAAACTGCTCGAGTTTCGCGGCCGCTACGTCGAGTTCAACCTGCTCTACGATCGCGGCACGCTGTTCGGTCTGAAGACCGGTGGCAATATCGACGCGATCCTGATGAGCTTGCCGCCACTCGCCAAGTGGCGCTGATTTAGTCCTTATGCTCGACGTCGGGTACGCTGGGCCGGCCAGCGTTTAGCTGAGCGGCGATTCGGGCGAGCATCGCCGTGTAAAAAGTGACGAATGCCGCCTGCACCAGCCCCGCGGTCAGCGCCACCAGCAACAGCGAGACGGTCCACGGCTCGGGCCGGCCGAAGAGCAGCGCGACGATCGAGCCGATTACTGCGCCCGCCGCCGCCGCGACCACCAGAAATGCGATGGTGGCAAGCAGCACGAACCCCAGCAGCTTCCAGAAATGGCCGGCGGTCAGCGCGAACGAGCGACGCACGGCCGCGATCGGACCCACATCCTCGGCAGCCGTCACCACTACCAGTGGTAGCAGCCGTACCGCCACCACGAACAGGATCAGGATGCCGGCGAAAAACACGAGCCAGCCGGTTGGAGACATGCTGGCCATGGAAAATCGGCCGTCGCCGCCGGTCCCGACACCGACGATGACCAGCAGGGCTGTCAGGATCACGATCAGCGGCACCATGACGATCATCGCTGAGATCAACAGGGTCGGAAGACGGCGAAGCGCCCGCTTGATTGCTTCACCGACGCTGCCCTGCCAGCCGTTGGTCAACAGAACGAGGGCCAGCTGGCCGGTCAACATGATGATGATCATGGCCAGCGTAATCCACATCCACGGCCCCGCTTCGGGCTGCTCCCCGGGAGCGGTTCGAGGCTCGACCATGGAACTCACCACCGCGGGCACCAGGATCAGTCCGAGCGCGACCGGCGTGATAAGGCGGCGGTTGGCCGCCAATGATGTGCGGGCCTCGTCCCATGCCTTGCTGATCGACAACGCCATATGATCCCCTGTCCCTGCGATTTTCATCGAACCGTAGAGAGCGGCGAGCGGCGTGACAATCTCCCTTGCCGAGGCGGCTGGCTGGCGGCATGGGCATGTCGATGGAGCGCGACGGCATCGAATGGCGGGTGGACGAAACGGTCGTTCCCTATGCCGCGGCGCTGGCGGAGATGGAGGCCCGGGCGGTCTCGGTAAGGGAAGGCCAGGCCAGCGAACTCGTCTGGCTGCTCGAGCACCCTCCGCTGTTCACCGCCGGGACCAGCGCCGATCCGGCCGAGCTGAGCAATCCGATGGGGTTTCCGGTGTTCGATGCCGGGCGTGGCGGGCGGTACACCTATCACGGGCCTGGCCAGCGCGTGGTCTATCTCGTCCTCGACCTCGAAAAGCGCGGCAAGGACGTGCGCCGCTACGTCCACTCGCTCGAAGGCTGGATGATCGCCGCACTCGGCGACCTTGGCGTCACCGCGCGGCGGGAACCGGGGCGTATCGGCATCTGGACGGGAACGGGCCCAATGGAGGCGAAGATCGGCGCGATTGGCGTCCGGGTGAAGCGCTGGGTGACGATGCACGGCTTTTCGATCAACGTCGCGCCGGACCTTTCGCATTTCGGCGGAATCGTGCCCTGCGGGATTGCCGAATATGGAGTGACGAGCCTCTCCGCATTGGGACTGGATTCCTGCATGGAGCGCGTAGATTTTGCTCTAAAACGGAACTTTCCCTTATTTCTCAGTATTTTGGCCGAGGCGTCACAAGTTGCTTGAGGCTCGCCCCCTCCCCGACTATTGTGCGCGCGATTTGTGCGAGGGGAACACCTCCGCCAAATCTGACAATCAAGGGAGTTTTGAATGCGTGCTTTGATCCTGGTCGCTGGTGCGGCCCTGGCGGTTTCGGCTTGTAGTAGCAACGAAGCCGCTGAGAACACGATGAATGTCGACGAGACCCTCACCACGGAGAACGTCGTCGCCAATGATACCACCGCCATCGACGCGACCACCAACATGGACGCCAACATGACGATGGACGCCAACATGACCGACGCCAACATGTCGGACATGAACTCGACCAACGCAATGTAATCGCTTGGCGAGCCGCCTCGGTGGCTCGCCTGGTTTTGGAAAAGAGCTGCCGGAGAAATCCGGCGGCTCTTTTTTATGGGAGGCCCACCACCTTGTGCGCCTGGAGCGACAGCCGCCAGTGCGGGCGGCTCATGGCCAGGTCGATGGCGGCATCCCTGGCTGCCTTGCCGTCTGGACAGTCCATCGGCTGGACCAGAAAATGCCTGAAATCCCAACCCTCCAGATCGACAGGATCGATTCCCGGTTGAGGCCAGACCAGCTTCAATTCGTCCCCCGACCGCTGGATAACATCGGTGCCTGCCTTGGGGCTGATGCATAGCCAGTCGATGCCGGGTGCCGCGGCGATCGTCCCGTTGCTTTCCACTGCCACTCGGAAGCCGCGTGCATGCAGCGCTTCGATCAGGCTCGAATCCAGCTGGAGCATCGGCTCGCCGCCGGTTACCACCACCAGCCGCCGCTCAAGGCCCTTGCCCCATAGTCCCTCAACATGGTCGGCAAGCCCATCGGCTCCGGCGAATTTTCCGCCACCCGACCCGTCGGTCCCGACGAAATCGGTATCGCAGAAATTGCACTGCGCGGTGGCCCTGTCCTGCTCGCGCCCGCTCCACAGGTTGCAGCCGGCGAAACGCAGGAACACGGCACGGCTTCCGGCCTGAATCCCCTCCCCCTGAAGGGTCAGGAAGGCTTCCTTGACGGCGTAGCTCATCGACGTGCGTAGCGGGTTGGATCGGCCAGCCCCGCCTCCTCGAACCCCTTGGCGCGGAGCCGGCAGGCGTCGCACAACCCGCAGGCGCCGCCGTCGGCATCCGGATCGTAACAACTATGGCTGAGCCCCGCGTCGAGACCCAGCCTGGCCGCCTCGCGCGCAATGTCCGCCTTGGTCATGTGCTGGAGCGGGGCGTGGATCGCAAAGCCTTGACCCTCCACGCCAGCCCGGGTCGCCTTGTTCGCGAGCATTTGGAAAGCTTCGATGAATTCGGGGCGGCAATCGGGATAGCCGGAATAGTCGAACGCGTTGACTCCCACGAACAGGTCTCTGGCTCCCGCCGCCTCGGCCCAGGCCAGCGCCAGGCTGAGAAAGACCGTGTTGCGGGCGGGGACATAGGTCACCGGAATTCCCTCGCCGACGCCATCCTTGGGAACCGCAATGTCGCTGGTCAGCGCCGATCCGCCGAACGCGGTCAGATCGAGCGGCAGGACGATATGGCGGTCGGCTAGCCCGGCAGCGATGCGCTTCGCGGCTTCCAGCTCGACCCGGTGACGCTGGTGATAGTCGATCGTCAGCGCCAGCACGTCGAATCCCCGCTCGCGCGCCAACGCGGCGCAAACCATGGAATTCGAGCCCGCCCGACAGAAGGACGACCGCCGGCCGCTGCACGCTCACAAGGCAATGCCCAATCGCGGCGCGAGCCAGCCCATGGCGGCGTAGAGCCCGATCGTCATGACGATCGCCAGCGCCATCGTCAGCGGAAACGACAGGCCGGATCGAAGAAGCGCGGGAATGACCAGGAACATCGGTACGGAGGGGAGGAAGAACCAGAATGCGCCTATCGACAGCGCCGCCACTCGCTCGGGGTCGCGGGTTTCACCGTACAGCCACAGCATCGACAAGACCGACACCAGCGGCAATGAGGCGATCAGTCCGCCCCAGCCGGGATAGCGCTTTGCGACAAGCGAAATCGTCGCAACCAACACGCCCGAAATCAGCGCCTTGATAACAAAGAGGAGCATCGCGTCCCCTTGCCGCGCATGAAGTCAAAAAGAAAGGGCCGCCTGCGATGCGGGCGGCCCCAGGATCGGGCTTGGCCCGAAAGGGAGGAAAGCGTGCCGAAGAAGGCACGGGTACAGTCCTATCGGTCCTATGGTTAAAGACTGATTAACGACCGCCGCAATTGCCCAGGCGGCGCGCGTGCAGCTGATAATGAAACGGCAAATTGGCCGAAATGCCCTGCGTGTCGATCCGCATCGATCGTGGAGTCAGCAGCGTCACCTTCGATTGGCCGAAGCCGCCGTCCGCACAGGTGTAGTGAATGACCGCCTCGCTGCCCTTGTCGGAAATGACCGCGCGAGTGCAGCGCCCCTGCCGATGCTCATATTGCGCCAATACCTCGGCCGAAGGAACGCAGACCTGGGTGGCATTGTGGCCGGAAGCGCTCTCACTGACTTCCCATAGCCCTCCTTCGGCGGGCGCTAGCGCGCGTGGCTGCGCGGCGGCGATCGCCCCCGCTGCAGACAGGGCCACAAGCGCGCCCAGGCCGATTCGCTTATCGAATGTCATCACCAATCTTTTACCACGGATTTATTAACTGAAAGCAACTATCTGTCCTTTGTCAGGCCGCTTCGGCGGCTATCGGAAAGCTGGTCGCGCAAAAGGCGCAGTCGACCCGTATCAGCCCGTCCTCCCCAACCATTTCGGCCCTGTCTTCGGGCGGAAAGCGCGCAATGACTGAGGCGATATAGTCGGGGCTGCAGCGGCATCCCTTGGACAGTCTGACGGGCTCGAGCGTCCGCACTTCCTGTTCCTCGTGTAGCAGACGCCAGATCAGGTCGTCGAGCGGCAGGGCGCGGTCGGTCAATTCCTCGGCCTTGACCGACCCGACCAGCGTCGCGATGTGCGGCCATTCCGGGTGGTCGAGCCGGGTGTGGAGACGCTCTCGGCCCTCCTCGCCTTCCGGAAGGTGCTGGAACATCAGGCCGCCCCCGACCCAGCCCGCATCGTCGCGCCGCGCGGCGAGCCGCACGATCGACGGAATTTGCTCGGACTGGCTGAAATAGCTTTGCGCCGCCTCGCCGAGCCCTTCGCCTTCGAGGGGGACGATTCCCTGGTAACGCTCCTCGGTCGCCGGCTGGTCGAAAGTGATCGCCAGATAGCCCTTGCCGAACAGCGAAAAGAGCGTGGGGTGCGGGCCGGCTTCGGCGAGCCGATCCGCATCGTGGCGCACATAGCCACGCAATTCGCCGCCCATATAGTCGCAGACCAGAAGGTCGACGATGCCATTCTCGGTCTGCGCCTGGATCGTCAACTGACCCGCCGGATCCTTGAGCAGCGAACCCAGCAGCGCGGTCAGGATCAGCGCTTCGGCCAGCAACTGCTCGATCACCGGCGGGTAGCCATGATTGGCCAGGATTGCATCGAGCGCCGGCCCGATCCGCGCGGCCCGTCCCCGCGCATGGCGCGAAGGCACCGTGACGCCCAGTGCAACATCTTCTTTCAGCAGGATTTCACTCATCGCGGCGAGATAGGGGTCGACGGTCGAAGCCGCAACTTCCCCCTCCCTTGCAGGGAGGGGCGGGCTATATTTTGCCCAGGCACCACAGCAGCAGCGCCTTTTGCGCGTGCAGCCGGTTTTCGGCCTCATCCCACACCGCCGACTGCAGTCCGTCGATGACCCCGTCAGTCACCTCCTCTCCGCGATGCGCGGGCAGGCAGTGGAGAAATGTCGCGCCGGGCGCAGCGCGCGCCAGCATCTCCTCGTCGACCTGGAATGGGGCGAACGCCTCGCGGCGATATTCTTCATCCTCCTGGCCCATCGAAACCCAGGTATCGGTCACGACCACTTCGGCGCCGTCGATCGCTTCGATCGGATTTTCGGTGAAATAAATGTCGTCGCGGGTGCTCGCCATGGCGCACATGCCGACATCCGGCTCGAACCGGTTGGGCGTCGCCACCGCCAGCTGGAAATGCATTAGCGCCGCCGCCTCGATCAGCGAATTGCAGACGTTGTTGCCGTCGCCGAGCCAGGCCCAGCGGCTTCCCGCAAGCTTCGCGCGATGTTCGATTACCGTCTGCATGTCGGCCAGGATCTGGCAGGGGTGCGTCAGGTCGGTGAGGCCGTTGATGACCGGCACCGTCGCGTGCTGCGCCAATTCCTCCGCCTTGCGATGGTGATCGGTGCGGATCATGATCGCGTCGGCAAAGCGCGACAGCACCCGCGCCGTATCGGCGACAGTCTCCCCACGCCCCAATTGCGAGGTCGCGGAGTCGAGCATGATCGCCGTCCCGCCAAGCTGGCGCATGGCGAGGTCGAAGCTCACGCGGGTCCGCGTGCTGCTCTTCTCGAAAATCATCGCCAGAACTGCGCCGTCGAGCGGCCGGTCCGCGTCGGCTTTGCCCTTGGGCCAGCCTGCTCTCTTTTCCTTCCTCTCCATCGCCTCGTTCAAAATATGGGCAATGGCTTCACCGCCCGCATCGGACAGGTTGAGGAAGTGCCTAGGGCCTGTACCCCCTACCATTGAGAGCCCTTCGGGTGGGACATCACGGCCCCACTGGCCGGTGATACGGGCCCTTCATCAAGCCGCTTCGGGAACGTCGTAGTCGGCCGCCGCCGCCGACAGCCCTTCGACGAATTCGGCGATATGCCCTTCCTCGATGGTCAGCGGCGGAAGCACGCGGACGACGTTGTCGCCGGCGGCAACGGTCAAGATGCCCTTGGTGCGCAGATAGCCGACGAACGCACGGCTGTCGGTCTTCATCTTGACGCCCAGCATCAGGCCGACGCCCCGGACGCTTTCAAACAGATGGTCATGATTGGGGATCATCTGCTCCAGCGCCGAGCGGAGCCGTTCGCCCATTGCCCGGACGCGGGCGAGAAACTCCTCGTTGGCGACAATGTCGAACACCGCCTCGCCCGCCGCCATCGCGAACGGGTTGCCGCCGTAGGTCGATCCATGCGTGCCGATGACCATTCCGGCCGCCGCCTTCTCGGTGGCGAGGCAGGCGCCCAGCGGGAAACCGCCACCGATGCCCTTGGCCGAGGCCATGATGTCCGGCTCAACCCCATATTGTTCATAGGCGTAAAGCGTTCCCGTCCGGGCGACGCCGCATTGTACTTCGTCGAACACCAGCATCAGGTCATTCTCGTCGCACGCCTTGCGCAGGCCCTGGAGAAACTCCTTCGACGCCGGGCGGATGCCCCCTTCGCCCTGGATCGGCTCGACCAGGAATCCGGCCGTATTCTGATCGACCGCCGCCAGCGCCGCCTCAAGATTGTCGAACTCGACGACCTTGAAGCCTTCCAGGAGCGGCGCGAACCCGTCGCGGAGCTTGGCTTGGTCGGTCGCGCTGATGGTCGCCATCGTCCGGCCGTGAAAGGCGTTCGAAAAGGTGATCAGGGTATGCTTTTCCGGCTTGCCCTTGGCATGGTGATAACGGCGCGCGGTCTTGATCGCGCACTCGACCGCCTCCGCGCCCGAATTGGTGAAGAACACCGTGTCGGCGAAGGTCAGGTCGACCAGCCGCTGCGCGAACGACTCGCCCTGCGGGCTGCCGTAAAGGTTCGAGACATGGATCAGCGTCGCCGCCTGATCCTGGATCGCCTTGGTCAGGTGCGGGTGACCGTGGCCCAGCAGATTGACCGCGATGCCGCTGGCGAAGTCGAGATATTTCTCGCCGCCCTCGCCATAGAGATAAACCCCCTCGCCTCTGACCGGCCTCACCTCGCAACGCGGATAGACGGGCATTAGCGGCGTGATGGCCATGGGTTTCCTCATGTGGCTTCGATGTGAAAAGGCAAAGGCGGTCTCCCGGACCGCCTTCCCGGGCCTATATCTCGCGCCTCGCCGCGGGGTCAAACAAAAGGGGCGGCCCGCTTTCGCGAACCGCCCCTCCATTTCCCAATCCGGATCAAAGACCCGAAGGGTTAGTCGTGGCGATAACCGCGATCGTCCTCGTAGCGGTCGTCGCGGCCGTCGCGATCGCGGTCGTACCAGCCATTCTGGCCTTGGTAGCGATTGCCCCAGCGGTTGTCGCCGTCGCGGGCTTCGCGATAGACCCGCTGCTCAAGTCGGGCGATCCGGCGCTCGATGTCGTAGCGCTCACGCCCGCTCAGGCCATTATAGCTCTGCTGGCGGATGCGATACTGGAGGCTGCGCGCTTCCTGGTTGAGGCGGGCCGCTTCCCGATTGCTCAGGATGTTGCGCCGATCGAGCTGGCGGATCTGGTTGCGGATCTGCTGGACCCGCACTTCCAGGCGCCGGACCTGGCCCTGGTTATTATAGCCATAGGCATAGCCCTGCGGCTGGCCATAAGCGGGCGGCGCCCATTGGGCGGCGGCGGGCGCCGCGACGGCAACCGTCGAAGCCATCAGGGCGGCTGAAATCAGAAACTTACGCATATGCTCTCTCCTTTCGAGAACGTTGATGCGCTGCTTATGGGCCGAGTTCGGTTGATTGACGGCTGAACGCCCCGGTTATCCGCCGTTCACCCAGGTAAACGATTTGGTCGCGGACACGTCGTAGCGCCGAAACTGGACCATAGGCACAACCGGGCGGCCGCGATGAAGGCAATTAATCAAGCTTTAGGCTGCCAACAGCTTGGGATTAAAGCAAACAGGAACGGCTCAATTCTTGATTTTCCAGCCGCTCTTGAGGAGCCCGTAGCACAGCGCGAACAGCAGGATGTTCAGCAACAGCAGCGCGATCCCGCCGATATAGATTGGCGAGTCGGCTTCCCCCAGGAAACCGTGGCGGAAGCCCGAGATGACGTAGAAGAACGGGTTGGCATGGCTGATCGCGCGGAAGGCGGGCGACAGCTGCTCGACCGAATAGAATGTGCCCGACAATAGCGAGAGGGGCGCGACCACGAAATTGGTGACCACGGCGGCGTGGTCGAATTTTTCGGCCCAGATCGATGTCAGCAGCCCAAGGAAGGCCAGCATCAGCGATCCCATCAGTCCGAACCAGAAGACCGATAGCGGGTGCGATATGCCAACGCCGACCCCCGGCCACAGCGCCATGATCAGCCACACCGCTCCACCGACCAGGAAAGCGCGGGTCACCGCCGCCCCGACCAGTCCGGCGATCAGTTCCCCGACCGACAGCGGCGGCATCAGATAATCGACGATCGTCCCCTGAATCTTGCCGACCAGCAGGGAGAAGGAGGAATTGGCGAAGCTGTTCTGGAGCATGGCCATGACGATCAGGCCCGGGGCGATGAAGTCGGCGAAGGGCACGCCCAGCACCGTCTTGCCTTCCCGGCCCAGCGCGACGGTGAAAATGATGAGGTAGAGCAGGGTCGTGATCGCCGGGGCCCAGACGGTTTGCATCTGCACCTTGAAGAAGCGCCTCACCTCCTTGATATAAAGGGTCGAAAGGCCGCCCCAGTTGACGCCTTCAAGCGTCGGCTTGCCGGGTTCGCTGCTTACCCAGGAGGGAGTTCTGGTCGTTCACGCGACAATCGCCTATCGGCAGCCGTGCCAATGCACAACCGGGCGGCACAACATATACGGAGTTTGAATTTTCATGAGCTGGACCGACGAGCGTATCGAGCGCCTCAAATCGATGTGGACCGAAGGCGCCACCGCCAGCCAGATCGCCGAGGAGCTTGGCGGCGTTAGCCGCAATGCGGTGATCGGCAAGGCGCATCGCCTGGGCCTCGAATCGCGCCCTTCACCGGTGAAGCCCGGGGAGGAGAAGGAGAAAAAGGCGAAGGCCGCGCCGGCGCCCAGGGCCGCCCGGCCCGCTCCTGCCCCGAAACCCGTGCCCGCCTCCGCCGCCGAAAAGCCCGCGCCCGCCGAACCGGCGCGCCGGCCAATCACCGCCGGCGCCGCGCCTGCCCCGGGCAAGCATCCCGACGGATCGACCATCCAGTATCGCTCGGTCGGCCCGGGCGGCTTTATCCGTCAGGGACCAGGCGACACCCAGGCGCCGATCCCGCCTGCCCCGCCGCGCCGGCTAGTCCCGGCCAAGCCTTCGGCCGAGGTCGCCGACAAGACGTCACTGCTCGATCTGAACGACCGCGTCTGCCGCTGGCCGATGGGACATCCCGGCGAGCCCGATTTCCATTTCTGCGGCAATCCGTCGAACCCGGGCTATCCTTATTGCGTCGACCATTGCGGGGTCGCCTATCAGGCGCAGTTGCCCCGCCGCGATCGCCGCCCGCCCCCGCCGTTGCCGTTCGGCGGACCTCGGGTGCGGTAGCGAAGGGTCAATGACCGCTCCTTCGCGGCCGCTGCTTAGCTGGTTGCGCGCGCCCTGGTGGCTCGTCCAGCTTGCGACCGGCGCGAAAAGCTTTGTCGACAATCCGCTGATCGGGTCGAGGACCCTCAATCGCCGCGGCCTTCACCTGAACCGGGTGCGCCTTGCCCATCGCCTGGCATGGTCGCGGCGGCGGCGGCTTGCCCGCTTCGTCTCGGCCGGGGACAAGGCGGCATTCGACCGTGACGGATTCGTCGAGATCCGCGACTTTGTCCCGGCGACGGATTTTGTCCCGATGCGCGATGCCCTGTTGAATGGGACGTTTCCGGCGCGCGAGCATGTGCAGGGCAATACGATTACCCGCCGCACGGCGATCGGCCCGGCCATGCTGAAATCCATACCCGGCCTGGCCTCGCTGCTGGCAAGTCCCCGCTGGCGCGGACTGATGCACTATGTCGCGGCGACGCGGGCGGAACCGCTCTATTATCTTCAGACCATCATCGGCGGCGGGGAGGAAGCGCCTTCCGATCCGCAGGTCGAGCTTCATTCCGATACCTTCCATCCCTCGTTGAAGGCCTGGCTGTTCCTCACCGACGTCGACGATCGGGATTGCCCGCTGACCTATGTCGCCGGCTCTCACCGCCTCAATCCGGCCCGGGAAAAGTGGGAGCGGGACCAAAGCCTGTCGGTCGTGCCGGCCGGCGACCGCCTGTCGCAGCGCGGGTCGCTGCGGATCGACCGGACGGAACTGGATTCGCTCGGCTTGCCCCGGCCCCACCGGTTCGCGGTGCCCGCCAATACGCTGGTGGTGGCCGACACCAGTGGCTTCCACGCCCGCGCCGAAAGCGATCGTCCCACCGTCCGGGTGGAAATCTGGGCTTATTGCCGGCGTTCTCCTTTCCTCCCCTGGACGGGGCTCGACCTTCTATCTCTCCCCTGGATCGCGCCGCGCCGCGCCGGCTGGGCGACCCGCGCGGTCGACTGGCTCGATCGTCGCGGCTGGATGAAACAGCATTGGGTCGCCGTCGGCGCCAAGCGCGCGATGGACAGATAGCGCTCGCGGCGGCTTGGCAGAGGCCGATGCCGCCCCCTATAGCGTTCGCCTAATGTCCGATCTTTTCGCTGCCGGTTCCACCGCCCCATCCTCCGACTATGACGCGTCCGCCATCGAGGTGCTGGAGGGGCTGGAGCCTGTCCGCCGCCGTCCCGGCATGTACATCGGCGGCACCGACGACCGTGCGCTTCACCATCTGGCAGCAGAGGTCATCGACAATTCGATGGACGAGGCCGTGGCGGGGCACGCCAATCGGATCGAGGTCGTGCTGGAACCTGGCAATCGCCTGACCGTCACCGACAATGGGCGCGGCATTCCGGTCGATCCGCATCCCAAATATCCGGGCAAGTCGGCGCTGGAGGTGATCCTCACCACGCTCCATTCGGGCGGCAAGTTCGAGGGCAAGGCCTATTCGACTAGCGGCGGCCTGCACGGCGTCGGCGTGTCTGTCGTCAACGCGCTTTCCACCGAGACCGTCATCGAGGTCGCCCGCGACAAGAAGCTCTACCGCCAGAGTTTCGCCAAGGGAGTCGCCACCTCGGCGCTCGAAGAGGTCGGCGCGGCGCCCAATCGCCGGGGAACGACCGTGACGTTCGTCCCCGATAAGGAGATTTTCGGGAAGGACGCCACCTTCTCGACCGAGCGGCTCTACAAGCTCGCCCGCTCCAAGGCCTATCTTTTCGCCGGCGTGGAGATTCGCTGGCGCTGCGACCCGTCGCTGGCGAGCGAGGCCGTTCCCGAGCAGGCTGTCTTCCAGTTCCCCGGCGGCCTCGCCGACCATTTGACCGAGCAGCTCGGCGACCGCGAATGCGTCACCGCCCCGCCCTTTGCCGGCCGCCAGGACTTTCCCGACGCGCAAGGTTCGGCCGAGTGGGCGGTCGCCTGGCCGGTGTGGAGTGAGGGGTCCAACGAAAGCTATTACTGCAACACCATCCCGACGCCCGACGGCGGCACTCACGAAGCAGGCATCCGCGCCGCGCTGACCAAGGGCATCCGCGCATTTGGCGATCTGGTCGGCCAGAAAAAGGCCAAGGACATCACCGCCGACGACGTGTTCAACGGCATCGAGCTGATGCTGTCGGTCTTCATCCGCAATCCGCATTTTCAGTCGCAGACCAAGGACCGCCTCACCAGCCTGGAGGCCGCAAGATTCGTCGAGGCGGCGGTGCGCGACCATTTCGATCATTATCTCGCCGACAATATGGATCGCGGCCGTGCGCTACTGGGCGCGATCCTCGAGCGGATGGATGAGCGGCTGAAGCGCCGCGCCGAGCGCGAGGTGAAACGCAAGACCGCGACCAGCGCGCGCAAATTGCGCCTGCCCGGCAAGCTTACCGACTGCGCCAATGACGATGCCGCCGGCACCGAATTGTTCATCGTCGAGGGCGACAGCGCGGGCGGCTCGGCCAAGCAGGCCCGCGACCGCAAGACGCAGGCGATCCTCCCCATCCGCGGCAAGATATTGAACGTCGCCAGCGCCACCGCCGACAAGATCCGCGCCAACCAGGAAATCGCCGACCTTCAGCAGGCGCTGGGCTGCGGAATCCGCGACAAATGGGTCGAGGACGCGCTCCGCTACGAACGGGTCATCATCATGACCGACGCCGACGTCGACGGCGCCCACATCGCGACGCTGCTGATGACCTTCTTCTTCCAGGAAATGCCGGAGCTGGTGCGTCGCGGCCACCTCTTCCTCGCCCAGCCACCGCTCTACCGCCTGACCAGCGGCAGCAAGTCCGCCTACGCCCGCGACGACGCGCACCGCGAGGAGCTGGAGCGGACCGAGTTCAAGGGCAAGAAGGTCGAGGTCGCCCGCTTCAAGGGCCTCGGCGAGATGAACCCGAACCAGCTCAAGGAAACGACCATGGACCCCGCGTCCCGGTCCCTAATCCGCATTACCCTGCCCGCCGAATACCAGGATCGCCAGCCGGTGAAGGATCTGGTCGAGCGGCTGATGGGCAAGGACCCGGCGCAGCGGTTCGCATTTATTCAGAGCCGGGCCGCCGCGGTCGACGAGGACGCGATCGACGCTTAGGGGTTGATGACCGATTTAGGTGGAAAGCGGACATAAGCGGACAATGCTCATCGCGCCGAGGCGCCGAACGGGCTAGCGCCTGCGAACCCGGTCAGCGCCCGACTGGCGCATCAACCGTAGGCCCAGAGGTACACGGCGACGCCAATCAGCGGTTGAGCGGCGAGGACCCATTTGAACCACCACCATTCCGACTGGGGACAACAGCCTGGGCAGGCCATCATTCGCTCTCCACCATAGCCCCGAGATTTTCGATCATTCGGCCAAGTCGAGTGCGCACCTCCCGTGCCGCTTTGGTAAGCTCGTCGTTTTCGATGGCCTGCATCGACGCTACCGGGTCAATAGCCGCAACCTCGGCTTGTTGCGGTCCAAGCTCCTGCACAACCACGTTGCAAGGTAGCATCGTGCCGACCTTGTCCTCAATTTGCAGAGCCTCGTAGGCGAGCTTAGGGTTACAGGCGCCCAGGATCGTATAAGGGCGGAAATCCACGTCGATTTTGGTCTTCAAGGCTTCCTGGATGTCAATCCGGCTGATGATGCCGAAGCCCTCCTGCTTGAGTGCTTCCTCCGTGCGTTCAATTGCCTCACCGAATGACATCCGAAGCTTGGCTGCCATGTAATAGGTCACCATGCTCTCCCTTCTGCTTGGAACAGCGTCGCAGTGACCCTCAGGTTCCATATGGGGTGGCAATGTCCGCTTTGGGTCGAAAGCTGCCATTAGCGATGCTCACCCGACGCGCATGGTAGGCACTGGCTTACTGTTGGATCATTTCCCAATCGCGCGGAGACAATCTCTTCACCGCAAGTCAGGCAGTAGCCCCAATCATCTCCGTTCAGCCGACTTAGCGCGGCCTCGACCTTTTGGCGCTCAATCTCCCGGCGACGCTGGGTCGCAAGCGCCATGGCTTGCACCTGCATGGCGTCGATGCGGGAAAGCCGGCCCACGCTATCCTGATCAAGTTTCACCGGCGCTCTATCGGACGCGCTGATACGGCCTTCCTCGTCCAGCTCGGCCAGACGTTGAAGTAACCGCTCGCGTGCCGTGTCTCGGTCCATCTTCCAAATCTATCAGCGGAACAGCAGGACGGGCAACTGAAGGCCCCGGATCATCGCGGTCGTTGTGCTGCCTACGATCATGCTGCGCAGCGGCGAATGGCCATAGGCGCCCATCACCAGCATATCTGCGTTACATTGTCCCGCATCTGCTTTCAGCGCGCTATCCACATCACCGCCGATGATCTCTGCTCTCTTGCAACGATCCCCTAGGACCTCGCTGCCCCATCTAATTGCGTCACGGTGCTTTTCGTTGTCTGCGGCGACAATGACCAAGTGAACCTCCACGCCCTCGAATAAAGGCGATGTCCCGACGAAGCTGACCGCCTTTCTGGCGCTTGAGCCCCCGTCGAATGCTACCAGCACGCTCTTGATGGGTTTGAAGGCCCGGTTTGCGACGAGGACGGGTTTCACGCTTTGGCGGACAACCCGCTCGACCTTGCTTCCGAGATGCCCTTTCGCGAAGTTGGCCGAAGCGCCTCGCTTGCCGATGACGACCAGGTCGGCATCCGCTTCCCGCTCGATGATGGTTTCGACAATACCGCCGTGCCGATGGAGGGCGCTTACATTCTTAACTCCGGCGTTCCGAAGCCTCTCTTCCGACGCGCTGAGGAGCACTCGACCATGTTCTTTGGCCAGCTTGGCCTCGACCTCCTCAATATGGACCAGCTCTTCCATGAGGGACGATTTGGCACCCAGCCCGAGAGTGCCGCTCAGGTCGTGCCTGGCGGTCATCGAAGTCCTTGCGCTGGAGAATATGCAGCAGCTCGACCGAGCCGTTCAGCCGGGTAGCCACCCAAGCCGCGTGTTCGCAGACGCTCGGCGCGTATTGGGACAGGTCGATACAGGCAAGAAGCTTGAACATGCTCGTCTCCCTCAATGCGCTGCCAGCGCGTCGTCCGCGCCCGGTTTGTCATGCACGCCGAAGCGGTCGATCATCGTCGCGCTTGCCTTATTGAGGCCGATGACCTCGACCTCGGTGCCTTCGCGGCGGAACTTGAGCACGGCCTTGTCCAGCGCGGCGACCGCGGAAATGTCCCAGAAGTGCGCGCGACCGACATCGATTATGGCGCGATCGATGACTTCCTTGAAATCGAAGCTGGCGACGAACCGCTCCACCGAGGCGAAGAATATCTCGCCGGTCAGCGTGTAGGTTCTGGTCGCGCCGTCCGCGCTGAGCTTCGAAGTGACGGCGAAGAGGCTACGAACCTTGCTGGCGAAGAAGACACCGCTGAGCAGCACGCCGACGAGCACGCCTTTGGCCAGGTCGTGCGTCCAGACGACGACGATGACCGTGGCGACCATCACGACCGAGCTGTGCCAAGGGTGGTGGCGGATATTCTTGATGGAGGTCCAGCTGAACGTGCCGATGGACACCATGATCATGACCGCAACGAGCGCTGGCATGGGGATTTGAGCAACCCCTGGGCCGAGCACCACGATCAGGAACAACAGGAATGCCCCGGCCACGAAGGTGGACAGGCGGGTTTGTCCACCCGACTTCACGTTGATGACGGACTGGCCGATCATGGCGCAGCCGCCCATGCCGCCGAAGAAGCCCGTGATGAGGTTGGCGATGCCCTGACCCTTGGTTTCCCGGTTCTTGTTCGAGGGGGTGTCGGTAAGGTCGTCCACGATCTGTGCGGTCAGCAAACTTTCGAGCAAGCCCACGGCAGCCATCGTCAGCGAATAGGGCAGGATGATTTGCAGAGTTTCCAAGGTTAGCGGGACGTTCGGGATCAGGAATTCGGCAGGGAGCCTGGCAGTGCGCCCATATCCCCCACTCGGTTAACTGGAAGCCCCAGCCAGATGGCGAGCGCCGACAAGACGACAATGGCGACAAGCGGGCGATGGGACTGCTCTGGTCAGTCGGGGGAACAGGTAAATGATCGCAAGTCCGGCGGCGACCATGGCATAGGTGTGCCAGGTAACGTTGATGAGCTGGGGGAGCTGGGCGGCGAAGATCAGGATCGCCAACGCATTTACGAAGCCGGTGATGACCGACCGCGATACGAACTGCATGAGCAGGTCAAGCCGCAAAAAGCCAGCGACGATCTGGACAATGCCCATGAGGACAGTCGCAGCGAACAGATATTCGACCCCATGCTCTTTCACGAGCGGCACGATCAGGACGGCAATGGCCGCGGTGGCGGCCGAAATCATGCCCGGACGGCCGCCCACCAGGGCGATAATGACGGCAATCGAGAATGAGGCGTAAAGGCCAACCCGCGGATCGACACCGGCAATCACGGAAAAGCCGATGGCTTCGGGTATGAGGGCAAGCGCCACGACGATGCCCGCGAGGAGGTCACCACGCGGGTTACTCAGCCATTCGCGTCGAAGCGAGGCGGGTTTAAACATATGCTCCTGAGCATCAGGTTGAGACTTGCGAGGCGGCGAGCGCGCCAATCCTGCACATCCAAGTCTCAAGCGGTTGTCCGGGGGATAGGCGCCCGGCCGAGCCACCCGGTCAACCCGGGTCCAACGAAGACACGCCTATGCTCCGAGGTTACGAATGTTTCAAGGCGGCTGATAATGACCGTAATGGGTCGAAAGCGAAAATCATAAACCCTATCGCTCGGCACCATAGATGACCCACACCACTAACAAAGGCCTTCGCCAATTTCTGACCCCTGAGCAGCAGCGGGGTTGGATGGAGGGCGCGGCGAAGCCGCTCGACGCCGCGGAGCGCACCGAATCCCTCGAACAACGGTTCAAATATTCTGCGCGGTTCGAGAAGCTGCTTCGCCGCCCGCAAGCGCAAGAGGTTCTGGATATCCTCAGGATTTACGGCGAAACCTGTCTGCCCATCCCGCGCCGGACCGAGCGTTATTACTGGTCGGTGTCCTGCCTGCCTTCGACCTCCGACAAGCCGCTCGTACGCGTCAATGCGAGCTGGATGGAACTGTTCACGCTGCTACCGGATGGCGACGGCCCTTCGGCTTCGCTCAAGACAGGCCTTCGCGCCAGATTCATCCTTCACCTGTCGGATTTCACGACGGACGGATCGCCCGAGCCGAACCATCTCGACGAGGCCTTGCTCCAGCAATGTGTCGAAGACCCCGAGGACGTCAGCCATTTCTTCTGGAAAGCCGATACGCTGGGGGTGAAGGTGTGCGGCGCCGCGTCGATCCGCAAATTCCTCGCCCACCCCCACTCATTGCGCGCGATCCGCCGGTTCAACCTCACGCACATGAATCGCGGCCGCAACGCCTATCAGGCGAGCCACTGCTACAGTGTCGCCGATGTCATGCTCGATGGTGAGGCACAGTGGCCCACAATGTGCTAGACTGCCCGGCAGAACAGCTGACAGGGGAGGTTGCCATGCGCACAGCGAATTTGCGGATTGCGTGGATCGGGGCCGCACTGCTTCTGGCGTCGTGCAATCCAGGGAAACCCGGCGAAACCACCGACAATCGGGTCAGCGTGCCCCCCAAGGGAACCGGAGTCGCCGAGCTCAAGCCGAGCGAGTGCGAGGAGTTGGGCGGGACGATCCACTATGATTCCCAGTGCCCCGATTACAAGCTGACCTGCAAGGTCGTGACCACGACGGGAACCAACAAGAGTTGCATCGACGAGCTCGACGCAGCGCCCGAATAGGCGTGACCTTACGCTGTCGTCGGCGGCCGTTTCGGCCGAAGCGGCATATTGGATGGGCGGCGGGGTGCGTTGACGACCTTGCCACGTCCGCCGGCGAAGCGACCCTGTCAGCAGCCGGTCCCGCTGCCAGAAGCAAGCAGCGGGGCATGAGGGGCGCCTTGACTATGTATAAGCAGCCACTACATTAGCACTTATGAATGTATTGGCTCAGGATTTGGTCCGCGCGCTTTCGCTCAAGGCCATTGACGTCGCCGGCCTGTTGAAGGTGCTGGCCAACGACCAGCGCCTGCTCATCCTGTGCCACCTGGTCAGCGAAGGCGAATTGTCCGTGGGCGCGCTCAATCGTCGAATGGATCTCAGCCAGTCGGCTTTGTCCCAGCATCTGGCGCGCTTGCGCGCGCATAAGCTTGTCGAGTTCCGCCGCGAATCGCAGACGCTTTTCTACAGCGTGTCGGACCTCAAGGTGGCAAAGCTGCTTTTGACCCTTCGCGACCTTTATTGCCCAGAATTGAAGGAGATGGCGAGTTGACCGATACAGTCATCGATACCGCCTCGAAACAGATCCGCCGTGCCTCGGCCGGCGAAGCGCCCCAGCCGCAGGTCACGGCTTTCTTCCACGAGCCGACCTTCACCGCCACCTATGTCGTCGCCGATCCCGCAACGAAGCGCGCGGCGATCATCGACAGCGTCCTCGACTTCGACGAGACGGCAGGGCGGACCTCGACGGAGGCGGCTGACGCAATCGTCGCCTTCGTGCAGGACAAGGGGCTGACCGTCGACTGGCTGCTCGAAACCCACGTCCACGCCGACCATCTCTCAGCCGCGCCCTATCTCCAGGAAAGGCTCGGCGGAAAGACTAGCGATCGGCCGCGAAATCATCGACCGTGCAGGACGTGTTCGGCAAGGTGTTCAACGAAGGCAGCGAATTCCGGCGCGACGGATCGCAGTTCGACCGGCTGTTCGGTGACGGCGACAGCTTTTCGATCGGCGACATTGACCGCGGTCGCGCTGCACGTCCCCGGCCATACTCCCGCCGACATGGCCTATGTCATCGGCGATGCCGCATTTCATCGGCGACACCATGTTCATGCCCGACTACGGCACCGCCCGCTGCCGATTTCCCTGGCGGCGACGCGCACCAGCTTTACCGCTCGATCCGGCGCCTGATGCAGCTGCCCGACGAGACCCGGGTATTCCTGTGCCACGATTACAAGGCCCGCCCAACCGCGAGCATTTCGTCTGGGAAACCACGATGCGGCGCGCAGCGCACCGGCAACGTCCATGTCCATCGAGGGCGTTGAGCGAAGACGATTTCGTCGCGATGCGCACCGCGCGCGACGCGACGCTGGCAATGCCCAAGCTCATCCTTCCGTCGGTGCAGGTCAACATGCGCGCCGGACGGCTGCCCGAAGCCGGAAGACAACGGCACGCGCTACCTCAAGCTGCCCCTGAACGCGCTGTAGGATGCTCGATGGCCGCTCCCTCCGCTCGTCGCGATCGCCGGCGGCCTCCTGATCGGCACCGCAGCCGCATGTACCTGCTCATCCTCGGGGCGCATCGCCGGTGTCAGCGGCCTGGTGGCCGCGGCCACCGGCATCGCCGGCGAGGGGCCCCATGGCTGCAGGCGGCGGGCTTCGTTGTCGCGCTTCCGCTGGGCGCCATGCTGGTCGCAGGAACGCTGCGTTCGCCCAACCTCGTCATGACCAGTTCCGTGCCCCTGCTGATCAGCGCGGGGCTGCTCGTCGGGTTCGGCACCCGGCTGGGCAACGGCTGCACCAGTGGTCACGGCGTTTGCGGAATGGCGCGCCTGTCGCCCCGCTCGATGGCCGCCACCGCAACCTTCATGGCGCTCGGTTTCGCTACCGTCTTCGTCCTCCGCCACCTGGTCGGAGCCTAGGGATGAAGCAGGTCCTTCCCGCCATCCTCGTCGGCCTGCTGTTCGGTGCCGGGCTCGCTCTGTCCGATATGATCAATCCGGCCCGTGTGCTCGCCTTCCTCGACATCGCCGGAAGCTGGGATCCGACCCTCGCCTACGTAATGGGCGGCGCCCTCATCCCCTCGGCAATCGGCTATTGGGCGAGCCGCAGGGTCGCCCGGCCCCTAATGGCGAACAAGTTCAACATCCCGGAAAACCGCAAGCTCGACCTGCGCCTTCTCGCCGGCGCCGCGCTCTTCGGGATCGGGTGGGGCCTGGTGGGCTTTTGTCCGGGTCCCGCGATTGCCGCGCTGGGCTTCTCGCTGTGGCAGCCGTGGCTGTTCGTCGCCGCGATGCTCGCAGGGATGTTTGCCTACCGGCTCTACGACCGCTCGCATGATCGAGGCAGCCGGGCCGGTCGTTCATGACCCTGTCGCTTGCCCAATACGCGCTCGGAACCGTGTCGGGAGGGCTGGTTGGTTTCGTTCTTGGCCTGGTCGGCGGTGGCGGGTCGATCCTTGCGGTGCCGCTAATGGTCTATCTGGTCGGGGTGCGTAATCCGCACCTCGCCATCGGTACGAGCGCCTTCGCAGTCGCCGCCAACGCCGCCACCGGCCTCTTCCAGCACGCGCGTTCCGGTCACGTGAAGTGGCGCTGCGCGGCCGTCTTTTCCGTCGCGGAAATCGCCGGCGCGGCTTTCGGCTCGACGCTGGGCAAGGCCTTCGACGGGCAAAAGCTGCTGTTCCTGTTTGCGCTGGTGATGATCGTGGTGGGAGGCCTGATGCTGCGGCGGAAGCGCGAGGTCGGGGAAGGCGAGGTAACTCTGGGTCGCGAGAATGCAGGCAAGCTCGTCGGCTTCGGGCTGGGAGCGGGCATCTTCTCGGGCTTTTTCGGCATTGGCGGAGGGTTTCTCATTGTGCCGGGGCTGATCGCGGCCACCGGGATGACGATGATCAACGCGGTCGGCTCCTCGCTCGTCGGCGTAACCGCCTTCGGGCTTACCACGGCGGCCAATTACGCTCTCTCGGGCCTCGTCGACTGGGCGCTTTCCTTCGCCTTCATCGCCGGGGGGCTGGTAGGGGGAATCTTCGGCACGCGGCTGGCCAAGCGGCTGACCGAGACCCGCGACCGCCTCACCAACGTCTTCGCCGGCCTCATCTTCGTCGTCGCCGCCTACATGCTGTGGAAGAGCGCCTCGGCGGCTTGGGGCTGACCGCTATTCGACCGTGTCGCGCGGCGATGCGGAAGGCCGCGCCGGGCGGCCGAGCGGATAATAAGCAAAGCCGGCGCGCTCCGCTTCCTCGCGATCGTAGATGTTGCGCAGGTCGACGAGGACCTTGCCCTTCATCCGCCGTCCCAGCTCGGCGAGGTCCAGCGCCCGGAATTCGTCCCATTCGGTGACGATCACCAGCGCATCGACGCCGTCGGCGACCGCTTCGGCCGAAGCAGCATATTCGATCGGCGGCAGTATTTTCTCGGCCTGTTCGCGCCCGACGGGATCGAAGGCGATCACGGCCGCCCCGCCCTCGACCAGCTTTTCAACCAGGGGGATCGAGGGGGCATCGCGCATGTCGTCGGTGTTCGGCTTGAACGTCAGGCCAAGGATGCCGACCCTCTTTCCCTCGATGCTCCCGCCTAAGCGCATCGCGCACCCGGTCGGCCATCGCCGCCTTGCGGTCGTCGTTCACCCCAACGACGGTCGATACGATGCGCTGTTCGACGCCCGCTTCCTCCGCCGTCCTGAGCAAAGCCAGCGTATCCTTTGGAAAGCAGCTTCCGCCATAACCCGGCCCCGCGTGGAGGAATTTCGGGCCGATGCGATTGTCGAGGCCGATGCCGCGCGCCAGGTCCTGGACGTCCGCGCCCACCGCCTCGCACAGGTCCGCCATCTCGTTGATGAAGCTGATCTTGGTCGCCAGGAACGCGTTGGCGGCATATTTGGTCAGTTCCGCCGTGCGCCGGCTGGTGAACAGCAGCGGTGCCCGGTTGAGGAACAAGGGCCGATAGATTTCGGCCAGCACTTCGCGGGTGCGGTCATCCTCGGCCCCGACCAGGATCCGGTCGGGATGCTTGAAATCGGCGATCGCGGCGCCTTCGCGCAGGAATTCCGGATTCGACGCGACCGAGCAGCCTTCCGGCGCGCCCTGTTCGCCGAGCAGCGCGGCGATCTTGTCGCCCGTACCGACCGGGACGGTCGATTTGGTGACGATGACGACCGGCTTTTCCAACTTGCCCGCCAACTCTTCGACGGCGGCATAGACAAAACTCAGATCGGCATGCCCATCGCCGCGGCGCGACGGCGTTCCCACCGCAATGAAAACGGCATCCGAGCCTTGCAGCGCCTGGCCCAGATCGGTCGTGAACTGCAGCCGCCCCCGCTCGACATTGGATGCAACGAGCGATTCGAGTCCCGGCTCCCAGATCGGCATGCGTCCCGCCAGCAGCCCCTCGATCTTGGCCGAATCCTTGTCGACGCAAGTCACATGATGGCCGAAGTCGGCAAAGCAGGTGCCGGAAACCAGGCCGACATAGCCCGTACCGATCATGGTGATGCGCATTCTTGGCCCTTCGCTCCCTCTTGGCAGGTTGGGCGGCATCTAGTCGGGCCACTTCGGATTGGCCAGCCCGGTCGATCTGGCCTTTACCGCCGCGTCTCCCGCGCACTAAGGTCGGCGCATGCAACGCCGGCTGCGCGTAATCTCCTCTCCGCCCGGCATGCTCCGGCAGAAGAGCCAATTAAGCGCATGGACGCAGTTCGCGATCCGGATGGGGCTGCTGTTCGGCCTGCTCGCCTTCATCGTGACCGTTCACTGGATCGAGCGGGGCGCGTTCCTGGACAAGCTCGACGGGGAGATGAGCTTTTCCGACATCATCTACTTCACGATGATTTCAGCGCGACGACTACCGGCTATGGCGACATCGTACCCGTAACCGAACGTGCGCGCCTGTTCGATGCGTTGGTCGTCACTCCGATCCGCATCTTCCTCATCCTTATCCTGGCGGGCACCGCCTACACTTTCGTCATCAAACGAACCTGGAGCAGATGGCTCATGCAAAGGCTTCAAAAAACCCTGACCGGCCACACTCATCGTCGCCGGCTTCGGCAACAGCGGGTCAGAGGCGGTCGGCGAGTTGATCCAGCGCGGCATCGACCCGCGCCGGATCGTTGTCCTCGACACGAACGATGACGCGTTGCAACGAGCGGAGGCGCTCGGCTGTATCGTCATGCAGGCCGATGCGACGCGGGATTCGACGATGGAGGCCGTGCGGGTCACGACGGCCCGCTCGGTCATCATTTCGGCGGGCCGCGACGATACATCGATCCTGATTTGCCTCACCGCCCGCCACCTGGCGCAGACCGTTCCGATCAGCGTGGTCGTTCGCGCCGGCGACAATGAATTCCCGGCCAAGGCGGCCGGCGCGACGACGGTCATCAACCCGGTCAGTTTCGCCGGCCTTCTGCTGGCGGGATCGACCGAAGGGGCCGACATCGCCGACTATATGGCCGACCTCGCCTCCGCCAGCGGCCATGTCCGGCTCCACGAACGCGAAATCGAACGGTTCGAAATCGGCAAGACTCTGCAGGACGCGGCGGTCGGAATCGGCCTGAGAATCGTGCGCGGGGATCAGGCGATAGGGTGGTGGCAGGAACCGGCCAACCGCCTCGGAACTGGGCGACCGGATCATCGAAATCATTCCCGATCACCTGTTTCCGCGCGTCCCAACAGTCTAATCCGCCTCGCTTTCGCCGCGAATAGGCGCTAAGGGGCGCGGCTTCCCATGGCTACCACACTACCCTCCCCGCCGCGTGTCGGCATGGTCTCGCTCGGCTGTCCCAAGGCATTGGTCGATAGCGAGCGCATCCTGACCAAGCTGCGCGCCAACGGCTATGACATGTCGCCCGACTATGCCGGGGCCGACGTCGTGCTGGTCAACACCTGCGGCTTCCTCGACAGCGCCAAGGAGGAAAGCCTTGAGGCGATCGGAGAGGCCATCGCCGAGAACGGCCGCGTCGTCGTCACCGGCTGCATGGGCAAGGAAGCCGACGTTATCCGCGCCCGCTTCCCGCAAGTGCTCGCCGTCACCGGCCCGCAGCAATATGAGGAAGTGGTCAATGCCGTGCTGGAGGCCGCGCCGCCGGTCCCCAATGCCTACCTCGACCTGGTGCCGGAGCAGGGCCTCAAGCTCACCCCGCGCCACTACAGCTATCTGAAGATTAGCGAAGGCTGCAACCACCGCTGCACCTTCTGCATCATCCCCTCGATCCGCGGCGATCTCGCCAGCCGCCGTCCGGACGCCATCCTGCGCGAGGCGGAGAAGCTGGTCGCGGCCGGCACCAAGGAACTGCTGGTCATCAGCCAGGACACATCGGCTTACGGCGTCGACCTCAAGTTCGCGTCCTACGCGCTGAAGGGCGGCGGAGAAGTCCGCGCCCACATGACCGACCTCGCCCGAGAGCTCGGCAGGCTCAAGACGCCGGAAGGTGAAACCCCCTGGGTCCGCCTCCACTATGTCTACCCCTACCCCCACGTCGACAGCGTTATCCCGCTGATGGCAGAAGGGCTGGTCCTCCCCTACCTCGACATTCCCTTCCAGCATGCCAGCCCAAAAATCCTGAAGTCGATGCGCCGCCCCGCCAACGAGGCCAAGGTGCTCGAACGCATCGCCTCATGGCGCCGCGAATGTCCCGACATCGCCATCCGCTCCAGCTTCGTCGTCGGCTTCCCAGGCGAAACCGAGGAGGACTTCACCTACCTCCTCAACTGGCTCGAAGAAGCCCAGCTCGACCGCGTCGGCGCGTTCCGCTTCGAACCGGTCGAGGGCGCCGCCGCCAACGCCCTGCCCGACCCGGTGCCCGAAGAGGTCAAGGAAGAACGCTACCAGCGGATCATGGAGCTGACCGCCCGAATCAGTGCCGAAAAGCTCGCCGCCAAGGTCGGCAAGACGATCGACGTGCTGATCGACCGCGTCGACGAAATCGCTCCGCCCTCGGAAAATCCCGACAGGGGCCACTTCGACGCCCCCCATCCGCAGCACCACGAAGCGCGCAGCCATGCCGGGGGCATGGCGAGCACTGCAGTCGGCATCGGCGCCACGGGCCGCTCCAAGGCCGACGCCCCCGAAATCGACGGCGAAGTCCACCTTCGCGACGCCGCCGGCCTGAAGCAGGGCGACATCGTCCGCGTCCTCGTCGAGGACAGCGACGAGCACGACCTCTTCGGCGTGCCCGCCTGAGCCGCCGCGGCATGGCGACCCTCGTCTTCGGAATGAACCAGTCCCTCGACGGCTACGTCGACCACATGAAATTCGCGCCCGGCGCCACGCTCTTCCGCCACTTCGTCAAGGAGGCCGAGAGCCAAGCGGGCAGCATCTACGGCCGCAACGTCTATGAGCTCATGCGTTACTGGGACGAAGACCATCCCGAATGGGACGCGGACAAGCAAGCCTTCGCTGCGGCCTGGCGAAAGCAGCCGAAATGGGTCGTCTCGCGATCGCTAAAGTCGGTCGGCCCCAATGCCACGCTGGTCGGCGGCGATCTCGAGGCCGCGGTCAGAGAGATCAAGGCGTCACGCGACGGGGAGATTGAGGTTGCCGGCCCCACCATCGCCCACAGCCTGACCGACCTTGGCCTGATTGACGAGTATCGCATCTACCTCCACCCGGTCGTGCTTGGTCAGGGTACGCCCTTTTTCGCCGGCCCCCGCCCTCCGCTCCGCCTCATGACTCATGATCGGATCGGCCAGGATGTGATCCGGTTGACCTACGTTCCCGCGTAGGGGCGTCCTAGCCGGTCCGGGCCTACTCATAACCGGAGCGGGCCGCTTATCACCTCGCCTTCCTGCAGGGACGGGCCGGGGGCGGCCGACTTAAAGGCTCCAACAGCCCGAAGCGTCGATGGAATATCGGCGGATGGAAGAGTCAGAGGCAGGGGCCGGTGCAGCCCCTACCTCTCCACTTTGCTAATCAGGCGTCGGCGCTTTCCTGCTCCGCTACCTCGATCGCCTCCCGTTTGGGCTGAGAGCCGCCAATAGAGATTTTCTTCGGCTTCATCGCCTCCGGAATCTCGCGGAACAGCTCGACGGACAGCAAACCGTCCTTCAGATCGGCATCGGCGACCTTGATGAAGTCGGCCAGACCGAACCGCCGTTCGAACTGCCGATTGGCGATACCCCGATGGATATAATCGACGCCTTCATCGTCGGCTTTCTTGCCGCTTACGACCAACTGGTTCTGCTGCGCGGTAATGTCGATCTCATCGCGACCGAAGCCCGCGACAGCCAGAATTACGCGATAATGATTTTCATCAACTTTGATCAGGTCGAATGGCGGGTAATTTTCCGAACCCTGGCCAAGCGAGCTGTTTTCAAGAAGGTCAAACAGCCGATCAAAACCGACGGTGGAGCGCCGATAGGGCGCAAAATCAAATGCACTGCGCATATCTGTCCTCCATTGAGCAACATAACGGAAGGCAGGGCCGAACCGGCCCCCGCATCCCGTTGCCGGTCAATCGATGACCGGCGCCGGAAAATCTGGTTGCTTGATGAAGCTTTTCAAGGGGTGTCAAAACCTTCACGTTAAAGACCGAAACGGGTCGAGGGCGGCCATCAAATTGAAGTGTCCGCTCTTCTCGCCATAGTGCGGGAAGCTCATCCGCAGGCCCGGCAGTAGAACCGGCTGACTGCGCACGACCGCAATAGTTGGACAGGACCACTCCTGGCCGCTCTGCTGTATTCGCCTGGCTTGCGTGTGGATTGCAGTTTCTCCATTGTCCCTGGGCGGGGGGCGTTATGATCACAGCTATCCTGGCAGCTGCGGCTGTTTTTCAGCCTGCGAACTGCTCACTTCAGGGCGTCGCGGCGGGGTTCGAACAGAAGCAGGGCGTGCAGTGCGGCTGGGTGACCGTGCCGCTACGTGCATCGGAACCAAACGGGAAATCGATCCGGCTGTGGACCGCCCGAATTAGCAGTGTTGGTGAACGGTCCGACGACCCGGTCCTATACATCAACGGCGGGCCGGGCATCGCCACTGTGGACGAAATCCTGCCATATGTGGCGGAAAGCAAGACGATAGCTATTCTGCGAAAGGGACGGGATGTCATCCTGTTCGACCAGCGCGGATCTGGCCGGTCCGAAGAGAAGCTCTGCCCGTCATTGGCGAAGAGTTTACAGGCGATAGAATCCGCGGGTCTCGATCCCCAAACCGAGGATGACAGAAAGCGGTCTGAATTCGGCAAGTGCAGGGGCGAGATTGATCACGCTGGCCTCGATCACAACGCATATACGACCGCCGCGACCGTCGCTGACATGGAGGCACTTCGCCGGGCATTCGCGGTGCAACGATGGAACCTCGCGGCTATTTCCTACGGCAGCTTGGTTGCGCTGCACGCGATGCGTACCCAACCTGCCTCGATCCGCTCCGTGATCCTCAACTCTCCTTATCCGCCCAACAGTGTCACTTGGGCCGAGCAGGCATCGAGCGCGGCCCTGGCCTACACGGCTATCGACCACGAATGCGCGTTGCAATCATCCTGCCTGAAGCGCTTTGGCGCTCTTGTCCCCAAGCTGGAGGCGACGCTGGACCGGCTGGAGAAGACGCCGCTGACGGACGGCGATAAGCGCATAACCGGAAGGCAATTCGCTTCGGCGCTTTGGCCCATTGCGGTGCGCTCGACGACCGTGCGCTTCGTTCCACTCGCTATCGATCGCGCGTACAAAGGCGATGCGGCGATGATCCGCGCGATGGTCTCGAAGTTTGCCGGAGGGGGCAGTTTCGGTGATTTCTCGCCCGCCCAGGCGCTCGCCATCAGTTGCTATGAAAGTGGCCGCACCACCGACTGGTATCGTCGCGCCCGCTCCCTTTATCCCGCGCTGACTCCGGCCGGGCCAGACGACGGCTGGGATCGCATGTGCGCCACCTACCGTCCCGGCTTCGCAGACCCTTCGTTCTTCGCACCCGTGGCAAGCGACATCCCAACCCTGATCTACGCTGGATCGCTCGATCCGGCGACGCCGGTCATCGACGCCTACCAAGCCCTGCGATTCCTGACCCGTGCCACGCTGGCGGAGGTGCAAGGCACCGCCCACGGGCCGATGTCCGTCGACGATTGCACCCGCGGCATTGCCGAAGCGTTTCTCGCAAGCCCGGAGAGTAAACCGGACACGACTTGCCTGGCCAAACGCGCCCCGGTCGATTTCGCGACGGCAGGTCTCAACGAAATTCTGAAGCCAGAGCAACCGTAAGCGAACCAAGGTCCGCCGGTGGTCGAAAGCGAGCGGGCGATGGCAAAAAATTCGCTTTCCTACACGCCAACATTATGTTCCAATATGGTTCATGAACTATATTACTCACGAACCAACATCGACCCCCGCCATCCGCCACGACGGCTGGACCGGCGAGGCAATGGCGAAATTTCTGGAGACGCTGGCGGAGACGGGTATCGTCCGCGACGCCTGCGACGCCGCGTGCAAGAGCCGGACCACGGCCTACGAGCTTCGGCGCCGCAATCCCTTGTTCGCGCAAGGCTGGGAAAAGGCGCTTGGCATTGCCCGCGAACGGCTTGCCGATACGCTCCTCGCGCGGTCGCTCGAAGGCAATGTCGAGCAGATCATCAAGGATGGGGAAATCGTCGCCGAGAAGCATTTCCTCGACAACCGCCTCGGCCTTGCCGTGTTGAAGCGCCTCGACCAGCGGGTCGAAGGCGGACAGTCCGCCCGTCGCCAGCCGCCACCCTCGCGGCCCGGCAAAGAGCCCGATTGGGACATCGCGCTCAACGCGCTCCGAACCGGCGAGGCCGACGATATCGCCGCCGCGCTTGCCATGCTCGAGGGTGACGAAGCTGACAAAGCTGACAACCCCCCTCTTCCCGACGGCCCGTGTCAGCTTTGCAACGACGAAGTCGAAGCGACGCACCCGCAATTTTCGTGCTGGCGGGAAGACGGCGAATGGTGGACCGACTTCCCGCCGCAGGAGGATTTTACCGGCTTCGAATCCGGCAAGTGGGGTTCCTCCGGCTACAAGCGCCGTTGTACCGATGAAGAATTGATCTTGCTGGAGGTCGAGGCCCGGCTGGCGGCCAGGGAAGCTCTCGCGGAGGCCGCCGTCGAACGCGACCGCTGGTTCGCCAGTCTGAAGGAGGCGCTCGACGCCTACGGCGGAGCCTCCCTTGCGGATGAGGTCAGGGGGGCGCTGGCCCATACGAGCGCGGTCGATCCCGGACATTCGGCCGCGGTCGATTGAGTCTTGCCCTGCGCCCTGCTGTGCCTAGTTTGCGTCCATGCTGAAATCCGCTCTTGCGCTGTTCGCGCTGTTTGCTTCCGCCGCGCCCGCCCCTGCCCAACCGATTTCGGCCGATGAGCAGGTCCGGATCGACAAGCTGGTGACCGACACGCTCACCAAGACCAAGACCCCGTCAGCCTCGATCGCGGTTGTTCGCGATGGCAAGCTGGTTCTGGCCAGGGCCTATGGCAAGGCCTCGGAAACCATCCCCGTCGCAACCCCTGATCTGCCCTATCAGATCGCGTCAAATTCAAAGCAGTTCACGGCGATGGCCATGCTGATGCTGGAGGACGAAGGGAAGCTCGACCTCGACGACAAGGTGGCGAAATATCTGTCCGGCATTTCAGGCGGAGACCGGATCTCCCTTCGCCAGCTGTTAAGCCATACCTCCGGTCTCCAGGATTACTGGCCGCAGGATTTCAGCTTCGCGGCGATGGCGAAGCCCACGACTCCGCAAGGGATCATCGATATCTGGGCGAAGAAGCCGCTCGACTATCAGCCGGGCACCCAGTGGCAATATTCGAACACCGGCTACGTCGTCGCCGGGCAGATTGTCGAAAAGGTCGCCGGCGAGCCCCTGCTGTCATTCCTTCAGAAGCGCATCTTCAAGCCCCTCGGGATGACCAGCGTGGTCGACATGGACAAGGCGGTCGGGGCCGGTTTCCCGCAAGGCTATGGCCGCGCCGCGCTCGGGCCGGTCCGGGTCGCGACCCCGGCCGCGCCCGGCTGGCTCTATGCCGCGGGCGAGCTGTCAATGACCCCGGCCGACCTCGCCAAATGGGACATCGCCCGGATGGAGCGGTCGCTCGTCCCTGCCGACGACTGGGCGGAACAGGAGTCGACGGTCAAGCTGGCCGACGGAAAGGACACTTATTACGGACTCGGCGTCTACAACCGGGTCGCCAACGGACGCCGGATGATCAGTCATGGCGGCGAGTCCGTCGGTTTCCTGTCGGCCAACAATGTCTATCCGGATCAGAAAGCGGCGATCGTCGTGATGACCAACACCTGGTCCTCGCCCGCCTCCGGGCAAATTATGCGCGGGCTTGCCGACATCGTCCTGCCGCCTTTGACGGCGGATTCCGATCCGGTTGCAGCTGCTCATGCCGCAAGGGTAAGAACGGTGTATGACCAGCTTCGGACCGGAGCGCTCGACCGCAAGCTGCTGACGCCCAACGCCAACTATTATTTCACGCCGACCGTGGCCGGTGATTTCCGGACAAGTCTTGGGCCGCTCGGTGCGCCGACCGCCATCGAACCCCAGGGCACCCCGGCGCTTCGCGGTGGTTTCGTCACCCAGCATTACGCGGTCAAATATCCGGACCTGACACTGAACCTGTCGGTTTTCATGGAGCCCGGCGCCACCGGCCGCGTCGAACAGTTTCTGGTCACCGGCTCGTGACCGATTTCGCATCCCTCTTGCAGGCCGACCGCGGCGGCCCTGCCCATCTCATCCACCTGGTCGACAAGGGCGGGTTCGAAGCCTGGGCCAAGCAGCAGGGCGCAGCTCGACGGGCGCTGCTCGAAGCGGCGCGCTTCGACGGCAAGACGGGTTTCCAATACCTCATCCTCCCCGCGGACCAGGGGCCCGACTGGGAAGTCGTGTCGGTCGTGGCCAACAGCCAGTCCCTATCGCCCTGGTGCCTGGCCAAGCTGGGCGAAGCCCTGCCGGAAGGCCGCTATCGGCTGGCCGAGGGCGATCCCGGCCCGGCGACGCTCGGCTGGCTTTTGGGCCAGCATCGCTTCACTCGCTACAAGTCGAACGCCGACGCCGATCGAGGCGGACGCGTCCTCCTCACCCGCGAAGCCGCAGAGGTCGAGCGCACGGTTCGCCTGGCCGAGGCAACAGCGATGGTTCGCGACCTGGTGGACACCCCGGCCTCCGATCTGGGCCCGGCCCAGCTCGAATCAACCGCCCGGGACCTCGCCCGGCAACATGGGGCAAAGGTGAACGTCACGATCGGCGATGCGCTGGACGAGGGCTATCCGATGATTTCGGCGGTCGGCCAGGGCGCGGCGGATGACCGCGCCGCCCGCCTGATCGAGCTGGAATGGGGGAAGGACAAGGATCCGCGGCTCGCCATCGTCGGCAAGGGCGTGTGCTTCGACAGCGGCGGTCTCGACATCAAATCGGCGAGCGGCATGCGGCTGATGAAAAAGGACATGGGGGGAGCGGCGCACGCGCTGGCGCTTGCCGGCCTGGTCATGGCCGATCGATTGCCGGTGAAGCTCCACCTGCTCATTCCCGCTGTCGAGAACAGCGTGTCCGCGTCCGCTGTCCGGCCGGGCGATGTCATCGACAGCCGCAAGGGGCTCAAGGTCGAAATCGACAATACCGATGCCGAGGGGCGGCTGATCCTCGGCGATGCCCTCACCCGGGCGGGGGAGAGCGAGCCCGATCTCATCATCGACTTTGCAACGCTGACCGGCGCGGCGCGGGTGGCGCTGGGCCCCGACCTGCCCGCGATGTTCGCCAATGATGAGGAGCTTGCGGCGGCGCTCGAGGCCGCGGCGAGAGATGTCGCAGATCCGATCTGGCGCATGCCGCTGTGGGACGGATATGACGAAATGTTGAAGTCGGATGTGGCCGACATCTCCAACGCCGCCGACTCGCCGATGGCCGGCTCGGTAACGGCGGCCTTGTTCCTCCGGCGCTTCGTTCCTGACGGAGTCGCCTGGGCCCATTTCGACACCTTCGCCTGGCGTCCGTCGGCGAAACCTGGCCGGCCGAAAGGGGGCGACGCCTTGGGGCTGAGGGCGGCATTCGCCATGCTGCGCAGGCGCTTTGACGCGTAACGCCCCCGCACCGATCGGCCTAAGCGGCGGTATTTTCGCCCCTTTTGAGCGGCTCGACGCAACCAAAGGGCGCTTGCTCGGTTAACTCCAGCAACTACGCGACGATGGGAGTTTTCGGACCTATGGGCGATTCCTCGCTATCGGGCTGGATGCGTGCGCTGATCGAATATGTCCGGTCCGGCGAGCCAGACCTGACCAACCGGCAAATGGCCTTGCTGATGCTGGTATACCTCACACCCGGACCGCATACGGTCCGTGGACTTGCTCGAACCCTCGGCGTCTCCAAGCCGGTCGTCACGCGCGCCTTGAACACCTTGGGTGCGCTCGGCTATCTGCGGCGCGAACGGGATCAGGACGACCGTCGCAATGTATTTGTAGTCCGAACGAACGACGGGGCCAATTTTCTTGAAGGCTTTAAACGATATCTCCGCTCAGCGGATGATCCCGACCGGCGCCCCATTGTCGGGCAACGGCCCAAGGAACCCGCCTTCGCGGCCCGTTGAGGGGTTTGCGCTGACCGGCGTTTCCGAACGTCCTGATCCGACGACGCATGCCTACCGAAAGGACCTTGCCGACACCGCGCTCGCCGGGCGTGTCATTGCATCGCACTATGCCGAACCGCTCGTCAGGCACATCGTCGCCAGAGCACCGTTCCTGCCGCGACCCGAGGGTGACTGTCCGCCGTTGGCCGAACTCCACGGCGGAGATGAAATCCGCATGCTCGACCTAAGCCGCGGCTGGGCCTGGGGCTACGGACCCGACGGACGGGTCGGCTATGTCCGGGCGGAGGCGGTCGGCGCCTAGCTTCACATCTCGCCCCGGGCGCGGCGGATGGCATACCATTTGGCGACATTGGCGTTGTGCTGTTCCAGCGTGTCGGCGAACACATGGCCGCCCGTTCCGTCCGCGACAAAATAGATCGCCTTGGTCGGCGCGGGATCGAGCACTGCCGCGATGCTTTCCCGGCCGGGATTAGCGATCGGCCCGACGGGAAGTCCCGCCTCTCGATAAGTGTTGTAGCCGGTGACCGCATTGAGCTCTGACCGCTTGATCCGCCGGCCGAGCGGCTTGCCCTTGGTAATCGGGTAAATCACCGTTGGGTCGGCATCGAGTTTCATGCCGATCTTCAAGCGATTGCAATAAACGCCCGCGACGAGCCGGCGTTCACTGGGCTTGCCCGTCTCCTTCTCGACGATCGAGGCGAGCGTGACGGCCTCGATAGGGGTCGAGATGGGGCAGCCGGCCTTGCGCTTGCCCCACAAGGCGGCAAGCTCCTTGTCCATCGCGGTGGTCATCCGCTTGAGCACTGCGGCGCGAGTTTCGCCCTTCTGCCAATCATAGCTGTTGGGCAGGACCGACCCTTCCGCAGGAAGAGGCGCAGGCCCCGCCAATTCCGGGATCGCGGCCAGCTTTTCCTGGACGATAATCGACGGAGTCCCTTCGGCGATGGTCAGCAGCCGCACCACCGGTCGCCCATGCTGAAGAATATCGAGAATTTTCGCCGCGCTCGCCCCGGCGGGAATTTCGAACTCGCCAGCCTGCACCGGATCGCCCGATCCGAACAGCTTGGCCATGCCGCGGAAACTGGTCGCGTTGCCAGGAATGATGCCGTCGGACTCGAGTTGCCTGGCAACGGACGCCAAAGTCGAGCCTTCTTCCACCGTAACCCGATGGGGTCCCGGCTTCGGGCCCGCGCTCCACCACCACATGCCAATCGCCGCGATCGCTGCGACCACGACAATGATGGCGAGGCCGAAAAGCTTCCTCACACCGCCTTCACGACAAGCGACGCGTTGGTGCCGCCAAAGCCGAAGCTGTTATTGAGCGCGGCACGCACCTCGCGCTTCTTGGCCTGATGGGGCACCAGGTCGACGCCTTCGACCCCGTCGCTCGGATTGTCGAGGTTTAGGGTCGGAGGCACGATCTGATCGCGGATCGCCAGGATGCAGAAGATGGTTTCGACCGCCCCCGCACCTCCCAGCAGGTGCCCGATCGCCGACTTGGTCGAGCTCATCGATACATTCGCTACCTCGTTGCCGAACAGCCTGCGCACGGCACCAAGTTCAAGCTCATCACCGAGCGGTGTCGAGGTGCCGTGGGCATTGATGTAATCAATATCAGCCGGCGTCATGCCTGCCTTTTTCAGCGCCATTTCCATTGCCCGGAATGCGCCCGAGCCCTCCGGATGCGGCGCGGTAACGTGATAGGCGTCACCTGACAGGCCGTAGCCGACCACCTCGGCATATATCTTGGCCCCACGAGCCTTGGCGTGCTCATATTCCTCAAGCACCACGACGCCCGCGCCCTCGCCCATCACGAAGCCGTCGCGGTCTTTGTCATAGGGACGGCTAGCCTTCGTCGGATCGTCATTGAACGCTGTCGAAAGCGCGCGTGCCTGGGCAAAGCCGGCGATGCCGATCGGGCAGATCGTTGCCTCTGCCCCGCCCGCAAGCATGATGTCGGCGTCGTCGTCCTTGATCATCCGCGCCGCGTCGCCGATCGAATGGGCACCAGTCGAGCAGGCGGTGACGACCGCGTGGTTGGGCCCCATCAATCCATATTTGATGCTGACCTGGCCGGAGATGAGGTTGATCAGCCGGCCATGGACAAAGTGCGGGCTGACCCGACCCGGGCCCTTTTCATGAAGCACCAGCGATTCGCTTTCGATTCCAGGAAGGCCGCCAATTCCCGATCCGATCGAGCACCCGGCGCGAAACCGCGTTGCCTCGTCCATCTCGGAAAGTCCGGCATCCTCGATCGCTTGGCCGGCTGCATCGATGCCGTAGACGATGAACGGATCTACCTGCCGCTGAACCTTGTGATCGACGCGCTTGTTGGGATCGAACCCATAATCATGGTCGGCCGGCTTCACTTCGCAGGCAATGCGGCACTTCTGATCGCTCGCATCAAACCGGGTGATCGCGCCCGCGCCCGATTTGGCGGCGAGGATATTCGCCCAAGTCGTCTCGACGTCCCCGCCGAGCGGCGTCACCAGACCCAAACCCGTCACCACCACACGGCGCATGCGCTCACCCCTTGTACCGTCGTTCAAATGCAAACGGCCTCCCGTTGAAGTGGGAAGCCGTTCGTGCCGCCTTCATCGGCGGGCGGCAGCCGATCGGTTCCCGATCAGCCCTTGTTGCTGTCGATATAATCGATCGCATCCTTCACGGTCGCGATCTTTTCGGCCGCATCGTCCGGGATTTCGACGCCGAATTCTTCCTCGAAAGCCATCACCAGCTCGACAATGTCGAGGCTGTCGGCGCCAAGGTCATCGATGAAGCTCGCTTCTTCGTTGACCTTCTCCGCTTCGACGCCGAGATGTTCGACGACGATCTTCTTCACCCGATCGGCGGTCTCGCTCATGTGGACTTTCCTCCGTCTAGATTTTGCGCTGCCCTAGCGGGACGCGGGGCACTGGGCAAGCGCGACGTGCGACCCTAGCTTAGCTCGGCATGAAAGGCGCGCGTCCCCTCACGACAGGCGAAATCGAACTCGCTCGGTCCATATTCGGCGAGGCCGTCGATTATGCTCGCGTACGGCTTGTGCGCCGCAAATGGTGGCCGTTCCAGCCGCGAGGAATCGTGATGGCGCCGACCGGCAACATTCACTTTCACCCGGACAGCCATCTGTGGTCCGACGATTTCTCGGCCGAACGCCTGTCCCTCCAAGGCTTGTTCATCCATGAAATGACCCATGTCTGGCAGGCCCAGACCCGCGGCCGTTATTACCTGGTCCTGATGCGTCATCCTTTTTGCCGCTATACCTATCGGCTGATCGAAGGCCGCCCGTTCGACCGTTACGGGCTCGAGCAGCAGGCCGAACTGGTTCGCCACCGATTCATCGCCGATCGAGGCGGAGCCGTCGCCCGTTTACCGGATCGCGGTTTCCTGCCGTTCTCCGATACTGTTACACAGACGCAACAGTCCTGAAACGAAACGCGGGACCCCCTTTTCGCCGCCGCGAAGAAGCATAGTCTGCACGCCACCGAAGATTCCAGCAGGGGGATTTTGCGATGACACTTCGTACACACGCCGTGCGTAGCCTTTTGGTCGGTGCCGCCGTCTTGGTCGTTGCAACGCCCGCATGGGCTCAAACGGCCGAGGAGACCCAAGCTCAGGAGGCCAACCAGCCGGATGATGCCCAGACCGGTGGCGACGTCATCATCGTCACCGCAACCAAACGCGCCTCTACGGTCCAGGACGTCCCCTTCTCGATCAATGCGCAGACACAGGAAGACATCCAGCGCGCCAACGCCCAGACCATGGAGGATATCAGCCGCAATGTCGCCGGCTTGACCGTCCAGAACCTCGGGCCGGGGCAGAGCCAGGTGTCGGTGCGCGGTGTATCCGCGGGCCAGATTGTCCGCGACCAGCCGGGCGTCAAGGAACAGGTCGGGGTCTATCTCGACGAAAGCGTGACCTCGCTTTCGCTGTTCACGCCCGACTTTGACCTGTTCGATCTCAATCGAGTCGAGACCCTTCGCGGCCCGCAAGGCACGCTATTCGGTTCCGGCAGCGTCGGCGGCACGATCCGCTATATCACGAATCAGCCCAAGCTCGGCCGGACCGAAGGCTTGGTCGAAGCCAACATCAACACGGTCGACGAAGGTGACCTGGGCTATCATCTGAAGGGTGCGATCAACCTTCCGATCGGAGACACGCTGGCATTGCGCGCCGTGGGCTACGGCACCCATTATGCAGGGTTTATCGATGCCCTTGGCCCCGCCGGCGGCAAGAACGTCAATGACGGCAGCCGGGTTGGCGGACGTGTATCCCTTCTCTGGGAGCCCACACCCGACATCAAGATAACGCCTCGGGTCGTTTATCAGCAGGTTCGCGCCAACGGATTTAATCGGCAGGAAGAATTCAACCTGTTCTTCAATGAATTCAACGGCGATGAGTTCGACAAGCGCGAGCAGTACCTGCTGCTTCGCGAAAAGTTCAAGGACGATACGCTGCTCGCGGATTTGACAGGAAGCGTGGAATTCGGCGGTGTCGAGCTTACGTCCGTGACGAGCTATATTAATCGCGACATCCTGGTAAGCCGCGACGCCTCCGCGTTGACGGGATCGGTGACGGTCGACTTCGGATTCCCCGCTTTCGCCGATCTTCCGTCCAACCTCCGCGACACGACGGACCTGAAGACCTGGACGCAAGAATTGCGTCTTGCCTCGACCGGTTCGGGGCCGTTCCAGTGGGTAATTGGCGGCTTCTATTCAAAGATCGACCGTGTCTATCGCCAACGGCTGCCAACTCCCGGTTACGATGCCAACGTCACCAATCCGTTCTTCGCGTCGCTCTGCTTCCCGGATGACCCAATGACGCCCGAGGACGAGAGCCTAGACTCGGTCTGCGCGGATCAGGCCACACTCACGCCGGTCACGGCGGCGGACGTCAGCAATGGCTTCCCGCTTAATTCCCCATACAATGCAACCCTGCCGTACGACATCAAGCAGAAGGCCGTTTTCGGTGAAGCCAGCTATGACTTCGGCCAGTTCAAGCTGACGGCGGGCGCCCGTTACTACGACTTCTCGGAGAAACGTGATTTCATCTCGGGCGGCGTGTTTTCGAATAGTGACACGCGGATCGGCGACAAGACCAAGTCCGACGGTATTTCGCCGCGCTTCATTGCCACGTGGGAGCCGAACAATAATCTGAGCGTCAACATCCAGGCAGCCAAAGGCTTCCGTCTTGGCGGCGTCAACGACCCGCTCAACGAGTTGCTCTGCACCGGTAATGACATCGACCTTTTCGGAGGGTTCCAGACGTTCGATGACGAAACGCTGTGGAACTATGAAACAGGCGTGAAATATCAAAAGCGCGGTTTCACCTTCAACGCCGCCGTCTTCCATACCGAAATCAGGGATCTTCAGGTCACGCTTGACGCCGGCACATGTTCGTCGCGCATATCGTTCAACGTGCCAAAGGCGCACACGACGGGTGTCGAACTTGAAGCCGCCGTGTCGCCAGTTCCTGGCCTCGATCTCTCGATTGCAGGCAGCTATGTCTCGGCCGAATTTGACTCGACGCTCGCCAACGATCCAACGGATCCTAGTGACCCCCTGACAGTCGCAACCGGCATTCGTAAAGGCAATCGACTGCCAACGGTGCCCAAGTTCCAGATGGCGGCCACCGCAAATTATGGCCAGCGCCTGGGCGACAACGCGGACTGGTATGTCAACGCCAGCTTCCAGCATATCGGCAGCCGCTACACGCAGCCAGCCGATCAGGAGAATAATCCGCGCGACTTCACCCACGGCCTGTCGCCGCTGGTCCCGACCGGTTCCATCACGACGCTCAACCTCAAACTGCCAAGCTACAACCTGTTCAACCTGTCGGCGGGGATCGGTTGGGATAGCGGTCTGGAGCTCGTCGCCTACGTCAACAATCTGTTCGACGCGAACCCCAAAATGTCGTTCGACCGGGAACGTGGTGGACGGGCGCGGCTGGGCTTCAACATTGGCCAGCCACGAACCATCGGCCTGACAGCGCGGTACAAATTCGCATCTGAGCCGGTAGCACCTCCTCCGCCACCACCCCCGCCGCCGCCGCCACCGCCACCGGCGACGCAAACTTGCTCGGACGGTTCGGTGATCCTGGCGACCGACGCTTGCCCGCCACCGCCGCCTCCGCCTCCGCCACCGCCTCCTCCGCCTGAGCCGGAACGTGGCTGATCGATGCAATCCGGAAACGGCAATCCCCGGGGCGCGCCGTTTCCCAACTTTTCGCGCCGCTCGCTCCTGGTTGGGGCGGGCGGCGTTTCTGTTGCACCAGGAATCCTGCGGGCTGGCGTGACGGGTTCGGCGCCCCGCGTCGCGGTGATCGGTGCCGGCGTTTTCGGCGCCTGGACAGCCGAGCATCTGCGCCGTTCCGGCCATCGCGTCACTTTGGTCGACATGGCGGGACCGGCGAACAACCGCGCCAGCTCAGGCGGCGAAAGCCGGATGACCCGCGGCGCCTATGGCCGGGATGCCATCTACACGCGGATGGCGCTGAACAGCCTCAAGGAATGGAAGGCGCTTAGCGGCCGTTCGGGACTTCCCATATTCATCCCGCACGGCGTCTTGTTCTTCTTCGAGACCGGGGAAGCCTATCTGACCGACAGCCTGGCCGCGCACCGCAAGCTGGGCCTCCCATCCGAAGCGCTTGGTCCGTCCGAAATGGCGCGCCGTTTTCCTATGATCGATTTCACCAGCGTCCAAGCCGGCATATTCGAACCGGGGTTTGGCGCGCTGATGGCGCGGCGCGCGGTGCAGACGCTGGTCAGGGAGTTCGTTGAGGCGGGCGGGCAATATCGCAACGCGCGAGTTAACCTCTCCCAGCGGGACGGGGTGCTGAAAGCGGTGCCGCTGGGCAAGGACACACTGGAGGCCGATGCTTTCGTTTTCGCCCTAGGGCCTTGGCTTCCAAAATATTTCCCCGAATTGCTTGGCCAGCGCATTTTCGCAACCCGGCAGGAAATCTTCTATTTCGCTCCGCCTCAGGGGGATCGACGCTTCCTCCCCGACGCCATGCCAGGCTGGGCCGACTTCAACGGCGGCGATATGTATTATGGGTTTCCCGACCTGGAGGCGCGCGGAGTCAAGTTCGCCCATGACAAACATGGTGAGGCGGTCGATCCCGACACCCAGTCGCGCCAACCCAGCCGCGCCGCAATCGATGAGGTCATCGCCTTTCGTGACCGCCGGTTTCCGCTTCTGAAGGGCGCGCCACTGACCGACTCGGAAGTATGCCAATATGAGAACAGCTCGAACGGAGATTTTCTGATCGATCGCCATCCCGACATGCCCAACGTCGTTTTGGTCGGTGGCGGCAGCGGCCACGGGTTCAAGCACGGCCCTGAGGTTGGGCGGCTGGCCGCTCAGCTTGTTCGGGGAGGGCCGCAAGGCGAACCACGATTTACCCTCGCTACCAAGGGCATGGTCCAGAAACGGGAGGTGATCTAGCCCGGAACCGATTGGATGGCATGCAGTTCGATTTGGCCGGCAACGCCCTTCAGATCGAAGGCGCCAAGGGGCTTCGATCCAATCCCGGCCAGGTCTCTGAATTCCGCGCTGCAAAGCGCTGATGCGCCGCAAGGGCCACATTGCCCCTCAATCCGGGATGCGATGTTGACCGCCCTGCCAATGACCGTGAAATCGAGCCGCTCGCGCCCGCCAATATTGCCGTAGCTTGTAGTTCCAACGTGAAGCCCGACGCCGTGGGCATATTCAGGTGCCCCGCATTCCCTCATTCGTCCGTTGAGTTCGGCAAGTCGCCGTTCGACATCGCGAAGCGCAGCCACCGCCGTGCGGCACGCCGCCGCCCGGTCCAAATTATTGCTGACCGGAAAAATCGCCAGCACCGCATCCCCGATATATTTCAATATCTCGCCGCCCGCCTCATAGATCGCCGCGGCCACGACCTCGAAATAGGCATTGAGCCGCTCGATCAGCGCCTCAGGTTCAAGTCCTTCGCTGGTAGACGTGAACCCGCGCAAATCGGAAAACCAGATTGCCGCGTCGATCGACACGACCTGGCCCGGATGGACCATGCCGGCGCAAACACGGCGGCCCGGGTCCTGGCCGACGTAAACCCTGGCGAGGGTTTCCTTGGTGTCCTGTTCGACGATGGTGTTGAGCAACAGGGTCAGCAGATCGACGGCCTCGCGCAGCTCGGCGAAGCCATTAGCGCCGAATCCTCCCGCCCGATCGGTTGAAAGGCCAAGCTTCTGCCGCATCCCCGCGAAGCTCTTGAGCAGCTTCCCATAATAGTCGGTGCAGCCAAGCGCCGCGAGGTCGTCGAATACCGGGAAACGCTGAACATCGCCCGCCGGCGCGATGGGAGCGTGGAGCTCGCCTTGCTGTTCAACGACATGAAATGGCGACGCCAGATATTGGGGATTGTTGTCGCTCGCTTCATTGAAAAACACCTCGTCGATCATGGCCTCGCCGAGATGGTGCCGATTCCTCGCTACCACGACGGCAGGGTTGATCGGACCCGGATCACACGCGCGATCGAACCAGACGTGGCGCGAATTGGCCATCAATGGATGAACTGTTTGCGTGGCCAGGTTGCAGCGTCTGATGCTGAAGCCGCAGGAGTTGAGGAACCGGCAAAAACTGTCGATGAGCTGGGGAATGGATTTGCAGCCGGCCCCCGCGCCGCCGGCCCAGTCGAGCAATTGGTCGCGAAAGTCGCTCACCGCCCCTCCTGAGCACCGAGATTTTACCCCGCCTTGGCGACCCCCACTAGGGCCGGTCGAAGCAATCGATCCTTAAGCATATAGCCCGATTGCATTTCCTCGACGATCGTGCCCGGCTCCGCATCGTCAGTGGCCAGTTCGATCATCGCCTGATGCCTGTGCGGATCGAGCGGTTGGCCGATCGAGTCGATGCGGGTCACGCCATTGCGGGCGAACACCGCGTCCAACTCGCGCAATGTCGATTGGATGCCCTCGACGAAGCTGTTGATCTTCTCATCGGCCAGCGCCGCATCGGGCACATGACTGAGCGCACGGTCGAGGTGGTCGCGGACCGCCAACATGTCCCGCGCGAAACCGGTCGCCGCGTAGGCCGAAGCCTGTTGCTTCTCGGCTTCCAAGCGGCGGCGAACATTCTGCGATTCGGCATGGGCGTAGAGCGCCTTGGCGTTCGCTTCCTCCAAAAGCTTCTCGAGCTCCGCCACGCGGTCATGTTCCGCGACTTCGGGCGCATCAGCGGCCGTTTCCTCGCGGATCGATTTCGGCCTCTTCGTGCAGGTCTTTCTTGTTCATCATCTCATATATCTCGTGAGGGCTTGCGCCGTGAAATCCACCATGGGGACGACCCGCGCATAGTTCAATCGCGTCGGCCCGATAACCCCGACAACGCCCACCACCTGCCCATCGCTCCCGCGATAGGGTGCGGCGATGACCGAGGAGCCGGAAAGCGCGAACATCCGATTCTCGCTGCCGATGAAGATCCGGCACCCCTGTCCTTCCCGCGCGCCTTCAAGCAGGCGGGCGATTTCCTGCCGGTCTTCAAGCTCGTCGAGCAGCCTTCGGACGCGCTCGAGGTCGGCCGCAGCGGCTTCATCGATCAGGTTCGCCTGGCCGCGTACGATCAGCACCGGGCGCTGGGCATGGTCCTCACTCCAGTCGGCAAGCCCCCGCGCGACCAGTTCGGCGGCGACCGAGTTCGATTGCTTCGCGCCGCTCGGCGATCTCCTTGCGAAGCCTTGTCTCGGCTTCGGCCAGCGTCAGACCGGACAGTCGGGCAGTGACATAGTTGCCGATCTCCGCGAGCGCGACCGCGCTGATTGCGCCGGGCAGCGGGACGACACGATTTTCGACGCTGCCGTCCGCCCCGACGAGCACGGCAAGCGCCCGATCCGGGCCAAGCGGCACGAAATTCAGCTGACGCAGGCGAAAATCGGACTTGGGCGCGAGCACAACCCCTGCGCACGCCGACAGGCCTGACAGGGTGGCGGTCGCGGCGGCCAGCGCCTCCTCGACCGGCCGGTCATTGAGCTGCGCCTCGATCGCCGCCCGCTCACGGGCCTGAGGCAGGGCACTGTGCATGATTCCGTCGACGAACAGCCGAAGGCCGGTTTCTGTCGGAATACGTCCGGCGGACGTATGCGGATGGGTGAGCAGCCCGCGCTCCTCCAGTTCCTGCATCACGCCCCGGATCGAGGCGGGCGACAGGCTAACCGCGCCGGCGATCGCCTTCGACCCCACCGGCTGCCCGCGCTCGAGATAGGCCTCGACCACCAACCGGAAAATGTCGCGCATGCGGATAGTGAGATCGCCGATCGGCTCGTTCATGGCGGGGATGTAGGGCGAAGCCATTTGAAAGCCAACGATAGCCGGTCTAGGGGCGGCACACCTCAATCAGGAGAATTCCATGCGCCCCAGCGGCCGCGCCCCCGACCAAATGCGCGAACTAAGCTTCGAGCCCGGCTTTACCAAGCATGCGGAAGGCGCATGCCTGATCAGCTTTGGAGAAACGCGCGTGCTGGTCACCGCCTCGGTCGAAGATCGGGTTCCGCCCTTCCTTCGCGGCAAGGGCCAAGGGTGGGTCACCGCCGAATATGGGATGCTTCCCCGCGCCACGCACACCCGCGGTAACCGTGAGGCCGCAAAGGGCAAACAGTCGGGCCGGACCCAGGAAATCCAGCGCCTGATCGGTCGGTCGCTTCGTGCCGTGGTCGACCTCACCAAGCTCGGCGAGCGACAGATCGTGATCGATTGCGACGTGATCCAGGCCGACGGCGGAACCCGGACCGCCTCCATTTCGGGCGCCTGGGTCGCGCTCCGCATTGCGATCGACAAATTGATCGCGGCGGGGACATTGGCAGAGGATCCGATCCATACCCAGGTCGCGGCTGTCAGTTGCGGATTCCACAATGGACAGGCAGTGCTCGATCTTGATTATGACGAGGACAGCCAGGCAGGCTGTGACGGCAATTTCGTTCTCACCGGTGACGGCGCCATGGTGGAGGCGCAATTGACCGCCGAAGGCGAATGTTTCGACGAGGAAGGGCTGCTTCGCCTGCTGCGCCTTGCCAAAATCGGCTGCACGCAGATTTTTTCGGCCCAGCTGAGGGCCGCCGGACGATGAAAGCGATCGGGCCGAAACTGGTCATCGCGACCCATAATGACGGAAAGCTGCGCGAAATTCGCGAATTGCTTGCTTCCCACGGCATCGAATGCGTCGGCGCGGCCGAACTCGACCTGCCGGAGCCCGAGGAAACCGGCAACACCTTCATCGACAATGCCGAACTGAAGGCGCGCGAAGCGGCCGACTTGAGCGGCCTGCCCGCGCTGGCCGACGACAGCGGACTCTCGGTCGATGCGCTTCACGGGCTTCCAGGCATATTCTCGGCGCGCTGGGCCGAGGATGAAGCGGGAAATCGCGATTTCGGCAGGGCGATGGAGCGCGTCTGGCGCGAAATCGAGGTCGCCGGCGAGGACGCCAGCCGCGATGCCCATTTTGTCTGCGCGCTGGCGATCGCCTGGCCCGACAATGGCCAGACGGAAAGCTTCGAAGGCAGGGTCGATGGTACGCTCACATGGCCGCCGCGCGGCGACCGGGGCTTTGGCTATGATCCGATGTTCGTCGCGAACGGCATGAACCATACCTTTGCCGAGATCGACCCGGCCGAAAAGCATGCCATCAGCCACAGGGCCGAGGCGTTTCGAAAACTAGTTGCCGCCCTGGGCTAGCTGCTGGCTGGCTGCAAGGAACAGGCCGTCCTTGTTGCCGGTCGGGGAATAGCGACAGACAAAATAATCGGTCGTCGCGCTCGATGCGACGGCGCAGCCGACATGCGTCGTCGAAGGCCAGACGATCTGCGTGTAGTGCGCCACGTCATGCCATTCGCCGGTGGCGCTCACATGGGGAAATGTGCCGGGCCTGAACACGCGTTCCTCGGCGACCATTGTCCCGATCATGACATCGTATGAAAAAACGCCTTTCGGCCCGCGCCACAGATTTTCTCCCTGCTTCTTGCGGCGGCCGGGAGTTTGGTCATGGCCGTAAATCCCGGTGGCGGCCATGTAGCGCGCGTGAGCGCCAGCTTCCCCGGCCAGCTCCTCGCTCCAGCTCATGGGCGAAACGCCGAACCGGGCACGAGCCCCATTCGACGCCGCCAGCACGGCATTGCGCAGCAACGGCTCCCCGCGATCGGCCACTGCGGGCCAATTCGGATTGGGCAGGGTCGCGGCCGCAGCCGGAGCCGCCAGCAGCAAGGCCAGGAAAAGCACGCGCTTCATGCCGGCAATTGTCACCGACTTAAGTTAATAATCGGCTGAGGCGGATACTTAACGAAGGACGACGCCGACCACGTTGCCGGCCGGTAAATAGCGGCATACCAGATAGTCGCTAGAGCGGTTGGCGGCGGTCGCACAGCCGACGCGCTGCGTCGTTGGCCAGACGATCTGGGTATAATGCGCAACCTGCGACCAATCGCCAGTCAGGCTGACCGAGGGAAAGCGGCCGGGCCGGAAATATCGGCGCTCCTCGATCAGCAGGCCAATCATTTCCGCATAGCGGTAGGCACTTCGAGTCCCCACCCACAGATTCTCGCCTTGATGTGGATGACGGCCAACCTGCGGATCATGTTCGAACCGTCCAGAGCGGGCCAGGCGCTGCGCATAGACGCGTGCATCCTGCGCCAGCGCCTGATCCCAGACCAGCGGCCCGACGCCATATTGACGTCGGGCCTGATTGTGGGCCGAGATCATCGTCGCACGCAAAAGCGTTTCGCTACGCGGCGCAGGTCGTCGATCGGGCCACGGAATGGTTGCAGACTGGGGTCTCGCCATCGCCCCGGCTGGCAACAGCAAGGCAAGAGCCGTAAGAGCCACGCGCATCATGGCCAGCAGCGCTATCCTCACAGACCTGAACCCGGAACGAACGGCGAAGCCGCTGGCGCTCTATGTCCACTGGCCATTCTGCGTGAGCAAATGCCCCTATTGCGATTTCAACAGTCATGTTCGCACTTCGGTCGACCAGGATGAATGGCGGAGCGCGCTGCTGGCCGATCTGACGCATGAGGCGGCAATTTTGCCGGGTCATCGCCTGTCATCGATCTTTTTCGGCGGAGGAACACCATCATTAATGGAGCCCTCAACGGTTGAGGCGATCATCACCGCGGCTCTTGAGCACTGGCCGGCCGCCGGCGATCTGGAAATCACATTGGAAGCCAACCCCAACAGTTCCGAGGCAGCACGCTTCGCCGATCTTGCCCGTGCCGGTGTCAATCGGATCAGTCTCGGGCTGCAAAGCTTCGACAACGCATCGCTCGCGTTTCTCGGCCGAGCCCACTCCGCCGAAGAAGGGCTTCGCGCCCTGGAGGCAGCCCAATTGGCGGTGAAGCGGGTCAGCTTCGACCTGATATATGCGTTGCCGGAGGACACCGAGGCGGGTTGGTCCGCTTCGCTGGACCGAGCACTAGGCCTTGGGACCGAACACCTATCGCTCTATCAATTGACGATCGAGCCCGGCACGCGTTTCGAGACCATGGTGTCGCGCCATGACTTCGAACCGCTCGATGCCGAGACGTCGGCGACCCTGTTCGAGCTGACGCAGGACCGGACGTTCGGAGCCGGCATTCCCGCCTACGAGATTTCGAATCATGCCCGGCCAGGCTCGGAAAGCCGCCATAATCTGGCCTATTGGCGTTATCGGGATTATGCGGGCGTCGGCCCCGGAGCGCACGGCCGGCGACAGGGGATGCGCACGGTACGTCACAAGAAGCCGGAAAATTTTCTCTCGGCTGTCGCGCGGAACGGCCACGGACTGGTCGAGGAGGAAGCGCTGGCTAACATCGAAGCGGCCCATGAAGCCCTGGTCATGGGCTTGCGGCTCGCCGAGGGAATTGACCCGGCTGCCCTGGCGGGGCGATTGGGCGTGGAACGGCTGGTCGACGAGCAAAACGTTGTTCGCCTGATCGGCCATGGTCTGCTCGAAATGGAAGGACCGCGCCTGCGCGCTACACGGCAGGGACGACTGCTGCTCGACTCGGTCCTGGCGGAAATCGCGGTCTAGAAGGCGGTTGCGGCAGGGGACACTGGTGTCGTTCCCGCCGCCGTTATCTGGCGAACCTCCAGCAGCCGCTCCGCCACGCCATCACGAGTGAATCGGAAATTGCCATCCACGCCGCCAAACCCATCGCGGTCGATGAGCGTGTTGGCTGGAAACGGCCGTCCGGACGGCCATTTGCGCGCGCTGCGCACCGCAAGGAGCACCGCATCGTAACCCAAACTCCCCAGCCGGTAGGGGGTCTTGCCGTAGCGGGCGCGATACCGCGTCACCATCCGTTCGAACTGAACATCCGGCGCCGCCGCATACCATGCGCCGCGTAGCGCCGCCGACTTGCCCAGCGTCTTGTCTGTCGCCCACAGTTCGGTTCCCAAACGACGAGGGCCGACCTTGATCAGCGGCGCGGCAATCGCCGCGATCCTGCCCGAGTTCACCGATCAGCACGGCGTCGAATGCGCCCTTGGTGTTAAGCCGCCGAGCGGCCAGGGCGGTGGAGCCTTGCGTCCGGCTATAAGTCTCGACCGTCGTTACCCGGCCGCCCGACTTGCGCACCGCGGCGAGAAACGCCTGCGTCGCGCGCTGTCCGTAGAGCCCGGCTGGCACCATCGCCGCAAACCGTGTCGCTCCTTGGCTTCGGGCATAGCTCACGACGCGGCCAATCGACTGATCGGGAGTGAAACCCATGATGTAAACGCCATCGCCGGCCACGCTCTCGTCATTCGAAAAGGCAATGACCGGGACGCCGGCCTGGCGCGCGACCGGCGCTGCGGCGCGCACGTCTTCGGCCAGCAGCGGCCCCAGAATCAACCCATTGCCATCCGCAATCGCTCGCGCGGCAGCATTGGCCGCACCGCCCGGACCAGCGCTGTTATAAACAGTCAGCCGGATGCGGGTATCGCGCGAATCGAGCAGGGCCAGCTTGGCTGCATTGGTGATCGAAGTTCCAACGCCGCCATCGCCGCCCGTAGTCGGGACGATCAGTGCGACTCCAACCGGACCGGCCGCGACCGGCTCGGGTACGACGGGCTCGGGCCTGGGTGGGCGCCGGCCCATCTGGCAACCCGCCAGCACCAGCGCCGCGCCGCCCAGCCCCATCATCATATTGCGGCGCGCTTGCTGTCGAGTGAGGTTCAATGCCATGCCCCTACCTTGTGATGGATCAGTCGCTTCCCCCCGGTCTGTATATCGTTGCGACGCCAATCGGCAATCTCGGCGACATGACGGCGCGTGCCGCCGAAACGCTTCGATGCGTCGATTCCATTCTTGCCGAGGACAAAAGAGTCACCGCCAAGCTGCTCAAACATATCGGTGCCACGGCACCGATGACGGCGTACAACGACCACAGCGATGAAAATTTGCGGGCTCGCGTCGTTCTGGATTTGGCGACCAAGTCAGTCGCTTTGGTCAGCGACGCTGGCACTCCATTGATTTCCGACCCGGGCTACAAATTGGTTCGCGCAGCGCGGGCGGCGGGCCGCGCCATTCATACCCTGCCCGGCCCGTGCGCCGCCATTGCCGCACTGACGTTGGCCGGGCTCCCGACCGACCGCTTCCTGTTTCTTGGCTTCCTGCCGACCAAACAAGGAGCGCGGGCGGAAGCGGTTTCCGAGGCTGGGTCGGTTCGTGCCACGCTGGTCCTTTATGAAAGCGGACCGAGACTGGCCGGATGCCTCTCCGTTCTTCACCAAATCCTCGGCGATCGCGACGCCGCGGTGGTCAGGGAAATCAGCAAGCTTCACGAGGAGACCGTAACGGGACAACTCGGCGAACTGGCCGAGCGCTACTCCAGTTCACCGCCAAAGGGGGAGATCGTCATTGCCGTCAGTCCGCCGACGGAGCAGGAAGCGGTGAGCGACAATGATTTGGACGACGCTTTGTACGCTGCGCTTGCGAATTTGAGCCCGTCCCGAGCGGCGGCCGATGTCGCAACACGCCTCGGCGTTCCACGCAAGCGGGCTTACGCGAGAGCGATGGATTTGGCGGGGAAGGCTTGAACCGGCATGTCGCGGAAGCGCGGGGTCGAAAGGCCGAGACCCTAGCGGCATGGTGGCTACGCCTTCACGGTTGGCGGATCCTCGCCCGCAGGGCGCGTGTCGCGGGCGGCGAAGTCGACCTTGTCGCCAAGCGCGGGCGCACCGTTGCATTCGTCGAAGTGAAGCAACGGGCAAGCGAAGACGCGGCGGCCATGGCGCTCGATGAATATCGGCTGCGCCGTGTGGCGGTGGCGGCCGAACGCCTTGCCTCTCGCTATGCGCGATCGGGTGAGGACATTCGCATCGACGCCATCTTTCTGGTGCCAGGCAGGCTGCCCCGCCACCTCGTCAATGTCTGGTGTGGGTGACAAGCGCCGCACCATCGCTTAGGCGGCGCCAATGAGCCTGACCGTCGCCGTGCAGATGGACCCGCTGGAATCGATCGGCATCGCCGGCGATTCGACCTTCGCGCTGATGCTGACCGCCCAGGCGCGAGGCCACCGCCTGTTCCACTATCTTGCCCCCGATCTGGCTTATGAGGACGGACGGGTCCGGACGAAAGCGCGGCCCGTCTCCGTCCAGCGCATCGAAGGCAATCATTTCGATGCAGGCGATGACGTTACGCTCGATCTTGCCGGCGATGTCGATGTGGTCTTGATGCGCCAGGATCCGCCGTTCGACATCGGCTACATCACCGCAACCTATTTGCTCGAACGGATTGCGGGTGAAACGCTGGTGGTCAACGACCCGCGTTCGGTGCGCGATGCGCCCGAAAAGCTGTTCGTGCTGGACTTTGCGCGCTTCATGCCGCCGACGATGATCAGTCGCAATCTGGCTGACGTGCGCGCATTTCACGCTCGCCACGGCGAAATTGTGGTCAAGCCGCTTCACGGCAAGGCAGGCGAGGGCGTATTCCGCATCGGCAAGGACGGGACCAACCTGACGGCGCTTACCGAATTGTTCGGTGCAATCTGGAAGGAGCCGTTTATCGCTCAGGCCTTTCTGCCGGCGGTCTCTCAGGGCGACAAGCGCATCGTGCTGGTCGATGGCGAGGTAGCCGGCGCCATCAATCGGGTACCGAGCAAGGGCGAATTTCGATCGAACCTGGCGGCTGGCGGAACGGCACACGAAGCCGCGCTGACCGAACGCGAGCGCGAGATTTGCGAGGCGCTGGGACCGGAGCTCAAGCGGCGCGGCCTGTTGTTCGTCGGGATCGACGTCATCGGCGGCATGCTGACCGAAATCAACGTCACCTCGCCCACCGGGATCGTCGCGATCGACCAGTTCAACAGCAGCGATACGCCCGCGCTCATCTGGGACACGATTGAGGCGAAGGTCGGCGCTCGATGAGCGATTGGATTGTCCGCCTGATCGAGCAATCAGGCTACCTAGGCGTCGGTTTTCTGATGTTCCTGGAAACCGTATTTCCGCCAATTCCGTCGGAGGTCATCATGTCGGTGGCTGGCGTCGCCGCCGGCCAGGGCAAGCTTAGCTATTGGGGGGTGGTCGCGGCGGGAACCGCGGGCGCGATGCTTGGGAATATCCTTTGGTACCTCGCTGCGCGCGCGCTTGGCATTCAGCGGCTGGAGCCGATCGTCCGCCGCTGGGGCCGCTGGATCACGATGAGTTGGGCCGAGGTCAAACGGGCAGAGGGGTGGTTTTCCCGGCACGGCACGTTTTTCGTCTTTCTGGGTCGCTTGTTGCCGACGGTGCGCAGCCTCGTGTCAATTCCGGCCGGCCTGCTGAAGATGAGCTTTCGCCGCTTCATGCTTGCATCGACGCTTGGCACCGCCGGCTGGACGGCGCTGCTTGCCGGCGCGGGCTTCAAGCTCGGCGAAAATTATGGCGAGATCGACAAATTCCTTGGGCCCGCCTCGAATGCCGTCCTGGTCATTCTCGCGGCGGGTTATATCTACCGAGTGTGGACCCATCGTCACATGCCGGTCGAAAGTGCCGAGCCGGCCAAGCCGGACGTGACCAGCCTCTAGGTTCAAGCTCGCGGATGAGCGTGGCGGTAGACATCGAGCAGCCGCGCCGCGTCAACTTCCGTATAGATTTGGGTCGACGACAGGCTGGCGTGCCCAAGGAGTTCCTGAAGCGATCGAAGGTCTGCGCCCCTAGCCAGTAAGTGGGTTGCAAAGCTGTGGCGCAGGGCGTGGGGCGTCAGAGTGTCGGGCAGACCCAGGCGCGCACGCGCGCCCCGCACCGCCCGCCGCACCAGATCAGGATTGAGCGGTCCGCCCTTGGCCCCCAGAAACAACCGGGCATCGCCCGCCAGTGGATAGGGGCACAAGGCGACATAGGCATTAATCGCCTCACGCACTGCAGGGACCAGGGGAACGATCCTGGTCTTGCCCCGCTTGCCCGTGACGCGCATCGCCTGCCCCATCGGCAGCACCCGGGCCGTTAGCCCGGTCGCTTCGGCGACCCGAAGACCCGCCCCATAGAGCAGCAGCAAAATGGCCAGATCCCGGGCGCCGATCCAATCGTTGGAAGCGGCCGCCCCTGCTTCCTCGGCCAGCGCGACGGCATCCTCGGGGCTGGCCGGTCGCGGCAGGGTGCGTGATCGCTTGGGCGCTCGGGTGCGTGGAAGCTGCGGTGCATTACCCTGCTCCTCCGCTGCATAGGTTAGGAAAGCCCGGACAGCCGACATTTCGCGGGCAGCCGAGGATGCTCCAAGCCCCTCGCCTCGCCGGTCCGCCAGGAAAGCGCGCAAATCTGAGGCATGGAGGTTCAGCAAGCCGAAACGTCCGATCTCCTCACCGCGATGACGCCCCAGGAAATCGATCAGGCGATGAGCGGTCGCGACATAAGCACGCACGGTGTGCGGCGAACGACGGCGATCATGGGCTAGATGCCCAGACCAGCGCGCGGCAAGGGCGCGCGCGGGATGTTCCGGTTCGTCTAACGGTCGATCAGCCACCGGCGAAGCATAGCGCTAAGACTATCGCCAAGGAATCCCAGCAATTGCGCGCCATGCCGGGCATCGAGACCCGCCTCCGTCCGCTGGCCAAGCAGGAGCAGTCCGTGGGGAAGCGGAGCCTCCGCCGAAAGAAGAATCAATGCTTCGGAGCGAATCTTGGCGGCATCATGCCCGAACAGCGCATGGCCGCGAGGAGCCGTCCGCATGACGATCCCATTGGCCTGGTCGACCACCCGTTCGATCAGCCGTCGCTCGACCAGCTCAATCGCTCCTTCGTGAACCCGAAATCCCAGGCCGTCCGCGACGAGGGCCAGCACGACATGATCAAGCCCCAGAATCCGCGGCCACGCCTTGGTGATGACACCGAACAGCGCGTCAACACTGTCCGCATCCATAAGCGCCAGGACGGCGGCATGGATCGAAGCGGTCGCGCCGGAATGACCGCGCGCGAAGGCGATCAAGTCCTGGTTGGCGCTTTCCACCGCCCCCAGCCGCTCGCGCAGCGTTGCGACAGCGCGTTCTTCAAAGGGGATGACCCGTCCCATCAACGGGATCATAGATTCAAACCGGTTAATGCCTGCTCAATGGCGGGCGAGTTTGCGCGTATATTCTTGGGCTTCCAGATATTCCGGTCGTAGGCCGTCGCCGCCCGACGCAATCTCCAGAAGCTCCGCGTAGCGTGCATTCGCGCGAGACGTCTCTCCTGCCTGCCGCGCCGCGCGGGCGGCCCCGTAAACTCCGGCCAACCGACGTGGGGCACGCGCCAGCGAAGCCTCATATTCCTTGAGGGCATCGGAGGGCCGCCCTAGCTCGAGCAGGAGCTCGGCATATTGTTCGCGTGCCGGCAGGATCGACCCGGGCGTGACCGGATGTTTCTCGGTCGAATCGTCCAGGTCGGCTACGGCCGACATCAAGCGAACCGCCTCCTCCGAACGACGCTCGGCTTGGGCCAGCCAGCCCTCGGCCATTTGCCGTTCGATCGAAACCTGCTTGCGCCAATCATAGTCACCGGCGGCAACGACCATCGAACGTTCAATCGCTGCCAGCTCTTCAATTTCCTGTCTGGCGAGGCCCAACTGACCACTGCGCGCGGCGCCGATTGCTCGGGCGAAATGAACTTGCGCCACTGCCCAAGGGAAGTTCTCCCACGACAGGAGCTGCCGTGCGTTGGGCGCCAGTTGGAGCGTTGCGGCATCACGCCAGCGGCGACGTTCCAGTGCGTAGCGGGCCGGCGCCGCCGTTACCGAATAGGCCACCTTGAAATTAGGCGGATCGACGCGTTTGATTGCATTAACAGTTTGGAGCAAGTCCCTGGCCTGCCTGTCCATGCCCTTCTGGAGATAGGCGTACATCAAATAGTCCATCGCGTGTAACCGCTCGTCCCACGAGCCGGGCAGGTTGCGTGAGGCCGCATAGTCGCGAGCCGCCGCCTCGGCCCGCCTGTCCGACGCAATCGATTCGTCCCACAACCCAAGTCGGGTGAAGATATGCGACGGCATGTGCTGGGCATGGGCCGAGGCCGGGGCGATGCTGGCGTAGCGCCGCGCAGCAGGAAGCGCCAATTGGGCAAGGCCGGGATAGTCGAAACCGTGAATCAGATAATGCGTAACGCCGGGATGGTTGGGCTGACGTTCCAGCACGCCATTGAGGATCGCGGCAGCCCGCTTTTCGCGTGTATAGCCCGGATCGTCATCCAACGTTCCTGCCGCTATCAGCGCGAGGGCGAAGAAGACGGCGGCTTCCTGGTCCTGCGGATAGCGCTGATGCAACGCCTCCATCGCATCGGTGTATGCCAGCAACCGGCGCTTTTGGTCGAGACGATCTGTATCTCGATAAAATTGACCGACCGCTTGGACATAATCCCGCTCACGCGCGCTGCCTGCCTGAACTCACCGTTGCCCTTGCCAGCGCGGCCCGGCCCTTCTCCAGTTCGGCGGGCGTCGGCGGCGCCCAAAGCGGATGGAAGTTGCTCATCGCAACGCCCCATTGAGCGATGACGCAGCCTGAATCGGCCTCGGCGGCGCCGAGAAACGCGCGCTCCGCCGGCTCATATTCAAAGGAGTGTAACCAGCCGAGCCCCTCGATCAGCTTGCGATGAGCCGCTGGCGCACAGCTGGATTCGAAGGACACGTCGCCAAGCTGCGGCGGCGTGTCATGGTGCTGGTGTGATTGGGCTGGAGCGAGTGCAAGGGCCGAAGCGATGAGCAGCGCGTTCATGGACGTCACCTCCGCCCGTTGCATCTACCAGAACGTCATCGCCCTGTCATGCGGAGGACATGTTCAAATCCGCTGCCCGGTCGCTTCCCAGTCCTTGAGGAAGGCGGCGATGCCATTGTCGGTCAGCGGATGCTTGAACATTTGCCAGATCACCGATGGCGGTGCGGTCATCACATCGGCTCCCAGCTTGGCCGAATCGAGGATGTGAATCGGATTACGGACGCTCGCCACCAATATTTGCGTCGGGAAGTCATAATTATCGTAAATCATACGGATGTCGGCGATCAGGTCGCTCCCTGACTGACCAATGTCGTCGAGCCGCCCGACGAAAGGCGAAATGAAGGTCGCTCCCGCCTTTGCCGCAAGCAACGCCTGGTTTGCCGAGAAGCACAGCGTGACATTGACCATCGTTCCATCGCCGGTCAGCGCCTTGCAGCTTTTGAGGCCGTCAATCGTCAGCGGCACCTTGACCGCGATATTGTCGGCAATCTTCCGAAGCGTCTCCGCCTCTTTCATCATCCCCTCATGGTCGAGAGCGACCACTTCTGCCGAAACAGGCCCGGGACAGATGGAAGCGATTTCCTTTACCACCTCAAGAAAGTCACGGCCCGATTTCTTGATCAGCGAGGGATTGGTCGTCACGCCGTCGAGCAACCCCGTATCCTGCAACTCCTTGATGTCGGCGATCTCGGCGGTGTCAGCAAAAAACTTCATGGAGATTGGTCCCTACGGTTCGGGGGAAATTTGCCTAGGCCTAGCCTCTCGGCGCAAACAGGTCACCTGATTCTCATCGAAAGGCATTGCCGATGGACGCCCATGTGCTGGTCGAGCGAAAGGCGAATGGCGTGCTTTCGCTGGTCCTGGCGAGGCCCGAGCGGCGCAACGCCATTACCGTCGCCATGTACGCCGCGCTCGCGGATTCGATGGAGGAGGCAGCGGCCAATTCCACGATCCGGCTCATCACGCTCGAGGGGCAAGGCGACGATTTCACCGCGGGCAATGATCTGGGCGATTTCCTGCAGGCCATGCCTCGGCCGGGAGGAGAAGAGGACATACCCGTGTGGCGGTTGCTTCGCGCGCTGGCCCGCAACCAGGTCCCGCTTGTTGCCGCGGTACACGGTAATGCAGTCGGTATTGGCACCACCATGTTGTTCCACTGCGATTTCGTCGTGGCCGAACAAGGCAGCCGCTTCCTGATGCCATTCGTCGATCTGGGCCTAGTTCCCGAGGCCGCCAGTTCGATGCTCCTTCCCCGCCTGGCCGGCCGGCGGCGTGCGGCGCGCTATCTGCTGCTGGGCGAGCCGTTCGGGGTTGAGGAAGCGATCGACATGGGATTGGCGAGCCATGTGGTTCCGAAGGGCGAGTTGAAACCCGCCGTCGACGAGCTGATCGCCCAATTGCTAGCCAAGCCGCCCGAAGCACTCCGCCAGACCCAGGCCTTGCTTCGCCGGGAGTCTACCTCCGAAATCCTCGACCGGATGGACCTCGAAAATGGCCATTTTGGTGAGAGGCTACAGTCCGAGGAGGTCAAGCGGGCGATTGCGGACTTCTTCCAAAAGCGCGCCGCTGGAGCGGCGGCCAAGGCAGTTTAATCGCTCTCGGCCACCCACACACGCTTGGAGCGCGACACGGTGATGGTCGGCCCCGGCAGGAACAGAAGATCCGTGTCCTGGGTATAATCGACTTCCAGGTCCAGGAAGCCGCTTCCATCGGCCGTGCCCGCAACCGGCGGCTGTATGGTGAAGTCGCCCGGCCCGATGCCGTACACCGCTTCGGCCATTCGCTCTTCAATATCGCTGGTATCGGGGACCGGCCACAGGGTGGCGGCGCGCGCGCCTTCACCGAGCGCGTGCTGAATGCCGGACATCGCGCGAAATACCAGGCCAAGCTGCACGATCATCCAGATCAGCATGATCAGGATCGGCAGCGCAAACGCCATTTCGATGACGGCGGCGCCGGATTCATTGCGAACGAGTTTCACGAGTTTCATTCGGCCGCCACCCTGACCCCGGCTTCCGCCCTAAGGTCATAAACACCATTGCTGCCGGTGCCGAAATGGAGCGAGAACATCGGCCTGTAGGTATCGATCACGACCGCCGAAATGTAGCGAGCTGACGCTTCGCCCGGGTCGCAAGCCAAGGCGTCGAACGCGACGGAGTCGCTGGTAGTCTCGGATGTCCGATCCCCGGCGCCGTTGAGGCACTCGAGCGTGTAGGTGACCGTGACATTGCTCGTGCTAATTCGGCCACTGGCGCAGGACCCGTCACTGTTCGAACCGTTGATCTGGCAAACCGCCTCTTTCTTGATCGTATCCGCAACGGTCAGGTCGCCAGTCGTCTGCATCACTTTTTCGATCGCGCGCTGGGCGGCCTGCTCAAGCTCCAGCTTGCGTCCGAACGCCAGGCTGATGTCGATGACGCCAATGGTCATGGTCGCCAGTACTGGAGCGATCAGGGCAAGCTCGATCGTCACCGCGCCCCGCTTGTTGCGGGCAATCAGTTGGGCAAAGCGGTTCATCACGCGACCAGCCTCACGCGGCGGCCGCCCTCGACCGGATCGAAATAGGCCGGGCAGTTCTCGCCCTTCTCAAACTTGTTCGAAATGCCGGCGTTGCCGCTAAATGTTACCCGGCGGCCGACCAGTCGCGTGCAGACGAACCCGGTGGTGCCGGTGCCGTTGTAGACGATTTCCTGCTTAGGAAAGTAGATGGCGCCGATGATGGCGTTGGTGGCATTTCCGTTGATCTTGTTGGTTTGGCTGCTGTCGTTAGCCGCGCGATCCTGATAGATGGCGATGCCGCGATAGGGATTGGACGTATCGGTCGGCGCCGTCAAATTCACTGTCGCGCTGGCATTGACGTCCATCTGACCGACAGACGTGCCCGTCGAGGCGACGTCCTTGGTCAGGACCAGCGTGACGTTCGTTCCCTTGAGGGTGCCCTGGACGTTTATGCCGCCTTCGCCGATGTAATAGGTGCCACCGGTTCCCAGGTCCAAGGTCTGCCCCGACGGAACTGTCAGTCCCCGGAAGCAATTGTCCGTTGCGTGACCGGTAGTGGCGCGCGCTGTCGCCAGCGTCACCGTCGCATTCGCGCCGTTGAAGTTACCCGACGTCGACGTGCCAAGCAGTGGGAATTTGGTCCCCGAACTGAAGCACTTCATTTTCGAACGATCGATTTGGACGTTGCCATAAGGATCGTCGATCGCCGAGACGTAGGGGTCGTATTTGTCGACATTCCAACGCGACGAGGCCTGGACCCCGCCCACGGCGGCAATCACCGATGCCTTGACCCTGGACGCGGACCCGTTTGAAAGCGCCGAGTTGGTCGCCGGCGAATTGCTGATCATTCCGCAGTTCATCTCGATGTTGGCATTGCCGCCGATCGTGATGCCGGTCTTCGATGCGTTGTTTTCAAGGCTGACGACGCAATATTCGTCACTTCCCGGAACGCTGGCCGCGGTCGCCGCCGCCTCGATGATCGGGGCCGCTGGCATGAACATGGAGCTGAAGGGAAGCTCTTTGCGGACTGTCAGGACAACCCGGACCTGATTGCGCATGTCACCGCTGTCGACTGGGAAAGTCACCACTGGATCGTTCACCCAATCAAGGCCCGTGTGGTGATTGATGTCCAGGTCATGCAGAACGGCTTCCTCGGTACCCGTGGTGCCGGTCTTGCTGTTCCGGTCATAGACTCCGGCGATCGCGCCGGAATCGGCGGCGCGCTGAAGTTCGCGTTTCCAAAGGGCCCACTGGATGGTGTCGGTGGCGAGGCCGGCGGCGCCCACCAGCATCGGCAGAGCAGCGCCGGCGATCACCAGCACGTTGCCACGGTCGCTGTTCCACAGTTTCTTAAAGGCCTTGAGCATCTTCTTTGTCCCAGCTGGATGGACGCTTCTGAAGGCTGCTCTACCCGCTTCACGGTAAGCGAAGAGTTCCAACAACTGGTTGATGCTCCGGTAACCATGCTAGGCCGGCCCGGCTTGAAGCATCGCGTCTTACACCTATAATACAGTGCAGACCCCTTGCGCCGGCCGGTTGGGCCGTCCACCTTCCGCCGCAAAGGGGCAATGAAGGACGAGCAATATGGCCAGCGACCCGTCAGCTGAAAATGCGACCGCCACCGCCACGAAAGTCAAGCTGGAGCCGCCCGAGGCGCTGCAGCCGATCGCCGTGCACGAGGCATCGGGGCTGGTCCCGCTAAAGAGCGAAGAGACTAGCGAGCTTGATCAGAAGGTTGCCAAGTTCGTGGACGAGTTGGCAGCGCTCGATTCCAACAGCCCGGAATTCGGCAAGAAGGTCGACGCGCTGACCGCGATGGGCCGCAAGGAGATCGCCGAGGCTGCGGGGGCGTCCAATCGCTTCCTCGACCGACCGGTCAAGGCGATCGACAGCGACACCGGCATTGGCGCCGACCTGACCGAGCTTCGCCGCACGGTCGAGTCGCTCGACCCCAAGGAAAACAGCAAGTCGTTCACGACCCGCAAGTTCCTGGGGATCATCCCCTTCGGAAAACGCATCAACAATTATTTCGACAAATATCGCAGCTCCCAGACCCACATCTCGGCCATTCTGGGACGTCTGGGCAACGGCAAGGACGAGCTGTTGATGGACAATGCCGCCATCGACACCGAGCGTTCCGGCCTGTGGAAGACGATGCATAAGCTTGAGCAGATGATCCACATCTCGAAAAGCCTCGACAAGCAGCTGGAAGACAAGGCCAACGAACTCGACGCGACCGAGCCGGCCAAGGCCAAGGCGATCCGCGAGACTGCTCTCTTCTATACGCGTCAGCGCACGACCGACCTCCTGACGCAGATGGCGGTGACGGTGCAGGGCTATCTGGCCCTCGACCTGGTCAAGAAGAACAATGTCGAGCTGGTGAAGGGCGTCGATCGCGCGTCGACTACGACCGTGTCCGCGCTGCGCACGGCCGTGACGGTCGCGCAGGCGATGACCAACCAGCGGCTGGTGCTGGAACAGGTCAACGCGCTCAACACGACGACCGCCGGCATGATCGACACGACCGGCGAACTGCTCCGTACCCAGACGGGCGCAATTCACGAGCAGGCCGCCTCGTCGACCATTCCGCTGGAGACGCTGCAGCGCGCCTTCCAGAATATCTACGACACGATGGACCAGATCGACACGTTCAAGCTGCAGGCGCTGGCCAACATGAAGCAGACGGTCGACACGCTCGGCAACGAGGTGGAGAAATCGAAGGGCTACATCGCCCGCGCCGAGGGCGTCGCGCAGGGCAAGCTTGAGAACGCCAGCTCGCCATTCGAGGTCATCGAGCGAAAATGACGACCGAGAAGGCCGATCTCGCCATTGCCCGCGCTGACCGCGTCATGCGCCAGCTCGACGAGCGCGACGGGGCGGCGCGGGCCGCGGCCCGGCGCGAACGGAAGCGGCTCAACGCCGGGCTCGGGCGGACTGTGGGCCGGATTGGAATCTCGATCCTCGCAATCAGCCTGATCACGATCGTCATCGGCTTGATCGTGCCGATTGGAATGTTCGGCTTCCTCGCTGCCGTCGGCTTGGCCATCGGTGTGGCGGCGTTGCTGGTCGTGTCTAGCAAGCGCGAAATTGCGGCGCCCGACGTACCATCGGACCTCCCCAACGGCCAAATGGTGCAGCGGTTCGACAGCTATCTGTTTCGCGCACGAAGAATGTTGCCCGCCCCGGCCCAGGCGGAGCTCGATCTTTTGTCGGGGCAGCTTCCACCGCTCCGTCAGACATTGGAACGAGTGCACGATAGCGACCCCGAGGCGCAGGACGCACGCCGGTTGATGTCGAAGCATCTACCGGGCCTCATCGATCGCTATCTGCACGTGCCGCAAACCTATCGCGAAGAGCAGGACGGCGAAGGGGTGAGTGTCGACGAGCGGCTGACAGAAGCGCTGGCAGCAGGTCGCCAAGCTCTGAAAGAGATTAGCGAAAAGCTGGCCCGGGCCGACATGGCCGCGTTCGAGACGCAGGGCCGCTTCATCCAGTCGCGCTATTCCGAGAAGACGATCGACAGCTAGGTCAGGCCATACCGATCCGATTTTTGGCCGCAGCAACCATTTCCTTGAACTTCGGATCGTCCCGAAGCGGGTCGAGATCGGGATCGGCCTCCGCGTGAGCGATCTGGGTAGAACCGGTCGCGGCTTCGAAATACGGTCTGAGAGCGTCGATCGCCTCCCCGGTATCACCAAGTTTGCGCGACAGCGTACAGGCAACATTATACCGCATACTGAGGTTATCCGGGTCGAGCAGCAGCGCCCGACGAATCCAGTCTCGCGCCCTGTCCTCGTCGCCAGCCATGGCAAGGCAATATGCGCCGCCCCCTAATGCCGTGCCATTGGTAGGATCCTGGGCGATCGCGCGCTCGGCCCGTTCGATGGCTGTGCGCGCCGACTTGCGCATCTTCGCGTCATCACCGGTGGCGGAAAAACACGGAACCAGCATCATCGAGCTGTTCCAGTCGTTGTCCATCAGTGAAGTAGCTTTCTCGAAAAAGGGAATCGCTTCACCGATGCGGCTGTGCCGGTAGAACATTCGCGCCGCTTCGCGGTTTACTTCCCAGGATTCGGGGTCGAGCTTAAGCGCCGTCCGGAGTTGCTTTTCAGCCTCTTCGGCGCGGCCCTCCTCCTCCCGATATCGGGCCCTGACGCAATGGCCCTCCGCTAATCCAGGATTGATCTCGAGCGCCCGATCGGCTGCCGGAACCGCGTCGTCGTCGCGACCGTGCCAGAAGCGAAGTTCTAGTTGAGCAAGCGCCATCAGCGCCCAGGCTTGCGCATATTCGGGATCGAGCTGGGTCGCCTGCTTGCAAAGCCGGACAATAGCTTCCTCGCGCGATGTTTTGCCAAGCGCGCCGCCGATCCATTGCTGTCGCGCCATCAGGTACAGATTATAGGCCTCGACGTTGGACGTGCCGCGGCTTTCGATTGCCTTCTTTTCCGCGGGCATCAGCTTTACCTTCAACGCGTCGACAATCGCCTTCGAAATCTCGTCCTGTATCTCAAAAATGTCGGTAAGGTCCCGGTCGAAGCGATCGGCCCACAAATGCTTGCCGGTTGAACCGTCAATCAGCTGGGCGTTGATCCGAATGCGGTTGCCTGCCTTGCGCACGCTGCCTTCCAGCACATGACTGACGTTGAGTTGCTGCGCTACTTCCTTCACGTCCGGATTCTGGCCCTTGAAACTGAACGCGGTGTTGCGCGCGACCACTTCGAGCGCGGAAATCTTGGACAGGTCGGTTGTGATGTCTTCGCTGATGCCGTCGCTGAAATATTCCTGCTCGGGCTCACCGCTCATGTTCATGAAGGGAAGTACGCAGATGGACGCGCGCACTTGCGGAACCCGGGCAGCTGTCGGCGCGGCGGAGGGCGCTTCCTCGTCGGTTCCCGCGACGAGCGCGGCAACGCTGGACTCCAGCTTCTGCCAGCCAGGTGAATTGGTATTGCCGTCCCAAGCCTTAAGATCGGCGCACTGGATCTGATTGAATGGAATTGGCGGCAGGGTTCCATCAACGCTTGCCTGCACGAGAGTCCCGGTCCCGCGCGCCGTATCGGCTTCGGCGCGAACCCATTGCGATTTTGCGGCCTCCGCCGACCACAGCACCACGACGGCTTTCGCACTCTTCAGACGCTCTTCGATAACCTCGGCGTAGCTTCGGTGAGCCGGCAGTTCGTCATCGCGCCAGACGCTGTAGCCGGCTTCGCGCAATGCTTCGGCAGCGCGGTTCGCTAACCCCTCGCTCGAACGGGCATAGGAGATGAAAACGTGAGCAGGCTCACGCATGGGCGTCAGCCGCAGACATGCCGAGCCGCTCCTTGGCATCGGCGACCATCGCCTTGAAGTCCGGCTCGCCGCGGATCGGATCGAGGTCCGGGTCGACATCGGCATGCAATATCTGCGCCGTGCTTAGTGTCCGTTGGAAATAGGGGCCCATCACCTCGATCGCGCGGCAATAATCGTTGAGATCGGTCACCAGCGCGCAGCCCAAATTGTACCGCATTAGGATATTGTCCGGGTCGAGGAGCAATGCCCGGTCGATCCAGTCTTTCGCCCGTTGATCCTCGCCCAGCCGGGCAAGCGCTCCAGCGCCAGTTGCCAGTGCAGATGCGTTAGCCGGATCTTTGGCCAGCGCCTTCTCGACCCGTTCGACCACCATCCTGGACACCCGGAGCAGCTCATCCTCCTGGCCCGTTTCATGGTAGCAGGTCATCAGCATGCCGAGATTGTGCCAGTCGATGTCAACCAGCGCCGCCGCCTTTTCGAAGTAAGGGATCGCTTCCCGGATCAGCCCCTGCCTGAACATGAGGCGCGCCGCCTCGCGATTGACCTCCCAGGATTCGGGATCCGAGTTTAGCGCGATCTTGATCTCGTTGATGGCTTCCGCCTGCTTACCCTGTTCTTCGAGCATATGCGCCTTGACGCACCGTGCTTCGGCCAAGGTCGGATCGATCTCCAGCGCCCTCTCGGCCGCTGGCAGAGCGTTCTCGTCGCGGGCGTGCCACATCCGCAATTGCGACTGCGCCAGCGCCATTAGGGCCCATGCCTGCGCATAATTGGGATCGAACGACAGCGCCTGCTTGCAGATGCGGACAATGGTCTCGTCGCGACGAATGTCGCCGGAGCTTCCAGTAATCCATTGCTGCCGCGCCATCAGGTAAAGGTTGTAAGCCTCGACACTTGAGGTGCCTCGCGTTTCGATTGCCTTTTTCTCCTGGGGCAGCAGCTTCAGCCGAAGGGCGCCAACGATTGCCTTGGAAATCTCGTCCTGGATTGCGAAGATGTCGTTCAGGTCTCGATCGTAGCGGTCGGCCCAATGGTGGTCGCCGGCCTTGCCATCAATCAGCTGCGCGGTAATCCTCACCCGGTTTCCGGCCTTGCGGACGCTACCTTCCAGGACGTGGTCGACACCGAGCGTCTGCGCGACCTCCTTGACGTCCAGCGATTGACCTTTGAACGTGAAGGCGGTGTTGCGTGCGACCACTGACAATGCGGAAACCTTCGACAAGTCAGTGATAATGTCCTCGGTGATCCCATCGCTGAAATATTCCTGCTCCGGATCACCGCTCATGTTCACAAACGGCAGGACGCAAATCGACTGCCGCTTGACAGTTGCCTGGTCTGCAGGCTTCCCCGCTGGCGGTGGCGCCTCCTTCTCACCCCCCTTTTGATCGATCGCCCGGATGAGCGCCTCAAGCGCCGGGGGTTCCGACTCTCCATCCCACTCGCCGAAGTCGATCGACTGAAACTGGCGAAAACCCAGCGGTGGCTTTTCCGCACCGAGAATGACCGGCACGAGCCGACCTGAATCACGCCCTTCTGCCGCCTCATCCTGTACCCAGGGGGATTCAATGGATGCGTTGGTCCAGATAACAACGACTGCGTCGCTATTCTTCAGCTCACGATCGATTTCCGTCGAGAATCGCGACCCGCCCTCGATTTGGCGGTCCCACCAGACTTGGTGGCCTGCGCGTCCAATGCATTCGGCCAGCTGTTTGGCCGCGGAAGCATCTTCACGGGCGTAACTCAGAAAAACCTTGGCCAGAAACAGACCTCCCGAAGAACGTGGGGTATGCGGCAAAGCGGTCGCTCTAACAAGAAGTTAACTCAAGCGCCGATGATGCCTGCCGCCGTGAGCCGCTCATACTCTTCGTCACCCAGCATCTCCCGAAGCTCCTCTCCGTGTTCGCCAAGTGCGGGGGGCGGCAGCGGCGCATCGCTCCGCCCGCCATCCAGTCGGATCGGACAGCCAATCATCGGCACCTCACCCAGCCGACCTCCGGACGCGGTAAAGCGCGCACCACGGTGAATTGCCTGGGGGTCTGCTAGTGCCTGGCTGATCGTGTTGATGGGCCCAGCCGGAATTCCAGCCTGCTCGACCTGGTCGAGCCATTCAGCGGCAGGTCTGCCCTTGATGATATTAGCGATTAGCGGCACGAGCTTGTCGCGTGCCGCTACGCGCCCGGCATTTGTCGCGTAGGCCGGGTCGGTCGACCATTCCGGATGACCGAGGATCGCTGCCAGCTTCGAAAACTGCCGGTCGTTGCCAACCGCGATGATAATCGGCTGGTCCGCCGCCTCGAAGGGCTGATAGGGCACGATGTTGGGGTGGCCCGCACCCAAACGCTGGGGGTCGACCCCGCTGACGAGCGCATTCGATGCCTGATTGGCGAGCATCGCGATCTGCGTATCGAACAATGCCATGTCGATTGTAGCGCCCTCACCGGTCTGTTCGCGGTGGTAGAGGGCGGCCAGGACCGCATTGGCGGTGTACATCCCCGTGAACAGGTCGGCGACGGCGACTCCCACCTTCATCGGCCCGCCTCCGGGCTCGCCGTCGGGGACACCCGTCAGGCTCATCAAGCCGCCCATCCCCTGGATGATATAGTCGTAGCCTGCCCGCCCTGCGTACGGCCCGTCCTGACCGAAACCGGTAATCGAGGCATAGATGAGTCGAGGATCAGCCGCGCGAAGGCATTCCGCATCCAGGCCGAACCTCTTGAGCCCGCCAACACGGAAATTCTCGACCACGACATCGACCCTGGCGGCCAGCCGCCGTACGACAGCTGCGCCTTGCTCGGTCGCGAAATCGATCGCGACCGACTTCTTGCCTCGGTTCGCCGCAAGGAAATAGGCGGCGACCTTCTCTTCGCCATGCTCGTGCCAGGGCGGGCCCCAGTGACGCGTGTCATCGCCCTCACCCGGCTTTTCGATCTTGAGCACATCGGCGCCCAGGTCGGCGAGCAATTGCGTCGCCCAGGGGCCCGCCAGCACTCGGCTGAGATCCAGGACCCGAACGCCGGCAAGCGGCCTCATGCGGTCAGCCGCCTCAGGAAGCGGGGTCGAACGTCGGATAGGATAGCTTGCGCTGCATTATGCCCGGGTGCTCCGGTCACGCCGCCGCCGGGATGCGCCCCCGATCCGCACAGATAGAGACCAGGGAGCGGCATGCGATAATTTGACGCGCCTACCATGGGCCGAGCACTGAATAATTGATCGAGGCCCATCTTGCCGTGGAAAATGTCGCCCCCGATCAGGCCAAAGCGGCGCTCCAGATCGAGCGGCGAGTGAATCTGGCGGGCAATGACCGACTTGGCGAAGCCAGGCGCGTGCGTTTCGACCGTGGCGATAATCGTGTCCGCCGCCTTTTCCCGCTGGTCGTCCCACGAACGTCCGCCGGGCAACTTGTAGCGGAAATGCTGACAAAACAGGCTCGCGACATGCTTGCCCTTGGGCGCCAGGCTAGTGTCGAGCGTTGAGGGGATCAGCATCTCGACTACGGGCTGCGACGACCAGCCATTTAGCGCCGCGTCGGCGTGAGCCCGATGCATGTAGTCCATGCTCGGACCGATGATGATCCCGGCCGTCAAATGGTCACCGCGTCCGGGGAGCGCCGGGAAATTCGGCAGCTTGTCGAGCGCGACGTTCATTCGGAACGTTGCGCTTTCGCAACCCCAGTGCGCGAAATGCTGCTCGACCTGATGCGATACCGCGCCCTTGGGAACCAGTCGGTCGAACAGCAGCTTTGGATTGACCCCCGCAACGATCGACGAAGCACGCCAGCTCTTGCCGCCCGACACCAGGCCCGCCGCCCGTCCCTTTTCGACGATGATTTCGCTGACGGGTGCATTGAGGACGATATCGACCCCCGCCTCGTGACAGGCCTTGGCCATCGCCTGAGTGATCGCTCCCATGCCCCCGATCGCATGACCCCAGGCGCCCGGTACTCCCGCCGCCTCGCCGAACAGGTGATGGAGGAGAACGTAGGCAGTGCCCGGCGTGTAGGGCGAGGCAAAGTTGCCGACGATGCCGTCGAAGGCGAACAATGCCTTTGCCATCTCGCCCTCGAAGAAGCGGTCAAGTATGTCGCCCGCGCTCTTGGTCGCGAATTCATGGACGATGCGGACCTCGTCGGTGCTGAGACCAATCAGGTCGCGGCCAAGGCTGGCAAGCTGCGGCAGTCCGCGGATTCCGGCGCCTGCTTCCGGCGGGGCTTTCAGCAGCCACTTCTGGATGAGGGGGACAACCGTTTCCAGTTCCTCATGATAGCGATCATAGGCCGCGCCATCTGCGGGGACGTGCCGAGCGATTTCCGATCGGGTCAGACCCTTCCGTCCCGCGAGCAAATAGCTGCCTTTCGGACCGGGCAGGAAATTGTCGATTTTGCGCAGCACGACGCTGAGGCCGTGCCGTTCGAGCTCCATATCCCGGATGACTTGGGGCTGGAGCAGCGACACGGTGTAACTCGCCGCACTGTTCCTGAATCCCTTGTGAAACTCGTCGGTCACAGCTGCGCCGCCAACCTTGTCCGCCGCCTCGAGGATGGTGACCTTCAGGCCTTTTTTCGCGAGATAATGGGCGCAGGTCAGGCCATTATGACCGGCCCCGATGATCAGAATGTCAGTCATCAGCGCATCAACACCAATTCTTCCGCCATGGTCGGGTGAAGCGCGAAAGTGGCGTCGAAGTCCGATTTCTTGAGCCGCGCCTTCACCGCAATCGCTGCGGCCTGGAGGATTTCGGGTGCATCCGGTCCGATCATGTGGACACCAACAACCTCTTCCGTCGCGCCGTCCACCACCAGCTTGTAGAGCGAACGCTCATTGCGGCCCGCCAGCACATTTTTCATCGGCCGGAAATCGCTGGTGAAGGTGTGGACTTGCCCTAGGCGGTTACGCGCCTGCCCTTCGGTCATTCCGACGCTGGCGATCGGTGGATGTGAAAAGACGGCGTGGGGTACACAATTATAATCGACCGTCTTGGGCTCGCCGCCAAACTGCGTATCGGCGAATGCCTGCCCCTCACGGATCGCCACGGGCGTAAGCTGGATTCGGTCCGTCACGTCGCCGACGGCGAAGATCGAAGGGATGCTGGTCTGGCTATATTCGTCGACCTTGACCTGACCCTTGTCGCCCAGTTCGACGCCGACTTCGTTCAGCCCAAGTCCCTCGACATTGGGTACCCGACCGGTGGCGAACAGGACGGCGTCGGCCTCCATATCGTCGCAGCCTGTCATCGCGAGATGGAGCGCGCCCTCACGCTTCTCGATGCGGTCAAATTTGGAGTTGAAACGGAATTCGATCCCCTTGATCATCGAAATCTGTAGCAGCCGATCGCGCATTTGCTCGTCATAACCACGCAGGATGGCGTCGGAGCGATTGACCAGAGTCACATGGCTTCCGAATTGGTGAAAGATTCCGGCGAATTCATTGGCAATATAGCCGCCGCCCGCGATCACGATACGTTTGGGCAATTTCTCCAGGTGAAACACTTCGTTCGAGCTGATCGCATGCTCGATCCCCTCCACATCCGGCATATGAGGGCGCGCTCCGGTCGAAATGAGGATTTTTCCAGCCGTCACGTTCTTGCCCGAAGCTAGCCGAACCTCGTTCGGACCAGCCAGCGTGGCGCGCTCGTGGAAAATCTCGACGCCGTGGTTGGTCAATGTCTCGGTGTAGGCCTGCTCAAGTCGCCCCACCTCGGCAAGCACATTGTCCCGCAGCACGGGCCAGTCGAAGCGACAATGCGAAACATCCCAACCGAACATCGCCGCGTCGTTCAGGTCCTCGGCGAAATGCGCGCCATAGACCAGCAGCTTTTTCGGTACGCAGCCACGAATGACACAGGTGCCGCCAACCTTATGCTCCTCGGCAACGGCCACTTTTGCTCCATGCGCCGCGGCGATCCGCGCCGCCCGGACCCCGCCCGACCCGGCGCCGATGACGAACAGGTCAAAGTCGCTCACAAGCCGGCTCTTTCGATCAGATCGCGTGTCGAGGCATCGAGCTTTTCACGTCCCTCGGGCTCGTCAAGCGAGCGCGCCAGATCCTTGCCAAGTTCCACTCCGAACTGGTCGAACGGATCGATACCCAGCAGGGTCGCATTGGCAAAGGTGCGATGCTCATAGAAGGCGATCAGCGCGCCGAGGGACCGGGCATCGAGGCGCTGCAGCAAGATGGTCGTCGAAGCCCGGTCGCCCGGATAGGACCGCGCTGCATCCTCATGCTCACGGCCGGACATCAATGCCGCACCTTGGGCAAAGCAATTGCCGAGCAGCAGCAGATGGTGACGTGGATCGACGCTGTCTTCATTTTCGATCACCGCGATAAACTCGACCGGCACCGCCGTCGTGCCCTGGTGAAGCAGCTGGAACACCGCGTGCTGGGCATCGGTCCCGACGCCACCCCAGGTCACGGGCGCTGTCGGACGACCGACCGGTTCGCCGTCCTGGGTCACCGACTTGCCATTAAATTCCATCTCAAGTTGCTGCAAATAGTCGGGCAATAGCCGAAGCCTCTCGTCGTAAGCGAAAACCGCCCGGCTCTGCGTGTGCCGCACCTGGGTCGCGAACAGGTCGGAGAAGGCGGCCAGCAGCGCCATGTTGGCGGCCCCGTCGGTCAGGCGGACATGGCGATCCATCTCCGCCGCCCCCTCGAGCAGCTCCTCAAACGCTCCCCACCCAAGCGCGAGCGCGATCGACAAGCCTACCGACGACCACAATGAATAACGGCCTCCGACGCCCTCCCCAAAGGGCAGGATGCGCGTTTCGTCGATGCCATAGGCAACCGCCTTTTCAGGGTCGGCCGTCACGGCGATCGCCTGGCCAAATGGATCGGCCACTCCCGCCTCGCGCAGCCATTCCAGCGCCGTGTCCAGATTGGTCAGCGTTTCCGTCGTCGTGAAGGTCTTGCTGACCGCGATGACCAGCGTCGAGGCGGGATCGAGCCCCCAGGTCGCTTCGTCGAACGCTTCGCCGTCGATGTTCGACAGCACGCGTACCTCGAACCGGTCGGCGTCTCGGCCCAAGGCGTCGACCACCATTTCCGGACCAAGCGCCGAACCGCCGATCCCAATGTGAAGAATCGAGTCGATTTCGCCAAAAGCTCCACCCTCGACTGCATCGACCAGACTGCGCATCCGCGCGTGGCGCTCGGCCGCCAGCCGATTATCCTCGGCGCTGCCCTGTCCGCGCTCGGCCACATGCGTGGCGGGGCGTTGTTCGGTCAGGTTGACGACGGCGCCGGAAAACAGCGCTTCGCGCGCCTGCCCATAGGCTGCCGCCTTGGCCAAGGTTTCGAACGATCCGATGAGTTGTTGATCGAGATGCGTCTTGGACCAGTCGAAATGAATGCCGGCGACATCCCGGCTCAGGCTCGCCACCCGGTTGTGATCCCCATCGAACAGTTCGACCAGCCGCTTGGGCCGATACCCTTCGATTGCCGGCCATGCGGCGCCGCGGTCCAGATTCGCCATCGCCTGCCTCATAATGAGGCGCCCGCCATTTGCCATCCCCGCTTGACCTTCGTCTCGGGTCCCTCAAGAAGCGGCCCGGTCATGTCATTCCCCTTCACCAAACGCCGTTCCTACAGTGAACGTCCGCTCGACAAGCCCAAGGAAACGCCAGCCGGATTTCTGAAATCCTTGTTGATCCTGGCAATCGCGGCGTGGGTATTGCGCAGCCTGATCGTCGCGCCGTTCAGCATTCCATCCGGATCGATGCTGCCAACGATGATGATTGGCGACTATCTGTTCGTTTCCAAGTGGCCCTATGGCTACTCCAGCGCCAGCTTCCCTTTCGGAATCCCTTCTTCCACGGCCGCGTTCCAGACGGCGAGCCGCAGCGCGGCGATGTGGTCGTGTTCATCGGACCCGCCGAAGCGGATGTGGTCAAGCGCGTGATCGGTCTGCCGGGCGACACGATCGCTGTCGAAGGTGGTCAGGTGATCCTCAACGGCAAGCTGGTGCCGCGCGTCCGGGTCGACGATTACGCCATGACCATTTCTCCCAACAGTCCATGCCGTGTGGTGCCGCCGGCGGAGCCGATGATCCGTCCGTCGGTCGACGGCCAGGCTTGCCTCTATCCCGCTTACCGCGAGACATTGCCCGGCGGACGTACCTATTCCGTGATCGACCAGACCGATGCCGGCTTCGGCGACAATTTCGGTCCGGTCACGGTGCCGCAAGGCCGTCTGTTCCTGATGGGCGACAATCGAGACGATAGCCTGGACAGCCGCTATCCAGTGGAGGCGGGAGGAATGGGTTTCGTACCCATCGACCATGTCGTGGGCCGGGCCGAACTTGCGTTTTGGTCAACCGATGGGAGCGCTTCGTGGATTAACCCGATAAGCTGGTTTGGTGCATTACGTACAAACCGTATCGGCACAGATTATCATCCATGACCGAAATTCCGGCCTTTATCATCGACGCTCTTGGCCGTTCGCCACGAGATCCGGGCATGTTCGAGCGAGCGCTGACCCATGGAAGCCATGGAGGCGAGACCTATGAGCGGCTGGAGTTTCTCGGCGACCGAGTGCTCGGCCTGGTCGTCGCCAGCTGGCTATACGAGCGATTCCCCAACGAGCCCGAAGGCAAGATGAGCCGCCGCTACAATGCCCTAGTCGCGCGGGAAACTTGCGCCGAAGTCGGCCGGGCGCTCGATCTGTCCGCGACATCATCCGGCTCGGCCGGCAAGCGCGCGAGGATCATGCCAACTTCAGCGACAATGTGCGTCGGCGACGTCGTCGAAGCGCTGTTGGGCGCCATTTATCTCGAAGGCGGGCTAGAGCCGGCCGACTATTTCGTCGCGGCGCCAATTGGGGACCGTTCCTCGACGACCAGAAGCCAGGCGCCGGTGCACCCCAAATCCGCGCTTCAGGAGCGTGCGGCCGCAAAAAGCCTCGGCGTCCCGGATTACGAGCTTGTCAGTCGCCACGGCGCTCACCATGCGCCGCGATTCAAGGTCAAGGTCAGCCTTGGCCGCCATGGCGAGGCGGAGGCCGAAGGCGCTTCAAAGCAGGAAGCCGAAACCGCAGCCGCGGCAGCACTTCTGGAAAAACTCCGATGACGCAGCGCTGCGGCCTGGTCGCCGTTCTCGGCGCGCCGAACGCGGGCAAGTCGACGCTTGTCAACGCGCTCGTCGGCCAGAAGGTCGCGATCGTCAGCCCCAAGGCGCAGACGACGCGCGCCCGGCTGATGGGCATTGCGATTGAGGGCGAGACCCAGATGCTGCTGGTCGACACGCCCGGCATCTTCACGCCCAATCGCCGGCTCGACCGGGCGATGGTCAAGGCCGCCTGGGAAGGCGCCGAAGACGCTGATCGGCTCGTGCTGGTCATCGACGCAGCGGCCAAGGTCGGCTACGCGGGTCGAGCAGGTCATCGAGGGGGTCGAAGCCCGATCCGAACCGCAACATCCTTGTGCTGAACAAGGTCGACATCGCCAAGAAGGACGACCTTCTGGTCCTTGCCGCACGCCTTGCAGAGCGACTCGAACCCGAAGCAGATTTTCATGATCTCCTCGAGCACCGGCGATGGCGTTGCCGACCTCAAGACGCATCTGGCCTCTGCCATGCCGGACAGCGCGTGGCATTTCCCCGAGGACCAACTCACCGACGCCACTGACCGCATGGTCGCGGCCGAGCTGACCCGCGAGCAATTATACCTCCAGCTCCATGCCGAAGTCCCCTACTCCGCCGCAGTCGAGACCGAGAAATGGGAGGATCGCAAGGATGGATCGACCGTCATCCATCAGCAAATCCTGATCGAGCGCGACAGCCAGAAGGCGATCGTCGTCGGCAAGGGCGGATCACGCCTCAAGGCTATCGGCCAGGCCGCCCGCGAAGCAATAGCCGAGCATCTTGGCCGCAAAGTCCACCTATTCCTGCACGTGAAGGTCAATCCCCGCTGGGACGAGGACCGCACGCTATATCAGGATATCGGCCTGGACTGGGCGGACTGAAAAACGCTCTTTTCACGCACGCCGGCCGATCGCAGCGCAGCGACCATTTGCTCATACGCCCCGTCGGGCAGGACGCGGCGCGGGATCGGAATCATGAATTGCGAATCCCCGTATAGAAGCAACGTCATTCGCGATGGCTTCCAGCGGTAGAACTGCTTCCATTCATAGCTGGCGGTGCTGGAACAGGTTTCGAAGGTGAGCGCCTGGCCATCCCACTTGAGCGTGATCAGTGAGCGCATCGGCTCCGACTGGCGAAACGCGCGGCGCACCGACCAATCCTTCGCTAGATAGTCCCAGCCAAGGAAGAACAGCGCCAGCGCTACGCATATCCAAAAGGCCGTGTCCTCCAAGATTGACGCACCGGCCCAAATGTCGAGCAGCGGAAACAGGAATGCGACGCCAAGAATCACCCAGCTGAGTTTGCCGGACAGGCGTCCGGGATGGGTTTGCATCGCGTCGACATTGTCCTGCGCCTTCAGATCATATGTGACCTCGCCGCTCATAACGCCCCCAACAGTTCCTCTACCCATTTCGGTACTTCCGCTCCGGCCGGACCGTAGCGGCGCTCGTCGAAGAAGATGCTTCCCTGGCTGGGCTCCAGATTGATCTCCAGAGTCTGCGCTCCGCAGTAACGTGCGGTCTGGACGAAACCCGCCGCTGGATAGACTGCGCCGGAGGTTCCGATCGACACGAACAGGTCGGCGTTCATCAGCGCCTCGTCGATCCGCTCCATTTCGTAAGGCATCTCGCCGAACCAGACGATGTCGGGGCGGACCATTCCATCGGTTTCGCATGAGGGGCAAGCGGCTCCTTCGCCCATCGGACCCGCCCAACCGAACCGTTCATTGCACCTGAGGCACCAGCCGCTCAGCAATTCGCCGTGCATGTGGAGGACGCGATGTGCCCCGGCGCGTTCATGGAGATCGTCGACGTTCTGGGTGACGATCAGTAGCTCACCCGGCCATTCGGCATCCAGCTTTGCCAGGGCCCTATGAGCAGCATTTGGCTCAACTTCGACGAGCCGCGCACGGCGGGCGTCGTAAAAGTTGTGGACCAGGACCGGGTCTCGCGCAAAAGCTTCGGGCGTCGCCACATCCCCGACCCGATGGCCTTCCCACAGGCCGTCGGGCCCGCGAAACGTCGCCAGCCCACTTTCGGCGCTGACCCCTGCTCCGGTCAGGATGACGATGTTGCGGACGTCCTTCATCCCGCCAGCCTAGCCAATCCGGAAACATAGTCAGCCCATCTCCGTTTACGCTTTGAAAGGATTGGCAATTGGCCGGCGGATGGACGCGCGACGGCGCGGTTCAGGATCAGATCGACGACACGATCAAGGATGCGGTCCAGGCCGCCCGACTCCGCATGCCCGAAGGGGAAGGCGCCAAGGAATGCGACGACTGCGGAGAACCGATCCCTGCCGCCCGGCGCAAGGCGCTTCCCGGGGTTCGCACCTGCGTTACCTGCCAGTCCTTGCGCGACAAAATGGTCACTCATTCAGCGATCAACCGTCGGGGAAGCAAGGACAGCCAGTTGCGGTGAAGCTATTGACAAAAATGTCAGCGACGCCCAAGGTCACAACTCAATGATTAGCAAGGCATTTCATCATCCGATCGGCATTTTGCCGGGCGACATCGACCACATGGGTCATGTCAACAACAGCGTCTACCTGAAGTGGGTCCAGGACGCGGTTGTCGATTATTGGGAAAGGATTGCTCCGCCCGACGCGGTCGCGCGTCACCTGTGGATCGCGCTCAGTCACGAAATAAAATACCGGCGGCCCACCTTCCTCGACGACCGCGTCGTCGCCGATGTCATCGCCGAGAAGGTCGAAGGGACGCGGGCCTTTTTCACCACCGTGATCAAGCGCGGCGAAGAAGTGCTCGCGGAGGTGAAGAGCAGCTGGTGCTGCCTGGACGCCGTGTCGCGGCGCCCGGTCCGCCTCGCTCGCGATATCGCCCAGCGGTTCCTGACAAGGGACTGACGCCCGCTTGCGCAATCGGGACGGTAGTGGTTGTCTCCGACCCGCACCGACTCGTGCGCATCAAGTGGGGGAGGCAAATCATGAGAACTAGCATTCTGCCTGGCTTTGGCGTTGGGCGCCACCGCCTGTCAGGACGCCGACCGACCCGAGGCCGGCAATGTGGCAGCCATCGCGGCCGATACCGTCGCCGATGAGCAGGCAATCCGCGCCAACATCGGTCGATGGCTTGAGCTCGTGCGGGCCAAGGACGCCGCTGCCATCGCGGGGCTTTACACTGAGGATGGCGCCGTCATGCCGCCGAACATGCCGCTCGCCCAGGGCCGCGAAGCGGTCCAGCAGACCTGGCAGACGATGCTGCAAGCCCCCGGTGACCTGACTTTTCAGACCGAACAGCTTCTTTTCTCATCGTCCGGCGACATGGCGCTCGATCGCGGCAGCTACCGCTTCGGCAGCGACGTCGGAAAATATGTTGTCGTGTGGCGGAAGATCGACGGAAGCTGGAAGGCCGCCGCGGACATCTTCAACAGCGACAAGCCCGCCGGGGCTTGAACCATCGCCAAGGGCATCATCCGCATCGGCATTGGCGGATGGACCTACGAGGCATGGCGTGAAACCTTCTACCCCGACGAATTGCCGCAGAAACGCGAGCTGAAATTTGCCGCGCAGACCTTCGGCGCGATCGAGATTAACGCCACCTTCTACGGCCGGCAGAGCCCAAAGAGCTGGGAAAATTGGGCAAACTCGGTGCCGGACGACTTCCAGTTCAGCGTCAAGGGCTCGCGTTATGTGGTCACGCGGCCGAAGCTTGCCGATGCCGGCGAAGGGATCGGCAATTTCCTGGCACAAGGCCTCGCGGCGCTGGGTTCAAAGCTGGGCCCGATCCTGTGGATGCTGGCGGCGCGCCGGCAGTTCGATCGGGAAGACATCGCCGCCTTCTTCGACCTGCTGCCTGAGAAATATGACGCCATCCCGCTCCGTCATGTGATCGAGCCCAGGCACGAAAGCTTTCGGGACGAGGCGTTTTCCGCCCTGTGCCGGGAGCATGACGTCGCAGTCGTCTACGGCGATGACGAGGAAATTCCACTGCTCGACATCGATGCCGCTAGCTTCCGCTATGCCCGCCTGCAGCGAATGCGCGAGGAAATTCCGACCGGCTATGACGACCGGGCCCTGGACGGGTTTGCCCAACTTGCGGAGGGGTGGAGCAAGGGCGGCCGCGACAGCTACATTTTCATGATCAACGGCGCCAAGGTTCGCGCCCCGGCCGCGGCGCTGGCGCTGCAGGAGCGGCTTCGCTAATCACCTAGGCATGCGCACCGACCAGCAACCCATACGCATCGCCCTGTACGCGCCCGGCGGCCGCATGGGGAAAGCGATCGAGGCCGCCATCGCCGACGATCCCGGTTTCCAGCTGGACAATGACCATGGCGACGTGCTGGTCGATTTCTCCGTGCCCGACGCGCTGCGCTCGAGCCTCGACCGCGCAATCTCGGCGGGTGTCCCGCTGCTGATCGGCACAACCGGCCTGATCGAGGAACATGAGTTGCTGATCGCCGACGCGGCGAAGATCGTCGCGATCCTGCGCGCGCCCAACACTTCGCTTGGCGTGGCGCTGCTCGCCGACCTGGTCGAGCGCGCGGCCAAAGTGCTGGGACCGGAGCAGTGGGATATCGAGATCGTCGAGGCCCACCACAATAAGAAGGCTGACTCGCCATCGGGCACTGCGCTGCAGCTCGGCAAGGCGGCAGACCGCGGAAGAGGCAGCAGCTCGCCGGTCGAGCGTGGGCGCGACGGCGTGGGCCTCAAGCGCCAGCAGGGCGCGATCGGCTATTCCGCCATTCGCGGAGGAACCGTTCCAGGCGACCATGACGTAATGTTCCTGGGCGCCGACGAGCGGCTGATCCTGTCCCACCGGGCAGAGAGCCGCGCGATCTTCGCCCGCGGCGCGCTGGCGGCGGCCCGCTTCCTCAAGGGGAAGCCGGCGGGGCTTTACTCGATGCGAGACGTCATCGGCGCCGCATGAAGAAAGCCGATGCGTTCGAATTCTTCCGGCGCCTGGCAGAGTCCAACCCGGCGCCCGAGACCGAGCTCGAATATGTAAATCCCTATACGCTGCTGGTGGCGGTGGCCCTTTCGGCGCAGGCCACCGATGTCGGGGTCAACAAGGCGACGCGTTCTCTGTTTGCAAGCGTGAAGACCCCCGAAGCGATGCTTGAACTTGGCGAGGAGGGCCTCAAGCAGCACATCAGGACGATCGGCCTGTTCAATACCAAGGCGAAGAACATCATCGCCGCCGCGCGCATCCTGGTCGACGACCACGGCGGCGAGGTCCCGCGTGATCGCGATGCCTTGGAGAAGCTGCCCGGTGTGGGGCGTAAAACCGCCAACGTCGTACTCAACGTCGCATTCGGGGAACCCACTATCGCCGTCGACACGCATATCTTCCGCGTCGCCAACCGAACAGGGCTTGCGACGGGCAAAACGCCCCTGGCGGTCGAACTGAAGCTGGAAAAGGCGACGCCCGAGCCGTTCATCGCGCATGCTCACCATTGGCTGATCCTGCACGGCCGCTACATCTGCAAGGCGCGCACCCCCGAATGCTGGCGCTGCCCTGTGGCGGACCTGTGTGCCTATAAGCCCAAGACGCCGGCGCCTAAATCCAGCGCCGCTCGAACCGATCACTAAGCCCGGTCAGCAATTCATATTGCGACAGGCCCGACGCTTCGGCGGCATCCGGCAAGTTGTAGTCGAGGGTTACCCAATCGCCTTCCGAAATGTCCGGTACGGCGCTGGCGTTCAGGATGAGCAGATCCATCGATACGCGCCCTAGCAGCGCCAATGACTTGCCAGCGGCGCTCGCCGACCCTTTGCCCGCGAAGCAACGTAGGTAACCATCCGCATAGCCGATGTTGACGATCGCGGCCTCGATATCCTCCGCCGCGGTCCACGTCGCGCCATAGCCACAGGTCTCGCCCGCCTTGATCGTGCGCCGTTGGACCACTTCGGCCTCGGGAAAGGCGACTTGGCCGATATGGCCGATCGCCTCACCACGAGGAATGCCGCCGTAAAGTGCCAAGCCGGGACGGACCAGGTCGAACGCATAGTCCCGGCCCAGGCAGATGCCGGCACTGTTGGCGAGGCTTCGCCGGCCGGCGTCGATGGTCGCCGCCACGGCCAAGAAGCGATCGCGTTGGACCATGTTCATCGCGCTGTCCTCGTCGGCACAGGCAAGGTGGCTGTGCAGAGTGTGAATTTCGAGTCCGTCAAGCAGGTCGATCTCGTCGGTACGAAGGCCAAGCCGGTTGATTCCGGTATCGATCATCACGTCGCATGCCCGACCCGGCGCGATCTCCTTCCATCGTGCTACCTGATCCGCTGTGTTGAGCACCGGCCGCGCAATACCCGCGAGCGCCGCCTCCACGTCATCGGGTCCAACTCCGTGAAGCACGCTGAGCTCAGCGCCCTCGGGAAGTGACCCGAGCGCGGCGGCCTCAGCCCAAGTGGAAACGAAAAAGTCGCGGCATCCGGCCTGCGCCAGCAGCCTCGCCACCTCCCGCGCGCCAAGCCCATAACCGTCGGCCTTGATCGCAGCACCCGCCGGAACGCCGGAAGTGCGTTGCAACCAGCGCCAATTATTCTGGAGGGCGTCGGAATCGAGACGGAGGCGGAGCGCGCGATGCATGGCCCTGCCCTAATCGGCAGCGACGCAGCCGTCGAGGCAGTTAGAGCATACTGGCGCTGATCAACCGGTCGCGCGCTATGAATTCGTGCCACATCGCAGCAGCGACATGGATGAGGATCAGCGCAATAATCGCATAGGCCGCGTATTCATGGGTATAGCCAGCGATGGAACGCCAGGTTTCGTCGTCGCCGCCGGTGAACAGAATAGAGATCGGGAACAAGCCGAACCATGTGATGTGCTTTCCCATCCAGGCCCACAGCACGTAGCCGCTGACCGGAAGCAGCAGGACGAGCGCGTAGAGCAGCCGGTGCGTGAAATCAGCAGCTCTCCTGTGGGCGGGCGGCACTCCGGGCGGAAGCGGCGGCGGGGGGTGGGAAATGCGCCAGCCCAGGCGTAACAGGATCAACGCGAAAATGAGGAGGCCGACGCGGACGTGATTGTCGAGCAATGTATGCGACAGCGGCTTGGCCGCCTTGTCCGCCCACAGGCCGAGCGCAACCTGCAGCAAGATCAGCGCCGCCATCAGCCAGTGAAGGGTTCGAGCAACCCGAGTGTAGCGGAGAACGGCCATGCGTGAGCGAAGCGTAAGCAGGCGCGAGTTGATTGCAACCGGCGCGATGGTGCTCGTTGGTACCGCTTGCACGGCCGCCTCGAAAGCGCCTTCAGGAAACTCAAGCCGCCCTCGCCCCGACCTCTATCATTGCGAGGGGTGCGACGGCGCGCTAGAGCGCAACGCGTCACGCATGGGCTGGTCGACTCACATCGCCCCAGCCAACGAGCCGGGCGAACCGATGGTGATCGAAGGTCGGGTGCTGAAGACCGACGGCAAAACGCCCGCCGCAGGTGTCGTGGTCTATGCGTATCACACCAATGCAGCCGGCGTGTACGGCAACGGCTCCAGCGAGAGCGAGTGGAGCCGGCGGCATGGCCGCCTGCGCGCTTGGGTGAAGACGGGCTCGGATGGGCGCTACCGGTTCGAAACGATCAAGCCCGCGCCCTACCCAAGCCGCACCATGCCAGCGCACGTCCACCTGACTGTGCTGGAGAAAGGCCGGCGGCCCTATTACATTGACGATATCGTCTTTGCCGGCGAATTCGGCGTCACTCCCGATTACCGGAGGCACCAGGAATTCCGCGGTGGCAGCGGAATTGTCGCGCTGAAACGCAATTCCAGGGGACGCTGGCTGGCGGTGCGTGACATCGTGCTGGAGCGTCACCCTAACTAGTCCAGCGCAGCCTTCGCGCGCTCCCAGTTCTGGCCGTCGAACTGTTCGATAACGAGGTCGACCGGCTCGTCGAGGCAATGGGCATTGACGCTCCATGCGTCCGGATGGCTACGCGGCTGGTAGAAGCTCTTCACCCCGCAAACGGAGCAGAAGAGATGCTCCGCCAAGCCGGTGCCGAAGCGATAGCTGGTTAGCCTGTCCGCGCCCTGCTCGAGCAGAAAATCCGTATGGGGCACGATGACATGCAGAAAGCCGGTCATCGAACAAACCGAGCAATTGCAATCGAGCGCGGGAACTGGCGGCTCGGGCAAGTCCGCGCGGAATCGAACCGCGCCGCAATGGCAGCCTCCGGCCGCCATCATTCGATACTTGTCGTATGAATATGCAATTCACCTTCCAGGGTGCGGTGAACCGGACAATGGTTGGCGATCTCGATCAGCTTTCCGCGCTGCTCCTCACTTAGCTCGCCTACCAGCCGGATCGCCCGGTCGATCGCTTCAATCTTCTCAGCACCATCTGCAATATCAGACGCGCAATCTTCGGCGTGACGCCGATCATGCTCCAGTTCGACAATTACCTTTTCCAAGGGAATGTTCTTGCGATCGGCGTACATTTTGACGGTCATCGAGGTGCAGGTTCCAAGCGCCGCCAACAGCAAATCATAAGGGCTCGGCCCGTCGTCCCCACCGCCATAGCTGACGGGCTCGTCGGCAATGAATTCATGGCCAGGCGTCGAGACGAGCTGGGCGAATTTGCCGCCTGCCGTTTGCACGCGAACGACCCCTTCGACCGGATTGTCCCGTTCCGGCTTCGCAAGCTCGACATATTTCGATGCCCAGGCCGCAATGATCTCCGCCGCATATTGAGCCGATCCATCATGGGTCAGCAAATGATCGGCCCCGTCCAGCGCAACGAAGCTCTTGGGATGCTTCGCGGCCTGGAAAATCTTGCTGGCACTTTCCAGGCCGACAATCTGATCTGTGGGCGCGTGCATCACCAGCAGCGCCTTGCCCAAGGCGGCAAGGCCTTCCTCCAGCGGCTGATCTTCGGTCTGTTCGAGAAAGGCCCGACTGACCGTGAACGACCGCCCGCCGATACTGACCTCCGCCTCACCCTTGTCCCGGACGTCCTTCACGCCGTCGCCAAGGCGTCCGAGCACATGTCCGACCTCGAACGGCGCCCCAATGGTCGCGACCGCTTTGGCATCCGCGATCCGGCCGGCGGCGGCGATGACCGCAGCCCCACCCAAGCTGTGCCCGACCAGCAGCGTTGCGGGGTAGCCTGCGGCGCGGAGCGCATCGGCCGCTGCAACAAGGTCTTCAACGTTGGAGGTGAATCCGGCCTTCCCGAAGTCGCCCTCACTGCCGCCAAGGCCGGTAAAATCGAAGCGCAGAACAGCCATGCCTTTGGCGGCCAGTGCCTGGCTTATCCTGGTCGCTGCCTTGTTCTGCTTGGTGCAGGTGAAGCAATGGGCGAATAGCGCGGCCGAACGGGGCGAGCCAAATCGCGGGCGCTCAAGGCGGCCATCGAGCATCTGTCCCCCGGACCCGGGGAAGCGAAACTGCTCGGTGCTGATCATCGCCGCTCTCCCGCTCGAAGGAACGAGCCTATGGCAGAGCGGCAATGACGGCAACGCGCCTCAGCGGGAGGCGACCATGATCGGACTCGACGAGGCTTGCGCGATACGCTGGTCCCGCTCGGCGTCGAAGCGGGAATGCGCCTCCTTGCGGCACTCGCGAACCTTGTTCAGGCCGGCGAGATCGGCTGGAGAGGCTTCGCCGCAAACTTCCACGATGGCATGGCTAAGGCGCCTGTCGAGAACCCGCTGTCCAGCCTTGCTGGCAAGATCGAGGTCGGCGGTCTGCACAAAGCTGGTCATGGTGATTGGCTGCTCGGCGAGCGCTGGTGAAGCAGTGAAGGCTAGCACGGTGGCGATGAAAAGCTTGGTCATGTCGTATCCCCTTTTTCAAAAGTTCCGGGAAATCCGGCGCGACCATCTATCTAGTCCTTTTTCGCAACGAATATCAGAAACGATGTTGTCAAACGGTTCTGCAATAATGCAGAATGTGGACCGGACAGATATAAGGCGTGAAGCATCATGCTTGACTGGAACGACCTTCGCTTTCTGGTCGCCGTGGCCGAAAAAGGGAGCACCCTGAAAGCGGGGCGCTCGCTAGGCGTGAGCCAGACAACCGTCGCCCGCCGCATCGCCGCCCTGGAAGCATCGGTTGGCCTGTCGATGTTCGAGCGGCGTAGCGCGGGCTATGTGCTGACGCCGGACGGCAAATCCCTCTTGGCCTATGCGCGCCAGGTATCGGCCGCCGCCGAGCAATTTTCCCAGGCGGCTGCATCGCGTACTCGCGACCTCAGCGGCAAGGTTAGGTTGACCACCCAGGACATTTTCATGGTCTTGCTGACTCCGATGCTGCGCGAACTGCACGAGCGTCATCCGGACATCATGATCGAGCTCGACGAAGGCCAAATCCTGCGGGATCTGGGCTCTGGGGAAGCCGACATCGCATTACGAAGCATATCGCACCTCGAAGGCGGAGGGTTGGTCGGCCGCCGTTTGTGTAACGACGATTGGACACTCTACTGCAGCCGCGAATATGCCGACGAGCATGGCGTGCCGACCACGCGTGAGCAGCTTCGGGATCATGCGTTCATCGGCGGCGGCGGTGGCGGGCTGTGGAAGGCCTATTCGGCGTGGCTCGATGATCTGGGGCTGCATGACAAGGTTATCATGCACCACGGTTCGGCGACGGGGATGCTGTCGGCGATTCGTTCCGGCCTCGGCATCGCGGTGCTGCCCTGCATTCTGGCCGACGCCCAGCCGGACTTGGTCCGCTGCATCCCGCCCAAGGCTCACCAGAAGCGCAGCCTGTGGCTCCTCACGCACGAACGCGTCCGCCACACTCCGCGGGTCCGGGCCGTGATCGATTTCCTTTACGAGCGGCTATCGAACCATGTGAGGATGCTTGAGGCCCGGGAGGCGGCCTGAACTATTCGACTGGCCCGCCGCGCCATTCCGGCATTGACCGCTCGCCAATAGCGAACTCGACCGCCGCCTTCGCGAGCAGCCGAGTGGAATCGAGGATCGGTAGCGGCGACACATCCTCGGTAATCAGCAGCGGGATTTCGGTACAGACCAGCGCCACGGCGTCGCATTGGTCCGCGCTCAGCTTTTCGATAATGCGGATATAGGCATCGCGCGATTCATCGGTGAACACGCCCAGGCACAGCTCGCCAAAGATGATGTCGTCCACCGTCTTGCGGTCCGCCTCGGTCGGAACTGCCCAATCGATCCCTCGGCGGCCAAAGGCGCCCGGATAGACCGGCCCGTTCATCGTCCATTTGGTGCCGAGGATTCCAACCTTCCGAAATCCCCGGCGAACCGCCTCGTCGGCCACGACCTCACCGATGTGGAGCGCCGGAATCGCAAAGGCATCGCCGGGTAATTCCAGCGCAATGTGAGCGGTATTGTCGGGGCAGACGAAGAAGTCGCATCCTGCCGCGGCTAGCTTTTCCGCATCCACGAAGAAGGCCGCGCGAAGTGCGGACAAATCATTGTTGTCCCAAGCCGGCAGCAGGTCGGCCATCCCCACGCCCGTCAGCGTCACCTCAGGATGCTGGTGGGAACCCAGTCGCGTTACACTCTCCAGGCAGATCGTCCGATAGCAAAGCGCTGCACCCTCGAAGCTATGGGCCAGAATACCGATGTGTTTCACTCGACCGTCACGCTCTTCGCCAGGTTGCGAGGCTGGTCGACGTCGGTGCCTTTGGCGACCGCGACATGATAAGCGAGCAGCTGCACCGGCACCGCGTAGACCAAGGGCGCGATCAGCGGGTGGACTTCGGGCATTTCAATGGTCGCCATGCAGCCTTCGCCCGCTTGGGCGAGGCCCTTGGCATCGCTGATCAGGACGATCTTTCCGCCCCGCGCGCGGACCTCCTGCATGTTGCTGACGGTCTTTTCGAACAGCGGGCCCGAGGGGGCGAGGACAATCACCGGCACGAGGTCATCGATCAGCGCGATCGGACCGTGCTTCATCTCGCCAGCGGCATAGCCCTCGGCGTGAATGTAGCTGATCTCCTTCAGCTTGAGCGCACCCTCAAGCGCCATCGGATAATCCGGTCCCCGCCCCAGGTAGAGCACGTCGCGCGCGGGGGCGACGAGATGCGCCATGCTGGCGATCTCCTCGTCGTGGCCCAGCGCGTCGTTCATCGCTTGTGGCGCCTCCTGGAGGTGAGCGACAATGTCGCGTTCCGCTTCCTCGCTCAGCCGCCCCTTGGCCCGCGCCAGGTTCGCGGCCAGGGCAGCCAGCACCGCGAGCTGACACGTAAAGGCCTTGGTCGATGCCACCCCGATTTCCGGCCCGGCATGGGTCGGCAGCAGCAGGTCCGCCTCGCGCGCCATCGAGCTGGTCGGCACATTGACAACCACGGCGATGACCTGCCCCTCGGCCCGCGCATGGCGCAGCGCGGCGAGCGTGTCGGCGGTTTCACCCGATTGAGAAATGAAAAGCGCCAGCCCGCCCGACTCGAGTACCGGCTCGCGATAACGGAACTCGCTCGCGACATCGATGTCGACCGGCACGCGGGCAAACTGCTCGAACCAATATTTCGCGACCATGCCGGCATAATAGCTGGTGCCGCAGGCGACGATGGTCACGCGTTTGACGCTCGCCAGATCGAACTCGATGTCGGGCAGAGCGACCTTGCCTTCGAACGGACGGACATAGCTTTGCAGGGTCTGCGCCACCACGATCGGCTGTTCGAAGATTTCCTTCTGCATGAAGTGGCGATGATTGCCCTTTTCGATCGTCGCGGCCGAGGCGCCGGATTCCACGATCTCGCGTTCGACCGGCTGGTTGTCCCGATCGAAAATCCGGACCTTGTCCCGTTCGACCACAACCCAGTCGCCCTCGTCGAGATAGGCGATGCGCTGGGTCAGGGGCGCCAGCGCGAGGGCGTCTGAGCCGAGGTAGTTTTCGCCTTGGCCAAATCCGACCGTCAACGGCGCGCCCATGCGCGCGCCGATGACCTGGTCCGGGTAATCCTTGAACAGGAAGGCGATGGCGAAGGCGCCGTGGAGGCGCGGAAGGACGGCCGCGACAGCATCCTGCGGAGAACCACCGCACTCGATTTCTCGGGCAACGAGATGGGCGACGACCTCACTGTCGGTCTCGCTCAGAAACTCTCGACCCTCGGCGATCAGTTCGTCCCGCAGCGGCTTGAAATTCTCGATGATTCCATTGTGAACCAGCGCCACCGGCCCAACGATGTGCGGATGGGCATTGTCGACCGTCGGTGCGCCGTGCGTGGCCCAGCGCGTATGGGCGATTCCGACGTCACCGTGAAGCGGATCGGCGGCGAGCTCGCGCTTCAGATTCTCAAGCTTCCCCTCGGCCCGGCGCCGTTCGAAGTCACCATTGTTGACCGTGCAAATTCCGGCGCTGTCATAGCCGCGATATTCAAGCCGCTTCAGCCCGTCGAACAGCCTCCCAGCGACAGCTTGGCGCCCGACAATCCCGACAATTCCGCACATGCTATTTCGCGCCCTTCTTCGCCGCCTGCATGTCGCGGAACCGCTTGGCCCACCCGACAAAGCCGCGCTGTTCGCCACGAGCGACGGCGAGGCTGTCCGCTGCGACACTCTTGGTCACGACCGACCCGGCACCGACAATTGCGCCCTCGCCGATCGTCACCGGCGCGACCAGAGCGCTGTTCGATCCGATGAAGGCGCCCTCGCCGATTTCGGTCCGATACTTGTCGAACCCGTCGTAGTTGCAAGTGATGGTGCCGGCGCCGATGTTTGCCTTGGCGCCGACGTCGGCATCGCCGATGTAACTCAGGTGATTGGCCTTGGCGCCCTTGCCTAGCCGGGCCTTTTTCACCTCGACGAAATTGCCGACCTTGGCACCCGTCTCCAGCACTGCGCCCGGCCGCAGCCGCGCGAAGGGACCGACCTCGCATCCGGTGGCGATGATCGCGCCTTCGATGTGACTGAAGGCTCGGATCGTAGCCCCGTCGGCGATCTTCACCCCGGTGCCGAACACGACATGCGGCTCAATCGTGCAGTCGCGGCCAAGCTCGGTGTCGGCGGAGAACCAGACGCTTTCCGGGTCAATCAATGTTGCGCCCTGCTCCAGCGCTTCCTCGCGGCGGCGGCGCTGCCAATCAAGTTCCAAATGTGCGAGTTCGGCGCGGCTGTTGACCCCCGCCGTCTCGAACGCCTCACCCTCGATTGCTACCGCATGACGTCCCTCGTCATTGGCGACCATCACGATGTCGGGAAGGTAATATTCGTGCGCCGCGTTGGCATTGCCGACCCTGCCGAGCCAGCGGAAGAGGTCGCCGGACCTCACCGCCATCATACCGCTGTTGCACAGCTTCACCGCGCGCTCGGCTTCGCTGGCGTCCTTAAACTCGACCATCTTCAAGATGTTGTCGCCCTCGCCGAGGATAACCCGGCCATAGGTTTTGCCATCCTCTGGCGAGCTGGCGAGGACCACCACGCCGGGATCGTCCTTCGCCGCAAGCCGCTCCAGCATTTTCTCAAGCGTGCCCTGGGTAACAAATGGAGTGTCGCCATAGAGGACCAATACCGGTCCATCGAAGCCGGTGAGTTCCTCCTCTGCCATCTGTACGGCATGGCCCGTGCCCTTTTGCTGAGCCTGGAGCGCAGTCGCCACGCCGTGCCCCTCAAGTGCAGCCTCCAGCTGTTCGCGGCCCTTGCCAACCACCACCACGCGCCGCTCCGCGCCCATCGCTTCGACCGTATCGAGCAGATGGAGCAGCATCGGCTTGCCGGCGATCGGGTGAAGCACCTTGTGCGTATCGGACCGCATGCGCGTGCCCTGCCCCGCGGCAAGGATGACGACCGAGAATTTGGACTGATTCATGAGGCTCGCCATGACACGCCCTTGGCGGCATTTCCATAGATGAAGGGCCCCGGACAAATGCCGGGGCCCCTGATGGACGGTGTCGGTCGATCCGTTCGATCAACTCGTCTTGGGCTTGGCTGGCGCCCGCTTGCGCGCTGAGGCGCTCGACCGGCGCTTGGCGGTGGTCGACTTGGTGGCCGTGCTGCGTGCCGCGGCAGGCTTGCGGGCCGCCGGCTTTTTCGTCGTGGCGCGCTTTTTCGCGGCGGGCTTGCGCGTTGCCGACTTCAGGCCAACCGCTTTCTTGGCGCTTGCCGCCGCGCTGCTCACGGCGCTTTCGGCCTCATCGACCCACTTGCCCGACATGACCCGCTGCGCCGCATCGGCGACGGCTTCGGCAATCAGTGATCCCAGCTTGGATGCATTGGTCATCATCGACGTCGCCGCCTGGCTGGCGCTGTCCGCCGCATCGAGCCCTGCATCTCGGATGGCCTTGCGCGCCTTGGGACTGGCGGCAATCGCGGCTGCCGCCGCGGTCAATCCTGCGGCAAGCATCTCACGGCTCATCGCCGCCTTTGCGATCTTGTCCATTGTCGTCTTTTTAGAGCTGCCGCCACTGCTGCTCTTGCTACTGGTGCGACGCGTCGATGCCTTGGCCATCACTGCCTCCCTTTTTATATCCGTTCCGCGTGAAAGCGGTTCAGCGCAGAAACGGTTCCGAAATAGGCTAGGAAAACCGCAAGTAAAAGGGAGTTGCCGCACCACACGGCAACTCCCTTCGACATGGTCAGCGATCGGGCGTTCGAGCCCGGAAGGACCTGAATGGCTGGTTAGGCCATCACCTCCCAAGCGAACTGGACCGACCTCTCTGCTGAACCATGAGACATCGGATCACCTCCTTTCGCTGCGTTGTAGCCAAGCACAGAATGTTGTGGTCCGAGCCAATAAACAAGACTTGTAATGGTGGTCAGTTTCGGCAATCCTCGATGCTTCGCGCTGCTTCCGGCCAACTCGGAATCGCCAGCGTTACCCCTCCCCCGACACCAGGAACCGCCCGCGGCTAAACGCAATTGCGTCGAGCAGTGGATCGTTGGCGAGCAATCGTCCACCGACGGGAAGATTACGCGTCAAGGCACTCGTCAGGATCGTGATCCCGGTCGGTGCCAGACCGGGCCGAGCGATTGTCACGGTACGCGTTGTCCGGTCGCAGCGAAGCGAAAAATAGGATCCGTACCGTGCCTCCGATCCGGTCGTCGTGGGCACATAGGTCCATTGACCCGGGGTGATCGGAAGCAGTTTTCCCGATTCGAACGAGACGGGAGCAATCTGCGCCGCGGCGGGTGCCGCAAGCGCCGCGAACAGCGCGAGGAATCGAATCATTTGCCCAGCTTATCGACCTTCGCCTGCAGTGCAGCGAGCTCCGCTTTCAGCTTGGCGAGTTCGTCGGGCGATCCACCGCTCGACGCGGCCGCCTTGTCTTTCTTGCCCGTGAGCGACTGCGCCGCTTCTTCGAACATTGCCATGTTTCGCTTGGCAAGATCGGTGAGCATATTCGGGCCAAACGCGCCGGCCATCGCCTGCTGATTCTTGCCGAACGCCTCCATCGCTGCCTCCAGATAGGGTGGCACCGCCCCCTGCATCTGCCCACCGTACAGACCGATCAGCTGACGCAGAAAATTGACCGGCAACATGGTCGAGCCGCGCGATTCTTCGTCGACGATGATCTGGGTCAACACCTGATGAGTGATATCCTCGCCGGATTTCGCATCGACCACCTCGAAATCCCGGCCTTCGCGGATCATGGCCGCCAGCCGGTCGAGCGTAATGTAGCTTGAGCTTTCCGTGTCGTAGAGCCGCCGGTTGGCGTATTTCTTGATCGTCACCTTGTCAGCCGACTTGGCCATGCATTCGCTCCTGAGGTTTTCACGAGCCTAGTCCGCTGCTTCCCGCACCGCAACATCGCATGGTTTCGCACCCGCGAAGGCGGTGCTAGGACGAACATAACCACTCAAGCTTCGGAGTCCTTCATGACCGATGTCGTCATCACCGCCGCGCGCCGCACCCCGGTCGGCGCCTTCCTGGGAAGCTTCGCCGGCACGCCGGCTCACGAACTTGGCCGGATCGCGATCGAGGCCGCGCTCGCCGACGCGGGGATCGCCGGCGACGAAGTCAGCGAAGTCATCCTCGGCCAGGTGCTGACCGCCGGCCAGGGCCAGAATCCTGCGCGGCAGGCGGCGATGGCCGCCGGCGTTCCGAAGGAAGTGCCGTCGTGGAGCCTCAACCAGGTGTGCGGTTCGGGCCTCCGAGCCGTCGCCCTCGCCAGCCAAGCCATTGCGCTTGGCGACAGCAATATCGTCGTCGCCGGCGGACAGGAAAGCATGTCGATGTCGCCGCACTGCCAGACCCTGCGGCAAGGCGCGAAGATGGGTGACGTCAGCCTGATCGACACGATGATCAAAGATGGGCTGACCGATGTCTTCAACGGCTATCACATGGGAATGACCGCCGAGAATCTGGCCGAGCAATATCAGATCGGCCGTGAGGAGCAGGACGCTTTTGCGCTTCGCTCCCAAACGCTCGCCGCCAAGGCTCGTGATGACGGCAAATTCGATGCCGAGATCGCGCCGGTGACTATCAAGGGCCGCAAGGGCGATACCGTCGTGAGCAAGGACGAATATATTCGCGACGGCGCCACCGCCGAAGCCCTCGCCGCACTGCGCGCCGCGTTTAAGAAGGAAGGCAGCGTCACGGCCGGCAATGCCAGCGGAATAAACGACGGCGCCGCCGCGCTCGTCATGATGACCGCCGATGAAGCCGCGCGCCGCGGTGCGACCGTGCTCGCTCGCGTCGCCAGTTGGGCCTCTGCCGGTGTCGACCCGTCGATCATGGGCATCGGCCCGGTTCCGGCCACTCGCCGCGCGCTGGAGAAGGCTGGCTGGAAGGTCGCCGACCTCGACCTGGTCGAAGCGAACGAGGCGTTTGCGGCCCAAGCGCTGAGCGTCGGCAAGGAGCTTGGCTGGGACCCGGACAAGGTCAACGTCAACGGCGGCGCCATCGCCATCGGCCACCCAATCGGCGCAAGCGGCGCGCGCGTGCTCACCACCCTGCTTCACGAAATGGGCAGGCGCGACGCAAAGAAGGGCCTTGCCACGTTATGCATCGGCGGCGGAATGGGCATCGCGCTCTGCGTTGAACGCTAAAATAATATGGCCGTCGAGTAACCGGCAATCACAGGTTCGCGAATGAGCGGGTGTCGGGCGAAATGGAGCCCGCATCAACTCGAAGGAACCTGCAATGCTCAAAGCCACCGCCCTTACCGCTGCAAGCGCGCTCATCGCGCTCGCCGCGACGACGTCCGCCGCCGCGAAGGATCCGCCGCCCGCGTCCAAGGATCCCACCGGAACGGAACGCTGTTATGGGGTTTCGCTCGCAGGAAAGAACGACTGCGCCGCCGGTCCGGGCACCAGCTGCGCCGGCACCTCCAAAATCAACTATCAGGGAAATGCGTGGAAGCACGTCAAGGCCGGCGAGTGCGCCGAGCTCGGCGGCACACTGACCGCCCATAAGGGTCACGCCAAGCCAGTCCCGAGACGGGGCTGAGCCTGTGACGTCCGGCGCCCCGCACCGCCCCCTCCCGCCACGTGGAGGGATCGGCCTGAAGCCCCCGCACTACGCCGAGGTCCTCGACGCGGCGGGGCGGGGCGCCGGACCCCAATGGGCCGAAGTGCATCCGCAAAATTACATGGTGGCCGGGGGGCCTGCCCACAGCTGGCTAACCGCTGTTCGCGACATCCTGCCGATCAGTTTCCACTCGGTCGGCCTGTCCCTTGGCGATCCCGGCGGATGCGATCGGAATGAACTCGAGCGACTAGCGGCCCTCGTCGATCGATATGAACCCGCTTCGGTGTCGGATCACCTCAGCTGGTCAAGCCTTGAAGGCGAAACCTTCCCTGATCTGCTCCCGATGCCGATGACTCGCGAACGCCTGACGCACTTCGCCGCCGAAGTTGGCCGGGTGCAAGACGTGCTCAAACAGTCAATCTTGGTCGAGAATCCTTCCCGCATGCTCGCCTTCGCTTGCGACGAGTTTGATGAGCCATCCTTCTTGGCCGAGCTGTGCGCGCGCACCGGATGCGGCCTTTTGCTCGATATCAACAATGTCATTGTCAGCGGTATCAACATCGGCCTTGATCCGGTTGCCTACGTCGATGCGATCGATCCCTGGTTAGTGGGAGAGATTCACGTCGCCGGGCACAGCGTCGAGCACCATGAAGGCGGCGCCCGCATCGCGATCGACGATCATGGATCGGCGGTGAGCGAGCAATGCTGGACGTTGCTCGATCGCTTCCTGCGCCGCGCCGGTCCAAAGCCCGTAATGGTCGAACGCGATAACGACATTCCCGCCTATGCCGAGCTAGCCGCGGAGGTCGCGCGCGCCGATGCATTTTGTGGAGCGGAGATGGCCAATGCGGCCTGACGCCGAATTCGCCATGCGCGATGCGATCGCGTTCGGACCCGGCCATTGCCCGCCGGATCTTTTCGCCGGCCCCGTCGACGCCATTGTTCGCGGACTGAAGGCGCACGCCAACACCATAGCGCACGCCCGGCACGTCGCGCTGGAAGAGACTTATCCGCGCACGCGAGACCTGTTAGGGGCGGAGCGGTTCCACACCGCCGCCCAGACGCATTTCGCCAATCCTGCAGTCTTGCGAAACCCGCTTTCGGCCATCGGTTACGGCTTCGCCTACCTGCTGGGCAACGACGCACGCGATCTCGCCAACGTCGAGTGGGCCTGGCTGGAGAGTCATGGCGCGACCGATGCGCCATCGTTCGACCTTACGGCCATTTCCGGCCTCGGGGCGCAGGCCGTGGCTTGCGCCAACGTCACAAAGCATCCCGCCGCGAGGTTAGTGCCACTTAAGCCCGGCTCGCACCTGCATTGGGACGGAGCGTTCCTTTCCAAGCCTTTCGCCCTCGTGACGCGCCCCTTGGCCGAAGTCCAAGTTACCGGCGTTGACGAAGCGGCCGCCGCGCTGTTCCGCCAACTCGACATTCCCCATCCGCTCGGCACTCTGCTCGAACTGAGTGCAGTTTCCGCGACCGTGCTCGTCACCGCCGGGGCGCTCACGCTTTGTCCGGAGATAATGCTGTGACGCTGCGATCGATCCTTGTGCGTCCCATGGTTCACCCGGTCGCGGATGCGCTCCTGGCGCTGTTCGTCCGAATTGCCCTGGCCGGCCCTTTCTTTCTGTCGGGCCGGACCAAGGTGGAGGAGGGCAGTTTGTTCTCGATTAGCGGTTCCACTTACGAACTGTTCGAGACCGAATATGCCGGCGTGCCACTCCCCCCGCATCTTGCGGCCATCATGGCGACCACCGTCGAACATCTGCTACCCTTTCTCCTGTTGTTGGGGCTCGGCACACGCTTTGCGGCGCTCGGACTGCTAGGCATGACGATGGTCATTCAGATATTCGTTTATCCGGACGCCTGGTGGGGCACGCATATGCAATGGATCGCGTTGGCCTTCACCGTGCTCGTGCTCGGTCCAGGAAAAATGTCGCTCGACCAGGCCTTGTTCGGAAGGGGCGCGCAATGATCCTTCGGGACGAGGATTGCCGCCGGTTGATGGGCCAGGCGCAGGCAGGCGACCGAGCCGCCTACCGGGCAGTGCTGAGTGGTAGCCGCGATTGGCTGCTTCGCTATTATGCCCGGCGAATTGCACCGCAAATGATTGACGACCTCGTTCAGGAGACATTGATCTCCCTGCACACCAAGCGCGCCAGCTATGACGCCGCGCGCCCATTTTATCCCTGGCTTGCGGCGATCGCGCGCTTCCGTTGGGTCGATGCCCTTCGAAAGCTGACGAAGACCGAAGAGCTTCACGAGGCCGATGCGATCACGGATTCGGAGGAGGATGCGGTCCTGTCCCGCCTTAGCCTCGAGAGCCTGCTCGTCCGGCTGCCGCCGGCGCAGGCCAACGCCATCACCCTGACAAGAGTGGAAGGACTGAGCGTCGCCGAAGCGGCGCGCGTGTGCGGTCAGTCCGAGAGCCTCGTCAAAGTCAATGTTCATCGCGGTCTGAAGAAGCTCGCCGCGCTCGTGGAAAGTGAATGAAATGACCGATCTCGACGTGCTGATCGACGACCTCGCCGCCAATGCGGCGCCGGTGCGCAGTCAATCGACCAACTTTGGACGGTTCCTGCTCGCAGCGGTAGCCGCGGCCACGCTCGCCCTTGTCTTTCTGACCTATGGTTTCCGGGCCGACATCATGGCGGCGGAGCCCGCGCCGATGCAGGCTGTGGCCGTTGGCTTAATGGCCCTGCTCGCCATCGCTGCCGGGTTCAGCGCGGTTCGGATGGCGCGCCCCCAGGTGGGGGCTCCAGCCTCCGGTGCTCCTTGGGCGCTTGCCGCCATGTTGCTGCTACCGCTGATTGCGCTCGCCGGCATCCTGGCCGATCCGGATCGAATTGCCGGACTCGCGGTCAATCAGGGTGTTCGCTGCCTGATGGTCGGGACGGTTGCCAGCCTCGGATCGCTTGCGTTTCTCACCCTTTGGCTGCGTCGGGGCGCGCCGGTTGCGCCGGAACGTGCCGCCTGGCTCACGGGGCTTGCCGCGGGTGCCATCGGCGCGCTGGGCGTTACACTCGAATGTCGCGACGACGCGCTGGCGCACCTTGGCGTGTGGCACGTCGCGGTACCGCTAGTGACGGCAGGGGCGGCCCGCCTGCTCCTCCCTCGCTTCCTGCGCTGGTGATTCAGGGCGCTTGCGGCCAATGTCCGCCCAAGCTAAGCGAGCGCCAACGCACCCATAGCTCAGCTGGATAGAGCGCTGCCCTCCGAAGGCAGAGGCCAGAGGTTCGAATCCTCTTGGGTGCGCCATTGTTCCCGCCGGCGGCGCGTCCCAGCGGTTCCGGCAACCGACGTGAGGCCGATTGTTCAGCCAAACTCAACAACAGTTTAATCGTTGGTTGATGGCGGGCCTGATTGCGGGCTTCGTGCTTCTGATCACGGCCTTCGTCCTGGTTGTGATGGGGCTTCGGAACAGTAGCCAATCGGTCGCTCTGGTCCAGCACACCTACGAGGTGAAGGACTCCCTCGCGAACCTGCGGCTGTCGCTGGAAAGGGCCGAGTTGGCGCGTCGCGGATATCTTTTGTCGCCAAACGCTTATCGCGAAACGGTCTTTCGTTCGTCGTCCGAGAATGTTCTTCCGACTCTCAACCAGATCGAAGCATTGGTGGTCGACGACATCTCGCAACGAGAACGATTGCGTCGATTGCGGCCGCTGGTGCTCCGGCAACTGGCCGAAATCGACCGTTCCATGGATCTGGCGACCGCCGGCAATCTCGGCGCCGCACGGGTGGGATTCGCTGATATCGATACGTTGGCTGCGCTCAGAGCTATCCGCGCTCAGGCGGTCGCCATTGCCAACGTCGAAGAGCGCCTGCTCGACCAGCGGACGCGCGAACTGCAGCGGTCCCAACGTTCGTTGCAGTGGATGCTGGTCATCACCGGCCTGATGCTTACCGCGGTTGCGGCCTTCACTTTCTGGCTGGTACGCCGATTTACCCGGGATTTGATTTCGAGCCGAGAGCGGTTGAACGTTCTCAACACCAATCTTGAGGGGGAGGTCACGCTGCGCACCGCCGACCTGCGCCGCGCCAACGACGAAATTCAGCGCTTCGCATACATCGTCAGCCATGACCTGCGCTCGCCCCTGGTGAATGTCATGGGCTTCACCTCCGAGATGGAACGTGCGGACAAGATCATGGACCAGTTCGTCGCGAAGATCGAAGAGGAGCGTCCCGAGCTACTCACCGAAGATGTCCGCCTGGCCGCGCGCGAGGATTTGCCGGAAGCTATCCGCTTCATTCGCTCATCGACGCAAAAGATGGACCGGCTCATCAACGCCATTCTCGATCTGTCGCGCCAGGGCCGGCGCGTGCTGACCCCTGAACATCTGTCGATGGCGAAAGTGATCGGTGACATCGCCGCGAATCTCGAGGTGCTCGCAGCCGAGCGCAACGCGCGATTCCTCGTCGAGGAGCCAATGCCGGACCTGCGGCATGACCGGTTGGCGATCGAGCAGATCTTCGGCAATCTCATGGAGAATGCGACGAAATATCTGCGCACCGGTCATGAAGGGGTGATCAGCATTCGCGGCCACCTTGATGGCGACCGCGCCATGTTCGAGGTAGAAGACAATGGGCGCGGCATCGCGCCCGAAGACCATGAACGCATTTTCGAACTGTTTCGTCGATCGGGGCAACAGGACCAGGCGGGCGAGGGCATTGGGCTCGCCAATGTGCGGGCACTTGCATATCGACTTGGTGGCACGGTAACGGTGCGGTCGACATTGGGCGCCGGTTCGACATTTTTCGTTAACCTGCCAGTAGCTTATGCCAAGGAGGGGAAGGAAAAATGAACGCCCAGCTACCCGTGCGCATCGTCATGATTGAGGACGATGAGGGCCATGCGCGCCTCATCGAAAAAAATATTCGGCGCGCGGGCATTAACAATGAGATTCGCCATTTCACCGATGGTGGAAGTGGGCTCGACTTCCTGTTCAATCATCACGACGGGCCTGCGCTTAACGGGCCTGCACTCGTATTGCTCGACCTCAACTTGCCGGACATGAGCGGCACCGACATTCTCGCCAAGATCAAGGGCGACGAAAAGATGCACCGCATTCCAGTCGTCGTCCTCACGACGACCGATGACAAGGTTGAGATTGAGCGCTGCTATGACCTTGGCTGCAACGTCTACATCACCAAGCCGGTCAATTATGAAAGCTTCGCGGATGCAATCCGTCAGATTAGGCCTGTTCCTGTCGGTGATGCAGGTGCCGGGCGCCGAGGCCTGATGAAGCAGCCGCGTCGCATCCTGTACATCGATGACGACGCCGGTCTGCGAAGACTGGTGGAAAAGATGCTTGGCCGCCGTGGCCACACCGTGGTCACAGCCGGTGACGGCGCGACGGGAGTTGAGCTGGCGCGCAGTGGCAATTTCGAGATTATCGCGGTCGACCATTATATGCCGGGTCTTGATGGTCTCCAAACGCTTGCCGATCTGCACAAGCTGCCCGATTGCCCTCCTGTGGTCTATGTCACAGGGTCCGAGGAAAGCAGCGTGGCGGTGGCCGCGCTGAAGGCCGGCGCGTTTGAATATGTGGTCAAGACAGCCGGCGACGATTTCGTCGATCTGCTCGAACAGGCCTTCACGCTGGCGCTGGCCCGGGTCCGCCTTGAAGGTGAAAAGGCCGCGGTCGAAGAGGAATTGCGGTCGGCCAACGACCGGCTCGAAACCCTGCTCAAGGAGGTCAATCACCGCGTCGCCAATTCGCTGCAATTGGTTTCGACCTTCATTCACATGCAGTCCCGAGGACTTGAGAAAGCGGCCCGCGAAGCCTTGTCGGATACCCAACGGCGGATCGACGCAATTGCCCAGGTGCATCGCAAGCTCTACAGCTCGGGCGATGTCGAGAGTATTGAAATGGACGAGTATCTGGCGGCAATCGTCGAGGAGCTTGAAGAAACCTGGTCGACACCCGCCGCACCACGCTCCATCAAGCTTGATGCCGAGCCGCTGAGCCTTCATCCCGACAAGGCCGTCTCGCTGGGCATCATCGTCAACGAGCTGGTCAGCAACGCTTGCAAATATGCCTACGGATCGGAGTGCGCGGGGGAGGTTCGCGTTCGATTGACCAGGCCAGACGATCGCCGTTTCTCGTTATGCGTCGAGGACGATGGCGTAGGCATGGCCCAGGGCGAGGCGCCAAAGGGAAGCGGGGTCGGATCGCGTTTGGTCTTGGCCATGGCCAAATCGCTTGCCGCGGATTTTCATATTGATCCCGCCCATGGTGGAGTAAGCGCCCGGATCGTCGCCGCGATCTAGTTCGGTGACCGGTTGAGCCTTGGCCCGGTCACGCGATCAGGATGTCGGCCAACCTTCCAATATTTCGACAAATTTCGTCAACCAGGCGTTCGTCTGGTGCCCGTCGACGACGCGATGGTCGATCGTCAGCGTGACGTAGGCCATGGGCCGGACGAGGATCGCATCCTGACCGGCAACCTCGCGCACCACGACCCGCTTTTCCAGCTTACCCACGCCAAGGATCGCGGCCTGCCCAGCATGCAGGATGATGGGCGCGGCGAGCAGGCTGCCCGACACCCCATGGTTGGAGATGGTGAACGAACCGCCCGACACGTCGCCCGCGGCGAGCTGGCCGGTCCGGGCGCGGGAGGTAAGGTCATCGAGCTTGCGCCCGACCTCTTCCAGGGTCAGCGAGCCAGCGTCCTTGACCACGGGCACCACCAGCCCTCTTTCGCCAAGCGCGGTGCCCACTCCGATGTTGATCGCCGGCGCAATGGCAATCCGGTCCTCTTCCCATCGGCCGTTGATGGCCGGCGCCGCCGCCATCGCGTCGGCGGCCGCTTTGACGAGGTATGCGGTGTAGCTGAGCTTCAAGCCGTTCGCCGCCATTTTCGCCTTGTGCGCGGCAATGGCCGAGAAATCCGCCTCGAACAGCGCCGTTACGTGCGGTGCATCGCTGACCGCACGGACCATATTCTGGGCAATCTTCAGCCGCATCCGATCATGGGGAATGTCGCCGCCAGCGAAGTGACGCGGCTGTGCGATGGAGGGTTTGCCTACGCCGGTGGCGGTGGCGGTGGCGACCGCCCGGTCGACATCGTCGCGGGTAATGCGGCCGTCGCGGCCCGTGCCTTGGATACGGGAGGGGTCGATGTCGTGCTGAAGCAGGGCGCGGCGGACGGAGGGGCTCAGCCGATTTTCCCCGTGCCCCGGCTGAGGTCGGGGTTCGGCAACGCCGTCCGGCGCTTCACTGGGCACAATGTTGGAAGGTTTCGCCTCCTGATCACCGGACTTCACCTGGGAACCAGAATCGATTCGCCCCAGCACCGCGCCGGGCTCCGCCTCATCATCGCTATCCAGCAAAATCTCGCTGAGCACCCCCGCGGCAGGAGCCGGCACCTCCTGCGTGACCTTATCGGTCTCCAACTCGACCAGCGGGTCGTTGAGCGCGACCGTCTCGCCCACCTTTTTCAACCAGGCGCGGACGACCGCCTTGGTGCCTTCCTGCTCGTCGGGGACGCGGACCTCGATCATCCTAGAACCCCACAAGCCGATCGATCTCGGCGCGGATGCGCTCGACCGATGGCACCGCCCATTCAAGCAGCTTGGGATGATGCGGGCTTGGAATGTCGGGCATCGTCACCCGCGCAACCGGGGCGTCGAGGTCAAGAAACGCTTCGTCGGCGACCACCGCGGCAATCTCCGCCCCGAAGCCGCCTGTGCGCAAATCCTCATGGACGATCAGGCAGCGCCGCGTGCGCGACACGCTTTCGAGCACCATTTCGCGATCCCACGGCATTAACGTGCGAAGGTCGATGACGTCCGCGCTCACACCCTCCGCCGCCGCCTCGCAACGCGGCACCATTGCCCCCCAGGTGACGATCGTGATGCGGTCTCCTTCGCGCGTTTTCTTCGCCTTGCCGAATGGAAGGACGAAGGCGTCACCTGGCCACGCCCGGCGCGCCCAGCTGTCGTCGAGCATGGCTCGATGTTCGAAGAACAGCACCGGGTCGTGGCCGCGCAAGCTCGCGCGAAGCAACCCGGCCGCATCCTCCGCGTTGGACGGGACCGCGACCTTCCAGCCGGGACTGTGGACGAATTGCACCTCGTTGGTTTGGCTGTGCCAGGGATCGCCGCATTTGAAGAAGCCGCCCGGGACACGCAGGACCAACGGCGCACAGAAGCGATTGGCCGTACGCCAGCGCATCGTGCCGCAATCATTGATCTGCTCGGTCGCAGGTTCGGCATATTTGCGAAACTGGATCTCCGGAACGGGCATCAGTCCGGCCAGCGCCATTCCGACGGCACGACCGACGATGCCCTCCTCGTTCAGCGACGTATCGAACACCCGGTCGGCGCCATATTTGTCCTGAAGTCCCAGCGTTACGGCATGGACGCCACCCTTGGGACCGACATCTTCACCAAAGACGAGCATTTTCGGATTTGCGGCCAACTCTTGGTCGAGCACCCGGCGAATGGCAGTGACCATGTTGATCCGTTGGCCTTCGGGCTGGGGCTCGGCGGTCTCGCCGGCGCAATCGAGGCCTGCGCCGCCGCCAACCTGGCTTTCCTCGCCATCGAAGAAGACATGGTCGGTGACGCGATCGGGCGTGGAAACGCCGCGCGCCTCCGCCTCCGCCCGGGCTGCCTCGACCTCCTGTTCAACCGACGCCTCGATCAGCTCCCAATCGAGGTCAAACGCAAAACTCTTGAGCTTGGGAAGCGGGTCGCGCGCCCATTCGTCCCTTACCTCGTCAGCCGACTTGTAGGTCTGCGTGTCCTGGAAGCTGTGGCCCTCGAGCCGGGGCACGGTCAGGCGGATGAGTGCCGGTCCCTTGCGCTGCCGCACATGGTCGATCGCTTCACCGATCAACTTGGCTGCCTGTTCCGGCTCGGTCCCGTCACCGTTCCAGATGCTGAGATTATTGAAGCTGGCAAGGTTGGCCGCGATGTCACGACCCGGCGTCTGGTAATTCGACGGAACGGAGATGCCATAGCCATTGTCTTCGATGTAAAATAGCATTGGCAAAGATTGTGTAGTCGCAATTGTTAGCGCGGCCCAAAATCCCCCCGTCGCGCAGCTCGCGTCGCCGCCGAGCACAACCGCGATCGCGCCATCGTCCACTTCGCCCAGCACAGCCGCCTTGTAGCTGATCGCCTGCGCCCAGCCCGCTGCCGGGCGCATATTGGGCGCCGACGCCGCCGCACATCGGCAGGGCATGGCAGCCGCCCGGATTGGGATAATTGAACACGACGCCGATATCGCGCCCGTCGCGAATAACCGCCCGCGCGGCCCATCCCGCTGCCCAGCGCATCCGCCAGCGGCACGCCGAGCGCCAGAAGCATCGGCCGCGATCGGTAATATCCGCAAGCCGCGTCGCCTGCCCGAAGGTGCATTCCCAGGATGACCTGCGCCATATCGTGGCCGCGCGCCGAAAACTGATAGAGCACCTTCTTTTCAGGAACGAGGCGCGTTTCCTCAAGCTCGTCCAAGGCCCGGCTAATGGTAACCAGCCGTGCAACCTCGGCCCAATCGATCCCCGTGTCGGGCCTGAAGTCCGCTTCCGGTTCGGCCGCCATCACGTCAGCCATTCATTGCCTCGACGACTGCGCCGATGAAGCGGGATGACCGCGTCATCGGCCATACCGATGACGTTGAACCGCCCGCTGTCCGCCATGTAGATCGGCATGGTTCTCGCGCAGCTGACGAACTTGCTCGGCATCGAACGGAAGCATCGAGAACATGCCATATTGGCCGGCGATGTAGGACAAGCGCGGGTCGGCGTTGGCGATCTGGCCGCGGATCCGATGGATGCGTCCCCGCATGTCACCTAGTTCAGCCAGCCAATCGGCGGTCAGCGCCTCATCCTGCAGCACCGTGCGAACCGCCGCGGCGCCATGGTCCGGCGGCATCGACCACATTTCCCGAGCGATCTGGGCAACATGATCCATCGCCAGCGAGGTGGTCGCCGTTCGCGCCGTCTTGATATGCAGCGATCCGACGCGGTCACGATAAACGCCGAAATTCTTGTCGCAGCTCTGCGCGATGATCACTTCGTCGCAGCTATCCAGAAGCGCATGCAGTCCGGCGGCATCTTCATCCAGGCCGCGCCCCAGCCCCTGATAGGCAATGTCGACGAACGGGATCAGTCCGCGATGCGCTACCGTCCGCACCACGTCCGCCCATTGGTCCTCGTCGAGGTCGGCCCCGGTCGGGTTGTGGCAACAGCCGTGGAGCAGAATCACGTCGCCTGCCCGTGCCCCATCCAGCAACGTCATCATTTCATCGAACCGGATACGATGCTGCTCGCGATCGTAATAACCGTAGCGCACGATCTCGAGCCTAGCGGCATCGATCACCGGCACATGGTTGGGCCAGGTTGGTGTCCCCACCAGCACGCGTGCCGACGGGCTGGCCGAAGCGAGCAGTTTGAACCCAAGCGATAGCGCTCCGCACCCACCGGGAGTTTGAATCCCCAAGATGGTCTCGTCAGGGGCATGGCGGCCAAGAAGAATGGGGCGCAGCAACTCGGTAAACCGTCGGTCGCCGAAGCTGCCCAAATATCCCTTGCTCTCCTGCTCCTCCCACAGCCGCTTTTCGGCCGCCTTCACCGCGCGCAGGATAGGGGTCCGCCCTTCACCGTCCCGATAGACGCCAACACCGACGTCGATCTTGTCAGGCCGAGGATCTGCAGCCGCCAGGGCGATCAGCGCCAAGAGCGAATCGCTCTGGATAGGCGACAGATTTTCCAATGGTTGGGCGCCCCCGCCCGGCCCGGTTTTCAGCGGCTGGTCCAGCATGCAGCCCGGACTAGCCCAATCTTCCGCTCCAGTCACGCGTCGTAGTCGACCGCGACCCCCTCGCCCACCGGGACCGACTGGCAGGTCAGAACATAGCCGGCGGCGACTTCCTCGTCGGTCAGGCCGTATCGCGCCGCCATTTCTACCTTGCCTCTGGTCACTTTCGCCCGGCAGGTCGCGCACACGCCTGCCTTGCAAGCGAATGGCGCGGGCATCCCCGCCTCGCGCGCGCTGTCGAGGATGTTGGCCTCGGTGAATTCGACCTTTCGAGTCCGTCCATCGAGCGTGACACTGAGCGTCTGTCCCGCCGCTTCCTCCTGAAGCGCAGCCATTTGCGCCGCCAAGGCTGCTGATGGGCGTCCCGCGGTGAAGCGCTCGATGTGGATTCGGTCTCTGGCCACATCCTTGTTCAGCAACGTTTCCTCGGCCGCGTCCATCATCGGGCCGGGGCCGCAGATGAACCAGGCGTCGACCGACTTCGGATCGTCGACCAGATGCTCGATCGCTTCGTCGCAGGTCGCCCGATCGAGCATGCCGTTGAACAGCTCGACATCCCCCTCTTCGTCGCTGAGGAAATGATAGAGCTCAAACCGCCCCATGTAGCGGTCCTTGAGCGCCGCTAGCGCCTCCAGGAAAATGACCGAGCTGGCGTCGCGGTTGCCGTAAAAGAGCGTGAAGCGCGACTTCGGCTCGATGCTCAACGCGGTGCGGATGAGCGACATGATCGGAGTGATGCCCGAGCCGCCCGCAAAACCGACATAATGACGGTTCGCGGCGGGATCGAAGTTGGTCGTGAACGACCCATGCGGGGTCATCACATCCAGCGTATCACCTACCTTGAGCTGATCGCCTACCCAGTTCGAAAAGACGCCCCCCGCGATCCGCTTGACCGTCACCAGGACCTCACCCGCGTCGGGCGCGACGCACAGTGAATAGTTACGGCGCACTTCCTCGCCGCCAATGTCCGTGCGGAGCGTAAGATGTTGCCCTGCCTTGAACTGAAACGCCGTCTTCAATTCGTCAGGCACTTCGAAGCGAATCGAGTTTGCCTCGTCGGTCTCGGGCACAATCTCCGCGACCCGCAAAGGATAGAAATGCTCGGCCATCAGGCCTTCACCAGACTGCGTCGGGATAGGTACGCGGCAAATGCTGCATGACGGCCAGCAAATGCCCCAGATGTTCGCTGTGGTGACCGCGCCGCCCGCCGAGGATGGGTCGCTGCTCTGCGGGTATTCCCATTTTGGCCTCCGCAAGCACACGCCGTATCTCGGCTCGATAGTCATCTTCGAACGCTTGCGGGTTCACTGCTACGCCGCGATCGATCAAGCCCTGAAGAACCTCGTCGACCTCAAACAACTCGGGAACAAAGCGCCAGCACCAATCGAGCCCCTCGCCCATGCGCCGCGCGCTTTCCTCCGTCCCGTCGCCCAATCGAATCGCCCAGTCGGCGGCGAGCTCGCGGTGATAGGCGACTTCCTTCACACCCTTGGCCGCAACCGCCGCGATCCTTTCGTCTGTCGAAGATGACAGGCGCTCGTAGAGCATATGCTGCCAGGTCGAGAACAGCAGTTGCCGAACGATCGTACGAGCGAAGTCGCCGTTGGGCTGTTCGACCAGCCAGCAATTCTTCCAGTCGAGCACGTCGCGGTGGAAAGCCAGCTTGTCCGCATCGCCGGCGATCCCGAGGAAATTGGTCGCTTGCCCGATCAGGTCGAGCGCCACGTTGGCAAGGCTGAGGTCTACCTCCAAGGCCGGCGCATGCCCGCACCATTCGCTGAGCCGCTGCCCCAAAATCAACGCATCGTCGCCGAGCCGTTGGCAATAATCGGTCAGCGTCGGATCATGCTCGCCAGCCGCTCGGGCATCGAATGCGCCATGATCCGGTGCGGCCTTCGCGCGCTTCTCCACATCCTTCTCGATCGTTGGAAGCGACGGCATCAGATATGCTTCACCACGTCGGGAATGTCGTAGAAGGTCGGGTGGCGATAGATTTTATCTTCCGCCGGCTCGAAAAACTCACCCGCCTGCTCCGGGTCGCTCGCGGTGATCGCGCCGGACGGCACCACCCACAGGCTCACGCCTTCGAGACGCCGCGTGTAGGTGTCCCGCGCGTGCCGAAGCGCGAGCTCCGCGTCAGGAGCATGAACGCTGCCGACATGACGATGATTGAGGCCGCCCTTCGAACGGACGAAAACCTCCCAGAGCTGCCAGTCATGCCCTCCTGCCCGCTCATCGCTCATGCCGCTGCCTTCGATCGGCGCTTCGCTTCGTGGGCGGCGGCGGCGTCGCGCACCCAGCCCCCGTCGTCCCACGCATCACGACGAGCCATCATCCGTTCCTTGGCAACAGGTCCCTCGCCGCGCACCACCGCGTAAAATTCTTCCCAGTCGATCTCGCCGAAGTCATGGCCGTCCTTGGCATCGTTCCATGCAAGGTCGGCATCGGGGATCGTCAGCCCTAGGAAATCCGCCTGCGGCTTGGTGATGTCGACGAATTTTTGGCGAAGTTCGTCATTGGTCTCTCGCTTGATCCGCCAGCGCATGGACCGCTCGGTATTGGGAGAATTGTCGTCGGGCGGCCCGAACATCATCAGCGATGGCCACCACCAGCGGTTGAGTGCATCCTGCGCCATCCGCTTCTGCTCGGCTGTGCCATTGGCCAGCGCGATCATGATTTCATAGCCTTGGCGCTGGTGAAAACTTTCCTCCTTGCATACCCGGACCATCGCGCGGGCGTAGGGGCCATAGCTGGTGCGCTGCAGGGGCACCTGGTTCATGATCGCCGCCCCGTCGACCAGCCAGCCGATCGCACCGATGTCCGCCCAGGTCAGGGTCGGATAGTTGAAGATGGTGCTATACTTGGCCTTGCCCGAATGGAGCGCGTCGATCATCTCCTCGCGGCTGGTCCCGAGCGTTTCCGCTGCACAATAGAGGTACAAGCCCGTGCCCCGCTTCGTCCTGCACCTTGGCCAGCAGGATCGCCTTACGCCGGAGCGACGGTGCGCGGGTGATCCAGTTTCCCTCGGGAAGCATACCGACGATCTCGCTGTGCGCATGCTGTGAAATCTGCCGCACCAGCGTCTTGCGATAGGCGTCGGGCATCCAATCCTTGGGTTCGATGAATTCATCCGCCGCCACCCGCGCCTCAAAGGCTGCAACCAGCGCCGGGTCCTCCGCCATCTCGATTGGCTTGACGTTCTTGTTGAGCTCGGTCGTGTACATGGAACCCATCTAACCATTTCGACTGTGCACTTCAAACGCACGAGGCACGGGGCTAGAGCCGCTCGATGACCTATGAAACCATCAAATTCGATCGTTCTGGCCATATCGCCCGGCTTACGCTCAATCGGCCCGACCGATTGAACAGCTTCACCCGAGCCATGCACGCAGAGCTTCGGGACGCGCTTGCCAACCTTGAAGATGCCCGTGTCGTTGTCCTGACCGGTGCGGGGCGCGGCTTTTGCGCCGGGCAGGATTTGAACGACCGGGCCGTTGCGCCGGGCGAAACGGTCGACTTGGGCGAGACCGTCGAGGAAAGTTGGAATCCGCTGATCCGCACGCTCGCGGCCCTGCCCCAGCCGGTCATTGCGCGCGTCAACGGTGTTGCGGCCGGCGCGGGCGCCAATATAGCGCTAGCCTGCGACATCGTTATCGCGGCCAAATCCGCCAAGTTCATCCAAAGTTTCTCCGCCCTTGGCCTGATCCCCGACAGTGGCGGAAGCTGGCACCTGCCTCGCCTCGTCGGTCAGGCACGGGCGCTCGGCCTGGCGCTGACCGGCGAGCCGCTGCCCGCCGAAAAAGCCGCCGAGTGGGGCCTGATCTGGAAAGCGGTCGACGATGAGTCGCTTGATGCGGAGGTCGAGGCGGTCGCGACCAAGCTCGCGTCCCTTCCTCCCCTCGGCCAAGCGGCGATCAAGTCGATCATCCGCACCACCAGCGGCCGCACCCTCGACGACGAACTCGATCTCCAGCGCGACGAAATGCGCCGCCTAGGCTTCACCGAAGATTATCGCGAAGGCGTGGCTGCCTTTCTTGAAAAGCGACCTGCTCAATTTAAAGGCAAGTAAGATGGATACCGCGCAACTGCTCAATTATGCCCGCGGCGAGTGGGTCCCCGGTGACAGCGCCAGCCTGGCCGATATCGCCTCCGCCATCGACGGAAGCCTGGTTGCGAGGACGGGGTCCGGAGGGATCGATTTCGCCGGGATGCTGAATCATGCGCGTACGGTCGGCGGTCCCGCGCTCCGCAAGCTGACCTTCCACGAGCGCGCGCGGATCATCAAGGGCCTCGGCCTCGCCATTTTGGCGCGCAAGGAGGAGCTTTACGGGCTCAACTACCAGACAGGCGCGACGCGCAAGGACGGGTGGATCGATATCGAGGGTGGCGCCGGGACGCTGCTGTCCTTCTCGTCCAAGGGGCGGCGCGAGCTTCCCGACGCGCACGTCCTGCTCGACGGACCGGTCGAGCCGCTGTCGAAGGAGGGCACCTTCGTCGGCCAGCACATTTACACGTCGCTTCAGGGTGCGGCCGTGCACATCAACGCCTTCAATTTCCCGGTGTGGGGAATGCTGGAGAAGCTCGCACCGACCCTGCTCGCTGGCATGCCTGCTATCGTGAAGCCAGCCAGCTCCACATCTTATCTATGCGAAGCGGCGTTCCGGGTGATGATCAACACGGGATTGCTGCCTGAAGGCGCAATCCAGCTGATCGTCGGCGGTGTCGGCGACCTATTCGACCATCTGACCGGGCAAGATGTGGTGAGCTTCACCGGCTCTGCTTCGACTGCGCTCAAGCTCCGCTCCCATCCGGTCGTCCAGCGCGAGAGCGTGAAGTTTGTTGCTGAGCAGGACAGTTTGAATGCCTCGCTCCTGGGCCCCGAAGCCGGGCCGGAGACCCCGGAATTTGACCTGTTCGTGAAAGAAGTCGTCAATGAAATGACGGTCAAGGCAGGCCAGAAATGCACCGCCATCCGTCGGGCAATGGCTCCCGTTCAGCACCTCGACGCGGTCGAGGCAGCAATCCGCGAACGACTTCAAGCGACGAAAGTAGGCGATCCGCGGGACAAGGAAAGCCGGATGGGCGCGCTGGTTTCGACAGCACAACGTGACGACGTTCGCTCCCAGATCGTCAAGCTGACCGCCGCTGGCGCGCGGATCGTGTCCGGCGATCCGGAGGCCTCGCCCGGGATCGAGGGCGGCGCCTTCCTGGAGCCAATCCTGCTTCGAACCGACGACCCCTGGTCGACCGCCGCCGTTCATGACGTTGAAGCATTCGGACCCGTGTCCACCGTCATGCCCTACAAGGACATCACCGATGCCATCGCGCTCGCCAATCGCGGCATGGGTAGCCTCGCCCTGTCGCTGTTCACCTACTCGACCGACGCTGCGCGGGAGTTCATTCAGGGTGCGGCGGCCTATCACGGCCGGATGCTTGTCCTGAACCGCGACAATGCGGCCGAAAGCACGGGTCACGGCTCACCGCTTCCGGTGCTCGTCCACGGAGGCCCGGGCCGGGCTGGTGGCAGCGAAGAAATGGGCGGGGTGCGCGGAGTGAAGCATTACATGCAGCGCACAGCCATCCAGTCGACCCCGGCAATGATTGCCGCGATCAGCGAGCAATATATTCCCGGCGGGCCGAAGCATGTCATCGACACGCATCCCTTCCGCAAGCGGATGAGCGAATTGAGCATTGGCGACACGCTCAAAACGAAAAGCCGAACCGTCCGCCTCGAAGATATTGAGCATTTCGCCAAATTCACCGGCGATACCTTCTACGCGCACATGGATGACGAGGCGGCCAAGGCCTCGCCCATCTTCGAAGGGCGGGTTGCGCACGGCTACCTGATCCTCAGCTTTGCGGCGGGGCTGTTCGTCGATCCCGACCCCGGCCCCGTCCTGGCCAACACCGGCCTTGAGAATCTGCGCTTCCTGACCCCCCTCTATCCGGGCGATTCGATGAGGGTCGAACTGACCGTCCGCGCCAAATCGCTAAAAAGCGAAGATACGGGCGTGGTCCGCTGGGCGGTGGAAATCTTCAACCAGAATGACGAGATGGTCGCGACTTACGACCTGCTGACGGAGAATAAGCCCTGACGGTGGGAACGGCACGGCAAGCCGCTTCGTTTCCCTCCCGAAAAGGAGGAGGCAGAAATGGCCCAACTACGCGACGTAATGACCAGCGACATCAAGACGGTCGCTCCCGACGCATCCGCCAAGGAGGCGGCGAGCTTCATGCTATCGGCGGACACCGGCTCGATTCCGGTCTGCGAAGACAACCGGGTGATCGGAATGATCACCGACCGAGATATCGCCGTCCGCGGCGTGGCCGAAGGCAAGGGCCCCGACTGTTCAGTCCGCGACCTGATGTCGAGCGACATTGTGTGCGCCCGCGACACCGATGATGTTCTCGCGGTGGCCCAACGCATGAGCGATGCCCAAGTCCGCCGGCTCCCTGTGGTGGATGCCGACGACCGGCTGGTCGGAATGGTGAGCCTCGGTGACTTGAGCCGAGAGGCACAGCAAAGCGCCGCCTCGACTGCGCTGGAAGGCGTCAGTGAGCGGGGCGGAAGCCACCAGCAGTAATAGTCGAATGATGGAGGCCCGGCGATCGTCTCGCCGGGTCCTTCAACGCCACCAAGTTCGCTTAGCTGCCCAGGCCGTCGATCGCCTGGTCGACCAAGGCCTTGTCACTTTTGGCGTCATTGCGCTCGGCAATGAGCTTCGCGGCGGCGGCGGTGGCGTTGCGGGCCGCGGCCGAACGAATTTCATCGATCGCGGCGCGCTCTTCGGCTGCGATCTTGGCTTCCGCCATCGCCTGACGCCGGGCAACCAGCGCTTCTGCATCTTCCGCCGCTTTGGCAACAATGGCTTCCGCGTCGGTTTCGGCGCGCTTCAGCATCGCCTTGGCTTCCTTGTCGGCGGACTTGGCCTTGGCCTCATATTCCGCTCTTAGCGCTTCGGCGTCCTTGCGCAGCGATTCCGCCTCGGCGAGTTGTTCGCGGATCAGCGCAATCTTCTTGTCGAGGCTCTTGCCGATTGCGGACGGCACCTTTTTCCAGATGGCCAGCGCAAAGACGACCAGCATCGCCAACGCGACATAAAAGCCCGGTCCAAAACCGTAAGCCGTTGCCTCGGCAGCTTCATGACCCCCGGGCGCTTCGGTGTGCGCGATGGTTACGCCATGCTCAGGATTAGCCATTGGAAAGTGCCGCCTTTACTGCCTTCGCCGCATCGTCGCGGCTGACGCTGACGCCCGCAACCTTGGTCGCAATATCCTGGGTCAGTTGTGCCGCCACATCCTCGAGATTGGCCAGCGCGGCCTTCCGGCTGTCGCGGATCTTGGCTTCCGCCTTGGCGGCTTTCGCCTGAATGGCCTTGTCAGCCTTAGCCAATCGCTGCTCGGTCGCGAGCGCACCTTCCTGCTTGGCGGCGCTGGTCCGCTTCATTGCCTCGGCGCGGCTTTCGTCCATCTTCTGGCGATAGGCTTCCTCGCTGGCATCGGCATCCGCCTTGGCCTGTTCAGCCACATCAAGATCGTCAGCGATGCGCTGGTCGCGTTGGTCGACCGTCGCCTGGATTTTCGGCACCATCCCCCGCGCAATGACGAAGTAAATGAAGCCGAGCACGAGCGCGAGCCAGAAGAGCTGCGACAGAATGACATCGGAAAGCTGGTTAAGTTGGGGCATCTTGGCCTCTTGGGCGGCTGGGTCGCCCCAGCCGCCGAACGAGTTAGATCGCGTAGAGGATGATCATCGCAACGGCGAACGCCATCAGGCCGAGAAGCTCGGCGGCGGCGAAGCCGATGAACAGGCGACCCTGCTGACCGTCGGCGGCCGCCGGGTTGCGCAGTGCGCCCTGGAGGAACGAACCGAACACGATGCCGACGCCGGCAGCAGCGGCACCCACGCCGATCGCGGCGAGACCCGCACCAATGACCTTTGCAGCTTCGAGATCCATGATTTTAACTCCTTAGGTAAAAGCGAAAATTAGTGAAGATTGACCGCATCGTTGATGTACAGCGAGGTCAGTAGCGCGAAGACGTAGGCCTGGATCGCGCCGACCAGCAATTCGAGCGCGTTGATGAAGGCGACGAACAGGAAGCAAAGCAGCGATATGGCATAGCCTCCTCCGCCCGCGTTCAACCCCTGCACGACAAAATTGCCAAACACATCGAGCAGGATGTGACCCGCGAACATGGCGATAAAGGGTCGCAGGCCCAGGCTGAATGGCCGAACCAGGAAGCTGATAAATTCGATCGGCGCGATCAGCAGCTTGAGGATGAACGGCGTGTCTTTCGGCACGAACAGCGAGAAAAAGTGCAGGCCGTGCTTCCAGAAACCGACGCCAAGCACGATCGCGAAGCTGATGATCGACATCACGCCGGTAACGGTGAACTGACTGGTCACGGTAAACGGATGAGCGCCGACGGCCGCGAACGGCATCGCGCCCAGGAAATTGGCGAACAGGATGAAAATGAAGGAGGTGAAGACCCACGGTAGATAGGCCCGGCCCTTCGGTCCGATAGAGCCTTCGACCATCGAATTGACGAAGCCGACCATTCCTTCGGCGGCCATCTGCCACCGGCCGGGCACCAGCTCGCGCTTCATGCCCATCAGCATGAAGCCGGTAATGCAGACCAGTACGACGATCATCCACAGCGCGCTATTTGTGAACACGAACGCGCTTCCATCCAGCTGCCCAAAGATCGGGCTGATCTGGAACTGATGCATTGGATCGATCTTAGTCTCGACAGCCACTAGTCTACTTCCCCGCACCCTGCTTCTTCATCAAATCCCACACCGCGCCTGCAAAGCCCACGAACATCAGGGCAAGAGCAATCCACGGTGCCGTGCCCAGCAGTTTGTCGAGCAGGAAACCGATCAGAAAGCCGCCCGCGGGCATCCCGATCAGGTTCTGCGCCACCATCCACCCGGCCGAGCGAATGCCCTTCGCCGAATCGACCGGCCGGCGCGCGACCTCCGCCTGTTCTGCTCGCTTGAGCCGCTCTTCGAGCGACGTCAGTCGGGCATCCTGGAGGGAAGTCGGCTCCTGCCCGGTCTCGTCTTCAGCCATGCGCCTCAATCTCCTGATGTGCGCGGCAACGCCCGGGAAAGAGCGCCATCCGCGAAAGGCAAGGAACATGGCGGCCGACGAGCCCGCCAAGGCGCCGCCCCTTTATGAAGTGGACCCTGACAAGTCAACCGCGAGTCCAGCTCGCTTGGCCGCAACTGTCCGGCATGCCATGGTCCGGCCATGAAAATCGTCCTGTTGGCCTCCGCTGCTCTCCTCGCCGCTTGTAACCGTCCCATCGAACCGCCTGCGAACAATCAGGCGGCCAATGCCGTGGCAGCAAAGCCCTCCGCATCCCCGCCGGCCGAGCCATTCGTGCTCGATGAGGAGAATGAGCTGGTCGATTTCCACTTTGCCTGGCCGAGGGAGGCAGCCGCCGTTCCACAGTTGGTCGCTCGTTTTCAAAAGGAAATGGAGAAGGCCAGAGAAGAACTGGTCGAGGGCGCCAAGGAGGACAAGAGCTGGCGCGACAAGGAGGGTGTTGAGTTTCACCCCTTTCAGTCGTCGACCGACTATACCACTGCAGGACAGTCCAGTCGGCTGCTCAGTCTTTCGGTCGAAGTCAGCGCCTATACCGGCGGCGCACACGGCAACCATGGCACGAACGCGCTGCTTTGGGATCGACAAACCGCAATCGAAATCAAAGTCGCGGACTTGTTCGCCGAACCCGCCAACCGCGATCGGCTGCTAACCCAGCGGTGGTGCGATGCGATCAACCAGGCACGTGAGGAGAAGCGCGGCGTGCCGATCAGCGGCGGCGGGATGTTCGACGAGTGCCCCAAGCTTGACGAAATTGCGGTCGTTCCGACCGATCATGACGGCAATGGACGGTTTGAAGAACTCATCCTGACCGCGTCCCCTTACGTCGCCGGTCCATATTCCGAGGGAAGCTATGAGGTTGACCTGACCGTCACCCCTGATCTTATCGCCGCATTGAAGGCAAATTATCGGGCAAGCTTCGAGCCTGGTCAGCCACAATAGGCCGGAACTGCCACCGCCTGCCCCGGTGCACGGCGCCGCCAGCCATCTTGTCCGGCGAGATACGCCCCGCCGACCGGGACGCGCCTCAGCAGCGAACAGGCCGCCGTCAGTCCCACTTCCTCGGTCGTGACGCCTTTGCGCGAAGCCAGACCCGCGTAGAGCGATCTGCGCTTGATATTAATCGCGCCTACCTGCCGGCGCACCATATCCGGGACGCTTCCGACTACCCCCAAATAACCGTCATACCGCTCCCCCACCTGACCTGCGGCACGAGCCTGGGCGATGGCCGCAGGCTCCTGCGCCACCGCAGCCTGGGGCACTGCCAACCATGCCGCCGCCATTAACATAGCCAGCGAATGCTTCACTGCTGCCTCGGCGGAGTCGTCGGCTGCGGGAAGGCATCCGGATTCTGGTTGATCAGTTGCTCGACGTCCCGTTGGAGCCTGACCACCACCTCTTGCCTGATGGTGACATTGAGGTTGATCTCGATCGGCTTGTCGGGCGTATCGACGGTGATGCAACCGCCTAGCGGCAACATCAGGGCCGCGCCGCAGGCGGCGGGCAGCAGACGATTTCTGGGCATCGGCTTCATCCTCATGGCTTCGTGGTGGGCGTGGGGGTGACTTGTTCGTCAACTGGCGTTTGCAACTGCTGCTGTTCCTCTTCCTGACGCCGGGTTTCGACGGTAATGCCTGGCACCTCGTCCAGCGGGCGCGGCAACGCCGGCTCGATCACCTGGGTGGGATCGCGGAAGCTCTTGGCGGTAGCAATCAGGGCGCGGAATGGGCCTTTGATCGTCACGTTGAAGTTCAGCGGGATCTTGTTGATCGACCGGATGAAGCGCTGGGTGCTCGTATTACCAAGTCCGACACCCTCGATTGTCAGTCGCGTCGCGAACTCTCCGTCCAGATAGCCATCCAGGCGGATGATCATTGACGTGAAGCGAAGATCGCGCAGGGCATCGAAGGCGAGGCCGCCGATCGTGCCGAGGTTGGCGCGGTTGACCACGCCATTATATGCCAGCGTTCCGCCGCCAGGCCGGCTATCCAGCCGCCCGCCGACAATCCGCCCGCCCGCTTCGTCGAAGATCATCGGCAACACACCGTCAAACGTGCCGGTTGCGGCAAGTTCCTTGAACCCCATCGAATCGACGAAGGTCTTGGCGTCAAGGCCAACCACTTCGAACGTCAGCCGCTTAGCAGTGGGCCTGCCGAAATTGAGAATCGTTTCCTGGAGAATAAGGCGGCCGCCCATGAACGGCCATTCGCCACGCTCGATCTTCACCAGCTGGTCGGGAAGCAGCTGGTAGTGGATGACTCCGTTCTCGACGAGGATGCCGGGATTGATCGATCCGACGGTTGCGATCTGGCCCGGCGCGGTTTCTAGGCCGAGGAGGTCGGTAAACCGGATCGTGCTGGTAAGCCCGGTGATCGGTCCGAAGCTGGCGGCGAGGTCCGTGTTGGCGGTCGTGAACTCACCGGTCGAGGTCACCTCCCCACTGCCATTCCAGGCAATCCGCCCCTGCCCGCTGATCGTCCCCTTGACTAGGGCAATGACGCCCTCGGTAAGGCGAGTCAGCTCCTCGGGCTGCAAGCCGGGGCCGAAGGTGATTCCTGGCACGTCCAGCAGCGCATCGCCGCGTCCGGTCGCCAGGCTGTGATCGATCACGACGTTCGTCACTCGCGTGCCGCTCGCCGGATGCTTCAGCGTCCCGGTCGCGCGGATCTTGCTATCCGCCAGCGTGAAATGGACGTCGTCGCTACGCAGCGGATAGAATTTTGGCGGATCGGCCCGGTCGGAGAGGAGCAGCCCGCCATCGATCGCGAGGTCGCCCCGGCGAACCTGCCATTTTCCGGCGATGTCGGTCAGATCGAGCGGAACCTTGCCGATCATCGCGTCGCCGCCCGCAAACGTCCCGGTCGTGCCAGTGCCCGAGAAATTGCCGGCAATCGACTTGGCGTTGATTCGGACTGGCGACTCAGGCTGGCCCATGCGGACCGCTATCCCGGTGGCGTCGAAGTGATTCTTGTCCAGGAATCGCGCTCGGGCTGTGTCGAGCGCGAACGGCGATTTCCCAAGCGTTCCTCGAAGCCTGGCATTGCTCGTTGCGGCGGCGACCGCAAGTGCACCGCCGGCCGACTTTTGCAAGATTGCGCCGTTAATGGCGCAGAGCGGCAAGCGGGTCGGGCCGAGCCGAAGCGAACTCACGGTCAGGCTGGCGAAGCGAGTATCAAGACATCCCTCGCCGAAGCGCAGCGCTCCACCGGCGCCAAACCTACCGGAAATTGGGACTCGAAGGCCGGTCACCCGGCCGCCCGAAAATGGGCCATCGAGCAGCGCAACGGTGCTGACCTGTGTCCAACCGTCGGGCCGCGCCGCAAACCGGACCGTTGCAAGAGTCGAGTTTGGCCCCTCCGGCGGCATAGGGCGCAATGTCCGCCTGCCCGCTCATCGGCGCTCCGCTACGGGGTTGACGAAGCGTGATCCGAGCGCCGGGCAGGCCGCCACCGGCTGTTTCGACGTTGCCGTCGAGCCTCAGGCGGTTTGACGGCCAATAATAAGTAATGCCGTCGCCGCCCGATACCGTGACCTTGGCCCCGGTTGGCGCCTTCACGTCGGCCTTCTCGATCCTGACCGCGCCGCCACCTCGCCGATTGACCAATCTCAACGATCCGAACACGTTGAACGACCGTGCCGCGTTGCGGATGCTGGTGGAGATGGCCCTGGCAATCGGTCCGAGCGGAGTTCCGATCGGCGGAATCGAGCGGGTCGGTCAGGCCCCCCGTCAGCGATGGCGCCAAGGCCACCGCCGTCGCGCCATAGTCGCCGACCAGCGTCAACCCGCCATGCCTGGCGTCCAACCGGTAGCGCCCGTCAACACGCGTTCGCTGCGCCAGGATTTGCGCCAGTCGCGCCTGGCGAGCGGACAGGTCGATCCGGCCCAAAATGTCCGTCGCCGTGCCCTTGAAGCTCAGATTGCTGGTCACGCCCGCAAGCCCGTTGGCGCCGGCTTCGAACGAAGCCATCGTCAGGCGACCCTCGCCATCGAAGCTGCCGAACGCTTCGGAGAAGCTCGAATTAATCTCCATTCGCGGCTGGGCCAGCACAAGCTTGCTGGCTGGGCAGGCGAAGCGGCTCGCACCGATCGGCCCCTCGACCCGCGGCCTTCGCGCGATGACGCCAATCTTCACATAGGCTTTGAACTGATCGAGCGTGCACGCCCCGGGATTAAGCTGACGAGAGGCAGCGGCCAGTCTTCCCTTGAAGCCACCGGAAAGATTGCCGCGACCCGCGACCGCGAAGCCCATTGCCCCGTAAGGCGTGGAAAGCGCGATCGTCGTATCCTTGAGATCGACCGTCAGATCGGGAAGCGTAAAGGGCTTGCCGGAACATGGCGGGAGAAGCTTGTCGATCTGACCCCAGCTAACCATGCCGTTCTTAAGCAGCCGGCCCTTCAGCCGCACACCGCGCGCCGCCACACGATAGGCCTGGACCGATCCGTTCCACTTGATCTTTGTCTGAATGACCGCACGACGAGCGGTAAGATCGGGATTGGCCGGATCGCCGATGACCAGGTTGCTGACCTGCTGAGTCCGAAACCCCACGCGATCGAGCGTGTAGGTCGCCTGCACGCCGCGCTTTTCCAGCTCGCTCGGCCAGGACATTTTCGGCGATCGGCTTTCGCCAGATCCAGACGATCGCCAGCGCGACCAGGGCAAGGATGAGAACCGCGAGGAGGCCAAACCGGGTCAGGCGCCAGACCCGGTGCCAGCCGCTGCGGTCATGGACGACAACCGGCTCGGCCAGATGACCCTTCTCCAGGGTCTTCTCAACCTTAACGACTATGCTTTCGCCATTTTCAACGGTCATCCCGCTTCAAAACCCCCCTCGGTCATGACCGTTCCGTTGCCGCTACAAACGGCGTTGCACGTCAGCGGGGCTTTGCCTAGCGTCCTCACCTGATGGCAGACCAGCCCAGTAACGCGTCCGGACATCGCGCCCGACTACGCCAGCGCCTGTTCGAGGGCGGCGGCAGGTCGCTGCTCGATCACGAACTGATCGAGTATCTCCTCGCCCTCGCTATCCCCCGTCGCGACACCAAGGACCAGGCCAAGGCGCTGATCGCGCGCTTCGGCGGGATAGGGCCACTGCTTGGCACGGACGCGGAAACGCTGCGCCGCGAAGGGCTTAGCGACACCGTCATCGGCGCGCTGAAAATTGCCGAGGCGACCGCGCTCCGCCTTCTCGAAACAAGGGTGGAGGGCCGCCCGATCCTGTCGAGCTGGGACGCGCTGGGCGATTATCTCCAGGCGGCGATGGCGCATTCGAGCATCGAGGAAGTGCGCGTCCTGTTCCTCAATGCGAAGAATCTGCTGCTCGCCAACGAGGCGATGTGGCGCGGAAGCGTCGACGAGGCGTCCGTTCACGTCCGCGAGGTCATCGCCCGCGCAATCGCCCTTGGGGCTACGGCGATCATCATCGTCCACAACCACCCGTCAGGAGATCCCTCTCCCAGCAGCCAGGACATTCGCCTGACCAGGGATCTGATCGAAGCCGGCCGCCACATGAAGATAACGGTCCACGATCATGTCATCGTCGGAAGCCAGGGTCGAAGCAGCATGAAGGCGATGGGGTTGATCTAGGCTCGTACTCCGGCCCCGGAGATCCGCAAAAGAATAAAGAAGGGCCATTTTGTAAATCACGGCACCTAACTTAAGGTCGCTCCCGGATTTGCTGCCGGAGGGGGGAGCGATGATCGGTGCCACCGACATATTCCTATCCTATAAGTCGGAAGATCGGGCTCGACTTCTGCCCCTCGTATCTGCGCTGGAGGCCGAGGGATTCACGGTCTGGTGGGATACTCACATCGGAGCCGGCTCGAATTGGCGTGAGGACATCCAGGAACATCTCGAAGCCGCGAAGTGTGTGATTGTCGCCTGGAGCCGGCACTCAGTTGGCACTGAAGGTGATTTCGTTCGGGACGAAGCGAGTCGTGCGCGAAAGCGGGGAGCATACCTGCCAGTTCGTCTGGATATAGTCGAACCGCCGCTAGGCTTTGGCGAAGTTCAGGCAATTTCCCTAAAGGGTTGGAAGGGAGATCGATCGGACCCTCGGTTTCTGGCACTCGCCGAAACGGCGCGACGGCGCATAGCCGGCGAAGATATTGCTCATGTTCAGGTACCGGGCGACCCGACTGGCGTCCCTCGCCGAGCAGTCATTGCCGCAGGCATAGGCACGGTCGCGGTTGTGGGCGGCGGCTGGTGGGCGCTGAGGTCTATTCCGGTGAATGCAAAGCGGATTGCGGTTCTTCCATTCGCCAACCTCTCGGGTACCGAGGACCAAATCTATTTCGCTGAGGGGATCGCGGAGGAACTTCGCGCGGCCCTCTCGCGCGTTGGGCTGCAGGTAATCGGCCGTGCATCATCGGAGGCGGTGAAAAATCTCGACACGAAGGCTGCCGCATCGAGCCTTGGGGTCGCGAATATCGTCACCGGAAGCGTGCGCCGTTCGTCAGAAATCATTCGAATATTTGCTCAGTTGATCAGCGGAGAGGACGGTGTCGAACGTTGGGGGAAATCATACGACCGCGGATTTGGTGACGAAATCCGGATTTAGACGGACATCGCCACCAATGTCGCCCAATCCCTCAGCATAACGCTAGGCCAGGCTGCCAAAACCGCACTGGCCCTTGGCGGCACCACGGACATTGCCGCTCAGGATTTATACCTGCGGGCTTCAACTCTTTATTCCAATGACACGAGCGAGGAAGCGTTGCGCAATGTGGTTGCGCTCCTGGACGCTGCAACGGACCGGGATCCTGAATATGCCAACGCCTTTCGTCTAAAGGCGAGATCGCTCGAATTGTTGGCAACATCCTACCCGGATAGCCCGGCTGGCCTTGCCGGAATGTTGAGCCAAGCGGCAGTGGCCGCAAAGCGCGCCATTAAGCTCGCACCGAAACTCGGGTCTGCTTACGCCGAGCTCGCGCTAATCGAACAAGACCGGTTCAACTACGTCAGCGCGCTGCAATTAATGAATCAGGCGCTTGCGCTATCGCCAGACGACCCGCTCGTACTTCCGTCGGCTATGTACATCACCCGCTATTTGGGTAGTCCTCAACAAGCACTCTTGCTGGCCGACCGACTGGTCGTCCTCGACCCACTAAATGCGCTAACCTACACGCGCCGCGCAGACGTCCTGATCGCCTTGCGGCGTTACGCCGAAGCCATCCAGTCTTCACGCAGGTCGCTCCAGCTCGCTCCAAATCGATCCTCCCCGCATCAATTGATTGGCGATGCAATGGTTCTCCTGGGCCGACCGAACGAGGCCAGGGCGGAATATGAAAAGGTGCCGTCCGATGACGTTTTCAGGCTGGCCGGCGAAGCAATCATCGAGGGTCGATTGCGAAACATGGCCGCAGTTGATCGAATTGTCGCACGCATGAAAGTGCTGTTCGGTGACGCTGCGAGCTACAATTACACGCAGATCTTTGCCCAGTCGGGCGAGACGACGCGGGCATTTGCCGCACTCGCGACAGCTTTCGAAGTGAAAGACCCAGGTGTCACGGGCCTCAAAACCGATCCGTTCCTCGATCCAATTCGTAACAACTCACGCTTCGCCGCTTTCGTCACCAGGGGGAATTTCCCCACATTCGGGTGAGCCGGGAGTTCGCGCCCAAATCTGACACTGCAGCTGGACCGGTTGATCCGCTCAAAAACCCTTTGCCGGACATCGCCCCCTTGAACCTAAGCCCCGTCCCTCGCGCATTGCGAAGTGCAACTCCCCCTGCTAGCCGCGCCCTCCATGGTACCTCGCTATTCCCGTCCGCAAATGACCGCCATCTGGTCGGCCGAAAACCGCTATCGGATCTGGTGGGCGATCGAGGTGTTCGCGGCGGAGGCGATGGGGCAGACGGGCATGATCCCGGCCGACGACGCAGCGACCATTCGCAAGGCCTATGACGCCGATGTGCTGGGCGAGATCGACGTGCCGGCGATCGACGCGATCGAGGCGGTGACCAAGCATGACGTGATCGCCTTCCTGACCTGGGCCGGCGAGAAGCTTGGTCCGGAGCGGCGCTGGCTTCACCAAGGGATGACCAGCAGCGACGTCCTCGACACCAGCCTGGCGGTGCAACTGAAACAGTCGGCCGACCTTCTGATCGAGGACCTCGACGCGCTGCTCCAGGTGCTGAAGCGCCGTGCCTACGAACATAAGCTGACCCCGACCATCGGGCGAAGCCATGGCATTCATGCCGAGCCGGTGACCTTCGGCCTCAAGCTCGCCCAGGCTTACGCCGAGTTCGACCGCAACCGCGCCCGGATGGTCGCCGCACGGGACGACATCGCCACCTGCGCGGTCTCTGGAGCGGTCGGCACTTTCGCCAACATCGACCCCGCGATCGAGGCCCATGTCGCCAGGGAACTCGGCCTGACGCCTGAGCCGACCTCGACCCAGGTGATCCCGCGCGATCGCCACGCCATGTTCTTCGCGACGCTCGGCGTAGTTGCTTCGTCGATCGAGCGGCTCGCGGTGGAAATCCGCCATCTTCAACGAACCGAGGTTCTGGAAGCCGAGGAGTATTTCTCGCCGGGCCAGAAAGGGTCGTCGGCGATGCCGCACAAGCGCAACCCGGTGCTTACCGAGAATTTGACCGGCCTCGCCCGCGTCGTCCGCTCGGCGGTCGTCCCGGCGATGGAGAATGTTGCGTTGTGGCACGAGCGGGACATTTCGCATTCGTCGGTCGAACGGTTCATCGGCCCGGACGCCTGCATTACGCTCGACTTCGCACTCGCTCGGCTGACGAGCGTTATCGACAAGCTGCTCGTCTATCCCGACCGCATGCAGAAGAACCTCGATCGCATGGGTGGCCTTGTTCATTCGCAGCGCGTCCTCCTGGCGCTGACGCAGGCCGGTCTCAGCCGCGAGGACAGCTATGCCCTGGTGCAGCGCAACGCGATGAAGGTTTGGGAATCCGACGGCGAGCTTTCGCTGCTCGACCTGCTCAAGGCGGACCCGGACGTGTCCGCGAAGCTGCCGGACAGTCAGCTCGAGGAGCTTTTCGACCTTGGCTATCACCTGAAGCGGGTCGATACGATCTTCGAGCGGGTCTTTGATCACTAGCATTCAGCCTTGCGCGCTGCTCCTGCTGGTCGGACCGGACTGGCGGATCCAGGCAATCAGCGCGAATGCGGCGATGCTTGGCGACCACCGGGCAAGCGATCTCATCGATCGACCGCTGGCGGACCTGATCGGCAGCCAGGCTATCCATACCCTGCGCAATCGAATGTCCTGGCTTTCAGGGGATGAAAGCGAGGTCCACGATTTTGGAGTGCAATGGGGTGAGGTTGCGCTCGACATTCGTGCCTCAAGAGACGGCGACCTCTATTTGATCGAGGCCGAGCTGGCGATCGAGCCGCGGCTGGCCGACGGCATCGGCATGGTGCGCTCATGACCGACCGGCTGCAAGGCAACGACCCTAAGCATCTTGCGGAACGAGCGATGCGGCAGTTGAGCGCCCTTACCGGCTTCGATCGATTGACTCTGGCAGACCGTCAGGAGCGAATAATCGTGTCTGCCGGACGAGCCAAAATGCAACCGTTGGATGATGATTTGGGGAAGCCGTTCATTCCCCGCATCATCGCCGAACGCGATTGCGAGGGCGTTCCCATGGTGGGCAATGTAACCGCTGCGCAGATGGCGCGAGCCTGCTTCCTGGCGCCCGGCCCCGTTGATCAGGAGCGAATGGCGAAGTCAGGCGTGGCGGCGACCATGACGCTGCCCCTCACGATCGACGGAGAACCGGTGGCCTCGGTTCGCGCCGACCATCCGATGCCGCACCGTTGTTCGGCGGAACGCCGCTCGGTCTCGCACTTGTTCGCCGAGCGCCTGGTGGCGCGTATGGCGCGCCACGGCTGGACGCCCTAGCCGCCCAGCCGCTCCTTGATTCGGCTGAAGAAGCCCTTGCTTGCGGGACATTCGTCACCGGTTTCGGTGGTCCGAAACTCCTCGAGAATGGCCTTCTGCTCTTTGCTGAGCCTGGTCGGCGTTTCGACAAGAATCCGGGTCATCATGTCGCCTCGGCCCCGGCCGTTGAGAACGCTCATTCCCGCCCCTCGCTGACGAAGCGTTTCGCCCGACTGGATGCCGGCGGGAATCTTGATCTCGATCATTTCGCCATCGATGCCGGGAATTGCGATGCAGCCTCCAAGTGCCGCCGTGGTGAAGCTGATCGGTGCTTCGGCAATCAGCGTCGTCCCTTCGCGATTGAAGAGGGCGTGACGCTTGAGGTGCACGAACAGGTAAAGATCGCCCGATGCTGCTCCACGGACCCCGGCCTCGCCCTCGCCGGCAACGCGGATGCGCGTGCCTTCGTCGACGCCAGCGGGAATGTTGACGTTGATCTTGCGGCCCTTCAGCGCGCGACCTTCGCCGCCACACGATGTGCAGGGGTCGGCGACGGTTTCACCTGATCCCATGCAGGACGGACAGCCGCGCTCGACGACGAAAAAGCCTTGCTGGGCACGAACCTTGCCCGCGCCGCCGCAGGTGCCGCAGCGCGCAGCGGCGGCCTGGCCCTGCGAGCCGGATGCGTTGCACGCATCGCAACGCGCCAGCGCCTGAATGGAAATGGTCTTTTCGAGCCCCGCAAATGCTTCCTCGAGGGTCAGCTCGAGATCGTAGCGCAGGTCGGATCCGCGAGCCGCGCTGGCTCGCTGGGCGCGGGGGTCCATGAACTCGCCGAAGATCGACGAAAAAATGTCTGAAAAGCCGTCGAACCCTTGCCCGCCGCCGAACGGACCGCCGCCTCCACCATTCTGAAAGGCGGCGTGACCGAAGCGATCATAGGCGGCGCGCTTCTGCGGGTCCTTGAGGCAATCATAGGCCTCGTTGAGCGCCTTGAAATGCGCTTCCTTGTTGGTGCAGCCGCCGTGCCGATCGGGATGGCAGTCCATCGCCAGCTTGCGAAAGGCGGCCTTGATCGTCTTCTCGTCGGCGTTGCGCGGAACGCCGAGCAGCTCATAATAATCCGTGGCCATCAATCCCCACCCACGACAAGCGGCGCCGACTTTTCATTCGCCGGCACCGCCGATGCCATGACCTCTTAGGCCTTTTTGTCTTCGTCGACTTCCGAAAATTCGGCGTCGACCACTTCTTCGTCCGCGGGCGCCGCCTCGGCCGTCGCTTCGGCTGAACCGGCATCATCGGCGGCGCCGGCCGCCTGCGTCTTTTCATAGATCGCCTGGCCAAGCTTCATGGCGGCCTGGGCCAGCGCCTCGGCCTTGGTCTTCATCGCCTCGGGATCGCCGCCTTCGATGGCGGTCTTCGCCTCGGCGACGGCAGCCTCGATTTCGCCCTTCAGGCTTTCGTCGACCTTGTCGCCATGTTCCTTGAGCTGCTGCTCGGTCGAGTGCACCAGGCTTTCGGCCTGGTTTTTTGCCTCCGCTCCTTCGCGACGCTTCTTGTCCTCGTCGGCGAACTGCTCGGCTTCCTTGACCATCTTGTCGATGTCGTCGTCGCTGAGGCCGCCCGACGCCTGGATCTTGATCTGCTGTTCCTTGCCCGTGCCTTTGTCCTTGGCATGGACATTGACGATGCCGTTGGCGTCGATGTCGAACGTGACCTCGATCTGCGGCACCCCCCGGGGGCAGGCGGAATGCCGACCAGATCGAATTGGCCGAGCATCTTGTTGTCGCTCGCCATTTCGCGCTCGCCCTGGAAGACGCGGATCGTCACCGCATTCTGATTGTCGTCAGCGGTCGAGAAGGTCTGGCTCTTCTTCGTCGGAATGGTCGTGTTGCGATCGATCATCCGGGTGAACACGCCGCCCAGCGTTTCGATGCCGAGCGAAAGCGGCGTGACGTCGAGCAGCAGCACGTCCTTGACGTCGCCCTGCAGGACACCCGCCTGGATTGCCGCACCCATGGCGACCACTTCGTCCGGATTGACGCCGATGTGCGGCTCTTTTCCGAAGAATTCCTTCACGACTTCGCGCACCTTGGGCATGCGGGTCATGCCGCCGACCAGGACGACATCATCGATTGCCTTGGTGTCGACACCGGCGTCCTTGATCGCCTTCTTGCACGGCTCGAGCGTGCGATTGATCAGGTCCGCGACCAGCTTCTCAAGGTCGGCGCGGGTAATCGTTTCGACCAGATGCAGCGGGGTCGTCGCTCCACCTTCCATGCGGGCGGTGATGAATGGCTGGTTGATTTCGGTCGACTGCGCCGACGACAGCTCGATCTTCGCCTTTTCGGCGGCTTCCTTCAGTCGTTGCAGCGCGAGCCGGTCGGTGCGCAGGTCGATGCCTTCCTTCGCCTTGAACTTGTCGGCCAGGAACTCGACGATCTTGGCGTCGAAATCCTCACCGCCAAGGAAAGTGTCGCCGTTGGTCGACTTCACCTCGAACACGCCGTCGCCGATCTCCAGGATCGAGATGTCGAACGTGCCGCCGCCAAGGTCATAGACCGCGATCGTCTTGCCGTCGTTCTTCTCAAGACCATAGGACAGCGCCGCCGCGGTCGGCTCGTTGATGATGCGCAGGACTTCAAGGCCCGCGATCTGGCCGGCGTCCTTGGTCGCCTGGCGCTGCGCGTCGTTGAAGTAGGCGGGAACGGTGATCACTGCCTGCGTCACGGTCTCGCCAAGATAGGCCTCGGCGGTTTCCTTCATTTTCTGAAGGATGAAGGCGCTGATTTGCGAAGGGCTGTAATCCTTGCCGCCCGCCTGGACCCAAGCGTCACCGTTCGCGCCCTTGACGATCTTGTAGGGGACGAGCTCGGTATCCTTCTTGGTGATCGGATCGTCGAACCGCCGGCCAATCAGGCGCTTTACGGCAAAGATGGTGTTGTCGGGATTGGTGACCGCCTGGCGCTTGGCCGGCTGACCGATCAGGCGCTCACCGTCCTTGGTGAACGCAACCACCGACGGGGTGGTGCGCGCGCCTTCGCTATTTTCGATGACCTTGGGTTTTCCGCCCTCCATCACTGCGACGCAGCTGTTGGTGGTGCCAAGATCGATCCCGATCACTTTCGCCATAGTCTATGCCCTCTTACTTGCCCCACAGACGCATGGATCGATGCGCCCGCGTATTGAACTGTCCGGGGCGATATAGGGACATGTTTTCAAGCGACAAGGGCGGCTGATTGGCCTTACGGCATCGCCATTCCGCCATTCACGTGCAGTGTCTGGCCGGTGACATATCCGGCTTCCTTCGAGGCCAGATAGACGACGGCCGCGCCGATATCGTCACCCGAACCCATCGCACCGGTCGGAATCTTCGACAGAATGCCTTCCTTTTGGGCGTCGGTCAGGGCGTCGGTCATCGCCGACGTCATGAATCCCGGCGCCACGCAATTGACCGTAATCCCCCGGCTTGCGACTTCCTGCGCGAACGCCTTGGACATGCCGATCAGGCCCGCCTTCGATGCCACATAATTGGCCTGTCCCGGATTGCCGGTCACGCCGACCACGGAGGTGATTGAAATGATTCGCCCGAACCGCGCCTTCATCATCGGTTTCATCGCCGAGCGCATCAGGCGAAACGCTGCCTCCAGATTGACTTTGAGGACCTCGGAGAACTCCTCGTCCTTCATCCGCATGGCAAGATTGTCACGCGTAATTCCGGCGTTGTTGACCAGGATATCGAGCTTGCCCAATGCCTCGACCGCGCGCGGAACCAGCTGGTCGACCTCTTCGCCGCTCGACAGGTTGCAGACGAGCGCCACCTGATCGCCGCCTAGGTCCTTGGCGAATGCATCAAGTTTGGCCGCATTCGAACCGGACAGCGCGAGGCGCGCGCCCTGGGCGGCAAGCGATTTGGCAATGGAACTGCCGAGCCCGCCACTCGCGCCCGTCACGAGCGCGGTCATTCCCGAAAGGTCGAACATCAGGCGAGCTCCTTCGCAATCGCTTCAATATCTTCGATCGTGACCACGCTGGTTACCTTGGCGTCCGGCGCGATGCGCTTGACCATCGGGCCGAGCACCTTGCCGCCCAATTCGACGAATTCCTCGACGCCGGCTGCGGCCATGTTGTCGATGCTCTCGCGCCAGCGGACCATGCCTGTCACCTGCTCGACCAATTGGTCGCGGATTGTATCGGGGTCGGCTACGGCCTGTGCCGTCACATTGGCAAAAAGCGGTACGGCGGGGGCCATTATTGTCGTCTTGCCCAGCGCATCGGCCATGGCGTCGGCAGCTGGCTGCATCAGCGGGCAGTGAAAAGGAGCGGACACCGGCAGGGGAACCGCGCGCTTGGCGCCCATTTCCTTGGCAAGCGCGATCGCGCGGTCGATTGCGCCCTTATGGCCGGAAATGACGACCTGGCCGGGATCATTGTCGTTCGCGACCTCGCACACCTCGCCCTCAGCGGCCGTCGCGGCGATGCGCCTGGCAAGATCGAGATCGGCACCGAGCAGCGCCGCCATCGCGCCAACGCCGACCGGCACCGCCGCCTGCATCGCCTGCCCGCGCAATTTCAGCAGCTTGGCTGTTGTCGCCAAATCGAATGATCCCGCCGCGGCCAGCGCCGAATATTCGCCAAGGCTGTGCCCGGCCACGAATTGCGCCGCTTTGTCGAGCGAAACTCCGCCTTCCCTGGTCAGTGCGGCAAACACCGCCAGCGCATGGGCCATGATCGCCGGTTGCGCATTCTCGGTGAGCTTCAGTTCCTCGTCAGGCCCCTCGCGCATCAGCTTGAAGAGACTCTGTCCAAGTGCCTCGTCAACCTCGCCCAACACGTCTCGCGCGGCAGCGCTGGCCTCGGCCAAGGCCGCACCCATGCCGACCGACTGGCTGCCCTGGCCTGGAAACAGGAATGCTCGCATCATTCTCCCCTATTCGTTTCAGCCGGGGCGGTTAAGCCGGTGATCCCCGATTGCCAACCCTGCACGGGAGTGCAAAGCCTCGCCAATGACCAATCGGCCCATCGTCGCGCAGACGCCTTCTCCGCCCCCGTCAAAGCGCCTCGGCAGCTGGATGAGCATGGCCATGGTCGTCGGAACGATGATTGGTTCGGGCATCTACCTGTTGCCGACGACGCTTGCTCCATACGGACCGAATATGGTCGCCGCCTTCGCGCTGACCATCGCCGGGACGATGTGCCTCGCCTTTGCCTTCGCCCGCCTGTCCGCGCAAATTCCCGGCGGGCCGTTCGCCTATGTCCAGCAGGCATTTGGCGAGACGCCGGCCTTCCTGACGCTGTGGAGCTATCTTATCTCCCAATGGACCGGCGTCGCAGCGGTCGCGGTGGCGGTCGCTGGGGCAATGGGCCATGTCATTCCAGGCGCTGCCTCGGGCACCGGACTTACCATTGTTGGACTTGGTTCAATCGCCATCCTGACGATCGTCAACCTGACAGGCGCGCGATCCGCGGGCTGGGTCCAGCTGACCGCCACGCTGATCAAGATCGTCCCGCTGATCGCGGTCGTCCTGCTGGTCGCGGCCCGGTTTAGCACTGGCGAGCCCACCGAGCCGCTCACCCCCGTTCCTTTGAGCATTGCCGGCATCGCAGCCGCTGCCGCGCTGATGCTGTTTTCACTGACTGGCTTCGAGGCTGCAACGGTCACCGCCAACGTTACCGAGGATTCGACCCACACCGTGCCCCGAGCGACGATCATCGGGACGGGATTTACCGGCATCATCTATCTAACGGCCACTGTCGCGACGCTCATGCTGCTGCCCAGCCTAATCGCATCGAAGAGCAGCGCGCCCTTCGCCGACGCGATTGCTCCCATCCTCGGCCCGACCGCGGGTATCATGGTGGCAATTGTCGCTGCGATCAGCGCCTTCGGAACTTGCAACGCGCTGCTGCTCCTGTCCGCCGAAGTCGGGCGTTCGGTCGCTGGCGCCAACGACCTGCCGCCGCTGTTTCGGCGGACCAATGCGGCGGGCGTTCCGGTCGGATCGCTTCTTGTCGGGGCGGTGGTCGCTTCGATCCTGGTGCTCGCCAGCACCTCCGAAAGCTTCGTCGCCGTCTATATTTTCATCGCGTTGATTTCGACGGTGGCGTCGCTGGTGCTCTACGCCGTTTGCGCGGCGGCCGCGATTTGACTGCGCGCGACCGGGCCATGGGCGGCAGTTGCACTGGTCGCGTTGGTCTATTCCGTCGCCATGTTCTTCGGCGCCGGGCTTGAGGCCACATTGTGGGGGCTGGCGCTGGCGATTGCCGGCCTGCCGATCCGCTGGCTGTCGCGCCGGTTCAGTTCCGCCGAGTCCAGCCCTGCGCCGGAGGTCGCTCCAGCCGCGCCTCTGGAATGAGGCGACGCAGTTTTTGCGCGAAACTTCGCAGGCAGACTTCGCTCGTTCCAAGTGGGCCCGCCACATAGCTTGGGCTCGCCATGCCCTTCTGCACTCGGCTGATCAGCTCAGTGTCCTCGGCATTCACCCGGCGGTTGATGCGCCAGTTCAGATAGCGCACCGCCTTCATCTCGCGCCGCTCGTCCGGCAGCGCATAACTGATCTCGCGGATCACGGTCTCCGTCGCGCTCACCGGAATGAACTGCATGAAATCGACCTGATCGGGATAGATGTCGAAGGCCACGTTCGGAAACAGCTTGTAATAGAGCCATTTCTTGCGGTGCGATGGCGGCAGATGCCGCGCCTCGGGCAGAAAGCGTTGATAGGCTCTTTCGGACGGATTGGCTGACTTCATCCTCGCGAAGATTGCCCTCCATCCGATCGACATGTTCACGAGCCTCGATCGCGTAGGACCGCCCGAACAGCCGAGTCAGCCCGGGATGGCCGATCGGGATGTGCAGGCCGTCCGAATAATTGTCGGCGATCGTCTTCCAGTTCAGGTCGCGCGGGCGAAGCGTCACCATTCCCGTCGCCCGAAGATCCTCGAACCTATAGGGGGCGATTTCATCCTCATAGGGCGCCATCATGTCATGGACGGACGGCGCGCCCGGCTCCAACGTGACGAACAGGAAGCCGTGCCAACGCTCCAGCGCGACCGGCACGAGCCCCAGCTGCTCGGTCCTTAGATCAGGATATTCGCTTCGATGCGGAACACCCACGAGCTTTCCGTCACGCCCATAGCTCCAGGCGTGGTAAGGACAGGTCAGCACCCTCGCGCATCCGCCTTCGCCATCGAGCAGGCGCGATCCGCGATGGCGGCACACGTTGGCGAAGGCGCGAACTTGCCCATCGTCGCCGCGTATCACGATCACGCTCTCGCCCAGATATTCCAGCGTCCGCCAATCGCCCGGCGAGGCGACCTCGCTTTCGTGGCAAACGACCTGGGGCGCGGCGCGCAGGAACGCCCGCTTCTCCGCCTCCAGAAACTCTGGATCGAAATAGAGCCAGCCAGGCAGGCTCATTCCATCGAGCGGATCAGCAAAGGTTTCGACATTGTGCGAGTGCGTAGCCATCGCGCCGTTCATGCCATTTCCCCGGCCTGGCAGCAATCGCGAGACCTTGTTGCAGGGTTGAGATTCGGTGTATGCGCGGCGGCTGGCAAGGGGAGGCGCTCATGGCCCTGTTCATGGATATCCACACCGTCGATGGCGCAACGGCGCAGGATGTCGCCAATGCCCATATGGCCGACATGGATGTGCAGGGCCGCTACGATGTCGAATATCTGAAATATTGGTTCAACGAGGGATGCGGGAAGCTGTTCTGCCTGGTCGAGGCGCCCGATGCCGAAGCCGCACGGTGCGTGCATGAAGAGGCCCACGGCATGACCGCCGAGAAGCTGATCGAGGTTCATCCGGACCTGGTCGACGGCTTCATGGGCGATTCGGCCGTGAACTCGGTCGGCGCCGCCCTGATGCCGGGCGAGACGCAACGCGATACGGGTGTCCGTGCGGTCATGTTCACTGACATTGTCGGATCGACCGAGCTCACTTCCAAATATGGGGATGATGCAGCAGTCACCATCCTCAAGGCTCATAACGAGATCGTCAGGAAAGCGCTCAAGGACAACCGCGGCCGGGAGGTCAAGCACACCGGCGACGGAATCATGGCTTCGTTTTTGTCGGCGGCGAAGGCCGTTCGCTGCGCCTGCCAGATCCAGGAAGCGATCGACGAACGGAATGCGGCTGGCGGCGACCATCCGCTGACAGTGAGGATCGGGATCAGCGCCGGGGAGCCCGTCGAGGATGCCGACGACCTGTTTGGTTCCACCGTTCAGCTTGCGGCCCGGCTATGCGCCAGCGCCAAGCCAGGCGAGGTTCTGGTGTCCAATGTCATTACCGACCTGTGCCTTGGAAAAGGCCTGATGTTCCAGGACGCGGGGCCTCGCGAACTGAAGGGGTTCGACGGCCCGGTGCATACCCATGCGGTGCAATTGACCTGTTGACGGTCCGCTAACCGTCGATGTCGAGGCCGAGCGCCATGCGCCCTGAATAGGCCAGTTGGGCAGGTTCCTGGAGCGGGTGGAATCGTGCCGCCTGAACGTCGCGGAACGACCGCTCCAGACCTTTCGCGCGATAGAACGCGCCTCCGCCGGCAACCATCATCGCCGCCTCCACCGTCCGGACCGCAGCGTTTCCGACCAATGTTCTAAGCGTAGTGACTTCCTTGGTTATCTCCGCCCCCGGCGTTTCATGATCGGCGAGCCAGAGCATCCTGTCGTGGTTAGTGCGGGCGCCGATCAACGCATTGTCCATCTCACCAACCATTGTGATCAGGCCAGAATCCGCCGGCCGCCCTTTCGCCGACTGCAATGCCTTGTCCCGGGCGCCCTCGGCAACTCCGACATAGGCCGAATAGATCGTCGGCAGTGCAATCATGCTGATCGCGTGAAACAGCGGATGCCAGGTGCCATGTGGCCGCTTGACCGTAATGGCAGCGTCGGGGACGAAAACGTCATTCAGCACGATGTCGTGCGACCCGGTGCCGCGCATCCCCATCACCCGCCAGGTCTGCTCGATCGTCACGCCGTCGGCATTCAGCGGGACCGGGAAATGGATCACCGTCGCGCCCTCTTCCGGGTCCTCGTACACCGCGCTGGTGGCCAGGATGGCGCCGGCCGGCGTGCCGCTGCTGAACGCTTTTCGGGCGGTGATGCGGTATCCGCCGTCGGCCCTCTGCGCGGACCCGCCGCTCGACAACCAATCGGACCCGCCGCTGGACAGCAGGATCGCTTCCTCTTCGCCAACCTTGCGCAACAAGCCTTCCGCACCGGCCAGCCCCTGCCGGAAGCGCCAGGCAGCAAGAGCGACGACATGGCTGTGCATCGAGAAGGCCAGCGCCGTCGAGCCGCAAGCCGCGCCGATCACCCGGATCGCTCGACCCACCTCACCGATGCTCGCTCCGCCACCGCCCAGCTCCTCCGGAACCAGCGCCTTGAAGAAGCCGTCGCGCCGAAGCGCCGCATAACCCTCTTCGACGAAGCTGTCGTCTTCGTCATGGAGCGCGGCGTGCTGGCCGATCTCGCCAGCGATGGCCCGAGCTCGCTCTGGCCAGTCATGTTGAGTCGTCATCCGCTCATCTCGCTCCTGCTCGGGCCGCAAGGTCAAGTCCTCCCCTGATCGGCTTGCCTTTTGGCGGCAATGTCGCCATAGGGCCGCCAGCCGCGAGGGACCCGTCCCAAGCGGCTGATAGCTTTTGACGACAGCCGGAGGGGCGTTCGCTAGGGTAGCGGCGTCAGCGATCGGCCAACAGACGAGAAAATTTATGCCGCTTTACGAGCATGTTTTCCTCGCGCGTCAGGATCTGGCCCAGGCTCAGGTCGATGCGCTCGCGGAAAACGCGACCAAGATCATCGCCGACAACGGCGGATCGGTGGTCAAGACCGAAACATGGGGCCTTCGCGGCCTTGCCTATCGCATCGCCAAGAACCGCAAGGCGCATTATGTCATGCTCGACATCGATGCCCCGGCTCCGGCGCTTGCCGAGCTGGAACGCCAGACCGGCATCAACGAAGATGTCATCCGCTTCATGACCATCCGCGTCGACGAGCATGAAAAGGGCCCTTCGGCCATGATGCGCAAGTCGGACCGTGGCGAACGCGGTGATCGTGACCGGGGCGATCGTGGGCCCCGCGGCCCGCGCCGCGAGCGCGAAGAAGTGGAGGCTTAACCGATGGCACGTCCCTTCTTCCGCCGCCGCAAGTCCTGCCCCTTCTCCGGCAAGGACGCCCCCCGGATCGATTTCAAGGACGTCCGCCTGCTCCAGGGCTTTGTCTCCGAGCGTGGCAAGATCGTCCCCAGCCGCATCACCGCGGTGTCGACCAAGAAGCAGCGCGAACTGGCCAAGGCGATCAAGCGCGCCCGCCACATCGGCCTGCTTCCCTACATCGTGAAGTAAGGAGAGCTAGCGATGGAAGTCATCCTGCTCGAACGCGTCGAGAAGCTCGGCCAGATCGGTGACGTGGTCACCGTGAAGAACGGCTTCGCGCGCAACTATCTGCTGCCGAACAAGAAGGCCCTTCGCGCCAACGAGGCGAACAGGAAGGTCTTCGAGGCCAACCGCGCGAAGATCGAGGAAGACAATGCCTCGAAGCGCACCGATGCCGAAAAGGCGTCGAAGGAAGTTGACGGCAAGACGATCCAGCTGATCCGCCAGGCATCGAACACCGGCCAGCTGTACGGTTCGGTTTCGGCCCGCGACATCATCGAGGCTCTGGAGGCCGAGGGCGCCAAGATTTCGAAGAGCCAGATCGTCATGGCTCGCCCGATCAAGTCGATCGGAATGCACGAGATCCGCGTCGCGCTCCATCCCGAGGTGAGCGTCGGCGTCAAGGTCAACGTCGCACGTTCGCCCGAAGAAGCCGAGCTGCAGGCGCAAGGCATCGACGTCACGGCGTCGATGTTCGAACGCGACGAAGCCGGGTTCACCGAGGCTTACGATCCCAACGCCGAACCGGGGGAAATCGCCCCGGTCGCGGCCGAAGGCGAAGAAGCGCCGGCCGAAGCGACACCCACCGAGGGCGACGAGGCCTAGGCCTCCCTTCGAACCGCCAAAGAAACAAGCCGCCGGGTTCGCGCCCGGCGGCTTTTTCTTGGGGTGTGCAACCGTTCGTCGCATCCCTTGCCGAGGAGGCCGACCATCAATGGCTGTTTACCGCCATCTCAATTGTCGGCCTCCCGACCCAATTCGCAATTCGTCGCATAAGGCGAAGGCTGGGGCGGAACGCACCCTCCCCTCATTTGGTTTACCATGCAGCGGCGCGGGGCCAGTTAAGGAGGAAACAGCATGGAAAATCGCAAGGATCAAAACCCCTCGACCGAAAGCCAATCGGACATCAGCAAGTCCCAGTTGCAGCAGCAACCGACCTCGCAGGATCGCGAACAGGGACAGGACAAGTCGGGCACGCAATCGCAGGACAATACATCGAGCGGCCAAGCAGGCTTTGGCGAGACGTCGACGCAGCGTCGCAGTGACGTCGAAGGCTCCTCGCTCGACAAGAAGCCCACGGATGAATCCGAAAGCGGCTTCGTTGGCTCCGAAGGCAAGTCCGACACCAGCAGCGAATTGATCAAGGATAAGGGTCAAGAGTTCAGCAAGGACGGCCAGGGCGCGCCCGAAGGCAAGTAGCGCTTCACGCCGACGATTGAGGCCGCGTCCTATCCCCTTTCGGGCGCGGCCTCTTTCTTACGCGTCCTGCTTAGCGAAAAAAGCCTGCTCCCGAGCGATGATCGGCGCGAAGCTGGGCCTGCCGAGGATGGTAGCGACATAGTCGGCCACTTTCGGATACCGCCCTTCGTCGACCGCTACGTCAAGATGCGCCAGATTGACGAACGGGCTCGCGACCGCGAGATCGGCCAGGGTCAGCCGGTCCCCGACCAGAAAACCGCTCGCCGGAATAACGCCTTCCAGATATTCGAGCAGCGTTGGGAGTTCTTCACGCTCCGCCGTTGCCGCCGCTTCCAGATCGCCTTCCCGCCCGAGGAATCGTGGCGCGACGATGCGATTGAAGAACATTTTGCCGCCGCACGCGACCAGCATGGAGTCCGCCCACTCCTCATACCAAATCGTTCGGCCGCGCTCGCGCGGCTCGGCAGGAATCAGAGCCGGCTCGGGAAACTTGGCTTCGAGATAGTGGATGATCGCGCTGGAGTTGGCGAGCGCATAGTCGCCGTCGACCAACGCCGGCATCTTGCGGAACGGGCTCGCAGCGCGGAATTCGGGATCGGGATCGGCGATGCTGGTCGGCTTGAGATCCAGCTCGATGCCCTTTTCGGCGGCATAGGCCACGACCTTGCGGACGTAAGGCGACAGCGTTGATCCGTATAAAATTGCCATGAAGCGCCTTTCTGTGGTCTTGGGTTCAGAAGGTTCGTGGAGATGCCATTTGGACGCCGGTCCAAGAACCTAAGCGCATTGGATCCGATAATAGTCGGCAACTCGGTCGAGGGCCAGCGACAAGACCAGCTTCCCCGCGCGAGCCGGCCACCCCAATGCGGTTTCGGCCTCGCGCATCCCTTCGCCGGCGCAGACCACGCGCCACAAAATGTCGCCGAGACCCGGGCCTGCCCCGGCTACCGCCGCTTCGAACCGCGTCTTGGCGTCGAGCTGCGAGCCGTTGAGGTCGATCCCAGGCGCCGAGCCGCCGCGCGACCGGGCGATAGGCGCGGCATCCCACGACATGGTGACTCGCGCACTAAGCTGAGCGCGTTCCCAGTCGTGACGGAGACGCTCGGCCGCCGCGAACTGCCGCGAGCTGACATGGCCCCGCGCAAGCAGCCAGCCGAGCGGACTTTCGGTGAGGTTGACCGTCACCGAGCGCGCCGGCCTTCCGTTGGTCACTGGACCGCCGTCGAGCGGGCGTTCGGCAAGCAGTCGGGAAGGACGGGTCATGAGCGGCTCCTGAAAATTTTTCCGAGTTCGCGACGTATTGCCATAAGGGCGAAACTGTAGGAAAGAACAAACCGTATTGGTTCGCGTACAGAAGAGGCCATTGCCATGATCACTCGAATTCGCGAGGTCCGCCGGGCACGCGGAATGACGCTCGACGAGGTCGCCAAGGCCTGCATTCCGCCAACCACCCCGCAGACGATTGGCCGGCTGGAAACGGGGACGCGCACCGTCTCGGTCGGCTGGCTCAATCGAATTGCAGGCGCGCTCGGCGTCGACGCCGCTGACCTGGTCGATCATCCCGACCGCGCCGAGCTTCCGGTCGTGGCGGTACTGGGCGCCAATGGCGCGGGCGCCCCCAAGCGCCAGGCGCTGGTAGTTCCGCCCAAGGTCGGCTCGGGTCAGATTGCAATGACCGTATCGGCCAGCATCGGCGATTACCGCGCGGGCGATGAAATCTGGTGCGAGCGGCTCGATTCCGAAGAATATTCCCGTGCCCTCAATCGCGACATCCTCGTCCCCCGCCCCGCCGGAAGGTTCATGTTCGGGAGGCTAATCGGCCGGGAGGACGGCAAGCTGCACCTGCTGCCGCTGGGCGCCGGAGGCCGCCAGACCGTTCTCACCGATCCGCCCTGGGCCGCGATGGCGGTTCGACTGGTGAGGGCGCTTTGACGGGCTGGCGGCGGGCGGCCGTGGCCTCCATCGCACTGGCGTCGAGCGCCGCGCTTGCGGCCGACCTGCTGCCTTTGAAGCACGGAATTTATGTTCCTGTCGGCCGACCGTGCAAGGGTGCGTCCAATGCCGAAATTGTCAGCTATTGGGGCGGCAAGGCCTCCATCAGCTATTCGAAGGCGGAATGCACCGTCGTCAAGCTTTCGAAGGCTGGCAACGTCTACACCTTGACCGACCAATGCCGCGACATTGCCAGCAATGATTTTATCGAGGGCGGGCCCACCGTCCTGAAGATTACCGGGCAGGATCGATTCTCGATGGGCGACACCAGCTATCGCTATTGCGGGCCCAAGGTCGAATTCTGATTGTTGTCCCGAGCGGTTCCAAGGGGAGCCGTTTCCGCCATCCGCCACAGCACCGGCAGGACGGTCACCGCCACGACCGCAATCATGATTCCGGGGACGCTGGGCCAGCCCGTCCGGCCGAGCAGTAGCTGGGCGATATAGGGGGTCAGCCCGCCGAAGATGGCGGTGGCGGTGGTGGCGCCCAGCGCTAGTCCGGTCAGCCGGGCTTCTCCGGCGAACTGCTCGGCGGTCGCGACCGCTCCGACCGCGCTCACCCCTCCAGCGACCATGGCGAGTAGAATTGCGCCGGCCAGCGCCGCGGCGGCCGAGCCGCCAGCCATCATCGAGAAGAGGGTGATGGGCAGGACCGCGCTTGCCCCGCACAGCGCAAGCAGCACGGGCTTCCTCCCCCAACGGTCGGAGGCCAATCCGGCAAAGGGCGTCACCAGGATTACCGCGGCGGCGGCGATGGTCGACAGCCACAACGACGCCGCCTCGCTCATCCGGCCCGCAGACGTCAGGAAGGCCGGCACATAGGTGATGCCGACATAATAAGTGATCGAACCCAGGGCCGAGATGGCAAAGCCGCGGGCAATGCCAACGCGGTGACCGGCAAGCGCGTGGCGCAACGGACTGCGCGGTACGGTCTGCTCCGCCAACTGCCGTTCGAAATCGGGCGATTCCTGCATGGCCGAGCGGGCGATCCACACCGTCGCGGCGAGGGCCGCGCCCACCAGGAACGGGATCCGCCAGCCCCATGAGTCGAGTTCGACGCTGCTCATCATGCTGACCGTCAGCGCGGCCAAGCCTACCGCAAGCAGGGCGCCAACCTCGCTCGACGCCGCGGCGAAGCTGGTGATCAGGCCCCGACGGTTAGCGCGCGCGCCTTCGAGGAGATAAGCGACCACGCCGGTATATTCGCCGCCGACGGCGAAGCCCATGACGCAGCGGAGCAACAGGAGCAGCACCCCGGCGGCGGGTCCGATTTGCGCCCGGGTCGGAAGCAGCGCGATCGCCAGCATCGCCGCAGTCATCAGCGCGACCGATAGGAGCATCGTCCGGCGCCGCCCGTAGCGGTCGCCGATATGACCGAAGAACAGCGCGCCAAGCGGCCGCATCAGATAGGCCATGGCGAACCCGGCCAAGGTCGTCAGCAGCGACTGTGCGCCGCCGCCGAAGAATACCCGGCTGAGAGCGGTGGCGAAGTAGAGATAGAGGGTAAAATCATACCATTCGACGATGGTTGAAAGGGCGGCGATGACGGTCGAACCGCGTGAAATCGGACGATGCGTCAGGGCGGCGTCATTCAAATCAATTCTCCGTCCTGTCGAACGCGGCCACTTGCCCGTCCCGCCTGCTCATGGCATCGCGGCGCCAGCCGCGATGGAGCGGGCGCTTAGCTCAGTTGGTAGAGCATCTCGTTTACACCGAGAGGGTCGGCGGTTCGAGCCCGTCAGCGCCCACCATCGACATCCGTCGGCTCCCTGTACAAATATTAAATCGCCTCCCCGATCACCTTGTGGATCGCCGCAATCTCGCCGGCGTCGACCTGAAACGTCACGTCCGGATTGAATTGGCGCAGCTCGGCGAATGATGCGGTGTGGCGCACCAATTCCTTGACCAGCACCTTCGCGACGTTGCCTGCCGTTCCGACCAGGCGCAACAGCACGTCATCGCCGGCCGTCACCGGCGCCGCGGGCGAGACCAGCAGAACACGGCCGGGCCGGAACCGCGGCCACATGGCGCCGCCGAAGTTCGTGATCGCATAGGCTTGGCGATCAGCGGCCAGGCTTGGCGGCCGGGGCACATGGCCGCGAACGTCCCGCTCATGCAATTCCAGTTGCTCGATCTGCTGCCCGCTCCCGCCCCATTCTCCGACCACGGCGGTATCGTAAAGCGGCACCGGCGGAAGCGGAGCGGAACGCCATTGCCGGGCATTCGCATCACCCACCCCCATCCCAACCGGCAAATCGAAGCGCGGGGCCTCGCCGATGCGGAGCGCTTCAAATTCCGCCAGCGAGGAGCCGGCCGCCGCGAGCAGCTTTTCCAGGGTTCGCCGGGAAGGATTGCCGTGCCGGCGCATGTCGGACCAGACGGTGCGACTGACCCCGGCCTTCACTGCCCACCCGTTGGGGGTCAGTGCCTCGGGCTTTAGCCGCATCAGGTCGCGGTACAGTGGCGGTTCGTCGGTCAGGACCATCTTCGCACTGTCGGACAGCGTTGTTTGATCCGCAATGGACCAATCGACTTGCCTATGTCAGATTTGTCTGACATCAACGCGGGTATGGGCAGTTGCGTCTCATCCCATTCAGATCACCGGCGCGTGGCCGACTTCGCCGAAGTAGTGATGCATCGCGTCGCTGGCCCTTTGCGACAACTCGACGAACACGCGCCGGCCGTCGTGCGGGTCGGCGCGGCGTTGAAACAGGCCGGCGTCGGTCATCGACTTGATCCAGCGGAGCGCGGTGGTTGCCGGCACCGAAGCGGCGATGCACAGCGAGGAGACGGGCACACGATGCTGGGAAATCTCCGCCTGAAGCAGGTCGAGCAGCATGTCCCAGGCGGGGTCGGCGAACAGCTCCTCGTCGAAATAGCGGGCGCGCAGGCGTCGGGCGCGGATCACCTGGCGGACGGTTTCAACGGTAACCGGGGGACTCCGCCGGTCGACGCAGGCTCATTGCGGTTCGCCGCCGGCGCGCCGGGACCGACCGAAAGGCGGGCAAGGCTCGCGGCGATGCGGCTGATCTCGTCGGACAATTGCCGAAGCCGCGCGGCGCTTGGCTCGACGGCAATATCGTTGAGGCGTGGTTCCGCCCGCCCCCGAGCCGTCGCCAAAGCGAGCGTCGCGGCACGCTCGGCGAGGGTCGCGTCGAACAGCAATTCGACCGAGGGGTCGCGAACATGCGCGACAATCGGATCGATCAACGATGCCGGTGCTGCGACGATCGCGGGAAATCGGCCCGAGCCGGCCTCCGCCTCAACCCGGTCGAGCAGCCGATCAAGCGGCGCTCCAGGGTCGGCGTCAAGCTCCACCCACAGGGCGCTCGCCGACGCCTGTACCGAAAGCCTGTCGACGGCTTCCGCGATATCGACCGCCGCGACCCTGTAGCCCGCGGCCTCGATCGTGAGGCTAGCCCGAGCCCGAGCCTGATCGGAGGTAGCCGCGATGAGCACCGGAGGCGGCCCGGCATAGTCGGCAAAAGGGGAAAAAGAGGAATTGGTGCTGCTGTTCATCATTCACCACTTTCGTGAGGAAAGGAACCGAGCAGGATGTTGTTAGCCGCGGAACCGGAGCAATGTCAGCCCGAATTCGCTCCAATATGGATCGGGCGGCTACCGGCTGGAAAGAAGCCGCCGGCCAAGAGTGCACGGGTATGACGCGTCCCAGTCAATCCCGCGCCGGCGAGCGCGCCCGCTGGCTGGCGAGCCTTTCGGGCGCCCTGGACGAGGCCCAGGGCATTTTGGCGGCGCTTGACGAGGAAGCCGCAAGGTCGGCCGAGGCGCATCACCTTCGCTCGCGAATCGCGGCGATTGTGTCCGAAGTAGAATTGCTCCGGCGTGGAGGCTTTCCGAGCCTGAAGCCGGTTGGCGAGAAGCCCGCCAGCAAGCCGCGCTGGCCGGGGTGGAACCGATAGAAAATCCGCGCGAGCGCCCACAAGGTAGCAGACCAGGTCAGGTTCCCTGGGGAAGTTCGCCGCCTCCCGCGAAAGGTTCGAGGAAGGGGGCGATGGCTGGTGCTTCCCAGCCGGCGGTCGCGCAGAAGGCGCGGTTGAGGAAGGCAGGCTTGCCGTAGGCCAGCGGGCCACCATCGGGCCCGTCCACGCGCCCGCCGGCGGCCAGCAGCACCGCATGGCCGGCGGCGGTGTCCCATTCGCTTGTGGGCGACAGGCGCGGATAAATGTCGGCGCGGCCTTCGGCGACGATGCAAAATTTGAGGGAAGATCCGACCGAGACATGGCCGCACAGACCGATCGCCTCGGCCAGATAGTCGGCGGTGGACTGGGTAAAATGGGATTTGGACGCAACGGCGGTGCGCTCCTCCCCTAGCGTACGGGTGCGGATTGTGACGCGGCCGGACTGATCTTCGAGGAATGCACCATCGCCCGCCAATCCGCTCCACAGACGATCGCAGGCGGGTTGGTAGACGACGCCCAGGCGCGGGCTGCCGTCGATGATCAGGCCAATATTGACCGTGTAATCGTCGCCGCCGCGAACGAACTCCTTGGTCCCGTCAAGCGGGTCGACCAGGAAGTAGATGTCGTCATGCGCCGGGATTCGGCCCGCAGCCACTTCTTCCTCGGCGATGACGGGCACCCCGGGCGCGGCGATGGCGAGCGCATCGAGGATGATCCGCTCCGCCGCACGATCGCAGACCGTGACCGGCGACTCGTCCATCTTGGTCTCGACCTCGAAGCCGCGCTCGACAAGCTTGAGGATTTCCGCCCCTGCCGCGCGCGCCGCCGTGACGCAGGCTTCGAGGAGATTCTTGTGGTCTAGATCACTTCTCCGCTCATCCTGAGTAGCCGCCGAAGGCGGCGTATCGAAGGACGATCGAAGAAAGAGCTTTCGGGACAATAGTTGAACGGCGTCCCAATCTCCCCGGATCAGCGCGTCCTTCTTCGGACGGCTCCACCCCTTGATTTGCCGCTCCGCCGCGAAGGCCTCGTCTCTTTCGGCAAATTCCTGATGCCAAACCAGCTCCACAGGCCGGCGATTTTGAGTATAGCCTGAAAGAAGCCCAGATTGGTGGGCTATAATCCGCGCCTCAAGGTCATCCGTGTGCCCAACATAGTAGCTGCCGTCGGAGCAATGCAGGATGTAGGCAAAGAAACTCATGGGGGTCCTTCGATACGGGCCGTTGGCCCTACTCAGGATGAGCGGATGAACAAAACCCGCTCATGCTGACTAGGTGTTGAGCGGAGGGAAAATGCCATATCGAAGCGTCAGCGCGGGGCCATTCTGATGCCACCGTCCAACCGGATGCTTTCGGCGTTGAGGTAAGTGTTTTCGACGATGAACACGGCGAGGCGGCCATATTCCTCCGCCTGTCCGAGCCGCTTGGGGAAGGGCACTTGCGCGGCCAGCGCGTCCTGCACGTTCTGCGGCATCATCGCCATCATCGGCGTTTTGAAAATACCCGGCAGGATGGTGTTGATCCGCACTCCGTCGTTCATCAGGTCGCGCGCGATCGGAAGAGCCATGGCGAGCACGCCGCCCTTGGATGCCGAATAGGCCGCCTGTCCGATCTGCCCGTCTTCCGCGGCCACCGATGCCGTGTTGATGATCACCCCGCGTTCGCCATCCTCCAGCGGGTCGGCCGAGACCATGCCGTAGGCCGAGTAGGCGATGCAGCGGAAGGTGCCGATCAGGTTGATGCCGATCGCCAGCTCGAACTGGTTCATCGGGTAGCGCTTGAGCTCTTTGGTTTCCTTGTCGCGGCCGACCGTCTTGGCGGCATTGGCGACCCCGGCGCAATTGACCAGGATCCGCTCCTGCCCATGCGCGGCACGGGCCTTGTCGAACGCGGCCGCGACCTTCTCGTCGCTGGTCACGTCGACCTCGCAGAAGATGCCGCCGATTTCGGCCGCGACTTTCTCTCCCTTGTCGGCATCGCGGTCGAAGATGGCGACCTTCGCGCCCTTGGCCGCAAGCGCGCGGGCGGTGGCTTCGCCGAGCCCCGATGCGCCGCCGGTGACGACTGCTGCTGCACCATCAATTTTCATTCTCAATCCTTCTTTTCGATCTTGGCTAGTAGCGCATCGACCTGCACCTGCGCGCCGGCCTTGGCGTTCAATTCCGCAACCACCCCGTCGAACGGCGCTACCAGCCCATGCTCCATTTTCATGGCTTCCAAGGTCAGCAAGCGTTGTCCCTTGATAACCTTGTCGCCCTGGGAAACCTCGACGCTGGTCACCTTCCCCGGCATCGGCGCGAGGATCGCGCCGTCGCCGGCAGCTGCGCCGACAGAGCCGCGCGAGACTCGGTCGAACGCGTAGGCCTGACCTTCATAGAAAACGACGACGCGTTCGTCGTCACGAAAGCCGGAAACCGCCGCCATCGGCTGATCATCATCGAGCGCCACCGGTCGAAACTCGCCGGCGCGCCCGAGCGCGACGGCTGCATTCGAGGGTGCATTGAGACGAAAGCCCGCGAGGCCGACGGCGTCCCCCTCTTCCTCGGCCATCGCCACGGCGGCGGCCCCACGCCAAAGCGCATCGTCAGGCTCCGGATCGGGTACCAGTTCATCGAGCTTGCGTTCGATGAAGCCCGTGTCGATGCGGGCCGCGCCAAAGTCATTTTCGAGAAGTGCGTTGAACAGGAACCCGGCGTTGGTTTTCACCGGCCAGACCTCGACCTCATCGAGGATTGCGACGAGTTCGCCGATCGCTTCTGCGCGATCATTACCTCGGGCAACCAGCTTCGCGATCATCGGGTCATAGAAGGGCGAGATTTGGTCGCCTTCTTCGACTCCCGTTTCGATCCGGCCCTCATCGCCCAGATCGAAATGCTCGAGCAGCCCCACGCTCGGCAGGAATCCCTTGGCGGGATCCTCCGCATAGAGCCGCGCTTCGATCGCCCAGCCGTTGATGCTGAGCTCTTCCTGTTTCTTCGGCAACTTCTCGCCGCTGGCGACGCGGATTTGCCATTCGACCAGGTCCTGCCCGGTGATTTCCTCGGTCACCGGGTGCTCGACCTGGAGGCGGGTGTTCATTTCCATGAACCAGATGCGGTCGGCCTTGAGGCCCTTGGACGCGTCGGCGATGAATTCGATCGTCCCCGCGCCTTCGTAATTCACCGCCTTGGCCGCGCGCACCGCCGCACCGCACACCGCTTCACGCGTCGCTTCGTCCATGCCGGGCGCGGGAGCTTCCTCGATGACCTTCTGGTGGCGCCGCTGAAGCGAACAGTCGCGCTCGAACAGGTGGACGACATTGCCATGGCTGTCGCCGAACACCTGCACCTCGATGTGGCGCGGGCTTTCAATCCATTTCTCGAGAATGACGACATCATTGCCGAAGCTCGCCGCCGCCTCGCGCTTGCAGCTTTCCAGCGCGTCCTGGAAATCCTCGGACCGGTCGACCTTGCGCATGCCCTTGCCGCCGCCGCCGGCAACCGCCTTGATCAGCACCGGATAGCCGATCGCGTCGGCCTCCTTCTTGAGGCGCTTCGGGTCCTGATCCTCGCCGAGATAGCCGGGAGTGACGGGCACGCCCGCGTCGGCCATCAATTTTTTCGCGGCGTCTTTAAGACCCATGGCTCGGATCGAGTCCGGCTTGGGCCCGACCCAGATCAGGCCCGCCTTGATCACGCTTTCCGCGAATTCGGCATTCTCGCTGAGGAAGCCATAGCCCGGATGGATCGCCTGAGCTTTCGTGGCCTTGGCCGCCGCGATGATCTTCTCGCCGACCAGATAGCTTTCACGCGCCGGCGACGGCCCGATATGCACCGCCTCGTCGGCCATCCGAACGTGAAGCGCCCTGGCATCCGCATCCGAATAGACCGCGACAGTGCGGATCCCCATCTTCCGCGCGGTGCAGATGATGCGGCAGGCAATCTCGCCGCGGTTGGCGATGAGCAGCGACTTGATCATTCGGCCGCCTCGACTGCCCGCATTGGCTCCTCGGCCTCCATCGGCTTCAGGCCAAGCTTGGCGAGCATGGCCGCGTCGGCGCAGTCGCCGGCGTTGGCGGCGGTGAGAAGCTTGTCGCCCGTGAAGATGCTGTTCGCCCCGGCGAGGAAGCACAGGGCCTGTGTCGCCTCCGACATGCTCTCGCGGCCGGCCGACAGGCGGACCATCGATCGCGGCATGGTGATGCGCGCAACCGCGACGGTGCGAACGAACTCGATGTCGTCGATCATCCTTTCGCCCGCGAACATGTCGCCCAGCACCGTGCCCTTGACCGGCACCAGCGCGTTGATCGGCACGCTTTCGGGATGGCGCGGCAAGGTCGCAAGCGCGTGGATGAACCCGATCCGGTCCTCGCGGCTTTCGCCCATGCCGACGATTCCGCCGCAGCAGACCGCCATTCCCGCGCCCCGCACTTCCTCTAGCGTGTCGAGCCGCTCCTGGAAGGTCCGCGTGGTAATGATGTCGCCATAATGTTCGGGCGAGGTGTCGATATTGTGGTTGTAATAGTCGAGGCCGGCGTTCTTCAGCGCCCGTGCCTGATCGCCGGTCAGCATGCCGAGCGTCATGCAGGTTTCCAGCCCCATCGCCTTCACCCCCGCGACCATCTCGCACACCTTGCCCATGTCGCGATCCTTGGGCTCGCGCCACGCCGCGCCCATGCAGAAGCGCTGCGAGCCATGCGCCTTGGCTTCCGCTGCTGCCGCCAGCACCGCGTCGACGTCCATCAATTTCTCGGCCTTGAGCCCCGTTTTGGCATGCGCCGATTGCGAGCAATAGCCGCAATCCTCGGGGCAGCCGCCGGTCTTGATCGACAGTAAGGTGCACAGCTGCACCTCGCCGGGTGCGTGATGGGCGCGATGCACCTCCGCCGCGCGGAATACGAGCCCCGTGAACGAAAGATTGAACAAGTCCGCGATCTCGGCGCGGGTCCAGTCGGTGCGGGTCATGCCAATTCCTCCCCGGGAGGATTTTGTGTCTCGCCGCCCATCGTCACATCCTGAACACGCCGAACTGCGGCTTCTCCGGTATCGGCGCGTTGAGGCAGGCCGCGAACGCCAGGCCCAGCACATCCCTCGTCTGCGCCGGGTCGATAATCCCGTCGTCCCACAGACGCGACGTGGCGTGCCACGGATTGCCCTGCGCCTCATAATCGTCGCGGATCGGCTGCTTGAAGGCCTCCGCCTCCTTCGCCGTCCACTTGGCCGCGTCGGCATGGACGGTCGCCAACACCGACGCCGCCTGCTCGCCGCCCATGACGCTGATCCGGCTGTTGGGCCAGGTGAACAGGAAACGTGGCGAATAGGCCCGCCCGCACATACCGTAATTGCCCGCGCCGAAGCTGCCACCGATCAGCACCGTCACCTTGGGCACGCTCGCGGTGGCGACGGCGGTGACCAGCTTGGCGCCATGCTTGGCGATGCCCTCCGCCTCATATTTGCCGCCGACCATGAAGCCCGAGATGTTCTGCAGGAACAGCAAGGGGATGCGCCGCTGGCAGGCGAGCTCGATGAAATGCGCGCCCTTGACCGCGCTCTCGCTGAACAGAACGCCGTTGTTGGCGAGGATCGCGACCGGCATGCCCCAGATATGGGCGAAGCCGCACACGAGCGTTGAGCCGTAGAGCGCCTTGAACTCGTGGAACTCGCTGCCGTCGACGATCCGCGCGATCACCTCATGCACGTCATAGGGGGCGCGGACATCTTCGGGGATGATTGAGTAGAGCTCCTCGGCGTCGTAATGCGGCGGGCGCGGTTCGCGCAGCTCGATCCCTGCCCCGTCCTCGCTGCCCAAATGCGACACGATGTCACGGACGATGGTCAGCGCATGTTCGTCATTCTCGGCCAAGTGGTCGACCACGCCGGACTTGCGGGCATGAAGGTCGCCGCCGCCCAGTTCCTCTGCGGAAATCTCTTCGCCCGTCGCGGCCTTCACCAAGGGCGGGCCGGCGAGGAAGATGGTCCCCTGCTCGCGAACGATGACGCTCTCGTCGCTCATCGCCGGGACATAGGCGCCGCCGGCGGTGCAGCTGCCCATGACGCAGGCGATTTGGGCGATGCCCTTCGCGCTCATGTTTGCCTGGTTGTAGAAGATCCGGCCGAAATGGTCGCGGTCGGGGAACACCTCGGCCTGGTGCGGCAGGTTCGCCCCGCCTGAGTCCACCAGATAGACGCAAGGCAGCCGGTTGGCCTCGGCAATCTCCTGTGCGCGGAGGTGCTTCTTGACGGTCAGCGGATAGTAGGTGCCACCCTTCACCGTCGCATCGTTGCAGACGATCATCACCTGCCGCCCCGATACGCGGCCGATTCCGGCGATCATCCCCGCCCCGGGCACCTCGCGATGATAAAGGTCGCAAGCGGCGAGCTGGCCGATCTCCAGGAACGGCGAGCCGGGGTCGAGCAACCGCTCGACACGGTCGCGGGAAAGCAGCTTGCCGCGCGAAACATGGCGTTCGCGCGACTTTTCGGTGCCTCCCTTGGCCGCCTTGGCGACATCCTTGCGCAATTTCTCCGCCAGCGCGCGATTGTGCGCGGCGCGGGCCTTCGCCTCGTCGCTCGACAGGTCGATCTTCGTATCGATGCGCGGTGCGCTCATCTGGTCCTGATCCCCGTTTGTCGAAACTGAACTGCATTTCGCGCGTAGCGTCCCCAGTGCATCTTGCAAAGCGGCGGGCGACAGACCGGCGCGCGTCGGGAGAGAAAAATGCGCAACAAGACCATCCTGCTGCTGATCGGCAGCGCCAGCCTCGCGATCACCGCGACCGCCTGCAAGAAAGCGGCCGACGAGGCCGGGACCGAAGCGGTGGCGGCCAGCGCATCGGGTATCAACCTGGCCGCGATGGACAAGAGCGTGAAGCCGGGCGACGACTTTTACGCCTATGCCAACGGCAGCTGGCAGAAGAACAGCGAGATCCCGGCGGATCGGGGATCGATCGGCGCGTTCTTCATCACCCAGCAGGAACTGGAAAAGCGGATGGACGGCCTGATGGCCGACCTGGGCAAATCCGATGCCGCCGCAGGAACGAAGGAACGGCTGCTGGCCGACTATGCCAAGTCGTACATGGACCAGGCGGGGATCGACCAGCGCACCCTGGTTGCACTGAAGGCCGACATCGCAAAGTTCGAGAGTATCACAGACAAGCGCGCGCTAGCCGCGGCGATTGGCGGAACCGTCCGCGCCGATGTCGATCCGCTCAATGCGACCGACCTCCAGACCGAGAATTTGTTCGGCATCTTCGTCACCCAGTCGATGGCGAACCCATCGAAGAATGTGCCGTATCTGCTTCAAGGCGGGATCAGCCTGCCCGATCGCGACTATTACACCTCGAGCGATCCGGAGATGGCCAAAATCCGCGACGCCTATCGCCCGTTCATCGCCAAGATGCTCGCTTCGGCCGGCCTCGACCAGGCGGAAGCGCGGGCCAAACGAGTCTACGAACTCGAAGCGAAGATCGCGGCCGCCCATGCCTCCATCGTCGACACCGAAGACACCTCCAAGGTCCAAACCTGGAAACAGGCCAACTTCACCAGCAGGGCGCCGGGCCTCGACTGGGGCGCTTTCTTCCAAGGCGCGCAGCTGTCGACCGTACCCGAAATCGCCGTGTGGCACGCCGCGCCGACGACGAAGTTGGCCGCGCTGGTAGCAAGCGAGCCGCTCGAGGCGTGGAAGGACTGGCTGGCTTTCCACCAGATTATCCAGTCAGGCCCGGTCCTGCCTACCCAGATGCACAAGGATGACTTTGGCTTCTTCGGTACGACGCTGAAGGGCACGCCGCAGGAGCGACCGCGCGACAAACAGCTCCAGAACAGCATCAGCGGCCTGCTCGGCGATGCGATGGGGCAAGTCTATGTCGCCAAATATTTCCCCGCCTCGGAAAAGGCCGCAATCGAATCGATGGTCTCCGGCATCAAAGCCGCGCTCGACAAGCGCATCGGCGCCCTGCCGTGGATGGCGCCGGAGACGAAGAAGGAAGCACGGGCCAAGGTGGCGACGATGAAGGTCGGCGTCGGCTATCCCGACACGTGGCGCGACTATGCCGGACTACAAATCAATCCCGACGACGCCTATGGCAACTACAACCGGGCACAGGAATGGGAGTATCGCTACCAGCTCGCCAAGCTGGGCAAGGCGCCCGACAAGGGCGAATGGTGGATGGTCCCCCAGGTCGTCAACGCGCTCAACATCCCGCTGCAGAATGCCTTGAACTTCCCTGCCGCGATCCTCGAACCGCCTTTCTATCACCCGGGCGCGGACATGGCGGCGAACTATGGCGCGATCGGCGCGGTGATCGGCCATGAGGTCAGCCACAGCTTCGACAATCTCGGATCGACCTTCGACAGCCAGGGTCGCCTGCGCAATTGGTGGACGCCAGCCGACCTCGCCAAGTTCAACTCAGCGGGCCAGGCCCTTGCCTCGCAATATGACGCGTACGAGGCACTGCCCGGCCTGCACCTTAAGGGGCGGCAGGTGCTGGCAGAAAATATCGCCGACGTCGCGGGGCTTGCAGCGGCCTATGACGCATACAGGGCCTCCCTCAACGGGAAGGAAGCGCCGGTGATCGACGGGCTGACCGGCGACCAGCGCTTCTTCATCGCCTATGCGCAAAGCTGGGCGACCAAGATGCGCGACGAAACCCTGCGGGCCCGGGTCGCCACCGACGGACACTCGCCCGGCAATTTCCGGGCGCTGACGGTCCGCAACCTCGACCCTTGGTACGCGGCGTTCAACGTGAAGCCAGGCGACAAGCTGTACCTGGCGCCGGACAAGCGGGTGAAGGTTTGGTAGCGTTCCGGCATCGCGCCGGCTTTTGCCGGTTGGCGCGAACCTAGGCGTCGTCCTTCTGCAACTCGGCCCGCCATGTTAAGGGTCCGACGGAAGCGAGGAGATCAGGATGACCTATTGGACGATCAAGGGACGCGAACTCGCCAATTGCACGTGCGACTATGGCTGCAACTGCCAGTTCGGAGGCCTTCCCGACAAGGGTCATTGCCATGCGTCGTTCGGCCTCGTGATCGATGAGGGCAAGCATGGCGACACCGATCTTTCCGGACTGAAGGTCGGCGCGATATTCAAATGGCCTGGACCGATCCACGAGGGCCATGGCGAATGCGTCGCCTTTGTCGATGAAGCGGCCGACCAGGCGCAGCGAGACGCCCTGCTGACAATTATGACCGGCGGAGATACCGACCCGATGGCGACCATGTTCGCCGTCTTCGCCAGCACCGTCGAGACAATGCACGAACCGCAATTCGTGCCAATGGACGTGGATATCGACGTGGAGCGGCGAAAAGCGAAAATCCGCATCGGCGATATGGTCGAGGTCGACGGGGAACCGATCAAGAGCCCGGTGGACGGCAAGGAAGTGCGGGCGCTGATCTATTTGCCCGACGGCTTCGAATATGAATATGCCGACATCGGCTCAGCCTCGACCCGCGCCAGGGGTCCGGTGCCACTCGAACTGAATGCTTCCTATGGCCAGTTCGCCAGCGTCCACCTCGACAGCCATGGGGTCGTGCGCAACTGAACGACCGCGGGAAAGCGACAGCGGTTGAACGGGTCATCCGCCGTGACCGGGCAGTAACGGTCGGGGGCTTGGTCGCGCTGACGGTCATCGCCTGGGGCTATATCTTCGCCGGGGCGGGAATGGCGGGCATGACTACCATGGGCGATGGAATGGGCGAGATGCGTCCCGAGACCTCTCCTGGCCTGGTCGTCGCCGCCATGTGGTGGGTAATGATGGTCGCCATGATGGTGCCTAGCGCCGCGCCCGCGATCCTGTTGTACGGCCGGGTCCATCGCGCCCGAGTCGATCCCGTCGCTGCTCCACCAACCACCGCGTTCCTGTTCGGCTACCTCACCTGTTGGCTGGTCTTTTCGCTCTTGGCTGCGGGCGCCCAGCTTTGGCTGGAACGCTCCGCACTTGCCTCCCCGATGACCATGGCGCTTCGCAGTCGCGACGGCGCCGCCGGACTTCTCGTCGTTGCCGGCCTCTACCAGCTTTCACCGCTCAAGGACGCCTGCCTCGGCCAATGTCGCGCGCCGGCGAGCTTCCTCGCCCGGCATTATCGACCCGGCGTGTCAGGTGCGTTTCGGATGGGCGTCATCCACGGTGCCTTCTGTGTCGGTTGCTGCTGGTCGCTGATGCTGCTTCTGTTCGTTGGCGGCGTGATGAATTTGGCCTGGATCGTAGCGCTCGCGCTGCTGGTCGCGGCAGAAAAGCTGCTCCCAGGCGGCCGATGGATCCCCCGCATCACGGGTGTCGCGCTTGCCGGCTGGGGAGCGTTGCTGCTTGCGAGCTAGGCTCCAATCAACTCCCGCCCGATCAGCATCCGGCGGATCTCGTTGGTCCCCGCTCCAATGTCGAGCAGCTTGGCGTCGCGCATGTAGCGCTCTACCGGCCAGTCCTTCGTATATCCCGCCCCGCCCAGCGCCTGGACCGCTTCGCCCGCGACCTTGAAGGCGCTTTCGCTCGCCAGCAGGATCGCGCCGGCGGCGTCGAACCGGGTGGTCTTTCCTGCGTCGCAATTCTTGGCGACGGCATAGACATAGGCGCGCGCCGAGTTGAGCGCGACATACATGTCGGCGATCTTAGCCTGCATCAGCTGGAAATGGCCGATCGGCGTCCCAAACTGCTTGCGCTCGCGGACGTAGGGGATGACCACGTCGAGGCAGGCCTGCATGATCCCGAGCTGGATTCCGGCAAGCACGGTCCGCTCATAGTCGAGGCCGCTCATCAGCACGCCGACGCCGCCATTCTCCGGGCCCATGATATTCTCGGCGGGTACGAAGCAATCGTCGAACACAAGCTCGCAAGTCGGTGAGCCGCGCATGCCCATTTTGTCGATCTTCTGGCCAATGGAGAAACCCTCCATGCCCTTTTCGATCAGAAAGGTGGTGATGCCGCGCGACCCCTCGCCGGTCTTGGCGTAGACGACCAGAGTGTCAGCATAAGCGCCGTTGGTGATCCAGAATTTGGTGCCGTTGAGGCGGTAGCCGTTGCCCGATTTCTCGGCTTTCAGCTTCATCGAGACGACGTCGCTGCCCGCCCCCGCCTCGCTCATCGCCAGCGCGCCGAGATGCTCGCCGCTAATCAACATGGGGAGATATTTCTTTTTCTGCTCCTCGTTCGCCCATCGCCGGATCTGGTTGATGCAGAGGTTGGAGTGGGCGCCATAGCTGAGGCCGACCGAGGCGGACGCGCGCGCCACTTCCTCCTGCGCGACAACATGTTCAAGGTAGCCGAGGCCGAGACCGCCATATTCTTCCTCGACGGTAATGCCATGAAGGCCGAGCTCGCCCATCTGCGGCCAGAGCTCGGCGGGGAAGCGGTCCTTTTCGTCGATCTCGGCGGCGATCGGCGCGATCTTGTCGGACGCGAACCGCTGGGTCGTGTCGCGGATCGTGTCGGCCATCTCGCCAAGGTCGAAATCGAGGCCGGGCATGTCGGTCATGAGGGTCTCCTGTTACGCTCGCGCCTAGCATCGCGCGCGCGGGATGAACAAGCCGCGCTTCAGGCCGTCCATCATGTTTGAGGGCAGCAGACGCGGATCGTCGTTCACGAAGGAACCGTGTAAACCGGACACCGAAGCCGCAATCGCTGACATAGGGGGTTGGAGCCGGCTCGGGCCAAGCCTATGGGCGGCGCACAACATTCCCGTGGGAGATTTAGCGACGTGACCAACTCCGATCCCATCGTCATCTTGTCTTACGCCAGAACCCCCATGGGCGGCTTCCAGGGCAGCCTGTCGGGAGCCAGCGCGACCCAGCTTGGCGCAACTGCGGTCAAGGCGGCGGTCGAGCGGGCGGGAGTCAGCGGCGAGGATGTCGAGAAAATCTACTTCGGCTGCGTGCTCCCCGCAGGTCTCGGTCAGGCGCCGGCTCGGCAGGCGGCCTTGGGCGCAGGGCTTCCTCGGTCGGTCGAAGCGACGACGGTCAACAAAATGTGCGGGTCGGGCATGCAGGCGGCAATCATGGCCGCCGACACGCTGGCCGCCGGAAGCGCCGACGTAGTGGTCGCGGGCGGCATGGAGTTGATGAGCAACGCGCCCTACCTCAGCCACAAGCATCGCGGCGGGGCGCGTATCGGCCATGATGTGCTGAAGGATCATATGTTCCTCGACGGGCTGGAGGACGCCTATGAGCCGGGCAGGCTGATGGGCAGCTTCGCCGAGGAAGCCAGCCGCGATTATCAGTTCAGCCGCGAGGCGCAGGACGATTATGCGATCGAGAGCCTGCGCCGCGCCAACGCCGCGATCCAGTCGGGTGCGTTCGAGCGCGAAATCGTTGCCGTGACCATCGCGGGCCGAAAGGGCGAAGAAATCGTGTCGGTCGACGAACAGCCGGGCAAGGCCAATCCGGACAAGATCCCGACACTGAAGCCCGCCTTCGCCAAGGACGGGACAATTACCGCCGCCAATGCCAGCTCGATCAGCGACGGCGCGGCGGCGCTGGTGATGACCCGGCAGTCGGTCGCGGACCGGCTTGGCGTGAAGCCGGTTGCGCGGGTTGTCGCACATGCAGCTCACGCGCAGGAGCCGGCGAAGTTCACCACCGCCCCCGTTCCGGCGCTGCAAAAGGCGATGGAGAAGGCCGGTTGGACCAAGGACGATGTCGACCTGTTCGAGGTCAATGAAGCGTTCGCCTGCGTCGCGATGATCGCAATGCACGACCTTGGCATCCCGCACGACAGGATCAACGTGAATGGCGGCGCAACCGCGCTCGGCCACCCGATTGGCGCCAGCGGGGCGCGCATTCTCGCGACCCTGATTGCGGCGCTTCAGAACCGCGGCGGCAAACGCGGGGTCGCATCGCTATGCATCGGCGGCGGCGAAGCAACCGCGATGGCGGTCGAGTTGGTCGATTAACGCCAATTTAATTCGGGTCCGAAACCTGCTACGTCCCTCGCCTCGAAGGAACAGGGGAGAGAATTCATGCGGATCGTGATGACTTCATTGGCCGTGTTGGCGCTGATGGCGTGCAACAAGCCGGCCGAACCAACGACCGAGAATATCGCCGAGGAAAATATGGCGGTGGAAGACGCCAACGCCATGGCGATGCCCGCGGGGTTCCAGATCAACGACACGACCTGGGAATTCACGCGCGATGGAAAGGCGATCACCGAATTGATCGACGCCAGCGGCAACTATGTTGCCTGGTCGGGCGATGAGCACGTCGATCATGGCACCGTGGCAATGAAGGATGGCAAGGCCTGCTTCACATCCGCGATGGACAAGGAAGGCGAGGTCTGCTGGACCACCGCGGATACCGCCATTGGCTCGTCCATGGAAACAACCAGCGACAAGGGCGAGAAGCTGACCGTTACTCGGGCCGCCTATATGGCCGTGCCGGACAAGGTGAAGCCGTAAATTCTGGATTAGGGGCGGCGCGGGCGCTGGGGGCGGCCCGCGCCGTCTCCGATCAGGCCACCGCCTTTTCCAGCAAGCCTTCCTCCGCCATGGCCTGACGAGCCGCGGGCCGCGCCGCGACCCGTGCGACAAAGGCTTTCACATTGGGCCATTCGTCGAGCGAAATGCCGAACTTGTTCGTCCAGCCAAGCACGACGAACGCATAGGCGTCGGCAACGCTGAACTTGTCCCCGAACAGATAGTCACGACCGTCACCGAGCAGATATTCGACATGGGCGATCCGGCTTTTCAGCCTGGATAGGCCCGCCTCGCGTGCTTCGCCCTCGGCACCCATGAAAAAGGGCCCGAAAGCCTTGTGCAACTCGCTCGACAGGAAGCCGATTACCTCGTTGAGGCGAGCCTCGGCGAGCGCGTCGCCGGTCGGGGCAAGCGCGCCGGGCTTGAGACTGGCGATATAGGGCAGGATCGCCGAATTTTCGGTCAGGATCTCCCCGCCGTCGAGTTCGAGCGCCGGAACATAGCCGAGCGGATTGATCTCGCGGAAATCACGACCGTCTTCGGTCTTCTTGGCGCGGATATCCGTCTTCACATAGTCGGCCGGCTGACCAATCTCGATCAGTGAAATGTGGGATGCCAGTGAACAGGCACCGGGCGAGTAATAGAGCTTCATCGCGATCCTCCTTTTGGGGCAGGAGCGAAGTGGGGACGCGACCATCGAACGACAAGCGGCCCGGCAAGGCTTGACTCCGTACTACGGTACGGCAGCTAAACAGCGCCCGAATTGTTGAACGATGGAGGACAAACCATGACGCAACATCAACCGATCGACACTACCGCCGCGAAAACCGCCCTTCTCTATCGGATGGTGATGCCGGATCACGTCTGCCCGTGGGGCTTGAAGGCCAAGCATCTCCTCGAAAGCCAGGGATATCGGGTCGAGGATCATCATCTCAGGACCCGCGCGGAAACCGACGCCTTCATGGCGGAGCAGGGTGTCAAGACGACCCCCCAGACTTTTATCGGGGGGCGGCGGATCGGCGGCTATGACGATCTTCGCCGTCATTTCGGCAAGCCTGTGCGGGATCCCAAGGGCACCAGCTATGTGCCGGTGTTCGCCCTCTTTGCGATGACCGCGCTTGCAGCCCTCGCCGCGAGCACGGCCGCCTACGGCACGCCGATCACCGTTCGCGCGGGCGAATGGTTCATCGCCTTTTCGATGATCATGCTGGCGATGCTGAAGCTCCAGGACATCGAGAAATTCTCAGGCATGTTCCTGAACTATGATCTGTTATCCCGCCGTTGGGTTCCCTACGCGAGCCTCTATCCCTTCCTTGAAGGTGGAGCGGGCGTGCTGATGGCAGCGGGTCTCCTCAACTGGCTTTCGGTGCCGGTCGCGTTACTCATCGGAGCGGAAGGCGCGATCAGCGTCTTCAAGGCGGTTTATGTCGACAAGCGCGAATTGAAATGCGCCTGCGTCGGTGGATCGTCCAATGTGCCGCTCGGCTTCATCTCGCTGACCGAGAATCTGATGATGGTGGCGATGGCGGTGTGGATGGGGCGGTTGCTGGTCTAGCGCGGCCCCGCATGCGCGATACATTCGATTTCGAGCAGCGCGCCGAGCGCCAGGCCATCGGCGCCGAACGCGCTTCGGGCGGGGAAATTGCCGTCGGGAAAATAGGTCACATAGATTTTGTTGAATGCCGGCCAGTCGGCCATATTGTCGAGCATCACCGTGCATTTGGCGACGTCGCTCCAGCCGAGGCCTGCGGTTTTGAGCACTCGCCCCACATTGTCCATCGCCTGCTTGCCCTGGGCTTCGATTTCGTGGGGAAGCTTGCCGTCCGGACTAAAGCCGATCTGGCCGGACAGATAGACCATATCGCCGGCACGCACGGCATCGGAGAATGGCAGCTGCTGGCCGTTCAGCATGGGCTTGCCAATATGTTCTATGGGAGCTTGGGAAGACAATAATGCGGCCAGGATCGGCATAATCGCGAGGGACATTCTTGTCTCCTTCTTGTTCCTACTAATCGTCGAACAATTCTCCGGCCCCCACACCCCAGATGTCCGTTTGGGAGATATAGCCTTTTCGCTTGCCCATCTCGATCCGGCACCAGCCGCCCTCGCATTGGTCGATGCGGCCGACGACCCCCGCTTCGGCGCGATAGCGGACAGGAGCGGCCGCATCGGGTTTGACATGAATGTCGCGCGGGCTGCCGGGTTTGACGATCGCGGTGCGGCGATCGCTGAGCAGCGTGACCAGCATCCAGCCCTGCTGACCGTCGGGATCCTCAATCTTGCGCCAGTTGGGGTAGATTTGGACCACCCGGATTGGCAGATCACGGCGCTTGTAGAGCCAGACGCCGGGGTAGTTGCGCCCCGGGCCGGTGCGCATCATCGCCTCTCCGGACGCGATCGAAGCCCAGTAGGGCGGTTGCCTGTCCTGTGCGCTTGCCGTCGTCGCAATTGTCAGCAGCAGCGAAACGCACATCCCCCGTTTGAGCATCAAGCCCCCGTTAAAATCCGGTCGACCAGCTGCTTCACGGTCGGCACGAACCCGTTCGAATAGAAAGGATCGTTCTTGAACCGGAAAGCGGCGTGACCGGCGAACATGAGATTCTCCTCGACCGGGCCGCCGTGAGCGATGTCCTGAAGCGTTTTTTGAATGCAGAAGGACCGCGGATCGGCGAGGCGGCCGGTACTGTTCTTCTCATTGTCGGCCCAGGACGAGAAGGCGCATTGCGACAGGCAGCCCATGCAGTCGGCCTGGTCCTTGCGAATGATCTTCTCGTCGTCCGGCGTGACGAACACGATCGTATCGTCGGGCGTTTTCATCGCGTTGGTGAAGCCTGCCCCATACCATTCGCGGGCGTGCTGCAGATCGCCCTTCGTCACCCAATAATTCTTCTTGGTGCCAATGCCGACATCAAGCTGAAACGCATGATCGCCGACGGCTTCCTTGGTGTAGGCGATTTGCCGTTCGCTGCGCGCCTCGAGCCAGCGAAGGAACGGGTTGCGCACCGCCGACGAATAAAAGCCGGTCGGCGAGAAGCGGTGGAGCAGGACGTCGCCTTCCTCCAAGGTCATCAGCCGCGCCTTCCAGTCGGGCGGGATCGGGCTTTCCTGGGTGAGCAGCGGCCGGGTTCCGAACTGGAACATGATCTGCCCAAGCTCCGGATTGTCGATCCAGTCGTTCCATTCGTCGAGCCGCCACACGCCGCCGGCCATGACAATCGGCACGTCGTCGGAGATGCCGCCCTCGCGCATCGTGGCGCGCAACTCCTTGACGCGCGGATAGGGGTCCTGGGGTTTGCGTGGATCCTCGGCGTTGCTGAGGCCATTATGGCCGCCCGCCAGCCACGGGTCCTCGTAAACCACCGCGCTCAGCCACTCGGCGGCCTTGGAATAGGCCCGCTTCCACAGCGCGCGAAACGCCCTGCCCGACGAGATGATCGGCAAATAGGTGACGCCGTGATGTGCCGCGATTTCGCTTAGCTTATAGGGCATGCCCGCGCCGCAGGTGACGCCGGCGACCAAGCCCTTGGTGCGTTCCAGCACGCCCTGAAGCACGCGCTGCGCGCCGCCCATTTCCCACAGCACGTTGATGTTGATCGCGCCCTTGCCGCCGGCGATGTCGTGCGCTCGTTTCACCTGCGCGACCGCGCCGTCGATGGCGTATTGGATCAGCTCCTCGTGCCGCTCCCGTCGGGTCAGCGCCTTGTAGATTTGCGGGATGATGCGACCTTCGGGATCATAGCTGTCGGCGTTGACCGCGGAAACGGTGCCGATGCCGCCCGCCGCCGCCCACGCGCCCGAACTGGCATGATTGGTCGCCGACACGCCCTTGCCGCCCTCGACCAGCGGCCACACCTCGCGGCCACCATACAGGATGGGCTTCAAGCCTTTGAACAATCTACTCTCCGTATGTCGTTTGCGTATTCCTATAGGCCGCAAGTGCCCGTTTGGCGCGGAAAAAATGCGATCAAGCGCTCAGCACATAGTCCAGTCCGATATCAACGGCTGGAGCCGACTGGGTGATCCGCCCGACGGAAATATAATCGACGCCGCTCTCGGCGATGCCGCGGATGGTGTCGAGATTCACTCCGCCGGATGCTTCGAGAGGAACGCGGCCAGCGACCAGCGCCACGGCCTCGCGCAATTGGTCATTGTTCATATTGTCGAGCAGCAGCCGTTGCGCTCCGGCATCCAACGCCGGCTCGATCTGGTCGATCCGGTCGACCTCCACCTGAATCTGCAGGCCGCTGTCAAAAGCCTTCGCGGCGCGCACGGCCTCGGCCACGCCACCTGCAACGCCGACATGATTGTCCTTGATCAGCAGCCCATCGTCCATCCGCATTCGATGGTTCTCCGCGCCGCCCATCCGCGCTGCATATTTTTCAAGCAGGCGAAGCCCGGGAATCGTCTTGCGCGTATCGAGCAGGGTCGCGCCGGTACCCGCGATCTCATCGACATAGCGGCGGGTCATGGTCGCGATGCCCGACAGATGTTGGAGCGTATTTAACGCGGAACGTTCCGCGGCAAGCATCGCCCGGGCATTGCCTTCGAGGCGCAGCAGCACGGTCCCGGCCTCGATACGATCCCCGTCCTTGACCAGCCGATCGATCCTGACTTCGCGGTCGAGTGCCCGGAAAAAGGCGATGGCGAGGTCGAGCCCGGCAACGACGATCGGTTCCCGGCAATTCAGCTCAGCGGTGAAGCGGGCAAAGGCGTCGATCGTAGCCTTGGACGTCACGTCGCCGCCCGACCCCAAATCCTCGGCCAGCACGCGGCGGACGAATTCGCCCACATCGAATTGCGGCAAAGCCGAAGATTCCGTTGCCGCACTGTCCATCATTCGCTCCCCGATTGTGCCTGCCCTTAGGCGGAGTTGAGAGGATGACTTAAGTCTCGGGCGCCTCGGCCAACTGCTCGCCGGTCGCCGTTTCCCAATGCCCGCCGCGGCGAACGAACCGCTCCACGTCGCGGCTGGCATAGCCGGTCCCGTCCCATGCCTGCACGGCGACTGCTACCTCGCCATTGCCCACGTCGATGAGGTTGAAGCTCTGCTCCTCGTTGCGCAGCCTGGTCGAGGTTGCCGTTCCGGCCTGAATGACCAGCGCCGACCCGGCGTCGGTGACGAGATCCTTGGCGTGGTGGGTCGAGGCGCGATGGTTATGGCCCGCCAGCAGCAGGTCGACACCAGCATCGGCGACCGCATCCAACGCCAAGTCCTGCCGACCGATCGCTTTACCGAGCTCGGGACCTTCACCGACGGGCAGCGCGAACAAAGGGTGGTGAGTGACCAGAATTCGCGCTGTCTCGGCGCTGGTTCGCGCAAAGCTGTGGCGCATGAAGTCGACCTGCTCCTGATTGATACGACCGTCCTTGAAGGTCAACGAACGCGCGGTGTTGATGCCGAGTACCACCGCCCCGGGCACCTCGTGAAACGGGCACAGGCTTTGGTCGATGTATCGGCGGTAGCGGGAGAGTGGCGACAGGAAGCGGCGAAGCACGTCGTACAGAGGCACGTCATGGTTACCCGGCACGCCCAGAACCTCATGCCCCGCTCCTTTCAGCCGTTCCAGGAACTGGCAGGCTTGCTCGAACTGCTCGGTCCGCGCCCGCTGGGTAAAGTCTCCGGAAATGACGACAAGATCGGGCTTGGCCTCGTCGATCCGGCGTTCGACCGCGTCGACTAGCTTGGGATCATGGGCTCCGAAGTGGAGGTCGGACAGATGGATGAGGCGGGGCATGAGGTAAGCAACGAGCCATTGGCGCTCGGGTTCAAACAGTCGCTCATGCTTAGTAGGGCTAGCCCGTATCTAGCACGCCCTTCGAAACGCCGCTTCGCGGCTACTCAGGATGAGCGGGGTCGGATAGAGAAGGAACGATGGACCGAACCGAGGCGAATAGCGGAACGCGCGAGGTGACCGAGCGGCTACGCTTCGACGTCGCGGCGCTGGAACGGTGGATGGCGGGCCATGTGGAAAACTTTGCCGGCCCGCTGACCGTCAGCCAGTTCAAGGGCGGCCAATCCAATCCCACCTACCGGCTCGACACACCCGAACGCGCCTTCGTCCTGCGCCGCAAGCCGCCCGGCAAGTTGTTGCCCGGAGCGCATGCAGTAGAGCGCGAAGCGAGGGTCATGGGAGCCTTGGGGAGCCAAGGCTTTCCGGTGCCCCACATTCACGGCCAGTGCGACGACGAAACGGTCATCGGGACGCCCTTCTTCGTCATGGACCTGATCGAAGGCAGGATTGTCTGGGAGGCATCCTTCCCCGGGCTCTCGAAAGAGCACCGCGCCGCACACTTCGACGCGATGAATGCAACCATCGCGCGACTTCATGGCTATGATCCGGCGGCGATCGGCCTTGGCGATTATGGAAGGGCCGGTGGCTTCGTCGAGCGGCAGGTCGCGCGCTGGTCGAAGCAATATGCAGCCGACACCGATGCGGGGCGGCTGCCGCAGATGGATGCGCTGGTCGACTGGCTTCAAAAGCACCTTCCTCCCGACAGCGGCGAAACGCGTGTCGTCCACGGGGATTTTCGTTGCGACAATATGATCTTCGCGGACGATCAGGCGCGGGTTGCCGCGGTGCTGGACTGGGAGTTGTCGACGCTCGGCGATCCGGCTGCGGACTTCGTCTATCATCTCATCATGTACCGAATGCCGGCGGGCATATTCACCGGCCTTGCGGGGCTTGACCTCGACGCGCTCGGGATTCCGTCCGAACAGGATTATGTCGCCGCCTATTGCCGCCGAACTGGTCGCGACCATCTGCCGCATGCCGATTATCTCATCGTGTTCGTGATGTTCCGGCTCGCCGCCATCCTCCATGGGATCAAGGGACGGCTGGCGCGCGGCAATGCGTCTTCGGCGCACGCGCTGCAAATGGTCGGGCAGCTCGAGCCGCTGGCCGAACTGGCGCTGGAGCAGGCCCGCATCGCGCGCCTCTGACTCGCGCTCGCGCCTAAAAGAATTTATCGCAAGTTAACCGCGAGGTGGGGAGTCGATTCGCCGCCGCGGGGAAAATGCCGACGGGGGTCAGGGCGTTGCCACACTGCAAACCATGGAAAAATCGCTGAGCGTGGACCAGCCGCATCGCCGCTGGACCGCGAATCCAGACCCGCTGGATGGCGACGAGCGCCCGACGGTCGAAGGGGTGGTGCGCGAATTTCGGCGAGTCCCAAAGGCACGCCTTCTCGTCACCGCGCTGATCATCGTCTGGGCCATCCTGTTTGCGCGTTACAGCTGGGAAATGCCGGTCAGCGTGGGCCAGGATCCGGAGGGACGCAATGAACTGCACTTTCCTGCTCGGCCGGACGAACCGCGCCAGACGATCCCCATCGCGACCGACGCGGAGCGGGCGTTGTTCGATTTCCGCCAGGCGAGCAGGGAGCGACGCCACAAGGTCGGCCAGGACCCGAGGATCGTCCTGATTCCCTATACGCAGGACACGCTTCGCGCGACCGAGAAGCGATCGCCGCTGGACCGGGCTATCCTGGCCCGGGCGCTGAGCAACATTGACAAGATGGGCGCCAGGGCGATCGGAATTGACATTTTGATCGACCAGCCGCAGCCGGAGGATCCGCAAATCCTGGCGGCGATGAAAGCCATGAAGACTCCGGTCTGGCTGGCCTACGCCAACCGCCGCTTCGCACCCGGCGAGATCGAGCAATGGCAACAGCAGTTCATGGACGATTGGTCGCGCTCGCTGGCCGGAAGCCAGGTGCGCAAGACCTCTGTACGGTTCGAGGCGGACGGCGACAATGTGCTTCGCCGCTGGCCGTCGCTGCCGCGCGGCCTGCCACCCTTCATGCCGCTCGCGCTCGCCGGGGCGCCACCTGATTTCGATTATCCGGGAAGCATCGATTTCCGGGTCGCCGCCGATCCCGAGCGGCCCGTGTTTGCAAGCATGCCAATCGATCTTTTCGCCGATGCCGCCACAGCTCCGCTGATGGCCGATCAGGTCAAGGGCCGGACCGTGCTGATTGGCGGCGACCTTCCCGATCGCGACCAATTCGAGGTTCCAGCGACCAGGCTCGATGGGCCGACCGTGAGCGGACTGGAGGTTCACGCCACGATGCTCGCTCAGCTGCTCGACAATCGGCTACCACGCCCCGCCGGGCCCGCTTCCCTTTGGGCACTCGCCATATTGGTGGCGTTGTGCGGCGTATTCACCGCGATGCTCGACGTACGGCCGTGGGTCGTGGCGCTGGCGGTGCTCGGCCAGCTCGTCTTTTTCGCGGGTTCGCCATTTCTCTTCGAATGGAGCGGGGTGGACACCTATGGTCTGCCGGCATTTGGCTGGCTGGGAGGCTGGACCCTTGCCTATGCCGCCACAGGTGCGGCGGTGCGCACCGTCGGGTCGGAGCAACGCCGCTATGCCCAGTCGGCGCTTGGCAAATATCTGCCGCGCGACATTGCCGCGCAGATCCTGCGCGATCCGTCCAAGCTTTCGCTGACCGGCGAAAAGCGAGCAATCTACACCTTGTTCACCGATATCGAGGGGTTCACCGCACTCAGCCATCGGCTTTCGCCGGAGCGCGTCGCGAGCCTGCTCAACGCCTATCTCGACGGGATGAGCGATATCGTCCTCGACCATGGCGGAACGATCGACAAGTTCGTCGGCGATGCGGTCGTCGCCTTCTGGGGAGCGCCGATCGCCCGCGACGACGATGCCGACCGTGCCGCAGCGGCGCTTCTAGCCATTATCAGCTTTACCCGAGAATTCTCGGCCATGCATCATGAGGACGGGACCGCACTCGGCCGCACGCGAGCCGGACTCCATTACGGCGAGGCGGTGGTCGGCAATTTCGGCGGCGAGGGGCGGCTCAGCTACACCGCCCTCGGCGATGCCATGAATTGCGCCGCCCGGCTTGAAAGCGCCAACAAATATCTGAAGAGCGTCGCGCTGATCAGTGACGAAGCCAAGGTTCGCACCTCGCTCGATGTTTTCCGGCCGATGGGCCGGATCATCTTGTCCGGGCGCGCGACCCCGCTCGTCGTATGGGAACCGGCGCCCGATTTCGATTCCGGACTGCGCGTTCGCCTTGCCCAGCTTTGGGACGCCTTTGATTCAGGGGATCGCTCGGCGCTCGACGAAATCGAGCAAATTTGCTTAACCTGTGATAAGGACGCGGCGCTGTCGGCCTTTGCCTGCCGGCTGCGCGAGGCCGGGCCAGGGGGCGCGGTCCAGCTGACGGAGAAATGACGATGACCCGCCTGGCTTTAGCTGCGGCAACTGCCGTACTCCTCGCTTCCACCTCCGCTGCCGCGGCGGTGCTGGTCGTGCGTTCATCCGGTCCGTCGGCGGCGGCCTATCCGCCGGGCAAGGCCCTTCCGGACACGCACATGATGAAGCTTAAGCCGAGCGATATCGTCGTTCTGCTCGACTCCCGCGGCACTCGCACTCTTCAAGGACCAGGCAGCTTCAGCGTTTCGGCCAGCGCACCGCCCGCCGCCGGCGCAATCCGCACGGCCGGGACCAGCGCACGGCGGGTCCGACTGGGGGCGGTTCGGGGCACCAATACGCGCAGCGTCTGGCAGGCCGATCTCGACCGTTCAGGCAATGTGTGCATCGCCAATCCCGCCGACCTGGGCCTATATCGAGGCAACAGCGGTGGCGAGGCGACGGTCACGCTCACGGATTCGACGAATGGCAAGAAGGCCGACGTGCATTTCGCTGCCGGACAGTCGATCTCGTCGTGGCCGAGCGACTTGCCCGCCACATCTGGCGCCCAAATCACCGTATCAGGCAACGGGGCGCCCGCAACGCTCACGCTCAAGACGCTGTCGCCGGTGCCGTCCGGCCTGGAGGGGATGGCGCAAAGCCTGATCCGCGCCAATTGCCAGGCACAGCTCGATGTGCTGATCGATACATTCAGCGCCCGGTCGGAGGGTTAGCATTTCGCGATGTCGGTGACGCTGGTTCTCTATATCGCGATTTTCGCAGCCGCTTTGGTAGCACTCATTGCGCGGTCGCGGCTGGCCAATCATTTGCTGCTGGGCCTCGCCGGAGCATTCGGCCTGGCTTATGGTCTTGAGGTCCATGGATTATTCGGCATTGTCCTGCCCGCCTTGATCCTGGTCGTCGCCAGCGTGCAGGCGGGCAGCGTGCTGGTGGCCAACAAGGCAGCCCGTTTTTCCACCGAGGAAGAGGACATGCTGACCGGCCCCTTGAGCGGGCTCGGTCGGGCGCAGGCTCGCCGCCTTCTCGACCAAGGCTTCTGGATGGACGGGCGCCCCGGTGACGTGCTCACCCGCGAAGGCGAACAGGCGGCCCAACTCGTATACCTCGCCAAGGGTACGGCTGACGTTCACGCCCTGACCCGCCTGGTGGGACAGATCGGGCCTGGCCAGCTGATTGGCGAGGCAACGATCCTTGGCAATGCCCCCGCCACCGCCACCGTGACGCTCACCGCTCCGTCGCGCTTCTGGTGCGCGCAGGGCCATGCGCTCAACGCCTATCTCGCCGCCAATCCCGACGCGCGCCACGCGCTGGAACACGGCTTCAACGTCAGCCTGCGCCACAAGCTGGAAGCCATGAACCGCGCCGCCGCCTCCGGCTAGGCGCCTCAGTTGGTCGGGAAGTCGCGCCGCTTCAACAGCGCCTTCACGTCCGGGTCGCGCCCGCGGAACTGGCGGTAGGCGTCGGCCCGGTCGGTTTCATTGCCCGTCGACAACAGGATCGTGCGGAAACGGTCGGCGGTCGCCCGATCATAGGGGTTGCCCGCCTCCTCGAACGCCGCCCAAGTGTCCGCGTCCATCGTTTCCGACCAGAGGTAACTATAATAGCCGGCCGAGTAGCTGTCGGACGAGAAGAGGTGGCCGAACTGCGGCAGGCGGTGGCGCATCACCATCTCCTTCGGCATTCCAAGCTCTGCCAGCGTCGCTTTTTCGAAAGCGTCGGAATCAATAACTCCGTCTTCCTTCGTGTGCAGCTTCATGTCGACCAGCGCGGACGACAGATACTCGACCGTCGCAAAACCCTGGTTGAAGCTGTCCGACGCCTCGATCTTCTTGACCAGCGCTTCGGGCATCGCCTCGCCAGTCTTGTAGTGACGAGCGAATTTATCGAGCACCGGCCGGGTCAGCAGCCAATTTTCGTTCACCTGACTTGGATATTCCACAAAGTCGCGGGGCGAGCCGCCGAGCGAGGGATATTTCACGTCGCTTAGATAATAGTGAATCGCGTGGCCGAACTCATGCCACAGCGTCGATGCATCATCGAGGCTGATCAGCACCGGCTGGCCCGGCGCCGGCTTGGTGAAATTATTGTTGTTCGAGCCGATGACGATGTTGTCGTCCAACAGGTGCGCACGGCTGCGATAGGTCGTCGCCCAGGCACCGGAGCGCTTGCCGGTGCGGGCATAGGTGTCGAGATAATAAAGCCCCACCAAGTCGCCCGTCTTGGCGTTGGTTACCTCGAACGTGCGCACATCCGGATGGAATACCGGAACCTTGCCCGTGTTTTCGGTGAACTTCAGGTCATAGAGCTGCTCGGCCGACCACATCATCCCTTTGACCAGGTTCGATAGCTCGAAATAGGGCTTAATCTCGTCCTGGCTAAGGTTGTATTTCGCCTTCCTGACTTTCTCCTGATAGTAACGATAGTCCCAAGGCTCGATCTCACTGAGGCCGTCCTTGGAAGCAAACGCCATTTGGTCGACGACCTCTTCCTTTTCGCGAGCGACGGCGGCGGGCCAGACGCGCATCATCAGCTCCATCGCCTTGGCCGGCGTCTTGGCCATCGTGTCCTGCATCCGCCAGTCGGCGTGGGTCTTGTAGCCTAGCAGGTGCGCGCGGTCGGCGCGGAGTTTGACGATCTTCGCGATGGTCGCATTATTGTCGTTGGCATCGCCATTGTCGCCGCGATTGGCGAAGGCGGTCCACACCTTCTGGCGAAGCGTGCGGTTGCTGCCGAAACTCAGCACCGGCTCGACCGCCGAGCGGGTGTTGCGGATGGCGAAGGTTCCGGCGGGAAGTCCAGCTTCCTTGGCAGCAGCAGCGGCGGCGTCCCTAACGTCCTGAGGAACGCCCGCCAGCTCCGCCTCGGTCGCTTGGGTGAAAGTCCCCTCATCGGCGAGAAGCTTCGAATTGAAATCGGAGAAGGCCGACGCAAGTTGCTGGTTGTAAGCGGTGAGTCGGGCTTTCTGCGTCTCGTCGAGCTTGGCGCCGCGGCGAACGAAACTTTCGTAAGTTCGGGTCAGCAAGCGAAGCTGCTTGGCGTCGAGGCCAAGGCCGTCGCGCCGCTCGTAGAGATTGGCGATCCGCTGGAACAGCGCCCCGTTCAAATTGATCTTGTCGTAGGCGGCCGACAGTTTGGGCGACCATTCCTTGTCGAGCGCCTGATATTCGGGCGTCGACATATTGTCGGTCATCACGCCGAACACCGACAGGACGCGATCAAGCCGCTGGCCCGATTTCTCCATCGCCTCGATCGTGTTGGCGAAGGTCGGCTTGGCCGGGTTGGTGGCGATCGCGTTATTTTCGCGAAGCATCTCATCGATGCCGAACTGAATCGCCTGAGGGAACAGCGCTGGCTTCACCTGATCCCAGGGCGGAACGCCGTCATAGGGACCGGTCCAATCCGCAAGCAGGATATTGTTCGGCACGGACAGCTTGGCGGCGGCAGCAGGTGCGGCGGCGTGGGTCGCGGCCAGCACGGGTGCGCTAGTCAACGCGATCGCGGCCGCGCCGCTCAACAGTATGATATTCAAGCTAAATCTCCCCGGATCAAGTCGGCTACTCTATAGGGTGCAGGCTGAACCAGAGGCAACTCGACGCTCGCAAGCGGGCGGAACCACTCGACGAACGACCATCAGCGCAGATATTCGCTCCCGAGCAAAAGCAGCAGGCGCACATCGATGCCGACGCCTTCGTCGCGCTTTTGCTCGATGAAACTGACGACATTCGTGCGCAGCACATGGTGGACGACGATCTCTTCGCCCTCCACGCCGCCGCCTTCGCCGGCCCGGGTCAGCCCAGTGGCGCGAACTAACGCGAAGCTTTCCGCGACCATGCCGGGCGAGGAATAATATTCGCCAAGAGGCTGGATGTGGGAGGCGCGATAGCCCGTCTCCTCCTCCAGCTCCCGCGCCGCGGCTCTTTCCACATTGTCATCCTCACCACCATGATCGTCGCCGATCAGGCCAGCGGGCAGCTCCAGACAACGGCGTCCGATCGGAATTCTATTTTGCTCGACCAAGAGGATCTCGCGCGCGTCCGTCTCCGCAAGGATGACCGCGGCGCTGATGCCGCGCGTGCGCCGGACATATTCCCACGGCCCTTCGCGCACCGCGGCAATGAAGCGGCCCTCCCACATGATCTCGGGCTTGTGACTCACAGCTCGATCAGCTTGTCGGGAATCTCGTTGGTGTCTTCGCTCGATTTGGGAAAATGCTCCGCCAATACCGTCCCGATCAAGCCAACGGCGGCGACGATTCCGTCGCCCGGCCGCCCCGCCTTCACGTCCTGGATGAGCGCCGTCATCGCCTCGCCCCATGTTTCGGGCGTCGTCACGGCGGTGATCGCATCGTCGCCTACAATCTCGGCCCGGCGCTCGGCCATCGACAGATAGATGAGAATGCCGGTGCGGCCGATGGTGCGGCGCTCGGCGCCGGTCTTGAACAGCATGACGGCTCGCCGACGGACCCGTCGCGTCTTGGTCGACCCCGGCGTCAGCAGCATTCGCAACGGCCGCCACTTGAGGATAAAAAGGACCGCGAGGAATTTGAGCAGCGCGAAGAACAGCAGCAGGGTGAGGAGTTGGCGGAGGCTCGGCTCGTCGGTCCACCCCATCAACCGCGTCCACCACAGCTCAAGCTGGTGTGGCCATACGGCGAAAAAACCAAGCACAAGGAACAGCACCAGCACCGCATAGTGGAGGCCGACATCATGATAGGCGTCCGACTGGTCGGCGGTGATGGCGATGATCTCACCGTCGCTCATTGCCTCCGCCGCGGCAATTGCAGTGCTGACCTTGTCGTGGTCGGCCTCGGTCAATCGCAGCATCACCATCCCCCCGAGGCGCCGCCGCCACCGAACGACCCGCCGCCGCCGGAAAAGCCGCCAAAGCCGCCGCCTCCACCTCCTCCGAAGCCACTGCCACCGCCCCAGCCGCCGCCCCGGCCGGAAGAACGGCTGAGCGCATCGAGGCCCCAGAGAATCACCCAGGGGCTAATCCCGCCGCGCCGCCGATAGCGCCTTCCGCCGGCTCGGCTGGCGATCGAGCCCACCATCAAGAAGAAGAAGATGACGATGAAAATAACCGGCACGAAGCTTGCGCCGCTTTCCCCCCGCCGCGATTCGGTCGCGCCCATTTCCTGCGCGCGCTTGGCGGCCTCCTCGGCCGGGAGTTGCATCATGTTGATGATCTGGTCGGCGCCGGCAACGATCCCGCCGCCCATGTCGCCGGCCTTGAAGCGCGGCAGGATGCTCTCCCGGATGATCACGCTCGACACCGCATCAGTCAGGAAAACACGAGCGCCATATCCGGTTTCGATCCTGACCTTTCGCTCATTGGGAGCGACCAGCAGGATCACTCCATCGTCCTGGTCTTCCTGGCCAATCCCCCAGGCCCGACCGAGCCGGTAGCCATAATCCTCAATTGGCCGCCCTTCGAGGCTGTTCACCGTCGCGACGACAAACTGCCGTCCTGACGCCGCCTCCAGCGCGTCGGACTTGGAGCTGATGTCGATGATTTGCGCAGGCGTGAGCAACTGCGCCTGGTCTACCACCCGGCCGGTCAGCTTTGGGAAAGTCTGGGCGGCCGCTGGTAATGCAAGGAACAGCATCAGCGTGATTGCGAGCGCAGCGAAGCAATCCAGCATTCGCTTCTGGATCGCCGCGTCGCTGCGCTCCTCGCGATGACGGCTAATAATGGTCATCCCGCCGCGTTGAAGTCGACCGTCGGTGCTTCTTGGGCCCCCGAGGCCGCTTCGAACGGGACCTTGGGCTTGGCGCCATAGAAAACTTTCGCGCCGATCGCGTCGGGGAAGGTCCGGATGCGGGTGTTATAAGCCTGCACCGCCTCGTTATAGTCGCGCCGGGACACCAGGATCGAATTTTCGGTGCCTTCGATCTGCGACTGCAGCGTCAGGAAGTTCGCGTTCGACTTGAGGTCCGGATAGGCTTCCTGCAGCCGCTGCAATGGGATGATCGCCTGCGTAAGCCGGTTCTGGGCATCGTTGAACGCGCGGACCTTCTCGGGATCGTCCAGGTCGGCGGCGCTCAGGGTCACACGGCCGGCGTTGGCCCGTGCCTGGGTGACTTCGATCAGCACCTTGCTTTCCTGCTGCGCATAGCCCTTCACGGTCGCAACCAGGTTCGGAATAAGGTCGGAGCGGCGTTGATACTCGCTTTGAACATTGGCCCATTTGGCGTTGACGTTCTCCTCGGCCGTGGGGACCGAATTGAGGCCGCAGCCGGCAAGGCTCAAAGCGGCAAGCGGTGCGACGAGTCCGAAACGACGAAGTGCGGTCATGTTCTTTACCCCCATGAGGCCCAAAGTGGCTTACATAGGTAGGACACCATGCCTCCCCTTTCAATCGATTCCGAAACGATACAAAGTCGGATTTCCGGCGATGAGATGGGGAGGCACGCGCATGTTTTCGGAATTCAAAGCGTTTATCGCCAAGGGCAATGTTCTCGATCTCGCGGTCGGGGTTATCATCGGCGCAGCGTTCGCAACCATCACTGCCAGCTTGACCGACGATATGATCATGCCAGTGGTCGGCGCGACATTCGGCGGCGCAGATTTCTCCAACTATTTCACCATGCTCGGGCCAATTCCGGACGGCTTCAAGGGCAATCCGGCGAGCTATACCGACCTTAAGGCCGCAGGGGTGCCGATGATCGGATGGGGCCAGTTCATCACCGTCCTGATCAATTTCCTGATCCTGGCGTTCATCATCTTCCTCATCGTGCGCTACGCCAACCGCATCATGAAGCGGGGCGAGGATACGCCGGCCGGACCGACCGAAGCCGAGCTTTTGACCCAAATAAGGGACGAGCTGAGAAAGCGCTAAAGCCGGATCAGCGTTTCGGGGATTTTCACCCACAAACTGCCGCTCAGCAAAAATGGCGCGGCGGCCAGCACGATCGATTTCCCCAACTACGCACGGCGCGCCCCTATTTAGGCATCCCGCTGATGCCGCTCGCCTTGCGCAACGCGGCGGCGTCGAGCCGATAGCCGTCGTTGAAGACCGTTTCGATGTGGCGCAGATTGCCGAGCGAACTCGCCACGTCGCCCTGTACCAATATCATGTCCGCGTCCTTGCCAACCGCGATCGATCCGGTCGATTTGTCCATACCCGTCATGCGCGCTGGAATGATGGTGGCGGTTTGCAATGCCTCCGCGTTGGTCAGGCCGACCTCCTGGTACAGCTCCAGTTCCCTCACCAGTTCCAGACCATAGCCATCGGTGCCTGCAACCACGGTCACGCCCGCTTTGTGCAGGCGACCCACCAGATTCGCCATCTTGGCGAAGCTTTTGCGGAAATCGTCGCGCGTCAGTCCGTCGAACAGGGGATAGCCGCTAATCTTCAGCGAGCGCGCGACCGAGGCCGGGATCACCTCCATAAATGGCTCATATTCGGGTGCCGGAACGGTGCCGTCGGACGTCATCAGCGGCTCCCACACTGTCAGCGTGGGGTCGACGATCGTGTGACGCCGGGCAAGTTCGGCGTAAAAGCCCTTCATCTCGGCGGAATCGAGGTCGACATCCTTGCCATATTTGGCCGGGCCGTCGAGCCGCGCCGAGGTATTGGCCTTGTCGACCACCGCCTGCGGCATCGCCTGCATCATGATGAAATTAATGTGGGTGACTTCATCATAGCCGGCGCGAACCGCATCCAGCGGCCGCATCCCGGCGGGAATATGGCCATGCACATGCAGGCCGAGCTTATGCGCCTCGGCGGCGGCGGGCGCGATCCAGGCCGGCGTCATCGACGTGTAGAATTTGACGCCCCACATCCCGGCATCCTTGATCTTGTGGACCGCGGCGATGGCTTCCTCGGCGCTGCTGACCGTCAGGGAACCCTGGGCCGCGAGCGGATCCTTGCGGTCGACGATGACCGACACTTTCCCATCCGGCGAAATCAGATCGCCCGCCGCGCGGCGCCTCATGATCGACTGGGCGTCGTCGATCAGCGAACCAGGGCTGCGTACATTAACGATTCCCGTCGCGACATTCTGCAGCAAATTCCAGTCGTCTCCAATGTGCTGATGCGAGTCCCACAGTCCGGGCACCAGCGTCTTGCCGCGCCCGTCAATGCTCGTTGCACCCGCCGGCGCCCTGATCGATCCACCGGTGCCGATCGCGGCGATCTTCCCGTCCCGGACCAGCACTGCACGGTCGTCAAGGTAGCGGCCGCCCACTGCGTCGAACAATTTTACATGATCAATCAACGTCGGTGCGCGGTTCGCGGGTGTCAGGAACTGATGAGCGACGTCGCGCACCATCGCCGCGGTCGCATCGTCCTAAATCTTGCGCAGCTTGGGCCCGTTTGCCTCATAACCGGCGGGCAGGATGGAGATCACGCCGGCCGATCCGAACAATTTATTCTCGTCGTCGATCCAGATTGGATCGGGCGAAAAGCCAAGACCAGTGGCATAGACGAGCTCGACGGTCTTTGGCCCGGACGGTCCATTCACCGTCGCCTTGATCCCCTTGCGCAATATCTCGGCATGGCCTGAGGGAAGCAGATCAACGCCCTTGTCTCCGGCGGCAAGCAGCGCATTGTACAGCGCTTCGTTCGAGAGGATCGGCCCGCCATAGCTGTTATAGATTTTTCCGGACGCGTCGCCCGATCCTTCGTCGACGGTGGTTTTCCAGACTGCCTTGCCGGCTGCATCGATCAGATAATTTTCGGTCGCATCACCTTGATCGTTAAAGCCGCGGATCACGATCGAGGTTGGGAATCCGCGCCCGTCCAGCGTGACCACCGCATCTTCCTCGGTAATCCAGCCGCGCAGCGAACGCGATTCGCGATAGGCCATTCGCCCATCCGGCAAGGTCCACGCCCAAATGTCACCGTGCTTTGCTGATTCCGACGCGAACACATAATGGCGCGCGTCCGAGGGCGGCTTCATCAACTGCTCCTTAGGAAGAGGAGCAGCAAGAGCGGCGGTCGATGCGGCAAGGCTAAGTGCGATAAGCGCGCGGTGTAACGGCATGGTGTGCGACTCCCCCTAGTTTGGCGTCGCAACCTGCGACGGGAACTGTCGCATCGCAAGCAATGGTCGCATCTCTGGGAAAAGTCCGGAGGATTTCTGTTGCCCGGCTCCTCCGGAGGCCGCTGGAATCCCCTTCTGTTGCCCGGTGGGGTCCGACCGCGCTTTTGTCCGAATAACTTTAGACCGTTAGGCCCTCAGTTACGCAGCAATCGCAAGAGCCTCGTTATCGTTGGCACTTGTGTGAATGAGCCGTCACGGTGGTCTCCTACCGATCGGCAACTAGGCCTTTATTGCACTCGTCGATCCTGTTTCGCCCCCATCAGCAGCATCGAATGAACGAAGTATCGCTGCTGGTGGTGGAGGCGCCGGGGTACTGCCCCCCGGGTCCGAAATGCCTATTCCACCCAATCATCTACCGACATAGCCGGTTGCCCGGCATGGCCAAGATAGGGTTTCGGCCAATTCCAAGCAAGTCATTGACAAATTGAGCCCGCTCGCGGAACCGTTACGGATGTGGTTGCGTTGGAACCGGTCATGTGAAGGCCGCCATATTGCCGCCGCACTGGAAAAAGGGGATTTTTGATGAAGAAGCTTTCGTTTGCCATCGTTGGCGCTGCTGCGCTTGCTCTCGCTGCCTGCGGCGGCAAGGGTGACGATGCCCTCGGGGACAACATCGAGGACAACTACGACGCCGCCGCTGACAATCTGGAAGCGATGGCCGACAATACGAGCAATGCGGCCGAGGCCGCTGCTCTGGAAAACCAGGCCGACGCTCTCGAAGCAACCGGAGACGCCAAGGAAGAAGCGATCGACGAGGCCGACGTCAACGCGGCTGCCGTCAACGCGATGTAAGCCATTTCGCCCTTCGCGGGACGGAACGAAAGGGCCGGCGCCTTCGGGTTGCCGGCCCTTTTTTGTGGGACGAACCCTGCTAGTGCTGCCCCATGACTGAAGCCGCCATCCCCGCCGCCACGCTGGTCGTGTGGAGGGATCCCGTGCCGCTGGCGGCAGGAAGGCCGGAAATCCTTGTCGTCGAGAGGTCGGCCGATATGGTTTTTGCCGCGGGAGCCATCGTTTTCCCGGGCGGCAGGATCGATCCGGAGGATCACGCGCTCGCCGTCTCGCTCGGACATCCCGATGCCGCAGCCAAGGTCACCGCGATCCGCGAAACAATCGAGGAAAGCGCGGTTGCGATAGGCTTGGCACAGCCGATGGACCACGCGCTTGGCGCCATGCTTCAGGAGGCGCTGATCGCCGGCGACGCGTTTGGTGAGCTTCTGGCGCGTCATGGCCTGACACTCGACCTTGATGCCCTGACGGCGTTCGCCCGCTGGATGCCCGCGTTCAAGCATGCCCGCAGATTCGATACGCATTTCTTCATCGCGCCGTGCGCCTGCGGGTGACTGGCCGCCAAATCCGCAGCCTGGCGAATGCGTGGCGGCGGAATGGGCAAGCCCGGCGGAATTGCTCGAACGCATCGCCGACGGCAGGGCAAGCGCCATCTTCCCGACCAAACGAAACCTGGAGCGGCTGGCCGGCCACGGCAGCTTCGACGCGGTGGTGGCCGACGCGCGCGCACACTCGTTAGATACGATTATTCCCTGGATCGATGAAATTGACGGCGAAGCTCACGTCCGAATCCCCGACGATCGCGGCTATCCGGTCACGTCCGAGCCGCTGGCCACCGCATTTCGCGCCTGAAGCGAACTCGCCTGAGCATGAAAAAGGGGCCCGCGGCGATGCCGGGGCCCCTCTTCGATTGCTGGCCGCTTAGGCGCGGCCCGCGCTCTAGCTCAGATGCTTGGAAAGATGCTTGTTCATCTCGAACATCGTGCAACTGTCGGTGCCGAACACCTTCTTCAGCTTGTCGTCTGCAAGAATTTCCCGCTTGTTTGCGGGATTTTGCAGGTTGTTCTTGCGAATGTGATCCCACACCTTCGAGACGACTTCGCTACGCGGCAGCGGGGCCGAACCGACCACCGCCGCGAGTTCCGCCGACGGGGTTACCGGACGGGCGAGACCGCCTCCTGCTTTACGACCAGTCCCGCTTGATGCTTTTGCCATGAGGCCCTCCTGTTGTTCTAGAGAGAGATAGAGCGCGATTTCCCTCTATGCGCAAGAGGGAGAGAGCGATGAAATTGGTTAATTTCACGCAAGATTGAACGGAACGACCCGATTGTCCGCGTCATGCCCGATGTCGGCGGTCCCTCCGAAGGCAATTCCGGAGCGTTCGCACCAGTCGCGGACAATCGATTCGTGCATCGCTCCCGAACGCCGGGTCATTGTCGGGAATTTCGCTCATCCGGCCCATCCGAATTCGGGCGACCTGGCGGATGGCTGGGCTTCCCGTGACATGGAACATCGCCCGGTCAATCCGATACTCATGCTCGGCGACATCCTCGATCAACAGGTCGGCGCCGTGAAATCCGGCTCGATCGCGGTCCCGATCAGGTTCGATAGAACGGTCAGGTTGAAGGCCATGGCGCGCGCGCCGGGTTGCAGCCCCGGTTCGAGCGTGGCGGGATCGCGTTTCACCAGCCAGTCGAGCGCGCGGTGGATCGCCGCCTCCCCACCCTCACGTGCGGCATCCTGGACCATTGGCCCGTGGGCAACCTGCAACCCAGCCCTGTCGAAGGCGGCAAGGAGGAACCCCGCATCTGAATAGCCAAGGTATCGTCTTATTTCGGGCGGCGGGCGGCAAATCCGCAACTGCCGCCACGGCAATCCGGTTCGACCCATAGCCACCGCGCGCAAACCAGACCGCATCGAGGCTCTCGTCAGCCATCACATCGCGTAGCGCCGCCAGGCGAGCCGGATCCGGTCCGGCGAAATGGCCGTCGGAGAAGAAACATTGAGGGTGAATGACCAGTTCGGCGTCGCCACGGGCGACGGCGATGGCGGCGACCGTCTCCGCCGCCTCAGGCCTCAAAGTGCAGCTTGGCGCGACCACCGCGATCTTCATCGCGCCATTGTTTGCACAAGGCAGCGGCTCCGCATAGGGCGGCCCGGATGACCAACCAATATTTCTTCTGCGGGATCGGGGGCAGCGGAATGCTCCCCCTCGCCGCCATCCTACGCGCCGGGGGAGCGCGCGTTTCCGGTTCCGACCGGTCGCTCGATGCGGGTCGGCTGGGAAACAAGTTCGAATATCTCAAGTCGCTGGGAATCTCGCTTTTGCCGCAAGACGGCTCGGGTCTTTCCGCGGGAATGACGCTGGTCACGTCGGCAGCGGTTGAAGAGACGATCCCCGACGTCGTCCGTGCGCGCGAGTTGGAGCTTCCGCACGTCACGCGCCCCCAACTCCTCGCCAGGCTGCTCAATGATGCGCAAACCAGCGTCGCCGTGGGCGGAACCAGTGGCAAGTCGACCGTCACGGGCATGATCGGCTGGATACTCCACGCGCTTCATCGCCAGCCGACGGTCATGAATGGCGCGGTCATGAAGAATTTTGTCGCGCCGAACGCGCCATTCGCGTCCGCATTGGTAGGCGATCCGGAGTTGTTCGTGAGTGAGGTTGACGAGAGCGACGGCTCGATCGCGCTCTACCGCCCGACCGTCGCCGTGCTCGGCAATATCAGCCTCGACCATAAGGAGATGGACGAGCTGCGTTCGCTGTTCGGTTCATTCCTTGCCCGTGCGGGCAAGGCGGTCGTCAATCTCGACGATCCGGAGGCCCGCGCCATCTCCGAAGCGATCCGCGATCCAATCGGCTTCGGATTCGATTCGCCCGGCGCCGCGCTTCAAGGCCGCAATCTAGAACTATTGCCCGATGGCGTGAGCTTCACGGTGGAATTGTCGGGTGACAGCCACAAGGTACGGTTGGCGGTCCCCGGCCGACACAATGCGATGAATGCACTCGCCGCGCTCGGCGCGGTCTATGCGCTTGGCCTACCGGTCGGTGAAGCAGCCGCTGCCCTTGGCCGCTTCGCCGGACTCAAACGGCGTCTCGAAACCGTTGGGACAGCTGGCGGCGTCACCGTGATCGACGATTTTGCCCACAACCCGGACAAGATTGCGGCGACGCTGGCGACCCTCACCGCGCAACCGGGACGGCTGCTGATCATGTTCCAGGCCCACGGCTATGGGCCGATCGCGAAGATGGGCGAGGAACTGGCCGCGACCTTCGCATCGGGAATGCGCGACGACGATCGGCTCTACCTGCCCGATGCGGTTTATCAGGGCGGCACGGTCGACAAGACTCGCGGCGCGGATTGGCTGGCAGAGGCGGTGCGCCAGGCAGGCGGCCATGCCGAACATATCGCCGATCGGGACGCGATCGGGGCGGCGCTTCTGTCCCAAGCCCTGCCCGGTGATCGAATCGCGATCCTCGGAGCCCGGGATGACACGCTAAGCGACTTCGCGGCGGAGCTGCTCGACAAGCTCGCTTAGGAACTGACCCCAGCTTCGGAGATTGTTGAAGCATGTCGGAAAAGAGCCAGCTGTTTCTAGATTGCGATGGTGTGCTGGCCGACTTCGAGTCGGGAGCCAAGGCGGCGCTGGGCGGCCTCTCGCCGCGCCAATATGAGGCACGCCATTCGAAGCGCGAGCTGTGGCGCAGATTGGCGCAGACGAGGGATTTCTATGCGGCCCTGCCGTTAATGCCGGACGCCGGACTGCTGTTTGATGCGGTCGCGCACCTTAGGCCGACGATCCTGACCGGCTTGCCACTCGGCAATTGGGCGGCACCGCAGAAGCTTGCCTGGGCGGAGGAGCATTTTCCCGGAACGCCGGTGATCACCTGCCTGGCGCGCGACAAAGTGAAATACATGAAGCGGGGCGATGTGCTGGTCGACGACCGGGAGGATCATCGCGACAAGTGGCAGGAAGCCGGTGGCGTCTTCATCCACCACAAAAATGCACGGGCGAGCCTCGCTGAGCTCGCCCGCATTTTTCCGTCGATTAAGTTGCCTGCTTAGGCAGCCGCGGCGACGTCAACCTTTTCGACCCACTCCGGCCAGAACACCGGTTCACGGGTTGACCAGCCCGGCGCTGTCGCAGCGCTTTCGCTAATCGACTGCAGCAGCACACGGCGGCGGTCGGGATGGAGATGCGGCAGCGCAGCAGCAGCGCAGAATGCGGCCGGCAGCCAAGGACGCACGCCCGCACCAAGCAGGCGCTCGTACAGAAAGCGGAAGGCGGCGAAATTCTGCAGGCGGTCCTGACCCAGGTCAAACGCGGACAGTGTGACCAGCATGCCAAGGAACGGCTCGATCATGTCGAGCCCGCTGTCATCGGGAATTTGAAGGCGAAGATGGTCCAGCTGTTTGTAGAAGCGGGCCTGAGCGGCAATCGCGGCAGCCTCAACCTCGTCGCGAGCCCAGGTGTCCAGCGGATCGGATCGGCCATAGGCCACGTCCAGCGAACGGCGAATGTAGCGTTGCGTCGCTTTCGGGAAGGAAGCGAATTCCTTCATTTCCGAAATGAGCAGCGCACCACCGGCGGGCTGGCTCGTCCTGGTCGTCATTGATCCCACTCCTCTTGCCCTGGTGGGATCATGCGACCAATTGGGTTTCAAATCGCTTAACCAAAATCCCACCCCCCATTCAGATTGAATCAGAGGGGAGTCATGGCCGCAACATGAAAATGTCACCTTGACGACTTCTTGTCGGCACCTGTGTTTTTCAGGGCACGATGCGCATGAGTCGCAACGGCAACTCACGACCATGCAACAGGATTTTATCTATTCGGGAAATCCCGACGACGGCGCGGGTTCGCTGGAGCCCGGCTGAGTTGCCGAGCTCGGATCTGAAGCGTCCATCGATTCGTCGCTGCCAAGGTCGACCTTGGAATCCTTGTCCTCGGGATGTTTCTTCACTTTCAACTCAAGCTCCCGGTCCGGATCACGTTGCTGGGGTATGGGCGGAGTTTTCTTATGATCTTTTGGGGAAGACATTTTCGCTCTCTCATCTCAGGCTCTGCGCAGGTCAACGAAGGTCGCGCCCGTCGCGTTCCTCGCTTCATATCCATATTGTTCGACGGGAAGGCGGACCGCATCTGCCAACGGACGAATGCATGATTGTCCTCGCGCCCAAACAATCCCTAATGACCTGCTGATGGCCGCACTTGCGCTTTTTTCCCCGGGGGGCCGCTTTGCCGACTGGCGGCTCGCCGCCCAATCGATCATCGGCTTCTGGTCCTTTTACCTGGTCACCGTGCTTTTGCGCGGACTGTTCGGGCCTGAGGCGGCGTCGGCCATCGGTTACCGCGTGGTCAATGCCGCCGTTGGCCTCGTCCTTACATTCCTCATCTACATCACTATCCGCGTGCTGGCTCGCGACGGAAGCATTCGACGGATCGCGTTGGTCGCCGCCATAGCCGCCTTGCCGGCGGCCGTAATCATGGCCTTCATGAGCCTCAAGATGGCGACGATGTCGGATCCCATGAGCCCGCAATCACGGATCACCACCCAGGAAGGCGTGGCCATCGTCCAGCGGGGGAATAATGTTCGCATCGTCAAGGACAATGGCGACGAGATGGAGGTCAATCTCCCGCCCATCGAGGAGTTGATCGCATCCAAGATGCCGCGCCTCATCGCCGACGGCACCGTCACCTGGTATTTCCTGCTGGCCGCCTGGTGCGCCTTCTTCATCGCGATGACCCAGCAGCGGCGCACCCGGATTACGGAGTTGCGCCTGGCCGAGGCGGAGACGGCGGCCCACGCCGCGCAGGTCCGTGCGCTGCGTTACCAGGTCAACCCGCACTTCCTGTTCAATACGTTGAACAGTCTGTCCTCGCTGGTGATGTCGGGACGGTCCGACCGGGCCGAGGAAATGCTGATGGCGCTGTCGACCTTTTTCCGCACCAGCCTGTCGATCGACCCCTCGGCGGACGTCAGCCTGGCAGAGGAAATCGCGCTGCAGCGACTCTACCTCGACATTGAAAAAACGCGCTTTCCTGACCGGCTTCATGTCACCATCGATATCCCACCGGATCTCGCCGAGACCCGGGTGCCGGCACTGATCCTCCAGCCGATAATCGAGAATGCGATCAAATATGGGGTTTCGGCGACGACGTCGCGGGTCGAGATCATGATCCAGGGCCGGCGGCTCGATGGCGGCCGGATGGAGCTAGCCATCACCAATCGCATCGCTGGCGCTACGCGTGACAGAGCGCGGGCCGCTCCAACGCATGAGGGCACCGGCCTTGGCCTGTCCAATGTATGCCAGCGCCTCGAAGCGCATTTCGGCAAGCAGGCAGATTGCCGTTTCGGTCCAATCCCGGGCGGTTATGAAGTATCTCTCGCGCTACCAGTGGGTGACGATGACTGATTCGACCGGCCTCAAAGTTCTCATCGCCGATGATGAGCCGCTAGCGGCCGAGCGGCTGCAGATGCTCCTCGCGCGGCTGGACGAGGTGCACCTAGTCGGAACGGCGCACGATGGCGAAAGCGCGGTGCGCATGGCGGAGGCTCTCGCACCCCACCTGGTCTTGCTCGACATCGCCATGCCGGGCCTCGATGGCATCGAGGTCGCCCGCGCCCTGTCGCGTCAATCCCATTCTCCGGCGGTCGTGTTTGTAACAGCCTTTGACCAATTCGCGGTTGCGGCGTTCGATGTCGCGGCAATCGACTATCTGATGAAACCGGTCGAGTTCGACCGACTGGCGCGCGCTGTCGAGCGCGCTCGTTCCTATTGGGAATCGCGGCCGACAGGGGAGACGGCCGAAGCGCCTGCGCCTCAGTCGCCATGGCTCGACGAATTCTGGGCATCGGACTTGTCGGGCCTGGTGCGAATTGCCTCGCGCGACATCGACCGGGTCACCGCCGAGCGCGACTATATGCGCCTTCACGTCGGCAAACGCAGTTGGCTGATTTATCATTCGATGACGGCGCTTGAAGAAGGGCTCGACCCCGACCTGTTCGTCCGGCTCCACCGCTCGGCCATCGTTCGTCGCGATTTCATCGCTGGTTTCAGCCGCAATCCCTCCGGCCGCTGGATTGCCCGGCTGGCCGATGGAGAGGAGCAGCCGGTGGGCCGGCTCTACGCCGATCAGGTGCGCGTCATTTCCGGACGCTAGCCGCCAAGGCTTGCGGGTTGCGGCGCAAAGAAGGGTCGGGATGTCAGGGGTCTTCCCCTCCTCACGCCGCCATTCGATATGGCGCCTTTTGGACGCTATTTGCACGCCTCGCTCGACAGGAATTGGTCGCGCATCGACCGGCGCCCGTTTCGGGACGCGAACGAACCGGTCTAGACGACGAACGACTGCGCGTCAGGCTTCCGAGCGCTCTCCGCGCGCCACCGCTCCGGCCGCCGCCACATCCCATGTCACATTACCGAGGGTGCGAAAAATGTCAGGGATAACCTCGACCGCTATCAGCAGCGCCAGCGGCTCGATCGGAACGCCCATCGCCAGTGAAATCGGTGCAATCGAGGTGATAAATGACAGCGCGCCGGGCAGGCTGACCGCCCAATAGCTGGCGATCGATGCCACCGCGAAACCGGCGATCAGATTGCCGGCGTGAAGCTCGATTCCCATCCAATAGGCGACATAGATTGCAACCGCGACGTTCATCGCCGGACCAGTTGCGCGGAATAGGGCGACTGCCAGCGGCAGGCTGACGTCAGCGGTGCGTTGCGGCAGGCGAAGGCGATTGGCCGCATCGAGCATCGCCGGCAGCGAGGCCAGGCTGGACTGGGTCGAAATGGCGACCGCCTGCGGCGGCACCATCGCGCGGGTGAAATCGCCAAGCCGCCAGCGCCCGAACAGCACAGCGACCACATAGGCCGCGATCATCACGACGATTCCAGATCAACGATACCAGCACGACATAATGCAGCACCGCGCCGAACGCTGCGCCGCCGGCACCCGCTCCAACTGCGAAGGCCAGCCCGAGCACGCCGACGGGCGCGAGCCACAATACCCAGCCGACCACCACCAGCATCGCATCCTGAACGGCCTTGAATAGCCTTGCCACCGCCTGACGCCCGTCCGCGTCGATACGGGTCACGGCGAATGCGAAGATGCCGGTGAACACGACCAGCGCAAGAACCTTGTCATTGGCCGCGGCAGCGATCGGGTTGGTCGGGATCAGGCTTCGCAGCCAGTCTTCCACGGTCGGAACGGACGCGCTCGCGGCGCTGCTGTCGACACTTGCCAGGCCCGCGCGAAGCGCTTCGGCCGCATCGGCCGGCAGCGGAAAGGCCTCGAGCATGACCGGCATGGCAAGCGTACCAAATGCCGCCGACGCCGTCAGCACGATGACGAACCACATGATCGACCTCCCCGCAATCCCGCCGGCCCGCGCCTGATCGGCGCCGGACACGATGCCGGTGATCAGCAGCGAGATGATCAGCGGGATGACCGTCATCTTGAGCGCATCGAGCCACAGGCCGCCGACCACCGCGGCGGTTTTGACCAATGGCTCGCGCACGGCATCTCCGGCCTGGGCCGACAAGGCGCCGAGGAGGAGCCCGGCAATCAGTGCGCCCAGCACCAGCCAGGTGGATCGCCGTCCCGATTCGCTCATCGCGGCTTCCGGAACTTCATCACAAAGCGGTCGGTCTTCCCGCGAATGGCGGGATCGAAGACGAGCAGGCTATGATCGTCGGCCGGATTGCGAAGCATGTCGCTTTCCGACTCCAGGACAAAGCCGGCGCGCTTGAAGTCGGCGCGAACCGTGGCCGGGTCGATCCGGTGCAGCTTGTCGGCGGCCTGGCGAGCATCTCCGGGGTTTGCGACATGGTCGACCACGCCGACGACGGCGCCCGGCTTCATCGCCGCATAGATCGTCTTCAACCAGTCATCCGGCTCCATGCGAACCACCCCGTTCTTGGCGCTTTCCCAGTAGACGTCGTGGTAATCCATGTTGATCAGCATGAAATCATAGGCGTTGGAGGGAAGGTTGGGCGCTTCGAACGGGCTGACGATCATCGACACATTGGGCTGCTTGGCCGAGAACGCCATGAAGCGGTCGTAAACCTGTTGGTTGTAGAATTGCTTGGGCTGCCAGATCGTCAAGCTGCCCTTGGGCCCGACCGCTGGCCCGGCGATTTCGGCCCAATAGAGATTGCCGCCGAACGGGTCGGCCACGCGCATTCCCTTCTGGAGGCCTAGGAACGCCAGCAATTCTGCGGGCTTGCGCGATTCATCAAGTTTGACGTTCGCCTCCCCGCGCGCCGAAGTTGCCGCGACACTGGCCTTCACGTCGGCAGGCGCAGCGAGCGCCGGAATCGAATTGAACGCCAACATTACTGCAAGGATCATCAAGCGCATGGGTCAGTCCTCCTGTCAGGAGGAAGGCTTACCGTGCCGCGTTCGCCTGCGCTAGCCGTGCGCAATTCGGCACAAGATCTTGATGAGCTAGGGCATCACCCAGCGAATTCGCGTGTTTATGACACCTCGGACCGGCTTGCCGTCGGAACCAATCGCGGGCCGGAACTTCGCGCGCTTTTGAATGATGATGCAGGTCATGGCGTCCAGCGTCGCAATGCCACTGGTTTGGTCGATCATGCAGTCCGCAAGCTCGCCATTGTCATCGACAAGCAATACGACGGACGTCGTCCCCCCTTCGGAATTCCAAAGGGCCTGCTGGGGATAATCGTCGCTCCTGAAAGCACGAACCAGTGACTCGGCAGAGGTTGCTCGCTCGCGCAGGGAGTCCTGCAAGGCCGGCTCGATATTCCAGTATTTGCGCAGGTCCGCCCGGCAGGCCGCCAGCGTCTGCATCACCTGCTCCATCGGCCCGAGCGTCAACTGAACCTGGTGTCTAGGCGCCGACCAGGTCAGCGTCCTGGCCCGGGCAAGTGCCTGGGCCGCCGATGCATCCAGGTTGATCCGATAGACCTGCTTCTTGTTGACGCCATAGCGCAACTGATTGAACTTCGCGGGCGCACCGTCGCCGATCGTGATCCGCGCGTCCTCCTGAACGGCATCCATATTCCCGCCATCCTTGACGAGGGAAATTTGAACCACGTCGCTCGCAGGCGATGGCTTGATGACGAAATGAACCGGATCCTTCGCAGTGCCAAATTCATGCATCGCAGTGCATTGGTCGTCCGCGAAATCGATGACCCATTTCCCGGTGGCCTGCGGGTGCTCGGCGTGAGCTGCGCCGTGCGAAATGGCGGCGGCGCACAAGCCAGCGAAAATTACCCGCAACATGTCTGCATTCAGTCAGGAAGATAACAGACTGTCAATCGACGGGGCGCATGGCTTTCGAGCCAGGGCGCGCATCGCCTTTGCCTGCTCGTGCGTTTGAGTGATGTCCCCGTCGTTTGATCGTTCCCGGCGGGACATGGGGTGGCGGCCGGCCAGCGCCGCCGCCCCATTTTCCTTCAGACTGCTGCAGCTTTCGCCTGGCCCCTTTCGGCCGCCATGGCGTGAACCAGCTTCAGGGCCTCATGCGCCGACAGGGCCGCGCCTTCCTGCCACAAACCGACATAGGATAGATGCTCGCCCGCGAAGGTGATCGGTCCCTCGGGTTTCAGCAATTCCTCATAGCGGGCGCCGCGCCGGGCGAAGTCGAAGTCCTGGCCGATCGCGCCGACGCCTTCCGACCAGGGCACTTTGCCCCAGTTGACCACGACCGGCTTGTCAAGCTCGCGCGCCCGGCCAGGATGCATCGCTTCGACCGAGCCGCGGCTGATGGCGATCTGCTCGGCAATTGGCAGCGAGGCAAACTTGTCGGGGTTTTCTTGATTGGTCCAGCCCGCGACATAGGCGCCGACCAATACTCCGCGCTTCTGATGGAAGCCGTTCGACGGATAGATGATGTTCTCGTTGAGCCGGTCGGTCCAGCCGCAACCGCCATAGATCGCGTCCTCGGTCTCCCAGAAGCGCGGTGCCTCGAACGCGATTTTCGCGCTCTTGAGATATTCTATGTTCTTCAGCGCCGCCTGCTTGCCCGGAGAAAAGTCGCTGGGAATTCGCGAGAGGAGATGCCCGGGCAATGTGCATACGCAATAGTCAGCAGTGACCGAACGCTGCCCAAGCTCGATGCGCACGCCATTGCCCTGGCGGCGAATGGCGGTGACGGCCTGGCCGAGGCGAACGCTGGGCTTCACCTCCTCGTAGATCGCATGGGCGATGCGATCCATGCCGCCGACGGGTTGCAGCATGGTGGCCTGCATGTCGAAAATATATTCGAACTGGTAAGGCAGCACGACAGCAGGCGACGGCAATAATTCCTTGATCGACAGCGGATTCATCGGAACGCCGGGTTCCTGGTAGCCGCCCGGCAAACGGGAGAATCCCGACGAAGCCTGCGGCCCCAGCTTGCCTTGCCGATCCAGCCCGGCAAACGCGCCAAGGAACTGCCGAAAATGGACCAGTTCCTCCGCGGGCATCTGCGCGTCGAGCGCATGAAGGTCGATCGATTTGGCGAGCATCTCGCTAATCCGCCCGACCATGTCGGAGACCATGCGCCGTTCGGAAACCACTTTCCCGCCAAAGTCCCACTTCGCTGAGCGATTCGAATTGACGAATACTTCCAGCGGCACGCCCAGCCGCCGTGCATAGCCGAGGATCACATGGTGGCTCGACGGAATTCGCGCCGCGCCGGCGTTGAAATAGAGCCCTTCGCCATATTGGGCACGCTGGGCCGGCATGCCGTTCTGGATGACCCGGTCGCCGCCCCGAATCGTCCACACGCGCCCGCCAATCCGGTCCCGCGCTTCGAGGACGGTGACCTTGTAGCCCGCTTTGCGCAGCTCATAGGCGGACACCAGTCCGGCGATCCCCGCGCCCAGCACGACGACCGACCGACCGTTGCCTGATCCATCGGGCAGTTCGAAGTCGGCAGCGTCGGCCGGCGCGGTTGGCGCCATGCCCAGCGCCTGCATCGCCGCGAAGGTTGCGCCCGCTCCGCCGACCGCGCCGATGCGCAGCAAGATGTCCCGACGCGTCAAAGCCATGGCATGCCCCCCTCGTTAGTGACTAGCGGCGGTCCCCCGTCGGTATAATCTCTTCGCGCTCGCGCCGGTCGAAGGCGGCCGTAACCTCGATCTCCACCAGCCAGCCGGGATCGACGAGCCCCGCCACCTGCATCGTCGATCGTGCTGGCTTGTTGGGATTCGCCGCAGTCCCGAACGTCTCGCGATAGGCGCGCATCATTCCCGCGAAATCCATCCGCGGCTGCCCCGGCGGCGCCACCAGGAACACGCGCATCATCACCACATTGTTGAGGCCCAGCTGGTGCGCGGCGAGTTCCCTGCTGATTTTGCTAAGGATGGATCGGGTCTGTGTTTCCGTATCGCCGTAGCGCGCGACCGCCCCCTCGGGCGCCGCCGCGTCAGCAACGTCGGGCACTGTTCCGCTGACATAGACGAGGCCGTACGCGGGCGGGATGAGCACAGACGATGAAATGGGAGATGTCGCGGCACCCAGGCGCGCGGTCGGCTGATAGGGCTGCGGAGGTACCGTTCCTGCGGCGCAACCGCCGAGCAGCCCAAACCCCAGCATCGCGCCAGTCAAAATCGTTCGCATCGCGAATCCCCCGCAATCCGCAACGACTAAAGCAGATTAACTTTCGGAACGCTATCGGCTCAGCGAGGAAGCAGTCATTCGAGGCGCGGCACCCAAACAGAAATGGGGGCCGGCATTGCTGCCAGCCCCCACCTGCACCGAGCTAAGGATCTGCCGGTGTTCGCTAGCTTGATGACCCGAGGGTCCTCCGCTCTTCGATCCTGGCTCACCAGCTCAGGCGTCGCTTCCAATCGTGGTCCAGCCCGAAGGCTGGTTCTCGATCTTCCGCGGCCCTTCTTGGGTTGGTCCCTTTCGCGTCGCCTGCTCCCAGGGGGAGCCGCGAACTGCGACTGGAAGACCAACTCTTCCGGCGCCTCTTCCGGTGGTCCGACTTGGGCCGAAGCCCTCCTCATCGCCATCCGGTGGAGATCGGTCCTTCCGTCACCTGCCGCGCCTTCGTGCCGTTGCCAGCCTTCCGGTGAGGCGGGAACTTCCGTCCCGATCACCTGATGACAATGCATAGGTTTTCTGAGTCGGGAAAGGGAAAAAAGAGAGTCCTTGCCTGTGGATAACGGGGATATCGGGCGTAACATCGCAAATCTGGCCGGTTGCCCTTCTGTTCTCCCATGCCTAATTCGAACTCGGTGTCCAAGTCCGCCCTTCCCTCGCCCGAACCCGCCTATCTGCAAGGCCTGAACGAGCCCCAGCGGCAAGCGGTGCTGACGACCGAAGGGCCAGTGCTGATGCTGGCCGGTGCCGGCACGGGCAAGACCGCCGCGCTGACCTCGCAACTCGCTCACATCATCGCGACCCGCAAAGCGTGGCCGAGCCAGATCCTGGCCGTCACCTTCACCAACAAAGCCGCGCGCGAGATGAAGGAGCGTGTGTCCGCAATATCGGGCGGCGCGATCGAAGGGATGCCGTGGCTCGGCACCTTCCACAGCGTTGCGGCGCGAATGCTTCGAAGCCACGCCGAACTGGTCGGCTTGCAAAGCAACTTCACCATCCTCGACACCGACGATCAACTTCGCCTGATGAAACAGCTGATCGTCGCGGCCAACCTGGACGAAAAGCGCTGGCCCGCGCGCCAGCTGGCGGGGGTGATCGACCGCTGGAAAAACCGCGGCTGGACCCCCGCGCAGATCGACGCCGCCGAATCCGAGGCCTTCGCCAACGGCCGAGGGAAAGAGCTGTACGCCGCCTATCAGGAACGCCTCCGCGCCCTCAACGCGTGCGACTTCGGCGACCTGCTGCTGCACATGCTGACCATCTTCAAGACGAATGCGGACATTCTCGAAACCTATCGAGACCGCTTCCGCTACATCCTGGTCGACGAATATCAGGACACCAACGCCAGCCAGTATGAATGGCTCAGGCTGCTCGCCGAGCCCCGCCGCAACATTTGCGTGGTCGGCGACGACGATCAGTCGATCTACTCATGGCGCGGGGCCGAAGTGGCCAACATCCTGCGCTTCGAAACTGACTTTCCTGGCGCCATCGTCATCCGGCTGGAGCAGAATTACCGCTCCACCCCGCATATCCTCGGCGCCGCGACCGGCCTCATCGCGAACAACGCCGGCCGGCTTGGCAAGACGCTGTGGACGCAGCAGGGCGAAGGCGAGCGGGTCAAGGTCATCGGCGTGTGGGATGGCCCGGAGGAAGCGCGGCGAGTCGGCGAGGAGATCGAAGAGCATCAGCGTCGCGGCGGTTCCCTCGACGACGCCGCCATCCTGGTGCGCGCCCAGTTCCAGACCAGAGAGTTCGAAGAGCGGTTCATCGCCATCGGCCTCGCTTACCAGATCGTCGGCGGATTCCGGTTCTATGAGCGCGCCGAGATCCGCGATGCCCTCGCCTACCTCCGCCTGATCGCCCAGCCCGCCGACGATCTGGCGTTCGAGCGGATCGTCAATGTCCCCAAACGCGGGCTCGGCGACAAGGCAGTGGCGGGCATCCACAAATATGCTCGGGCGACCCAGCAACCGCTACTCCTGGCCGCTGCGCAGATGCTCGACAGCGACGAGTTGACTCCGCAGGCCCGCCGAAGCCTTGGCCGCTTTGTCGCCGACATTGCCCGCTGGCGTACGATGGCCTCGGAGCTTCCCCATCCCGAGCTTGCCCGGATCATGCTCGACGAAAGCGGCTACACCGCCGTCTACCAGAACGAGCGCAGCGCGGAGGCTGCGGGGAGACTCGAAAACCTCGCCGAACTCACCCGCGCGATGGAAGAGTATGAGACGCTCGGCGCCTTCCTCGAACATGTCAGCCTGGTGATGGACAATGACGCGGCGAAGCAGGGCGACAAGGTGACCATCATGACCATTCACGCCGCCAAGGGCCTGGAATTCCCGATGGTCTTTCTCGCCGGGTGGGAGGAAGGCGTCTTCCCGTCGCAGCGCTCGCTCGACGAAGGCGGCCTCGCCAGCCTCGAAGAGGAACGCCGCCTTGCCTATGTCGCCATTACGCGCGCCCGCGCGAAGGCAACCATCCTCCACGCCGCCAACCGACGCATCTACGGCCAGTGGACCAGCTCCATCCCCAGCCGCTTCGTTGCCGAACTTCCCAAAGACCATATCGAGGAAGAGACGACGATGCGCGGCGGTGAAAGCCTGTGGCGCGCCCAATGGAGCGAACGCACCGACCCCTTCGCCCACCTGGGGCCCGCGCAGGCGATGCGCTCGGCGACGCGCGGGCCGGGCTGGCAACGCGCCGCCAGCGGCAGCTTCAATTCCCAGCCGCAGCGTGTCGTCGAAGCCCGCGCATCCGCCGTCAGTCTTGGCAACAAAGGCCGGGACGACCTGAGCGTGGGCCAACGCGTCTTCCACGGCAAGTTCGGCTACGGCACGATCGAGGAGATCGAAGGCAACAAGCTGGAGATCGAGTTCGAGAAGGCGGGGCGAAAGCGAGTGTTGGACAGCTTCGTCAGCCTGGAATGATCGGGCGGCGTTAGTCCGCGTCAGCTATGCCGAACTCGGCGACGTCAGGATTCTTGATGCCGGTGCTCTCATCTTCGACTGGATAGACACCCCGCAGCACCTCCTCAAAATGCCGTTCGACGGCCTCGTTGCAATCGCACGCCAGCCCCTCCAGCACCCGGCGATCGTTTACGCACAGCCGGCCGCGCCTGGTTTGCAGGATGCCGCGCTGTTTGAGCGATTGAAGCACGCGACTGATATAGCTCCGGCCAACGCCCAGCATGGAGGCGAGTTGTTCCTGAGTTAGCGGCACTTCGTGATCGCCGGTGCGTACCATCGCCGCCGCCAGCCATTTCGCCGTACGCTGTTCAATGGTGTGCAAGGCGTTGCACGCCACCGCCTGAAATGTTTGCGCCATCACGCAATCGGCATATCGCGCGAACAGGTGCCGCAACGTGAGCGACTGCAACTTGGCTTCTTCGAGGGCAGAGGATTCCATCCGCAGGAACTTGCCCGAAAACTGCACTTGGGCCCGGGCATAGGCTGGCAACCGACCCTGGCTCACGATCCCGCCGACCGCTCCCTCTCGTCCGACCATGGCGGTTTCGACCGCCCGGCCATCCTCCAGAACCACGAGGAAGGAAATCAGGCTCGGTCCGCATGGGAAGTAGACCTGCCGTACCACATCGCCTGGCTCGTACAGGATCGTTCCGGTCTCGCCGGTCCATTCGGTCAGCAATGGCTGAAGCAGCGCAAGGTCGCTGGGACGAAGTGCCCGCAGGAAATTATTGCCCGTGCCGTCGCTGGCGTGCTCGTTCGGATTGTCGTTCGTGAAGTACATGGCCCACCCCAGACCCATCGAAGCCACTGATCGTTAGGAAGAAAATTGCGATCTGTCTACTAGTGAGCAGACAGATATTTTCATTATGCCTACTCAACGACAATCAGGTCGTCGGGCCCGGTAGCGTGGAGAATCTGGTTGGTCGATGAGCATCCCTCGGAATTTGCGAATGTTGAGATCCTTCACGCCGCGGTTGAGGCATTCCGGCGTCGGGAGATCACCTATCGCGACATCCTCGAGGACCTTCCGGCCGCGATTTACACCGTCGATTCCGATGGTCGGCTGACCTATTTCAACAAGGCTTGCATTGCGCTTTCCGGTCGCCTTCCCGTGCTGGGCGAGGATCAATGGTGCATCATGAAGAAGCTCTATTCGACCGATGGCGAGCTGATTGCACCGGAACAATGTGCCGTGGCGCTAGCTGTCACCTCAGACTTGGCGATGGACCGCGTCGAGGTGATCGGGGAACGCCCCGACGGCTCTCGGGTCAACCTGATCGCCTACCCAACGGCCATCATAAATTCGAATGGAGAGTGTCTGGGCGCAGTCGACATGCTCGTCGACGTGACCGACCAAAAGCGGGCGCAGGAACGGCTAATGCTGTTGGCGCGCGAAGTGGATCATCGATCCAACAATCTGCTGACCCTGGTTCAAAGCCTGGCCCGACTAACCAAGGCCGAGACGGTGGAGGATTATAAAACTGCCATCGAGGCTCGGTTGACGGCCTTGGCGGATGCCAATCGGCTGGTCGCCAAGGCAAGATGGGAAAATGTCGAGCTCCGCGATTTGGTGGAGGTGGAGACCAGTCCCTTTGCGGACCGGCGAGTGACCGTCGACGGGACTCTGATCGCCCTGTCCCCCATGTCTGCGCAATATCTGGGCATGGCGATCCACGAGCTTTGCACCAATGCCGTCAAATATGGCGCGCTGTCGGTGACGGAGGGCCAGGTTGCAGTGAGCTGGGCGATCGATGACGGCGGCAGCCTGATGATGGTCTGGGAGGAGACTGGCGGTCCACCAACCGAAGAAATTCCCGGAAGCGGTACGGGGAACGCAGTTATCAATGCCGCCATTCACTATCTCGGCGGCGAAATCTTCCGCGATTGGCGTCCCGAAGGCCTGCGATGCACCATTATGTGCAAAGCTGAGGCGCTTTAGCTCGCCATCCCTAATGCGTGCTCTTGCGACTGACCTCGCGGATCCAAGGCATAATCGACGACCAGCTCAACTCTTCCATCAATTCGATGCCGGCAAGATTGCCCTTTCTCCACACGACAACGCCCGCCGGAACGATTAGTCCGTCGATGAACAGACTGATGAAAGTATCATAGGCCGGCAGATTCTCGCCTTCGACTTGCAAGCCGCGCGCCGAAATGTTGCGCAGCGTTGCCGCCGCCAGATTCACGCCCCACTTCAAGCCGACGCTATAGCGAAGCTCGACCCGGGGCATCGTTCGCCGCTCGATCGGCTGGTTGACAAGCTGGCGGTTGAGCAGCGCCAGCATGTCGATCGGCTGCTTGAAACGGATGCCTGCCTGCCCCCTCTCAACCCACTCGATCGTGCCGGAAGGCCGCTGGCCAGTTGCCAGTTCAATTGCGACCTCTTCGCCTGGACTCGTCTGCAGCTCGCCGCAGATGGTTGCGCCAAGGGCGGAGATTTTATGGATGGTGCATTCCCGCCGAAATCCGGATTCATAGATCGCGCCGGCCTCCAGCGAGCCCTTTGTCTCCATTCCCGATGAGTCGGCGGGCCACGGAAGCTGCGCTTCCATGACAAATGTGGTGACTGAGGGAATGTCAGCCATGAGCGGATCCGAGCATGCCGGCGAAATGATGCGCTCGCTAAACCTAAGAACTCGCTAACGGCCGGCCTGACTTGCCCCGGACTTGCCAGTTCGGATCCGCATATCCACGGCGATCGCGCTCCCTGCGATGATGCCGAACACGAGGAGTACGCCGAAAATGCTTCCCAGAAACTCACCCATGGTCTGCGACGTAGGGTTGAGGAAATAATAGGGATACCAGCCGTCGATGGCTCCTCGCCCCAATGCATAAGCCAGGTAGAGGGCGGGCGGAGCCAGAGCCCACTTAAGGTCGCTCCATTTAACCTGCCCATGCGGCATCAACGCCCACAGCAGCGCAAACAGGATCGGAGTTACATCATGCAGCGCGGCGTCGGCGACCTTCTGCCAACCGGTTGGATTCCATAATGACCGCAACAGGATAGAGTAGACAAAGCCGACCGTGACGATCGCGGTCAACCCCATTAGCCGCGCCCGTGGAGAGGTCAGCCGGCCCTCGCCCCCCAATGCGATTGCAGTGGCGATGGCCGCGATGCCGATGTTCGACAGGATGGTGAAGAAACCGACATACCGCCACGTCGCCAAGCCCACTCCGACCTGCCGGACAAAGAGAATATATTGGAGCGCCAGTCCGGCCCAGGCCACGACCGCCGCAATCAACGCTACTGTTCTTGTCCCCCGCATGACGACATCATAGCATCAGGCCGCTGCGATTTGAAAAGGTGGGATCCTGCATCGTAACCTATGCATTTCCTGCCCCAGCGCGGCGACTGGCCACGCGTCTATGCCTTATGGAACATTCGATGAACACGACCACGATCATCGCGCTGCTCCGAGCTATCAATGTCGGCGGGACCGGCAAACTGCCGATGGCGAAGCTAAAGGCAATCGCCGAAGAAATTGGGTTTGAGAACGCCCGGACCTACATCGCCAGCGGCAACCTGTTGTTCGACACAAATCTGGATGAAGAGGCAGTCAGGGCCAAGCTGGCCGGGAGCCTCGAACAATATGCCGGAAAGCCGGTCGATCTGGTGATCCGCACGGCGGCCGAGATGGCGCGGGTAGCGGCAGACAATCCTTTCGCGGATGAAGCCCGCAATCGGGTCGTCGCCATCTTCCTTGACGCGTCGCCACCCAGGTCTGCGCTGTCCGATCATCGGCATAAGACCGAAGAACGGATCGCGCTCGGCAAGCGGGAAATCTACGTGCACTACCCCGGCGGAATGGGGGCAAGCCGACTGATCATTCCGGCCGCAAAGGCGGCCACGGCGCGCAACATGAATACGGTTGCCCGGCTGGCGGAGCTGGCGTCGCGCACGCCAGCCGCCTGATCATCAATAAGCCGCGGCGGCGGCTTCTTCGGCCTTGATTTCGGCCTTGCGGGCTTCCTCGGCCTCGCGCATCCGGTCGGCCTTGACCGATCGGGCGGCAAGCGCGTCCCACGCGGCAGCGGCGCGCAGATGTCCATCGCGGACGTTTGCAAGATCACAAGCTTCGGATTTTGCCCGCTCTTCGGCAGCACGGGTGAGGTAGAAAGATGATTGCTGGGAGATGGTGAGCCTCCGTGGTCGGTGGAGAAACCGGCCCGCCCGTGGAGGGCAGGCCGGGATGAATAGAAGCTTAGATCGCCTTGATGTTGGTCGCGCTCTCGCGGCCGCGGCGGTCAGGCTGCAGTTCATAGGAAACGCGTTGGTCGCTGGCCAGCGTACGCATGCCAGACGCTTCGAGCGCACTGATGTGAACGAACGCGTCATTGCCGCCCTCGTCGGGGGTAATGAAGCCGAAGCCCTTGGCGTCGTTGAAGAATTTAACAGTACCGTTAGTCATTATATCGGGTCCTTCCCGGGCGGCGGATCGCCTGTCGACCCGCCAAAGGCTAGAAGAGGCGGAGAGGAAGGAGGGAGGCGGTGAAGCCGCCCGTAACCCACGTCATGCGACTGGTAGCGCCGCCTCTATAGTCGGACGGGTCAAAAATGACAAATTTCCGTTTTTTGCCAATCATTTCCGCGACCTGGCAGACTTAGACTTTCGTCCCCTCCATCGTCGTCAGCTCAGGCTTGGGGATGCCGCTTGATTCGAACCTGGCCGTCAGCTCTGACTTGCGGGCCGCGAGTTGTTCGCCGAGTTCGTCCATGTCGAGGCCGGCCTTTCGGGCTTGGGCGAACAGGCCCTCCATCCGCTTCTCCTCTTCCTCGACATGATGTTCGATTTCTTCGCTGAGCACTTTTACCTTGCTGTCGTAATATTCGTCGTCCGGTCCGCCGCCAAGAATTTCCGCGATCAGGACCTTGGCGCCGTCATGCTCGACATAACTTTCCTTGAGTAGATCCTCTTCGACCTTGCCTTCGCAGGCTGGGTAGAAAATCTCTTCCTCAATCTGAGCATGGACCGACAATTCCAGACAGATTTTTTCCGCCAACTTCTGCTTGCGGCCGTCGCCGCCCGCCTTCTCATATTCAGCGAACAAATCTTCGACCGTGCGGTGGTCCTTCTTGAGAAGTGCGATTGCATCCATTTTCGATGTTTCGGCCATGTCGAACTCCTTGCGTTACAGTGCGTTGCTCTAAGCGCACGCGGGGATTGGAGGTTCCCCCAATTTGTGTCGGGAGCAGCGAATGGACCTGAAAGGCATCGGCTCTGATTTCGACGGTCAGCGTCGCTTTCCTTGGCTTGGTCGCGTGGCCGTCGCCCGGGGAGCCAACGTGGAAAGCCTGGGCGGTGGCCATCGGGATGGCGACGTCGGTATTGGGAATGGGCGTGCGCTTCCTGTCCCACCGCCAGGATCGCAAGGATATTCGCAGGGCCGCGGCTGATCAGCCGCCAGACAATTGATTATGACGATTGTTCGCCCGCCGGCACGGGCATGTCGACTCGCCGTGCTTCGGCCTCATGAAAAGCAGCTAGCTCTTCATGCAGTTGGCGGATCGTCGGATCGGTGGATTCGGCCGCCATGCGACGGCATTGTTCAGCGCGCTCGGCATGAAACGCCCGATCGTCCTCGGGATTCATGGTTCCAAATCCCCCATGCTCTGGGCGGAGTCTCATCCGCCCCACAAATCGCCTCGCTCTCCGAGCCGATCGCCAAGGCATTTATAACATGAGTGGGCTCAGCTTGCCTAATGTCTGGAGCCCGACTCCGCCCAGTCAGGCTGTCCGTTTTTGGTCTTTGCCTGCAGCAACTTCGTCCGGCTCGGGCTCCGGTGCGGCCGGCCGGCCGCGGTCGATTTCCATCCAATCGCGGAAATCGAGGCCATAGAGCATGTCCATGACTTCAAACTCCAGGCCGCCGGGCTGAAACGTGTTGCTGTTCCACAGCGCGACCACCCCGCTTTTCATTTTTGGATCGAACAGGATTAAAGAGCGATAGCCGTCAACCCCGCCGCGATGGCCGACGATGTGATGGCCGCCATATTCATAGCTTCGCCAGCCATAGCCATAATCTGCCTCTCCCAACCGTTCGAGGAACTTGCGCATCCGCGCTCGCTCGCCCGGCGTCTTGACCCGCGGTGCATGGATCGTCTCGAGAAGCTGCGGGCTCAGCACCTGGGGCATTTCGCCCATTTGCGCGAGCATCCACAGCGACATGTCCTTGATATTGCTGTTGACCCCACCGGCCGCGGGCACCCGGTAATAATTGTCGTTCACTTCGAGCGGCCGCCGCCCGACGCTGTGCGGCCTGGCCCAGCTCTTCGCATGCATCAGACCGTCGCGGGTCAGACTGGCCGATGTCATGCCGAGCGGTCTGAACAGATCGCGCTTGACTAACTCCTGGTATTGAATGCCGGAGACCTTGGCCGCCATTTCGCTTGCCGCATCATAAGCGATATTCTGATAGCTCCAGCAGGTGCCGGGCGGGCAGATGCTGTTGAGCGTCGCCAGCGTGCCGCGGAGGAAGGCGGCGTCCTGTCCCTCCTCCAGCTTGTTGTCGAAAGCATTGCGATAGATGCCGAGCCGGTGGCTGAGCACATCGCCGACCGTGGCCGTGAATTCGTTGCGGCCCGGCAAATGTAGCGACGGAGCAACCGACGCGACCGGCTGATCGAACCTGATCCGGCCTTCCTCGGCCAGCTTGGCGACCATCGTCGCGGCCACCCCTTTGGACACCGAAGCCCAGCGGAACACGGTTTCCGGTGTTACCTTGTCGCCCGATCCCTCCAGCGTTTCGCCATAGCCATTGAGGAAGGTGATGCGCCCATTTTCGACAATCCCGACCGCCATCCCGACCATATTCGGCTTTTCGACCATGCGCTGCAGTCGAGCGTCGAGCTTGGAATAATCAATCCTGCGCCGACTCGATGGCTCGACGACCGCCAACCGCGCGCTTGTCCGAGCGATTACCTGGGCCTGCGCAGCCTCCGCCGAAAGCTGTTGCTTGTGGCCGAACGGCTGCGCGAGCGCGAGCGCTCCAACCGTCAGCGCGACTGCGCCGAGACCAAGTTTATATTGACGCTCCAATGTGTAACGCGACCTCCCCATCGGTGGTGTGGTCCGTGAAGGTGCAACGCTCAACTCCCCCGTGAATCTCCCTGCGGCGAGACGATGCGGTGGAGCGGCGAATGGCTGGTCAGCCTGTCCGCTCTCGCCTAAAGGCCCGTTCGGGGAGTCACGATGAATTTTTTGAAGACGCTGTTCTGGGTGGTGATCGCGGTTTCGCTGGCCATCTTCGCCAATCGCAACTGGACCGACGTGACGATCAATTTGTGGGGTGACTTACAGGCAGATGTGAAATTGCCGGTGCTTTTGCTGCTGGTTTTCCTCATAGCGTTCCTGCCTCCGTTCCTGATCCTTCGCGGACGGCTTTGGAACGCTTAAGCGCCGCCTGGTGATCGCCGAACGTCCCCCGGTCCCGTCGATGAGCGCGCCAGTCGAAGCTGACCAGGACGGCCTGGCATGAGCAGCCCGATCTACGTCGCCATCGACACGCCCGACCTGCAACGGGCCCGATTGATTGCCGAGTCCGTCAAGCGCCATGCCGGCGGCTTGAAGCTGGGCCTGGAATTTTTCTGCCACAATGGGCGCACGGGCGTGCTCGAGCTTGCCGAACTCGGCCTGCCGATCTTCCTCGACCTCAAGCTCCATGACATTCCCAACACCGTCGCCAAGGCGGTCCAGGCGCTTGCTCCAATCGTCCCGGCGGTGCTGACGGTTCATGCCGCGGGCGGCCGCGCGATGCTTGAAGACGCCAAGGCCGCCGCCCCCGCCGGAACCAAGATCGTCGCGGTGACGGTGCTGACCAGCCTTGATGGCCAAGACCTTGCGTCCATCGGCGTCGGCGGCGACAGCCACGCCCAGGTGGGGCGCCTCGCCGAATTGGCGCAAGAGGCCGGGCTGGACGGGATCGTTTGTTCCGGCAACGAAGTCGCGGCCGCGCGGAAGAATTGGAAGGATGGATTTTTCGTCGTCCCCGGAATTCGCCCCGCGAATGCCGCGGCGGGCGACCAGAAACGGGTGATGACACCTCGCAAGGCAATTGACGCCGGGGCATCGATCCTGGTCATTGGCCGCCCCATCACGGCTGCTGAGGATCCCGCCGCTCGCATTGCGAGAAATCGCGGCCACGCTTTAGTGGACAATGACGCCGCCCCGCCCTACCTCGCCCGCGCTATAGTCTGAGAGGGTAGGATGAGCTGGCTGACCCGCGTTCGCAACGGCATCCAATCGCTAACCAAGCGCCAGAGCGCCGACAACCTCTGGCACAAGTGCCGCAAGTGCGAGTCGATGGTCTTCACCAAGGAATGGGAAGACAATGGATATGTCTGCCCGCGCTGCGACCATCATGACCGGATCGGGCCAGAAGTGCGGTTCGAGGCATTGTTCGACCGAAAGAAATATGAGGTCCTCGACAGCCCCGAGGTGCGCGAGGATCCGCTTAAGTTCCGCGACACCAAGCGCTACACCGAGCGGGTCAAGACCGCACGTTCCTCGACAGGCGAACGCGACGCGCTGATCAACGCAATCGGGAAGATCGAAGGGCATTGGGCCGTGGTCGTCGGGTCCAGGACTTTGCCTTCATGGGCGGCTCGATGGGCGTTGCCGTCGGCGCCGCCTTCGTCGCGGGGGTCGAGCGCGCGATCAAAAAGCGCTGTCCCTATGTCCTGTTCACCGCCGCCGGCGGCGCGCGCATGCAGGAAGGCATTTTGTCGCTGATGCAGATGCCGCGAACGACGGTCGCGCTTGGCCAGCAGCTTCGCGAGGCCGGACTGCCCTACATTGTCGTGCTGACCGATCCGACCACCGGCGGCGTTACCGCAAGCTACGCAATGCTCGGCGACGTGCAGATTGCCGAGCCGGGCGCGCTGATCGGCTTTGCCGGGCAGCGCGTGATCGAGCAGACCATCCGCGAGAAGCTGCCCGAAGGCTTCCAGCGCGCCGAATATCTGCTCGAACATGGCATGATCGACATGGTCGTCCATCGCCACGCGCTGAAAGACCGGCTTGGCGCGTCTCGCTTTCGCCTATCTCGACACCAGCGAGGAACAAAGGCCGCAGCCTGATGAAGGAAGTGATCCGCTCGGCGGATCCGCGGGTCGCGGCGCTGATCGAACGGCAGGCAACTCAATATGCCGGACACGACGACCTCGGCCTTGAGCGCATAACCTCGTTATTGCTCGACCGGCTTGGCCGGCCGCAGGATCAGCTGCCTCCTGTCTTCCATGTCGCCGGGACCAACGGCAAGGGCTCGACCTGTGCCTTCCTTGCGCGCCGGGCTCGAGGCGGCCGGCCATCGCGTACACGCGTTCACCAGCCCGCACCTAGTCCGCTATAACGAACGCATCCGCATTGCCGGAAAGCTGATCGATGACGCGGCTGCTGGCCGACTTGATGGGCACAGTGCTCGATGCCAATGACGAGATCGGCGCCAGCCTGTTCGAAGTGAATACCGCGGTCGCCTTCCTCGCCTTCGCGCGAACGCCGGCCGACGCTTGCATCCTGGAGGTCGGGCTTGGCGGACGGCTGGACGCGACCAATGTCGTCGAGCGCCCGCTGGTCACCGGCATCGCCAGCCTCGGCCTCGACCATCAGGCATTTCTGGGCAACTCGCATGACCGACGTTGCGGCGGAAAAGGCGGGAATCGCCAAGCGCGGCGTTCCGCTCGTGACCCAGCTCTATCCGCCCCGCCTGGCCACCCGGGTCGGCGAAATCGCCCGGCAGGCGGGCGCCATCTGGGAACCGCGCGGGCTGCATTGGGACGTTACCGTTCGGAATGGCAAGCTGCGTTACCGCGATCGGGAGGGCGGAACTGAGTCGCTTCCCCTGCCCCGCCTGCCGGGCCGGCATCAGGTGCTGAACGCCGCACTCGCCGTGGCCATGCTCCGCCACCAATCGCGCAATCGATGTGCCACCGGCCGCACTTGGCGCGGCGATGGGCTGGCGCGGATTGGCCGGCGCGGCTGCAGCAGGCTCAGCGCTGGCCCGCTGGTCGAGATGCTGCCGCGCGGTAGCGAGCTGTGGATCGACGGCGGTCACAACCCCAGCGCCGCGCGGCTCGTCGCCGCCCATGCGCGGCGGCACTGGAATGACGAGCCTGCCGCTCGTCCTCCTGTTGCAAGCCTTGCAAGCAAGGACGCTCGCAGGCGTCCTCCCGCCCTTCCGCGGCATCGCGGACCAGGTGCTGACGCTTCCCGATCGACGGCCACGAATGCCGGACGCCTGAGGAGCTTGCGAGCATGGCGAGCGCGATGGGCTTTTCGACGCGCGAGCACCGGAGCCGATTTCGCCGATGCGCTAGTCAGCCTCAGGACAGCGCGCTCGCGTGCTCGTGTTCGGCTCGCTCTACCTCGCCGGCGAAGCACTTTCGCTCAACGGCCCGCTGCCGGATTGAGGATCGCCGCTGCGAGCGTCGCCCTCGCCGACCACGCCCGCTGTGCCGATCGAACTGTCGACAAGACCTGTACGCATCATCAGCCAGAACAGCAGGATGCCCGGCAACGCCGCGACGGTCGTCAACAGGTAGAAGTTCACATAGCCGATAGCGTCGATCAGCGCGCCCGCGGTGGTGCCGGTCAGGAAGCGGCCGACGATGCTCGCGGCCGCCGAGATCAGCGCATATTGGGCGGCGGTGAAACGCAGGTCGCAAAGCGCCGAGAAATAGGCGACGACGCAGACGCCGCCGATGCCGCTGGCGGTATTTTCGAAGCCGATCGCGCCCGCCATGCCCCAATTGCGAATGGCCGGCCTGGCAAGCAGCGCGAAGCTGAAATTGCTGACCGCCATCAGGATCAGGCTGATCATCACCGACCGCTTCATGCCCAGGCGCGAGTAGAGCACGCCGCCGATGAAGATGCCGATCAGATAGGCCCAGAAGCCGACGCCCGACGTCCCAGATCGCGATCTCGTCATTGGTGAATTTGAGGTCGTCGAACAGCAAGCGGAAGGTCAGGTTGGCGAGCGTGTCGCCGATCTTGTGGAGCAGGATGAACAGCAGGACGAGCAGCGCGCCCTTGCGCTGGAAGAACTCGACGAACGGGCTTCCACACCGCGGCGACGGCGTTGCCCAAGCCCGGCTTGCGTCGCGACTTGGCGATGCCGCTCGGGCTCGCCGAACACCAGCGCGTAAGCATCGCCGGAAGCGCCAGCGCCGCGCAGGCGAGATAGGCCGCTTCCCAGCCGTAGCGCGCCGCCACGACCAGCGCCAGCGCACCTGCGCCGGCCGAGCCGATGCGCCAGCCATATTGGCTCATGCCCGAACCGACGCCCAGCTGGCGCGGCTCGAGCGCCTCGATTCGATAGGCGTCGATGACGATGTCGAAGCTGGCCCCGGCGACGCCGACCAGGATCGCGGCGGTGACGATCGCTCCGATCCCGTTCGCCGCAGGATCGACCAATGCGAGATTGGCGACCGCGGCCATGACCGCGACGCCGGTAACCAGCATCCACGACACGCGCTGGCCCAGGCGGCCGAGCAGCGGCAGCTTCACGCCGTCGATGATCCACGCCCACAGGAATTTGAAATTATAGGCGAGGAAGACCAGGCGTGAAGGCGGTGATGGTCGACTTGTCGATGCCGTCCTGCTTCAGCCGGGTGGTCAGCGTCGCGCCGATCATCGCGTAGGGAAAGCCCGACGATATGCCGAGGAACAGCGCGGCCAGCGGCGCGGGCTCGATATAGGGCTTCACACCGTCCCGACCAGTTCGTGCCCTGCTCGTCGTCGCGGTTTGCTGATGCGTCGGTCACTACATTCTCCCCGGCTCGATTGCGTGGCGAGCGTAGCAGCCTCTTTTTCCGGCGAAAGGGGGAAGCGTTGCGGCTGGGCGACAAAGCGTTTCAGTTCGTCCTTGCAACGGTTAATAACTTGGCGCAGCATTGTTGCCGATGGACATGCCCCGCACGACGCGCCGCCCTACTTCCGGTCAAAGAGCACTCGCCGAACAGCTAGCCAGGGGAGAGGCCGCTCTAGGCGATCGGATCGAGACGCTGTCCGCCGATCGTCTATACCGACGAAGCCCGGTTCGAGGCGGAGCGCAACTCAATTTTCGACCGGTTGCCCCATCTGCTGGCCCCATCCGCGCTGCTCCCGGCCGGAAGCCAGGCGGTCGCGCACGACGATTATGGCACGCCCCTCATCCTGTCGCGTGACAACGATGGCCGCGCCCATGTGTTCGCCAATGTCTGCCGCCACCGCGGAACGCGGCTGATCGACAGCCATGACGTGGTGCCGGCCAAGCGGATCGTCTGTCCCTATCACGCCTGGGCCTACAAGCCCGACGGAGAACTGACCGGGATGCCGCGCGCCGACTGCTTTCCGGACTTCGACAAGTCCGCCCATGGGTTGCGCGAATTCCCCTGTGTGGAAGCCGGTGGCCTGATCTGGTGGTCGAAGAATGGCGACGCCGATTTCGGCGACGTCGATCGCGCTGGCTCCCGATCTCGACGCGTTCGGGTTGGACGACCTCTATGTCTACCGCCGCCGGACTCACGATGTCGCCGCCAACTGGAAGCTGATCATCGATGCCTTCCTGGAAAGTTATCATGTCCAGCGACTCCACGCCGGCACCATTGCCAGCTTTTTCGCCGATGGCATTACCGTCGCCGATTCGATCGGCTGCCATCAACGGGCAGCGGTCGGCCGCGCCGAGTATCTTTCGGAAATCGACCGCGACAATTGGCCGCAGTTGAGAAAAGCCGTCACCTATACCTACCAGCTGTTCCCGGCGTCGGTGATCATCGTCAGTCCCGATTACATCAACCTGTTGATCGCCATGCCGCAGTCGGTTGGGCGGACGCTGGTGGAAGATGTCATGCTGATCCCCGAGGCGCCGGCCACCAACGAGGCCGAAGCGCATTGGCAGCGCAGCTGGGATTTGCTCGACGGCGGCACGTTCGGCGACGAGGACTTTCATGCGGCCGCGCTGTGTCACAAGGGGCTGGCGTCGGGCCAGGTCGACCGGGTCGTCCTGGGCACGTTGGAGCATGGAATTGCGGATTTCCACCGAAAGGTCGAAGCAGCGCTCTAGCTTTTGGCGGGCTCGTAGAGAATGAGGCCCTTGAGCGGCCTCACCTTCTTGCCAGCAAGATGATCGTCGATCGCTTTCAGCGCGGCCTTCAGCGTCCGATCGCTATAGGGTTTCATCAAGCACCCCAAGACCAGCTCGGCCGCATTGTCGGGTGCCATGCCGGTAGAAAAGACAATAGGAATACCGCGATCCTTTGCGATTCGAGCGAGGTCGATCCCGGTCCGCTCGCCGGTCAGGCGAACGTCGCAAAGGATCAGATCCACCTTCTCCTTGTCGAGCGTCGCGACCGCATCGGCGACCCTGTCGAGGGTCGCGACCACCTCATAGCCGGCGTCGGCGATAAGCGTTTCATTGTCGAACGCCGTCAGGGGCTCGTCCTCGACGATGAGGATTTTGTTGACGACACGGTCGCGCTTCCCGAACAACATCCTCACCCCGTAGGAAAAAGTGAATGTCCCCGCAACGAACGAAGCGCGGCCCAGTGCCGCGTCCATCGCACCGAACTTCCGGCGCGCCGCAAAAACCGCGCGGGCCGAAGCCCGGACCCGCTCGCGAAGAGGGCTCCCAACGGATCGCAAAGTTGCTGGCCAGGGCCGGCATCGCTTCGCGCCGCGACATCGAGCGGATGATCGCGGAAGGTCGCATCGCGCTCAACGGCGAAAAGCTGATGACCCCGGCGACGCTGCTCGAGAATCTGGCCGGCGTAACCGTCGACGGCAAGCCGGTGAAGCCGCCCGCCGCTGCCCGACTGTTTCTGTTCTACAAGCCCGCCGGAGCGCTGACCGCGGCCCGCGACCCAAAGGGACGGCCGACGATTTACGACAAGCTGCCCGCGGGACTGCCGCGGCTGATGCCGGTCGGACGGCTCGACTTCATGACCGAGGGTTTGCTCCTCCTCACCAATGACGGAGAATTGAAGCGGCAACTTGAATTGCCGAAAACCGGAGTGGTCCGCCGTTATCGGGCCCGCGCGTTCGGCGATGTGACTCAGGATCAGTTGGAAAAGCTGGCCGAAGGGGTGACGATCGAGGGCATCCGTTACGGCTCGATCGACGCAAACCTGGAGCGCCGGACCGGGCGCAACTGCTGGATCGAGATGGCGCTGACCGAAGGCAAGAACCGGGAAGTGCGCAACGTCTTGGCCCATCTCGGACTGCAGGTGTCGCGGCTGATCCGTACCAGCTACGGCCCGTTCACCGCCGAAGGAATGGCGCCGGGCGATGTCGGCGAAGTTCAACGGGAAACATTGTTTCGCTTTCGCCAAACCCTGAAATGAGGATCATTGCCGGCGAATGGCGGGGGCGAAAGTTGGTGGCGCCAGCAGGGATGCAAACTCGCCCGACCGCCGATCGTACCCGCGAAACTCTATTCTCCATGCTCGCCAGCCGGATCGGTAGCTTCGAAGGGCTGCGGGTCGCGGACCTTTATGCGGGAAGCGGAGCGCTGGGCCTGGAAGCGCTGTCACGCGGAGCGGCCCACGCGACCTTCGTCGAACAGGATCGAGCGGCGGTGAAGGCGATCGAGGCGAATGTCGCCGCACTTGGCGCTGGCAATCGGATTGCGATCAGGGCCATGTCCGCCTTGTCGCTTCCGTCCGCTGAGCTGTTCGACCTGGTGCTGGCCGATCCGCCTTATTCGTCCGAATCGGGCAGCACCGCGATCGAGGCGGTAGCCGCCGCCGGCTGGCTCGCGCCGGGAGGGTGGATGGCAGTCGAAACGAAGCGCGGCGACGAGGTGGTCGCGACGGAGGGCTGGACCGTCGACGCGACGCGGGATGTCGGACGCGCTAGGCTGACGCTTTTCCGGGCCGCGCCCGTTTAGACGGCTTCGCGGCTTTTGCGGACTTGGCCGGTTTAGCTGCTTTGGCGGGCTTTGCCGCCTTCGACGCCTTTGTAACCTCGGTGAACTCGCTGAGCAGGCGCGCGCCGATCGCCGCGGCGGCGGCCTTGCCGGCGGTTTTCACCGCCTTGCTCGACGCCTTCTTCTTCCCGGACATGCCGCCTTCCGCCAATGCGACAACGGCGGCACTCGCACCGATCGCCAGCACTTCGGCGAGCAGCGGATGGTCGGCCAGTTTCCACAAGGCGTCGGCCGCATTGCCGGCCACCTTCTTCACCGTTTTCCTCTTTGATTTGGGAGCGCCCTTGGCGACGGTTTTCACCACCTTCGCTAATTTCTTTTTGACCTTTGGTTTTGCCGTGGTCGCTTTTGCCATGATCGTCTCCTCCCCCGTTTGAACCGGCTATTCCGCGCGCGGTTCCTTTTCGACCTGCCAGGTCTGTCCCTGGGAAACGAGCGCCTGGAGGTTGGGCTTCTTGCCCGCCGCGGCAGCGCTGTTCTGTTCGATCACCGCGCTGTCGAAGGTCGGCGCGGGATCTTCGTAGATCACGCCGAGCGCGACCGGAAAGCTTGCCCCTGGCATGTCCACCAGCATGTGGGCAATGGCGCGGTTCTTCGGATCATGGACGATGACTTCGTCGCTGTCGCCATCGACGACCTTCAGCATGTGCCGGTCCATATCGAGCGCGAGCCCCTTGGCGCCGTTCGCGAACAGCATCTTTTCACCTGCCTTCAGCCACAGCTGCTTGTCGGCCGCCGCTTCCTTGGCAGTAAAGGAACCGAAAACGTCGTCGTTATAGACGATGCAATTCTGGAAGATTTCGACGAAGCTTGCGCCCTTGTGGGCATGCGCCGCCTTGAGAACGTCGGGGAGATATTTGCTCACGTCTATCCCGCGCGCGACGAAGCGAGCGCCGGAACCGAGCGCGAAGGCGCAAGGGTTCACCGGCCGGTCGACCGAACCGAACGGGGTCGAGGGCGAGCGCGTTCCGATCCGCGAGGTTGGCGAATATTGGCCCTTGGTGAGGCCGTAGATCTCGTTGTTGAACAGCAGCAACTGGCAATCGAGATTGCGGCGAAGCAGGTGCATCGTGTGGTTTCCGCCGATCGACAGCGCATCGCCGTCACCGGTGATGATCCACACATCGAGCTCTGGATTGGCCAGCTTGGTCCCGGTCGCCACTGCGCAGGCGCGGCCGTGGATCGTGTGGAAGCCGTAGCTCGCCATATAATAGGGAAAGCGGCTGGAACAGCCGATGCCCGAGATGAACACGGTCTTCTCGCGCGCAGTGCCGAGGTCCGGCATGGTCCGCTGAACCGCCTTCAGAACCGCATAGTCGCCGCAGCCCGGACACCAGCGCACTTCCTGGTCGCTGGCCCAATCCTTGGCAGTGGTGATCTTGGTGACTTCGTTCATACGAGATAGCCATTAAGCCAGAGGTAGAGAAAAACCACGAGGATCAGCATCGCGATCAGGGGCCAGGGGTTGATCGGTTTCAAAGCCGTTCGTCCCTTACGTTCACAAAAGACACGGTCACGGGCGACACTTCCTATGAACTTAAGGCCGCTTCGATGGCCGCTTCGATTTCGGCGATCGTGAAGGGCTGTCCCGACACTTTGTTGACCGGCTTCGCGTCGACGAGGAACTGGTCGCGCAGCACGGTCTTCAATTGTCCGCTGTTCATCTCGGGAACGATTATGCGCTCATAACCCTTGAGTAGGACAGACATATTTTTGGGCATCGGTGCGATGTGGCGGATGTGGATGTGGGCGACATCCAGCCCGCGAGCAATCGCACGCCGCACGGCCTGGTGGATGGGGCCGAAGGTGGAGCCCCAGCCGACCACGGCGAGCTTGCCCGACGGATTGCCGAGGGAAACTGACTGGTCCGGAATCGAGTCCGCCACGCCCGCCACCTTGGCTGCGCGAATCCGTGTCATCTCGGCATGGGCCTCGGGCGAATAGTCAATGTTGCCGGTGCCGGGCTGCTTTTCGATCCCGCCGATGCGATGTTCGAGCCCCGGCGTTCCGGGCTTGATCCACGGCCGGGCGAGGTCGGCGTTGCGCCGATAGGGCATGACCTCGTCATTGTCCGGCGCGCCAACGACTGGGTTGGGGGCGCTGCCCGTCTCGAACTCGACCGGGAACGGCTCGTAACCGCTCATGTCGGGCACCTTCCACGGCTCGGCCGCATTCGCGATATAGCCGTCGGTCAGCAGCAGCACCGGAGTCATGTAGCGGGTCGCGATGCGCACCGCCTCGATCGCGCAATCGAACGCATCGGCCGGCGACCGGGCGGCGATCACCGGTATCGGCGTGTCGCCGTTGCGGCCGTAAACCGCCTGATAAAGGTCCGACTGCTCGGTCTTGGTCGGTAGGCCGGTCGACGGACCGCCGCGCTGAGAGTTTACGATCACCAGCGGCATCTCTGTCATCACCGCGAGGCCCATCGCTTCGCCCTTCAGGGCGATGCCCGGCCCGGACGACGAGGTGACGCCAAGCTTGCCCGCATAGCTTGCCCCGATGGCGGCGCAGATCGCGGCGATCTCGTCCTCCGCCTGGAAAGTGGTGATGCCATATTCCTTGAGGCGCGACAGATGATGGAGGATCGCCGAAGCGGGAGTAATCGGATAGCCGCCGAAGAACATGTCCAGCCCGGCCAGCTGCGCGCCGGCGATCAGCCCGAGCGATAGCGATTCCGCGCCGGTGACGGTGCGATAGAGCCCAGGCTCGGCCGGCGCGGCGTCGATGTGGGTCTTGTGAACCTGGCCGCCGATCTCGACCGTCTCGCCATAGGCGTGGCCGGCGTTCAATGCGGCGATATTGGCTTCGGCCAGTTCGGGCGCCTTGGCGAACTTGGTCTTGAGCCAGTCGACGATTGGCGCGCGGTCGCGATCGAACATCCACAGCGCCAGCCCCAGCGTCCACATATTCTTGCAGCGCAACGCTTCCTTGTTGCCAAGACCGAACGGCTTCACCGCCTCGAGGGTCAGTTGGCTGATATTGAACTTGACGAGGGTCCAGCGGGCAAGCGCGTCGTCCTCCAGCGGGTTGGCGTCATAACCGGCCTTGGAGAGGTTGCGCGGCGTGAACTCGCCCTCGTCGGCGATGATCAGCCCTCCATCCCGCAACGCATTGACGTTTACCTTCAACGCCGCCGGGTTCATCGCGATCAGGACGTCGGGCTGGTCGCCCGCGGTGTCGATCGCGGTGGAACCAAAATTGATCTGGAAGGCGGATACGCCGAAGGTCGTTCCCTGCGGAGCGCGGATTTCGGCCGGGAAATCGGGAAAAGTAGCAAGGTCGTTCCCGGCCAGCGCGGTCGACAGGGTGAACTGCCCGCCGGTCAGCTGCATTCCGTCGCCACTGTCGCCGGCGAAGCGGACAACGACCGCTTCCCGGGGTGGTCGGGCGTGCGCTTCTTCATCGGTAATGATGTGGGTGGCCGAAGCCATAGGGTGTCATTCCTGCGTGGGCGTCGATCCCCTTTAGGACCGTGGGGAGCGGCGCGCCAGAGGCGACATGGCCCTGAGTTTATCGCGTTTCACCGTTCCGAACGAACCAGGTCGAGCGTGCCCTTCTCATTGATGAGGCGCAACCGGTTCGGCGGTTGGAACTCCATCGTCATGGCCAAGATAAGGACCGCATAAGCCTCGTCATCGACGGCCATGGTTTCGACATCGCATCCGCGTTCCGTCCTCGAAGACATTTCCCTGCCGAGGATTAGCTTGTCGCCGTTGCGAGTCCAACCATTGGGATGCCAGTCGTTGCATCCCAAAAAGGCCCGCGTGCGCGGCTGCGGTGAGCCTACCAGATATCCATTTCCGGTGTTGCTCACGATGCCGAGGCCCTCGCCGCCAAGCTCGATCCAGAGCCCATCGGTCCGGTTCCCGTTCACCGAACTTATAGCCCAGCGCCCCTGAAGATTGTCGGTCGCGACAACCGGCCGGACATCCGTACTGAAAGTGTTGGGCAAGGGCGGCGGAGCCAGGCCGCCAACGCAAGCTTCAAGCGCCAAGGGCAATAACAGGGCACGCAGGAACATGGCGGGAATCTAGCCGATCCAGATGAACGAGGCCTGTTCGCGCAGTGATGAGCCTCCCATGTTCCCGGAAACTACGCAGTGAATCCCGAAATCTTCGAACTGGAATTCATGCCGCTCCGCCAGCGGCGCAGCGCCGAGGGCGATGAGCTTTTTGTCTGGAAGCGGAAGTGCCAGGTGCCTTGGCTGATGGGGACCGGCGATAGAAAACACACCGGATCGAACACGGCGATGGCGTCGCGAGAAGATAATGGAGGCCCCTCGCCGCCTCGGGCAGCGCCCATTCACTTGGCGTTCACGCGGCGGCGACGAGCCGAGAAATTGATGCGACGGGTGCATGACCGCCGCCACCAATCCATTCGTTGATGCGGTCGAAGGCTCCCACTTTGCGAAAGGAGATGAGCCATGACCATGATGATCAAATTCCTCGCCGGTGGCGCGGGCTTTGCGGCCTTGGCGATGGCGACGCCGGCGACGGCGCAATATGGCTATGCCTATGGCTATAATGGCACCCAGGCTGCCGCCCAGCGCTGCGCCGCCGCGGTGCAGAGTCGCCTTAACACGCGCGTCGGCACCAGGGGCATCCTTGGCACATTGTTCGGCGCGAACAGCTACAGCGGGGGCCGAGTGCTGAGCGTGACCCAGGTCAACGCTCGCCGAAACTCGGTCCGGGTGCGCGGTCTTGCCAGCAGCGGCAATCGCTATGGCTACGGACCCTATGGCGTTGGCGCTTATGGCGCGCTGGCCTATTCCTACCAGCCTGACCTGACGTTCCGATGCGACGTCGATTATCGGGGCTATATCCGCGACATCGACATTTATCGCCGTTAGGCGGCCATCAACAGGTGAAAATCGGAGCGCCGGGCATGTCCCGGCGCTTCTTTTACCTATGGGATTGCCTAGCCACCCGGTGACACGCCATGAACGGCCGATGGCCGACAACAGTCTTTACCGCCGCGGGGTCGGCGTGATGCTGATCAACACCGACAAGCTCGTTTGGGTCGGGCGGCGGATCGATAATCGCGACGAGGCGTGGCAGATGCCACAGGGCGGGCTCGATCCCGGCGAGGAAAGCTGGGCCGGCGCACTACGCGAGCTGAAGGAAGAAACCGGCATCAGGAAGAGGCTGGTGGAGCAAATTGCCTGCCACCCGCAAAAGTTGCGCTATGACATTCCCGAAGCGATCGCGTCGCGCCTGTGGGGCGGCAAATGGAAGGGCCAAATCCAGGACTGGTACCTGGCGCGGTTTCTGGGCACCGATGATGATGTCGACATCGCCACCAGCGAGCCGGAATTCTCGCACTGGCAATGGGTCGAACCGCATCTGCTCCCGGACCTCATCGTCCCGTTCAAGCGGGAGATGTATCGGGCGATCGTCGAAGGCTTTGCCGACTATCTTTAGCTGCTCCCCGCGCAGGTCCCGGAACAAGGCGGGTGTGGCCTTCCGCATTCCCCCACGCTAGAGCCTGCCGCCATGGAGGGGCTGAGCGCGACGGAACGGGCCTGCGTCGAGCAGGCGATGGCGGCGGACATGCTGCGCCAGGTCGAGACCTGGTCGGCGATCAATTCCGGGTCGCGCAACCTCGACGGGCTGGAAATGATGATGGGGAACTCGCCCGCGCCTTCGCCACGCTGCCGGGCGAGTTGCGGTCCGAGGACGCTTCGCCGGTCGAGGCAATCGATGCATCGGGCAAATCCTACCAGGTGCCGCATGGGCGCAACCTTCACCTCGCCGTCCGGCCGTCGGCGCCGGTCCAACTGCTCTTCACCGGCCACATGGACACGGTATTTGCATCCGATCATGCGTTCCAGGCGATGCGCTGGCTGGAGCCGGGCAAGCTGCTCAACGGGCCGGGCGTCGCCGACATGAAGGGCGGGATCGCGATCATGCTCGCGGCGCTTCAGGCGGTCGAGGATACGCCGCTTGCGGGCCGGATCGGTTATGAAATTGTCATCAACAGCGACGAGGAGGTCGGCTCGCTAGGCTCGGCCGATCTGATCGCCCGCTCGGCCAGGGGCAAGCGAGCGGCGCTAACCTATGAGCCATCGGCCCTGCCCGATGGGACGTTGGCCGGGGCGAGGCCTGGGAGCGGCAATTTCGCCTTCACCATCGCCGGCAAATCCGCTCACGCGGGGCGCAATCCCGAGGACGGCCGCAACGCGATCGTCGCCGCTTCGGACCTGGCGCTTCGGCTGAAGCAGAGCATGGACCCGTCGTTGTCGGTCAATCCGTCGCGGATCGACGGCGGAAGCCCGACCAATGTCGTCCCCGATCTCGCGATATTGCGGGTCAATGTGCGGCCAAAAACGCTCGAGGATCAGGACCGAGCCCAGACCATGATCGACGCGACGGTCGCCGCGGTGGCGGCGGACCATGATGTCCGCATCGACTGCCACGGCCATTTCGCCCGCCCGCCCAAGCCGATGACCGGCGAGCTCGAGCAATTGTTCGGGATCGTGAAGCGCGCCGGCGCTGACCTTGGCCAGTCGATCGACTGGCAGTCGACCGGCGGCGTGTGCGACGGCAATAATATCGCGGCCTGCGGGGTGCCCGTGATCGACACGATGGGCGTGCGCGGTGGAAGCATTCATTCGATGGAGGAATATCTGATCGTCGACAGCCTGCCCGAACGCGCCGCGCTTTCCGCGCTGACCATCCTTCGTCTGGCGGAGGGCGCATGAGCTTCCGGATCCGCGCCGCGCTGCCCAAGGATATTCGCGCGCTTTACGATTTGGCCAAGCTGACCGGCGGCGGGTTCACAAACCTTCCGGCGGAGCGCGCGACTCTCGAGGCCAAGCTCGAACGGTCCGAGGCGGGCTTCAGCCGAAAGGGCGAAAACCCGGCCGACGACCTCTACATGTTCATGCTCGAGAATGTGCGAGACCGGCGCAAATTCGCGGCACTTGTCAGGTGTTCGGCCAAGTCGGCAACGACCGGCCCTTCTACAGCTATCTGATCTCCACGTTGACCCAGAAAAGCGAGGAGCTGGGCCGCATCTTCCGCAACCAGGCGCTGAGCCTGACCACCGACCTGGAAGGCTCGAGCGAAGTCGGCGGCCTGTTTCTCCATCCGCAGGAGCGCGCGGGCGGGCTCGGCATGCTGCTCGCCCGGTCGCGCTATCTATTCATCAAGCAGCACCGGCCGCGGTTCGGCGACATGGTCCTGGCCGAGCTGCGCGGCGTCCTCGACCAGGGTGGCCATTCGCCCTTCTGGGACGCGATCGGCGGACGGTTCTTCGGGATGACCTTTCCCGAGGCCGACGAATTCAATGCGGTCCACGGAACGCAGTTCATCGCCGACCTGTTTCCCAAGACGCCGGTCTACATCGCCATGCTCCCGGACAGCGCCAGAGCGGTGATCGGACAACCGCATCCCACCGGCCGCGCGGCGCTGAAGATGCTGGAGAATGAAGGGTTCGACTGGGACAGCTATGTCGACATTTTCGACGGCGGGCCGACGGTCACCGCCCGCACGGACAAGATCAAGACGGTGATCGAAGCCGATTGGATGCGCATCGCCGGTGAGTGCGCCGAAGGTGGCTCGACGATGATGGTGGCGAGTGGGGTCGCCCATGATTTTGTTGCCTGTTACACGCAAGGAAAGCGCACCGACAACGGCGAGTTGCTGATCGATTCCAAGGCCATGGAGATGCTCGATGTCGAGCCGGGCGATCGCATCCTGGCCGTGGCGCGATGAGCGCCATCCGCGAGATCAACTTCGACGGCATCGTCGGGCCGAGCCATAATTATGCGGGACTGAGTCTCGGAAATCTGGCCTCGGCGCGGCATGCGCGCCAAGTTTCGCAACCACGCGCCGCGGCGCTTCAGGGTCTCGACAAGATGCGCGCGAACCTGCGGCTGGGCCTGCCGCAGGGAATATTGGTGCCCCCGTCACGGCCGGCGCGACGCTGGCTGGCCGACCTTGGAACGACCATCGAGAAGGCCGAGCCCGCCATCGCCGCTAATGCGATGAGCGCGTCGGCGATGTGGGCGGCCAATGCGGCGACGGTCAGCCCCGCACCCGACACGGCGGACGGCAAATGCCACCTGACGGTCGCCAACCTCAAGACCATGCCGCATCGAAGCCATGAATGGCCGGATATGCTGGCGCAACTCCGCCTCGCCTTCTCCAGCAACGCTTTCACCGTCCATGGCCCGCTGCCGCCGGCGTTCGGCGACGAGGGCGCGGCCAACCATATGCGATTGGCGTCGTCACATGGAGAGCCGGGCATAGAGGTGTTCGTCTATGGCGTGTCGGGCGGGCCCTTCCCCGCCCGTCAGCATGTCGAAGCATCGAAGGCTATCGCTCGGCTCCACCGGCTCAATCCGATCAGGACGATCTTCGCCGCCCAGAGCGAAGAAGCAATCGCCGCAGGGGCATTCCACAATGACGTGGTCGCGGTCGCCAACGGCCCGGTGCTGTTCGCGCATGAAAAGGCGTTCGCCAATCGCGACGGCCTGGTCGAAGCCTTGGCGCCCAAGGTCGAGGGATTCGAACTGGTCGAAGTGCTGGATCGCGAGGTGCCGCTGGCCGACGCGATCCGCAGCTATTTGTTCAACGCTCAGCTGGTGACGCCGCCCGACGGAGCGATGACATTGGTCGCGCCGACCGAATGCCGCGACACGCCTTCGGTGGCGGGGTGGATCGAGCGGCACCTGGCGTCTAACGGCGCGATCCGGCGGGTTGAATATGTCGACGTGCGCCAATCGATGGCCAACGGCGGCGGCCCGGCGTGCCTGCGGCTTCGCGTTGCCTGCGATCCCGGTGCCGTCGACCCGCGCTTCCTGGTCGACGAGGCGAAGCTCGATCGGCTGGCCGAAGTCATCGCGAAAAGCTGGCCCGCGGAAATCGCCATCGACGAGATCCAGTCAGCGGCGCTTATCGGCGACATCGAGGCCGCGCGACTGTCCCTACTCGACACACTCGATCTCACGGGACTCGCGTCGGGTTAATTATCGCTTTACCAACGATGTTAAGCCGGAACTGGCGGAACTCCGTCACTGGCCCGCCGTTTGCTTAACGAATGGATATGTTGAAGCGCTTCGCCAGACTTTTCACGATCAGGACGCGGCTTGAAGCGTATCTGGTCACCTATGCCATCGCCGTCGGTTCGGTCGAGCGGGGCATGCATTATATGCAAAACTATCCGGGAAACGGTGGCGTGTTGCTGGCTTGTGCCTGTCTGGGCGTTCCGTTCGTCGCCGGCGCCAAGCTGCTCGACAGTGTACGACCAGCTGCACCGGTTCCAGCCGCCCCCAACCCGCTTACCCGGCGTCACGCCGAGCCGCGCCTTTTCAATCGTAGTCGACCCAGAGCGCGCCGGTCGGTCCGCGGTTCAGGGTCACCGTCGTCACATCGCATAGATTGACGCCGGTAAAGGTCGCGCTGCCGCCCGCCACGAGATCGGCTCGGATATCGAACGCACAATCGGGATTGGCGAATGCCACGGCGACACGGGCCCCCGTCGGCGGCGAGCCGCTGAGCGGCATCCAGGCGCTGGTCCCCACCCGGCGGATCGACATTTTCGCGATGTTCGACCCGGTCCGATTGACCAGGGTGAAATTGCCGGCGGCCGCCAACGCCGGGAGCGGAGCGGCCAGAATCGCCGCGGCCAGCAGCGGAGCGATGAAGCGTTTCATGCTTGGGGTATAATGCATTGCGTTCCGGGCATCAAAGGGCAGGTTGGCGCGCGCCCACCCCGCTCGTCGGGCGCGCGCCTCGCCCCGCGCGGCTAGGCCGCGAAGGCCGTTGGTTCGGGCGGACGAGACCGCCGAACAATGATTGCCTCGGCTGGCTGCCGGTAGCTTTCGGACAGCGGCAACGCCGTCGCGCAAAATCCACATTCGGCCAGGGTGCGGCCGACATACCAATGGGTCCGGCCGCAACCGGGACAATGATTGACTTCATTCTCCCGATATACGGCGTGATAACCGCGCCGGGCGGGATCGAATGGATTTGTCACAGAACTCAACATGGTCGTTCCTCCATATGAGGCGTGAACGAGCGACGAGTCGTTAGGTTTCAACGATAAGCCGATTCGATCCACGTGTCACCGCCAAGCCACGCTCCTGTCCCGGGAAGGGACGTGCAACCCCCTGTGGATATTAACCATCACTTTACTTTTTGAGGGCACGCTCATCGCGCCGAAGTGGTTGTGGGGGGAGTGCGACGGATGGAGTTGAATCAGCGTTTTTACCTGCGCCGGGCCGCCGAGGAGCGGACCGCAGCTCGTCGGGCCGTGACGATCCAGGCGCGCGATTGGCATCATAAGCTGGCTCAGGATTTTGCCCAGCGCGCGGTCGAATCCGGCGCGATCGCCATTACCGCCTGACAGACGAATCCGCAGTCCCGGCCGAGGCAATGCGCGGCTTGTTAACCAATTTCTTTCCGCCAGATCGCATACAATTCTCCGGCATTTCCATCTAAATCACTGGAATATATTCAAAAACTTTCCAGGCGGTTCATCCCGCCTCCCGCCGCCACTACTCCTAGCTTCCCGTTGTTAACTCTGTTAAATAATTCGGGTTCGTCACGAACGACACAACGGGGGTTTCCATGATTAAACGCACTTGCCTCGCCTTGCTCGCCGGCAGCATGATCGCGACGCCGGCCATGGCGCGCGACAAAACGCTTTATGTCGGGGTCGAAGGCGGCCTCATGTGGGCCAAGGATGTCCATCTCGACGCTATTGCACCGCAGTTTGCGCAAGATGATTTCCTCACCATCGACCACAAGCTGGGTTACGATGTCGACGCGCTGTTCGGTTATGATGGCGGTATCGTCCGCGCCGAGCTCGAACTTGGCTACAAGCGCGCCTCCCACGACCAATATGACGTGCAGTTCGACACCGGCGACGGCGTGATCAGCGACACGATCGACGGCGACGGCAGCACGCGCTACATATCGATCATGACCAATCTGCTGCTCGACCTGGGCAATGAGGATGGTCTCAGCTTCTACGCGGGTCCGGGCATCGGCTTTGCGTGGGGCCGGTTCAAGACCAACGACGGTGACGGCGGGAGCTCCAGTTTCAGGGACGGCGGCGTTGCGCTCCAGGGGATCGCGGGCGTCCGCTATGCCGTTTCGCCCAACGTCGATGTCGGCCTGAAATATCGTTACTTCCGGTCGAGCCGGATCAAGGAGAAGGCCGACGACGATGCGTTCCTGCGAGGCGGGCGGTTCAAATCGCATTCGCTGCTGGCGACGCTGACGTATAATTTCTACACCCCTGCACCGCCTCCACCACCGCCGCCGCCGCCACCGCCGCCGCTGCCGCCTCCGGCAACGCAGACGTGCCCGGACGGCTCGGTGATCCTGGCGACGGATGCCTGCCCGCCACCACCGCCTCCGCCGCCGCCACCGCCGCCGGAACCGGGGCCCGAACGCGGCTAGGAATTGAAAAAATCAAGCGAGAGGCGGCAGCGGTGAAATGCCGCCGCCTTTTGGGGGCAGAAGCGGTCCGGGAAGAAATTCCCGGGCCGCTTCACGCTTTGGTGGGGGTGGCGCCAGGAATCCGCCACCGGAATCAGCTTGCCTCTAGGAAACGGCGTGCCGTGCATGAGCGCGAGAATCGCTCCTAGCCGGCACGAAACACCAGCTCGGTTCCGACATAAGGGCGCACGACCTTTTGCGGCATGATCCGCAATGCCTCTGCGATGAACACCTCCCCGGTGCAATGCATGGGCACGATATAGGCCGGGTCGATCGCGCGCAGCTCGGCAGCCGTGCGCAGGGCTTCTTCCTGGGTGCGCGGTCGCACCAGGTGGAAGCCGCCGACCACCGCATGGACCCGGTCGATGCCGGAGACGACCTGCGCCTGACGCACGGCGTTGATGATGCCACGGTGGCTGCAGGAGGAAATTACGACGAGTCCGAGGTCCCTGACCGCATAGCAGGTGGCGAGCTCATGCTCCCCGTCATCCGCGATCTCGTTCGCCTCCGCCTTCCCCGGACCCAGCCGAGCCGCGTCGCAGCCGACGCCGGGCCGCATGGCCGTGGGGATCGCCGCACGCTCGAAGGAGTGCAGCGGGATCACTCCGCTGGTGAACGCCTGCCCGGCGACGATCATGGGCTCGGCGGCGACTTCGACGCGCAATCCCGCCCGTTCGAGCTCGGCCCGGTCCAGCGCGCCCATTACCGGCGGCGGCGAGGCGATCATCGCCACCCGCTCGCAGAAAGCTTCGTCCCCACCGGCGATCATCGGCAGCGGACTACGGGGCGCTCGGCCCCCAAACAGTCCGGCAAACCCGCCATAATGGTCAAGGTGCCCGTGACTGAGCACCGAGGCGTCGATACTCGCCGGATCGATCCCCAGCATCCTCAAATTGTTTGCCAACGCATGCGCTGTGTAGCCGAAGTCGACCAGCACACGGCGGATGTCTTCGCCCAGCTTGGATGTCGCCAGTATTGATAGGCCGAACTCCGCCGCCAGCGCATCGCGGCTCATGCGGGCACCGCCGTCCCCGGTGCGCCGCCGCACCTCCAGTCCGGGAAGCACCTGGTCCGGCAGGAACGGCCCGAAGGTGGCGTTGTCCACCAGCACCTGCACCGTCAGGCGATCCACCACGGGAACGGCAAGCGCTGCCGCGGGAAAGGCCGGTCGCGAAGCGCCGACCAGCGCCAACGCCATGGAACCCGCGATGAACTGCCTTCGCTCCATCAGGCCTCCCGTGATCGTCATGAGCCGCTGTCGCGCGGACCATGCATGTAACGCGCCGGCTAGGACAGCCCCACTCTTGCGGCGGGGGGGCGCAGAAACGCATAAGGTGCGTAGATGCTAAACTGGAACGACCTTCGCTATCTGCTGGCCATCGGGCAGCACGGCAGCACCAACGCGGCCGCCCGCGCGCTGGGTGTAAGCCAGTCGACCGTGCAGCGGCGCATCATGGAACTGGAGCGGCAACTCGGACACACGTTGGTGCTACGCGATGCCACGGGCTATGCGCTGACGCCGCTTGGCCAGGAGTTGCAGCCGCTGGCGGAGCAGGTCGCCGCAGCTGTCGTCGCCTTCGAGCGCCGGGTCCGCAGGACCGCTCAGGATGGTCGCGAAATCATTCGCCTGACCTGTCCGGAGCCGGTGGTCGGCCGCCTCCGCCCGCTGGTCGAACAGTTCCATCGGTCCTGCCCCGCTTACCGAGTTGAGTTTGTCACCAGCGACCGCTACTTTGATCTGCTGAAGGGCGAAGCCGACGTTGCCCTCCGCTCAGGCGATACCAAGGACACGCTGGTCGGGATGAAGGTGGCTGAACTCGATCTGGGGGATCTACGCCAGCGCTGCCTATGTCGAGGCGAATGGGCGGCCGGAGACAGTGGCGGACATGGAGCGCTACCCCGTGCTGGCGCTCGACGAGAGCTTGGCCGAGCATCGCCTGATGCTGTGGTTAAACCAGTGCGTGCCAGGCGCCGAGGTGGTGAGCCGCTGCAATAGCATCCTTGGGCTGGTCCAGGCGGCAAAGTCCGGCATCGGCCTCGCCCCGCTGCCGATGGCGATCGCCGAGGAGGCGGGGCTGGTCGCCGTGCTGGGCCCAATCCCCGAGCTTGCCCGGACCTGGAAGCTGCTGACGCACCCGGCGCTGCGGCGCAGCCCGAGGATCGCGGCCTTCTTCGACTTCATCGGGCGGGAAAGACAGACCATGAAGACCATCTTCGGCTGACATTCCGGCCCGCCGCGGTCCCGTGCGCCAAACCTTCATTCGTGGGCACGTCGCTGAAGTAGGAACGGCCGGCCTAGCCAAACGGCGCTAGGCTAGAAACGCGGAAGGCGGAGGTATTTGGCGCGCCCGGAACGATTCGAACGTCCGACCCTCAGATTCGTAGTCTGATGCTCTATCCAGCTGAGCTACGGGCGCGCACCGGGGGGTCCATTAGGGCGGGGAGGAAGGCCGCGCAACCCTCTTTCGGGATGCGGCCAATGCATTGCGCGGCCTTCGCCAGCACCCTAGACCGCTTGCCATGCGGTCCCTCATTCTTGTCCCGGCCATCTCGGTTTTGGCGGCCTGCGCGATGCATGGCGCGCCGGCCGAGCCCAGCCTCGCACCACGCGCCGCCGAAACGATCGACCCGCGCGTCCCGATCCCGGGCGATGTGCCGGCCGGTCCGGTCGATCCGGCGCTTGCCACACACCTCGATGCGCTGGTTGCCGCGGCCCGCGCCGGGGCGCCTCAATTCGATGCGCGCGAAGCCGAGGCCGTGCGCCTGGCCGCGGCGGCCGGCGATCCTTCGAGCGAGGCCTGGATCGTGGCGCAGCAGGCCTTGTCGCGGCTAATCGACCAGCATGGCGTGACCACAAGGGCGGCAGCGGATGTCGACGAACTGGCGTCGACCCGGCTTAGCGGCCAGCGTTGGATCAGGGCCGCCGACCAGCAGGCGATTGTCGCAGCGGCAGCCGCCATTGCGGCGATCAACGAGCCACAGGCCGAAGCCATCGCTCGGCTTCGCGAGCGGCTCGATCGCTAGGCAAGGGCGGCGCGGGCCGCGGGCCAATCTCCGGCATCGATTCGATAGATGATGGTGGGATTGAGGTCCGGCCCAAAGCGCGGATCCTCAAAGTCCAGGTCCTGGCGGCGGGTCATGCCAAGCCGGCGCATCAGTCCCTGGCTCGGCTGGTTTCCGGGCACGGTCAGCGCGACGACATGGGATGCGCCGAAACGGACGAACGCGAGATCGAGCGTGGCGGTGGCCGCTTCCCTGGCAATTCCCTGCCCCCAGGCGCTCTCGCGAAGACGCCAGCCGATTTCCATGTCGCCGGATATCGGCCCCGCGCCCTCGGCGTTGACTCGTTTCAGGCCGCAAAAGCCGAGCAACTCGCCATCGCCGGCGCGTTCGACGATCCAGAAGCTGTGGCCATAGTCGCGCTGATAGGCGTCGAGGCGTGCCTTGGCCGCATCCCAAGTCGTGCGATCCTGAACGCCGCCCAGCCAGCGCATTACCGCGGGCGTATTCATCGCCTCATAGAAGCGGTCGCTATCGCCGTCGGCCCAGCTTCGCAGGATCAGCCGGTCGGTGCGAGCGAAAACTTCAGCCACAGGCGCGGGCCTTCACCGCGCGGGCGAGCGCGTCGATCGCTTCGTCGACATGCTCGACATGGGTCCGGAACGACAGGATCGCGCACCGCAGATAATAGCGGCCGTCGATCCGGGTTCCGCTGAACATCACCCGACCTTCGTCGAGCAGGTCCTTCAACATCTGTTCGTTGAAGCGATCGACGTCGGCAGCGCCGGTATAACGGAAGGCGACCACCGATAATTGAGGCTCGGGTCCGGGATCGAATCCGTCGATCTTCGACAGGCAAACGTGAAAGTAGCGCGCGAGCTTGAGCTTTTCGGTCTGCGCCGCGCGGAATGCGTCGATGCCGGCCAGCTGCAGCGGGAGCCACAGGCGGAGCGCGCGGAAATGCCGGGTGAGCTCGGGCGAAAGGTCGGACGGCGAGGGCCCGACCTCGAACTCGCCCAACGGTTTGATATAGTCGGCGGTGGCGCTGAAGGCGTCGAGCAGATGCCGGCGGTCGCGAACCAGCGCCGCGCCGCTGCCGTAGGGCAGGAAAAGCGTCTTGTGCGGATCGAGCGCGACACTGTCCGCCCGTTCGATGCCCCGAAGCAATGGCCTTCCCTGATCGCACAAGGCGAACAGGCCGCCATAGGCGCCGTCGACGTGCAGCCAGACGCCATGGCGCGCGCAGACGTCGGCGATCTCGTCGAGCGGGTCGATCGCGCCGGTGTCGACCGTGCCGGCGGAGGCGACCACCAGCCACGGACGCACCCCATCCGAGCGATCGCGGGACAAGGCGTCGTCGAGCGCTTGTGGCGCCATGCAATGGCGAGCATCGGTTTCGATCAGGCGGCGCGGCGCGTTCCGGCGGCCGGCGATGTGGAGGGCCTTGTCGATGCAATAATGGGCGAAACGGGTGAGGTAGACCGCTCCCCCGCCCTCGGCATCGCGGGCGTCCCGGGCGGCGACGATAGCGGTGAGGTTGGCGAGGCTTCCGCCCGAGGTCAGCGTCCCCGCGCTGTCGGCCGGAAAGCCGATCACCTCCGCCAGCCAGGCGGCGCAGGCATTCTCCAGCCTCACCGCTCCGGGGCTGGCAGACGCAAAGCCCGAATATTTGTTCGACACCGCAGCCAGGAAATCGCCGATCGCGGAATGGAACAGCCCGCCGCCGGGAATATAGGCCATGAAGCGTGGCGAGGCGGTGGTGAAGCCGGGGCGGTCAACGCACTCGGCAAGATAATCGAGGATTTCCGTCCGATCGCGGCCCTCGACAGTGAATTCGGGCTCCAGCCGCCGAGCGAAGGCGCCCGAGCGATCATTGTTGGCCCGGGCTTCGGGAAGTTCGTCGAGATAGGCCAGGGCGTGGTCGAGCGCCTGGCGGCCGAATGCCGCCCGGTCGGCCGAGTCCGGCTCGAGGCGAGCCATCGCGTTTTTCAGCGCGACCAGTTCGTCGCGCATCTGCTCGATATTGGTCATCCGACCGGCCTTCTACCAAGCCGGGCGATGACGAACAGCAGGGCGCCGACCAGCGCCAGCAGGAACAGGCTGCGCCACTCATCGGGTTTCGACTGGGTGAAGGCCCACAGGCAGAGCGCGGCGCCGATGGCGGGATACAACAGCCGGCGCGGCCACGACCGGCGCGTGCCGAACTTCCGGTCCAGCCGCGGCGCCGCCAGGATGCAGCCGAGATAGGCGAACAGCCGGGCGAGTGCGCTGACCACCGCGAGGAACACGAAGGTGCCGCTGAGCGCGAGCGCCATCGCCGACAGACCAAAGAACAGGATCGAGACGACCGGGGTGCCAAAACGCGGCGACAGCCAGGCGAAACGCGCCGGGATCATTCCTTCGTCGGCCATGCCGACCGTCAGGCGCGAATTGGCGAGGATTGCCGAGGCCTGATTGCCGATGATCGAGACGATGACCGTCAGCGCAATCGCGATCGCCGCTGCCGGGCCCCCAACGCTGCGCGCCAGGTCCACCAGCGGCGTCTCGCTGTTGGGGAGCCCCGCGCCACCATAGGCCCACTGTACCAGCGCATAGAGGATGGTGATCGTCAGGACCGTCCCGACCATCGCTATCGGAATGGCACGCCGGGGGTCGCGGGTTTCGGACGCGGGGACCGTGGCGGTTTCAAAGGCCGTGAAAGCGTAGATTGCTACCAGTGCGATGCTTTCGACGCCCGACAGGGTGGGAAAGGTTGGCGCGGGACCGCCGCCGTACGTCACCAACGCGGCAAGCGCGAGCAGGATCAATGGAGCGACCTTGAGCAGGGTGATGGCGCCCAGCGCCGCCATTGCCCGCCGGACGCCGACGATGTTGAGGCTGATCAGCGATCCGAACAGCAGGATGATGAGCATCGCCCGGCCCCCCGGGTCGCCGGCCGCAGGAACGAACAGGGCCATCGTAATGGTGAGGATCGTCGCATTGGCGGCAATCGACGCGACGCGCGCGACATAGGCAAGCCACCCGATGACGAACCCGCTAAGCGGCCCGAACGCCGTCCCCACATAGAGCAATGGGCCGCCCGAACGGTCGAAGTGCCGCGCGCAGTCGCCGAACGACAGGGCAACACATGCCATCCCCAGTCCCGCGATGATCAGCAGCAACGGGGCGAAGCTGCCGACGGCGGCATCGAGCTTGCCGGGCATAGCGAAAATCCCCGTCCCGATCATGCCGTTCGCGGCAATCAGGATGACCCCCAGCACGCCGAACGTCCGGGCGGGCGTCGGCGTCGTTTTTGTCATCAGCCGGCGATCAGCCGAGCGGCGTCGGGCGCATGATAGGTGAGGACGCCGGTGGCCCCGGCGCGCTTGAAGGCCATCAGCGTTTCGAGGATCAGCGCGTCGCGCTCCCCTGCCCCGGCAGCTGCCGCCGCCTCGATCATCGCATATTCGCCCGACACCTGATAGGCGAATGTCGGCACGCCGAACCTGCCCTTCACCCGGGCAAGCACGTCGAGATAGGGCAACCCCGGCTTCACCATTACCATGTCCGCACCCTCGGCAAGATCGAGCGCGACTTCGCGAAGCGCCTCCGCGCCGTTCGCCGGATCCATCTGATAGCTACGCTTGTCGCCCTTCAGCAGGCCTCTGCTACCGACGGCATCGCGGAACGGCCCATAAAGGGCCGACGCATATTTGGCGGCATAGGCCATGATTGCGACGTCGATGTAGCCCTCTCGCTCCAGGCCGGCGCGGATCGCGCCGACGCGGCCATCCATCATGTCGGACGGCGCGACGATGTCCGCTCCCGCGGCCGCCTGGATCAGCGCCTGGTCGACCAGCAGCTTCGATGTTTCGTCATTGAGGACGCGGCCTTTGTCGTCGGTCAGGCCGTCATGGCCGTGCGCGGTGTACGGATCGAGCGCCACATCGGTCAGCACTCCAACCTCCGGCACCGCATCCTTGATCGCCAGAATCGCGCGGCAGATAAGGTTGTCCGGATTGAGCGCCTCGCGCGCATCCTCGGTGCGCAAATTCGCCGGTGTGTTGGGGAACAGTGCGACGCATGGAATGCCAAGGTCTCGCGCTTCGCGTGCCTTGTCCGCCAAGCGATCGATCGACCAGCGGCTGACCCCCGGAAGCGTCGCGATCGGTTCCTCCTGCCCCTGCCCTTCGCAAATGAAGAGCGGCCAGATGAGGTCGCTCGGATGCAGGCGGTGCTCGGCAAGCATCTCGCGGATCCAAGGCGCGGACCGGCCGCGCCGCATGCGCATCGCGGGGAAGGATGGAGTAGTCATTTGCTCCCTTATCGTCATTCCGGAGAAAACGGGAAGCCGGCCCAAACAAGAAATCCGAGTTCCCGCGTTTGAGGTATGGGACTTTGGCCTCCGCTCGCGCATTGAAACGGCCATGACCAAACCCCTTCCCAGACAGGCCATCCTGATCGTCAACGCGATGAGCCGGAAGGGCGAGGCCACATTCGAGGAAGCGCGCGAGAAGCTTGTCGCGTCGGGGGTGGAGCTGGTCGAAGCCCATGCGATCACCGATCCCGATATGCTGGACGCAACGGTCAAGGGAGCAATCGCCAAGGCGCCGATGGTGATCGTCGGCGGCGGTGACGGAACGCTGTCTTCCACGGTCGATCATTTCGTCGGCCAGGGCACGGTGTTTGCGGTGCTTCCGCTCGGCACGGCCAATAGCTTCGCGCGGACGCTGGGCCTGCCTTTGGAGCTCGACGGCGCGATCGATGTCATTGCCAAGGGCCGGCGGAAACGCATCGACCTGGGGCTAATCGACAAGGACTATTTTGCGAATGCAGCGGCGCTCGGCCTGTCGCCGATGATCGCCGACACGGTGCCGCACGCGCTGAAGAAATATCTGGGCATGGCCGGTTACCTGATCTGGGCGGCCAGGGTGGCGTTCAAGTTCCGCCCTTTTCGCCTTCGCGTGACCCTGGACGATGGAAGCGTGGTCAAAAGCTGGGCGACCGAAGCGCGGATCGCCAACGGCCGCTATCACGGCGGGGTCGAGCTGGTCGAAGACCAGGCGCTCGACAGCGGCGAGATCGTCATCCAGGCCGTGACTGGCAAGAGCCTGTGGGGCCTCGCCTGGAGCTGGTTCGCGACTCTGTTCAAGCTGCGCCGGCGAGGGCAGACGACCACGGAGTGGCGGGGCAGGAAGCTGCGCCTGGAAGCGCGACCTCGGCAGAAAATCAGCGTCGACGGGGAAATGACGGCGCGTACCCCGGTTATGGTCGAAGTCGCGCGCGGAGCGATCGAGGTGGCGGCGCCCCGAGGCTCCTAGAAGCGGAATTCATATTCCAGGTTTAGCCGAAGCTGGCCGTTGGTTTCGTGCCGCGCCTCGCCAAGCGCGAACAAATAGCCCGTCTCGATCTCCAGTTCGCCCGGCCCGAGATGCTCGATCTCGGCCTTGACGATCGGCCCGGCGAAATGCTCGCCGCGGGTCGTTAGCCGCTGGCCGGTGCCAAGCTCACCGAAGGCGGCGGCGCCAAGGCGGATTTCTCCGAAGGCCTCCCAGTCCGCCGAAGCGGCATAGCCAAATTCGACCGGCTCGCCACCGTGAAGCGCCTTTTCCGCGATGAGGTTCAGCCGGCCGTCGAACGGCCCGCGCTTGCGCTGAAGGAGCAACTTGGTCTCGACTGCGTCCGACCCTTCGCGAACCGCTTCATATTCGCCATAGAGGCCGACATCGAGGCCGAGCGGTTCGATCCTGCCGATGGGCACGACTGCTTCCAATGCAAAGGCTTCAAGTTCTCGGCTTCCGCCCGGTTCGCGCTCGAACTCGGCCAGGACGGCGCCGTAGAAATGCCGGCTGAAGCCGTGGGCCAATTCGAGCACCAACCCGTCCTCGCCCGACTCCTCGCCGCCGGTCAGCCGTCCGTATCGCGCCTCTAACTCAGTGATGCCCGCCTCGACCGTGGCAGGATAAACCTTCTCGCCAACACCCGGCGCTGCGTGAGCGGGTTGAGCGAGGGCGATGGTGGCGACGGCACCGAGGAGCGTGACCTTTTGCATGAGGCCGCGTTATCGCGACTTGTTCTCAATAGCAACTACCCCAATCGAGCGAGGGCAGCCGCCAGCCGTTCCGCCTCGGCCGCGCGAGTGTCATGGTCGGCGCGGGCTTTCTCGACCGCTTCGGGCTTGGCGCGTTCGGTGAAGGCGGGCTTGTTGAGGCGAGCAGCGAGGGAGTCGCGGTCCTTTTCGGCGGCGGCGATGGCTTTCGACAGGCGGGATTTTTCGGCGTCGAGGTCGATCGCACCTTCGAGGGGGAAGGCGATTGTCTGGCCTCCGACGACAACTTGCGCCGAGCCGGTCGGTACGGAATCGGACATGACCGGAGCGCCTAGCTTGGCCATCCGTGCAAGCGTGGCGGCGTTGCCATTGAGCCTGTCAGCAGTCGCCATATCGCTGATGACGTGCGGCACAAGCGTTGCGCTCCACGGGACATTGAGCTCGCCGCGCATGGCACGGACGGCGTCGATCAGTTCGACCAGTCCGCCGATGTCGCGCGCCGCATCCGGATCGCGCTTGGCCGCCGGTTCCGGCCAACTCGCGACGATCAAATCATAGGGCCGCTCGCCCATCGCGTGCCACAGTTCTTCGGTGACGAAGGGCATGAAGGGATGGAGCATGACCAGGATCTGGTCGAACGCCCAGGCAGCGACGGCACGGGTTTCCTCGTCCCATGCGCCCTTCACCAGCTCCAGATACCAGTCGCAGAAGGTGCCCCAGGTGAAGTGGTAGATGGCGTCGGCCATGCCATCGAAGCGCAGCTCGTCGAACGCCTTGTTGAGGCGGGCCAACGTCTCGACCACTTCGCCGATGATCCAGCGGTTGACCGGCAGCTTGGCCTCGGGCGCGGCGATGCTTTGCGACGCGCCCACGCCATTGCCCTGCAGGAAGCGCGCGGCATTCCACAGCTTGGTCGCGAAGTTGCGATAGCCCTCGACCCTTTTCTCATCGAGCTTGATGTCGCGGCCCTGGCTCTCCATCGCCGCCAGGGTGAAGCGCAGCGCATCGGCGCCATATTTGTCGATCAGGCCGAGCGGGTCGACCGTGTTGCCCTTCGACTTGGACATTTTCTGACCCGCCGCGTCGCGGACCAGACCGTGAAGGTAGAGCGTCTTCCACGGCGCCTCCCCCATGAACTCGATCCCCTGCATCGCCATCCTCGCGTCCCAGAAGAAGAGAATGTCGAAGCCGGAAATGAGCACGTCGTTGGGATAGTGGCGCTTGAGGTCGTCGGTCTCCTGAGGCCAGCCGAGCGTGGCGAACGGCCAGAGAGCGGAGGAGAACCAGGTGTCGAGGACGTCGTCGTCCTGCCGCAGTGAAACGCCCTCGCCAGCCTGATTTTGTGCTGCTTCAAAAGTTTCCGCGACAAAAATATTGCCGTCCGCATCAAACCATGCCGGGATGCGGTGGCCCCACCATAATTGGCGGGAAACGCACCACGGCTGGATATTTTCAAGCCAGTTGAACCAGGTTTTCGACCATGTCTCAGGAACGATCTTGATCTTGCCCGAGCGGGTCGCCTCCATGACCGGGCCAACCAGCTTGGCCGCGTCGACATACCATTGGTCGGTAAGCCATGGCTCAATCACCACTCCGGAGCGATCGCCAAATGGCGTGGCGATGGTGCGGTCCTCGACCTTCACCAGCGCGCCCTCACCTTCGAGCAAATCTACCACGCGCTTGCGGGCATCGAAACGGTCGAGGCCGACTAGAACCGCAGGGATCAGTTCGTCGGCCGTTTGCGCCACATGCGCGGACGCGTCGAGCATGTTGAGCATCTCGCCGGGCTTGAATCCCGCGCGCTTGCCCACTTCATAATCATTGAAGTCGTGGCCCGGCGTGATCTTCACTGCGCCCGAGCCAAGCTCCGGATCGGCATGTTCGTCGGCGATGATCGGAATCAGGCGGCCGGTAATCGGCTGCTTCACTTTTCTGCCGAGCAAATTCTTGTAGCGCTTGTCGGCCGGGTGAACCGCGACCGCCATATCGGCGAGCATCGTTTCGGGGCGCGTGGTCGCGACCTCGATCGCGCCCGAACCATCCTCGAGCGGATAACGCAGAGTCCAGAATTTCCCCGCCATGTCGCGCGTCTCGACCTCGAGGTCGCTGATCGCGGTCTGGAATTTGGGGTCCCAATTGACGAGCCGCTTGTCGCGATACAGGAGCCCGCGCTGGTGCAGTTCGACGAACACCTTGATGACGGCGGCCGAAAAGCCTTCGTCCATGGTGAAGCGCTCGTTGGCCCAGTCGCAACTCGCACCCAGTCGGCGAAGCTGTCGCGTGATCGCCCCGCCCGACTGGCCTTTCCACTCCCACACATGATCGAGAAACGCGTCCCGGCCGATGTCGGCGCGCTTGATACCCTGGCTGTCGAGGTTGCGCTCGACCACCATCTGGGTCGCGATGCCGGCATGGTCGGTTCCGACCACCCACAGCGCGTCCTTGCCCTGCATCCGGGCGTGGCGGGTCAAAATATCCTGGAGCGTGATGTCGAGCGCATGGCCGATGTGGAGCGAGCCGGTCACGTTGGGCGGCGGCATGACGATCGTCCACGGCACGGCATCGCCCCGCTCCGGGCGGAACGAGCCCTGCCCTTCCCAATGGGCGTACCAGCGGGCCTCGATGGCGCCTGGCTCGAACGTCTTGGCTAGTTCGGTCATCAGCGCGCGGTTAGCGTTCATGCTGCAACGCCGCAACCGTTCAACATATCCCGCTTATCCTGAAGCCTCGTATCGAAGGATCCTGCGATACGCCGCTGCGCGGCTACTCAGGATCAGCGGGGGACTACTTGCCCATCCACCTGTTCATCCAGCCGAACACCTCGTCGTACCATTGGATCGAGTTCTTCGGCTTCAACACCCAGTGGTTCTCATCCGGGTTGACCAGCAGGCGCGACGGGATGCCCCGCCGCTGCAATGCGGTGAAGGTCGCCAGGCCTTGCGTGTAGGGGATGCGGAAGTCCTTTTCGCCCGTGATGACCAGCATTGGGGTCTTCCACCTTGCGACGTAATTGACCGGGTTCCAGCGCTCGAAGGCGGCGGGGTCCTCATAATAAGCCTTCCCGCCATGCTCCCACTCGTCGAACCACAGCTCTTCGGTTTCATAAGCCATGGCGCGGGCGTCGAACACGCCGTCGTGCTGGACGATGCATTTGAACCGGTCGGGCCACTGCCCCTCGATCCAGTTCATCATATAGCCGCCGTAGCTGGCACCGAGCGCGCAAGCATTGTCGGCGTCGAGTTGCGAGTCCTGCGAGGTGGCGAAGGCCAGTCCCTTCTGCAAATCCTCAAGCGGCCAGCCGCCCCAATTGTTGCGGATCGCGTCGGTGAACGCCTGGCCGTACCCGGTGCTGCCGTGAAAATCGACGCTGACCACCGCATAGCCGGGCGAGGTGAACAGGCGCGGGTTCCAGCGGTATGACCAGCCGTTGCCGAAGCTGCCCTGCGGCCCGCCGTGAACGATGAAGGCGATCGGAAGCTTGGCGGCCTCGGCATATTGCGAGCCGGCGGGTTTCATTTTCATGCCCCACACCTTGTCGCCATTGGCACCGGTGAAGCTGAACTTCTCGAAGCTGACCGGATCGAGCTCGGCCAGAAGGTCGCGATTGACGCTGGTCAGCTGTGCGACCTTGCCGCGAGTGTCGACGCGGTAAAGATCGTCGGGTGCCATGACGCTGTTCTGGGTGAAGATCGCGCCGCCGGCCTTCAGGGGGATGACGTTGCCCGCATGGCCGTTTCCGGTCAGGCGCGTGACCTTTCCGCTGGCGATGTCGATGCGAAACACCGGCTCTTCCATCACGTCGCCGGCAGTGGCGAGGATCGACTTGCCGTCGGGCGCCCAGGCGATCGAGCCGACCGAGCGGTCCCACTTGTCGGTCACCGCGCGGGTCTGGCCACTCGCCAGATCGCGGACCATCAGCACCTGGCGATCCACCTCATAGCCCGCATGTGCCATCGAGAAATAGGCAAGGCTTCGGCCGTCAGGCGACAGTGTCGGCAAATTGTCGGTGCCGTCATTGTCGGCCGTGAGATTGGTCGGCGGCAGCCGAGCCGTCGGCCGGGGCGGAGTAGATGTCGAGGTTGGTCGAGGTCGGTTCGATCCGGCCAGCCTCACGGAGCGCGAAATAGACGGTGCGGCCGTCAGGCGAAATGTCGATTTCCTCACCGCCGCCGAACGGCTTGGACGGCGTGTCGCCTTCCAGCGCGCCGGTGATCCGAACGCCGACGCCCTGAAGCTTGCCGCCCGACACCGGGTAGGCGAAGATCCGCGATCGCACGCCGGGCTCGACCCACGTATCCCAATGGCGGACGAACATCTTGTCATAGACCCGCGCAGCGCCTTCCGGCTTGGCTGGGAAGGTGGTCGCGGCGCAGGCGATGTCGGGACAGTCGCGCGTGTCGGCCCAGACAACGACCCGGCTGCCATCGGCCGAGACTTTGAAGCCCGACACGTCGGCGCCAAAGTCGGACAGTTGCGCGGGCGTCCCTCCGACGGTCATCCGGAACAGCTGGTCGCGATCGCCAACCGGAGCGAGATACCAGATTGCTCCATCGGCGCCGAACACGGCGTCATGCGCGCCCGCTGTCACCGCCAGCGGACGGGGCGCGGCGCCAGTCCTTGTGAGATCAAGCGAATAAAGCGCGTTGTTGCGTTTGTTCGCCGCCAGGTCGGTCGCAGACAGCGCGAAAATCGCCCATTTTCCGTCCGGCGAGACGCTCGGCGCGCCCATCCGGTGCATCATTTGCATATCTCTCGCGGTCATGGGCCGCGCGAGCGACGGGGTTGACACGAGGGCGGCTGCCGCGACGCTGGCGGCAAGGATGAAGCGGTTCAGCATGTATGCTTGGTAGCAAAGGACTGGCGCAGCGCAACCGTTGCTAAAGGGGCCGGCCCGTAATGCGGTGAATTTCGCGCTTAACATGCTCGTCGACGATCGCCGGAAGATTGTCGTCGAGCCACTGCTTGAGAATCGGGCGAAGCATTTCGCGCAGCATTTCCTCTAGCGGATTGACGGTTGGCGGCGGCGGCGCGGCGGCGGCGACGCCGGCCAAGGCTTCCAGCCGCTGACGGCTGGCGTCCGCCGCATTTTCCTCCATGAGCGGCGGGCCGAGATCAACCGGCGATTCCTGCGCAATTGAAGCGTCAGGCGCTTCCATCGTCTCGTCAAGTTCGAGAATGTCCTCGTCCTCACCCGCTCCGTCGGAAGGCGGCGGGGGCGCGGACGAACGGATTTCCTTTTCCTCGGCGATCACGCGCTTGATCGACGCAAGGATGTCTTCCATCGAAGGTTCACGAGCCCCTGGCATGGGGTGCATATTGCCTATCGCGGGGCCGGAGTCACGCCCTGCGGCTGCTCAGCCGGGGTAACCGTGCTGGTGGCGACCGGCGTATGGCGGCGATCGCCCGACCAGTCGTTCCAGTCCCCCGCGACGCGCCGGTAATTGCCTAGCGGATCGTAGAGCGGGCCGCCGTCGAGACCGAGATCATCCGCCTCCGCCTGTCCCATCGCGTTGAGAAGTTGGAAGCCGGCGACATACTGATCGCGCCGCGCCGTGACCAAGGCGACTTGGCTGTTGAGCAATTCCTGTTCGGCATTCAGCACGTCGAGGATCGTGCGGGTGCCGACGCTGTTCTCGGCGCGGGCCCCTTCGAGTGCCAGATCGTTGGCGTTGACCGCGACTTGGTTGGAGGCGATCGCATTCGTCGCCGCCTGGTAGACGGCGAAGGCCGAGCGGGTGTTGGCGACCACAGCGCGTTCGGTGGCGATGCGCTGCTCAAGCGTCTGGCCCTCGATCGCCTGAGCCTGGCGAATCCGCGCGGAAGGAAGGCCACCCTGGTAAAGTGGGATCCGGCCCTGGACACCAACGGCGGTCGCCGTGCCGGTCAATGTGCTCGACTGGCCAGTGTTGGGATTGAACCCCGCGTTGCCGCCAAAGGTGCGGACATAATCCGCAGAGCCGATTGCCGAGACCGACGGCAGCCGGCTGCCACGGGTCGAGCGGACATCGTAGTTCGCGGCTTCGGCCTGACGGGTTACCGCGATCAAGTCGGGATTGTTCGTCAGCGCAATCTGGACGGCCTGATCGGCCGTTGCCGGAAAGGGCGGCAGTGGAGGAGGCGGCTGCAACGCATCGGGCCGCTTGCCAATCACCCGGCGATAGTTTTCCTCGCTGGATGCCAGGCGACCCTGCGCGGTGGTCAGGTTCGACCGGCCGAGCGACAACCGCGCCTCCGACTGGGCGACATCGGTGCGCGTGACGTCGCCGATCTCGAACCGGTCGCTGGTCGCTTCCAGGTTGGTCGAGAGGACTTTCACCTGGTTTTCGTTCAACTCGACGATCGCGCGATCGCGAATGACGTCCATGTAGGCCGCGACGGCTTCGGTGAAGATGTCGCCCTCGACCGCCCGGAGCGTGGCCCGGCCTGATTCGACCCGGGATTTGGCCGCCTTGATGTTGTTGCGGACCGTGCCCCCCTGGAACAATGGGTAGGTCAAATCGACTCCGCTATTGAGAAATGGTCCCTTGCTGGTCCGCTGGAGAGTACCCGCCTGCGTAATATCCCGGCTGACCCCAACCGTGGCGCTGATTTGCGGACGGCCGGCGGCGCGCGCGATGGCGACGCCCGCATCGGTCGATTTTAGCGCCTCGCGCTGGCCAGTCAGTGTCGGATTGGCCTGATAAGTGGACACTAGCGCTTCACGCAGCGTGTCAGCCGAAGCGGTGCCCGCGGCGAGCGCAACCAGAAGCGAAGCAATGAAAAGATGGCGGGTCAAAGGACGGGCTCCTTCATATTCTCAAAAAGTGAAGGCTCGTGGCCGCTCGAATCCAGGTAGCAAGGTAACGTCGGCATCGGCGATCGTGCGGAGCCCGAGCGCTCCGCCCGCAACCAGCCCGATGACCAGGCGAGTAACGCCGCGATCGAAAATTGCGCCAGCCAGGCGGCCGCCGGGGGCGAGCTGCTTGACCAGAGCAGCCGGGATCTCCTCAACCGCTCCGTCGAGCAGGATGACATTGTAGGGCGCGCCCTTTGCCCATCCCTCCGAGAGTTCACCGGTCTGGGTCTCCACGCCGGCTTCGCGCGCCGCGGCGGCCAATGTCTCGCTCGATTCCAGGGCAACCACTTCGAGCCCGATGGCGCGAAGCAGCGCCGCGGCATAGCCCGTGCCCGATCCGACAACCAGCGCTCGCTCACCCGGTGCCGGAACAAGTTCGCTAAGCAATCGCCCGAGCGCCGCGGGCGGCATCATGGCGCGTCCGTCGGCAAGCCGCAGCGGGCGGTCGAAATAGGCCAACGCCCGAGCATCTTCCGGCACGAAGCGCTCCCGCTCGACACTGCCCATTGCGGCGAGCACGCGCCGCTCAGTCACGGCCTCCGGGCGAAGCTGGTTGTCGACCATTGCCCGGCGGGCCAAGCTGAAATCCTGCATGGAATCCTTCTTCGTCACGAACTGTTATATGTCATTAATACAGTGCCCGTTCAAGCGCTCCATATATTGAGACCTTCGCTCCGCCAAGCGAGAGACGCCCCCGTTCGTCGAATGCGTCGGTTGACAATCTAGCGCCGCAACCCCCAAAGGCCACCCCCGCGAGGCCCGATGGCGGAGTGGTGACGCAGAGGACTGCAAATCCTTGCACCCGGGTTCGATTCCCGGTCGGGCCTCCAACCTTCCTGCCTTGTCGGAGCAGCTCGATTGCGCCTTCCCCTGGTTCTCGCCTTCCTGGCACTTTCCGCATGTGGTCAGCCATCGCCGTCGAAGATCGAGGTGCGCGATGCATGGGCGCGTGCCACGGTGCCGGGACAGCGGGCCGGGGCCGCCTATGCGACCATTGCCAACCGCGGCGGAGCCGCCGACCGCCTGATCGCCGTCACCACGGACCGCGCCTCGATGGCGATGATGCACACCAACCAGACCCAGGCCGGCATCGCGCGGATGCGGATGGTTGGCGGCATCGATATTCCAGCGGACGGCTCGATAGAGCTTCGGCCCGGCGGCACGCACATCATGCTGGAGAGACTGACCGGACCGCTGACCGCCGGCGACCAGTTCGACCTTCACCTGCGCTTCGAGCGGAGCGGTGAACAGATCGTGCCGGTGCGGGTCGAGCCGGCCGGCGCGCGCTGATGCTCCGAAAGCTGCGATGGGCCTTGTGGGCTTTGGTTGGAGTGGCGGCTGCGGCCGGCATCTACCTTGTGCTCCGCCCGCTCCAGCCATCCGGCCCGGCAATCTCCCAGCAGCCGCTTGAAACGATTGGCGGCCCGTTCACGCTGACGGCGAGCGACGGCAAGCCTTTCGCCAGCACACGGCTCCAAGGCCGCCCGGCAGCGATTTTCTTCGGCTTCACCCGCTGTCCCGATGTCTGCCCGACGACGATGGCGCGGTTGGCCAAGCTTCGCCGTCAATTGGGCAATGACGATGTCTTCTCCATCGTTTTCGTCAGCGTCGACCCCGAACGCGACCGGCCGGAGGATGTCGGGCGTTATGCTGAGCTTTTCGGAACCCCCGTCATCGGCCTGACGGGCAGCCCCGCCGAGATCGCCCAGGTCAAGAAGCAGTTCGGCGTTTACTCCGCGAAGGCGCCGCTGCCTGGCGGCGACTATAGCGTCGATCATACCGCGGCGGTGTTCGTGATGGATAGGGACGGGAAATTCGTTTCAACCATCGCGCCCGAGGAGCCCGACGACGCCGCGCTGGCCAAGCTGAAGCGGGTCGTCGAAGACTAGTATCCGCGGGCCAGCACGCGCTCGAGCAGCCGCCCGATCGCGGCAATCGATTCGGGCTCTTCCAGATTGGGCGTGTGGCCGACCTTCGGAACGGTCACCAATTCGACGTCCGCGATTTCTCGGGACATCCGGTTGGCGATGTCGGGTGCCAGCAAGTCGCTCAATTCGCCGCGCAGGATAGTGACGGGCCGGCCTTCGAGCGCCCTAAAGTTGGGCCAGGTGTGGCTTTGCGGCGACTTTTCGGCGAGGCGAAAATTGCCGGCGATGGCCATGTCATAATCGAACTGGATCGATCCATTTTCCTCGCGGCAGATGCGGCGGACGAAACGATCCCATTCCGCGGCTCGCCATGCTGGAAACATGTCGTGATTGCGATCGGCCAGCGCGGAAGCAGCCTCGGCCCAGCTGGCGAAGCGCACCTCCTTACCGACATAGGTGCCAATTCGGGCAATGCCGGCCGGATCGATCACGGGGCCGATATCGTTGAGCAGCGCGCCGGCGATGCGTTCATTGTCGGTCCCGGCGATCATCATTGTGACAATGCCGCCGAGCGACGTTCCCAGGAACACCGCGTCGGCAATGCCAAGTTGGTCGAGCAGCTTCATCACGTCGGCGGCATAAGTGGACGGCAGGTAATTGGCGGAATTGGGGTCATAATCGCTGCCGCCACGTCCGCGCAGATCGAGCGATAAAATCCGCCATTCGCCGGCGAAACGGTCGGCCACGGGCTCGAAATCGCGGGCGTTGCGGGTGAGCCCGGGAATGCACAGGATGGGCGGTCGTTCGTGCGGACCGTCATAATCGCGATAATGGAGACGCAGCCCATCGGCGCTGTTGAAGCTGCGGTCCGTCCATTTCGCCATTGGCGCTTCCCCCGGTGTTGCGCCTCCCCTATCGCGGGCCGATGGCCGCACCGCAACCTTATCGTGCCGACCCCGCGGTCCTGGCGCTCGGCGATGCTTTCTATGACCGGGTAGCGCCGGCAGAGTTCCCGGCCGCGATCCCTCGCTTTCTCAATCATCGCTGGGCAGCGCGGGTCGGGCTGGACGAGATCGATTGGGACAAGCATTTCGCCCGGTTCGAACCGCTGAGCGGCAACCTGCCGCAGCCGCTGGCGCTTCGCTACCACGGCCACCAGTTCCGTCATTACAATCCAGAGATCGGCGACGGCCGCGGCTTCCTGTTCGCCCAGGTCCGGGATGATTGCGGCCGGCTCCTCGATTTGGGTACCAAGGGCAGCGGTCAGACGCCGTGGAGCCGCCAGGGCGACGGCCGGCTGACGTTAAAGGGCGGTGTGCGTGAAGTATTGGCGACCGAGATGCTCGAGGCGCTGGGCGTCAACACGTCCAAGAGTTTCGCCTTGTTCGAAACCGGTGAGGATTTGTGGCGCGGCGACGAACCATCGCCCACCCGGTCGTCGGTCCTGACCCGGCTGAACCACGGCCACATCCGCATCGGCTCTTTTCAGCGTCTCGCCTTTTTCGAGCAGCCGGAGAATATCGCGAAGCTGACCCGCTACTGCCTCGAACATCTCTACAGCGAAGCGCCGGTTGCGGACGAGGCTGAAAATGCGGCGCGATTGTTCGATCTGGTCTGCTCGGCAACCGCGACACTGGCGGCCAGCTACATAGCAGCGGGATTTGTTCACGGCGTGCTCAACAGCGACAATATCAACGTGACCGGCGAAAGCTTCGACTATGGGCCGTGGCGGTTCGCTCCCGATTGGGACGAAGGCTTCACCGCCGCCTATTTCGACGAGACCGGCCTCTACGCATTCGGCCGCCAGCCCGAGGCGATTCATTGGGACGTGGCTCAATTGGCGGGCTGCCTGGCCCTGACCGGCGAGGCGCCGGCCCTGTCCGACCTGCTCGCGCAATGGCCCGAGCGGTTCGAGGCGGCACTGGTCGACCGGCTTCTTGCCCGGCTCGGCATTGCTCCGCGTGGCGGGCACGAAGATCGCGACCTAGCGTCCGCGATTCTCAGGGCGCTGCGGTCGAGGCTGGTTGGCATCGACCGCTTCTTCTTCGACTGGCGCGGAGGGCGGGTCCCGGCGAGCGAAATTTATGGCGACGAGGCGTTCGGCGATCTTCGCTCCAGGCTCGATGGCCGTCAGCGCCCCACGGTCCATGCCTATTGGTCGGACGCGGAGCCCTGCTCAATGCTGATCGACGAAGTGGAGGCGATCTGGGCCGCGATCGCCGACCATGACGACTGGTCGGCATTCGAAGCGAAAATCGCCGCGATCCGGCGAATGGGGGAGGCGCATCAAGGTTCCGACGGCGCGTGAGTGCCGCCGGAAAATGCGCGGAAGCGACGCCATGACTTCGGATGCCCCCGCTTGACCGAAGCGCGCGAGCATGGGAACGCCGCCCCGGGTGCTGGAGATTGAATGAGCGACACCATCGTTTCGACCGAGCCGGCGACCGGCGCGGAAGTCTGGTCCGGACCGGTTGGCGATGCGGCCGCCGAAGTCGCCGCGGCACGGGCTGCCTGGCCCGAATGGGCGGCGCATTCGGTCACCTACCGGATGGAAACGCTGCGCCGGTTCGCCAACGTCGTGCGATCGCGCGAACCCGACTTTGCCGAGCTGATCGCCCGCGAGACGGGCAAGCCCTTCTGGGAGGCGAAGACCGAGGTCAATTCGGTTATCGCGAAGGTCGAGATTTCCATCGCGGCCTATTCCGAGCGGACACCCATGCGCCGGCTGGAAGCGGCGATGGGAAACAAGGTCGCCGTCCGCCACAAGCCGCATGGCGTGCTGGCGGTGCTCGGCCCCTATAATTTCCCGGCGCATCTTCCCAACGGCCACATCGTCCCGGCGCTGATCGCGGGCAATGCGGTGGTATTCAAGCCGTCGGAGAAGACCCCTGCCACCGGTTCCTTTCTGGTCGATTGCTTTCGCGAGGCCGGCGTGGCGGATGGCGCCATTCGCTTGCTCATCGGCGGGCCGGATGAGGGACGAGCCTTAGCCAGTGAGGCGGGAATTGATGGATTGTTATTTACCGGATCGGCTCGTGCTGGCATGGCGATCCACCGCCAGTTCGCCGAGACGCCACACAAGATACTGGCGCTGGAGCTGGGCGGCAACAATCCGATGGTCGCCTGGAACACGCCCGACTTGCAGGCGGCGGCGACGATCATCGTCCAGTCGGCGTTCCTCTCCGCCGGGCAGCGCTGCACCGCGGCGCGGCGGTTGATCGTCGAGGATGGCAAGCATGAGGATTTGATCGACGAAGTGGTCAGGCTGATCGACCGGATCATCGTCGATCACCCGATGGCCGATCCCCAGCCGTTCATGGGTCCGGTGATCGATACGGAAGCGGCCGATCACCTGCAGGAACAGTTTGTCGGATTGATGATGAAGGGCGGCAAGCCCATCCGCCGCCTCGACCGGCCGTTCGAGGAACGGCCCTATCTCACCCCGGCGCTGATCGATGTGACCGACGCCAAGGACCGGCCCGACGAGGAATTATTCGGCCCGGTGCTGCAGCTGATCCGCGTCAAGGATTTCGACGCCGCGATCGACGAGGCCAACAATACGCGCTTCGGCCTGGCCGCGAGCCTGTTGTCGAAGGACCCGGCGCTCTACGACCAATTCTGGGCCAATGTCCGTTCGGGCGTGATCAACTGGAACAAACCCACCAACGGCGCCCCGTCCAACGCCCCGTTCGGCGGTGTCGGCCTGAGCGGCAATCACCGTCCAAGCGCCTTCTACGCGGCGGATTATTCAGCCTATCCAGTGACCAGCGTCGAAGCCGACGTCACCCGCGCCGCCATCGCCGAAGGCCTGCGCGACGCCCATGCTCCAAAGGGCGACTGATCAGCTCCGCATTTCCGGCAGATAGTCGCTGTCTGCCGCATCGCTGAACTTGGTGATCCGGCTGTCGAAGCGCATTCTAACCTTGCCAGTGGAGCCATGGCGCTGCTTGGCGACCAGCAGTTCCGCCGTGCCATAAGCTCGCTCCATATCTTCCCGCCACTTCGCAATATCGGGATGGTCGTCCGCGGGCTGTTTGCTCGCGAGGTAATAATCCTCCCGATAGACGAACCAGACCATGTCGGCATCCTGTTCGATCGATCCGGATTCGCGAAGGTCGGATAGCTGCGGCCGCTTGTCCTCGCGCTGCTCGACCGCGCGGGAGAGCTGCGAAAGGGCGAGCACGGGCAAGTCGAGTTCCTTGGCAAGTTGTTTGAGACCCCGGCTGATCTCCGAGATTTCCTGGACCCGGTTGTCGCCCGCGCTTCCCTTGCCGCTGCCCTGCAATAGCTGGAGATAGTCGACGACGATCATCCCGATGCCCTTTTGGCGCTTCAGGCGTCGGGCGCGCGCTCGAAGCGCTGCGATAGTCAGGCCGGGGGTATCGTCGATGTAGAGCGGCAGGTTGGAGAGCTCGCCCGACGCCCGGGCAAGGCTGCGAAACTCCTGCTGGCTGATCTTGCCCATGCGAAGGTTTTCGGAGCTGATCCCCGATTGTTCGGCGAGGATGCGGGTCGCCAGCTGGTCGGATGACATTTCCAGGCTGAAGAAAGCGACCGGCGCGCCTGCGCTCTTTGCCGGATCGATGCCATCCTCGCCGTCGCGGATGAACCGCTGCGCCGCCGCGAACGCAATATTGGTCGCGAGCGAGGTCTTGCCCATGCCCGGACGGCCGGCGAGGATCACGAGATCGCTCTTGTGCATACCGCCGACCTTGGCGTTGATTCCTTCGAGCCCGGTCGTCACGCCGCTCAGGTGGCCGCCCGAGTTAAGCGCCTTCTCGGCCTGCTTGACCGCGAGGATGCTCGCCTCGCCGAAGCTCTTGACCTTGTTTTCGGTGCCGCCCTCTTCGGCCACGCGGTAGAGTTCGCTTTCCGCCCGCTCGATCTGAGACAGCGGTGCGACCTCCTCCGACTGTATCGAGCGCGCCTTCGACCATGTCGCGGCCGACGCCGACCAGCGCACGAAGCAGGGCGAGGTCGTAAATCTGCGCGGCGAAATCGCGCGCGCCGATCACCGCCGCCCCGGACCCGGTCAGCTGGGCAAGATAGGCCGGGCCGCCAACTTCCTTGATCGCCTCGTCGGATTCGAACATCGGCTTCAGCGTCACCGGGTTCGCGACCATATTCTTGTCGGTCATCCGCAAGATGGCTTCATAGATGCGCCCGTGCAAAGGCTCGAAGAAATGATGCGGCTTGAGGCGCAGCTGGACATCCTCGACCAGCCGGTTGTCGATCATCAGCGCGCCAAGCAATGCGCCTTCCGCCTCGATATTTTGGGGGAGCGCGGCGGTCGCGGGCGGTTCGGCGCCCTCGTTGATTTGAATAATTTCAGCCATGCACGGCACCCTACGCGAGCGAGAATCCGCGCCTAGCCGCTCGGTCATTTTTCCGTGGACGCGCCTGTGGATAATCAACGGCATTGCGCGCGTCCCGTCGCGGCGGCTAGCGATGAACCATGAGCATTCTCTCCGATCGCTGGATTCGCGAGCAGGCCCTTTCCCGCAAAATGATCGAGCCATTCGTCGAGGCGCAACGGCGGGAGGGATGCATCAGCTATGGCCTGTCCTCCTACGGCTATGACGCCCGCGTCGCCGACGAATTCAAGATATTCACCAACGTCGACAATGCGATCGTCGACCCCAAGGACTTCGCCTCGAACAGCTTCGTCGATCGGCAAGACCGACGTTTGCATCATCCCCCCCAACAGTTTCGCCCTCGCCCGGACGGTCGAATATTTTCGCGTTCCGGAAGACATATTGGTCATCTGCCTCGGCAAATCGACCTATGCCCGCTGTGGAATCATCGTCAACGTGACCCCGCTCGAACCCGGCTGGGAGGGCCACGTCACGCTGGAGTTTTCCAACACCACGCCGCTGCCCGCGAAAATCTACGCCAACGAAGGGGCCTGCCAGTTCCTGTTCCTGCAGGGGAACGAACGGTGCGAGACGAGCTATGCCGACCGCGCCGGTAAATATATGGGACAGCGGGGCGTGACCTTGCCCAAGCTGTGACTCTCGACCGGGCCCGGGCGCTCGATGCGGTTGACCCGCTCGCATCTTGCCGAGAGCGGTTCCGGCTTCCCGAAGGGCAGATTTACCTCGACGGCAATTCGCTAGGCGCCCTGCCCGCGGCCACGCCGGATCGGGTTGCGCGAACCGTCGAGCGGGAATGGGGAGAGGACCTCATCACCAGCTGGAACCGCCATGGCTGGATCGACCTGCCAAGCCGGATCGCGGAGAAGCTGGCGCCGATCGTCGGCGCGGCGGCGGACGAATTGCTGGTGGCGGATTCGACCTCGGTAAATTTGTTCAAGCTGCTCGCCGCCGCCTTGGCCGCGCGGTCGGGGCGAAGCGTGATCCTGTCGGAAGAAAACAATTTTCCGACCGATCTTTATGTCGCGCAGGGGCTGGAGCGGATGCATGCCGGCGTGACGCTTCGCACGGTTCCGGCCGATCAAATCGCCGACGCGCTCGACGAACAGGTCGCCGTGCTGATGCTGACTGAAGTCGATTACCGGAGCGCCCGGCTTCACGACATGACGGCGCTGACCACCGCGGCCCATCGGGTTGGCGCGCTCACACTGTGGGATTTGTCGCATAGCGCCGGCGCTCTCGAACTGAACCTTTCCAACTCAGGCGCTGACCTGGCGGTCGGGTGCGGCTATAAATATCTCAACGGCGGACCTGGTGCGCCGGCCTTCCTGTTCGTCGCCCGTGCGCTTCAACGGCAACTCGACAACCCGCTGTCCGGGTGGATGGGCCATGCCGCTCCGTTCGATTTCGACCCGAACTATCGGCCTCGCGACGGCATTGGCCGCTTCCTGACCGGGACGCCGCCGATCCTGGCGATGGCGGCGCTCGACGCTGGGCTCGACACCTTCGACGGCGTGGCGATGAACGACATCGAAGCCAAGGCGCGGGCGCTGACCAGCCTGTTCATCGCTTGCGTCGAGGCCCGATGCCCCGATTTGATCCTCGCCTCACCGCGCGATAATCTGAACGCGGCAGCCATGTCGTGTTTGCCCATCCCGACGCCTACGCCATTGTCCAGGCGCTGATCGCGCGCGGGATCACCGGCGATTTTCGCGCGCCCGACCTGATGCGGTTCGGATTTGCCCCGCTCTACAACCGGTTCGAGGAAGCCTGGCGAGCCGCCGACGCCCTCGCCGCCGTCCTCAACAGCCGCGAATGGGACACGCCCCGCTTCAAGACCCGCGAGCGGGTGACCTAGCCGTCAGCGGCGCTATTGATGCGCTGGATCGGGCGCGATCTTGGCGCAACCCGCACGAACGAGGTCGACCCAGTCGGCGAAGGCTTTCGCAAACCGCTGCACCAGTTTCTGGACGGTGGCATCATTGACCGTTCCGTCGAGCCCGATCTTCTCGTCGCTCAGCAAGCCCCAATAGGCTTCGGGCTGCTGCATGACGGGCATGTCGAGAAAGACCGAGCTTTGGCGCAGATGGTGGTTTGACCCGAACCCCCCGGTCATTCCGGTCGATCCCGAGAAAATGGCGGCCGGCTTCTTGGTATAGACGCTCGACCCATAAGGCCGTGAACCGACGTCGATCGCGTTCTTGAGCGCCCCGGTCACGCTTCGATTATATTCGGGACATCCAAACAGATAGCCGTCCGCTCCGCGCATCTCATCGCGAAAGCGAGACCATGCTGACGGAACATCTCCATCATCCAGATCCTGATTGTATAACGGCAGGTCGCCGATCTCGACCGTAAAGAAATCCAGCCGATCAGACCCGGCGGCCATAACAGCTTTGCCAAGGCGGCGATGGAAACTTTCCTTGCGGAGCGATCCGCAGACGAAGGCGATGCGGGGCTTGTCCATGGCGCGACAATGCATGGCGAGCATCGTCGGTTGCATGGACAAGCCGCGCGTTTGCCAGGCTCAGCGGCGAACCTCCTCGTCGACCTTTTTCCACTGTTCCCGGGTAAGGCACACACGCTCGGCCATCCGGGTCCCCGAGGTGGGAAGGCGTTTGCAGACCGTCTTTTCCGCTTTCTCCGGTTGCTTTTGGCCGGCCGTGTCTGGGCTGGGCAGTTGTGCGAGGGCTGGCGAGCTGACGGTCAACGAAACTGCGACTGCTGCGTAAGAAATGAATTTCATCAATACCTCCTCGACACCCCGTCCGGCGATGATGTCGAAGATGTCCGGGCCCAGCCAGATGCCGCTTGTCGAACCGCCGAGCGGGGCCTCCGCTTGGTCGATCAAGGGAGCCGACGAACGGTCAGCGCCGCTTTCGGCCTTGGTGACGGATGTTGGCGGGACGGCCCGCGGCGCGGACCGCGCGGCAGGGTCCGGTCACGGCGAGCCTCACGGCGAGCCGCGGCGAATTTTCCTTCCGGCAGCTCGAAGCGGAGGGCGCCCGAGGCGGGATTAGCCTCGGCCAGCTTCAACTCGAGATGCTGGCCAACCCGGAAGGTTTCACCGGTCTCCTCGCCCACCAGCGACCGCGCCGCCTCGTCGTAGCGAAAATATTCGTTGCCGAGGATCGCGGCCGGGACAAGGCCATCACCGCCCAGATCTTCAACCGTCGCGAAGAAGCCGAATGGCTGCACGCCAGTAATCCGGCAACGGAGGATTTGCCCGACCTTGTCGGCGAGGAAGGCTGCGACATAGCGGTCGACCGTCTCCCGCTCCGCCTCCATCGCGCGCCGTTCGAGCATCGAGATATGTTCGCCGATGGCGGTGAAATCCTCGGCGTCCTTTTTGGGCAGACCGCCGTCGCCCAGGCCATAGGCGCTGACCAAGGCCCGGTGGACCAGCAAATCGGCATAGCGGCGGATCGGAGACGTGAAGTGGGCGTAGCTCGGTAGCGCCAGTCCGAAATGACCGAGCGGCTCGGGCCCGTAGCGCGCCTGCATTTGGGTGCGCAGAACCTGCTCCATGATCTCCGGCCGTGCGTCATGATCGGGGCCGATCCGCTCGATAATGCGGTTAAAGGTCGCGGGCTTGACCACTTGGCCGAGCGCGAATTCGACGTCGAACGTCGCGAGATAATCCTTGAGCGCGACCAGCTTCTCACGACTCGGCACTTCGTGGACGCGGTACATGACCGGCGCCTTCTTGCGCTCCAATGCCTTGGCGGCCGCGACGTTGGCGGCGATCATATAATCCTCGACCAGGCGATGCGCATCGAGCCGCTCTCGGGGCGCGACCGAGAGAATCCGGCCCTTTTCGTCGAGCATCACGCGCCGCTCGGGTAGGTCGAGTTCCAACGGCTCCCGCTTGTTCCGCGCGGCCAAAAGCGCACGCCAGCAAGCCCAGAGGGGCCTGAGCGCATCCTCGACCAGCTTCTCCGGCACCGGCCCTTGGAGCTCAGGCATCGAACAAGGAGATGAAGCAGATTCAATGACTTGCTCACCGAGCGCGTCCATCGCAGTCTGTGCATTTTCATAAGCAATGTTTGCTGCCACACAAATCTTGGCACGCGAGAATCTCCAGCTTTTCAGGGCGCCGTCCTTGCCGACGTGGAGATGGCAGGCGATCGCGGCGCGGACTTGCCCTTCCTTCAGCGAGCAAATGTCCGACGATAGCTCGTGCGGCAGCATCGGCACGACGCGGTCCGGGAAATAGACGCTGTTGCCCCGCGCCCTCGCCTCTCGATCCAGCTCGCTGCCGGGGCGGACGTAGAAGCTGACATCGGCAATCGCGACGATCGCATCCCACCCGTCCCCATCCTCGCGAGCGCTTGCCCAGATGGCATCGTCATGGTCGCGCGCATCTTCCGGGTCGATCGCGACGATGGGCAGGTTGGTGAGGTCCTCGCGCTCACCTAGCGGCTGCTTGGCGACCTTGTTGGCTTCTTCGATCGCCTCATCGCGAAATTCATCACGCAGGCCATGCTTGTGGATGGCAATCATAGAGAAACTGCGGGGAGCGAACGGATCGCCAAGGATGGCGTCGACCCGCGCCGAAACACGCGGCGGCCGTCCGGATGGTTCGGCCAGCACCAGGTCGCCGGGCTGCGCGTCCTTCAAGTCGGAAATCGGAAGCTCGCGCCGCTCCTTCTTGTCGACCGGTGTCAGGATAATGGCGCTCACCTTCTTGCCGCACCACACCGAGGATGAGGTCGGCGGAGCGTTGCAGCTTTTTCATTACATGGGCGACATGCCCTTGCCCGCGCTCCTCGGTCCGGGCGAGGATACGGTCGTTGAGAGCCAGTGCCGAACGCTTGCCCCGCTCGATCACCCGCAGTCGCGGCGGCGGCGTATCGGCGTGCCAGCTTTCCGGCTGCGCCCAGACCTGCCCCCGTCATCGACTGACACGACCTGCAGCACCGTCACCTTCGGCACCCCGCCCGCCTTGTGGAACGCGCGACCGGGCGCGCTGTCGATCAGCCCCTCGTCGGCCATGTCCTTGAGAAGCGCCTTCAAGAGAATCTTGTCATGGCCGTGGAGATTGAACGCCCGAGCGATCTCTCGCTTGCCCGCTGGCTGTCCGGAAGAGGCGATGAAGTCGAGAATCTGCTTCTTGGTCGGCAGGCCAGAGGGAGGTTTGCGGGGCATCGTGGTCCTATGCTGTTAACTGTAACTCTGTTCCCCTGCGAAGTCAGGGGAACGTCATCCCACCGACCCCAAACCCCTCCTAGTTAAAAGGAGGGGCCTACGGCTCACTTCTTCTCTTCCGCCGGTTTCACGTAAGGCTTGAACGCGCCGCCGGGGACGGCCGAGGCGACCGGGCTCTCGTAGCCGTCCTTGCTGACCGAGGAGACGCCGAACACCCAGTCGTCGACGCGAATGCCTTTTAGCACGGCTTTGCACGGAGAGTTCCACCGCTCTTCCTTGGTGGTCCGATTGACGGTTACAGCAATCCCACACTGACTGCCGAGCATTCGTTGCTCATGCTGCCAATTCGGTGCGTCGGTGCGGCGCCACCTAACCACGAATCCAAAATCTGGCCGGATGGAATCTCCCTCCCACGTCATCGTCGTATCCGTGCTCACCGCCCCCTCAACGCTCGCCTCGGGGGGCGGCGAGGCACTCGCAAGCGCCGCCAGCGCCGCGACGTTCAGCTTCGTCACCTTCGCCAGATAAGGGAAGTCCATCTTGTCGATGGTGTCGCCATATTCGATGCCGTTTTCGGTGCGCAGGTCCTGGTGCTGCCAATTGTAATTTTCGACCGCGACCGACATCCGCACTGCCGGGAACCCGGCGTTCAGGAACTCCGTATGGTCTCCACCCCGCCCGAAGCGGTCGTTGCGCCAGACCTGCATTACGTCGAGGCCGATTGTTGAGACTCGCTCGGCGAGGTTATCGAGGAAGCGGGAGATGTTGCGCGACGGAGAATCATTCTCGCCGCCGAGGCTGCGGATGTCGGCGGCAAGCTCCTCATGACCCTGCCAGCGCGGCCCTTCGGAGAAGACACGAACGACCTTGTCGTTGCACACGCCGTCGGAGCCGCACGAATTGCCAATGATGTCGTTGTTCAAATTGGCGATGACGTTCCAGCCCTGCGCCTTGGCATAGTCGGCGAGGATCTTGCCGCCGAGCAGTCCCTGCTCTTCCCCCGACAGCGCGGCATAGACGATCGTGCCGGGAAACTTGTGTTTGGAAAGAACGCGCGCCGCCTCGATCACCGCCGCCGTGCCCGATCCGTCGTCATTGGCCCCCGGCGCATCGGACGTGAAGTTCATCACGTCGGTCACCCGGCTGTCGATGTGGCCGGTGATGATCACCACGTCATTGGGCCGCTCGGTCCCGCGCTGGATCGCGACCATGTCGCAAACTCGCGTTGGGCTCGGGACGCGCTTGCCGGTCACCGTGTCGCACGGGCGCAGTGTCGGCAGTTTCAGCTTCTTGAACTCGCCTTGCGTCCAGTCGAGCGCCGCGCCGATCCCGCGCCGCTTGTCAGTCTGCGATGACAGCGTATGCCGCGTCCCGAAGCTGACCAGCTTGGCCACCGTCGCTTTCATTCGCGCCGCATCGACCGCCGAGGCGATTTGCGAAAGGCGGGCATCTTGCGGTCTGGGTTGAGCGGCGAGGGCAGTGGTCGACAGGAAGGCAGCGGCAAGCATCATTGAACGCATCGAACATTCTCCTCGTCCCATACGCTGGCATTCGCGGGCGCGCTTGGCTAGGGCGGCGCCAAGCTGAAAATTTCAATTCGAGGACAATTCCATGCGTAGCATCGAGCATTTCATCAACGGCAGCAGCCTGTCGGACGCGCCGCGCCAGAGTGATGTCTGGAACCCTTCGCACGGCGAAATCCAGGCGCGTGTGGGCCTCGGCACCCCGGCCACTCTCCAGAAAGCGGTCGATGCTGCCAAGGCCGCGCAGCCGGAATGGGCCGCGACCAACCCGCAGCGCCGGGCGCGGGTCATGTTCAAATATAAGGAACTGATCGAGCAGAACATGGACGAGCTCGCCGAGCTGCTGTCGAGCGAGCATGGCAAGGTGCTGGCCGACGCGCGCGGCGACGTGCAGCGCGGGCTCGAGGTCATCGAATATTGCTGCGGCATCCCGCAGGCGCTGAAGGGCGAATATACGCAGGGGGCAGGCCCAGGCATCGATGTCTATTCGATGCGCCAGCCGCTTGGCATCGGCGCCGGCATCACCCCGTTCAACTTCCCGGCGATGATCCCGATGTGGATGTTCGGAATGGCGATCGCCTGCGGCAACGCGTTCATCCTCAAGCCCAGCGAGCGCGACCCAAGCGTTCCGTACCGCCTGGCCGAACTGATGAAGGAAGCGGGCCTTCCCGACGGCATCCTCAACGTCGTCCATGGCGACAAGGAAATGGTCGACGCGATCCTCGACCACCCTGACATCGCCGGCGTCAGCTTCGTCGGCTCTTCCGACATCGCCCAGTACATCTACTCGCGCGGCACCGCCAACGGGAAGCGCGTGCAGGCGTTCGGCGGGGCCAAGAACCATGGCATCGTCATGCCCGACGCCGACCTCGACCAGGTCGTCAACGATTTGACCGGGGCGGCCTTCGGGTCGGCGGGCGAGCGCTGCATGGCGCTGCCGGTAGTCGTCCCGGTCGGCGACGACACCGCCGAGGCGCTCCGTGAGAAGCTGGTCCCCGCGATCGAGAAGCTGAAGATCGGCGTGTCGACCGATCCCGACGCGCACTATGGCCCGGTCGTCAACGAAGCGCACAAGCAGCGGATCGAAAATTACATCCAGATGGGCATCGACGAGGGCGCGGAACTGGTCGTCGACGGCCGCGGCTTCATGCTGCAAGGACATGAGAAGGGCTTTTTCGTCGGCCCGACGCTGTTCGACCATGTTCGCCCAAGCTTCCGCACCTACAAGGAAGAGATTTTCGGGCCCGTCCTGCAGATCGTCCGCGCCGATAGCTTCGATGAGGCGGTTCGCCTGCCGAGCGAGCATGACTATGGCAACGGTGTCGCCATCTTCACCCGCAACGGCCACGCCGCGCGCGAATTCGTCAACCGGGTCAACGTCGGCATGGTTGGCGTCAACGTTCCGATCCCGGTTCCGGTCAGCTACCACAGCTTCGGCGGCTGGAAGCGTTCCGGCTTCGGCGACATCGGCCAGTACGGGCAGGAAGGCCTGCGCTTCTGGACCAAGAACAAGGTCGTCACCCAGCGCTGGCCCGACGGCACCGCCGCCGGCGATCATAAGGAAGCGTTCGTCATTCCAACGATGGGGTGATCATGACCGACGCATCCTATCGCGGAAATGCGCGTTAGTTGGCCATGAAGACCGCAAACGCCCTCCTCCCCGCCGCCCTGCTGGCCTTTGCGCTGGTCGCCTGTCAGCAGCAGTCCGATGACAATATCGCGATCGACGAGACCAACAATATGGCCTCGACCGGTGTCGAGACGCTGCCGCCGGACGAGACCGCGACACCCAGCGACGAGGGCAATATGGTGGTCAACGAGGCCGATGACGCGGGTTCGGAACAGCCCTCGCCGCCGGGCACGCCCAGAATCGATGATAATTCCTGGTCAGTATCGGGGGCGTTGGGGCATGGTTCCGGCGGATTGCGAACCAGGACGCAGCGACGCCAAGGGCCTGATCACCATCGGCGAAAAGACCATAAGATTTTACGAGTCCACCGCGACCTTAAAAGAGCAGCGCCCTGCCATCGCGACCAGCTTTTCCGGCCTGTTCGGCTTCACCGGCGAAGGCCAGACCTGGCAGAAAGTCATGACCCTCACCCGCACGGGCAGCACGTTGAAGCGCGCCGAGGAAGAAGGCAATTTCACGTACAAGCGCTGCGCCTGACGGATCGCTTTCCATGAAGCTGCTTGCCGCGCTCCTGCCCCTGACCTTCGCGCTGGCGGCCTGCGGATCGCCGAGCGATGAGGACAAGCTGTCCCCGAAGCGATCAGGGCGTCGGAATCGGCGCCGGAGCTTCCCGAGGTCAATCTTAGCGAAGACCCGGAGCCATCGCCGGCCACTCCCGCAGCCGAGCCCGACAATGAAATCGACGATGGGCTGAACGATGAAGGGCCGGCCTCGGCCTCTCCGGAAAGCGCTCTCATCCCGTCCGCCTTTCACGGGCGCTGGGGACAGGTGGTTGATGATTGCACCGACCCGCGGCGACCGGGTTCGACATCATTGGTGGTCAGTGCTGATGGGCTCGATTTGCCCGATGCCAGCGGACGGCTGGCGCGGACGCTGGACCAGTTTCCCGAGCGGTTCATCGGTGAGTTTCTGTTCAATGGCGATCTGGGCCGCTGGGCATCGCGCGAGGAGTTGGCCCTGACCGGAAGCAGCAATGTCCTGATCCGCGAAGCGGACGGAGAGCGCTTTCGCTATCGGCGTTGCATCAGGCCGAAGGTCTAGGTTCCACATCCTTGCTACTGGAAATGGGCGGGTCTGCGGTGCTAGGCGCCGCCACCATGAGCCAGTTCGACCTCACCGACGACCAGCGCCAGATCCAGGAGATGGCGCAGAAATTCACAGCCGATGCGATCACTCCGTTCGCGGCCGAATGGGACGAGAAGCATATCTTCCCCAAGGAAACGATACAGCAGGCCGCCGAGCTTGGGTTCGGATCGATCTATGTCAGCGAGGAGAGCGGCGGGATCGGCCTCGGCCGGCTCGAGGCGGCGCTGATCATGGAGGCGATGGCCTACGGCTGCCCATCGACCAGCGCCTTCATCTCGATCCACAATATGGCGAGCTGGATGATCGACCGCTTCGGCGGGGATGAGGTGAAGCAGAAATATCTCCCTTCGCTGATTCCGATGGAGCGGATCGCCAGCTATTGCCTGACCGAGCCTTCTTCGGGCTCCGACGCGGCGGCGCTCAAGACCAAGGCGGTCAAGGATGGCGACCATTATGTCGTGTCGGGCTCCAAGGCGTTCATCTCCGGCGGCGGCGAAAATGAAATCTACGTCACCATGGTCCGAACCGGCGAAGAGGGGCCCAAGGGCATTTCCTGCCTGGTCGTCGAAAAGGACATGAAAGGCGTCAGCTTCGGCGGACAGGAAAAGAAGCTCGGCTGGCATTCTCAACCGACCGCCCAAGTCAATTTCGACGAGGTCCGCGTGCCGGTCGCCAACCGCGTCGGCGGCGAGGGCGAAGGTTTCCGCATCGCTATGATGGGCCTCGACGGCGGACGGCTCAATATCGGCGCCTGTTCGCTCGGCGGGGCGCAGCGCTGCCTCGACGAGGCGGTCGCCTACACCAAGGGTCGGTATCAGTTCGGCAAGGCGATTTCCGATTTCCAGAACACCCAGTTCATGCTGGCCGACATGGAGACTGAATTGCAGGCTTCGCGTTACCTTCTGTACGTCGCTGCGGCCAAGGTTACGGCGAACGCGCCCGACAAGAGCAAGTTCGCGGCTATGGCCAAGCGGCTGGCGACCGATACCGGCAGCAGCGTCGTCGACCGGGCGCTGCAGCTTCACGGCGGCTATGGCTACCTGCAGGACTATCCGATCGAACGTTTCTGGCGCGACCTTCGCGTCCATTCGATCCTGGAGGGCACCAACCAGGTTATGCGAATGATCGTCGGGCGGGAGCTGACCCGGCAATGACCTCGTCCGTTTTCTTTGGGGATATGACCCGCCGGCTGACCGAGGCCGCCGACAAGATGATGAAGGGTGGCTTGAAGCCTTCGCTTCCCTTCGACCCGTTCGCGATCGCCCAGGCGACGAGCGACTTCGCGATGGGATTGGCGATGAAGCCGCAGGACCTGATGGAGGTCCAGCTGGCGGCAGCCCAGCAATGGGGTGCGTTCTGGTCCGGCGCGCTTGCGGGCAAGGCTGGTGAAAAGCCGCGCGACCGGCGTTTTTCCGCGCCCGAATGGCAGGACGACGCCTATTATCGTGGCCTCCGCGACGCTTATCTACTCGCCTCGAAGCAGCTTCGCGATGTGATCGCGCTCGGCGATGGCAAGCCTGGAAGCGTCGCCATGGTCAGCTTCCTGCTCGATCAATATCTGAACGCCGTGTCGCCCGCCAATTTCGCGGCGACCAATCCCGAAGTGGTCAAGCGGACCAAGGAGACGAATGGCGCCAACCTGGTCCAGGGTTTCGCCAACCTGATCGAAGATATTTCGAGCGGCAAGGGCATCGTTCAGCGCCGGACCGATCCGCAGGCGTTCGAAAAGGGAGTATCGATCGCGGCGACGCCGGGCGAAGTGGTGTTCGAGAACAGCCTGTTTCAGCTGATCCAATATACTCCGACCACCGGCAAGGTGGCGGCGGAACCGCTGCTTTACGTGCCCCCATTGGTAAATCGCTACTACATGATCGACCTGGTCCCGCGGCAGAGCCTGGTCAAATGGCTGGTCGACGAGGGCCGCACGGTGTTCGTCATCAGCTGGGTCAACCCGAGCGAGAAGCACAAGGACAAAGGTGTCGAGGCCTATGTGCTGGAAGGCATTGTCACCGCGATCGAGCAGGTACGCCAACGCACAAAGGTTTCGCCCGACCTGTTCGCCTTTTGCCTCGGCGGAACGTTGGTGGCCATCGCGCTCGCCTGGCTCGCGGCGAGCAAGCGCTCGGACGAGGTCAACTCGGCGACGCTGATCGGCAGCCTGGTCGACTTCGCCGACATGCGCGACTGGTCGGCGTTCGTTCATGAAGGCCATCTCGCCGCGCTCGAGGATCATCTTGAAGGCCAGGGGTATATCGACAGTCTGGAGCTGCAGCGGCTATTCGCGGCGATGCGGGCGAACGACCTGATCTGGTCGAGCGTTGTGAACCACTATCTGCTCGACAAGCCGGCGCCCGCCAGCGACCTGCTCTATTGGTTCGAGGACGGCGCGCGAATCCCGGCCGCCTTCCTCAAGAGCTACAACCGCGACCTGCTGCTCAACAACGCGCTGAGAGAACCCGCGGGCTTCGAAGTCGGCAGCGTCCCGATTGACCTCGCTTCGATTACGACGCCCATGCTGGTGATCGCGCTGAAGGACGACCACGTCTCCGCCTGGGAAGCGGTCTATCGCGGTGCGCGCGATATCGGCGCCGACTTCATCCTCGGTGGCTCCGGCCATAACGCCGGCGTCATCAACCCGCCGGCCGCCAACAAGCATGGTTATTGGACCAACACCGATCAGCCCGCCGACGCGCACGAGTGGCTTGAGACCGCCACGCGCCATGAGGGCAGCTGGTGGCCGTTGTGGACCGGCTGGCTCAATGACAAGGGCACCGCCAAGCAGGTAGCGGCGCGAACCATCGAGCACGGGATCGAGCCCGCGCCCGGACGCTACGCGATGATGCCGTGATGGACGCGATGACGACCCAAAGCGACGTGCTGACTTACAAGGAAGGGCTTGCCGGCCGGCTCCGCCTGAACCGCCCCAAGGCGCTGCACAGCCTCAACCGGCAGATGGTCCGCGACATGGCGCGAGCGCTGATCGAATGGCGCGACGATCCCGATGTCCGAATCATCTTGATCGATCACGCCGAAGGTCGCGGCTTTTGCGCCGGCGGCGACGTGGTCGGGATCAGCCAGGACGTCGAAGGTCATGAAGCCGCGGCGCGCGCCTTTTTCTTCGACGAATATCGCTTGAACCACCTCGAATATACCTATCCGAAGCCCGGCGTCGCTTTCATGGATGGCGTAACCATGGGCGGCGGGGTCGGGATCGGCTGCCCCTGCCGCTACCGCGTCGCGACGGAGCGAACGGTCCTGGCCATGCCCGAGACGACGATCGGCATATTTCCGGACGTGGGCGGCGGGCGCTACCTGTCCCGCTTGAGGGGACGGCTCGCGCAGTTCCTCGCGCTGACCGGCGCGCGGCTCGACGGGGCCGAATGCATGAAGCTTAGGCTTGCCACCCACTACCTTCCTTCCGACCGGCTCGACGAAGCCAAGGAACGGATCATGGCCCAGCCGTTCCGAGTCCAGGCCATCCTCGACGAATTGAGCCTTGAGGAGGTCCCGGAAGCCCGCATCACCGGCAACCTCGGCAAGATCGACCGTTACTTCGCCTCGGACCGCCTTGAAGACATTATCGACGCGCTCGACGCCGGGGCGTCCGAAGGCGACGAATGGGCGGCCAAGGAAGCAGCAACGATCCGCGCCAAGTCCCCAATGGCCTGCAAGGTCAGCCTGAAGTTGCTCCAGGAAAGCCCCTACCAGCTCCACTTCGTCGACGAGATGCGGATGGAATATGGAATCATGGTCCGCCTGATCCATCATCCGGACTTCAAGGAGGGTGTCCGCGCCCTCCTGATCGACAAGGATAACAAACCTAACTGGCACCCGACCAACCCCGCCGCGATCGGCGAGCGCGATGTCGCCCAGTTCTTCGAGCCGCTTCCTCCCGAGGAGGAATGGCGGCCGTTCGATTTCTAGGAGTTTTTTTGGATGAGCTACGAGACGATCCTGGTCGAGAAGAAGGGTGCGGTGACGCTGGTCACGCTCAACCGCCCGCAGGCGCTCAACGCGCTCAATTCGACCGTTCTCAAGGAACTGATCGACACCTTCGCCGCCTATGATGCCGATTCGGGTCAGCGCTGCCTCGTCCTGACCGGCAGCGAAAAGGCCTTCGCGGCGGGCGCCGACATCAAGGAGATGCAGGCGCAGGGCTTCGCCGACATGTACGCCACCAACTTCTTTGGCGGCTGGGAGCAGGTGACGCGCACCCGCAAGCCGTGGATCGCGGCGGTCGCGGGCTTCGCGCTGGGCGGCGGCTGCGAAGTGGCTATGATGGCCGACTTCATCATCGCCGCCGACACCGCCAAGTTCGGCCAGCCGGAAATCAAGCTCGGCGTGTCGCCGGGCATGGGCGGATCGCAGCGCCTGACCTGGGCGGTCGGCAAGGCCAAGGCGATGGAGATGTGCCTGACCGGGCGGATGATGGGCGCAGAAGAGGCCGAGCGATCAGGACTGGTCGCCAAGGTCGTTCCCGCCGCCAACCTACTCGACGAGGCGCTGAAAACCGCCGAAACGATCGCCGGAATGGCCCCGCTCGCCGCCATCGCCAACAAGGAAATGGTCAACGCCGCCTTCGAAATGGGCTTAGGCCAAGGAATCAATTTCGAGCGCCGCCTGTTCCACGGCCTGTTCGGCACCGAGGACCAGAAGGAAGGCATGGCCGCCTTCGTCGAAAAGCGCCCGGGCAACTGGACGGGCCGGTAGGGAGTCACATCATGGCACGCGTCGCATTCATCGGGCTGGGCAACATGGGCGGGGGGATGGCCGCGAACCTTGCAAAGGCGGGTCATGAGGTGCGCGCCTTCGACCTTGCCCGCCCGGCCCTCGACCGCGCGGTCGAGCATGGCTGCACCGAGGTCGCTTCGGCCGCCGAGGCGTGCAAGGACGCCGACGCGGTTGTGACGATGCTGCCGGCGGGAAAGCATGTCGCCCAGGTCTTTCGCGAGTCAGTTTTGGGCGCGGCGCCGAAGAAGGCGATCCTGATGGATTGCTCGACCATCGATGTCGCGACTGCCAAAACGGTCGAAGCCGAGGCTCAGGCCGCGGGCTACACCATGGTCGACGCGCCCGTGTCCGGCGGTATTGCCGCGGCAGAAGGCGGCACGCTGACCTTCATGGTTGGCGGAAGCGAGGAGGGTTTCGATCAGGCCCGGCCCTACCTCGAAAAGATGGGCAAGGCGGTGATCCGCGCCGGCGGCGCGGGCGCGGGACAGGCGGCGAAAATCTGCAACAACATGTTGCTCGGCGCGACGATGGCCGCGACCTGCGAGGCGTTCGTGCTGGCGCAAAAGCTGGGCCTCGACCCGCAGACCTTCTTCGACATCTCATCCAAGGCGAGCGGGCAAAGCTGGTCAATGACGAGCTATTGCCCCGTCCCCGGAGTCGGTCCCGAAACGCCCGCCGACCGCGATTATGAAGGCGGGTTCGCGGCGGCGCTGATGCTCAAGGATCTAAAGCTTGCGATGGAGGCGGCGCAGGAAGCGGGTGCCTACACACCGATGGGCGGCGAGGCCGAGGAGCTGTATCAGCGCTTCGTCGACCGCGGCGGCGCGCACAAGGATTTCTCGGCACTGATCAAGATGATCGACGACAGCTGGAAGGCTCCGGCCGGAGGCGGCTCGATCTCTCCTGCCGTTACCAAGCTTGATTAGCCGAGGTATCGGGACCACATCGCGCCCATGCTGATCGAGATCGAAAAGACGCCCAACCCGTCGACCCGCAAGTTCCTTCCGGGCCGCACGGTCATGGAGTCGGGCGGGCGCGATTTCCCCAACGCGGACGCGGCAGAGGCAAGCCCTCTGGCCGAGGCCTTATTCACGACCGGCCTGGTCGACGGCGTTTATTTTGGCCGCGACTTCGTGTCGGTTTCCGCCGCTCCGACGGTCGAATGGGATCAACTGGAGCCCGACGTTCTTTCGATAATGCTCGATCATTTCCTTCTCGATGCCCCGCTGTTCAAGCCGGGAACCGCTGCCGGAATCGACGTCGCACCCAACTCGGCGCCCTCGTTCGAGGAAGACCCGGCCGACGCCGACATCATCGACCAGATCAAGGAGCTGCTAGAAACCCGGGTCCGTCCGGCGGTGGCGCAGGATGGCGGCGACATCGTTTATCGCGGCTACAAGGATGGCAAGCTCTACCTTGGGATGCAGGGCGCCTGCGCCGGCTGTCCCTCGTCGATGGTCACGCTGAAACGCGGCGTCGAAAGCCTGATCAAACATTATGTTCCCGAGGTTGAGACGATCGAAGCGATCTGAGTTCATTCGCTTTTCGCTTGCCGCAACTCCAACCCTGTGCCTCCATGTCGGCCAGACGACAGGAGTTTCGGCCACTGATCCTCGCGTTTGACACCTCGACTGCCGCCTGCACCGCCGCGCTTCTGCTGCCCGACGGCAGCATCGTTGCGTCGCGTGACGAGCAAATTGGCCGAGGCCATGCCGAACGGCTGATGCCGATGATCGCCGAGATGCTTGAAGGCCATGTGCCAACCCGCCTGCTGGTCGGCGTCGGACCGGGCAGCTTTACCGGTCTTCGGGTCGGGATCGCCGCTGCTCACGGCCTTGCTATCGGATGGAGCGTGCCGCTGGCCGGAATGAATAGCCTCGCGCTGCTCGCGGCAGCCGCGCCTCCCGGCAAGGGCAAGATCGCCGCCGCCGTGTCCGGCGGCCACGGCGAACTGTTCGTCCAGGCGTTCGACCGCGAAACGCTCGCGCCCGCCGGTCGCCTTCTCAATCTGTCGCCCGAAAAGGCCGCCGCCAGGATTGACGCGCCGCTGATCGTGGGCAGCGCCGCCGAGGCTTTGGTCGCGGCCCGCGGATCGGGCGAAGCCTTGCCGCTCCATCCGTTGGCAAGCCGCTCCCTGATCCTACCGGAATTGCTTCGAATGCTGGATTGCAAGCCGGTCTATGCGCGGGCGCCCGATGCCCGGCCAAAGGTTGCCGCCTGATGGCCGCCAATCCCGAAACCTCGATCGGAGAGCTGCGCATTAGAACCGGGCTCGCCGACGATCTTGACGATGTGATGCGGATCATGGGCCAGGCCTTTCACCCTTGTTTCGGCGAGGGTTGGACCCGTTCGCAATGCGCCGGGATCCTGCCAATGGCAGGCGTTAGCTTGACGATCGGCGAGGATTCCGAAGGAGCGGTCGGCTTTTCGCTGGTGCGGATTACCGCCGACGAGGCTGAATTGTTGCTGATCGCGGTCGATCCGGACCGCCAACAGCGTGGCATCGGCAGCCTCCTGCTGCGCGAATTCATCACCAGTGCCCGTTCCCGCGGTGCTGAGCGCCTGCATCTGGAGGTGCGTGAAGGAAACCGCGCGGTCGACCTTTATCGCGCCGCCGGGTTCGTCCCGGCCGGCCGGCGCCGCAATTATTACCGCGGCACTGACGGAGCGCGCTACGACGCGATTACGCTTCTTTTGATCGACTGAACTGTCGACATTCCGTCTTCGTTATCTTCGCTTGCCGGCCCAGTAGCGCAGTAGTAGTTACAAGTCGTCAGATGGTTTTATTACTGTCCTGTTCCTATCATGCTCGGAAAGAATGACTAATGGACAATCAGGAAAATGACACGCTGATCACGCTGACGGCGGACATCGTCGCGGCACATGTCAGCAACAATAGCGTGGCGGTCAACGACCTGCCCCAACTAATCTCAAACGTGCACGGCGCGCTTTCGACGCTGGGCGCGGGCTCGGCCGCCGAAGCCAAGCCCGAGCCCAAGGTTCCGATCCGGTCGTCGGTGAAGCCCGATTACATCGTCTGCCTTGAGGATGGAAAACGGTTGAAGATGCTGAAGCGCCATCTGATGACTCATTATCAGATGACCCCCGACCAATATCGCCAGAAGTGGGGCCTCGCCGCCGACTATCCGATGGTTGCGCCCAACTATGCCGAACAGCGTCGGGCGCTGGCCAAGTCGATCGGGCTGGGCACCAAGCGCAGGAAGACCAAGCGCTGAGGCGCCGAATCTGATAGCAGCGGAGTGTAGCGAGCGAACATCAGGCGCTCGCTTCGCTACGCTCACATTGCGCTCGGCGGCTCGACGGATTACCTCACCATTATGCACCGAACGATCGACATCGAGCAGCTCTGCGCCGACAAGGGGCTGCGCATTACCGAACAGCGCAAGACCATCGCCCGCGTCCTCGGCGACAGCGAGGACCATCCGGACGTCGAAACACTCCATTCGCGCGCTGCGGCGATCGATCCCAATATCTCGATCGCGACCGTCTATCGCACGGTCCGGCTGTTCGAAGAGGCCGGAATCCTTGAGCGGCACGAGTTCGGCGACGGCCGCTCCCGCTACGAAGCCGCCTCCGAAACGCACCACGACCATCTGATCGACGTCGAAACGGGAAATGTCATCGAATTCGTCGACGAGGAATTGGAAGAGCTTCAGCGCCGGATTGCCCACCGGCTCGGCTTCCGCCTCGTCGACCATCGAATGGAACTTTACGGCGTACGCGTTGACCGCGAGCGCTGAGAATTCGACGTCGATGTGGCGGGCCTATGCCCGAATTGCCGGCTTGGCCGGATTGTTTTTCATCTGCTTGCTGCCGCACCTTCTTTCGAAATGGTTGCTTGGCGGGTCGTCTTGGCCGCGGCGGTTCCTCACCACGGCGGCCCGGATATCGGGCGCGCGCGTGCGGGTCGAAGGCCGGCCGCTCGCGGCGCACAGCCTGGCCATCGCCAACCATACGAGTTGGCTCGACATCCTCATTCTCGGTGGAGCGACCGGAACGGCATTCGTGTCGAAGGCCGAGGTAGAGCGCATCCCGCTGATCGGCTGGCTCGCCGACCAGAACCACACGCTCTACATTGATCGCGCTGAACGCGGCGACGCGCATGGCCAGGTGCGGCGCATTTCCGACCGACTGGCACAGTCTCAGCCCTTGACCGTATTTCCCGAAGGCACGACCGGGGACGGCATCATGCTGCTCCCGTTTCGCTCGACTTTGCTCGACGCGGTCGCGCCACCCATGTTTCCCGAAATTGCCGTTCGCCCGGTGGCGATCGATTATGGCGTGGATCGGGCGTCGGTCGGATGGTCGGGGGGAGAGTCGGGAAAAGACAATGTGCTCAAGGTGCTCGGCCGAGGTGGATCATTCGAGGTGGTCGTGCGGCTGCTGCCTGCGCTCCGGCCGCACGATGATCGCAAAGCCCTGGCCCGCACGGCTCAGGCGGCGATCGAAGCCGCGCTAGCGGCTTCAACTCGCGACGAGTTGCGCCTATAGGCCCGCTCCCGATGACTGATTTTCCCAAGACTTACCGCGTCAAGAGCTTCGGCTGCCAGATGAACGTGTATGACGGCGAGCGCATGGCCGAGTTGCTCGGCGTACAAGGAATGACCGCCGCCGACGAAGGCGCCGATGCGGACCTCGTCGTGCTCAACACCTGTCATATTCGCGAGAAGGCCGCCGAGCGGGCCTATTCGGACATCGGCCGCCTGCGCCGGGAGGACGGCAGCAAGCCGATGATCGCGCTGGCCGGATGCGTTGCGCAAGCGGAAGGCGCGGAAGCCAGGGCCCGGTCAAAGATGATCGACCTGGTTGTCGGCCCGCAGGCCTATCACCGCCTGCCCGAAATGGTCGCAGAGGCCGCGCGCGGCGAGCGCCCGGTCGATACCGACATGCCCGCCATCTCCAAATTCGACGCGCTTCCCAGGCGGCGGCGGGTCGGGCCGAGCGCCTTCCTGACCGTGCAGGAGGGATGCGATAAATTCTGCACCTATTGCGTCGTTCCCTACACGCGGGGGGCGGAGATCAGCCGGCCATTCGCCGACATCGTCGCGGAGGCGCACTCGCTGGTTGACGGCGGAGCACGCGAAATCACGCTGCTCGGCCAGAACGTCAATGCTTATGAGGGCGGGCTCGACAGGCTGATTTGCGGCATCGCGAAGATCGATGGGCTGGAGCGGATTCGCTATACCACCAGCCACCCCGCCGACATGACTGACGAACTCATCGCCACCCATGGCGAAGTCGAGAAACTGATGCCTTATCTCCATTTGCCGGTGCAATCCGGCAGCGACCGGATCCTGAAGGCGATGAACCGCAGCCACAGTGCCGACAGCTACCTGAGAACACTGGAGAAAGTTCGAGCTGCGCGCCCCGATATCGCGATATCCGGAGACTTCATCGTCGGCTTTCCCGGGGAAAGCGATGAAGATTTCACCGCGACTCTCGCCATCGTCGATGCAGTGGGTTACGCTTCGGCCTATAGTTTCAAATATTCCGCCCGGCCGGGCACTCCGGCGGCGGTCATGGAAGGAGCGGTGGCCCCTCAGGTGATGGACGATCGATTGCAGCGGCTTCAATCCCGCCTCGCCGAGCACAGCCTCGCCTTCAACCGCGCCACCATTGGCAAGGATCTGAAGATCCTGATCGACCGCAAGGGCCGCCTGCCCGGTCAGATGATCGGCAAGTCGCCCTGGCTCCAGTCGGTATTTGTCGAGACCACCGCGCAAATAGGCGAAATGCTCGACGTGACCGTCACGCATGCGCTGCCGAACAGTCTGGGCGGTGTCCTTCAAACGGCGGAGGCCGCGTAATGGCCAAGCGAGACATGACCGCAGCCAATGTCGATGAGCGTGCCCGGCTGGAGATTGAGTTTGAGCAACCCTATCTGCTCGGCCCCCTGTTCGGCGATTATGACCGCCATCTGGTGATGATCGAGGATCGTCTCGGGGTCCATGTTGCCGCCCGCGGCAACCGGGTGATGATCGAGGGCGAGCCTGAGGCGGCCGCGCGGGCACGCGAGGTGCTGATGGGTCTCTATGACCGGCTCGACAAGGGTCAGGACGTCGACGCCGCCGCGGTTGAAGCAGTGATCGGCATGGCCAACCAGCCGCTGTTCGACGGCATCGTTTCCGAAGAAGTGGCCAACGCCCCCAAGGTCATGATCCGGACGCGCAAAAAGACGATCGTTCCTCGTTCAGTCGTTCAGACGCAATATATGGAAGCGCTGGCCCGCGACGACATGATCTTCGCGCTCGGTCCGGCGGGTACGGGCAAGACCTATCTCGCCGTCGCCCAAGCGGTCCAGATGCTGATCACCGGGCAGGTCGAGCGGCTCATCCTGTCGCGCCCCGCGGTCGAGGCCGGCGAGCGGCTCGGCTTCCTTCCCGGCGACATGAAGGAGAAGGTCGATCCCTATCTCCGCCCGCTCTACGACGCGCTTTACGACATGCTCCCCGCCGAACAGGTTGAGCGGCGGATTGCCAGCGGCGAGATTGAAATCGCACCGATCGCCTTCATGCGCGGGCGCACGCTCAACGACGCGTTCATCATCCTGGATGAGGGCCAGAACACCACGCCGCAGCAAATGAAGATGTTCCTCACCCGGTTCGGCATGCGCAGCCGGATGGTGATCTGCGGCGATCCCAACCAGACCGACCTGCCGCCAGGTGCCACCTCCGGCCTGGCCGACGCGGTGTCGAAGCTGGAGCACATCCCGCGCATCGCGACAGTCCGCTTCAGCGCGGCCGATGTCGTGCGGCATCCGCTGGTCGGCCGGATCGTCGAGGCCTACGAAGGTCCGGGTATTACCGCGCCATGACGCTCGACATTCTGATTGATGCCGACGGGGAATGGGACAGTAGCACCGGCTGGAGCGAGCTTGCTCGCGCAGCCGCCACCGCCGCAATTGCCGAAAGCGCCTTCCCGCAGCTCGGTCAGGGCGAGCGCGCCGTCGAACTGTCCGATCCGCCTGACCAGCGATGCCGAAGTCCACGCCCTCAACTCCGAATGGCGCGGAAAGGACAAGCCGACCAACGTTCTCTCCTTTCCCATGACCGAGCCCACAGAGTTACAGGATGCAACCGCGCCGGGCCCGGAGCTGATGCTCGGCGACATCATTCTCGCGCGGGGGGTCTGCGCCGACGAAGCCGCGAGCAAGGCAATTCCCATCGACCAACATGCCGCCCACCTTCTGGTGCACGGCACACTGCACCTGCTGGGCTATGACCATATGGACGATGACAGCGCGGCGGATATGGAAGCCCGCGAGACGAGAGCCCTGGCACGGCTGGGCATTGCCGACCCCTATGCGGGGGAGCGATAGGTGGCGACCCGGGAGGAAGAGGAAGGCGGCTCCAGGATTTGGCGAGGCATGCGCGCGCTGATCTTCGGCGAGGATCATGACGCGACGCTCCGCGATCAGATCGAGGATGCGATCGATGAGGCCGACGCCGCCGCTCCCAAGCGCGGCGACCTTAGCCCGATCGAGCGGCAGATGCTTCGCAACCTGCTGCATTTCGGGGATCGAAGCGTTGGCGAAATCTCGGTCACGCGAGGCGATATTGTGTCGGTGCCGTCAACCATCGCCTTCGACGCGCTGGTCGCCGCCTTCGCCGATGCCGAGCACAGCCGGCTGCCCGTAACCGGAGAGAACCTCGACGAGGTGATCGGCATGATCCACATCAAGGACGTGTTCAAGGCGCAGGAAGACCCGTCCCGGCCGCGGTCGGTCGAAGGACTTTTGCGCGCGCCCTTGTTCGTCCCGGAATCGATGGGGGTCCTCGATCTTCTCGCCCGGATGCGGACCGAGCGCGTCCACCTGGCCATCGTCGTCGACGAATTTGGCGGCACCGAAGGCCTAGTGACCATCGAGGATGTGGTCGAGGAGATCGTCGGCGAGATCGAGGACGAGCATGACGAACAGGCCGCCGGAATGCTCCAGGCCCTCGAAGACGGTCTGTGGGAAGCGGACGCCCGGACCGAGCTTGAGGAGGTCGCGCGCGACATCGATGCCAGGCTGGTCGCCGAAGACGACGAGGTGGATACGCTGGGCGGCCTGGCGTTCCTGCTCGCCGGGCGAATCCTGCAGCCGGGCAAATCGGTCGAACATCCATCAGGCTGGCGTCTGGAGTGCGTCGAAGCCGATGCGCGCCGGATGATCCGGTTGCGCCTCCACGCGCCCGAAGCGCTGCCGATTGACGCCCGCCGAGGGGGCTGACGCAACTTTTTCGACCATTTTGCCGTTGAAAGTTGCACGCGGGACCACGGTGAGGAGATGTCGATGCGATTTACCCCGTTCCTGCTGGGCGGAGCAGCCCTGCTTGTTACGTCCTGCGGTGCTGAACCATCGACCAGCGACATCAGCGACTATATCGGCCCGAACCCGAAACTGGTCGCTCCGTCCAACACGTCCTTCCCGACCGTCAATGTGGCCGAGGCCAAGGGTTGGCCGGCTGGCAAGACGCCGATCGCGGCGGAAGGCCTAGGGGTCAATGAGTTCGCGACTGGGCTGCAGCATCCGCGCTGGTTGCTGGTCCTGCCCAATGGAGATGTGCTGGTCGCCGAAACTGACAGTCCCGGGACCGACAAAACCGGTGGGTCGATCAGGGGGAGGATTCAGAGCCTGCTGATGAAAAAGGCCGGATCGGGCGGCGGCAGCGCCAACCGCATCAGCCTGCTTCGCGACGCCGATGGCGATGGAGTGGCCGAGACGAAGACCGCGCTGATCACTGGTTTATATTCGCCGTTCGGAATGGCGCTGGCGAATGGCGAACTCTATGTCGCAAATGCCGACGGCGTCGTCGCTTACCCGTTCCAGCCCGGCCAGACCAAGATAGCCGTGCAAGCCGCGCCACGTCGCCAATCTCCCGTCCGGTTATAACCACCACTGGACCAAGTCGATGGTCGCCTCGCCCGACGGCAAATATCTCTATGTCGGCGTCGGATCGAACAGCAATGTCGGCGAGAATGGACTCGCCATGGAAAAGCTTCGGGCCGCGATCCTTCGCATTGACGCGAGGACTGGAAAGACCGAGCTATTCGCCAGCGGCCTGCGCAACCCCGTCGGACTGGCCTGGAACCCGGCCAGCGGCTCCTTGTGGACCGTGGTCAACGAGCGCGACGAAATCGGCAATGACTTGGTGCCCGACTATCTGACCTCGGTGAAGCCAGGCGCCTTTTATGGCTGGCCGTGGAGCTATTATGGCCAACACCTCGATAGCCGTCCCGAGCCGAAGAACCCCGCCGCGGTCGCCGCCGCCATTCCGCCCGATTATGCGATGGGGCCGCACGTTGCGACATTGGGGCTGACCTTCGCGGCAGGACAAAAGCTGAGCGAACGATTTGCCCAAGGCGCATTCGTCGGGGAGCATGGCAGCTGGAACCGCAAGCCGTGGAGCGGCTACCAGGTCGTGTTCGTGCCGTTCGCGGGCGCCATGCCGACGGGTGCGAAACCAGTCCCGGTGCTGACCGGATTCAGGGTTGGAGACACCGCCTATGGACGCCCGGTCGGCGTGACCATCGCCAGGGACGGGAGCCTGCTCGTCGCGGACGATGTCGGCGGCAAGGTGTGGCGCGTCAGCTCGGCGGCCGGGTCGGCGCAAATGGCGGCGCGCTAATCCCTCGACTAAGTTCAGGACGAACGGATAAGAGCGGCCTCATGACTTTCCTTTTGGCGCTGCTGATCGGCGCCACCTCCGCCCTTGCGTTTCAGCCCTTCGCTTTGTGGCCGTTGATGATTTTGGCGATTGCCGGACTGTGCGAACTGACCGCGCGGGCCCATTCCCTGCGCGGTGCACTGCTCGTCGGCTGGGGTTTCGGCCTCGCCCAGTTCTGCATCGGCCTCAACTGGATCGCGACGGCGTTCACCTTCCAGGCGGCGATGCCGGCATGGCTGGGATGGATCGCGGTCGTACTGCTGTCACTCTATCTGGCGGTCTATCCAATGTTGGCCGCGGGGCTGGCGTGGCGGTTCGGGCAGCAAAACAAGCCTGCGCTGATCCTCGCGCTTGCAGGAAGCTGGGCGATCACTGAGTGGCTCCGCGCCACCATATTCACCGGCTTCGCGTGGAATCCGATCGGCGTGACGCTGGTCGACACACCGTGGCGCCGCGTCTCGGCGACAATCGGTACCTATGGTCTCTCCGCACTGACCGCGCTGGCGGGTGGCGCTTTTTGGCTCGCCGCGCGCCGCACATGGAAGTCGGCCGCCGCAATTGCCGCCGTGCTGGCGCTGACCCTCACCCTGCCCGCGCCCACATCAGAGGACGTGGGCGACCTTCGAGTCTTCGATGCTGCTGCCAATCCCGCCCCGGCGCCGGTCGCACCGCCGCTGCCGGCTCAGCCCCCGTCGCCGCCCCCACCCCCGCCGCCCGACCCTGGGCGAGGCGGCGAAATCATTGATCCAGGCTTCCGGCTCGGCTTCTCCTCGTCGATCCGCGTCGTCCAACCCAATATCGGCCAGCAGGATAAATGGCGCGAGGGGTTCGCTCAAGAAGCCGAGAGGCGCCTTGCCGAACTTTCGCTGCGTCCGGTTGCGGCTGGCCAGTCCCCGCCATCCATCATCTTCTGGCCGGAAGCGGCTGTGACCGAACCGCTGGCGGATCAACGGCTGGGAGCGGGCGAGCTTGTCGCGGCGGAACGCGGCCGGGCCGCAAGCAATCTGCTCGCTCCCGGCGCGATTCTGGTGACCGGCGGCCTTGGCCTCACTTCGAGCGATGGCCGTACCGTGGGCGGGGCGACCAATAGCGTCTTCGTGCTGAAGCCGGACGGCAACATTATCGGCCGTTACGACAAGGCGCACCTTGTTCCCTACGGCGAATATCTTCCCATGCGACCACTGCTGTCCGCAATCGGCCTATCGCGCCTCGCGCCCGGCGACCTGGATTTCGCGCCCGGCCCCGGCCCCCGGACAATCAATATCCCGCGCGTCGGCAAGATGGGCTTCCAGCTGTGCTACGAGATCATCTTTTCGGGCGAAGTCGTCGACCCGGTCGAGCGCCCCAACTTCATCTTCAACCCCTCAAACGACGCCTGGTTCGGCCGCTGGGGCCCGCCGCAGCATCTGGCGCAAGCTCGTCTTCGCGCCGCCGAGGAAGGCCTCCCGGTGATCCGCTCAACCCCGACCGGGATCAGCGCCGTGATCGATGCTACCGGCGCCATCCGCGCATCAATTCCGTGGCAAACCGCCGGTGTGATTGACTCGCTGCTGCCTGTGCCCGCCCCGCCAACGCTGTTCGCCCGGCTCGGCAACGTCATCCCCATGGTGCTCGGCTTCATCTTGCTCATTGCTGCGATTGCACTGAACCGCCGCGCTCGCTACAGCGCGATATAACGAATCCTTTATATCTCGTTTTTCGCAGTTTTATGCCAAGGAAGCATTGCCGCCCATGCGCAGCTCATTTCTCTTCACATCCGAATCGGTATCCGAAGGACATCCCGACAAGGTCGCCGACCAGATCAGCGACGCCATCGTCGATCTTTTCCTGTCCAAGGACCCGGAGGCGCGCGTCGCCTGCGAGACGCTGACCACCACGCAAAAGGTCGTCCTGGCGGGCGAGATTCTGCGGGCGTGGAATTATGGACGAGGACGGCAATTGGGCGCCCGGCGTTCCCGAGGAAATCGAGCAGACAGCGCGCGAGACGGTCAAGCGCATCGGCTATGAGCAAGACGGCTTCCATTGGCAGACCTTTGATTTTTCTAACAACCTGCACCCGCAATCGGCGCATATCGCGCAGGGCGTCGACGCCAGCGGCAACAAGGATGAGGGGGCCGGAGATCAGGGCATCATGTTCGGATTTGCCTGCGACGAAACGCCCGATCTAATGCCGGCGACGCTCTACTACAGCCACAAGATCCTGGAGCAGATGGCGGCCGACCGCCATAGCGGCGCAGCGCCCTTCCTGGAGCCGGATGCGAAGAGCCAGGTGACCCTGCGGTTCGAGGCCGGCAAGCCGGTCAAGGCGACCGCCATCGTCGTCTCGACCCAGCACGGCAAGGGCTATGACGAGGGCGACAAGGAAGCCGAGCTGCATGCCTATGTGAAGCAAGTTGTCGCCAAGGTGCTTCCCGCCGACCTGCTTAATGGCGAGACCGTCTATCACATCAACCCGACCGGAAGTTTCGTCATCGGCGGGCCTGACGGCGACGCCGGCCTTACCGGGCGCAAGATCATCGTCGATACCTATGGCGGCGCCGCGCCGCACGGCGGCGGCGCATTCAGCGGCAAGGACCCGACCAAGGTGGACCGTTCGGCCGCCTATGCCGCGCGTTATCTGGCGAAGAACATCGTCGCCGCGGGTCTGGCGACCCGCTGCACGATCCAGCTGGCTTATGCGATCGGCGTCAGCGAGCCGCTGTCGCTTTATGTCGACACCCACGGCACCGGCACGGTCGCCGACGACCGGTTGGAGACAGCCATCCGGACGCTGGACATATGCGGCGGCCTGACCCCGCGCGGCATCCGAACGACGCTTGGCCTCAACAAGCCGATCTATGCCAAGACCGCCGCCTACGGTCATTTCGGCCGCAAGGTCGACGGAGACCTTTTCCCCTGGGAAAAGACCGACCTGGTCGATGAACTGAAGGCGGCGCTGGCCTAGCCGGGGCTACCCGGTCGCCGTCCATTCATGACCGCTCCCAAATCCGGCGATCCGACGACCATCAACCGGCTTTACGGCCGGTCGAGCGGGCATAAGCTCCGCAAGGGACAGGCCGAACTGGTCGAGACCTTGCTGCCGGCGATCTCGGTTCCTGGCGACGGCGAAATCACCTCGCTCCGATTGTTTGGCGATGACCGGCCCCTCCATTTTGAGATCGGCTTCGGGGGCGGCGAGCATCTCGCCTATCGGGCCGACCTGCTGCCCGATCATGGCTTCATCGGCTGCGAGCCGTTCATCAACGGCGTCGCCACCGCGCTCGGTCATATTCGCGATCAGGGCCTCGCCAATGTCCGGCTGCACATGGGTGACGCGCTCGAGGTGCTTCGCCGGGTGCCCGACCAATCGCTGCTGATGGTCTATTTGCTTCACCCCGACCCCTGGCCCAAGGCGCGCCATGCCAAGCGGCGGATGATCAACGATGGGCCGGTTGAACTCATCGCCGGCAAGTTGAAGCCGGGCGGCGAGCTGCGCGTCGCGACCGACGATCCCACTTATCTGAACCACGCGCTGATGGTGATGCAGCGCCATGCCGGCCGGCTCGACTGGCTGGCCGAAAAGCCGGCGGACTTCCTTGAGCGGCCCGGCGGCTGGCCGGCCACGCGTTACGAACTAAAGGCACTGCGCGAGGGGCGGCGCGCCTATGCGCTACGCTATCGACGGACCGATCAGCCGTCGTAGTAGCGGACCCGGGCCCGGGACAATATCCGGTCCTCCAGCGAATAGTAGAGATGGACGCACCGCTCATCCTCGACCACCGTCGACGCGGCGAAGGCGATGTCGGTCGCAGTCCGGTCCTTGGCCGGTGGCGGAACCAGCAGCGGCTCCTCGCCGCGATCGGTTATCCGGGTGAAATCCCTGTCGAAACTGACCCATCCGATCCGCCAGCGCGCGTCGTGGGTCGCGCCATTGTAGAACATCGCCGGGTCTCGTCCCGGAAGCTGCACGATCGGCCCGGTCGACAGGTGCCAATTGTCCCAACTATGCTCGCGGATCGGAACCATCTCCTCCAGCGCCGACCATTCGCCGCCCAGCGCCGGCGCCTTGGCCATGCCGATCCGGGACGCGTCATCGCGCGCGAATTCATAGAACAGACGCCAGCTCTTGTCCGATGCCTGGGCCAGCGTCGCCTCCTTGATATTGCCCTGCCCCTCTGGCGCCTTGAGCATCACCGCTCGTTTCTTGAGATGGTTGAGATCGGGCCCGGTGGCGACGCATAGCGAGCCTTGCCCGCGGCCCGCCTCGACGCCGGTGAAATAAACCATCAGCCGGTCGTCGATCAGGTGAACGGTCGGATCCTCGACCCCTCCGGCATCGATCGGCTCGGGTCCGGGCGTGATCGCCGGCTTCTCGTCCATGACGAACGTCAATCCATCATCGGAACAGCCGTGCCAGATGACGCCGGTCGGCTCGTCGGGCCCAAGCGGTCGGGGCACGCCGCGCATCATGATCCACAGCTTGCCGCCCCCCTTCCATACATAGGGGCTCATCCAGTCCATGGACTTCAGCGGTTCGCGTGCGATCAGGCAAACCTGCTCGACATCTTCGACGACATAGGCGGCCATCGGGCTCAGGCTTCGCCGGCAAGGGTCAAGACGCGGGATCCAACCGCACTACCCGGCCTTCGTCCTCGATCAGATAGATGCTTCCGTCGGGCCCCTGGTCGACCGCCCTGATCCGCTCTCCCATATCCCATTGATCCGCCTTGCGCGCCTTGTCTCCGTCGATGTCGACCCGGATCAGGGCCTGACCGGACAGCGCGGGGACCAAGGCGTCGCCCTTCCAGCCGGGGAATTTGTCGCCGGTGTAGATCATCAGGCCGCTGGGAGATATCGAAGGATTCCACCACACCTTCGGCGGCTCATAGCCATCGCCGGGCTTGTGGTCGGGAATGTCGCGTCCGTCATAATGGCTGCCGTTGGACGCCCGCGGCCAGCCATAGTTTCGGCCCGCCACGATTAGGTTGACCTCGTCCCCGCCCTTGGGGCCCATTTCGCTTTCCCACAGCCGGCCGTCGGGAGCGAAGTCGAGACCCAGCAGATTGCGGTGGCCGATGCTCCAGAATTGCGCGGCGATGCCACCGCGGGAGGCCCAGGGATTGCCCGGTGCTGGCGCCCCCTCGTCGGTCAACCGCAACACCTTGCCAAGGTTGCCGCCAAGATCCTGGGCTGGGTCGAAATGCTGCCGCTCGCCCGAGGTGAGGTACAACAGGCCGTCCGGGCCGAACGCGATCCGGTGGGAGAAATGGCCATTGCCGTCCAGCTTCGGTTGCTGACGCCAAATGACCTTGAAATCGCGCAACGCGGGCTTGGCGGCGTCCGACAGATCGAGCCTGCCATAGCCCAGCACCGCGCCGCTCGTGCCGCCCTCGCCCGCCTCTACATAGCTGAGATACACGCGCTGGTTGCCGGCGAAGCCGGGATGAACCACGACATCGCCCAGCCCGCCCTGCCCCGCGACATGGACTGCCGGAACGCCCGACACCGGCCGGCGGCTGCCGTCACGCACATCGACCAGCCAAAGCCGGCCTTCCTTCTCGGTCAGCAGCGCCAGGCTGGTCATCGGCACTCCGCTGCCGGGCAGGAAAGCCATTGCCCAGGGAGAGGAAAAGCTGGCCACTTCAGCAACGGTAAATGGCCGGGCGCTAGACTGGGCCGATGCTTCGCCCCTTGCCGGAGTGCCCGACTGGCATGCGGCCAGCACCCCGGCCGCCGCGCAGGCCGCTTGTAATATTCGCAGGCTCATCCGATTTCTCCTCTTGCACTGGAGTGAAGGCAAAGCAGGTATGAATAGCGTTGGCCTTCTCTCACTGGCGACGGCCGTCCCGCCGCACACCGTTGAACAAGACGAGGCCAAAGCCAAGGCTCGCGAGCTGTTTGGCGGCAGGAAAGCCTTGTTCGACCGGCTGTCCGCTGTGTTCGACAATGCCGGGATCGACCGGCGGCACACGGTTGCACCGATCGAATGGTATGGCGGCAATCATGGATGGAAAGAACGCAACCGCGTCTATCTGGATGCATGCGATGCGCTGTTCCGCCGGGCGGCCGCCGATGCAATCCGTCAGGCCGGGCTCCGACCCTCCGACATCGACGGCATCGTCACGGTTTCGACCACCGGCATCGCCACCCCCAGCCTGGATGCCCGAAATGGACCGGCATTGGGATTGCGCGCCGACATCCGGCGCGTTCCGGTTTTCGGCCTGGGTTGCGCTGGCGGAGTCAACGGCCTCGCCACCGCGGCGCGGCTGGCGGCGGCCGAACCGGGCACGCGCTGGCTGTTTGTCACGATCGAGACCTGCTCCATTTCGATCCGCCTCGACAGCGACGACCCCGCCGCGATCGTCGCCACCGCCCTGTTCGGCGATGGAGCCGCCGCGGCCGTGGTCTCGACCCACGGTGAGGGCATTGCCACCATCGCCGGCTCCGGCGAGCGGATGTGGCCCGACACGCTGGACATCATGGGCTGGCGCGTCGAGGACCCCGGCCTCGCCGTCGTCTTCGACCGGGCAATCCCGCCTTTTATCGAGGCCGAATTGGCCGATGCGATCGATGGAATGCTGGCCGCCTTGGGGCGTTCGCGGGGCGAGATCGACCGCTTCTGCTGCCACCCCGGCGGCGTCAAGGTGATCGACGCAATCGAGAGCGCGCTCGACCTTCCAGTGGGAACGTTGGATTTCGAGCGCGATGTGTTGAAGGACTGCGGCAACATGAGCGCTCCGACAGTGCTGTTCGTACTGGAGCGGCTGCTTGCGCGCGGTCTGCCGAAGCGCGTGCTGATGACCGCCTTCGGCCCCGGCTTCACCTGCGCCGGCCTGCTGCTGGAACGGCCATGACGTGGCCCTCGATCGCCCTGCTCGCCTTCGTCACGCTTCAGCGGCTGGTAGAGCTGCCCATCGCGAACGCCAACACCAAACGCCTGCTGACGGAGGGGGCCTATGAAGTCGGCGGCAATCATCATCCGCTGCTCGTCGCGCTCCATGCCTCCTGGCTGGCAAGCCTGTGGTGGTTCGGGCTCGGGCGGCCCATCGACCTTCCCTTTCTCGCCTTGTTCGTCCTCATCGAGATCGGCCGCGTCTGGGTCCTTCGAACGCTCGGCCCTCGCTGGACCACGCGGATCATTGTCGTCCCCGGCGAACGGCTGGTAGCCAGCGGTCCTTACCGCTTCGTCGACCACCCCAATTATCTGGTCGTCATCGCCGAAATCGCGGTGGTCCCCGCTGGTTCTCGGCCTGTGGCAGGTCGCGGTCATTTTCTCCCTGCTGAACGCCGCGGTCCTTACCATCCGCATCCGCGCCGAGAACAAGGCGCTCGGCCGCTGAACTCTCTTCTTGCGACTCTCGGACGACGCGCCTATATCGCGCTCACTCTCCTCGACATCGTCAGACGTTGGGGCCGGGCCGGGGTCGGTCCGGCAGCGAGAAGGTTTTTGAGGATCGCAAGCTGACCGACACGAACAGCATCGCCCGACTGATCGAGCCCGCCGTCAAACAGCTGGGCTTCGATCTCGTTCGCGTGGCGATGATCGGCGGCAAGTCCGACCCGACCTTGCAAATCATGGCTGAGCGCCCCGAAACGCGGCAGCTCGACATCGACGATTGCGCCGATCTGTCGCGCAAGGTTTCCGACATTCTCGACGCTCTTGAGGCAGAGGGGCGCGATCCGATCGTGGAATCCTATCGGCTGGAGGTCAGCTCGCCCGGCATCGACCGGCCGCTGACCCGCCGTTCCGATTATGCCGATTGGGCCGGTCATGAAGCTCGCCTCAAATATGCCGAACCCGTTGACGGCGCGAAGCAGATCAGCGGGGTTCTGGAAGGAATCGACGGCGACACGGTCCGGGTGACTACGCCGAAGGGCGAACGCCAGGTCGATTTCTCCAACATCGCGTCGGCCAAGCTGCTCTTGACCGACAAGCTAATCAACGCCACCGCGCCGCTCAGCACCGAAGGCGCCGAAAAGATTGAGTTCGATCCTGTCCGGGGGACGAGGTCGAAGAAATCTCAAGTAAGGAAGGTTGAACGACATGGCTTCTGCAGCGCCCGCCGCCGCCACTGCCAACAAGGCCGAATTGCTCGCCATTGCCGACTTCGGTCGCACGCGAGAAGCTGATCGATCGCGCCATCGTCATCGAAGCGATGGAAGACGCGATCCAGCGCGCCGCCCGCGCCCGCTATGGCGCCGAGAACGACATTCGCGCCAAGCTCGACCCCGTCACGGGCGACCTGCGCCTGTGGCGCGTGCTCGAGGTGGTTGAGGAACCGGAGGACCATTTCAAGCAGATCGACGCAAAGGGCGCTCAGAAGCTGCAGAAGGGCGCCGTCGTCGGTGACTTCATCGTCGATCCCCTGCCTCCGATCGAATTCGGCCGCATCGCCGCCCAGGCAGCGAAGCAGGTCATCTTCCAAAAGGTCCGCGATGCCGAGCGTGAGCGCCAATATGAGGAATTCAAGGATCGTGCCGGCGAGGTGATCACCGGCGTCGTCAAGCGCGTCGAGTTCGGCCATGTCGTGGTCGACCTGGGCCGCGCCGAAGGCGTCATCCGCCGCGACGCGCAGATTCCCCGCGAAATGGTCCGTGTCGGCGACCGCATCCGCAGCCTCATCCTGCGCGTCGCCCGCGAAACCCGTGGTCCGCAAATCTTCCTCAGCCGCGCGCATCCGGACTTCATGAAGAAGCTGTTTGCGCAGGAAGTGCCGGAAATCTACGATGGCATCATCGAGATCAAGGCCGCCGCCCGCGATCCGGGTAGCCGCGCCAAGATCGGCGTCATCAGCTATGACAGCTCGATCGACCCGGTCGGCGCCTGCGTCGGCATGAAGGGCAGCCGCGTCCAGGCGGTCGTCCAGGAGCTGCAGGGCGAGAAGATCGATATCATCCCGTGGAGCGAGGACACGGCGACCTTCGTCGTCAACGCGCTCCAGCCCGCGACCGTCAGCCGCGTCGTCATCGACGAGGAAGAGAGCCGCATCGAAGTCGTCGTTCCCGACGACCAGCTTTCGCTCGCCATCGGCCGCCGCGGCCAGAATGTCCGCCTCGCCTCGCAGCTGACCGCCTCGCAGATCGACATTCTGACCGAGGCCGACGCCAGCGAGAAGCGCCAGCGCGAATTCGTCGAGCGCTCGACCATGTTCCAGGAAGAGCTCGACGTCGACGAGACGCTGGCCCAGCTGCTGGTGGCCGAAGGCTTCACCAGCCTGGAGGAAGTCGCCTACGTCGAGGTTGACGAAATCGCCTCGATCGAAGGCCTCGACGATGAAATCGCGGGCGAGCTCCAGAGCCGCGCCGCCGAAGCGCTCGAACGCCGCGAGGCCGCGGCGCGCGAAGAGCGCCGCAAGCTCGGCGTCGACGACGCGCTGGCCGAACTGCCGTACCTCACCGAGCAGATGCTGGTGACGTTGGGCAAGGCGAACATCCGCACGCTCGACGACCTCGCCGACCTCGCCACTGACGAGCTGATCCAGAAGAAGCGGCCCGAACAGCGGCGCCAGCGCGAAACCAACCGCACGGAAGACAAGGGCGGCGTCCTGGCCGACTACAGCCTGACCGAAGAGCAGGGCAACGAGATCATCATGGCCGCCCGCGCGCACTGGTTCGAAGACGAACCGGCCGCCACGCCCGCGCCCGCAACCGAGGAGGACGCGGTTGCGGAAAAGGACCAATGATCTCCTAGCCACTCCGACGAGTGACCAAGCCGACGGTGCGGGTCCGGAGCGGACCTGCATCCTGACGCGCGCCTGTCGGCCCAAGGACGACCTCATCCGCCTCGCGCTTGGTCCCGATGGCCAGGTCGCGCCGGACGTTCGCGCCCGAGCGCCGGGCCGCGGGGCATGGATCGGCGTCGGCCGCAAGGCGCTCGACGACGCCAATGCCAAGGGCAAGCTCAAGGGCGCGCTCGCTCGTGCATTCAAGACCGCCGATGTGGCCCCGCCAGCCGATCTCGGCGAAAGGATCGAGGCGGCGCTGCGATCCCAGGTGCTCGATCGCCTTGGCCTCGAAGCGCGCGGCGGGACCCTGCTGACTGGCGCCGAGCGCATCGAGCAGGCCGCTCGCGCCGGCAAGGTCCACCTGCTCATCCACGCCGCCGATGCGGGCGAGGACGGCAACCGGGCCCTCGACCAGGCATGGCGAGTTGGCGGCGGCGCGCCCAAGGGGTTGGTTTTTCCCGAAGGCCGCACCATCTTGTCGATGGCGCTGGGCCGCGAGAATGTGGTACATATCGCACTGACCGATGCTGCCGCAGCTAGGCGCGTCACTGTCGCCGTTAACCGGTGGCAAGCTTTCATTGATCCCGATGCTGGGCTAGAGCGCGCCGACGCTGGCGGCTCGGGCTCGGCCGACGGACACGAAGACGAAGGAAACGCATGACCGATCAGACCGACAAGCCCAAGCTTGGCACCCGGCCGCCGCTGGGCCTGAAGCGCACGGTCGAGACCGGCAAGGTGAAGCAGAGCTTCAGCCACGGCCGCTCGAACACCGTCGTGGTCGAGCGCAAGCAACGCCGCGTCCTCCACAAGCCTGGTGAAGCTCCTCCCGCGCCCGAGCCGAAGGTCGAGGCCGCGCCGCCGCCAAAGCCGGTCGCCCCGCCGCCCAAGCCGGCCGCACCCAAGCGCCCGGTCGACGACATCACCGCGCGCAAGGAAATGCAGGAACGCCTGCTTCGCGAAGCAGACGAAGCGCGCATGACCGCGCTCGAGGAGGCGCGCCGCCGCGAGGACCGCTCCAAGCAGGAGCAGACCGAGGACGAGAAGCGCCGGGCCGAGGAAAATCGCAAGGCCGAGGACGAAGCCGCCAAGCGTGCCGCCGAAGAAGCCGCCGAAGCCGAGCGAGCCGCTAAGGAAGCGACGCAAGCGGCTGCCCAGCCCATTGCCGAAGAGCCGCAGGATGACGAGCGCAGCTTCCGCCGTCCCGCCGCTCCAGCTCATGCCCCTAAGCGAACGGCGCCGGCCCACCCGGGCGCCAACCGGGCGCGCGACGAACGCCGTCATGCCGGCAAGTTGACCGTTTCGCGCGCTTTGTCGGGAGAGGACGACAGCCGCGCCCGCAGCCTCGCCGCGCTTCGTCGCGCGCGCGAAAAGGAAAAGCGCGCTCACCAGACCGCCGGGCCGTCGGCCAAGCAATATCGCGAAGTCGATGTTCCCGAGGCCATCACGGTGCAGGAGCTCGCCAAGCGCATGGGCGAACGCGGCGCCGACCTGGTCAAGTCGCTGTTCAAGATGGGCACGCCCGTCACGATCACCGAAACCATCGACCAGGACACCGCCGAACTGCTGATCGAGGAGTTCGGCCACCGCATCAATCGCGTGTCCGAATCCGATGTCGACATCCAGACCGAAGCCGATGTCGATGCGCCCGATACGCTTAAGGCCCGTCCGCCGGTCGTGACCATCATGGGCCACGTCGACCACGGCAAGACATCGCTGCTCGACGCGATTCGCGGCGCAGACGTCGTCTCCGGCGAGGCCGGCGGCATCACCCAGCATATCGGCGCCTATCAGGTTGGCCTGCCCGACAAGTCGAAGATTACCTTCCTCGACACGCCGGGCCACGAGGCGTTCACCGAAATGCGGGCTCGCGGCGCCAATGTGACCGACATCGTCATCCTGGTGGTCGCCGCCGACGACGGCCTGAAGCCCCAGACGATCGAGGCGATCAACCACACCAAGGCGGCCGGAGTGCCGATGATCGTGGCGATCAACAAGATCGACAAGCCGGGCGCCAATCCGCAGAAGGTCCGCGAGGAGCTTCTCCAGCACGAGATCATCGTCGAGGCGATGGGCGGCGACGTCCAGGACGTCGAAGTATCGGCGCTGAAGAAGACCAATCTCGACAAGCTGCTCGAAGCGATTTCGCTCCAGGCGGAAATCCTCGAACTGAAGGCCAACCCCGACCGTTCGGCCGAAGGCACGGTGGTCGAAGCCAAGCTAGACAAGGGCCGCGGTCCACTGGCGACCGTGCTGGTCCAGCGTGGCACGCTCAGGGTCGGCGACGTGCTGGTTGTCGGCGCGGCGTCGGGCAAGGTGCGCGCGATGATCGACGACCATGGCCGGCAGGTAAAGGAGGCGGGCCCCGCCTTCCCGGTGGAGGTGCTCGGCCTTGGCGCCGTGCCGTCGGCGGGCGACCAGTTGACGGTCGTCGAGAATGAAGTCGCGCGCCCGCGAAGTCGCGGCCTACCGCCAGGGCGTCCTCGACAAGCGGCGCACCACCTCCGCCCCGGTCAGCCTTGAAAATATGTTCGCGTCACGCTCCAGCCAGACGATCGAATTTCCGATGGTCATCAAGGCCGACGTGCAGGGCTCAGCCGAAGCCATCGTCAACGCCGTCAACAAAATCTCGACCGACGAGATCAAGGTGCGCGTTCTCCATTCGGGCGTCGGCGCCATCACCGAAAGTGACGTGACGCTGGCCGCTTCGACCGGTGCGCCGATCATCGGTTTCAACGTCCGTCCCAACGCCAAGGCGCGCGAAGTCGCGACACGCAACCAGATCGAGCTTCGCTACTATGACGTCATCTACCACCTCACCGATTGGGTAAAGTCGGCGATGGCGGGCGAGCTTGGGCCGGAGATCATCGAGACGGTCGTCGGCCGCGCCGAGGTCCGCGAAGTCTTCCCTGCCGGCAAGAAGGACAAGGCAGCGGGTCTGCTGGTGCTTGAGGGCGTCATCCGCAAGGGGCTCCACGCGCGCCTCACCCGCGAGGACGTCATCGTGTCGAAAACCACCATCGCCTCGCTCCGCCGCTTCAAGGACGACGTGGCGCAGGTCATCGCCGGCCTCGAATGCGGCGTGCTCCTGGCCGACACCAACGACATCAAGCCGGGCGATAATCTCGAAGTGTTCGAGACGGAGGAACGCGCTCGCACGCTGTAACCAAAATCCCCTCGCCCCTTTAGGGGAGAGGGCTAGGGAGAGGGGCAGTGACGAGGCGGGGAGATTTCCCCCTCTCCCCAACCCTCTCCCCCAAATGGGGAGAGGGTGAAATGCGTACCAAGGAGACCCCCGAAGGCCGGTCGGTCCGCCTGCTTCGCGTCGGCGAGCAGGTTCGTCACGTCCTGAGCGAAATCCTGGCGCGCGGCGACGTGCGTGACGACACGCTGCAGAGTCACCTGGTAAGCGTTACCGAGGTGCGCATGTCGCCCGATCTTCGCCACGCGACGGTCTTCGTGAAACCCTTGCTTGGGCAGGACGAGGACGTCGTGCTGAAGGCGCTGCGCACCAACACCGCCTATCTCCAGCGCGAAGTCGCTGCCCGAGTGCGGATGAAATATGCCGCCAAGCTGAAATTCATCGCCGACGAAAGCTTCGACGAAGGCGGGCATATCGATCGGCTGCTGCGCACCGACCATGTCGCGCAGGACCTGGGCGAGGAATGAGCGAGCTTGGCGCGCCCTTGACGGGCGACGAGTTCGGGCGGAAGCATGGACCCAGGCCCATCGTGAGCCGCTCAAGAATGCCTGCTCCGAAGATTTGGACATTTGGCAACTCTATGCGCTCGACTTCGGACCCGGTGGATTCGATGCCACCTTCGACAAGGTGCTGAGCCTGCCGTGGACGCGCTTCGTCATCTACGATGAGGCGGACGAACTGGTCGGAATGAGCTGCTTCCTCAACATCGACGAAGGACGCGGCGTTCTTGAAATCGGCAATACCTATTACCGGCCCAAATACCGGGGCACTGGCATCAATCGCCGCATCAAGGACATGATGCTTCGCCGCGCCTTCGACTGCAAATACCGCCGGGTCGAATTTCGCGTCGACGAGCGCAACAAGCGTTCCCAGGCGGCGATGGCCAAACTCGGAGCGGTACGCGAAGGCGTGATGCGCGCCGACCGCATCACCTGGACCGGCCACGTCCGCGACACCGTGCTCTTTTCGATCCTCAAGGACGAGTGGCCGGTAAAGTAATCATCGTCATCCCCGCGAAAGCGGCGGCTCAGCAGAAATTTTCTGGGTTTCCGCTTTCGCGCGAATGACGAATAAGGCGTCGATGCTCCGGACGCTCATTCCATTGTTGCTTCTGATTGCTACCCCGACGGCGGCGGCCCAATCTCCGGGCCTGATCGTGAAGTCCGGCGAGACGTGGGATTTCACGCTGTCGAAAGGACAGCCGGTCAGGGCCCGCAAGGCCAGCCCTTCGGCCCCACCCCAAGAAGGCCATGTGCGCGTCACCGTGCAGGCCGTGATGGGCACGACCATGACCATCGTCAGCAACAACCCCCGGCCCTATACCTACACCGCCGAGCTGATTGGCGCGACCAAGGCAATAGCCGCGCGATCATGCACCTTGCCCGCCGATTCCCGGCTGTCCTTCGAAAACTGGCCGCAAAAGGCGGCCGCGGTGCGGCTCAGCAATTTCCAGCCCGCTAAACGCGATGGCAGCTGTCCCTAGAGCCCATGGCCAAGCTCTATTTCTACTACGCCGCGATGAATGCGGGGAAATCGACCACGCTGCTGCAGGCCGATTATAATTATCGCGAACGCGGCATGGAAACGATGCTGTGGACGGCCTGCCTCGATGATCGGGCCGGCATCGGGACAATCGGCTCGCGCATCGCGCTGTCGGCGCCGGCCGCGACCTTCTCGGACGAGGTCAATCTGTTCGACGCGATCGTCAAGGAATTGATCAAGCGCAAGCTTCATTGCATCCTGATCGACGAAGCCCAGTTCCTCACGCGCGACCATGTCCTGCAGCTCTGCCGAATTGCCGACGAGCTTTCGATCCCGGTGCTTTGCTACGGCCTCAGGACCGATTTCCAGGGCAAGCTTTTCCCCGGGGCGGCCGCGCTACTCGCGCTCGCCGATGCGCTCATCGAGTTGAAGGCGGTGTGCGAGTGCGGGCGCAAAGCGACGATGAACCTGCGGGTCGACGCCGATGGCCACGCCGTCGCGGCGGGTGCACAGACCGAGATTGGCGGAAACGACCGCTATGTCGCGCTATGCCGCCGCCACTTCATGCAAAGATTGCGGGAGGGTGAGGCGCGGCAATTGGCGCTCGATATTCCGCGCTAGATCCTATTCATCGTCATCGTCGTCGATGATCAGGCCCGGCACGTCCCGGTCGGGGAAATAACGCCACATCAGCAACAGGTTGGTGGTCGCCGCCGATAGCTGCAGCAGTCCTGCCGCCCCGATCATCGCCGCCGGCTCGCCGCTGTGAATGGCCAGCAGGACCGCACCTGTGGCTGCGCCCGCGGCGAATAGCAGGAACGTTAGAAAATGGTGCGGCAAGTAAGGCTCAATCCGCTTGTTCCACTGCAACCCCCGGCTGGTTCGCGCCGCGAAATTGCCGACCGGTCCGAATATGGCGAGCGCGACCTTGGTCAATCGATAGGTCAGCATGCGCCGTCCGGCGATGGCCGTGTTGCGCGCGATCTCGCCAAAGCCAAGCGCATCCTCGATCGGATTTGCCGGGACGTGCGGCTCCTTGGGCCACCAGCGGATCATCGCGAGGGCGATCCATTCGCGCGCGCCAAACGCCAGCCCGAGCCCGACCGCCCCCAGTCCCAATCCCCAACCGAGGAGAATGGCGAGCAGCCCGCCCCCGGACAGCGCCAGTCGGGCATAGGGGGAATTGGTGCGAGCGTCGGAAAAGCGCAGGGCCCGTGCCGGAAGGCCGATCGCGATCAGCGGGAGGAAGGCCGCCATTTCACCCTGGCCGATCGATTTGAGCGCTGCATAGAGCAGCGCGACCATGGCTAGGCTGGCGCACAGGGCACCAAGCTGAACCAGACGCGCAAACCGCTTCGCCTGCCTCCGAATGGTCTTCGGTGAGTGGATCCGCGCCTTTAGTGAAGGCGACGTCGATAATTTGGTCAGCAGGGGCACCGCCCGCATCGCCACGGTCGCCGCGAAGAGCCTCGCGGCGTCGGCGTGGCCGATGGCAATCACGATCACCGCCCACAAGGCGATCGTCAGAAGCTGCGGGACATATTCGCGGAACGCGAGCCGCTGGACCTGGCGCCGATCCGGAACCCTGCGCCCGGGCCTGGGCAGCTTGTCGAGCACGCGCTTGAAAGGTCCGGACACGGCCGGCTTATGGTCAATGCACCGCGCCTTGTCTATCGCGCGGGCATGGCGCTTCATGGTTGGATCATCCTCGACAAGCCGGTCGGGCTGGGCTCGACCCGGGCCGTGAGCGCGGTCAAGCGGGCGCTTCGCGACGCCGGCGAACCCAAGACCAAGGTCGGCCACGGCGGAACGCTCGATCCGCTAGCCAGCGGCGTCCTTCCGATCGCGCTTGGCGAAGCGACCAAGCTCGCCGGCCGGATGCTCGACGCGAGCAAGGCCTATGATTTCACCATCCGTTTCGGCGAGGAGACCGACAGCCTCGACCTCGAAGGCAAGGTCGTAGCGACCAGCGATGTTCGCCCGACCACGGCTGAAGTCGAAGCGGTGCTTCCCTGCTTCAGCGGCCCGATCGAGCAGGTTCCGCCCGCATTTTCCGCGCTCAAGGTGAATGGCGAACGGGCCTACGACCTCGCGCGGGCCGGGAAGGACGTGGAGCTCAAGCCTCGGCAAGTGACAATCCTGGCGCTCTCGCTGGCGTCCGCTGGCTCGGGCGAAGTCACCCTCTCCGCCACCGTCTCCAAGGGCACCTACATCCGCAGCCTTGCCCGCGACATCGCTCACGCGCTGGGAACGGTCGGCAACGTCACCATGCTCCGGCGAACGAAGGCCGGCCCTTTCAGCCTGGAAAGGGCGATTTCACTGGACTTTCTGGGCGATGCCGCTAAGGCGCGCCAACTGACGAGGGTGGTTCTCCCGCTTGAGGCGGGTCTGGACGACATCCCGGGCCTCCCCGTCACTCCCGAACAGGCCCAGCTGCTCCGTCATGGACAGCAGCTTTTCGGGACCCGCGCGAAGCCGGGACTTCACCTTGCGACATCGGCCGGAACGCCGGTCGCGCTGGTCGAAATCCTGGAAGGCGACGTCAAAGTCGTGCGCGGGTTCAACTTATAGACTTAACAAGGAGTGCTAGATGTCGATTACCGCTGAAGACAAGCAGAAGCTGATCAAGGAACATGGCCGGGCCGACGGCGACACCGGTTCGCCCGAAGTGCAGGTCGCGATCCTGACCAGCCGAATCCAGACGCTGACCGAGCATTTCAAGGCCCACGCGAAAGACAATCATTCGCGCCGCGGCCTCTTGATGATGGTCAACAAGCGTCGCTCGCTGCTCGACTATTTGAAGCGCGAAGACGCCAGCCGCTACAGCGATCTGATCGCCAAGCTCGGCCTCCGCAAGTAACCCCGCAAGGGCGCCCACGCGGCGCCCTTCGCTTATCCGGGCCTGACCGCATTTCGGCGGTTAGCCTATGGGGCAAATCAGGCCCCGCACCGCTCGCAGACCGGCTCGTCTGCGTGGGTTCCCACGAAAGAGTACTTTCGTGGGGTCTCGACCAGCTGACCCCACCGGCATCCGGCCGCTGGGCGTAAGGAAACAATATGTTTGATATCAAAACTGTAGAAATCGACCTTGGCGGAAAAACCCTCAAGCTCGAAACGGGCCGCGTTGCCCGCCAGGCCGACGGCGCGGTTCTCGCGACGCTTGGCGAAACCGTGGTCCTTTGCGCGGTTACCGCCGCCAAGAGCGTCAAGCCGGGACAGGATTTCTTCCCGCTGACCGTCCACTATCAGGAAAAATTCTCGGCCGCCGGACGCATTCCGGGCGGCTTCTTCAAGCGCGAGCGCGGCGCTACCGAAAAGGAAACGCTGACCAGCCGCCTGATCGATCGCCCGATCCGCCCGCTCTTCCCCGAGGGCTTCTATAATGAAGTGCTCTGCATCGCGCAGGTGCTTAGCTACGACGGCGAGAATGAGCCTGACATCGTCGCCATGTGCGCCGCGTCGGCTGCCCTCACCATCTCCGGCGTGCCCTTCATGGGTCCGATCGGCGCCGCGCGCGTCGGCTACAAGGATGGCGAGTACATCCTCAACCCGACCCAGGAGCAGGCCAGGGAAGGCGAGCTCGACCTGGTCGTCGCCGGCACGCCGAACGCCGTGATGATGGTCGAATCCGAAGCGCAGGAGCTTTCGGAAGACGTCATGCTCGGCGCCGTGATGTTCGCCCACGCGGCCAGCAAGAAGGTTTGCGAAGGCATTATCAAGCTCGCCGAAAAGGCCGCCAAGGATCCTTGGGACCTCGACGTGCTTGAGGACAAGGTCGACACCAAGGCCAAGCTGAAGGCCGTCATCGGCAAGGACCTAGAGGCGGCCTACAAGCTGACCAACAAGCAGGAACGCCAGACCGCGATCAACGAAGCCCGCGAAAAGGCTCGCGAAGCCTTCGCCGACTTGGCTGAATCGGACCCCGCCGCCTATCTCGGCACGCTCAAGCTGGTGAAGAAGATTGAGGCCGACGTCGTCCGCGGCGCGATCCTCAAGGACGGCCGCCGCATCGACGGCCGCGACACCAAGACCGTCCGCCCGATCGAGGCGATGGTCGGCTTCCTCCCCCGCGCCCACGGCTCGGCCCTGTTCACGCGCGGCGAGACGCAGGCGATCTGCACCACCACGCTGGGCACCAAGGACGCCGAGCAGATGATCGACGGACTCGAAGGCCTCAGCTACTCGCGATTCATGGTCCACTATAACTTCCCGCCCTACTCGGTCGGTGAAGTCGGCCGCTTCGGCGCCCCGTCGCGCCGCGACACCGGGCACGGCAAGCTCGCCTGGCGCGCGCTTCACCCGATGCTGCCGTCGATCGGACGACTTCCCCTATACGATCCGCGTCCTCTCCGACATCACCGAGAGCAACGGCTCATCCTCGATGGCCACCGTCTGCGGCGGTTCGCTGTCGATGATGGACGCCGGCGTTCCGCTGAAGCGTCCGGTCGCCGGCATCGCCATGGGCCTGATCCTCGAAGGCAAGGATTTCGCGGTATTGAGCGACATCCTGGGCGACGAGGATCACCTCGGCGACATGGACTTCAAGGTCGCCGGCACGTCTGAGGGCATCACCAGCCTTCAGATGGACATCAAGGTCGCCGGCATCACCGAGGAGGTGATGAAGGTCGCCCTCGCCCAGGCGAAGGACGGCCGCGCCCACATCCTCGGCGAAATGGCCAAGGCGCTTGACCACACCCGTGAAGAACTGTCGGCCCACGCGCCGCGGATCGAAACGATGCAGATCGCCAAGGACAAGATCCGCGAAGTGATCGGCACCGGCGGCAAGGTCATTCGCGAAATCGTCGCGACGACCGGCGCCAAGGTCGACATCGACGACGAGGGCCTGATCAAGATCAGCTCGTCCGACCTCACCCAGATCGAGGCCGCGCGCCAGTGGATCCACGGCATCGTCGCCGAGCCGGAGCCGGGCACCATCTACACCGGCAAGGTCGCCAACATCGTCGATTTCGGCGCGTTCGTGACCTTCATGCCGGGCAAGGACGGCCTGGTCCACGTTTCGGAAATCAGGAACGAGCGGGTCGAGAATGTCCGCGACGTCCTGTCCGAAGGCCAGGAGGTCAAGGTCAAGCTGCTCGAAGTCGACCAGCGCGGCAAGGTCCGCCTGTCGATGCGCCTGGTCGACCAGGAAACCGGCGCCGAGCTGGAAGACACCCGCCCCGCGCGCGAACCGCGTGAAGGCGGCGATCGTGGCCCGCGCGGCGACCGTGGCGATCGCGGCCCCCGCCGTGACGGCCGGGGCCCCCGTCGTGAGGGCGGCGATCGCGGTCCGCGCCGTGAAGGCGGAGACCGTGGCGATCGCGGTCCCCGTGGCGAAGGCGGAGACCGTGGTCCCCGCCGCGAGCGTCGAGGGCGGAGACGAGGGCCCAGCGCCCGAGTTCGCCCCAGCGTTCCTGAACCGCGAAGACAACGACTAACCTTCATTCCCGCGCAAGCGGGAACCCAGGCTAGTCCAAAAACATCGAAGGTCCCGCAGCGATGCGGGGCCTTTTTTGTTGGGAACAGCATGACCAATCCGGCGCCGCCGGAACTTTTGCCGTCTTGAACGATAGATATCCGATGGAAAAAGCCGATCTGAAAGCGAAAACTGGGGTCGAGGGCCTGGACGACGTCTTGGTTGGCGGCCTGCGCCGGGGCCGGGTCTATTTGATGGAGGGGAGCCCAGGAACCGGCAAAACGACCATTGCCGCCCAGTTCCTTCTGGAAGGCGCCAAACAGGGAGAGCGCGGTCTCTACATTACTCTGTCAGAGACGGAGGAAGAGTTGCGTGAGACATCGGAGTCCCATGGCTGGAAATTTGAATCACCTAATACGATTTTTGAACTCGTCCCTCCCGAAAGTCTACTCGACGATCAGCAGCAGCAAAGCCTCCTCTATTCGTCAGACCTCGAACTAGGTGAGACGACCAAGAGGATTTTCGAAGCGATAGAGGCGCATTCGCCAAAGCGAGTGGTCCTCGACAGCCTTTCGGAAATTCGGCTCCTTGCCCAAAGTTCTCTCCGCTATCGGCGTCAGGTGCTTGCTCTCAAGCACTATTTCTCACGCAATGACGCGACGGTGCTGATGCTAGACGATCTTACCACCGAGTCACTCGACAAGACCGTTCACAGCGTCGCTCACGGAGTCATCCGGCTTGAGGAAAATGCTCCCGCATATGGCGCCGAACGGCGGCGGCTTCGCGTAGTGAAGTATCGCGGACAGCGATTTCGCGGCGGTTATCACGACATGGTTATCCAAACCGGAGGCGTGCGCGTCTTTCCCCGATTAATCTCCGGCGAACACCGCACGTCGTTCAAGCGCGAAACGATCAGCAGTAATAGTGAAGCGCTTGATCAGTTGCTCGGTGGAGGCATTGAGCGCGGCTCCAGTACCCTTGTGCTTGGACCTGCCGGTACGGGTAAATCGCTTCTGACAATGACCTTTGCAGTGCAGGCGGTTGAGCGTGGTGAAAAGGCGGCGCTTTTCATCTTTGATGAGGAACTGGGTCTGCTGTTTGAACGGGCCAAAGGGCTAGGGATCGATCTTCAGGCCCTTCAGGATAGCGGTAATCTATTGATCGAGCAGGTTGACGCCGCGGAAATGAGCCCCGGTGAATTTTCACAAAGAGTGCGATCGTGCGTGGAAAGCTTGGGAGCCCGCACCGTCGTAATCGACAGTCTGAACGGTTATCAACAGGCGATGCCGGAAGAAAAGCAGCTGATCCTGCACATGCACGAACTGCTTTTATTCCTTAATCGGCAAGGCGCGACCACATTTCTGACAGTGGCACAGCATGGGCTAGTCGGCGACATGCACGCCCCGGTCGACGTTACCTATCTTGCCGACACCGTCGTCCTGTTGCGCTATTTCGAGGCCTCCGGACGAGTCAGGCGCGCCATTTCGATCATCAAGAAACGGACAAGTGCCCATGAGGATACAATCCGCGAATACCGGATCGGTTCGAACGGGGTCACGCTGGGCGAACCCTTAACCAATTTCCAGGGCGTCCTTAGAGGCGTGCCCGAACTGATCGGCGACCATATTCAAATGAGCGACGAAGCGACGTGAATAAGCCACGACCCGAAAGGGCTCTCATCCTAGCGCCTACTGGGCGCGACAGTGATATCGCTGCCGGGGTGATTGCCGAAGCGAACATAAAAAGCTTTACCTGCGATTCGCTCGACACGCTGGTGGCTGAACTGTCCCAAGGCGCAGGATTCGTGCTGGTGACGGAAGAGGCATTGCTGGGTTCGGATCTTCGCGAGCTTTCATCTTGGATCAACGATCAGCCCGAATGGTCGGACATGCCATTTGTTTTGCTGACCCATCGCGGGGGCGGGCTCGAGCGTAATCCGGACGCTGGACGCTTTCTCAACACGCTTGGAAACGTCACCTTTCTCGAGCGCCCATTCCATCCAACCACTTTAATTAGCCTCGGCCAATCAGCGTTGCGCGGGCGGCGACGCCAATATGACGCGCGCGCACGCCTTGAAGAACTCCAGGATCGAGAAGATCACTTCCGCCATACCGTTGAACTCAATCCGCAGGTCGCCTGGACTGCCACGCCGGACGGCAAGGTCGACCAGATGGCGCCGCGCTGGCTCGAATGGACTGGACGGACGGGAATTGGATCCGACGCAAAAGATGCGGTCTATCCCGACGATTTAGGGCCGTCGATGGCGGCTTGGTCGCATAGCTGCGCCACCGGCACGCCGTATGATGTTGAAATGCGCGTCCGCATGAACGACGGCAGCTGGCGCTGGATGCATTCGCGAGCCATGCCGCGACGTGATGCATCCGGGAAAATCATCAAATGGTATGGGACCACCGAAGATATTCACGAGCGCAAGGCCATTGAGGAGGATCTTCGTCAAAGCCGCGCCGAACTTCAAATCGCGAACGAAACGCTTGAGGCCAGGGTCGAACAGCGCACGAAGGAACATGAGGCTGCGCTTGCCAAATTACACGAGGCACAAAAGCTTGAGACCCTGGGTCAGCTTACCGGAGGCGTGGCCCATGACTTCAACAACCTGCTCACTCCGGTAATTGGCAACCTGGACCTGCTTCGGAGGCGAATGCCAGAAGGGGACAAAAGTCACCGGCTTATCGACGGTGCTCTGCAGGCTGCCAGCCGTGCCGGCACTCTTGTTCAGAGGCTGTTGGCATTTGCCCGTCGCCAGGACCTCCAACCCAGAGCGGTGGAGATTGAAGCCTTGCTGGATGGCATGACGGACCTGCTAAGGCGTTCGATAGGACCGACCGTGAAGATTCAATTCGACAGTGACAAAAACCTTCCCGCGGCACGTGTGGACCCCAACCAGCTTGAACTCGCTATTCTTAACCTCGCCATCAATGCGCGCGATGCCATGCCGACAGGCGGAACGCTATGGATTGAGGCACGATCTGAGCATGTTGAGACTGCGGGGAGGCTTCGACCTGGCAATTATGTCTGCGTGACGGTGCGGGATACCGGATCGGGGATGACTGCGGAGACGCTTGCACGTGCGGTTGAGCCCTTCTTTTCCACCAAGGGTGTTGGCCAGGGTACCGGTCTCGGTCTTTCCATGGTGCACGGTCTCGCCGCCCAACTGGGAGGGATGCTGGACATAAAGAGCGAGCCCGACAAGGGTACGTCCGCTTCCATTTGGTTGCCGGTTTCGACCGATACCCCACTGGCCGAGGATGGCGACGCGACGACCATAACCGCCGCAAGGCAGGGTGCGACGATCTTGTTGGTCGATGACGAAGATTTGGTGCGTGCCGGAACCGCGGAAATGCTTAGCGATCTCGGTTACGAGGTCGTTCAAGCGAGCTCGGGCGCAGAAGCGCTTCGCATGTTACGCTCGGGTGTCGAATTCGATCTCATGCTGACGGACTTCTTGATGCCCGGCATGAACGGGGTCGCACTGATCGAGCACGCGCTGGCGTTGGCCAGAAACATGAAAGTGTTGTTGGTGACGGGCTACTCCACCATTGCAGAAGGTCCCGGCGCAGAATTCCCAAGGCTGAGCAAGCCCTATCGACAGGCCGAACTATCCCGCAGAGTTGCCGACTTGCTGAACCAGGGTCCAAGTGGCGAAGTCATTTCATTTGAGCGGCGCAAGCGGCCGAATTAGGTTGGACTGCGTTCGGCCAGAAACTTCTGTCCTACAGTCCCCATTGGTGCCTTAACCTTCGCACGCAACCTGTCTTTTTGTGAACGTAAGCATCCCCGCGAAAAACATCGAGGCGATGTTCGAGCATGACCTCCCATGGAAGTGAATTCCATGACGTCTGTCGGGTCAGCTGCGCTGCACGCTGAGCATCCCAAGCTTCCGGCGACACGAAGCATCGTTGGAATGGACGCGAAGGTCGGCCTTCGCTGGCTCTACGCGCTGCTAGCGATCGCTCCGCAATCGCTTCGCTATGCTCGGCAGCTCAGGCTCAGTCGCCACCCCTTCCGTCGAACGGGTCCTCGCCGCTGTGATAGGTGCCGCCATGGTCGTGGCAGCTGTCCACATCCAGCATCTTGTAGAAGACGCAGAAGCCCAGCAGGGCGCTGAGCGCCAGATAGGCGGCAAGCACATAGAAAGTCGTTGCCATCCAGCCGTTTACCGACGGGGTAAAGGCAAGAAAGGCAAGACCAAGCGCAACAACAATTCGGATGGTACGATCGGCAGTTCCAACATTTTTCACCATGAAAGACGCTCCTCCACTTGGATTCCAGGCGCCCGGTCCCCACTGGCGCTGGCCACGCGGCGCGGGCGGCCCCCATTCAGCCGTCGCGTCGCCTTCCTTCTAGCGCTTTTCGGCGGCAAAGGCCAAGTTCTGAGTGCTTGGCCGAGTGGCGGCCTTCAACTCACTGACAAAGCTGGAAAGTGCCTGTGGCGAGGCCCCCGCTTCGACCAGCCGGACCAGCGCCGAGCCAGAAATCACGCCCGCCGCGCCGGACGCCAGCGCCTGGCGGACATGGTCCGGCGTGCCAATTCCGAAGCCCAGCACGGGCGGCGGCGCGCCCAAGCCCGCCAGCGCATCGAATAGCGGAGCGTGGTGCAGCGTCGGGGCCCGATCCGCCCCGGTCACGCCATCCCGCGCCACGCAGTAGGTATAGCCGGAGGAGAGGCTGGCGATGCGGGCCAGCGCGGGCTCTGGCGTGTTGGGCGCTGCGATCATGACGAGGTCGATCCCCGCGGAGCGAGCGGCCGTGGCATAGGGCTCGGCCTCCAGCGTCGGAACGTCGGCGACCAGCAGGCTGTCGGCCCCCGCCTCGGCCAGTTCGGTCGCGAATCGCTCAATGCCGCGCGCCGCGACGATGTTGGCATAGGTCAGGATGCCGACGGGGATGGCGGGGTGGCGAGCCCGCAGGTCGGCGATCATGGCAAGGCAGTCGGCGGTGCGGACCCCGGCGCCAAGCGCGCGCTTGCCGGGCGGCCTGGATGACCGGGCCGTCGGCGACCGGATCGCTGAACGGGATGCCCAGTTCGATCATGTCGGCCCCGCCGCCGACCAGCGCGTCGAGGTAGGCCGGCGCTGGCTTGCCGATCGGGATCGCCGAGCATGAGGAAGGCGCCGAACGCCCCCTCCCCGCGCGGCGGCGCAGCGGTCGAACATCGCGGCATAGCGAGTCATGCGGCCGAAGCTCCCAGCAGTCGCTGCGGCCTGGGCCATGTCCTTGTCGCCGCGGCCCGACAGATTGACGAGCAGCATCGGTTCGTCGTCGCGCTCCTCGGCCAGCTTGAGCGCATGGGCGAGCGCGTGGCAGCTTTCGAAGGCGGCGACGATTCCCTCCGACCGCGCCAGCGCGACGAAAGCGTCGAGCGCGGCCTGATCCTCTATGCCGACATATTGGGCGCGGCCGATGTCCTGGAGATGGGCATGCTCGGGCCCGACGGCGGGATAATCGAGCCCCGCGGAGATCGACCAAGTGTCGTCGACCTGCCCGTCCTCATCCTGAAGCAGCAGCGTCTCGGCGCCGTGCAGGATGCCTGGCCGCCCGCGCAGCAGGGTCGCGCCATGCTCGTGTCCGTCCAACCCCTTGCCCGCCGCCTCGACCCCGATCAGCTCGACCTCCTCGTCATCGATGAAGTCGGCGAAAATGCCGATCGCGTTCGATCCCGCCGCCGACGCAGGCGATGACCGCATCGGGCAAGCCGGCCCTCGATCGCCAAGATCTGTTCGCGCGCTTCCTTGCCGATGACGCGCTGAAATTCGCGCACCATCAGCGGGAACGGATGCGGCCCGGCCACCGTGCCGAGCAGATAATGCGTGTCGGCGATAGCTGGCGGTCCAGTCGCGCAGCGCCTCATTGACCGCATCCTTGAGCGTTCGGCTCGCCGCCAGTCACGGGCACCACCTCGGCTCCCATCAGCTCCATTCGGAAGACGTTGAGCTTCTGCCGCTCGACATCGTCGGCGCCCATGTAGATGCGGGTGGTGAAGCCGAACAGCGCCCCGGCGAGCGCGGTCGCGACGCCGTGCTGGCCGGCGCCGGTCTCGGCGATGAGCCGGGTCTTGCCCATGCGCTTCGCCAGCAAGGCCTGCGCCAGCACCTGGTTGGTCTTGTGCGCGCCGCCGTGGAGCAGATCCTCGCGCTTCAGATAGATGCGCGCGCGGCCTGCGCCGAGGTTGCGGCAGCGGGTCAGCGGCGTCGGGCGGCCGGCATAGGTCGTCGAGCAGGCCGTCCAGCTCGGCGCGGAATGCCTCGTCCTCTTGCGCGTCGAGGAAGGCCGCCTTCGAGCTGCTCGAGCGCGGGCACGAGGATTTCGGGCACATAGACTCCGCCGAAGCGGCCGAAGCGGCCGCTCAGCCTCATGCGATCACTCCGCGCGGCAGGGCGCAACGCGGTGAAAAGCGCTCCGACCTTAGCCGGATCCTTGATGCCCGGCCGCGCCTCGAGGGACGAGCAAAGGTCCAGGCCATAGGCACCAACCCTTGCGGCGGCCTGCGCATTGCCGGGCGCAATGCCGCCGGCGAGGAAAGCGGTCGGAAGGTCGGCGCGGTCCTTGAGCAACGACCAGTCGAACGCCATGCCTGTACCTCCGCTCGCGGTTTCCGTGATCGTGTCGAACAGAGTCCGGTCTGCGCCGGGACGGCAAGGGGAAGCTGCCGTCCCGACCCCGCAAAGCGCCCAAAGCTCGATCATTCGCGGAAGGGTGCGCCGGATCGTAACCGCGTCCTCGTCCCCATGAAGCTGCACCGCATCGAGGCCCACTCGCTCCGCGGCGCTCGCGATATCCTTCGGGCCGATCCCGCGGAAGACGCCGACTGGCTTCATGCCCGACCGCCGGGCCAGCGCGGCCAACTCCCTTGCCCGCTCATACTCCACCGCCCGTGCGCTTTCCTGCACGAAAATCAGCCCGGCGTGGGTCGCTCCCGATCCTGCCGCCAATGCAATATCCTCTTCCCGCGTCAGTCCGCATAGTTTGACGCGGCCATGAATCAGCGCCCGCGCTGCTTCGGCGATAGCGGCCGACGCCATCAGGGATGAGCCGACCAGAAAGGCATCCGCATGGTTAGCCAGGCGTTCGACGTCCGCCCTCGATGAAATCCCCGATTCCGAGATCAGCAGCACATCCGAGGGAACCATCGGGGCCAACCGTTCGGTCACCGACAGATCAGTGGTCAGCGTCTTCAAGTCGCGATTATTGATACCGACGATCCGGGCGCCAAGCGCCAGCGCACGATCCAGTTCGCGCTCGTCATGAACCTCGACGATTGCGTCCATGTTCAGTCGCCGCGCCTCGGCCAGCACCGAATTTGCACGGGCATCATCGAGCACCGACATCATCGCCAGCACCGCGTCGGCCCCGGCCGCTCGCGCCTCGCCGACCTGCATGGGATCGACAATGAAATCCTTGGCCAGGATGGGGCCGTTGAACAAGGATCTCACCTTGCGCAGATCGTCGAGCGACCCGCCAAAGTCGGGGCCATCGGTCAACACGCTGATTGCGTCCGCCACCGGCGCATAGGCGATTGCCGCCTGTTCGACGGTGACCATGCTCCGGTGCCCGGACGGAGATGCTCGCTTCACTTCCATAATGAAACGCGCACCGGGCCGGGTCAGTGCAGCGCGCAGACTGCGGTGCGTCGGCTCGGCTGCGAACGGGCGACGGAAGCGGTCGGCGACCTCTCCCCGCTTGCGCTCGACAATACGCCGAAGCACGTCAGCCATTGCTTGCCTCGATGAAGTCGGACAACAGGCGCCCGCCCTTGCCGCTCTTCAGCACGTCCCTTGAAAGCGCAACGCCCATCCGCAGGTCCTTGCTAAGCCCCGCGGTCATCAGCAGCGCACCGGCGTTCAGCGCGACAATGTCAGCCTCCGCCTGGGTGCCCTTGCCCGACAGCAGCGCCCGCAGCCGCCCGGCATTCTCCTCCGCATCGCCACCCGTGACGACGTTGAGCGGAGCGCGTTTCAGGCCCGCATCTTCCGGAGTCAGCTCGAGCTCGGTCAACGCGCCGTTCGACAAGCGGATTGCCCGCGTCTCCGCGTGAAGCGCAACCTCGTCGAGGCCGGAGCCATGAACCACCAGCGCTTCCTTGACGCCCATCGCTTCGAGGACCTGGACAATCCTTCGGAGCATCTTCGGGTCGGCGACACCGACCAGTTGCACCGGCGGGTGGGCAGGATTGATGCAGGGGCCGAGCAAATTCATGACGGTTCGCACCGACAATTGCCGCCGGACCAAGGCGGCATGCTTCATTCCCGGATGATAGGCCGGCGCGAACAGGAAGCAGAAACCCGTCTGATCGAGCATCTGGCGGGCGCGTTCGGGCGGCACGTCAATCTTCGCCCCCAGTGCCTCCAGCACGTCGGCCGAACCGCAGCGCGAACTGACGCTTCGATTGCCATGCTTGGCGATCGGCAGGCCGCACGCCGCCGCGACGAACGCGGCTGCGGTCGAGACGTTAATCAGGCCCGACCCGTCTCCGCCCGTGCCGCAACAATCGGCGAAGAGATAGCCGGGCCGCTCGAATGGCAAGGCGGCGGCGGACAGGGCCCGCGCAGCGCCGATCATCTCCTCGGCGGTTTCGCCTTTCATTCGGAGCGCGATCAGCATCCCGGCGATCTCGGCCGGCTCGAGCCGGCCGAGCACCAGACGCTCGAACAGATGCTCGGCATCGTCGATCGGCAAGTCCTCGCCGGTCAGCAGTTTGGGCAACGGATTGGGGACAGGGCCATGGTCCGCGATGACGGGCGGCGGCGCGGTTTTGGCGGCCGGTCTGGGCGCAGTCTGCAACATGAGTTCTTCCTCGCTTGGGCAAATAAAAAGCCCGCCGGGCGGGCGGGCTTCGAAAGGGTCGGTTGGTGGTCTTTAGCGGATCACCAGCCGCGCCATCGCGCCGCCGCAAGCGAGAATGCGCGCCACCAGCCCAGAGCCTGGGCGGAATTGGAACGGTGGGCGCTCGAGTTCATGGCCCTTAACATCCGGGCAGTCGCCGGCCTTGTCAACCTAGCCTTTTGTCGAAGCGGCGTTCCTCGGTTGCTCATCAGGGCGTTCGGCAACGTCAGTCAGGGATTTCGAAGCAAACGGTCGAACGACCACTGGCCGCCGCCAAGCGCGATCAGGGGTAGCATCAGGCCAACCCAACTGAGGTGCGTCGGCCAAGCGTCGGGATAGACGAAGATCTGGATGACCATGGTCATGCCGAGCAGGGCGGCGGCCGACAGACGGGTAAAGAGGCCGAGCACCAGTAGGACCGGGAATAGGTGCTCGGCCCCTGCCGCCAACGTGGCGGCGACCTCGGGCGGCAGCAACGGCAGCGCATATTCACTGCGAAACAGCTCGACCGTGGTTTCTGGAATCGTGAACAATCCTACGACCTTTGTTCGGCCGGACTGGAAAAAGACCGCGGCGATTCCAAGCCGCTGGACCAGCAGCAAAAGCGCAGTGGGAAGTGCGCGTTCGACGAGATTGGTGAGACGGCGCTGAGAATTCAGTTCGGTTTGCGCAGCGGTAGCCATGAGATGGTCCTTTCCTTCGGTCACTGGATCAGGATGACGGCGCCGGACACGACCCCGCGCCTGAGGAGATCAGGGACATCGGCGTGCGGGCAATTCGCCGCGACGCTGGCAATGACATCCGCTACCAATGCGGGTGCCGCGCAGGCGATCAGAAATTGGTGGAACGGCGCGTCGATCAATTCGGCGCGTACATTGAGGCCAGCGCGAGTAAACAGGGCTCCCTCCTCGATCCAATCGGGATTCAGCTCAGTCAACTCCATGGGATCGCGGTGCGCTTGCCAGATGGTCATCGCGGGGCTCGTCAGCCAGGCGAAGCGGGTGGCCGGGTGCAGTGCAATCCGGGTTTCACTGGTTAATGACGGGGGCAACGAGGCAGCGTTCCGGGCGAGAAAGGCCTCCAACCAGAGCCGGTCGAGCCGAGCCACGTCGGCCAGATATGGCAGTTCGCAGGTCCAAGGCTGTCGCTCCAGGAACGCAGCAAAGCCTTTACCATAGTCGGACAGGACCGGACTGGTCGGAGGTTTCTCCCGGCGATAGTCGAGCGCGACCTGAGTAAACATTTCGTCGCCGACCAGCATGTCGACGGTTGGATAGGCCGCCCGAAGCGCCTCGACCGCGCCGCGGGCGACAGTGTTGCGGTAAACGGCGAAGGCCGGCGAGGAGAACGGCAATGGCGGTTGCCCTTCCGACTGAATTGCATGGGCGAATTCTCGCTGGAAGGCGGCGAGGTCAGGCATGAGCCATCGCCCGGCGGCGGCCCGCCATCATGCGAGCGGCGCGATCACGGTCGGCGACCAGTTCCTCGAAATCGGGAAGATTGTCATCGCGCTCGATCAGGGTCGGCGGGCGTTGCTCGCCGCATAACGCGAGCAGCCAGTAGTACAGGTCCCAGACCTCGTCAGCGATCGGGGCGTCATGACTGTCGATGAGCAGCGATTGCCCGAGAAGCGGATCGGAACTGTGCCCCGCCAAATGAATCTCGCCGATCGAGCCGCAAGACAGGGCCTCGAGGTAGGCATATGGATTGAAGCCCATATTGTTTGCGCTGACGTAGACATTGTTGACGTCGATCAGCAGCCCGCATCCGGTGCGCTTCGCCAGTTCGTTCAGGAAAAGCGATCTCAGGCCATTCATGACCCTTCATCTTCAGGTAGAGCGATGGATTCTCGATCAGTATTTGTCGCCCGAGCGCTTCCTGAGCGATGTCGACATTGCGCACGATGATCTCTAGCGCCTCATGGGTGCGTGGGAATGGCAACAAGTCGGGGAAACAGACTTGCCCCTGGCTCGACCAGGCGAGGTGTTCGGAGAGCAGGAAAGGTCCGAACCGGTCGGCCAGAAGGCGAAGCCTTTTCGAGGTGCTCGCGGTCAGGTTCGCCCGCACCCGCTAGCGACAGGCCCACACCGTGAATTGAAAGCGGGAAGTTACACCGCACCGCCTCCAGCATCGCCAGTCTGGGGCCGTCAGCCACCATGTAGTTTTCAGCGTGAACTTCGAACCACAGTCCCTCCGCCGGACAGGCCATCGCCTGCGCGAAATATATCGGCTTGAAGCTCAATCCGGCAGTCGGACTCATGGGATCAGCGGGCGATGGGCTTGAGCGAGCCATAGCCCTTCGGGGTCTTGATGCTGGTGCAGGTCCCCTTGGCGACATATTTCCAGGCAATGCCCTGGTAATTGCGTTTGGACGTGCCGGCGCAGCTGGTGCCGGGGCCCGCTGCGCAATCATTTTTGCCGGCGAGCGAGATGCCGTAGCATTTGTCACTATTTGGCTGTGGCTTGACCGGGCCCGCATTGGCCGACGTCGCGGCAAACGCGCTCAGCGCGGTGGCGGTGATCGCGGCTTTCAACATTTTCGTCTCCTCGTGAATTGAACTGCCCCCAATGGGCGGTCCATCAATCCTCGCGGAAACAGGTTGTCGGGTCACAGTCCGAGACGGCATAGGTTCGATACGCAACCGGTATGGCGCCGAAACGGTACTCGGGTGTATGAGGAGCTGCTTTCGGAAAAAGGGACGGTTCCGATGGAAATGCAGCAGGTGCGCTATTTCGTTGCGCTTGCCGGCACGTTGAATTTCACGCGCGCGGCGGAGAAGTGCAACGTCAGCCAGCCGGCGCTCACGCGCGCCATCCAGCAACTCGAGCATGAACTGGGCGGGCCATTATTTCATCGCGAACGCGGCAATACCCATTTGTCCGAGCTGGGCCGAATGATGCTGCCCTATCTACAGGGGGTCGAAGAGCAATGCCGCGCGGCGAAGATTCAGGCCCGGGCCATCAAGAGACTTGAGCGAGCAACGCTGACCATCGGCACCATGTGCACCATCGGGCCACAACTGGTTTCGGAACTCATCCTCGGGTTCCAGACCGCCCATCCGGACGTCGAGGTGAATGTGGTCGACGCGGGCGCTCCACAGATGATCGAGATGCTGGAGAAAGGAGAGCTAGAAGTGGCTGTCGTTGGCGTGCCCGAGGAACTACCTGACACACTTCATCAATTGCCCATTTTCGAGGAGCAATTCGTCATTGTGCTCCCCCGCAATCATCGCCTCTGCGCGAGCAACCCCATCCACGCGATCGAGCTGGACAAGGAGCCTTATGTCGGCCGATCGAACTGCGAAGTCTTCGAGCCCGTCCGGCAGGCCTTGGTAAATCGGGGCGTCGTTCTGCGTCAGGTATTCAGCTCGCCTCGGGACGACTGGGTGCAGGGCATGATCAAGGCCGGCCTGGGGGTCGGTTTCTTTCCCGAATTCGCTGTCACGGATCCCGACCTGGTCGTGAGGCCGCTGGTCGATCCAAGCTTCACGCGGACGGTCTACCTCACCACCGTACGCGGCAGACCGCATTCACCAGCCGTCGGAGCCTTTGTCCAGGAAGCGCGACGTTATCCGTGGCCAACAACCCGCCTCGCTGCCTGACGAGGGCATTCCTCTGTCAGCAGGTCGTGGCATGAGGTCAGGGCGTTAAGCGCGGCCGGGAATCCGGCATAGATCGCGATCTGCATCAAAATCTCGATAATCTCCGCCTTGGCGATGCCCAGCCCGATCGCCGCACGAATATGGGTGCGCAGATGCGGTCCGGTGTCACACAGCGCGACCAGCGACGTGATCGCCACAATTTCCCGGCTGCGAAGGTCGAGCCCCTCGCGGCTGTAAATGTCGCCGAGCGGAAATTCGATCGCCATCCGGGCGAAGTCGGGCGCCAACTCGGCAACGCGGCTCCTCAAAAACTCATCGAGCTTGTCGGCGGCTAGCTGCTCGGCGACCTCGATGCCGCGCATGTAACGCTCACTCATGATTACTCCTTACGGGCGCGAAGCCTGAGGCCGAGAAGGCCGGCCAGTCCCAGCGCCGCGAACACTCCGGCAACCGCGGCGAACCAGCCGAGACGGTCGAACAGCTGACCAATCACCGCGGCGCCGAAAAGACCCCCGCAGTAATATGAGGACAGATACAGCCCGCTTGCCGCCGCCTTGTCATCATTTGCAATGCTTCCCACGTGCCCCGTCGCCACCGCCTGGGCGAAGAAGGTCCCGATGCCGACGAGCGCCATCCCGGCGAGGATTGCGAACAGGCTAGGCACGAGTAGGAGCACCAGGCCGAGCAGCGCGATCGCCAGGCTGGCGGGGACCGTCACCTCCGGCCCGAAGCGATCCGTGACACGACCGGCCGTCGGCGTCGTCAACATCGAGGGCGCGAACACCAGGAAGACGAGGCCCAGCGCGCCCATCGACAGGCCATGCGGTGGGCGCATCAGGACGAAGCCGACGTAGGTGAATATGCCGATGAACCCGAACAGGATGAGGAATCCGATGGCGAAGCTGCGCCTGAGGGCCGGATCGGCCAAGTGGCGCGCCCAGACCCACCAGAAGCGGCCGTCGCCCATCATTGGCTCCCGCACGTTTCGACTAAGGGCCACGAACGCCAGCAACGCGCCGGCGATGTTGAGGGCGGCGAAAAACAGGAAGCTCGAGCTGGCCCCGACCAGGCCGGCGACATAGGCTGCGGTCAAGCGGCCAACAAGATTGCTGGCGACCACTCCCGTTACATAAGCGGCAAGGGCGGTAGCGGTTCGATGCTCGCAGCGCTCGGCGAGATGGGTCAGGGTCAGCGTGAACGCGGCGGCCATGAACAGCCCCTGGGTCACGCGAAGCAGGGCAAACAATGGCAGATTTGGTGCAAAGGCCAGCAGGGCGGTCGGCGCAGACAATAGTAGCAAGCTGAGCGTAATGGCGCGCTTGCGCTCGACGTTGGCGCTGAAGGCGCCGACCAGCAGGCCGGCCAACGCCATGCCGAAGGTGGTGGCGTTGGCCGCCACGCCGATTTGCGATGGCTGCACACCATATTCGGCGGCGAGACTTGGCAGGATGGCCTGAGTGGCGAACAGGTCGACCAGGGTCAGGAAGCCGATCACCCCGATTAGCACCGTCCGGCCAGTCGACAGGCGAGGGATCGGTGGGGGGGCATGCTGGGTCGGTGCGGTGGACATAGGGTTCGCCTGGACAAAGTGGCGTCCCGCCGGGGGCGAGGCGGGACGCCGGGGGCGCCGGCTTGGTGCGGGGGGCAGCCGGCGGGGGGAGCGACTATTTGCCGTGGAACACGTCGGAAGACAGCAGCACGACCGGCTCGGAACCTTCGTTGACCCAATAGTGCGAGATGCCATCGGCCTCGCGGCTTATGTCGCCGGCATCATGTACGATTGGGGTCGCGCAGTCTGAGCGATGCTCAGTAATTGATCCGCTCACGGTGACGATCAGCGCGGGACGATCGACGTGGCTGTGGAGCGGTACGATGCCGCCCGGCTGGACGACCAGCCGGCGGGTGCGCAGCTGGCGACCGTTGACCTTGATCTCCTGGCCCAAGTCTACCGCGGCGAGGACGGTGTCGGTGACGTCCTTGGGCATCGTGGGGGCATTGGCGAGCGCGTTGGCGCCGGTGGTCTGGCACTGGCCGGCCATCGCGGGGTTGGCGCCGCCGAGTGCGACGGCGGCAACGAAGCCGGCCGCCAGCGACAATTTCATGAGGTGGAACACAAGCCGTCTCCTTGAAAAGCAATCATGGTCGTCGCGAGGTCCGGCCTTGGATGGGCGGGATTGCTTGTCATTCCCGACCGTCATCGGCTGTCGGCAAGACCCGCGACGTCCGTTGAAAATGGAGCACGCCGAGCAGCGGGGGAAATTGAGAGGTGGTATGGAGTCGATGCAGAAACTGAATTTTCGCTCGGTCGCCGATGCGGTCATCCTAAGCGCCTGCCATTCAATGGAGACGCTCAATGCAACCGCAAACCATGGACCGCGCCGACCTTGCTCGACCGCTTGCCGGCAAAGTTGCAATCGTGACCGGATCGACCAGTGGGATCGGCCTTGGGATCGCGCGTGCGCTGGCCCAGGCCGGCGCCGACGTGGTCATCAATGGCCTTGGCGAACCAAAGCAGATCGAACTCGTCCGCCAGGAGCTTGAAAATGGCTGTCCGTTCAGCCGGGTCGCCTACAATGGCGCCAATCTGATGAGAGGCGATGAAGCACGCGGCCTTGTCGAGGAGACCATCCGGGATTTCGGCCGCGTCGACATTTTGGTCAACAATGCGGGCATCCAGCATGTCAGCCCGATCGAATCTTTTCCACCCGACAAATATGAGGCGATCATAGCACTCAATTTGTCGTCTGCCTGGTACACCATCCATGCCGCCTTCGCCGGCATGAAGGAGCGCGGGTTCGGGCAAATCGTCAACGTCGCCTCGGCCCATGGCCTGGTCGCCTCGCCCTTCAAGAGCGCCTATGTCGCGGCGAAGCATGGCGTCATCGGCCTCACCAAATCCGTCGCGCTTGAGGGCGCCGAGCATGGCATCACCTGCAACGCCATCTGCCCCGGCTATGTCTGGACCCCGCTCGTCGAACACCAAATCGACGATACCGCCAGGGCTCGCGGAATCAGCCGCGAAGAGGTGATCCGCGATGTGCTGTTAGCGGCCCAGCCCAACAAGCGGTTCGCTACCGTCGAGGAAATTGGCGCACTCACGCTCTTCCTGTGCGGGTCGGGTGCCACGTCGATGACCGGAACCGCGCTTCCCGTCGACGGGGGCTGGACGGCGCATTAAAATGAGCCGGACAATCCCCAGGGTCGTCATCATCGGCGCCGGTTTCGGCGGGTTGGCGGCTGCCAAGCGGCTGGCTGGCAAGAATGTCAATGTGACGCTCGTCGACCGGCGCAATCATCACCTGTTTCAGCCGCTGCTATATCAGGTGGCTACAGCGGCGCTGTCGCCTGCCGATATAGCAGGGCCGATCAGATCGATTCTCGCCGACGCTCCCAACATCCGGGTGGTGCTCGACGAATTGACCGGCATCGCGCCTAAGCAACGGCGCGTCATGCTCGATCGGGGCGGCTCGCTCGATTACGACTGGCTGATCCTGGCGACGGGCGCGCGACACAGCTATTTCGGCCATGATAGCTGGGCGCCGCATGCGCCGGGCCTCAAGAGCCTCGACGATGCAATCGCAATCCGGCATCGCATCCTCCTGGCCCTGGAATATGCCGAAACCGAAGGAAACGAGCATCGCCGCCGCGCGCTGCTCACGTTCGTCGTAGTGGGCGGCGGACCGACCGGTGTGGAAATGGCCGGCGCTATCGCGGAATTGGCCCGCCGCACCGTTTCTCGCGATTTCCGAAGTATCACCCCAAGTTGCTCTCGGGTCTTGCTGGTCGAAGGCGGATCCCGGATCCTGCCGTCGTTCCCGCCCGAGCTGTCAGCCAAGGCCGAGCAATCGCTCAACCATCTCGGCGTCGAGGTGCGGACGAATGCGCCAGTTACCAAGATTGCGCCAAATCTGGTCGCCATTGGTCGCGAAACCGACCGCGTCGAGGCGGCTACCATCATCTGGGCGGCGGGAGTGCAGGCCTCACCCGCGGCGCAATGGCTGGGCGCCGATCATGATCCGCATGGGCGAATTTTCGTCGAGAAGGACCTACTCGTTCCCCATTGCGACCGGGTTTTCGCGATTGGCGACACCGCCAATGTCCCGGCGAACGACGGGCAGGCGCTGCCCGCAATCGCCCCGGTCGCGAAGCAGCAAGGCAAATATGTCGCCGATCGCATCCTCGGCCGCTTATCGGGACCATTCAATTATCGGAGCGCAGGCAATCTGGCGACCATCGGTCGCAGTCGGGCGGTCATCGATTGGGGCAGCTTTCACCAAAGCGGCTTCATTGCCTGGCTGATCTGGTCCTTCGCCCACATCTGGTTCCTCATCGGCTTCCGCAGCCGCGTCGCCGTCGGCCTGAGCTGGCTGTGGAATTATCTAACCTACCAGCGCAGCGCCCGCCTCATCACCGGCGATGCGCAGATCGACGATTCACAACTGCTGAGCCGCGAGGCGGCGTGAAAGGCAAAGCCATGAGCAAATCGCTTTCCAACGAGGTGTCCGCGCTCGGCCAAACGGTCCTGGTTCTCCAGGGCGGAGGTGCGCTGGGCGCCTACCAGGTCGGCGTCTACGAAGCGCTGCATGAGGCCGGTGTGACGCCGGATTGGGTGATCGGAACGTCGATCGGCGCCATCAATGCCGCGCTAATCGCCGGCAGCAAACCGGAGGAGCGCATCGAAAAAATGTGCGACTTTTGGTCGCGCGTCGAGAACGATGCCTTCGTGCCGTTGGGCCTTCCGTCATGGATGGAGGCCGCCGCCCGCAACTGGCTTTCGGTCTCGACGGGTGTCCCTTCCTTCTTCAGCCCCAACCCCCTGGCCTTTTTGAGCCCGCACCAACAGCTCGGGGCCGAATCCGCCGGCTATTATAATATTGAGCCGTTGCGTCAGACGCTGGAAGAACTGGTCGATCTCGATCAGCTCAATCATGGCGGAACGCGGATCACCGTCGGAGCTTCCTGCGTACGCACCGCGGAAATGCGTTACTTCGACAGCCGCGACATCCCGCTGGCGATCGACCATGTGCTGGCGTCGGGCGCGCTTCCGCCAGGCTTCCCGCCCGTGCGCATCGACGGCGAGCTCTATTGGGACGGCGGCATCCTTTCCAATACGCCGGTCGAGGTCGTATTCGACGACAATCCGCGCCGCGATAGCCTGGTCTTCGCCGTCCACATCTGGAACCCGCACGGGCCAGAGCCGAAGACGATCTGGGAGGTGATGAACCGCCAGAAGGACGTCCAATATTCAAGCCGCGCCGTGTCGCATATCCAGCGGCAGCGGCAGATCCACCGCATGCGCCACATCATCGCCGAACTATCCAAGCTGGTCCCCGAGGACCGGCGCAACAGCAATTTGTTCGGCGACCTCAAAAGCTATGGGTGCCTGACGCGCATGCACGTGGTCCGGCTTCTCGCGCCGGCGCTCGATCATGAAGATCACAGCAAGGACATCGACTTCAGCGCCAGCGGAATCCGCCGCCGCCGTGAAGCCGGATATCGGGACACTATGGAGACGCTGGACAAGGCGCCGTGGCGGGGTCCGGTGGATGAGCTTGAAGGCTTCATCCTTCACGAAGCCAAGGGGGGTGAAATGGTCAGCACCGCGGCGGCGCGGTGACGATGGATAGGCTCAAGGTCGCCGTTCTGCTGGGCTCGGTCCGCCGCGATCGCATGGGATCGCGCGCTTCGCAACTCGTTATCCGCGAGCTTGAACGGCGCGGCCATGAGGTTCACTTAGTCGACCCGATCGAATTGCAGCTTCCCCTCTTGGACCGCATGTACAAGGAACATTCGAAGGGCGAGGCGCCGGAGCAGCTCGAGCGGCTGGCCGACCTTTATCGCAGTGTTGACGGATTTATGATCGTCAGCGGAGAATATAACCACGGCATCCCGCCTGCCCTGAAAAACCTGCTCGACCATTTCCTGGAGGAGTATTTTTGGCGGCCGTCCGGCATCGTCTGTTACTCCGCCGGGGGGTTCGGCGGAGTGCGTGCCGCGATGCAGCTGCGCGTGACCCTGGCCGAGCTTGGCATGTCGAGCATTCCAAGCCTGCTTCCGATCCCGCGCATCGAGCAATCGATCGACGAAAACGGCGTCGCACTCGAGCCCAGAGTCGCCAGTTCGGCAAGCCGGTTTCTTGATGAGTTCTTGTGGTACGCGAACGCGCTCGCCGAGGCGCGAAGCGCTGGGACGCCTTACTGACTGGCGCCTCAATACTGGTCGCGCATCGAAACCATAGGCAATCGCGATTTCACCGGCGTCCCGTCAACCGTCAAAATCCTCCTGTATCCGAAGGAGAGCATAGATGAGGCGCAAGAAGAAAATCCTGGCTCCGATTGTCGCGGTCGTGGTGGCAACCGGTCCACTTAACGGCATTGCGGCTTTGCCCGCGCGGGCCGCGGTTCCCGTGGCGTCTGCTCCGGCCGACGGCGTGATCCGGCAACTTAGCGACTATTCGTTTGACGAAACCGTCGCTCGATTGAAAGCCGATGTCGCCGCCAAGGGCATCCGCTTCTTCAACGAGATCGACCAGCAGCAGCTCGGCGCCGGCGCAAATCTGCCAATTGGCCGCTCGACGCTTCTGCTGTTCGGCAATCCGCCGCTGGGCGTCCAATTCCTCCAGTCCAATCCGCTGGCCGGCCTCGATTGGCCGGTTCGAATGCTGGTCACGCAGGATGAGGACGGCGCCGTGTGGATCAGCTGGACCGACTTCCGCTTCGTGGCCAGCCGCTATCAGCTCGCCGACCGCAACGACCAGATCGCCATGGCGAGCGAAGTCGCCGCCTCGATCGCCTCCTCAACAAGGAAACAGCAATGATCAGCGCAACGATCCTCGTTGGAACCTTCAGTGAGTTGCCGCGCCGCGACCTCAAGGCCATTTTCCCTTATCTCAACCGCAAAGAGTTTGATTCCAAGCCCGCCTGGGACCAGGCCAGGCAGGTCGAAGGGGCTCTGCAACGCCTTGCCGCCGCCTCTCGAATGCAGTGATTCACAGCGATGCCGGCTCCGCTCCCGACCGGCACAGCGGGCTTCCCGCCACTCGGCGGGAGGCCTTTTGCCGTTTATCAACTGGTCTGGTGGATATTGCTTGCCGGCGCACTGGCCACTGTTGCCTGGTCCTGCATCGAGCCTGCCACTTCGCCAGCAATCCTTGGCCTGAGGCTGGCAAAGTCGGTTGTGCTCGTAAGTGTCGCAGCAATCCTGTTCCGGCGCCGCAGCCGCGATCCCGTTGCTGCGATGCTCTCGCTCACTTTCCTGCTGTGGACGATCAGCAGCAGTATCGACTTTGCCGGCGTTTCAATCTGGGCGGCCCTAGTCGATCGATGCCGCTTCCTTCTGTTTGCACTGGCGCTGTTGCTATTTCCTAATGGCGAATGGCGGCCAGGCTGGACAAGGACCATCGCATGGATCGTCGTCGCGACATTTCTGTTGGGCATCGCCGAAGCCACAGGTCTTATTGCTTCAAGCCTTTATCTTCCGATCGCCATCGGCTGCGTGTTGGGGGCCCTGGCCGCAATGTTCGCGCGCTACCGGGGGACAGAGCCCGGCGTGCAAAAGCAGCAGCAGAAATGGGTCACGCTGGGCCTAGTTGTGGGCATTGCATCGATCCTCGCGGCTCGCGCCGGCGGCAAGCTAACGCCCGGCATGGCAATGCCGGCAATCGGGACGGTTGCGATCGAAGGATTGTTCCAGATTGGAATCATTGTTCTCGCCCTGGGTTTCCTCGTCTCGCTGCTCCGCTTTCGGCTCTATGATGCAGAGGCGGCGATCAGCCGTTCCGCGGCCTATGCGGGACTTACCCTTGCGCTCGTCGCGACCTTCGCGGCCAGTGAGTTGATCATCCAGGCGTTCGGCCAGCGCTTCTTTGGTTCCGGCATCGGCGATCTGTCGGGAGGAATCGCGGCGGCCATCGCCGCCGTGCTGCTAACACCGCTCCACGGTCGAATCAGCGGTTGGGCCGAGCAATATTTCCAGCATGATCTGTCAGCCCTCAAGCAGGAGCTACCGGAGCTCCTCCTCACCCTGTCGGCCGGCACTTCCGTAAAGCGCATGGCCGAAGCTGTGCTGCCGCGCCTGGAGTATGCCGTTCAATCTACCCGCATCGCCCTTATAGTGGATGACCGGCTGGTGGCGACGCAGGACATCGATGTCGCCGCCGCGCGAAAGCTTTTGAAGGATTGGCGGCCGCCAGCAAATGCGGCACTGATCGGCCGTAACGATGAAGATCCATTTCCGCTGCACTTGGCATTGCGCTGTCCGCTTGGCGGCGTGCGCGGATGGCTGCTGCTCGGTCCACGGCCCGACGGCAGCTTTTATGGCAAGGACGATATCGAGGCGCTGGCCGCGATCTCACCGGCCCTGCAGCGCACCCTTTTCCAAGTCGTGGAACGTGAGGAGGAAGAGCGCAGGCGCCTGGAGGACAGCCGTGAACTGCGCCGTGCGCTGAGGCTGGTTCGTGCGCGCTTGGCCAAATTGGAACAGCTCAGTTGACGGCTTCAGCAACCTTGTCGACCCATTCTGGAAAAAACCGCGGCGCGCGGATCGACCAACCCGCGGCAATCACGTCCGTTACCGGAATCGATTGTAGCAGTTCCTTGCGAAGTTCGGGGTGAACGCTTGGCTGCGCGACGGCGGCGCAGAATGCGCTGACCAGCCATGGTCGGGACTCCGCACCCAACAGCCGCTCATAGAGAAAGCGGTACGCCTCGAAGCTCGCAATCTTGCCCTCCCTGAGGTCGGCGACCGAAACCGCGATCAAGGATACCAGGTAGGCTTGGGCTTCTTCGAGGCTGTCGTCATCGGGCACGCAGGCTCGGATCAGCTCAAGCATGCGGTAGCGGCGAGCCTGGGCCTCGATCGCCGCTGCTTCGACGGAATTGCGCGCCCAGCAGGCGACCGCATCGCCGCGCCCCAAGCCAACGTCCAGCGACCTGCGAATATAGCGCTGTTCGGATGATAAAAGAGCTGAAAACTCCTTCATCTCGCCCAGCATCTGGGTTGATTGCTTCCGGTCCATCGCGAACTCCATTGCATTAGTTCGACGATGTCTTTTCCCACGACGGCGGGCCCCACCTCCAATACCGGTCGCGCATCATGTCCATGACGCCGCGGAATCGCGATTGCATAAATTGTCAAAGAGCTTGCCCTTTCGCGAGCGGCGGAACTGCGCGAGCGAGTAGCCGTGCTGGAACGCATGTGCCGGACGCTCGAACATTTGGCGGAATGCTGCCACGGCGATGACCGGCCGGAATGCCAATCCTCGAAGAGCTCGAAACGGGCGGAGCATGATGCTTGCTACTCGCCTACTCCGTTCGCCCGATTGAATAGCGTCGATTTTCGTCGCATAGGCGGCTTCGTGAGCATTCGTCCTCTCTTCGCGATCCTGCTTGGCTTAGCCATGCTGTTCGCGCCGCTTGCCATGCAAACCGGCAGCGCGATGGCGATGGCCCCGTCCGATCATCATGCCCAAATGATGGAAAAGGGGCATTGTGGCGACCAGCCGCCCAAGGGCAAGGACAGCAAGACCAGCGGTAAATCCTGTTGCGTCGCCATGTGCTCGGCGGTTGCTGTCACACCCGCGTCGAAGATTGAGCCGCATGCTTTCGCGCAGGTCATCGACCAGCCGGCACTCGACGAGTTCCACCATAGCTATCTGGCAAAACTGCCCACTCCCCCTCCGCGTCATGCGTGAAATCGACTTTCAACCGATTTCACGGAGTTACGACATGAATAAGATTCTGACTGCGATCGCGCTGACGATCGCCCTTCCCGCAGTGGCTCATGCCCAGGCGGCCCCCGCCCCTACGCCCAAAACGGACTGCTGCGAGAAGATGAAGGACATGGATTGTTGCAAGGACGGCAAGGCCGATTGCTGCAAGGACATGTCCAAGACGGACCATAGCAAGATGGGCCATGGAGCTCAGCCGGACGCCAAGGCGCCGCAGGCTGACGCCCACCAGAACCATCAGCACTAAGCGTTAAAGGGCTGGCGGCGCGTCTACGCACCGCCAGCCTGACGCCCATTGGTGATGAACCCCGCTAGGATTCTCAATGTTTGATAAGCTCGCTCTCCCGCGGCGCCAGTTCCTGCGCGCTGCTGCCTTTGGTGGCGCTGGCGCCAGCCTCGCCGGTGTGATGCCCGCATGGGCGCAACATCTCTCGACGGGCCTCGCGCGCCCGCTTCCCACCGTCAGCGGCAGGGACATTGCCCTTAGCATCGGCAAGGTCGCCGTACGGGTCGATGGCAAGATCAGCCGGGCGATCGGCGTGAACGGGACCGTTCCCGCTCCGTTGGTGCGGCTCAAGGAAGGGCAGAAAGTCCGGCTGCGTGTAACTAACACGCTCGACGAGGATAGCTCGATCCACTGGCACGGCCTGCTAGTCCCGTTCGCCATGGACGGCGTGCCGGGGATCAGCTTCCCCGGAATCGCGCCGCGGTCGACCTTCACCTATGAGTTCGAGGTCGCCCAGTCAGGCACCTATTGGTATCATTCCCACTCCGCCTACCAGGAAGAAGACGGTCTCTACGGGCCGATCGTGATCGATCCGGCCGGCCCCGACCCGGTCGGCTACGACCGCGAGCACGTCCTAGTGCTATCGGATCACAGCTCCCTGAGCGGTGCCACCATTTACAAGAAGCTCAAACAGATGGGCGGCGGCTATTTCAACATGCAGCGCCTGACGCTCTCGGGTCTGCTTGCAGGTCGCGACATGACTGCGGAGGAGCGCCGCATGTGGGCGGACATGCGGATGGACCCGGCCGACATCGCCGACGTCACCGGCTCGACCTATAATTACACGGTCAATGGTTTCGGGCCCTTCGACAATTGGACCGGGCTTTTCAAAGCCGGAGAGCGTGTGCGCCTGCGCATCATCAACGCCGCCGCGCAGACCAACTTCAATGTGCGCATCCCGGACCTGCCGATGACCATCGTCGCGTCGGATGGCCAGAATGTCCGTCCGGTGACGGTCGACGAGTTCCAGATCGGCGTCGCCGAAACCTATGATGTAATCGTCACCCCGGGAGACCGCGCATACAGTTTCGTTAGCGAGTCGATTGACCGCTCCGGCCTCGGCCGAGCCACCCTCGCTCCGCGCGACGGCATGTCCGCCCCGGTACCGCCGCTCCGTCCACGTCCGATCCTCACCATGCGGGACATGGGCATGACCCATGGCGGCATGGGCGCAGGCGGCATGGATCATGGAGCGATGGCGGGGATGGACCATGGCTCGATGGCCGGAATGGAGCATGGCGGCATGGCGGGCATGGACGCGCCCAATGCTCCGAACCCGGCGGCCGTTCGCGGTGTCGATCCTTCGGCCGAGCAGAATGCCTCGAAGAACTTGTGGAAGCTGACTGGATGGAAAGATCCGCCGCCTCCAGGCAACGCCACCGCGTCCGGCGCGCCGCCGCCAGCTTTCATGGACCATGGCGACATGAAGATGCGCGACCTCAGTGTCGCGCCGCAGGTTAAGGACGACCCCGGCGTCCAGACCATATCGCCGATGCCGACCGACCGAACCGGCGAGCCGCCGGTCGGACTGGAAGGCCTCGATCACCGGGTGCTGCGCTATCGCGACCTCGTCGCGCTAGAGCGCAATCCCGATGTTCGCGCGCCTTCTCGAACGCTCGACATCCATCTCACCGGCAACATGGAACGCTATATGTGGTCATTCGACGGCGTGAAGATGAGCGAACCCGCCGAGCCGATCCCGTTCCGGCTCAACGAGCGGGTGCGGGTCACGCTGATCAATGACACCATGATGCCGCACCCGATCCACCTGCATGGCCATTTCTTCGAGCTGGTGACCGGCCATGGCGCCCACGGGCCGCGCAAGCATACGGTCAATGTCCCGCCCGGCGGCAAGATGACCTTCGACGTCACGGCCGATGCCGCTGGCGACTGGGCGTTCCACTGCCATAATCTCTACCACATGACCGCGGGGATGATGCGCGTCGTCACCGTCCGTTCTGCCGAAGGAGGCATGCAATGACGCGCTCCGAAAGAGGTCCCACTGCTGGCCGCAGCGGCGAGCCTCGCCATCTCCGCTCCCGCCCTTGCCCAGCACAGCGGGCACATGCCGGGGATGAATATGCCTGGCATGACGATGCCGGCGCCGAAGAAAAAGCCTGCCGCCAAGAAACCCGCCGCGAAGAAGCCAGCGGCGAAGAAGCCGGTCTCCAAGAAAGCACCAGCCAAGAAGCCAGCGGCGGCAAAGAAACGCACCGCCGCGCCAACCAAGCCGGCCGACCCTCATGCCGGTCACGACATGTCGACCATGCCCGGAATGGAAATGCCGGAGGGTCACGACATGAGCTCAATGCCAGGCATGGAGATGCCGGAGCACGACATGAGTGCCATGCCCGATGCCGTCCCAGCCGGCACTGATCTCCCGGCTGGCAACGCGCCTCCACCCCCGGTGCCCGCCGACCGAGCTGCGGATGCGGTCTACGGAGAAGCGGGCATGGAGATGGGACGCCACCACCTCGACAAGTTCCACGGCGGCCAGAAGTTCACCCAAGTCATGTTCAACATCGCCGAAGCTCAGTTCCGTAAGGGACGCGATGGCTTCGAGTGGGATGGCGAAGGCTGGTATGGCGGCGATATCAATCGACTGTGGGTCAAGAGCGAGGGCGAAGGTGAGTTCGGCCGATCCATCGAAAAGGCGGAAGTTCAGACGCTCTACAGCCGTGCGGTCGGCCCTTACGTCAACCTGCAGGGTGGACTTCGCTACGACTTCAAACCCAACCCATCGCGTGTCTACGCGACCATAGGCTTTGAAGGGCTCGCCCCAAGCTTCTTCGATGTCGAGGGTGCGCTATTTCTGTCCAACAAGGGCGAGCTGATGGCGCGTGCCGAAGGCTATTACGATCAGCGCATTACACAACGGCTGATCCTGCAGCCGCGCGCGGAGCTCAACTTCGCGGCGCAGAGCACGCGGGAAACCCTGACTGGCGCGGGCCTCAGCGACGCCGAGATCGGTCTTCGCCTTCGCTACGACATCCGCCGCGAGTTCGCACCGTATGTCGGCCTCCAATATCGTCGCGCGTTCGGCGACACTCGCCGATATTTGCGAGAAGCCGGCGAGGACCCTGGCGGATGGAGCCTGCTGACCGGCGTGCGGGCGTGGTTCTGAGGGAGAAGATGATGAAAAAGATCATTGCAATCGCAGCGGCCATGCTGCTCGCGGACATTGCCTTAGCCCATCCTGAGGCTGCTCACAGTGAAAGCGCAGCCAAGATGGGTGCGGTTGCTCCGTCCGCACGGCCGGCAGGAGCGGTAGTCGATTCCTTTCATGCCGCACTGCGTCGGGGTGATACCAAGGCGGCACTTTCCCATCTCGCCGAAAACGCGCTCATCTATGAAGCAGGCGGCGTCGAGCGCGGCCGGCAGGAATATGCGTCGCATCACCTCGGCGCGGACTCGGCCTTCGCTCAAGCGGTGCCTGGCACGATGACTAGACGCGCCGGCGAAGCAGTCGGCGGCTTCGCTTGGATCGCCACCGAGGGTCGCACGACTGGAACATACAAAGACAAGGCAATCGACCGCGTCACGACCGAGACGATGATCCTTCGTCGCGCCGGAGGCGCTTGGAAGATTGCTCACATCCATTGGTCGTCCGCTGCGGGAGCGAAATAATGTCCTTCGGACAAATTCTTCGATCGATTGGCATGCTAGTGGGGATGGCCATACTGTTCGTGAGCCTGTCAACGCCGGCAACCGCCCACAAGGAGCACAAGAAAAAGCCGGTCGCAGCGCAGGTCGTGCAACCACGAGCGCAGTCGGGCAAGCAACCAAGCAACGAGGCTTTCGCCAAAGCCGAGCCGACCGAGCACGCGGGAGCTGCCGTCGGGCACGGCCATGGCAGCATGATGGATAGCATGGACATGGGGATGGATCGCTCCAACATGCCGTTCCTCGAACGCCTGCTCGACTGGTTTGGGCGGCTCCATCCGCTGATCGTGCATTTCCCGATCGCCTTTTTCCCCGCGGCACTATTGACCGCCATCGTCGGGCGGCGCCGGCCCGCCTTCTCCGCGCCCGTTCAGTTCCTGGTTGTTGCTGGCGCCATTTTTGCCCCCATCGCGGCTGCGGCAGGATGGCTCGCCGGGATGAGCGCGGACCCGGAACCGGTCCTCGCCTATCACCGTTGGCTTGGAGTCACGATCGGCATCGCCGGCGCCGGACTTGGCATTTGGGCCTGGCGCCGGCCGTGGGAAGATCGTGGTGCCGGAATGATCCTGGCGCTGACGATCATGACGATCGCCATCGCCGCACAGGGTTTCATGGGCGCGGCACTGACCCACGGGATGGACCATCTGATGCCGTGAAGATTCCAAGACTGACATGACTAGAACAACAGGAGGAGGACTGGATGGAGGCCGAGGATCACGCGACGGTGTCGTCTGAACACCCTTCCAAGCATGAAATGATGAAAATGTCCTGGGGCAAGTTTGCGGCTATGATCGGGGTTTCGACCTTGATCATGTTCCCGCTGATGTATCAACTGGTCTACACTCCGGACCATGCCACTTTCAGCCTGACCCGATTGATATCTGCAGTGGTGATGGGCTGCGTCATGGCCGTGATCATGCTCGCTTTCATGTGGAAGATGTACGAGGGCCAGGGAATGAAGCTGGCGGTCCTGACTGGCTCCATCATCGCCGGGGTGTCCGTTCTTGCGGTCAACCGCCAGCAGTTGCTCATCGGCGATGTCGATTTCATGAAGTCGATGATTCCCCACCACTCGATCGCCATCAACAATGCTCGCAAGGCCGACATCCGGGACCCCCGTGTGCGCAAGCTTGCCGACGGAATCATCAGCGCTCAGGTCAAGGAAATCGCCGAGATGAAAATCCTCGTCGCCGATATCGAGCGGAATGGACCGAAAGGATCGAGGCCCCTTCCGCCTCGCACCGCCGCCCTGACCGCAGACATGAAACCTGAGATTGATCGGGCGGTGAGGTAGTCAACGGTTCGGCAATCCGATGGGATTTTGCTTATCTATTTCAACGACCGGGGCTGGTGGAGCTGAGGGGAATCGAACCCCTGACCTCTGCAGTGCGATTGCAGCGCTCTCCCATCTGAGCTACAGCCCCGCGCCCTTGGCAGGCGGGTCCAATAGCCGCGCTTTTTCCCTCTGGCAACGCCCTTCGCGGCTCCTTTCTCGCCTTGGCGCTCATGCCTTTCGTTTCGGCTTCGCTACCGGAACGCACGCCCACTGAAATCGTTTTATTTGGCAGGGTTTGGAGTGGATGGGGCCTGTCCCAAAAGGAGGAAAATTCCATGAGCTATGACCGCTATGACAGCCGCCGCGGCTGGCGCGAGCCGCGCTCACGTTTCACCGATAATGAGCGCGGGCAAGGCCGCCCGTACCGAAGCGGCTATGACCGAGACGATCGCGACGACCGCGGGTTCTTCGAACGCGCCGGCGACGAAGTCGCGAGTTGGTTCGGTGACGAGGAAGCCGAGCGACGGCGCCGGATGGACGCGCGTTATGATCGGCCGGACCGGTTCGAAGACGATCATCGCCGTGCTTCGATGAGCGACGATGATTTTTCGCGTTATGACCGACAGCCCCGGTTCCGCGACGAAGGATATCGCCGCCCCTATACCGGCCGCTTCTCGGGCCGCCAGGACTCCGGGTCCGAAGGCCGATATCGTCCGATGGCCGGCGATTATGGCCGCTCCGGTGGCCGCGATCTGGACGTGGACCGGTCGATGCGCTTTACGGGCGCGGCGTCGACCGCTGGATCGATGAGCGACCCCCACTACGACGAGTGGCGTCGCCGTCAGCTCGACGAACTCGACCGTGATTATGACGACTATCGGCGCGAGAATCAGTCGCGCTTCGACAGCGATTTTTCGAAATGGCGCAACACTCGCCAGACCAAGCGGCAGATGCTCGGGCAGGTTCAGGAGCATATGGAAGTCGTCGGGTCCGACGAGGAATTGATCGGCCAGGTCGATTGCATCAAGGGCGACCGCATCATCCTGACCAAGTCAGACAGCGAGGACGGCAAGCATCACTCGATTTCCTGCCACCTGATCGACCGCGTCGAAGGTGATCGCGTGATCCTCGACAAGCCAGCGGAAGAAGCGAAGAATCACTTCTCCAACGAAAGCCGCGATCGCGCCTTGTTCGAGCGTGACGACGATAGAGAGCCCGGTCCGCACATGCTGAATCGGAGCTTCTCGGGCACTTATTAGCGCCCGCACTCCTGCTTCGGCAGGCCAAGAAGGGCCCGGTCGCAAACCACGGCGACCGGGCCTTTCGTTTGCCCGGCTAAGCGCCTAACCCGTTTCGAAACGAGACGAGAAGGAAACGGGCAATGGCGAAGGCATGGCACCTTATGCGGCGGCCGCAAGGCATGCCGGTAATGGAAGATTTCGCGTTGAAGGACATCGCCCATCCGGCGCTGGGCGAGGGAATGGTGCGAGTCGCCAACCGCTGGCTATCGGTCGACCCCTATATGCGCGGCCGGATGAACGATGTGAAAAGCTATGTCCCGCCGTTCGCGCTCGACGCGCCGCTGGAAGGCGGCGCGGTTGGGGAGGTGATCGAGAGCCGCGATCCCGGCTTCGCGCCGGGTGACATGGTGTTGCACATGGGCGGATGGCGCGACGAGGCGGTGTCGCCAGCCTCAGCCGTCAACAAGCTTCCCGCCATCCCCGGAGTCGAGCCTCAGGCATTCCTTGGCAATCTCGGCTTGACCGGCGGGACCGCCTATTTCGGTTTGTTGGAAGCTGCCAGCGCGAAGGCAGACGACATTGTTTTCGTCTCCGCCGCGGCTGGGGCGGTCGGGTCAGCGGTCGTGCAGATCGCCAAGGCCAAGGGAATGACCGTCATCGGATCGGCCGGTGGCTCGGACAAATGCGACTTCGTTCGCTCCCTGGGCGCCGATGAGGTCGTGGACTACAAGGCGGGGCCCGTGCTGAAGCAACTTGCCGCCGTCGCTCCCAAGGGCATCGATGTTTATTTCGACAATGTTGGTGGCGACCATTTGGATGCGGCGCTGGCGCTGGCGCGCCAGAATGCGCGCTTCGCCATTTGCGGAATGATCGAGGGCTATAACGACGCCCACGCCACCCAGCTTCGTTACATCATGCGGATCATCGCCATGCGCATCCGGCTCCAAGGCTTCATCTACTTCGATTATCAATCGAAAATGGGCGATTTTTACCGCGACATGGGTAACTGGATCGCCAGCGGGCAAATCAAGGGGCGCGACACCGTAGTCGAAGGGCTGGAGCAGACGCCCGACGCCTTCCTTGGCCTGTTCACCGGCGCCAATACCGGCAAGATGCTCGTCCGGCTTTAGCGCGCGAAATTGCAGGAAGAGGGCTGACCGGTTTGCAGGCCGGTCCTCAGCGCGTTCATGCGCTGCTGCGACGTGCCGTGGGTGAAATTATCGGGTGACACGCGCCCTTGGGTCAGCATGTCATCCCCGATCGCTTCGGCGGCACGCATGCCTTCCTCGATATCGCCCTGCTCCAACAACCCTGAGCGGTTTGCCCAGACACCCGCGTAACAGTCGGCCTGAAGCTCGACCCCGACCTGGATTTGGTTGCCGCCGACCGTACCGGCGCGCGCCTGCGCCGACTGCGCCTTGTCAAGCGTGCCCTCCAAATCCTGGATATGGTGGCCGACCTCATGGGCAATGACATAGGCCTGAGCAGCGTCGCCTGGAGCCTGAAAGCGGCGCGAGAGCTCATTGAAGAAGTCTGGATCGATATAGATTTGCTGGTCGGTCGGGCAATAAAAGGGCCCCATCGCGGCTTGAGCGGCGCCGCAGCCTGATTGGCTCGAATTGCTATAGGCGACCAGCCGCGTCGGCTGATATTGGGTACCGGCCTGCTGAAAAATCTGACCCCAAACCTGCTCGGTCGAGCCCAGCGTGCGAAGCAGAACCGTGCGTTGTTCAGGCGTCAGGGTGGATTCGCCGCTGCGACCACCACCGCCGCCGCCAAGAATACCGCCACCGCCACCGAGCGAGGTCAGCGCGCAATAACCAAGAGCAAGAATGATGATGCCGACAATCCCGAACCGCGAGGCGACTAGGCTGAAGATCAGCCCCATCGCGCCGCCGCCAAGGCTCATTCCGCCGCCGCTTTGGCCGGTTCGATCCTCGAAGTTACTGCTTTCGGGTGCATCGCCGAGCCGCATTTTGCTCTCCTTGGGCCTGTTGTGCTCACCAATGCTTCACTAGCGTAACGGTTGCAATCGGAAGCATGGGCCGCAACACGGTGAGGCAAAGGGAGAAATTGCAAATGATGCTTCAAGGCAAGACCGCGATCGTCACCGGATCGACGTCCGGAATCGGCCTGGCCATCGCCCGGACGCTGGCGGCTGAAGGCGCAAGTGTGATGATCAACGGTTTCGGCGATCCGGCGGAAATCGAGGCCATTCGCCAGAAATTGGAAGAATCATCTGGTGCCCAGGCGCTCCATGACGGAGCCGATTTAGGCAATGCCGAGGCAATCGACGCAATGATCAGGCGCTGCGCCCACGAAATCGCCTCACCCGACATCCTGGTTAACAACGCCGGCATCCAGTTCGTTTCGCCGGTCGCCGACTTCCCGCCCGAAAAATGGGAAGCGATCTTGCGCATCAACTTGACCGCCGTCTTCCATACCACCCGCCTCGCCTTGCCTGCGATGCGTGACAAGGGATGGGGCCGGATCATCAACACCGCATCTGCGCACAGTCTCGTCGCCTCACCCAACAAGTCGGCTTATGTCGCCGCCAAGCACGGTGTTGCAGGGTTCACCAAGACCGTCGCGCTCGAGACGGCAAGGGACGGCGTCACGGTCAACTGCATTTCGCCCGGCTATGTCTGGACACAACTGGTCGAAAACCAGATTCCGGACACCATGCAGGCAAGGAACCTGACCCGCGAGCAGGTGATGAATGACGTGTTGCTGGCCGCCCAGCCTACCAAGCGGTTCGTCACGGTCGATGAAGTGGCAAGCCTGGCACTCTATTTGTGCAGCGACGGCGCCGCCTCGATCACCGGGGCAAATCTTAGCATGGACGGCGGTTGGACCGCCGCTTAGGCTGCAGGCGATGCGAGCGTTTTGGACTATTGCCCTGCTGTTCGTGGGAGCCTGTGCGGCCATCCCGCAGAGCCTTACCTCACCGGTCTCGTCGTCGACCGACTGGCGCGCGGTTGCGACATCGAACGATCGGGACCGGCTGCGGGATTGGCGCAAGGCCTTCACTCGCGGTCTAGATCAGGCTCGCGCGGCCGGTCATGCGAATGATATCACCAGGGAAGGCCGATTGCTCGAACCCGATACGGCATTGGGACCGGTGCCAATCCCGAACGGCCGCTACAAATGCCGGGTGATCAAGGTCGGGGCCAAAAGCCAGGGCCTCCTCGATTACATCGCCTACCCCGCGTTCGACTGTCTCATCGAGCAGCGGGGGCCGCTACAAAGCTTCATCAAGCTGACCGGATCGCAGCGCCATGTCGGGCTGATTTATCGGGCCGATCCGCTTCGGCAGATATTTCTCGGCACCCTTGTATTGGGGGATGAGAGCAATGCCCTTCAATATGGTCGCGATCCCGACCGCGATCTGGCCGGCTGGATCGAGCGGATTGGCGACAAACGTTGGCGCCTGATTCTCCCTTATCCACGCTATGAATTGACGATTGACGTGGTCGAGCTTATCCCCGCTTCCTGATTTCGCGCGGTCTTGCTTCAACGGCCGTCGTCATTCCGCCGCCCAGACCTTGGATTTTTCCACGATCGTGATTTCGCGCAGCAGCGCGTCGACGCTGCCCGAAAGATCGTCGAGGAACGTGATCTGGTGGCGTGCGCCGCGATAGGATTCGACCAGCAGGATCGCGTCGATCAGGATCGGCACGACCAGGCCTTCCGGATCGTCGATCTCGGCAATACCCTGCAATTTCTCGAGCGCCTTGCGTCGCGCACTTTCCGGGTCGGACATGGCCGCCGTCCGTCCAATCAACCAGGCCATCTTCGATTCTCCATCAAAGAACCAAGATTAGCGGAACTGGCGCGGCCCGGTCAGTTCCAATGGTCTTGGCAGGGCTTCGCTTCGGCGCAATGGGCCGTCCCCGACCCCCGATCGTAGTGCGCAGTTCAGACACTGGCCTCGCTGAGTTGCTCGATCTGCCCCGGGGTCAGATCGAGCGTCAATGCTGCGACCAGTTGCTCCGCCTGCTTCGCGTTGGTCGCGCTGGCGATCGGTGCAGTGACCCCCGGCTGCGCCTTGAGCCAGGCCAGCGCGACCGTGGCCATCGCCGCGCCGGTTTGGGCCGACACGTCGTCCAGCGCGGCAAGCACGGCATTGCCCTTGGCGCTGTCGACATATTCGATGTTGCGAGCGCCGCGGACCGATTGGCCGAGGTCGTCCTTCGATCGATATTTGCCGGTTAGAAATCCGTTGGCGAGGCTGTAATAGGGGAAGAAGGCAAGGCCTCGGGCGGTAACCACATCCTGCAACTCGCCCTCATACTTGTCGCGCTCGACCATATTATACCAGCCTTGAACTGCGACCGCCGGCTCGAATCCGCCGGCGTGGGCGGTGACGAGCGCTTCCTCGACCCGCTCGGCCGAGAAATTGCTGAGACCCGTGGCGCGGATCTTGCCCGCCGTGCGAAGCTTGTCGAACGCACCGAGGCTGTCGGCAAGCGGCACGTCGGGATTATCGCGGTGCTGGTAATAAAGGTCGATCGTATCGATCCCCATTCGATCGAGCGATGCCTCGGCGCCGCGCGCGATCACATCGGGATGGAGCGATGCGACATATTCTCGGCTGGTTACCTTGCCGTCATAGTTTTTGGCGTCCTCTAGGTTGCCGTCGAGGAAGCCGACCTTGGTCGCGATGATCACCTTGTCGCGCTTGCCCGAGCGCTTCAGCCAGCGCCCGATCAGCGCTTCGCTCTCGCCGCCCTGATGGCCCGGCGCCCACGCCGAATAGACGTCGGCGGTGTCGATCATTGTCCCGCCCGCATCGACGAAGGCGTCCAGCACGGCGAAGCTAGCTGCTTCATCCGCGGTCCAATCGAACACATTGCCACCGAGCGCGATGGGCGCGACTTCCAGCCCGCTGGTTCCGACGGCACGCTTCATTGCTCATTCTCCTTCGAACACGGACGGCGCCGGCTCTGGGCTGATGCTCATGGGCGATAACGGCCGGGAAAGGCCAGCGTTCAGCATTTATTTGTAAAGTTTTGCGACACCTCCAGGCATGTCGGCGAATCTTACAGTGAGGCTCCGGTGCAGGCGCTGATCGCCTTTTGGACGCATGCGCTGGCCGCGGCGCTGTTCGTCTCGCTCACCCTTTGGGAGTTGCGGCGCGGTGTTGCCGAAAGCGAACAGCGTATGCTGCTTGCCGCTTTCGCCCTGACCGGATCCTGGGCGTGGATTACCGCCCTGGCGCCGACGACCATGCTTGCCGCCTATTCGGAAACGGCGCGCAACCTCGTCTGGGTCGGAGTCCTCTACCGACTGGCCGGAATTGATGGCAGCCAGGAGCAGCTTGGCGTCCGTCCCGTCTATGCGGCCGTCGCAGGGGTAATCGGGCTGCAACTTGCGGTCGACGCCCTGCCACTGGTCGTCAACACCGACGGGATCAGCAGCGGTCATGCGCTGGTCGTCACCGCCATCATCCTTCGTCTGACCGCCGCCGCGGGCGCACTGGTGCTGGTCCACAACCTTTACGGCCAGGCCTCCCCTTCCAGCCGGAGCGGCATCCGCCTCGCCATGCTGGCGCTGGCGTTGATGTGGGCTTACGATCTCAACCTCTACACCATCGCCTATTTCGATCCTTCGTCGGCGAGAGGATTGTTCGACTGGCGCGGATTGGCGCTGGCGCTCGCCGCACCGTTGTTCGCGATCGGTGGCAGCAGGGGCGAAGGATGGCGCATCCGTCTATCGCGGGCGGCAACCTTCCAAAGCCTCTCGCTGCTCGCGATTTGCGCCTATTTCGCTGTGATGGCGGTGCTGGTGACCGCATTGCGAGGCACCGGTTTCGACTGGACCCGCGCCTTGCTCGTCGCGCTTCTCGCGGCCATGACCGTCGCCGCGATGGTCCTCGTCCCGTCGAGCCGCGCGCGGGGCTGGGCCAAGGTTAAGATCGCCAAACATCTGTTCGAGCACCGCTACGACTATCGCACCGAATGGCTGCGCTTTACCGAGACGATTGGCGCCAGCAGCGCGGATGTCCCCCCGCTTGGGCAGCGCGTCATCAAGGCGTTCGCCGACATTCTCGATGCGCCCGGCGGACTCCTGCTGATTGCCGACGAAAATGGTTCGATCGAGCCCGCGGCGAGCTGGAACTGGTCGGGAGCCGCCAATCCCGGGGCGGCCATTCCGGGAGCCGAGGCGCTGGCCTTCTGGCTGTCGGTCGGGGCCGAAGGCCGGATCATCGATTTCGATGCCCATGAAGGCGGCTGGGCCGACGCACGCGACTTGCAACTCGAAATTCCCGAGCCGCTGCTGATCGAAAAGCAGGCATGGACCGGGGTTCCGCTGATCCACGACGATCGCCTGGTTGGGCTGGTTCTGATCGCCGCGCCGGACTATCGCCGCCCGCTTGACTGGGAGGATTTCGACCTGTTGCGAACCGCCGGTCGCCAGGCCGCCTCCTCGCTGGCCGAAGCCCATAGCCAGCAGGCGCTCATGAATGCCCAGCAATTCGAGGACTTCAACCGCCGCTTCGCTTTCATCCTCCACGACGTGAAGAACCTCGTCAGCCAATTGTCGCTGCTAGCCCGCAATGCGGAGCGTCACGCCGACAATGCCGACTTCCGGACCGACATGGTGGCTACCTTGAAGAGCTCGGTAGGAAAGATGAACGATCTGCTCACCCGCCTCGCGCCAACCGCAGACCAGCGCCCGGCCAAACCCGAGCCGACGCCGCTTCGGCCGATTGTTGCCTCGGCCATCGCAGCCAAGCGCGGTGATCATGAAGTGAAGCTGCTCGGCGACGGCAATCTGTGGATCATGGCCGATCCGTTGCTGCTCGAACAGGCGATCGGGCACCTCGTCCAGAATGCGGTAGATGCCAGCAGGTCCGATCAGCCGGTGACCGTGCGCATGGACAATGATGACAAACAGGCCAGCATCGCCATCGCCGACAGCGGCGTTGGAATGGACCCCGATTTCGTCCGGACCAGGCTGTTCCAGCCGTTCGCCTCGACCAAGCAAGGCGGTTTCGGAGTCGGCGCGTTCGAAGCGAAGAGTCTGATCTCCTCCATGGGCGGCCGCCTGACTGTTGAGAGCAGGCCAGGCGAAGGTACCAGTTTCACCATCACCCTCCCCGCCGCGAAGCACGCGGCTGAACCGCAACGGAAAATCGCATGACCGACCAGAGCAATCTTCCCGTCCTGCTGATCGTCGAGGACGACGAGGGCCTGCAGCGCCAGCTCAAATGGGCCTATGAAGGTTATCGCGTGGTGAGCGCCGGAGACCGGAACCAGGCAATCGAGATGGTCCGCCTGCACGAACCCCTTGTCGTGACCCTCGACCTTGGCCTTCCGCCCGATCCCGATGGAACGTCGGAAGGATTCGCGACGCTGCAGGAAATATTGGCTCTCAAGCCCGACACCAAGATCATCGTCGCTTCGGGCCACGGCGCCCGCGAGAGCGCGCTGAAGGCGATCGGACTGGGCGCCTACGACTTTTACCGCAAGCCGGTCGACATCGACGAACTGGGCCTGATCGTATCCCGCGCTTTCCATGTCCATGAGATCGAGGCCGAAAACCGTCGTCTCGAAGCGGCGGGGGGCGGCGCGACCGCGCTCGGCTCATTACTCACGGCAAGCCCGGAAATGACCAAGGTCGCGCGCACCATCGAGCGCGTCGCGAGCGCCGACGTGTCGGTCATGCTGCTCGGCGCCAGCGGGACCGGCAAGGAACTGCTCGCTCGCGCGGTCCACGAAAAGAGCCCGCGCGCCAAGGGCGAGTTCGTCGCGATCAACTGCGCCGCAATCCCCGAGAACCTGCTCGAGGCCGAGTTATTCGGCTATGAGCGCGGAGCGTTTACCGGCGCGGTCAAGACGACGCCGGGCAAGATCGAGCTGGCGCAAGGCGGGACATTGTTCCTCGATGAGGTTGGCGACATTCCTCTCCCGCTCCAGGTCAAGCTTCTGCGGTTTCTCCAGGAGCGCGTGATCGAGCGCATCGGCGGCCGTGTTCCAATCGCAGTCGATACTCGAATTGTTTGCGCTACCCACCAGGATCTCGACACAATGATTGCCGACGGCCGCTTTCGTGAGGATCTTTACTACAGACTTGCAGAGATCGTCGTGAAGATCCCGAGCCTTGTCGAACGAGCCGGCGACGCAGTCCTACTCGCTCGTCATTTCGTCAACTGCTTTGCGCGCGAATTGAACGGGAAGGTCCAGGGACTGGGGCCCGACGCACTCGACGCTATCGAGGCCTATGCCTGGCCCGGTAACGTCCGAGAACTTGAAAATCGGATCAAGCGCGCGGTGATCATGGCCGACGGCAAGCTGATCGGCGCACTCGACCTCGACCTGCCCTGCGCCGACGACGGCCAGGCCGAGCCCCTTCCGATCAACTTGCGGGCCGCCCGCGAGGTCGCCGACCGCCGCGCGATCCACCAGGCGCTGACCCGCACCGAGCATAATATCTCGGGCGCGGCCAAGCTGCTCGGGATCAGCCGGCCGACGCTTTACGACCTGATGAAGCAATATCAGCTGGGCTGCTGATCCCTAGCGAAGCGCTGCCTTGTCGAGGTCGAGGTCTTTCAACGGGATCAGCATGAGCTGCGGATATTTCGCACGAAGCTTGTCGACGAATTTCGCGGCGTCACCGACGATCACAACGGTCGATCCTTCGGCTTTGAGCAATTGCGCGGCCACGCTCTGCACACCGCTCGGGTCAACCGCCAATACGGACGGCAAATATGTATCGAGCGTTTCGGGCGCTACCCCGCGCTGGATGTAGTCCGCGATCAGGTTTGCCGTGCCCGCCGTCGTTTCGACGTTGCGCCCGAACCCGCCGGTGAGTGACGCCCGCCGAGCGGCGAGGTCGGGACCCGTCACCGGCTCACTGCCGAGCCGCCCCATCTCCCCTAGCGTCAGAGCCAGCACCTGGTCCGCCGCGTCATTGCGGGTTTGCGTGATCGCCAGGAAGGGTCCCGGATTACGCCGCGTATCGAGAATGCTTCTCGACCCGTAGGAAAGCCCGCGCTTGATCCTGATTTCCTGGTTCAGACGGGCGCTATAGCCGCCCCCAAGCACTGCATTTGCTACAAGTGCGCGATAATAGCGCTCATCGCCTCGCGAGATGCCTTCGCGTGCGACCGCGACCGCTGCCTGCCCGGAGCCTGGCATGTCGACCACGATGAGCCGTCCTTCGAGAGGCGAGCTTGCCTCGGTTTTCAGCGCCGTTTGCGTAGAGGCCTTGGCGCTCCAGGAGCCGAAGTGACGGTCGGCCAGCAATCGCGCCTTTGCAGGGTCAATGTCGCCGCTGAGGATCAGGGTCGTATTGGCCGGCGCCCATGCCGACCGGTAAGCAGTCTCGATATCCGATCGCACAATGGCCCGCAGCGACTTCGCCGTTCCGCTTGCAGGATGGCCGTAGGATGCTCCTCCGTAAAGCGCCCGCATCGCTGTCATTTGCGCAACTTCTCCGGGGTCGCTCATCGCGACCGTCACACCGTCGATCGCCACGGTGCGCTGGCGCTCTATTTCCTCGGCAGGAAGCGTCGCGTGCTGGGCCAGGTCGCCAACCACCTCCAGCGCCTTGTCCAGCTCGGCCGTACCAACGGTCAGTCCCACCTGAGATCCATCCCACCCGGCGCTGCCGTTCAGCGAAGCGCCGAGCGCTTCGACCGCCCGATCTACCTGCGTCGCGGTGCGGGTCGCCGTGCCTTCGGTCATCACCGAAGCGGCCAGCTGCGCGGTACCAGCCCGCCCCGCCGGATCGGCGGCCGAGCCGCCGTGAGCAACGAGCGCTGCAGTCACGAGCGGAAGCGCATGGTTTTCAATCGTTACAATGGTCAGCCCATTGCCGAGCCGTTGCGTGTTCGGCCGCGGCACGGCGGGCACGATCTCCGGTCCAACCGGCGGCGGAGCAATCCGCTCGCTGTCCGGCGCGGGCTCCCAAATGCGAATATTTCGAGGCGCAACCAGCGCCGCCGTTCGAACATTTGGCCCGGTCGCGATCAAGTCTTCCTTGGCACCCTTTTGCGCTTCCTCGGGCAAATAGCGAACCGCGGCGCTGGTCTCGTCGCGCAGCCATTTGCGCGCTACCCGCTGAATGTCGGCTGGCGTGACGGCGGCGATGTCAGCAAGTCGCTTGTCGGCGGCGGCCGCGTCTCCCGACACGATAATCGCTTCGGCCAGCGCATCGGCGCGTCCATCGACCGTCTCGCGCTCGCGCAAGGCACCGGTAAGCAGCTCGGTCTTCGCTTCCTGAAGCTCGGCTGCGCTGACCGGCGCATCACGAAAGCGCGCGATCTCACGCTTGAGAGAAGCTTCGCCGGTGGCGGCGTCCTTTCCACCGCTTAGAATTGCGAAAACGGCGAGATTGCCCCGGCCTTGCTTGGAGTCGAAGAAGGAGCCCACCTGGCTGGCGACCTGGTCGCGATAGACCAACGTGTCATGCAATCGCGAGCTATCCCCGCGCGACAGGATCGCGTCGAGCAGTTCGAGCGGCGCCGCATCCCGATCGTTTGCCGGCGGTATGGGGTAGGAAACAAGCACGGCGGGCAGCGGCGTATTGGGTTCATAGACGGTGAAACTCCGTGCCGCTTTCCGAACGGGTTCCTTGACCGTAACTCTGGGAATTGGTGAGGAAGGTCGCTCGATCGGCTTGAAATATTCGTCGACCCAGCGATCCAGGTCGGCCTGATCGAACCGGCCGGAAACCAGCAGCACCGCATTGTCGGGCCGATAGTAAGTGGCATGGAAAGCGCGGACATCGTCAATCGTCGCCGCGTCAAGGTCGGCAATGCTTCCGATGCCGGGCCGGGCATAGGGGTGAAGGTCGTAGGAAATCTGCGGCAGATAGAGATAGAATAGCTTGCCGTAAGGCGCAGCCAGGACACGGCTGCGCAGCTCTTCCTTCACGACATCCCGCTCGGAGGAAAAGAAGCCCGGCTCGATCACCAGCGATCGCATCCGGTCGGCCTCCGCCCATAAAAGACGTTGCAAGTGGTTGGCCGGGACTACTTCATAATAATTGGTATAATCGTCGTTGGTCGACGCATTGTTGAAGCCGCCGACATCCTCCGTCAGCCGGTCGAACTGCTCGGGCGCAAGGTTGCGCGTCGACTTGAACATCAAATGCTCGAACAGATGCGCAAAGCCCGAACGGCCGCGCGGATCGTCACGCGACCCGACATCGTACCAAACCTGCACCGAGACATTGGCGCTCTTGGGATCCTGGATCGCATAGACCCGCAATCCGTTGGGCAATGTCCGTGTCTGGTAGGACAAGGGCGCAATCGCGGCAGGTCCTGCGGCGCTTGCCGCGCCAACGGGGACCACGGCAAGCGCGGCCGCCGCCGCGCGCAACATCCATCTCGTCATAACTCGATTCCCCCCAAGGTGCCGTCCATTGCTGCGCCCTGCATGAGCCCGGCGTCAACCGACCCCTCACCCCCTGTGAAGCAACTTCATCTGCAAACGTGATCGCTGCTTCGACGAACTGCCTTGTCGGCAGCGGTCCACCTCTTAGGCTCGCTCGCTTGCCATTCTGGAGATTGCCATGGATCGCCGTTCCTTCCTGACCATCGGCGGTGCATCGGCCGCCGGCCTCGCCCTGACCTCGGGTCCGTCCTTCGGCGCGCAGGCCGCGACGGCGCCAGGCGATGCTCGGCTCAACGCATTGTTCGAAGACATTTTCAACGATCGCGTCCGTCGATCGCCGGCTCTGGCCAGCTCGCTGGGCCTGGACAAGGGCGCCAACGCCGATCTGAAATCGAAGCTCGATGTTCGGCCGGCTGCGGCCGCCCGCACCGAAGACCTGGCGATCAACCGGTCCAACCAGGCGGCGATCCGCGCCATTGCCCCCGCCGGCCTGTCCGACAGTGCGAAACTCAATCGCGAAGTCGTGCTCTACCAGCTCGAAAGCGGCAGCGTCGCCGCTTCCCGTTTCGGTCTCGATTCGGTCCAGCGTCCCTATCCGATCATGCAGCAGGGCGGATCTTATTTTTCACTGCCCGACTTCCTCAACACCGCCCATACGATCAACGATGCCGCAGACGCCGAGGCCTACCTTGCGCGCCTGGCGCTGGTTGACCAGGCACTCGACAACGATAGCGACGATCAGCGGGCGCAAGCCGCGCGGGGTTTCCTGGCGCCCGACTGGTCGATCGACCTCTCGCTGGGCCAGATGCGAAAACTGCGCTCCGCTTCGCCCGACCAGAACACGATGGTGGACTCTATCACCCGCCGGACGGCCGACAAGAAAATCGCTGGAGACTGGCAGCGCCGCTCGGCCGAGATCGTTGCCAAACAGATTTACCCCGCACTCGACCGGCAGATCGCCTTGCTCGAGAAGCTTCGCCCGACGACCAGGGCCGGCGATGGCGCGTGGCGCCTGCCACAGGGTGACGCGATTTACGCTGCCGCGCTGGAACAGGCGACGACGACCAAATTCTCTCCCGAGGAAGTGCACAAGCTCGGCCTCTCCCAAGTCGCCGAGCTGAGCGGACGGCTGGACGCGATCCTCAAGGCGGCGGGCTATACCAAAGGCACGGTCGGCGAACGCCTGGCCGCGCTCAACGTCGATCCATCCCAACTTTATGCCAATGACGATGCGGGTCGCGCCGCTCTGATCGCCAGCCTCAACGACGGCGTGAAGGCGATGTACGCGCGGCTGCCCCGCGCCTTCGCCACCTTGCCGACACAGCCGCTCGAAATCCGCCGCGTCCCGATCGAAATCCAGGACGGCGCGTCGAATGGCTATTACAACCGCGCCGCGCTCGACGGTTCGCGGCCCGCCATCTATTTCATCAACCTCAAGGACACTGGGGACTGGCCGAAATATTCGCTACCCTCGCTGACCTATCATGAGGGCGTCCCCGGCCATCATCTTCAGATCAGCCTGGCCCAGGAATTGAAGGACATTCCGACGCTGCGCAAGATCGGCGGTTTTTCGGCCTATTCGGAAGGCTGGGCGCTTTATTCCGAGCAGCTGGCCGACGAGCTTGGCGCGTATCAGGACATCGAGCGCGCCGGCTACCTTCAGTCCTTCCTGTTCCGCGCCGCGCGCCTGGTGATCGACACCGGACTGCATACCAAGCGCTGGAGCCGTGAGCAGGCCACGGACTATATGGTCGCCACCACCGGCTTCGCCCGCCCCCGATCCCAGCGCGAGATCGAACGTTATTGCACGCAAATCGGTCAGGCGTGCAGCTACAAGATGGGGCACATCGCCTGGACGCGGGCCCGTGAGCAGGCGCAAAAATCGCTTGGGACCAAATTCGACCTGAAGCGTTTTCACGAGATCTCTCAAGGAAGGTGCAATGCCGCTCACGATCCTTGAAAAACGGATCGCAGAGCGAACCGAGGCGGCACGGCGTAGCTAAACGTCCGACTTAGAATCCCCGGACATTGTTCGGGGGGCGAAGCAATCCGATAGCCCCCATCGGATTGCTTCGCCAAATCGGCCTCAGCCGGCAAGTTGCTCGGCCAGTTCGGCCACTTCGAGCCAGCGATGTTCGGCGGCGTCCTTTTCGGCACGCCGTTTCTCCAGCGCCTTCGTCAGGCTGTCGAACCGCTTCGGGTCGTTGGCATAGAGGTTGGGGTCGTGGAGCGCCGCCTCATCGGCCGCAATCTCTCGCTCCAGTCGCTCGATCTCTCCCGGCAGGCGATCGAGGTCGCGCTGGTCCTTGTAAGTAAGCTTGGCCGGTTGCCCCGGCGGCCTGGCCGCAGCCGGCGCCCGCGCCGTCCGCGGGGGTGGCGACCCCGGCTTGGCGGGATGCCGCCGCTTCGCCCAATCCTCATATCCGCCGGCGACGATATCGACCTTGCCAGAACCGTCGAGGCCAAGCGTCACCGTCACCGTCTTGTCGAGGAAGTCGCGGTCGTGGCTGACGATCAGAACCGTCCCGTCATAATCGGCGATCACTTCCTGCAACAGGTCGAGCGTCTCCAGGTCGAGGTCGTTGGTTGGTTCGTCGAGCACAAGCAGGTTCGACGCGCGGGCGAACTCCCGCGCGAGCAGGAGCCGCGATCGCTCGCCGCCTGAAAGCGATCCAACGGGCGCCTCCGTCAGCGAGGGGTCGAACAGATATTCCTTCAGATAGCCTTTGATATGCTTCTTGCGGCCGCGAACGTCGATCCAGTCTCCGCCTTCCGCCAGTACATCGCGCACCCGCCGGGTCGGCTCCATCAACTTGCGCTGCTGGTCGATCACGATGCCCGACAGCGTTTTCGCCTGAACGACCGACCCCGAATCCGGTTTCAATTCGCCGGTCAACAGCTTGAGCAGCGTCGTCTTGCCCGTCCCGTTGGCGCCGACCAGCCCGATCCGGTCGCCGCGCTGGATGCGCAGGGAGAAATCGCGGATGATCGGTCGGTCGGCGAACGCTTTCGACACATGTTCCGCGTCGATCACCGTTTTGGTCTTAACGTCGTCCTTCGCCAGACCGAGTTTCGCCGCGCCCGCCGGACCCAGCATCGCCGCACGTTGGGCCCGCATTTCGTGTAGCTTCGCGAGCCGTCCCTGGTTTCGCCGGCGCCGCGCCGTCACGCCGCGCTGAAGCCAATGGAGCTCCAGCTTCAGCTTGGCATCGAGCTTCTCGGCGGCCCGAATTTCCTCTTCATAAACGCGCTCGGTCCAGGCATCGAACCCGCCAAACCCGATTTCCGCGCGGCGGATCGTCCCCCGGTCGAGCCACAGGCAGGACCTCGTCAGCCGGGTGAGAAAGGTACGGTCGTGGCTGATGACGATGAATGCGCCCTTGAATCGCTTCAGCCAGTCCTCCAGCCAGTCGATCGCACCCAGATCGAGATGGTTGGTGGGCTCATCGAGCATCAACACGTCGGGTCTCTGGGCTAGTGCCCGGACAATCGCCGCCCGCCGGCGTTCGCCGCCGCTCGCGGTCGCAACGGGCCGCGCCAGGTCGATTCCAATCTGATCGGCGATCGCTGCGGCCTCATGCGCCGCGGGGGCGTCCTTGCCGGCCAGCACCCAGTCCTCCAGGGTCGCTTGCCCGGTCATTACCGGGTCCTGCTCCAGCAGCACGACGCGCGTAGCGGGAACGATCTTGCGCTCGCCCTCGTCGGTCTCGATCCAGTTGGCGAGGCATTTAAGCAGCGTCGTCTTGCCCGCGCCATTGCGCCCGATCAAGGCCAGCCGATCGCGTGGGCCAATATGGACGTCGAGGTGACGGAAGAGCCATCCCTCGCCTTGGATAAGGCCGAGGTTTTCATAGGATAAGATTGGGGGTGCCATCGGGCGGCCCCCTAGCGTAGCATTCCCTCGCCGTCACGGGGGGTCGCGAGCCTGAATATGGCACAACGGGGACATTCATAACTCGTTCAATGGCTTGGATTTAGGAAGGGCTTCGAAAGAGCAAATGCCCATGCGCCTGTATCGTACCCTTCTCCTGACCGCCTGCGCGCTGGCCGCTGCAACGCCGGCGCTCGCCCGTCCGACGGACGGCGTGCACCTGGCGTGGAACGACCGTCCGCGTGACCAGGACCGCGCCTTCCGCGCGACGCAGGAAGGCAAGGCGATGCCCCTGCCGCAGATTGAGCGCCGGGTGCTTCCGCACATGGGCGGGGCCGATTACCTCGGTCCTGAATTCCGTGGCCGCAACTTGCGGCTGAAGTTCATGGACAATGGCAAGGTCATCTGGGTCGACGTTGACGCTGCGACCGGCCGCATTGTCGGCAAGTCGGACAAATAGACGCGGCCGCCCGCCGCAAAGAACCGACAGACTACCGCATCATTCCCGTCGCTCCCGCGTTCCATTCTCGAGCAAGCAATGTCGCGCGCTCGGGAACGGGAGACAGACCGTGAGCATCTTCGGCAAGATTAAGGACGCCATCTTCGGGCACAAAAAGTCGGCGCCCGCGCCCGGCAACGAGGCGGAAATTCCCGCCGGTTGGGCTGGCGGCCCTCCGGTCGGCACGCCCGGTTCGACCGCCGCGCCGACCATCCAGCCCGAAGCCACGCCTACAGCGGGCGTCGATGTCGAGCAGGTTCTGACCGACATTGCCAAGTCCAAGGGCAATCCCGACCTCAACTGGCGAACATCGATCGTCGACCTGATGAAGCTGCTGGGAATGGATTCCAGCCTCGACAACCGCAAGGAGCTGGCCACGGAGCTCGGCTATACCGGCGCCAAGGACGGCAGCGCCGAAATGAACATCTGGCTCCACAAGGAAGTGATGCGCCAGCTGGCAGCCAACGGCGGTAAAGTGCCGGCCAGCCTCACCGATTGAGGGTCGTCAAGGGGAGGCGGCGCGATGCATCGCTTCCCTTGCCGTCTGACACTCGGGCAACGTAGGCAAGGCCACAACCGAAAGGATGAAGCTGGACAACGGATCCAGGTAGGTTGCAACCTGCGCAATTCACTTCGGTTCGCAAATCCCGCCCAAAGAACCCACCGTTCTTCGCGGAACTTGCAGGCCTAAGGGCGGCAATCGGCCTGCGATTGACATTTGGCCACCCATATCCCCAGCTTCCCTTCGCCCAAGCAACCGTTCAGCTTCGCGCGTGTTTGAGTAGCGAAACGAATTTTCAAGGAATGATGGAATGCGCGTTCTGATCGTCGAAGACGAACCCAATCTTGGGCGCCAGCTGCGCTCGACTCTGGAAGGGGCCGGCTATGCCGTGGACCTCGCGACCGATGGAGAAGACGGCCACTATCTGGGTTCGACCGAACAATATGATGCCGTCGTGCTTGATCTTGGCCTGCCCGAAATCGACGGACTGACGGTCCTCGATCGGTGGCGCAAGGAAGGCCGGAAAATGCCGGTGCTGGTCCTAACAGCGCGCGATAGCTGGTCAGACAAGGTTGCCGGGCTCGACGCGGGCGCCGACGACTATCTCGCCAAGCCGTTCCAGACCGAGGAACTGATCGCCCGGCTGCGCGCCCTCATCCGCCGCGCGTCGGGCAATGCCTCATCCGAACTTATCGCCGGCGACATCCGCCTCGACACGCGGTCGGGCAAGGTCAGCAAGGCCGGCGAGCCGGTGAAGCTTACCGCGCAAGAATATAAGTTGCTGTCCTACCTGATGCATCACAAGGGCAAGGTCGTCAGCCGGACCGAGCTGATCGAGCATATCTACGACCAGGATTTCGACCGTGACAGCAACACGATCGAGGTGTTCGTGACCCGCATCCGCAAGAAGCTGGGCGCCGACACGATCACCACCATCCGCGGGCTCGGCTACAGCCTCGAGGATCCGGGCGCTTGAACGATACCGCCCCCTTGAAGGAGGAGGCGGCGGCGGTGAAGGTCAGGGAACACCGCGGCGGATCGCTGACGCGGCGCATGATCGGCGTCGCGGGCATCTGGATCGGCGTCCTGCTATTGTTGGGCGGCTACGCGCTGGATCGCGTGCTAACCCGCTCGATCGTCGACAATTTCGACGCCCAGCTCGAATATGTTCTCAACGCCATGATTGCGGCTTCGGAAATCGGCCCCGACGGCGAAGTCCGCTTCACCCGCCCGCCAGCCGACCAGCGCTTTCTGGAGCCCTATTCCGGCGCCTATTTCCAGATTTCGGGGGATGGCCAGGAAACCTTTCCTTCTCGCTCACTGTGGGATCGCCGACTCCAGGTCGAACTCGAAACATCAGGATATCGACCTTCACAAGCGCGACAGTTTCGAATTCGACGGCGAGCCATTGCGGGTTCTTGAACGCGACGTGATCTTGCCGGGAAGCGACGTGCGCTGGCGCTTTCAGGTCGCCCAGTCGCGCGACGCGATCGATGGGCAAATCCGGGAACTGCGCTCCACGCTCATCCGAAGCTTCGCCGCCCTTGGCCTGGGGTTGCTCATTCTGGCGGCCCTTCAGGCTTTCTATGGCCTATGGCCATTGCGACGCGTGCGGCGGGAAGTCGTCGCCATCCGTTCCGGCGCCCAGACGCGCATCTCGGACGATTTTCCGCGCGAAGTCAGCCCGTTGGTCGACGAGATCAATGAGTTGTTGGCCCATAGCGAGGCCCAGGCCGAGGAGGCGCGGCGCCATGCCGGCAATTTGGCCCATGCGCTCAAGACTCCGCTGACGGTCATCACCAATGCCGCGACGGCGGATTCGGAGGATCTCGACGCGACGGTAATCCGGGAGGCGTTGGTCATGCGGCGGCAGGTCGACCATCACCTGGCCCGGGCTCGCGCGATCGGCCGCCGTGCCTCGGCCCAGGCCCGCGCCACCGCCTGGACCAGTGTCGAGGCAGTCGAGCGCGCCGTCACCACGCTATATGAAAATGTCACGGTCGATATTGCAGGCGACAAGTCGGTTCAGGTTCGGGTCGAGCGCCAGGACCTGGATGAAATGCTTGGCAATCTTGTCGAAAATGCCGCGAAATATGGCGGGGGCCGGGTGTTTGTAACGGTCGAGGGTTCGCAGGCAGGAAAGGTCGCTATCCTGATCGAAGACGACGGTCCCGGAATCCCGGCGGACCAGCGAGCTGAGCTGTTCACGCGCGGCACCCGGCTCGACACGACCGGCAAGCCTGGCACCGGCCTCGGCCTGGCCATCGTGCGCGACGTCGCGGAGATCTACGGCGGCACGGTGACGCTCGATGAAAGCGAGGACCTGGGCGGTTTGCTCGTTCGATTAAGCTTGCCGGCGGCAGAATAGCCAGCCGTTTGTCGAAAATATTTTGAAACGATGGCGATCGGCAGCAAGGTCCGCAACGATCATTGTTGGGGACTCAAGAAATGTCGATCCGCACTGCGCTGTTTTGCGCCACCACCAGCCTGTCGCTCGCCCTGTCCGTCGCGCCCGCCACCGCCGCCAAGCCGGTTTACGGCACTTGGGGATATGATGCCGCCTCGATGGATTCGTCGGTCAAACCCGGCGACGACTTCTGGGCCTTTGTCAACGGCGGCTGGGACAAACGCACGCCGATCGCGGCCGACCGGTCCAGCGCTGGCGTTGGAGTGGTCACTTCCGACCAGGCAGAGGCTCAGGTTCGTGCGATTGTCGAGGAATTGGCCAAGGCGCCCAACGGCTCGCGGCTCGCCCAGCAGGTCGGGGATACCTATGGCAGCTGGATGGATACGGCGGGGATCGAACAGCTGGGCGCCGCGCCGCTCAAGCCCTACCTCGCTCGAATTTCCGATGTGAAGAATCGCGGCGACCTGCTCTCGCTGTTCATCGAGCAGGGATATGCCTCCCCCATCGAAGTTGGAATCTTCCCAAACCCGGCCGACCCGACCCGTTATGTCGCGGCCGTGGGCCAGGCGACCCTGGGCATGCCGAGCCGCGAATATTATCTGTCCAAGGACGCTAAGATGGTCGCTAACCGCGCGGCCTATCGCAACTATATCCAGACCATTCAGACGTTGGCCGGCCTGCCCGGCGGCGCGGCGTCGGCCGATCGCATCATCGCGCTCGAAACCGCCCTGTCGGAGGCGCAGTGGGAGGCCAAGGACCGTCGCGATCTCGAAAAGATCCTGAATGCGATGGACCGCACGAAGATGGCCGCCTTGGCGCCGCAGTTCGAATGGGCCTCGACCCTCAAGGCCGCCGGGCTGGGCAGTGTGGACACCGTATATGTGCTTGAAACCACCGCCGTCGCGGGCGCCGGCAAGCAACTCGACAGCGTGCCGCTCTCGACGTGGAAGGAATGGATGGCGTTCCGCTTCGCAAGCGACCATGCCGGTTCGCTCAGCAAGGCGTTCGACGACGCCCGCTTCGCCTTTTACTCCACCCAGCTCAACGGCATCACCTCCCAACGCGACCGGTGGAAGCGTGGCATTCAGCTGGTCAACGGCTCGCTCGGGGAAGGCGTGGGTGAACTTTATGTCCAGCGCCACTATCCCACCGCGAGCGACCAGCAGATGGCCGAGCTAATTACCAATCTACGCTCGGCCTATGCGGAGCGTATCAGCGCCGCCAGCTGGATGGACCAAGCGACTCGCAAGGAAGCGCTGGCAAAGCTCGCTGCATTTGACCCGCGCACGGGACATCCCGAAAAATACATCGATTACAGCGCGATGGAAGTGAAGCGCGGCGATGTGCTGGGCAACAGCATCCGCGCTGCCAAATTCGATTGGGACTTGCAGCTGTCGCGCCTGCCCAGGCCGGTCGACCGCAAGTTGTGGGGCATGACGCCGCAGACGGTGAATGCCTATTACGATCCGTTCAACAACCAGATCACCTTCCCCGCCGCGATCCTGCAGCCGCCCTTCTTCGATCCCAATGCCGACCCGGCGCTCAACTATGGTTCGATCGGCGCGGTCATCGGCCATGAGATGGGTCACGGCTTCGACGATCAAGGCCGCAAGTTCGACGCCAGCGGCAAAGTTCGCGACTGGTGGAGTGCGGCGACCGCGAAGGCCTATACCGATCGCGCGGCGGCCCTCGCCAAGCAGTTCGATTCCTACGAAGCCATTCCTGGCGCGCACATCAATGGCAACCTCACGCTGGGCGAAAATCTGGGCGACCTCGGCGGGATTGAGGCGGCCTATGGCGCCTATCGCAAATATGTCGCCGATCACGGCGAGCCGCCGGTCATCGACGGCCTGACCGGCGACCAGCGTTTCTTCATCGCCTATGCCCAAAGCTGGCAGAGCAAGCGCCGCGAGGAAGCAGTGCGGCAACAATTGCTCACCGACCCCCACAGCCCGGCCAAATATCGGGTCAACGGCATCGTCCGCAATTTCGACCCCTGGTACAAGGCATTCAACGTCATGCCGGGCGACGCCCTCTACATTCCGCCTGAACAGCGCGTCCATGTCTGGCCGGAAAGCTAGGCGCTAGGAAAATGCCCGCCGTCGAGCTAGGGCGGCGGGCGTGACCGCCACCGTCCATTCGCTCGGCGACAAGCGCGCGCCTTCGCTCGACCCGATCGTCGCGCTGACGGCGGGCGACATGAACGCGGTCAATGCGGTCGTCCTCGACCGGATGCAGTCCAAGGTCGCGTTGATCCCGGAGCTTGCGGGACACCTCATCGCCGGCGGCGGAAAGCGAATGCGGCCGATGCTGACGCTCGCCAGCGGCGCGCTGCTTGGGTACGCCGGAACGCGCCACCACCGGCTCGCCGCCGCGGTCGAGTTCATCCATACCGCAACCCTGCTCCACGATGATGTCGTGGACGGTTCCGGCATGCGCCGGGGCAAGCGCACCGCCAACCTTATCTGGGGCAATCCGGCGAGCGTGCTGGTCGGCGATTTCCTATTCAGCCGAGCCTTTGAGCTGATGGTGGAGGACGGCAGCCTCAAGGTTCTGAAAATCCTCAGTCACGCATCCGCAGTCATCGCCGAGGGTGAGGTCGATCAGTTGACCGCGCAGCGACAGGTCGAGACCAGCGAAGAACATTACCTCCATATTATCAATGCCAAGACCGCCGAGCTGTTCGCTGCCGCCTGCCGAATCTCGCCGGTCGTGGCCGAAGCCGATGAAGAGGCCGAGGAAGCGCTGGAATCCTTCGGCCGCAATCTTGGAATTGCCTTTCAACTGGTCGACGACGCGATCGACTATTCCTCGGACGAAGCGACGATGGGCAAAGGCCAGGGCGACGACTTTCGCGACGGCAAGGTCACTTTGCCCGTCATTCTCGCCAACGCCCGCGGGACGAGCGAGGATCGCGCCTTCTGGAAGGCCGCGATGCGCGGCGATCGCACCAACGATGACGATCTCGCCCATGCCACTAGCCTCATCCATTCGACCGGCGCGCTGGCCGACACGCTGGAGCGCGCGCGTCATTACGGCCGCCGGGCGGTCGACGCGCTGGCCCCGTTTCCCGCCAGTCGTGCCCGCGCCGCACTAATCGAAACCGTCGAGTTTGCGGTCGCCCGCGCTTATTAAGCCGGACGGCCCGGCTCCAGCAATGTGCCCTTGATGCGTCCCTCTCTTCCCATCGATGCGGTGCTTCCCGACGTGCTGGCCGCCCTTCGCGACGGTCCCCGCGCGTTGCTGATCGCGCCACCCGGCGCGGGAAAGACGACCCGAGTGGCGCCGGCCCTGCTTGGCGAAGACTGGTGCGATGGTCAGGTCCTGCTCCTCGTTCCGAGGCGCCTCGCCGCGCGCGCCGCGGCGGAATTTATGGCCCGCGAAGGCGGCGAGGTCGCCGGCGGGACGATTGGCTACGCCACCCGGCTCGACAGCAAGACGAGCAAAACCACGCGCGTGATCGCCATGACGCACGGCGTCTATCTTGCGCGCCTGCAGGCCGATCCTGAACTGAAGGGAGTTTCGGCCGTCCTGTTCGACGAAGTGCACGAGCGTAGTCTCGACAGCGATTTGGCGCTCGCATTGACGCTCGACGCCGCAACAGCGCTTCGCCCCGACCTTCGCATCCTGCCCATGTCGGCAACGCTCGACAGTGAACGCTTTTCCCGCCTGCTCGGAAACCCGCCGAAGATCGAAAGCGATGGAAAGAGCTTTTCCCTGACTCTCATCTACGAAGGCCGCGATGCCGCACAACGCATCGAGCCGCAGATGGCGGCCGCCATTCGCCGCGCGCTGGCGTCGCATGAAGGCTCGCTGCTGGCGTTCCTGCCTGGCATGGCGGAAATCGAGCGGACAGCGGATGCACTGAGCACCCTCCCCGCCAATGTCGTGCTCCATCGCCTCCACGGGCAGATTGAGCCGCAAGCGCAGCGCGCGGCGCTTGCCCCGCCGACGCCTGGCACACGCAAGCTCGTGCTGGCCAGCGCGATTGCCGAAACCAGCGTGACGCTCGACGATGTTCGAATCGTCGTCGACTCAGGCCTCGCCCGGCGGCCGCGCTACGACCGCGGCGCCGGCCTCACCCGCCTGGTTACCGAGCGCGCGTCGCGGGCCGCTGTCACGCAACGGGCAGGCCGCGCTGCACGCCAGGCGCCGGGTGTTGCCATCCGCCTATGGGAAGAAGCCGCGACGACCGCGCTGCCGGCGCATGACCCTCCTGAAATCCTGGAAGCCGATCTGTCCAGCATGCTTCTTACCTGCCTGTTGTGGGGTGAAGCAGATCCGGCGCGTCTTCCCTTCCTGGATCCGCCGCCCGCGCCGGCAATGGCGGAAGCCCGGCGGCGACTGGTCCGGCTAGGCGCGCTCGATGAGGAAGGCCGGATTACCGCGCACGGCCGCGTGATCGCCGCCATCCCGCTCGAGCCGCGGCTGGCGCATATGCTGGTCGAAGCGGAGGAACGCGGATTGGGCCGGGCCGCCGCCGATGCCGCCGTCCTGCTGACCGAGCGAGGGCTTGGCGGCAATGATCCCGATGTCGAAGTTCGCTGGCGGCGCTGGCAAAGCGACCGATCACCGCGGGCCAATGCGGCGCGCAGAATGGCGGAGCGCTGGTCGCGGACCGGCTCGGCCGGTTCACTTGCGCAGGCAATCGCACTGGCCTTCCCCGACCGGTTGTCGCGGCGACGCGATTCGTCCGGCGAGCAATGGCAGTCGGTCGGCGGGCGTGGCTTTCGTCTCGATCCGGCCAGCCCGCTCGCGCGCAGCGAATGGCTCGCGGTCGCCGAGGTTGCCGGAGCGGCATCGGGGGCACGCATCATGTCGGCGGCCGCCATCGACGTGAGCGACGTCGAGGCTTTGTTCGCCGGCGACATCGAAACCTATGTCGAAGTTCGCTTCGACCACGCGACCTCCGCCATCAACGCAACCAGGGGCCGCCGACTTGGCGCAATCCGGCTTTCTTCCGCGCCCGACCCCAAGCCTGACCAGGCGACGATCGAAGCCGGCCTGCTTGACGCCGTGCGACGGCACGGTTTGGCGACCCTGCCATGGAGCGAGGCGGCCCTGGCGCTTCGGGCGCGCGCTGCCTTTGCTGCCCGACACGACGACAGGATCGCCGATCTTTCGGACTCGGCATTGGTCGCTCGCGTCGAGGAATGGCTCGCGCCCCTCCTCTCCGGGAAGCGCCGACTCGACGCCATCGACCCAGCTGCGCTTCGCCAGGCGCTCGAGGGGCTCATTGGCTATGACGCGACCCGCGCCATCGGCCGACTTGCCCCGACGCATTTCGTCTCCCCGGCCGGCTCGTCGCACCTGATCGACTATTGTGCGCCGGGAGGTCCGACCGTCGAGGTTCGCGCGCAGGCGCTCTACGGACTTAAGGACCATCCCACGGTTGGGGCCGGCCGGGTGCCCCTGACCCTTGCGATCACGTCACCCGCCCATCGCCCGATCCAGACCACCACGGACCTGCCCGCATTCTGGGCCGGAAGCTGGCGCGACGTCGCCAAGGAGATGCGCGGCCGCTATCCCAGGCATCCCTGGCCCGACGATCCCGCCGACGCACCGCCGACGCTTCGAACGAAGCGGGCAACCTCTTGATTCCCGCCGCGCGCTGCGCCAATCGCAGCTCATGACCGTCGCGCGCATTATCGAGGTCCAACGCCGGACCACCCAGTCGGGCAAGGCCCTGGACGGCCGCTGGACGCTCGAGTTCGAGCGGGAACAGCCGCAGCGCCCCGATCCGCTGACCGGCTGGTCTGGATCGGGCGATACCAGGACTCAGGTGCGCATGAGTTTCGCGACCAAGGAAGAAGCGCTGGCCTATGCGGAGCGCAAGGGCTTCACGGTGCATCTGGTTCCGGCGCCGCCTGTCTCCCTCAAGATCCAGGCCTACGCCGACAATTTCCGCTAGCCCGTGCCCCGCTCGCGAATGAAGTCGCGGATCATCGGCTGAAGATTGTCGTCATAGCTCGCCATGACATGGCGTGGTCCGGCGACGTCGAAATGAGTGAGGAGCCGCTCCCCGTTCCAGTAATGCAGCGCAAATGCCGGCGCGTCGCCCAGGATAAGTGGGCGGCCGTCGGGACGCTTGGGATCGATATCCTCCAAATCCAGCGCTACCCATGGAGCAGTCGACGGGCAGACCATCAGTGGCTTGCCGGCAAAGCTGGTCGCGATCGGCCGGTGGACATGGCCGGCGATCATGCCGACCACTTGCCGGGCCGGTTTGACCGCCCGTTCCAGACGCCTGACCCACTCCTCGCAGCTCAGGGCGCTCATCCAGTCGATGCCAGTGTCGACTGGCGGGTGATGAAGGACGATGATCGTCGGCACGGTCTTGCGTTCGGCCAGCCGGGCTTTGAGCCAGGAAGCCCGCTTGCGGCAGATCGTGCCGCCGTGCCGCCCGGGGTCAAGCGTGTCGAGCACCAGCCAGCGAAGGCCGCCGTGATCGAGTTCATACTGGACGAAACCATCGTCATTGACGGGAACATCGGGCAGCGCGCTGCGGAATGACTGGCGATCGTCGTGGTTTCCAACTGCCCACAAGAGCGGCCCCTGCCACCGAGCGACCAGCGCCTTCATGTGGCGATAGGCGTCTTCGTCGTCGCCATTCTCGACCAGATCGCCGGTGACCAGCAGCATCGACGGCCTGGGCTGCATGACGTTCAGCTGATCGATGACGAGGTTCAGCCGGCGCACATTGAGTTCGTGCGGATTGCCACGGTCGAAGCCGATGTGCAGGTCGGTGACCTGAGCAACGAGAATGCCGTCGATCGACGGTTGCTTGGCGGCCAAGATATGCTCCCCCCGGCACCGGAATTGAGACAGGCCGGCGCGGCTTGTCCAGCGCTTTCTGCCGCCACGCTTGCGATTGGTCCGGTCTTGCGCGATTATGGACGCGCCGAAGCCAGGGGGAAAGCTGCGCCAGTCACGTATTGCGCTCGTCATCGGAACGCGCCCCGAAGCGATCAAACTCAGTCCCGTAGCGCATGCCCTCGCCGACCTCGGAGAGCGGCCCCGGCTGCTGGTGACCGGACAACATCCTGGCCTGGAGCTGGCCGATCATCGACTGGCCCAATTTCCGGTCACTCCGCTCCAGTGCCCTGGCCAGCCCGATCCGATGCTTCATGCCGAGCTTGTGCGCGGGGCGCTCAAGCGCCGACTTCCGATGGACCCGCCCGACTTGCTGGTCGTACAGGGCGACACATCGAGCGCAGTTGGTGGCGCACTTGCGGCCCGCGATTTCGGCATACCGCTCGCGCATGTCGAAGCCGGGTTGCGCAGCCACGACCCGGCCCAGCCTTGGCCGGAGGAGGAAAATCGGGTCACCATCGATCGTCTGTCCGACCTGCTGTTCGCGCCGACCGAAGCCAATGCGATCAACCTTCGGAAGGAGAAGGTAGCCGGCAAGGTTATCGTTACAGGTAATAGCGGTATCGATGCCTTGGCCGAGTTGGTGGGACGGCTCCCCGTCCAGCCCCGGCGGCGCTGGCTGCCGCGGCGAGGCCTGCGCCTGCTGGTCACCTGCCATCGCCGCGAGAATTGGGAGGAAGGGCTGGAGGGCCTTGCATCGGCACTGATCGAGATCACCGCCGACGGCGTGACCACTGAGGTGGTTCTTCCCCCTAACCCAACGGTGACCGAACGGATGATCCGGTTGCTCGGCCGGCAAAAGGCCATTCAATTGGTCGGCCCGCTTTCGCACTGGGCAATGATCCAGGCTATGCGGCGGTCCGACCTCGTCCTGTCCGATTCCGGCGGCATGCAGGAGGAAGCGCCGGCTCTCGGCGTTCCGTTGCTGGTGCTGCGCGAGAAGACCGAGCGGCCCGAAGGCCTGGCAACCGGGTCGATGGCGATGGTTGGAACCGATCCCGGTCGCATCGTAGCCACGGTCCGCAGACTGCACCGCAACCCCGCCGAATTGCAGGCAATGGCGAGGCCGGCCTTACCCTACGGCGACGGTCGGGCCGGACCGCGCATTGCCGCCGCCTGCCTGCAATATCTGGCCGATCAAGCCGCCGTCCGCCAATCGGCCTCCGCCTGATTGACTAGCGGAACAAGAGCCATCATAGGGGCGCCCGCGCCGGCAAGAAGCCACGGCCCCTTCGTCTAGCGGTCAGGACGTCGCCCTCTCACGGCGAAAACACGGGTTCGATTCCCGTAGGGGTCACCAGCTCCAATAGTAGCGGACACGAGGGCCTGAGTGCCGCCCTCACGTCACTCGGTGCCCTTGTCGGCCAGAAAATGCATCAGCTGCGCCAGCGTTGCCTCCATCTGGTCCTGCATCTGGCTGATCAGCTCATTCTCTCGCATATTCTCATGGTCGAGCGGCTTGGAATAGCTGTCCGAAAAGGCGTGCAGGTCCTCGGCGTCGAAAATGCCCTTGGCGACCAGCTTGGCAAGGATCACCAAGAGTCCGTTCGTATTGGCGATATTGCCCGCGACCAGCGCCTCGTCGACCATGGTCAGCGAGCGGTCTTCATCCTCTGTTTCGATGGCTTCGCTCATCGCTCCAATGTGGCAACTTCTGACGGGCTTGCAAGCATCCCGAGCACGGACCAGCGCTCGGCCTTGTCGGCAAACGCAAGCGTGTAAGCGGGGCTTGACGACGGAAGGTCGATCAGCGCGATCGGCCCCGGCTCGCCAAGCGCCAGCCGTCCAAGCCGAGCAGCCGTCTTGCCGTTGAACGCGATCGCCCGCAGCCGTGGGTGGGTCGAAACATATTCGGACAAGCGATTGGCCGTCGCCAGGCGGATCGCGCCATCCAGGCTGCCTTGTCGGCGCGCTTCGCCGACGGCGTCCCACAGCGCGATGCCGCGTTGCGCCAGCCGGTCGATCCGCACGCCATAGTCCAGACCTGCCAGTTCCTCGCCGATCGCATCGCCCAGCAAGCGCCAGAACTGATTTTGGGGATGGGCATAATAACGCTGGGCGCGGAGCGACGCATCGCCCGGCAGGCTGCCGAGGATGAGGAGGCTCGCATCGGTCGAGCCGGCGGGCGCCATCGAACGCTTGATGCTCATCAGGCAGGTCCTAACGCGAGGAGCCGGTTTCGCCCAGCAGTTGCCGCACCCGCATCCCTGCCGCTAAGGCCCTTGCCGATGAAACCCGAAGACCTTCGCGTCGCCCTGTTTTCGGGCAATTATAATTATGTCCGGGACGGCGCGAACCAGGCGCTCAACCGGCTGGTCGGCTTCCTTTTGAAGCAGGGAGCCCACGTCCGGATCTATTCACCGACCGTTGCAAAGCCGGCTTTTCCGGCCACCGGAGACCTGGTGAGCGTTCCTTCCTTCCCGATCCCCTTCCGGTCTGAATATCGCTTCGCCTTCCGCCTGCCCATGCGCGTGCGGCGCGATCTGGCGGCATTCAATCCCAATGTTGTCCATGTGGCTGCTCCGGATCTGGTAGCCCATCGCGCCGTCAGTTGGGCGAGAGCGCGCAACGTGCCGGTAGTGTCCTCGGTCCACACGCGGTTCGATACCTATTTGCAATATTATGGGATGGAGTTTCTGGAGCCTGCGGCGCGAGCGCTGATGCGCCGCTACTACCGCAGGTGTGACGCGATCGTCGTTCCGGCCGAATCAACGGCGGCGATTCTTCGGGCGCAGCGCATGAATGCGGATATCTCGCTGTGGACCCGCGGCGTCGATCGCGGCCAATTCAACCCCGAGCGCCGCAGTCTGGAGTGGCGTCGTCAAAAGGGCATCGGCGACGAAGAACTGGTGGTCGCTTTCCTCGGCCGGCTGGTGCTCGAAAAAGGGCTCGACGTGTTTGCCGATACGATCGATGCGGCACGGGCCAAGGGCGTCGAGCTCAGGGTCGTCGCAATCGGCGACGGACCGGCACGCGACTACTTCGAGGAGCGGCTTCCGAACGCTGTTTTCACCGGCCAGCTGACCGGCGCGGAGTTGGCGGTGGCGCTGGCATCATGCGACGTGTTCCTCAACCCCTCGATTACCGAAACCTTCGGCAATGTCACGCTGGAGGCGATGGCCTGCGGGTTGCCGGTGATCGCCGCGGTAGCTTCAGGCGCCACCAGCCTGGTCCAGCACGGTGTGACCGGCCGGCTGTCACGGCCCGGCGATGTTGACGGCTTCGCAGGATCGCTGGCCGCCTATCAGGGCGATCCCGCTCTGCGTGACCGGCATGGGAAGGCCGGGCTGGCCTTCGCCAAGACGATGGACTGGGACGAAATCAACGCCGCCGTGATGCACGTTTACGAGCGCGTCATCGAACGGCGGCGCAAGAACTAGTCCTCCTCGTCGCTGTCGTCGGGCTTCGCGTCCTTGATCCGCTCGATCCGCTGGGCGGCATCGTCGAGGATGTCGATCACCTCGTGGAGCAAATCTTCGTTCCAGCCTTCCTGCGCGACCCGGTTGCGCAGCGCGGTCATCAAATTGCCGATGGCGCGGCCCATTTCCGGGCGGTCTCCCTTGCTGCGCCGGCGGCCATGGCCTTCCAGGCGCTCGATGAGTTCGTCGACCTCGTCCTCATTTTCTTCAAGGTGTTCGCGGCCCTCTGCCGTGACCTCGAAAATCTTCTTCGAGTCCTTGGATTTCTTTTCGGCGATGAGGCCCATGTCCTCGAGCATCGTGAGCGTCGGATAGACGATCCCCGGGCTTGGCGCATAATGCCCTTCGGTCATCTCCTCGATCGCCTTGATCAACTCGTAACCGTGACGGGGCTCATCGGCGATCAGCTTCAACAGCACCAGGCGCAGCTCGCCGCCCTCGAACATCCGCCGGCGTCCACGCGGACCGCCGCCGCCCCGGCCACCGCGGCCCTCCCCAAACTCAAAATGAAATCCTTCAGGTCCAAAGCTGAAGCCACGACCTCCACGCATGGCGATGAAGCCGCGCTTCCGCCCATTTTCGCCGCATTCCCAATGTCGATGCATGATATTCTCCTGGAAAGACTGCTATAAGATATATCTTAGACACATCGAGTTCAAGTGGATGGATGCAAAATTGCCGGTTGCGTGTTTAGGCTTGGCGAAATGGCAGACCTGTTCGAGAACGAAGCCCGCTCCGAGGGCCCCGAAACCCCCCGCGCCGACGCGCCGCTGGCCGACCGGTTGCGGCCGCAGGTGCTCGGCGACGTGGTCGGCCAGGAACATCTGACCGGGCCTGACGGAGCGATCGGACGGATGGTCGCGTCGGGCAAGCTGTCTTCGATGATCCTGTGGGGACCGCCGGGCACTGGCAAGACCAGCATCGCCCGGCTGCTCGCCGACGCGGTCGGCCTGCGCTTCGTCGCGCTCTCGCGCGGTCTTTTCCGGCGTTGCCGACCTGAAGAAGGTGTTCGCCGAGGCGCGGACGATGGCCAAGGCCGGGCCAGCAGACCCTGTTGTTCGTGGACGAAATCCATCGCTTCAACCGCGCCCAGCAGGACGGCTTCCTGCCCTATGTCGAGGACGGCACGGTCACGCTGGTCGGGGCAACGACCGAAAATCCCGAGCTTCGAACTCAACGCCGCTTTGCTGTCGCGCTGCCAGGTGCTGATCCTCCACCGGCTCGACGCAGCGGCGCTCGGGGAATTGCTCGCACCGCGCCGAGACGCTCGAAGGACGGCCGCTGCCCGTGACCGGCGAGGCGCGCGCTGCCCTGATCGCGAGCGCCGACGGCGACGGCCGCTTCCTGCTCAACCAGGCCGAGACGCTGTTCGACATCGGACTCGACGAGCCGCTCGATCCGGCCGCGCTCGCCGCGCTGCTGCAGCGCCGGGTGGCGGTCTACGACAAGGACCGGGAGGGGCATTACAACCTCATCTCCGCGCTTCACAAATCGATCCGCGGGTCCGACCCGCAGGCGGCGCTTTATTATCTCGCGCGGATGCTGGTCGCGGGCGAGGAGCCGCTATACGTCCTGCGCCGCCTGATCCGCGCCGCCGTCGAGGATGTCGGCCTCGCCGACCCCCAGGCGCTGATCCAGTGCCTCGCCGCCAAGGACGCCTATGATTTCCTCGGCTCGCCCGAAGGTGAACTGGCGATCGTCCAGGCCTGCCTCTACCTCGCCACCGCGCCCAAATCGAATGCCGCCTACATGCGCCCAGAAGGCGGCGTGGCGGAGCGCGAAGGAAACCGGATCGCTGATGCCGCCGGCGAACATCCTCAACGCGCCGACCAAGCTGATGAAGGATATCGGCTACGGCAAGGGCTATGCCTATGATCATGACGCCGACGACGGCTTTTCGGGCGCCGATTACTGGCCCGAGGAGATGGAACCGCAGACCTTTTACAAGCCGGCCGACCGCGGATTCGAGGCGAAGGTCGCGCGAGCGGCTTGCCTATTGGGAGGAAAAGCGCGCGAAAGGCAGCAGACAGACGGAACCGACACAGGGGATATCGACCATGTACCAGAGCAACGAACCCGCCGCTTATTGGCACGACCAGCTGTTCGAATGGGGGCCACAAGTGCTGTTCGCGCATCCTTATCCTTGTCGTCACCCATTTCGTCGCCAAGGCGGTGCAGTGGGGCGATCGCCAAGGCGGTCGACCGAGTGCCGGTCTGAAACGCCACCCCAAGTCGGCGGCGACTGCGTCGGCACGGAACTTGGCCGCCTGGCTTACTGGATGGTTTGGCTGGTCGGGCTGATCGCGGCGCTCCAGCCGCTCGGCCTGTCGGGCGTGCTGACCCCTGTGACCGCTCTGACCAATGAGGTTTTCGCCTTTCTGCCACGGCTGATTGGCGCCGGCCTGTTCTTCTTCGCCGGCCTGATCCTCGGCGCGCATCGTCCGCCATGTCGTCGAGGCGGCACTCGGCGCGCTCAACCTAGAGCGGCTGCTCGGCCGCGCCGGGGTCAGTATCGGCGACGCAGCCGCTGGCGGTCGACGCGTCCGGCATCACGACCGAAGGCACCGCCCCGGCGCGCAGCTCGATCGCCAAGGCCGTCGGCATCACCGTTTCGGCAATCATCATCATCTTTGCCGCGATCGCGCGCGCTTCAGATCTTGCAGATCAGCGCAATCTCCGATCCGGCGACGGCCATGCTTAATACCATCGCGCTGGCCATCCCCCAGGTCATCGCGGCGCTGCTGATCCTGGCGATCGCCTTCCTGATTGGCCGATGGGTGAAGACGCTGGTCGAAACCGTCCTTCCCAGCCTTGGCTTCGATCGCACGGTCCAGGCGCTTGGGATGATGCCGGCCGGCGCAAATCCCTCCCGCATTGTCGGAACGATCGCCATGACCGCAGTGCTGATCTGTGGGATTGATGGAGGCGGCGAAGCGGGTTGGACGGAGACTCCACCGCGGCCCTGCTGTTCCAGATCACCGAGCTTGGCGGCAAAGTCATCTTCGGCACGGTGATCATTGTCGTCGGAATGTTCCTGGCGCGGATTCTGGCGAATTTGGTGGGGCGTCGACCGGTGAGGCGGGCTATGCCCAGACGATCGTCAAATATGCGATCATCGCCCTGTTCACCGCGATCGGCCTGACTTTCATGGGGCTGGCGGACCAGATCGTGATGATGGCGTTCGGCCTGATCCTCGGCTCAGCGGCCGTGGCTACCGCGCTTGCATTCGGGCTTGGTGGACGCGATGCCGCAGCGCGAATGCTGGATCAGTGGCACGCCGGTCAGATGCCATCGCCTCCACCCCCGCCGCCGCGCCTCAAGCGCGTGCCGCCCGAGGACGACAGCCAGCCACCGCTGGTGTGAACGGGCCGCCTGGGTTCGACAGTTGCGTCGCCATCGATTGGTCGGGCGCGAAGGGGAACCGGCACCGGGGTATCGCGATTGCAGAAGCAATCGTTGGCGGGAACGAGGCGCCGCGACTCATTCGGCCGGGGCATGTCTGGTCACGGCTTGAAGTGCTCGACTGGTTGATCGAGCGCGCCGCTAACCAGCCAACACTGTTCGGCTTCGATTTCAGCTTCGCCCCACCGTTCGTGGAACGGGGCGCCTACCTCCCAGGAGAGCCTGGCGTGCCCGATAATGCCCGCGAGTTCTGGGCCTATGTCGACGAGCTGTGCGACGATGAGGACCTGGGCGCTGCCTCCTTCCTGGAGCAAGCCCATCGCCGACATTTCTATTTCGGGATCGCCGACGGAGTGAAGGCCGACTTCGTGCGCTTTCGCCAATGCGACGCGCGGCTCAATGCGCTAGGCGGCCGCAAGACCGCCAGCGCCTATGATGCAATCGGCGCGGCACAGGTTGCCAAGGCCAGCTTCTCGGGGATGCGCCTTCTGCACAGGCTGGCCGGAAAGGTCGCCATCTGGCCCTTCGACTTCGCTCGGAACGGCTCGGTCGCTCGGCCGGCGGATCAGGGCAGCGCGGTGGTGGAGATCTATACGCGTATCTATCTTCGCAACGCCGGAATGAGCGGAACGAAGCTAAGGAGCCGCGCCGATCTCAACCGGGCGCTGGCGGGGTTGGGATGCGAGCCGGTGCGTCTGCGGTTCGAGCCCAACGACCACCAGACCGACTCCTTGGTAACGGCGGCTGGGATGCGTGCGCATCTCGCGAATCGCCGAGCTTTCGCTCCTCCTGACCTGACTCCAGAACTGGCGAGCACCGAGGGCTGGACCTTCGGCATTGTCTGACGCAAAGGAGGCGGCGGGCCGGATTAGCTCAGCTGGTAGAGCAGCGGTTTTGTAAACCGAAGGTCGCGGGTTCGACTCCTGCATCCGGCACCATCGTCCGTCGCAGGATGTCCGGGGGACATCCGAGCATGACGATCGCCCGCAGCTTGTCCGGAGGACAAGCGAGAACGACGATCCCCACGTCAGCCCGCCAACAACGCCAGCAGTGCAAAGCTGGCGAGCCAATGTTCCCCCATATAGTCGCCCGCAACATGCGGCATGGCGGCCGCGAGATGATCGTCGGCCGCTGCTTGCGCGACTTTGCGCTCATCGTCGGGGAGCAATGGCGCCATGCTTCGCCAGCACCAGGCCCGGCTAAGGTTGAGGCCGTCGAGATGTGCAATCTTGCCGTCACTCCGGTCGCTGACCGTCGCCGGGGTGAACAGGGTAGCGGGCTCGCGCTCCGCCAGGTGCGGCAGGAAGGCCGAGAACCAGCGTATAAACTCTTGGTCGGGCATCACCCGCGCCATGCAAAGCGCTTCGATCAGCGCCGGCGAGAGAAACTCGTCGCCGCCTGGCTCCCACGCCTGGCAGTCGCGGTCGCCGCCGAACCGGTCGATCGCCCACTCGCAGATGGCGTCGGCTAGCAAATCGTCGAAGCGCTCCGCCCATTCCAGCGCCAGGATCAGCGCAAAGGAGCTGTTGAAATGGGTACCGACGCGGATCGGGTAGGTCAGCTTGGAAAGATAGGCTTTCAGCCGCTGGGCGAAAGCACGCGCCAGCGGTTCCAGTTCGATCGCCCATGGTTGATCGCCGTGCCGCGAGGCTTCGAGATGCAGATAGAGCAGCCAGCCCCAGCCGTAGGGCCGCTCGAATCCGGCCGACATCGGCCGATCGAGGTACGCAAGTTCCGTCGCTACCTTGCCCGGAGTCAAGCTGGCGTCCGCCAATTCAGCGATTGCCGCTGCTTCCGGGTTGCCGGGAAACAACCGCCGAAGCGTCAGCAATGTCCACCAGCCGTGAACGCAGCTGTGCCAGTCGAAACTGCCGTGGAAAATCGGGTGCAGGTCCCGCGGCGGCCTGGCATCCTGGTCGCCAAGCAGGACATGGTCCAGCTTGAAGGGATATTCGCGCGTCACGTGACCGAGCGCGATCCGAGCGAACCTCGCCGCGACCTCCGCGTCGAGCTTCATCGGAACGCCAGCAGGTAAACGAGGAGGATGTTGACCGCGAGCAGTGGCAGCGCGGTTGCGACCTGCGCCCGAATCACGCCATATTGATCCTTGAGCTCCAGCAACGCGGCGGGGACCAAATTGAAGTTGGCCGCCATGGGCGTCATCAGCGTCCCGCAAAAGCCTGCCAGCATCCCGACCGCACCGATCACCGCGGGGTCGCCGCCGTAATGCTGGATGAGCAACGGAACGCCAATCGCCGCCGCCATTACCGGGAAGGCGGCAAAGGCGTTGCCCATGACCATCGTGAAAATCGCCATGCCCAATCCGAATACCAGGACCGTCAGGAAAATGCTCCCCTCGGGAATGACCATGCGGGTGAGCGCTCCGATCGCATCGCCAATCCCGGCGGCGGCGAACAGCACGCCGAGCGAAGCGAGCATTTGCGGCAACACCGCCGCCCAGCCGATCGCGTCGATCAACCGCCGCCCTTCCTGCAGGGGGGCTGTGGCAGGAGGCCTCAGCCAAGCGAAGATCGCGCCGAGCGCGAACAATACGCCGAGCCCCAGGAAGACATAGGTCTCACGCTTGGCTTCGATCCAGCCGGCCTGCCCGAGCGGTGAATAATTATAGAGCAATGTCCCGAACAGCGCGGTCGCCGGGATGATGAGCGCCGGCAGGAACAGTTTGTCGCCGAGCCGGGTCGACCAGGCCTCCCGCTCCTCCGCACTGGTTGTCGGCGGTTGGCTTCGGCCAATAAAGCCGAAACCGGCCAGCCCGGCGAGCCCGAGCACCAGCAAGCCATTGCCAAAGTCGCCAACGGCGTCGCCGCCAAGCAAGCTCAGCGCCATCAGACCCCAGAATGCGGCGTTGCCGAAGCGTTTCGGATTGGCCTTGTCGATGGCGGAAAGCAGCGCGAAGGCTGCGAACATCGCGCCTGCCAGCGCGTATAGCAAGTGGAGCGTGATCATTTTCCGCCCTTCCCCAGCTTGCGATCGAACAGCAGCAGCCGGGTCGAATGAATGATGAATGCGGCGATCGCGCTGGGGATCGCCCAAAGCGCCAGCTCAAGCGGCGCCAGATTATATCCGTAGGTCGCCATTATCTGCTGGATCAGCACGATCGACCCGATGGCGAAGAAGATATCCTCGCCGAAGAACAGGCCGACATTGTCGGTCGCCGCCGAATAGGCCTTCACCTTTTCGGCTTCGTCATCGGTCAATCTGCCGTGTTGCTTCTCCGCCGCCGCGAGCGCCATCGGCGCGACCAGCGGGCGAACCGTCTGCGGATGGCCGGCAGTCGAATGAAGCCCGATAGCGGCGGTAACCTGGCGATAGACCAAATAGAGGATAAGTAGCCGGCCCGTCGTGGCATTGCGCATCCGGCGGATCACCGCGGCCGCGCGCTGTTGCAGGCCAAACCGTTCGAGCAGGCCAATCACCGGCAGGACGATCCACACGATGGCGATGATGCGGTTGTCGTTGAACGCCTTGCCGAAGGTGGAGACGACCTCGACCGGATCCATTCCCGCGATGAGCCCGGTGACAATGGCCGAGCCAGTGACGACCAGCATGGGATTCATCTTCAACGCGAATCCCGCCACCACCAGAAGAATGCCGATCAGCGGCCAATAGTTGATCATGACTTCTCCTTCCCGAACCCGCCGCCGCCGGGCGTTTCGATCACAAACGCGTCGCCAATGTCCATGTCGGCGGAAGCTGTCGCGCCTAGCATCTCCGCGGACCCGCCGGCTCGCTCGACCCAGTTGCGTCCCGGCTGCGCATCATCGCCACCAGCCAGGCCGCGGGGCGGCACTTCCCGGCGATTGGCGAGGATGTTGGCGCGCATGGGCTCAAGGAAGACCATTCGCCTGATCACGCCGTCGCCGCCCCGGTAGGTTCCCGCTCCGCCCGAGCCCCGGCGGATGGAGAATTCGTCAAGCCGCACCGGAAGCCTGGTTTCTAATATCTCCGGATCGGTCAGGCGGCTGTTGGTCATGTGAGTTTGCACCGCGTCGGTCCCGTCATGGTCCGGACCCGCGCCCGACCCGCCGGCGATGGTTTCATAATATTGGTGCCGCTCATTGCCGAAGGTGAAATTGTTCATGGTGCCTTGGCTCGGCGCCAATCTCCCCGTTGCGGCGAATAGCGCGTCGGTGACGACCTGGCTGGTTTCGACATTTCCCGCGACAACTGCTGCCGGCGACTCCGGACTCAGCATCGAGCCGCTGGGAACGATCAGCTCGATCGGCCGCAGGCAGCCGTCGTTCATCGGGATCGCATCGTCGATCAGGGTGCGGACGACATAGAGGGACGCCGCGCGAACGATCGAACTAGGTGCGTTGAAATTGTCGCGAAGCTGGCTGCTGGTGCCGCTGAAGTCGAATGTTGCGGACCGCGCCTCCTTGTCGATCCGGATGGCGACCTGGACCTGCGCGCCATTGTCCATCGCATAGTAGAATTCGCCGTCTTCCAGGCGGTCGACCAGGCGCCGGACCGACTCCTCGGCATTAGCCAGCACATGGTCCATGTAGGCGGCGACCACGGCCGGCCCATAGTCGCGGGCAGTCGCCACCAGCGTTTCCGCCCCGCGAGCGCAGGCCGCGAGCTGCGCACGAAGATCGGCGATATTGCGATCCGGATTGCGCGCCGGAAACGGGCCGGACGCCAGCAACTGGCGCATTTCTGCCTCACGAAAATGACCCTCGTCGACGAGCAGGACATTGTCGATCAGGACCCCCTCCTGGTCGATGGTTCGGCTGTCGGGCGGCATGGATCCGGGGGCAATGCCGCCGATGTCGGCATGGTGGCCGCGCGCCGCGACGAAGGCGGAAGGATCGGCCTCGTCATCATCATAAAAAACCGGAACGATCACCGTGATGTCGGGCAGGTGAGTTCCGCCGCGATACGGATCGTTGAGCACATAGGCGTCGCCGCGCCTGATTCCACGTCCGTCCCGCGCCCGGCCGCGCGCTTCGATGATAGTGCGGATGCTCTCGCCCATCGATCCCAAATGGACCGGGATGTGCGGGGCGTTGGCGATCAACGCGCCCGATGCGTCGAACATTGCACAGGAAAAGTCGAGCCGCTCCTTGATGTTGACCGAGGTCGCCGTGGCCTGGAGCGCGACCCCCATTTCCTCGGCGATCGCCATGAACAGGCTGTTGAATATTTCCAGCCGGACGGGATCGACGTCGGTTCCGACGGCATGCGCGCGTTCGAGAGGCACGGAGCGCGTCAGGACCAACGTCCCGTCCCCGGCCCGCTCGGCGCCCCAGCCGGGCTCCACCACGATGGTCGAAGATGCTTCGAACATCAGGGCGGGCCCCACGATGTGCTCGCCCTGCTGGCTTGAGCGAGGCCAGGCCCGCGAACCGGCACGAGATTCTCCACCGATCGCTTCCACGACGAGGGTGTCGAGGACCGGTTCCTCCGGGTCGGCATAGCCGAACCGCTTGCGGTGGAGGGTTTCGAACCGAATGCGCATTTCGCCTGCTGTGCCCAGCTCCACTTCGATCGTCGTGTCGCTTCCCGGCGCTCGAAGCTTTGCCCGGCGATCGAAACGGATGCGATCGGCTTCGATGCCTTGATCGACCAGGTCGCTGCGCGCCGCTGCGTCCAGCGCCGTGACCGCCGCCGCAAAATCTTCGCGCAGCGGCTGCAGCCAGCTTGTCTCGCGGATGGATTTCACGTCGGCGATCCCGATCCCGTAGGCCGAGAGCACCCCCGCCAGCGGGTGAATCAGGATGCGCTCCATTCCCAGTGCGTCGGCGACCCGGCAGGCATGCTGGCCGCCCGCGCCCCCAAAGCAGGCCAACGTGTAGCGGGTCACGTCGTGCCCGCGCGCGATCGAAATCTTGCGGATCGCGGCGGCCATATTGTCGTCCGCGATGGCCAGGAACCCTTCGGCGATTTCATCGAGGCTCTTGGCGCCTCCGAGCGCATCGGCGACTTCCTGCAAGCGAGCGCGCGAGGCTTGTTTGTCCACTGGCTGGTCCCCGCCTGGCCCGAACACGGCCGGAAAATGGTCCGGGTCGATCCGGCCGAGGAACAGGTTGCAGTCGGTGACGGTCAGCGGGCCGCCGGCGCGGTAGCAAGCGGGGCCGGGCACGGCGGCCGCCGATTCGGGCCCGACCCGAAAACGCATCCCATCGAATCGGCAGATCGACCCGCCGCCGGCGGCGATCGTATGGACCTGCATCATCGGAGCGCGGATCCGGACACCCGCGATGACATTCTCGTCTCCCAGCTCGTACCGGCCGGCATAGTGAGAGACGTCGGTCGACGTGCCGCCCATGTCGAAGCCGATCAGGCGCTGGTCACCATGCGGCCCGCTCGCTGCGACCATTCCAACCACCCCCCCGGCGGGACCCGACAGCACGGCGTCCTTGCCTCGAAACGCCGTGGCATCGGTCAATCCGCCGTTCGACTGCATGAATTGCAGCCTGGCGCCCTTGGGCAGCCCGGCCGATACTTTTTCGATGTAGCGCCCCAGGATCGGCGAGAGATAGGCGTCGGCAACCGTCGTATCGCCCCGGCCGACCAGCTTGATCAACGGCGCCACCTCATGGCTGACGGATATCTGCCCGAACCCAAGCTCGCGCGCGATCCGCGACAAACGCTCCTCATGGTCGATAAATCGCCAGCCATGCATCAAGACGATTGCCAGCGCGTCGAAGCCTTCGGCCTTCAAGCGTTCCAGGCTGGCGCGGGCTCGCGCTTCGTCGAGCGGCTGGACGACCTCACCAGCAGCGCTCACCCGCTCGTCAATCTCGACCACCGCGTCATAAAGCATCGACGGCAGCACGATGTGGCGCGCGAAAATCTCGGGCCGCGCTTGGTAGCCGATCCGCAAGGCGTCGCCGAAACCGCGCGTGATCGCCAGCGCGAGCCGCTCGCCCTTCCGCTCGAGCAGCGCGTTGGTGGCGACGGTCGTTCCCATACGGACCTCACCGATCGCACCGCCTTCCTCAGCCAGTACGCGCCGAATTCCCTCCAGCGCGGCGTCGTCATATTGGCCGGGGTTGTCGGACAGCAGTTTCTCGACCCGCTGGCGGCCGTCCGAACGGGATGCGACGATGTCGGTGAAGGTCCCGCCGCGATCGATCGCAAAGGTCCAGGTTCCAGGCACCCCCCCATCAAGCAGAAGCGAGCGCAGCCGCCAAGCCGGGGGCTTGGTGGACCGCGAGCTCCAAGCGCAGCCGCCAAGCCGGGGGCTTGGTGGACCGCGAGCTCCAAGCGCAGCCGCCAAGCCGGGGCTTGGTGGACCGCGAGCTCCAAGCGCAGCCGCCAAGCCGGGGGCTTGGTGGACCGCGAGCTCCAAGCGCAGCCGCCAAGCCGGGGGCTTGGTGGACCGCGAGCTCAGACGGGTGATCGCGGGGGCGCGAAAAAAATGTAAAAAAAATTTTTCAAGGCAAGGAACCCGATGGCGGCCCGGCCGTTTTGTTATCGTGGTTCAATTCTTCGGAAGCGAACCATGGAACCCCGGCAACTTCGGTTGCCGGGGTTTACTCGTTTCAGGGACTTTAGAGTTTTCCTGCCTCCATCTGTGCCAGCTTCATGCGCCGCGCCCGATCGGGCAGCGGATATTTGTTGCCGTTGGCGCAATTGAACAGCACGACCCGCTCATCCTTGCCAACCAGGCCGCGCTCTAGCGCCGAACGCCAGCCGGCGAGCACCGCGCCGCCTTCGGGGCAAAGCAGCAAGCCGTCGTCGCGCGCCGCATCCTCGACACCTTCGGCGATGGCGTCCTCCTCGACCGCGATCGCCGCGCCGCCGCTTTGACGGACCGCGCGCAGGATCAGAAAGTCGCCGACTGCCTTGGGCACGCGAATTCCGGTGGCGCTCGTCGCGGCGCCTTCCCAGCGTTCAGCGAATTCGTCGCCATTTTCCCAGGCGCGGACCATCGGCGCGCAGCCCGCCGCCTGGACCGCGATCATGCGCGGCCGCTTCGATCCAATCAGCCCGATCCGCTCCATTTCGTCAAAGCCCTTCCACATGCCGATCAGGCCAGTGCCGCCGCCGGTCGGGTAGAAGATGGCATCGGGTAATTCCCAGCCAAGCTGTTCGGCAAGCTCCAGCCCCATCACCTTTTTGCCTTCCAGCCGATAAGGCTCCTTCAGGGTCGAACAGTCGAACCAGCGGCCCGCCGCCGCGCCCTCACCGACAATCCGGCCGCATTCGTCGATCTGGCCGTCGGCGACGATCACCTCGGCGCCATAGGCCGCCGTCTCGCGGACATTGAGCTCGGGCGTCTCGGCGGGGCAGATGACCAGCGTGTCGATGCCAGCGCGCGCTCCATAGGCCGCCAGTGCCGCTCCGGCATTGCCGTTGGTCGGCATGGCGATCCGCTTCACGCCAAAATGACGGGCCATGCTGACCGCCATCGCCAGTCCGCGCGCCTTGAACGAGCCCGTCGGGAGCCGCCCCTCGTCCTTGACAAAAGGCGGGCGTGTGCCCTGCTTCGCGCCGACCCTGTCGAGCGCGATCAAGGGAGTTTCAATCTCTCCCAGGCTAACCGGCTCCGCCCCCTCCGGCAGGGGAAGCAGCTCGCGCCATTTCCACATGCTCGGCCGGGCGCCGGGCGATCGTTTCACGCGTTACCTGCGCGGCGATTGATTCAAGATCGTAGCGCGCGAGCAGCGGCTTTCCTGCCCGCGAAAGATTGTGGATCCGGTCCGCGTCATAGCGCTCACCGGTCAGCGAGCATTCGAGATGGGTCATGAACATGGCCGTGGCGCCTAACCGAGCCGGAGCGATTAGGCGAGCCGTTCGACCAACGGCGGGCGCGGCGCGACGAACGCCGGTCATCTCAATTGCGATGTTGTATCATCGTGCGCTAGGAGCCCGCATTCCCGCTCAGCCATCGGAAACCCATGACCCGTTCAATCTCCCTGCTTGCTCTCGCCGTCGCACTCTCCCCGTCCCCGATCTTCGCGCAAACCGTCACCGATTTGTCGAGCGAGACCGCGGGCGGTGCGGTCACGAAGGATGCCGATGCGGCCGGGCAACCTGTCCCGGGAAGCGCCACCCAGGCCCATCCCGCCCCTGAAGAGGGCGAGATCGTCGTCACCGGCGTTCGGCGCCACGAGAATGACGTGCTGGGCGGTGTGTCGGTACTCGACTCGGCCGACCTAGCCCGCGAAATTCGGCCGAGCATCGGCGAAACGCTGGCCGCCCAGCCGGGCGTGTCGGCGACCAGCTTCGGCCCGACGGCGTCGGCGCCGGTGCTGCGCGGCCTTTCGGGCGACCGGGTGCGAGTGTTGACCGACGGCATCGGCAGCCTCGACCTTTCCTCGTCGGGGCCCGACCACGCGATTGCCATCAACCCGATCACGGCCGAGCGGATCGAGGTGCTTCGCGGCCCCTCCGCCCTGTTGTTCGGCTCGTCGGCGATCGGCGGCGTGGTCAACGTCATCGACACGCGCATCCCGCGGCATCAGCCTGACGGTCCGGTCAAGGCCGGCGCGCTATTGTCTTATGGCTCGGTGTCCAATGAGCGATCGGCCAATCTGTCGGTCGACGTGCCGCTTGGCGGTCATTTCGTCGCTCATGCCGACGGCAATTGGTCGAAAAGCGATGATTTGCGGACCGGCGGACATATTTTGTCGAAGGATCTCCGCGAAGCGGCGGCCGCCAGCCCCTTCCCCGAAATCCAGGACCTGGCCGATCTCAGGGGTGACTTGCCCAATTCCGCCGCCAGGTCGCGCGAGGGCGCGCTCGGTCTCGGCTATGTCGACGGCGACCTCAATATCGGCGCCTCGGTAACCCGCCATCTGGCGACATATCAAGTGCCCATTCGCTATTCGCTCGATCCCGTAGTCGAAGCCGAAGCGCCGACCATCGACGTCGAACAGACGCGATACGATGCGCGCGCCGAAATTCCGCTTCGGCGGATTCTTCAACCAGCTGCGCCTGCGCGGCGGCTATGCGAACTATCATCATGACGAGCTGGAAGAGACCGGCGAGATCGGTTCATCCTTCTTCAGCAAGGGTGGCGAAGGGCGAGTGGAGCTGGTTCAAAGCGAGCGGTCGGGCTGGGGCGGAACGAGCGGCGTTCAATATCTCGATCGCAATGCCCGCATTCGCGGGGAGGAAAAATTCCTGCCCGACAGCCGCCAGCGCCAGGCCGGCCTGTTCACGCTGCAGACCTATGTCACCGGCCCCTTCCGCGTCGAAGGCGGATTGCGGGTCGAGACCAGCAAGCTGACCGCCGATCAGGATGTGCAGCTTGGCACGCCAGCGGACTCGCGCAGGCTTACCACCTGGTCGGGATCGCTCGGCGGCCAATATGAATTCACGCCCGGCTGGCGCGCGGGCCTGACGCTTTCGCGCAGCGCCCGGGCCCCCTCGATCGACGAGCTGTTCGCCAATGGCCCGCACGGCGGCAGCCAGGCCTTCGAGGTTGGCGATCCCGACCTGGACGCCGAGCGGAGTCTGGGCATCGAAGCCGGGCTGCATGGATCGGCCGGGCCGGTCCATTTGACGGCGAACGTCTATTACAACCGCTTTTCCAATTTCATCTTCCAGGCGCCGACCGGCGCGTTCGAGGAGGATCTGCCGGTCCTTCAATATCGCCAGGGCAAGGCCAATTACTATGGGTTCGAGGCGCAGGCGCGGACGAAGTTCGGTTCCGCGCTGGGCATCGATTGGAGTGGCGAGATCCAGGCCGATGCGGTCCATGCCACCGTCACGCATTTCGGCCCGGCGCCGTTGATTCCGCCTGTTCGGGTAATGGGTGCTTTGACCGGAGAGCGCGGCCAGTTCGATGGACGGATCGAGGTCGAGCGCGCCTTCGCGCACAACCGCACCGCTCCGCTTGAAACCGACACGCCCGGCTATACGCTGGTCAATGCATCGCTCGATTGGCATCCGCTGGCGGCCAAGCCCGAGCTGACCCTGTCGTTGGCCGGAAACAATCTGTTCGATGTCGTCGCCCGGCGCAGCACCAGCCTGCTCAAGGACTATGCCCCGCTCGCCGGGCGCGACATCCGGTTGACGGCCAGCGTCGGATTCTAAAAAGGGCGGCCTGCGTGACGGTGCAGGCCGCCCTGAACGGGACGGGGTTGGGGATGCGTCCCGCTACAGGTCTATACCAGCGGCGATGGCTTCAAGCTTGCGGACCCGCTCTTTGAGGTCTGCCAGTTCGATCCGGCCGGTTGCGGGGGGTAGCGTGGCGTCGCCGACTTGGCTCGCAAGCTCCAGCCTCTTATAGTCAAGCCAGGCGCTCCAGCCCTTAAGCGCGGCGAGCGCGGCCAGGCCGATGGCGATCAGGACGCTTGCGCCGATCAGGCCAACAGACAGCGGTTCCATGATCATTTCTCCTCGCGCAGCGCTTCAATTTCGCGCGCCAGCTCGTCATTCTGGCTATTGAGATGATGGTCGATCGCCATCATCCGCCGGTCGTTGACGTCAAGCTTGGTGCGCAAATCGTGGATCGACGTCCGCCCGCCGCCCACCTCGCCCATCCGCTCGTAATCGGACTTGCGGTCGAAACCGGCCGAGCCGCGGCGCTTCTGGATGTGCAGATAAATGCCGGCGGCGACATAGGTGACCAAGGCCAGCTTCCAGCTGATCAGCAGCGCGGCGGCGGCGAAACCGACGCGAATGAAGGTCGGATCGATGTTGAACACATCGCCCAGCGTCGAGCAGACTCCGGCCAGCTTCTTGTCGCGGCGGTTGAGTGAATAGCGTGACATGTTCCCCTTTTCCTTCCCGTCAGTTCCTGGCCGCCAGCGCGGCCTTCAAGGCGTCCAATTCCGAGTCGACCGCATCGGCGGCGCGCAGGTCGGCAATTTCTTCTTCCAAGCTCTTGGGCCCGGTGAGGCCCAGCGCGTCGGCGCGACCCTCGGCGAAGTCGGCGCGGCGCTCGAGCAACTCGAACTTGGCGAAGGCTTCCTCGGTCCGGCTGCCGTGCAGCACTTCGCCTGCCCGGGCGCGGGTCATCGCGCTCTCGAGCCGGGTGGCGATGGCGTTCTGCCGGGCGCGGGCCTCGGCCAGCTTGACCTGCAGGCGATGGATGTCGGCCTCGTAGCCCCGCAGCACCTGTTCAATCTGGGAAACCTCAGCGTGAAGGCTCTCGGCCATTTCGGCCGCCTTCTGCTTTTCGCCGAGCGCGGCGCGGGCCAGGTCTTCACGGCCCTTTTCGAGCGCCAACTCCGCCTTTTCCACCCATCCCGACTGAAGGTCGTCGAGTCGGTTGCAGGCGCGGCGCATCTCCTTGATGTCGGCGATCGAGCGGGCGGCCGTGGCGCGAACGTCGACCAGCGTCTCTTCCATCTCGACGATGATCATGCGGATCATGCGGGCCGGGTCTTCGGACCGGTCGAGCAGGTCCGACATGTTCGCCGCGATAATGTCGCGAGTGCGGGTAAAGATCGGGCCCGACAGGATGCCGCTGAGCGGCGCGAAACGGACGACCGTTTCCTGTCCTGCTTCGGCTTCCCGCGGGATGCGGGTGGCCGGCCGGGCCTCGATCGGTTCAAATTCAGGCATAGGTGTAGACTTCCACTTGGGCGGCCGAAACCTGGGCGGGGGCAATCGCGGCGCCAACCGCGATCGAGCTCATCAGAAGCGACGCGAAGGCGACGATCAGATGGCGTTGAAACTTCGTACCAGACATGTTCATTCTCCCTTTTTGCGGATCGCCGACATTGAACCGTCGATCCATGGCCTATCCTTTACAAGGGTCGTGCCAATTGCAGTTTTCAGGGAAAAATAGCGGCCGACCCGTTCATCGGCGAGCAAGTTGGCGGAAATTCCCACCGATGGTTGGGAGGTTTGCCCAACTGCCGACGCTGCCGAGGCGGAACCGCGCCGCTGTCCCGAGCGCTCTAGCGACAAGCCAATTAAATCAGCCGAAAGGACCGTTTATGCTTGCCAAGATTTTGGGCGCGATTGCCGGAAAGAAGGTTGCCGGACCCAACCAGAAGGTGACCGGAGCATTGGTCGGCGCCGCCATTCCCGCCATTGCGCGCCGCGGCCTGGGACCGCTCGGGCTGGCTCTTGGCGCGGGCTGGGTGGCCAAGAAGTTCATCGAGCGGCGGCGTGCCAAACGGGACCCGGCGGCCTAACACCAACCGGTCATTTGAAAATGTCAGGCCTCGGCGTCCGCGCCGGGGCCTTCCTCGTCGTCCGCGCCCTCGTAGAAGGGCTCGACCTTGCCACTGAGCTTGATCGTCATTGGATTGCCGTGTCGATCGCGGCTCTTGCCCGCGGCGATTCGGATCCAACCTTCAGAGATGGAGTATTCCTCGACATTGGTCTTCTCGGCGCCGTTGAAGCGGATACCGACGCCTTGAGCCAGCACCTCCTGGTCGAAGTGGGGACTGCGCGGGTCGAGCGAGAGACGGTCGGGGAGCGGTTTCCTGTTTTCGGACATGGTGCGCGCCTAGCGCCTTGGCTCCTCGCCCGTCAATTCGAGATCTCCCGGACGATCGCCCGGCGCATGGCCTGGTCGGATTGCGAATAATAGAGATAGAAGCAGTCCTTTAGTCGGCCGGGGTAGGGCTGCGCCGCCATCGCGCGCATTTTCGTCCCGGGCAATTCGACGAACGGCGGTCCCGCCGCGTTGCCATTGCGACTGGGCGCAGCCACAGTCCCGCCCTTTCGTCGGGTCGGGGTTTTTCATCATGCGTCATTTCATGTTTTTCGTCGGCGGCTCCCTGCTGGCGGCGTCCGTCGCCACCGCCCAGGCGCCAACGCCGCCGGTTGCGCCGCCGCCGCCGCAGCCGGGACAGGCCGAGCCGCTGACCCAACCGCAGCCCCCCGGCATCGCGCCGTCCCCGGGCACGGAGGGCAAGAAGCCCGACAAGTGGGACGTCAATGTCCCTCACGGCCCAGGTCGCAACGTTCCGATCGACACCCGCACCGGCACCTGGATAAGTCTCGACGTGTCGCCCGACGGGCGCGAGATTGCGTTTGACCTGCTCGGAGATCTCTACGTCATCCCGATTGGCGGCGGCGAAGCGCGCGCGCTTTCGACCGGCCACGCCTGGGATATGCAGCCCCGCTATTCCCCGGATGGAAGCGAGATCGCCTTCACCTCCGATCGCGGCGGCGGCGACAATATCTGGACCATCCGCCGCGACGGCACAGCGCCGCGCCAGATTACCAAGGAGGATTTCCGCACCCTCAATCAGGCCGACTGGACTCCCGACGGCAACTTCATCGTGGCGCGCAAGCATTTCACGTCGTCGCGCTCGCTCGGCTCCGGCGAGATGTGGCTGTACCATCGAGGTGGTGGCGACAAGGGCGCAGGCGTGCAGATGACCAAGGCACGCACCAAGCAGAAGGACACCAACGAGCCGGCCTTCTCGCCCGATGGCCGCTACCTCTATTTCTCCGACGACGCGACGCCGGGCGACACCTTCCAATATTCGAAGGATGTCAACGGCCAGATCTATGTCATCCAGCGTCTTGACCGGCAGACCGGCGAGATCGAGACCTATGTCGACGGTCCCGGCGGCGCCATCCGGCCAACGCCTTCGCCCGACGGCAAGACCTTGGCCTTCATCCGCCGGGTCCGCTACAAATCGACGCTGATGACGATGGATTTGAAGTCCGGCCGCATCACCCCGCTCACCGATATGCTCGACCGCGACATGCAGGAAACCTGGGCAATCCAGGGTGTCTATCCGGGGATGAGCTGGACGCCCGACGGCAAGTCGATCGTCTTTTGGGCGAAGGGCGGAATCCATCGCATCGATGTCGCGTCGAAGCAGGTCACCGAAATCCCGTTCCACGTTGCCGGCACTCGCTTTGTCGAGGATGCGGTTCGCCAACAAAAAGATGTCGCCCCGGCCAGCTTCACGACCAGGATGGTGCGCTTCGCCCAGAAGAGCCCGGACGGATCGCGCATCGTTTATGAAGCGCTCGGCAATTTGTGGATCGCCAATGGCGACGGTTCCAGTCCCCGCCGACTGACCCGTGGCGACGACTTCGAAAGCTACCCGGCCTTTTCCCGCGATGGACGCCAGGTGGCCTATGTTGCCTGGGACGACGACAAGGCGGGCCGCATCAAGGTGGTCGGCGTCGGCGGCGGCGAAGGCCGGACCGTTACGCCCGAGCCCGGCCATTATGTCGAACCGGCCTTTTCGCCCGACGGCAGCCTGATCGCCTATCGCAAGACCAGCGACGGGTTCCTGACGACCCCCCTCTATGGCCGCGACCCCGGCATCTATGTCGTGCCGGTCAAGGGAGGCGCCCCGAAGCGCGTCGCCAAGAAGGGGGCACAGCCGATGTTCGGCGCGACCAGTGACCGGGTGTTCTTCACGGACAGCGGGGAGGAAGAAAAGCGGCTGTTCAAATCGGTTTCGCTCGCCGGAACCGATGAGGTCACCCATCTGATTTCGCAAAATGCGACCCGCTTCGCCTTGTCGCCCGACGAGCAATTCATCGCCTGGACCGAACGCTACCAGGCCTATGTCATGCCCTTCGTCCGTTCCGGCAGGTCGATCGATATCGCGCCCGACGGCAAAGCGCTTCCACAATCCCGGGTGAGCGCCGACGCGGGCGACTGGATTCACTGGGCGGGAAACAGCCGCCAGCTTTACTGGAGCCAGGGGCCCAACCTCTATGGTCAGACGCTGGCGGGCGCGGGCGCGTTCACCGGCGGCAAGCAGGCTCCCGCACCGTTGGTCGCGCAACTCGGCGTAACCGCCAGCCAGGCCAGGCCCACCGGCAGCATCGCATTGACCGGCGCGCGGATCATCACCATGCGCGGCGACGAGGTAATCGAGAATGGCACGGTGCTGGTCGAAGGCGACCGGATCGTCTCCGTCGGTTCAGGAATCGCAATTCCCGCCGGAACCCGCACGATCGACGTGACGGGCAAGACCATCATCCCCGGCCTGATCGACGCGCATTGGCACGGCTCGATGGGCAGCGAGCTGATCATTCCCAAGCAGAACTGGTTCCATGCCGCGGCGCTCGGCTATGGCGTGACCACAGTCCACGACCCGTCCAACGACACGTTCGAGATTTTCGCGGCGAGCGAATATCAAAAGGCCGGCAAGATCCTGGGCCCGCGCATCTTCTCGACCGGCACCATCCTTTATGGAGCGACCACGCCGTTCACGGTTGAAATCAACAGCCTGGACGATGCGGTTTCCCACCTCCGCCGCCTGCAGGCGTCGGGCGCCTGGTCGGTCAAGAGCTACAACCAGCCCCGCCGCGAGCAGCGGCAGATGATCATCGAGGCGGCGCGTCAGCTCGGCATGGAGGTTGTGCCGGAAGGCGGCTCGCTGTTCGAGATGAACATGACCATGATCGCCGATGGCCACACGACGATCGAGCATTCGCTGCCGGTCCAGCACATTTATGACGATGTGCTGCAGTATTGGAAGGGCAGCGGCACCGCCTACACGCCAACATTGATCGTGGCTTATGGCGGACCGTTCGGGGAGAATTACTGGTACCAGCACACCGACGTCTGGAAGGAGCCGATTCTGTCGAAATGGGTTCCGCGCCCGTTGATCGACGCACGATCTCGTCGCCCCGTCAAAAATCCGCCCGAGGAGGACAATGTCATCGACATTTCGAAGGGCGCAAAACTGGTCAGCGACCTCGGCATCCCGGTATCCGTCGGCGCGCACGGCCAGCGCGAGGGACTTGGCGCGCATTGGGACATGTGGATGTTCGCGCTCGGCGGCATGAGCAATATGGAGGCATTGCGCACTGGCACGATCAACCCCGCCCGAGCTCTCGGCCTCGACCGGGAACTGGGTAGCCTCGAACCCGGCAAGCTCGCCGACCTCGTCATTCTCGACGACAATCCGCTGGAGAATATCCGCAATTCCGATCATGTCGCGATGACGATGGCCGGCGGCCGGCTATTCGACAGCAATCTGCAGATCCTCGCGGGAGGGTCCGGCGGGTTCAAGCCCTTCTGGTTCAATGAGCAAGCCGGTGGGTCCTACACGGCCGGGGCGACAGTTGGCGTTCCGCACGAGGATTGAGCTGTTTCCCCGGCCAAGGCCGGTGAGCAGAGCAATCCGTTCAGCCAATTGACAGCATCCTCGCCGCATGATGTGATAATGTATCACTAAGGGGAGTGGTCGGATGCTGAGATTACCAAAGGCCCATCTTCTGGTCGCCGGCGTCGTCGCTGCATTGGTTGGACCGGGCGCGGTCGCAATCTCGGCAAAGGGTTCTGCCGCACTAGCGCAGCCAGTGCCGGTCGCGGTGACGCAAGCACCGCGCGCCGGCGGGCAGCTCGCATCGTTCAGGTCGGACGCTGAATTCCTCGCCTTCCTGGAAAAGCGACGTGCCGCACGCCGCGAGCGCGTAGCAAACGAGCCAGTCCCCCCTCCTCCGCCCCCGGCCATGGCCTCGCCGGTCGCCGAGTCCGCCGCCAAGGCCGACAGCATCTCGGTCACCGGCTCACGCGCAAGCGGCGACAGGATCACCAACACCCAGGAAGCCGATGTCGACGAAGGCGGCATCGTCAAGAAGCGCGGCGACATGCTCGTCATCCTGCGCCGCGGCCGGCTGTTCACCGTATCGGTCGCGGGCGGGCGGATGCGTCCGGTCGACCATATCAATGCCTTCCCACCCGGCATCACCGGCGGCGGCGACTGGTATGACGAAATGCTGATCAGCGGCGATCGCGTGATCGTCATCGGCTACAGCTATGCGCGCGGCGGCACGGAAGTGAACCGGTTCCGCTTGTCGCCCGACGGGCGCTTGCGGTTCGAGGACGCCTATCACCTCCGCTCCAACGATTATTATTCGTCGCGCAACTATGCCTCGCGCCTGATCGGCAACCGGCTGGTCTATTACACGCCCCTCTACCTCAATTGGTATGGCGGCGACCCGTTCGGCAGCTTCCCGGCAGTCAGCCGCTGGCAGCAGGGTGCCAAGCCCGTGTTCCAGCGGGTCGCGCGGGCGCGCGACATCTATGTCGCGCCGTCGCTCCGTGACGACGAGGAGGCTCGGCTCGACACGCTGCACAGCGTCATGGACTGCGACCTGACGGCGCCGGTCATGAACTGCAAGGCGACAGCCGTTCTGGGACCCGCCAGCCGGACTTTCTATGTCAGCCCGAGCGCGGTGTATCTGTGGGTCGGCGACGCCCGGTCGTGGGACGCAAGCATTCGCGGCGGGGCGCGCAGCTGGCTCTATCGAATGCCACTCGACGGCATCGAGAAGCCGTCGGCGATCGGCGCCTATGGCCAGCCGACCGACCAATTCAGCTTCCGCGAAGACCGGCAGGCAGGCCTGGTCGATGTGCTGGTCCGCAATGACGGCGGCGGCGATGCGATGTGGAACAATGAGAGTGTCGATGGCGCGGTGGCGCTGCTGTCGGTGCCGATCCGCTGGATGGGCGACGGCAGCCGGATGGTGCCGCTGTCCCGCTATCGCGGCCTCCCGCCAGTCGAAGGCAATGCCTGGAATTTCCAGAACCGGTTCGTCGGCAATCACATCCTTTACGGCGGTCACGGCTATCAGGGCGGGCAGTTCCGACCTTGGTCGCTGCTGGCCTGCGCGGCGGGCCGGTAGCCCAAATCCAGTTGCCACACGCGGTCGAACGGCTCGACCAACTCGGGCAGGACGGAGTGGTGATCGGCAACGATCCGCGCGGCTCGCTGGTCTTCACCGCCGTCGACCTTAGGCGGCCGATGGCGCGTTCCGGAAACAGCTTCACCTTCCCCAATGCGCAGCAGGGCGAAAACCGCAGCCAGGCCTTCTTCTTCCGCCAGGACAATGTGGACGGATCGAACGGCCTGCTCGGCCTGCCGATTACGACGCAGCTCAAATCGCAGTTCGCACGGTTCCTGGGAAGCGGATCGTCGATCCTGTTCCTCAAGCGGCAGGCTCGCCAGTTCGACCTCGCCGGCCGTCTCGATGCCGACCCCTATCGAGCGGTCGACGATGCCTGCGTCGCCAGCTGCGTCGACTGGTACGGCAACGCCCGCCCTATCTTCATCGGCAACCGCGTCTTCGCCCTGATGGGCTATGAACTGGTCGAAGGCCGCACCGCGAACGGCGCCATCCACGAAGTTGCGAGAACGAACTTCGCTCCTCCGGCGAGGGTGCCGGCGCGCCGCTAGTTGCCCCAAACCCCCGTCCGCTCTAAGCGGACGCGCGATGGCTGATAAGAACCAACCCCGCCGCAACCGGCCGGCGCTCGCGCTGCATGTGCCCGAACCGCCGTTCCGGCCCGGCGACACGCCTGACTTTTCTTCGATCAATGTAGCGGCCGCAGGGGAGGCCCCTCGTCCCGATGTGGCCGGCAAGGCGGAAGTGACGTTTCCGCTGTGCACAAGCCTGGTCCGGGTGCTCGACGATGCGGGCAAAGCCATCGGGCCGTGGGACCCGAAGCTCGATGCCGATACGCTGCGCAAGATGCTGAAGGACATGAAGACGGTCCGTGTCTTTGATGATCGCATGTATCGCGCCCAGCGGCAGGGCAAGACCAGCTTCTACATGAAGTGCACCGGGGAAGAGGCGATCGCGGTGGCGGCCGCCGCCGCGATGGACCCGGACGACATGCACTTCCCGACCTATCGCCAGCAGGGTCTTCTGGTCGCGCGCGGCTATCCGCTGGTGACGATGATGTGCCAGATTTATTCCAACGCCGGCGACCCGCTCCACGGGCCGCCAGCTGCCGATCATGTATTCGGACAAGAAGCACGGCTTCTTCTCGATCTGCGGCAATTTGGGCACGCAATATCCGCAGGCGGTCGGCTGGGCGATGGCCAGCGCGATCAAGGGCGACAGCCGTATCGCGATGGGCTGGATCGGCGACGGCGCGACGGCCGAAGGCGACTTCCATTCGGCGATGACCTTTGCCGCGGTTTACCAGGCGCCGGTGATCTTGGCGGTGGTCAACAACCAGTGGGCTATCTCCAGCTTTTCCGGAATCGCGGGGGCCGAACAGGCGACCTTTGCCAGCCGCGCGGTTGGCTATGGCATCGCGGGCCTGCGCGTCGACGGCAATGACGCGCTGGCGGTCTATGCTGCTGTGCATTGGGCCTCGGAGCGCGCCCGGATCAACAAGGGGCCTACCCTGATCGAGTTCTTCACCTATCGCGCCGAGGGCCATTCGACCTCCGACGACCCGAGCGGCTATCGGCCGAAGGGCGAGGCGGAGGAATGGCCGCTGGGCGACCCGATCGCGCGGCTGAAGGCGCATCTCGATGACGCTGGGCGAATGGGATGACGAAAGGGACTCCGCGCTCGACAAGGAAATCGACGCCACCGTCCGCGCCGCGCAAAAGGAGGCGGAGAAACTGGGCATCCTGCCGCAGCAGGGATTCGACGACATCGGGTCGATGTTCGAGGATGTTTATTCCGACACGCCCGTGGCACCTCGCCGAGCAGCGGGACGAGGCGCTCGACGAAGCCCGCGAATATCTGGGGCGCGAACCCTCATGAGCACACGCAACATGATCCAGGCGATCAACGATGCCCACCGCGTGATGATGAGCCGCGACCCGGACATCGTCGTTTATGGCGAGGACGTCGGCTATTTCGGCGGCGTGTTCCGCGCCACCGAGGGCTTGCAGAAAGAATTCGGCAAGACCCGCGCGTTCGACGCCCCGATCAGCGAAGGCGGGATTATCGGCACCGCGATCGGCATGGCCGCCTATGGCCTGAAGCCGGTCGATCGAAATCCAGTTCGCCGACTATATCTACCCCGGCTACGACCAGATCGTCAGCGAGGTCGCCAAGATGCGCTATCGCACGGCCGGCGAATGGACCATGCCGATGGTCATCCGCTCGCCCTATGGCGGCGGCATTTTCGGCGGGCAGACGCACAGCCAGTCGCCCGAGGCGCTGTTCACTCATGTCGCCGGGATCAAGACGGTGATCCCGTCCAACCCTTACGACGCCAAAGGGCTGCTGATCGCGGCGATCGAGGATCCGGATCCTGTCCTCTTCTTCGAGCCCAAGCGCATCTACAACGGTCCGTTCGACGGCCACCACGACCGACCGGTCAAGCCCTGGTCGAAGCATGAGCGAGCGAAGTTCCCGACGGCCATTATTCCGTGCCGCTGGGCAAGGCGAAGGTGGTCCGAGAGGGCGAGGCGCTAACCGTGCTGGCCTATGGCACGATGGTTCATGTCGCGCTGGCCGCCGTCGAGGATAATGGCATCGACGCCGAGGTGATCGATCTTCGCACGCTCATCCCGCTCGATATCGAGACGATCGAGGAATCGGTCCGGAAAACCGGCCGCTGCCTCGTCGTCCAGGAAGCGACCCGGACAAGCGGCTTTGGCGCCGAGCTCGCCACGCTGGTGCAGGAGCGCTGCTTTTATCATCTCGAAGCCCCGGTCGAGCGGGTCGCCGGTTGGGACACACCCTATCCGCACGCCTATGAATGGGTCTATTTCCCGGGTCCGATCCGAATGAAGAACGCGCTGAAAAAGGTCCTCGAAGCATGAGCGTTTATCAGTTCAAGCTGCCCGACATCGGTGAAGGCATTGCCGAGGCCGAGATCGTCGCCTGGCACGTCAAGGTCGGCGACAAGGTCGAAGAGGATCAGCAGCTCGCTGACATGATGACCGACAAGGCGACGGTCGAAATGGAATCCCCCGTCGCGGGAACGGTCAGGAAGCTGGCGGGCGAAGTCGGCGACCAGATTGCGATCGGCTCGGTGCTGGTCGAGATTGAAACCGAAGGCGGTGCCAAAGCCGAGAAACCCGCGGCGGCGAGCGAGGACGAGCGACCGCTGGCCGACGGAGCGGAAGACCCGACCGAAGAACAGGAAGATGCGTTGCCGGTCATGGCAACCGAATCCAAAACAGAATCTGTTCGCCCTGAGACTAGGCCGAAGGCCGAAGTCGAAGGGCGTTCGGCACAAGCCTCAAAGGAGCGCCCTTCGACTTCGCTCGGGACGGACGAGGTTGGTCAAAAGGTCCTCGCCTCCCCCGCCGTCCGCCAGCGCGCGCGCGATCTCGGCATTGACCTGGCCGAAGTGAAAACCTCCGGCGATCGCGTCCGCCATGCCGACCTCGATTCCTATCTCCTCTACAACGGCGGCAGCGTCAGCCACGGCGCCGGCGCCAAGCGTTCCGACGAAACCATCAAGGTCGTCGGCCTGCGCCGCAAGATCGCCGAGAATATGCAGGAGGCGAAGCGCCGCATCCCTCACTTCACGCTGGTCGAGGAATTCGACGTCACCGACCTCGAAGATACGCGGGCCATGATGAACCGCGATCGCGGCGACAATCCCAAGCTCACCCTGCTCCCCTTCCTGATCACCGCGATGGGCAAAGCGATCGCCGACTGGCCGATGCTCAACGCCACGTTCGATGACGATGCGATGGTGCTGACCCGCCACGGCGCGATGCATCTTGGCATGGCGACCCAGACGCCTGGCGGGCTGATGGTCCCGGTGATCCGTGACGCGCAGAACAAGAGCGTTTGGCAGCTCGCGCGCGAAATCGGCCGCCTCGCCGAGGCCGCCCGCTCCGGCAAGGCCAGCCGCGACGAACTGTGGGTTCGACCATCACGCTGTCGAGCCTCGGCCCGATGGGCGGCATTACCTCGACCCCGGTCATCAACCGCCCGGAAGTGGCCATCATCGCGGTCAACAAGGTGCAGGAACTGCCTGTCATCGTCGACGGCGAACTCGAAGTCGCGCAAGCGGATGAACCTGTCGCTGTGCTGCGATCACCGCGTCGTCGACGGCTGGGACGCGGCGAGCTTCCTGCAGGCGATGAAGGCCCTATCGAGAACCCGATCCGGCTGCTGTCGGCCTGAATGGCCCCTGCGAAGGCTGGGGCCCAGACCAACGCCGCAGACACAGCCTTCAGCAGCCGACCAGGCTCCTGCCTTCGCAGCAGCACAGCATCACGCCGCCAGCCGCTCCACCTCTGCCAGCCCGCTCGCAATCCCGGCCTGACGCTGCTCGGGGCCGTAGTTGATGCCGTCGGCGTGGACGAACTCGGGCGCAATGCCGATGAAGCCAAACACGCCGTTCAAATAGCTCTTCACATGTTCCAGCGCATTGGCCCTCATAATATCCGCCGCGCGAGACGGCGACGATGACCCGCTTGCCGCCGGCCAGGCCCTCGGGGCCATTAGCGCCGTAGCGGAAGGTCGTTCCGGCGACGAGTATCCGGTCGATCCACGCTTTCAACTGGCTGGGCACGGTGAAATTGTACATCGGTGCGCCGACGACGATCGTGTCGGCCGCGAGGAATTCCTCTAGCACGTCCTGATCGCCCGATCCGCCGAGGGTCAGGTGGGAAAGCGGGGACGCGACGAGATCGCGCTGGACCACCGCCGAGTTGGGATTGGCCTTTTGAATTGTTCGGTGACCGCCGCGATAAGCTGGCGTGAAACGCTGGCGTCGCCGGTGATGCTGCTGTCGATCTTGAGGATGGTCATTCTTTTGTCCTTGGTATTGATTTGTTACCGGGACACTTTAAATAACTACCCATGGAACAGCTGCAAGAACGCAAAAATTTGTCACAGGTCACAGCGATGTGCCTACTGCCTCGGCAGCCGAGGGCCCCAGCCTTCAAAACGCCGGCTGCAAGAATGTCGCGCCGGTACTCAATCGCGTCGGCGACAAGTGGAGCATGATGATCGTCATGATGCTCGCCTATGGACCGATGCGTTTTTCGGAACTCAAGCGCGCGATCGAGGGCATTTCGCAGCGGATGCTAACGCTCAGTCTTCGCGCGCTCGAGCGTGACGGGCTAGTCAGCCGACACGTAACCCCGACCATTCCGCCGCGCGTCGATTATGAGCTGACCGAGTTGGGCAATTCATTGCGTCAGCCGGTGAAGGCGCTGGGAGAATGGGCGATCGAGCATATCGCTTGTATCCGCGCCGCGCAGGTGCGCTACGATGCGCAGCAAGATGACGCCTAGCCGCCCCTAAACACCCATGATGCGGTGCGCGGCCTCGTGCCACCAGGGCGTATCCCAGGCCGCATGGACGAAGACCGTGAACGGCAGTGCCACGGCCAGGAAGGTCCAATAGGCGCGGTGAACCCGTTGGTTGCGGATCACATCCCAGACGAACAGCGGTGCAAGCGCGAACAACACATAAAGATCCGGACCAACCGGACTTTGCGGCATGGTGGTTGGAAGCCATGTAATCCGATCGAAGGCCGCCGGGAGCGCGGTCGCCGGCGCGATGATCATCATTCGTTTGTGAAAGCCGGAATCCGCCCGGCGCGCTCTCACTCCGAGGGCGATCAGGATCGCGAACACAAACCCGATGCGCATTTGCAGCAACAGGATATTGTCCATCCACAGGTTGAGAGCGCGAAGTGTCTCCTTGGCCTCGGGTGGCGCGGCCTGGAGTGCGAACCAGATCTGCCGATACATCGTCGGGGCGAGGATGAAGCCGACCACCACCAGCGCGGCCGCTAGCAAGGCCCCAAACGGCCCTATGCGGCGATGAAGCTCGCACCGTCCGGTCGCGACCAGCCAGGTCTGGCTCAGCAGGAACAGCATGAAGCTTCCCATTACGACCGCGTGAACATGCAACACTGGCGGAAACGGCGCCCGCTGCCCGGCCTTCACCATCTCGACCTTCATCAGCGAGTCGGGAATGAAGCCGGTCAACACGATGGCGATGAACCACGCCGCCATGAAGACGAAAATCCAGCGGTCGAGCGCATGGGCTCGCGGTGTTCCGGTTAACAGGTCGCGCCTCCGATCCTCGCGGACCGGGTCGGTTGCAACAGTCGCCATGGCGATACCCCCTCGCGTTGACTGAAATGCTGTTACCATGAGCGGAAGCCCAAGGAAACTGCATGAGGCTGGCCTGCGCGATGCGACGCGCCAGGACGTCGGCCATGCTCAAAAAGGTCGGAGGCTACCATCGCCCTGAAGTCGATCGACCATCGCCTGCGCTGACTGAGCGCATGGACGATCCACCACGCTAACCATCTGCATCTTCGACACGCCAAAAAAGAGCTGTCCTACAGATCGTCGTTCATGCTCCAAACTGGTCGATGAAGCTTCCCAATTCGCTAGGGTTCGACCCCGTGCCGGTCCGTGCGCGCCACGACGGATGGACTGCGGACGACCAATGCCTATTCATTCTCAAGCTTGCGCGTGGCTGCTTGATCGACGAAGCCGCCAAGGCGCTCGGACACAGCCGCCAATCCGCCTACGCATTGCGCCGCCGCAAAGACGCGCTCGGGTTCGCTCAGGCCTGGGACCGAGCGATTGCCATGGGGCAGGCCGCGACGCGCGCTCGCCGCTCGCGACCGGCCCCCGATCTCAGCTTCGCTCTCGAAACCATGCTGGTCCCTCGCTACTATCGCGGACGGCTGGTCGGCTTCGTCCAGCGTCACGACAACAGATTGGCCTTGCAGATGCTGGCCGACTGCGACCGCCTGGAGGAGGAATGGAAAATGTCGAAGTTGACGCGATGAGGAATCGAGTGTCGCTTTTCCAACCTGATCTGCTGGTCTAGTCGCGGCCCATGCTCAAGAAGACCCCGGCCGATATCGCCGCCCTGAAGTCGATCGACGATCGCCTGCGTTGGCTCAGCGCCTGGACGATCCATCACGCCAATCACATTCGAGAGAGTGCCGACGGGCTGAAAGTCGGCGGGCACCAGGCGAGCTGCGCATCGATGACCGCGATCATGGCCGCGCTTTATTTCCATGCGCTTGGGCCGAACGATCGGGTCGCGGTAAAACCGCACGCCGGCCCGGTCCTCCATGCGATCCATTATCTGCTGGGCAGCCAGAGCCTTGAGCAGCTCAAGAACTTCCGCGGCTTTGGCGGGATGCAGAGCTATCCCAGCCGGACCAAGGACCAAATCCCGGTCGATTTTTCCACCGGCTCGGTCGGCCTCGGCGTTGCGATCACCGCTTTCGCCAGCCTGGTGCAGGATTATCTGACCGCCCACGGCCTGATGGCGGACGAGGATCGCGGCCGCTTCGTTGCGTTGATCGGGGATGCGGAACTCGACGAAGGCAATATCTACGAATGCCTGATCGAGGCCTATAAGCACGACATCCGCAATTGCTGGTGGATCGTCGACTACAACCGGCAGAGCCTCGACGCGACCAGCGCAGATCGCATGTTCGAACGGTTCGACGAGATTTTCGCGAGTTGCGGCTGGCGCACGGTCGAGCTTCGCTACGGCAAGAAACTGGGGGCGGAGCTGGCCAGGCATCCGGCAGTCAGGGATTGGCTCGACGCGCTGCCCAACGCGGATTTTGCGGCGCTGAGCTACCAGGGCGGCGCGGCATGGCGCGCCCGGATCAACTCCGACCTCGGCAAAAAGTCCGCGCCTTTCCTTAAGGCGCATGATGACCAGGCGCTCGGCCTGTTGATGACCGACCTGGGCGGGCACTGCATGGAAACGCTGACGCAGGCCTTCGACGCCGCGCGGGACGACATCCCGACCCTGTTCGTCGCTTGGACGGTCAAGGGGTTCGGGCTGCCCTTTGCCGGGCACAAGGACAATCATGCGGGGCTGATGAACCCGACCCAGACCCATGCACTGCGCGATTCCATGGACGTGGCCGAAGGCGAGGAATGGGAGCCGCTGGCCGGCATCGGCGCCAATGCCCGACCGGGAGTCGAGGCGCTGATCGAACAAAGCCGGATCATGCGCGAGAAACGCGGCCGCTCGTTCGGCAAGGTGGCGATTCCCGCCCTGCCCGTCCCGCAAGGCGACGAGCAATCAACTCAGGCCGCTTTCGGTCGCATCCTGCTCGACCTGTCGCGGGCAGGCGGCGAGCTTCCCGACCGCATCGTCACCACGTCGCCCGATGTCACCGTCTCGACCAATCTCGGCGCCTGGGTCAACCAGCGCGGCCTGTTCAAGCGGCGCGAAATGACCGACGTATTTGCTGCCGCAAAGATTGCATCAGCACAAAAATGGTCCGCGACAAATCAAGGCCAGCATGTCGAGCTGGGCATCGCCGAATCCAATCTTTTCCTGATGCTAGCCGCGCTCGGCCTGTCGGGCGACCTTTTCGGCGAGCGGCTGTTTCCGATCGGGACCCTTTATGATCCGTTTATCGCGCGCGGTCTCGATAGCCTTAACTACGCCTGTTACCAGGACGCGAGATTCCTGCTTGTCGCGACACCGAGCGGGATCACGCTCGGGCCCGAAGGCGGCGCGCACCAGTCGATCAACCCCCCGCTAATCGCCCTCGGCCAGCCGGGACTTCGCCATTATGAGCCGGCCTATGCCGACGAACTGGCCGCGATGATGGAAGAGGCGTTCCGCTTGATCGACGATCCGGCGGGTGAATCCACCTATCTCCGCCTGTCGACCCGATCCATCCGCCAGGTTGAACGTGAGGACGATGCTTGGAAAGCGGGTGCGCTGGCCGGCGGCTATTGGTTGAAAGAGCCGGCTCCCGAGGCCGAGGCGGCAATCGTCGCCATGGGTGCGGTCATCCCGGAGGCGCTCGCCGCCTGGGACGAGCTATCGGCCGACATGCCTGGCCTGGGCCTGCTTGCCGTCACCTCGCCCGACTTGCTCCATCGCGGCTGGACCGCGGCGCAAGCAAAGCGCTGGGAAGGCGGCCGAGAGCCGAGCCACGTCGAGCAGCTTCTGTCCCGCCTTGCGCCCCGCGCAGGCCTTGTCACGCTGTGCGATGCAGCCCCCGCCTCGCTGTCCTGGCTTGGCGGAGTCCTAGGCCAGCGCGTCGCTCCCCTGGGGGTCGAACGCTTCGGACAAACCGGAAACCTCGCTGATCTCTACGCGGCCTATCGCCTCGACGGAGCGGCAATTACCGAGTCCATTGCGGAAATTCTGCTACCGTTTCGGACCTAAAATGCTTTCTTAACCTCGTTCATTTTATCCCAAGCCTGCCGCCGCTTTCGGGCGGCTGCGAGGGCAGGATCGTGAGTGGACAGCAATATCTCGGTGCTCCGGCCCAGTTGCGGCGCGCGCAGGCCCTTTGCGATTCCATCCAGGCCGACTTTCGAGCCGCTCAAAACACGGAGGAGCAACCATCCATCCGGCGGGAGCCGCCCCCGCTCGATCCGGCGCGGGTTCCGACCGATGACGAGTTGCGCCTGCGCCTCGCCGAGGAGTTGGAATATGCCCGCCGAATGCTCGACGCGATGGGCGACGAACTGAGCGCCGACATGGCGGTCGTCATGCGCCACGCGGTTGCGCTTCAGACGGTCGACATCGTCGGCCAGATGCTTGGCCATATCGCTGCCGTGACCCGTTCCTCAGCCCCTGAACAGGCCGTCGAGCGGATCGGCATGTGCGAGTTGAAGGGCCGGCTGAGCCGCAAACCCACTCTCTGACGCTTGGCAGTGTTGCGCCGCTCGCTTAAGGCGGGCGGATGGCAGGGCGCTATTTCGACGAATGGCAGGTGGGGGACAAGGTCGCCCATGCAGTCACCCGCACGGTGACCGAAACCGACAATGTGCTGATCAGCGCCCTCACCCACAATCCCCAGCCGATGCACCTAGACCATCAAGTCGCAGCCCAAAGCGAGTTCGGAAAGCCACTGGTCAATTCGATCTATACGTTCGGCCTGATGATCGGCGTGTCGGTTGCCGATACCACGCTCGGCACGCTGATTGCCAACCTCGGCTATGACAAGCTGATCTTCCCCAATCCCGTTTTCGTCGGCGACACGCTTCGCAGCGAAAGCGAATGCACCGCGGTGCGGGAAAGCAAGTCGCGGCCTGGCGCGGGCATCGTCACCTGGGATCATCGCAGCTTCAACCAGAACGGCGAGTTGGTTTGCCAGTGCAGCCGCTCCGCTCTGCTCCTGAAGAAGCCCGAATGAACGCCGGCGCGCCGCCGCCGAGAAGCTGGCTGTTCGTCCCCGCGGACAACAACAAGAAAATGATGAAAGCGCTGGCGTCCTCTGCCGACGCGGTGATTTTCGACCTGGAGGACAGCGTCGCGCCGACACACAAGATGCTGGCGCGCGAATTGCTTTCCCTGCTGCCCGAACGGGTCGAAGGCCAGCCCGAGCGCTGGATAAGGGTCAACCCTATCGGCACCGATGCCCATGACGAGGACATGGATGCGCTCGACGATTTCGCGATCGACGGGATCGTGCTGCCCAAGGCAGAAAGCGGCGATGATGTCGCCGATTTCTGCGCCGAACTCGCGCCGCGCAGCCTGCCGGTCCACGCCATCGTCACCGAGACCGCGGCCTCGCTGTTCGGCCTGCTTTCCTATCGCGAAGCGGGACCATCGCTGGTCGCGATGAGCTGGGGAGCCGAAGATTTGTCCGCCGCGCTGGGTGCATCCTCAAAATATGCGACGAGCGGCGAGTTGGCCTTTACATACAAGATGGCGCGTTCGCTTTGCCTCGCGGGTGCGGTGGCCGCGGAAGTTCAGCCGGTCGACGGCGTTTTCGCGGACTTCCGTGACGACGACGGGCTGCGGGCGGAAGCGGAGGCCGCTGCCCGCGAAGGCTTTACCGGAAAGCTTGCCATCCATCCCGCGCAAATCGCGATCATCAATTCCGCTTTCACGCCCTCGGCCCAGGACGTGGCGCATGCCTGCGCCATCGTCGCCGCGTTCGACGCACAGCCGGACGCAGGCGTGGTATCGGTCGACGGCAAAATGGTCGATTTGCCTCACCTAACCCAGGCGAGGCGCGTATTGGAGCGTGCTTCACGATAGGAGGCTGAAATGGCTACCACTGCTGAACCCCAACCCGGGAATGTCCAGGAGGCCGCGAACAAGCCCACGCTCGCCAGGGGATGGGGCACCGATGCCCCCGACCAACCGCTCAAGCCCATGGAGTTCGAACGCCGCGCGCTTCGGCCCGATGACGTGTCGATCAAGATTACCCATGCCGGCATCTGCCACAGCGACCTCCACACCTGTCGCAACGATTGGGGTGGCACGCAGTACCCAGTCATTCCCGGCCATGAGATCGTCGGGACGGTCACGGCGGTCGGCAATGAAGTGACCCGCCACCGCATCGGCGACACGGTCGCGGTCGGCTGCATGGTCGATAGCTGCATGGAATGCGACCAGTGCCTGGAAGGGTGGGAAGTGTTCTGTCGCAAGGGTTGCGTCCAGACCTACAACAGCAAGGATTATCACGAAGGGACCGTCAGCAAGGGCGGCTATACCGACCATGTCGTCGTGCGCGACCATTTCGTCTGCAAGGTGCCCGACGGTATGGATGTCAGCCGGGTTGCGCCCTTGCTGTGCGCGGGGATCACCACCTACTCGCCGCTGCGCCAATATGGCGTGGGCGAAGGGTCCAAGGTTGCGGTCGTCGGCCTGGGGGGGCTCGGCCATATGGGCGTCAAGCTTGCCGCCGCGATGGGCGCGCACGTCACCATGATCACGACCACGCCAAGCAAGGGAGAGGATGCGAGGGCGCTCGGGGCGCACGATGTGATCGTCTCGACCGATCCAGAGCAGATGAAGGCCGCCGCAACCCGCTTCGACTTCATTTTGAACACCATTCCCGTCAGCCATGAGATCGACGGCTATCTGCAACTGCTCGGCCGGTCGGGACGGATGGTGATCGTCGGCGCGCTGACGCCGATGCCGGGCTTCGTCGGAATGAACCTCATCTGGTGGAACCGGGCGGTTGGCGGCTCGGCGATCGGCGGCATCCCCGAAACCCAGGAAATGCTCGATTTCTGCGCGGCCAAGGAGATTTATCCCGACTGCGAGACCATCCGCATGGACCAGGTCAACGAAGCCTATGAACGGCTGCTCAAGAACGACGTCCGCTACCGTTTCGTGATCGATATGTCGCATGGGCTGTGAGGGCACGCACCCTCGCCGCCGCGTCCTGTCTGTTGCTCGCGGCGTGTGAAAGGGCGCCGGAGATGCCGCCGGCCAAGGACACACCGGTGCTTGATCCGATCGCATTCTTCAGCGGCGATACCAGCGGGCGCGGCACGGTCAGGGTCGCGCTCAAGACGGCCGTGCCGCTTCGCGTTGAAAGCCGGGGCGTCGCCGACGGCAAGGGCGCCCTGGCAGTCGACCAGCGCATCCGCGAAGGCGACAAGGCCGCGCGCTCCCGCCGGTGGATCATTCGGCCGGCCGGCCCGGGCCGCTACACCGGCACGCTGACCGACGCCGAAGGACCGGTCAGCGTCGCCGCTTCGGGCAACAGCGCGCAAATTTCCTACACGATGCACAACGGCCTGGATGTCGATCAGCGCCTCGTTCTTGCCGACGATCGGAGCACGATCCGCAACCATATGACGATCAGCAAATGGGGCATGCGCCTCGCTTGGGTAGACGAGCGCATCGGCAAGCCACGCTGAGGCTTGCGCTTGAGGGCTGGCCCGTTATCCCCTTGGCCCAAGGGGAGAATGAATGGCGACACTGGCTGAACCGCAGCACAAACCATGGGGCATGGCGCGGGTCATCACCGCGTCGTCGGCGGGCACCGCCTTCGAATGGTATGACTTCTTCATCTTCGGCAGTCTCACGCCCGTTATCGCCAGAGTGTTCCTAGCCGGACTTGATCCGACTTCAGCGCTGATCGCCGCGCTGGCCCTGTTCGCGGTCGGCTTTGCCTTCCGGCCGCTGGGCGCGATCATTTTCGGGGCGATGGGCGACCGGATCGGGCGCAAGGCGACCTTCCTCACCACCGTCAGCCTGATGGGCGGAGCGACCTTCGCCATCGGGCTGCTGCCGACCTATGAACAGGTCGGAACCCTCGCGCCGATCCTGCTCATCTTCCTCCGCATCTGTCAGGGAACCGCGCTCGGCGGCGAATATGGAGGGGCAGCGATTTACGTCGCCGAACATGCCGGCAACAACAATCGCGGTGCAGCTACCGGCTGGATTCAGTCCTCAGCCTCTTTCGGCCTGCTCGCCGCGCTGCTGGTCATCGTTGCCACCCGCACATGGCTGGGCGAGGAGGCGTTCAACGCCTGGGGATGGCGAATTCCCTTCGTTGCCTCGATCCTGCTGCTCGCCATTTCGGTGTGGATGCGGATGAAGCTGAGCGAGAGCCCGCATTTCACCAAGCTGCGCGAGGAAGGCACCGTCACCAAGACCCCGCTGCGCGAAGCATTCGGGCGTCGCGAAAGCCTTCGCCAGGTCGCCATCGCCTTCTTCGGGATCATGGCCGCCCAGGGCGCGGTCTGGTATTTCACCTTCTTCTACATGCAGGTGTTCCTGGAAAAGTCGCTGGGCCTGCCCGCCGCGACCAAGGACATGTTGCTGATCGTCATGACGGTGGTCAGCGCCCCGCTCTACGTCTTCTTCGGCTGGCTCAGTGACCGCGTCGGGCGGAAGCCGGTCATGCTCGGCGGGATGCTGCTGGCCCTGGCGCTCTATTTTCCCGGTTCTCACTGGATTGCGGAGGCCGCGAACCCTCGGCTGGTCGCGGCGCAGCAGGCGACGCCGGTGATCGTCGAGACCGACATGTCAACTTGCACCGCGCAGTTCGACCCGACCGGAACCGCCAAATTCACATCCGCCTGCGACATCGCCAAGAGTGCGCTGGTCAGCAGGGGTGTCTCGTACAAGACGCGCCCGTCTGCGGACGGCCAGACCCGCGTCGTTGCTGGATCGCAGGTCGCGCCGATCACCAGTGGCGAAGGGCTGCCCGGGCCAGAGCTCAAGGAGCTCAAGGCCAAGGCGTCGGAGGCGATAAATGGAGAACTCGCGAGCGCGGGCTATCCCAAGAGCGCCGACCCCGCCGAGGCGAACATGACGCTGCTCACCGCCATCCTGCTCCTGTTCGTGGTCGCGGCAACCGCGCTCTACGGCCCGCAGGCGGCGGCGCTGGTCGAGATGTTCCCGACCCGAATCCGCTACACCGCGATGAGCCTTCCCTATCATGTCGGCACCGGCTGGGTCGGCGGCTTCCTCCCCGTCACCAGCTTCGCAATCGTCGCACTCACTGGCGATATTTACGCCGGGCTTTGGTACGCGGTGGGGTTCACGGCGCTATCGGTCGTCGTGACGATCTCTTTCCTGAAAGAGACGCACGGGAAGCCGTTGGAGGAGTGCTGAGGCGCGTCAGGTGCATCCGATGAGGGCGGGCTATAGGAATAGCGATAAGCTCTGAACTCACGCGCTCCAATGAATATCAATCGGCTGCTCGGCTTCGGCCAGCACTCGACCGATGGGCAGCTTCGACGACTGCCCGTCCGCAATCGCTCCTTCCAGCATTGCCTTCTTCTCCTCGCCGGTCACCGTGATCAGCACCGTGCGCGCCGACAGGATCGCGGAGCGGGTCAGCGTCACCCGCGCGACCGGGGCCTCCGGCGGCAGCGGGTCGGGCATGACGCCGATCGCATGGCGGCCCTTGGGGGCGTTCAGCGCGTCGTCGAAGTCGGGACCGGGGAAGATCGAGGCGGTGTGGCCGTCGCTGCCGACGCCGAGCCAGGCGAGGTCGAGCGGGAATTTGAGCTCATTGAGCTTCGCATCCGCCGAATTTCCGGCCAGCCTGTAGTCGGCGATGTCGCTGGTGATCGGGAAGACGCGGGCGCCGGCAGGAAGAAACGCTTGCGCGATGGCGCGGATGTTCGACTTCTCGTCGGTCAGCGGGACCAGCCGGTCATCGGTCGGAATGATCGTGACCTTCTTCCAGTTGAGCTTGGCCTGGGCGAGCTTCGCGTAGATCGGCAGCGGGGTCTTGCCGCCCGGAACCGCGATCAGCGCCTCGCCCCGGGCATCGAGCGCGCTTTCGATGATGAAGCCGATATCGCCCGCGACGGCCTCCGCCATCTCGTCGGCATCGTCATAGTCCCACCATTCAGCTTCGATCATCGTTGGCTCCCTTTTCTGGGGGCGCTGTAGGCAAACAGGTCGCGCTTGCCTAGCGCTCGAACCGCCCGATATCGCTTTGCACATAGCCGAACCAGGCGGCGATGGGCCGGCCGTTGGCGTCGGTCGCCGGGCGGAACTGCGCGCGGCTCAGCACCAGGCTGCAGGTCCATTGGTCGGTCGCTCGGTCACCGAACGAGCGCATGACGTCGCACTGGCTGACCTTGCCGTCGGGCTGCACGCGCACCCGGACGAACACCCGCCCGCCTCGCGGCCAGCTGCGCTGTATGGCTGCCGGATAGTCGCGGTTGGTGATTCCGCGGACCAGTTTCACGCCCGCTGCGGTCCCGCCGCCTCCGCCGCCGCCTGAACCGCTGCCCGAACCTCCGCTGCCGGTGCCGGTCCCCTGCCCGCCCGCGCCGGTGCCCGGGCCGACGACATCGGAAGCGCCCTGCGTGCGATCGCTGCCCTGGCCGGGGGTCTGGGTGACCGGCATCGGCTGTGGAATGGGAAGCTGGATCGGCGGCTTGGGCGCGACGACCGGGGTCGCCTGGCTTTCGATGTTCTTGGGCGAGGCGGCGCCTTCATCGCGCTTGGGTTGCTCCTTTTGGGGCTCGGGAATTTGCTCGATCACCGGGGGCGGGGGCGGCGGCTCGGTGACATCGAAAATCTCGACCACTTCCTGCGGTAGGACGTCGCGCACCGGTCCCGACAGATTGATTAGCGCGAAGGCCAGCGCGACGTGAATTGCCAGCACCAGAGCGATCGTCGCGGCGCGGTCACGGAGGGATGGTTTGGGCTGATACACGGGCAACAAACGTCGCGAGCGGCTGCGAAGTTTCGTTACGGCCGCGATGCGCTAGGGCGTCCAGCCGCCGCCCAGGGATTTGAACAGCGACACAGCCGCCGTGGCATAGTCGGCGGCGGCCCTCCGTTCGGCCTTTTCCGCCTGGTTGAAGCGAATTTTGGCCCGCATCAGCTCGAGCCGATCGTCTTCGCCTTTGCCAACGCGCAGTTGCACAAGTCGAACCGCACTCTGGCTATTCGAAAGCGCATCGCGGGCCGCATTCCAAGAGCGGCTTGCGTTGGCGAAGCGGTTGGCCGCGCTTTCGCTGTCCGACAGGGCCGTAACGACCGCTTTCTCATAGCGCGCTGAGGCCGCATCGGCGCTGGCATCGGAAGCGCGGATCTGGGCGCGGATCCGGCCAGCGGAGAAGATCGGCCAGCTGAAGCTTGGGCCGATGCTAAGTCGCGTGCTGGCGCTCGATAGAAGGTCGCCGGATCGCGCGCCTGCTGGCCGAGACTCCCGATCAAGCTGAAGCGCGGAAACAGGTCGGCGGTCGCGACCCCGATGTCGGCGGTGGCCGCGGCCAGTTCGCGTTCGGCGCGGCGCACGTCGGGCCGCCGCAGGAGCAGATCCGAGCGCACGCCGCTGACAATCGTCCTGGCGGCACCGGGATCGGGCCGGTCGAGGCGCGCAGGCCGGGAACGATCTCCTCGGGCGCAACACCGACCAGCGTCGCAATTCGATAGGTCGCCGCGGCCGAGGCCGACCGCGCCCGATTGAGTGAGGCCCGGCTGCTCGCGCGCTGCGACTCGGCCTGGTCCGCGTCGATCCGATTGCCTTCGCCGGCCTGAAGGCGAAGGGCCGTGAGGCTGGCCAATTCGGTGTTGGCCGCCAAATCTTCGCGCGCCAATGCTGCCACCGCCTGTGCCTGTCGCAAGTCGACGTAGGTGCGCGCCACCTCGGCGATCAGGGTAACCATCGCGTCGCGCCGGCCCCATTCGGCCGCCTCGCCGCGCGCGCTCGCCGCCTCGACCTGGCGGCGGTTGCGGCCCCAGATGTCGAGCTCCCAGCTCGCGTCGAAGCCGACGTCAAACAGTGGAAAGTCGCGCGTCGAAGCCGGGGATGTTGCCGACCGGCAGCTGGCCGTTCTCGCTGAGCACATTCTCGGTCGCGCGAACCCTTGGCATCGACCTGCGGCAAGCGCCCGCCGGCCGCGGCGTCGCGATTGGCGCGGGCTTCGGCGAGCCGCGCCGCGCGCCTCCGCAAGATCGGGGCTCGCCGCGACCGCGCGGTCGATCAGCGCCGTCAGCTGCGGATCGCCGAAGCTCGCCCACCAAGCGCGTCGACCTCGCCCGACGTCGCGGGCTCGAGCCAGGCGTCCGACGGCCGCGATCTCGGAGGCTTGCGATAGTCGGGGCCGACCGTGCAGCCGGCGAGCAGCGCGGCAGTGAGGACGGCGAGGAAACGAGACAGGCTTCATGCTTCACTCCATGCGGGCGCGGAACAGCCAGGCGGAGGCCGACAAGCGTGACAGCGGCGATGAGCGACAGCGGCCATAGCTGGTGGAACACCGCCTCGACCGGCATCGCCTTCAGGAACAGCCCCTGGACGATGATCAGGAAATAGCGCGCCGGATTGGCGTAGGTGATCGACCTGCAGCCAGCTCGGGCATGTTGTCGATCGGGCTGGCGTAGCCCGACAGCAGGATCACCGGCGCGGTCGACCAGGAACGCGCCGAGAAACGCCTGCTGCTGGGTCTTGCGACGCGACGAGACGAACATGCCGACCCCGACCAGCGCCAGCAGGTAGATCGATCAGCGACAGATAGAAGAGCAGCAGCGATCCGGTGAACGGCACCCCGAACACGAGCGGCGCGACGATCAGGTAGAGCGTGCCGTTGAACAGCCCGACCAGGAACGGCGGGACCATCTTGCCGATCAGGATCTCGTGCACCCGCAGCGGCGACACCATCAGCTGGTCGAAGGTGCCAAGCTCGCGTTCGCGCGCGACCGATTGCGCGTGATCGACAGCCCCGCGACCGAGACGATGATCGCGATCAGCGAGGGCAGGGTGAACCAGATATAGTCGAGCGTTGGGATTGAACCAGTTGGTGACGATCGCTGCCCGCCGGCGCGTGTCGCGGCGCGGCTGCATCGGCGCCGATCTCCGGCCGCGATGCGGCCGAGATAGCCGGCGACGATCTGCGCGGCGTTCGAGCGGCGGCCGTCGAGCACGACGCCCGATCGGTCGCCGTGCCGCCGCGCGGCGATCGTCGCGATCGAAATCGCTCGTCGATCACCAGCGCGGCGATCACCTGCTGGTCGTCGATCGCGTCGCGCGAGCTCGTCCGTTCGATCCGAGCGGCACGATCGTGCGAAAGTTGGGGCTGCCGGCGATCCGCGAGACCAGCTCGCTCGCATGCGGCTCCGCTCGATCCGGTCGAGCACGCCGATGTCGACATTCCTGACGTCGAGCGTCGTCGCGAAGGTGAAGACGAACAGCTGCAGCAGCGGCGGCACGATCAGCACGATGCCGCGCTTGGGATCGCGCAGCAGCGCCCAGCATTTCCTTGACGATCATGCGCGCAGCAGCGCGGCGCATCTAGTCGAGGCGTCCGGCGCGTGACGCGGAACGACAGCGCGAAGAACAGCAGCGCCGAACGCCAGCATGATGCGCGATGTTGGGCAGGATCAGCGCCCAGATGTCGCCGGCCAGGAACACCGTCTGCAGCGACGGGATCAGGTAGCGCGCCGGAACCGATAGGTGATCGCCTGGATCGGCGCGGGCATCGACGCGATCTCGAACAGGAAGCCCGAGAGCAGGAAGGCCGGCAGGAAGGCCGAGAGCAGCGCGATCTGGCTGGCGACGAACTGGTTCTTGGTCGCCGCCGAAATGAACAGGCCCAGGCCAAGCGCCGGCATCAGGAAGGCCGACGGCGATCGCCAGCAGCGCCAGCAGCGAGCCGCGAAACGGCACGCCGAACACGAACGACCGCGATCAGCGTGCACAGCGCCATCGAGGCCAGCGCGAGCAGGAAATAGGGGATGACCTTGCTGGCGATGAACTCGGCCATGCGTGACCGGCGTCGCCATCATCGCCTCCATCGTGCCGCGCTCCCATTCGCGCGCGACGACCAGCGCGGTGAGCAGCGTGCCGATCATCGTCATGACGATCGCGATCGCGCCGGGCACGAGGAAATAGCGGCTCTTCAGCTCGGGGTTGAACCAGAAGCGCGGCGCAGGTCCGGATCGGCTGGCGCGCGCGCGCTTGCCGCGACCAGGCCTTCGCGCGCGCAGCCCAGGTTGCGCGCACGCCTTCGGCATAGGCGGCGACGAAGCTGGCGGTGTTGGGCTGCGACCCGTCGGTGATGACCTGGATCGGCGGCGCCGGCCGCTGCGCCGCACTGGCTGCCGAAGTCGCTGGGGATGACGATGATCGCGCGGACCCGTCCGTCGACCATCAGTCGCGCGCAGCTGGCGCCACCGAGCGCGCTATCGGTCACGTCGAAATACGGGCGAGTTGGCGATAGGCCTGGGCCAGGCCCAGCGCCGGCGCGCTGCGATCCTCCAGCACCAACGCGATCCGGGTCCGCGCGGTGTCGAGCGACACCGCATAGCCGAACAGGAACAGCAGCATCAGCGGCAGCACGAACGCGATCAGGAAGGTCGAGGGATCGCGCACGATCTGCGCAACTTCCTTGCCGATCAGCGCCGCGAGCCGGCGACGGTCGAACCGGATGGCGGGCGCTGTCATGCCGCTTCGCGCTCCGACGCGTCGCGGTCGCTCGCTGCCTCGATCAGCGCGATGAAGGCATCTTCCATCGTCGGATCGTCCAGCTCCGGCAAGCTGCGGCCGCCTTGGCCTTCAGCTCGTCGGGCGTGCCGGTGGCGATCTGCTCGGCGCGGTAGATCAGCGCGACGCGGTCGCAATATTCGGCCTCGTCCATGAAATGGGTGGTGACGAGGACGGTCACGCCCTTGTCGACCAGGCCGTTGATGTGGGTCCAGAACTCGCGCCGGGTGACCGGATCGACGCCCGAAGTCGGCTCGTCGAGGAACAGCACCGGCGGCTCGTGCATCACCGCGCAGGCCAGCGCGAGCCGCTGCTTGATAGCCGAGCGGCAAGCGCGCCGGCATTGTCGGCCAAGCACGCTGCCGAGCTCGAAGATCTCGATCATCGCGCTCGATCGCCGCGCGCGCCGCGGCCCGGTCGAGATCGTAGGCGCCGGCGAAGAAATCGAGGTTCTGGCGAACGCTGAGATCGCCGTAGAGCGAGAATTTCTGCGCCATGTAGCCGAGCGATGCGCGCGCCTCGGCCGCCGCGCGTGCGCAGGTCGATTGCCGGCCACCGACCCGCTGCCCGAGGTGGGCGTGAGCAGGCCGCACAGCATCTTGAAGGTGGTCGACTTGCCCGCGCCGTTGGGGCCGAGCAGGCCGAAGATCTGCCCGCGCGGCGATGCTGAACTGCATGTCGCTCGGCGGCGGTGAAGTCGCCGAAGCGCTTGGTCAGGCCGCGCGCCTCGATCGCCGGCGCGTCGGTCTCGGGGATCGTCGCGATAGCGCTCGGCGAGCTGCGCTGGTGCCCTTCGGGCCGCCGCCCAGCATGTCGATGAAGCCATCCTCGAAGCGCGGCGTCGGCCGGTTCGACCGTCGCGTCCGCGTCGCAACGATCGCTGCGCCGGCGGCATCGGCCTTCCGTCGCGCACCAGCAGCCGCACCGCCGTGCCCTGGATCGTCCCGTCGATGACGTCGCCGCGGTCGAGCGCGTTGGTCGAGGAAGCTGGCGGCGGCTGCTCGTCGAACCCGCTGACGCCGGAAGACCCGATCGCCGACCCGGCCGGTCAGCTCGCGCGGTGGCCCGTCGAACAGCAGCTGCCCTCATTGAGCAGATAGACGCGGTCGCACTTCTCGGCCTCGTCGAGATAGGCGGTCGACCACAGGACGCCGATGCCCTCGGCCTGTCAGCTCGCTGACCATCGCCCACAGCTCGCGGCGCGAGATCGGATCGACGCCGACGCCCGGCTCGTCGAGCAGCAGCAGCCGCGGGCGTGCGCGACCAGCGCGCAGGCGAGGCCGAGCTTCTGCTTCATGCCGCCCGACAGCTTGCCCGCGAGCCGGTCCTGGAAGCGCGCGAGGTCGGTGAAGTCGAGCAGGCGGTCGAAGGTCGCGTCGCGCTCCGCGCGGCGGCAGGCCGCGCAGCTCGGCATAGAGCTCGAGGTTCTCGCGGACGCGTCAGGTCTTCGTAGAGCCCGAAGCGCTGCGGCATGTAGCCGATCTGATCGAGCATCGTCGGCAGGACGCCGACCGAGCACGCGCGACCTCGCCCGCGTCGGCGCCATCAGCCCGGCGAGCATGCGGATCAGCGTGGTCTTGCCCGCGCCGTCGGGTCCGACCAGCCCGGTGATCTGCGCCGGCTGCGATCGCGATTCGAACGCCGTCGAGCGCGGTGTCGCCCCGCCGAAGCGCTTGACGACGCCGTTCGCGGTGGCGACCGGATCGGCCACGCCTCAATTCTCCGCCGGCGGACGGGCGCCGGTGACGGTGACGCGTGACCGGCTGGCCCTGGCGAAGCGCGCCGTCGGGATCGGTCGACGATGATCCGCAACCGATAGACGAGATCGGTGCGCAGATCCTCGGTCTCGACCGACTTGGGCGTGAACTCGGCGCGCGGGCGAGATGTAGCCGATCGTGCCCGTGATAGGTCTTGGGATTGCCGTCGGCGGTGACGCCGACCTTCATCCCCGGGGCGATGCGCGACAGGTCGGGCTCGGCGATATAGGCGCGCACCCGCAGCGGCCGGTCGATCGACAGGGTAAGCACCGTCTCGCCGGCCTGGACGATCGCGCCCGGTTCGCGCGCGCGGGTGACAACGGTGCCGGCGGTCGCGGCGATCAGCCTTGTATCGCCGCGATCGGTCGAAACGCTTTGGCGCGCTGGCCTCGGCCGATCTGAGCTGCGCGTCGGCGGCGGCGATATCCTCGCGGCGCGATCCGGCAGCAAGCAATGACAGCGACTGTTGCGCCTCGGTCAGCTGGGCCCGGGCCCGATCTCGCGCGGCCAGCGTCTGCTGCCACAAGTCGCGGCTGATCGCGCCGGGGCCAACCAGGGCGCGACGACGCGCTACATCCTGCTCAGCCTCGCGCAGCGTCGCCTGGGCGGCGGAAACCCGGGCGCGCGCCTGACCGATATCCTGCGGCCGATTGCCGTTGCGTAGCTTTGCGAGCTGGGCGCGGGCCTGCGCAACTCCGGCCTCTGCCTCGCCCACCCGCGCATCGATCGTGGCGGTGTCGAGGAGTGCGAGCTGTTCGCCCTGGCGGACCTTTTCGCCCTTCTTCCACCGCGATGGCGGCGATTCGGCCGCCGACCCGGAACGCCATGTCGACCTCGCGGATATCGACATTGCCGTGAAGCTTGAGCGGCCCATCGTCCCTGCCGCCCAGCAGGCCGAATCCGTTGGTGAGGAAGGCGGCAAGGAGCAGCGCAACCAGCACGCCAATCCCAATCAATCGCGGTCGGGTCATGGTTTTCCCCCTGTCAGCACGCACTTCGCGGCGGCGCGCAACTGGTCGCGGAGCAACTGGGCCTCCGTCTCGCCAAGCTCGGTGACGCCGAGGATCCGGCAAACCGCCGCCCGGCCGGTGCGCATCACCAACACCTGGCCGACCAGCATCACAATCACGGCCCGGCGTTCCCGCTCGGCCATGTCGCTTCGTGCGATCGTGAGCAGCTTCGTCATCGCCTCGATCATCAGGCGCATCGCCCCTTGGTAGAGGCGCTCAAATGCCTCGGTCGGTTGCTGCTGCTCCCGGACAATGAATTGCGCCCAGCTTTCCGATGCCGGCCGCAACATCATCTGCGCAAAGCTGTCGAGCAGCCCAAGGACGCGCTCGACCGCATCGGCCGAGGCAATGGTCCCGGCACGCTCCCCAAGCTGGGGCAAAGCGGCAAACGCCTCGGCCTGTTGCTCGCGGATGCACTCCGCGATGTGATCGGCCGCCGCCAGATACAGCCCTTCCTTGCCGCCGAAATGATAGGTGATCGACGACATCGTCGTCCCCGATGCGCGCGCAATCTGACGCGTGCTGGCGCCGTCGAATCCAAATCGGCCAAACTGGTCGATCGCGGTGTCGAGAAGACGGCTCTGAACCATGGAGTATCTTATTGTTCGTTCGAACGAACAAATCAAGGGCGGCGTAGGTTAGGATTCGGCTGTGGGCCAATCTTGGGAGGGGCAGGTGATGCTGCGAAGCCTTCAAGTGTCAGCCAACAGCTACCTAAGGCGCGACCACATCTCTTTGATTCCAGTATCCGTCGCGTCCCGGCCTTAATGAAGAGGGTCTATCCCGTTAATCGCGAGTGCGCAGCGGCCGGAAGAACTCGCGTATGTCTTCCGCCAGCAGCTCAGGCTGCTCCATGGCCGCGAAATGCCCGCCCTTGGAAAGCTCGGTCCAGTGGACGATGTTGAAGGCCCGCTCGGCCCAGCTGCGCGGCGGCATCGGCAATTCCCTGGGCAGCGTGACGACGCCGCACGGTGGTTCGATTTTCTGCCCTGCCGCAAGGTGGAAGGGACGTTCCCGCGATTCCGCGTAAAAGCGGGCGGCAGAGTGAGCCGTCCCAGTGACCCAGTAAATCATGATGTCCGTGATGAGGTCGTCTAGGGGGATGGCCTGCTCGGGTTTCGTCTCGCAGTCGCTCCAGGCCTTGAACTTCTCCAGAAGCCACGCGGCCAGCCCAACGGGCGAGTTGGTGATCCCATAGGCGAGTGTCTGGGGCTTCGTCGCCTGGATGGCGATGTATGCGCCTTCGGCTTCGGCCCAGCGCGAGACGCGGTCGAGATATTCCTGCTCAGAGCCGCTTAGGGGCGGGTCCGAGGGGCTGATGCCGGGCCGGAAACGGGTCGAGAGATAGTTGAGGTGCAAACCTATCAACCGCTCCGGATGGTGTAGAGCGAGCGATGCACTGACCCACGATCCCCAGTCCCCACCCTGAGCGCCGAAGCGGTCGTAGCCGAGACGCTCCATAAGCGTCGCCCACATGTCTGCGACTACGGCATAGTTCATACCCGGCACCGTGGGACGGCTGGAGAAGCCGTAGCCGGGGATGGACGGTACGACGACCGTAAAGGCATCCTCCGCTCGTCCACCGTGAGCGGCGGGATCGGTGAGCAAGGGAAGTATCCGGACCATTTCAATAAAGCTGCCCGGCCATCCATGAGTTAGCACCAGGGGCATAGGGTTCGGTCCCACGCCCGGTTGATAGACAAAATGAATGGTCTGCCCATTGATTTCGGTCGTGTATTGCGGAAGCTGGTTAAGTGCGGCTTCCTTCTCGCGCCAATCAAACTGGTTGAGCCAGTAATCGACGAAGGCCTGCATGTAAGCCAACGGAGGGCCGTAGTACCAAGGTTCGGCCTCGACCTCGTCCGTCCATCGTGTTTCGCGAAGCCTTCGTTGGAGGTCTGAGATGACTTCCGCGGAAACTTCGATAGAAAATGGCTTCAATTCTTCCAGAGACACGAGATTTCCTCCGTTTCGGGCGCCTAGGATGCGAAAACTGGCCAGCGAGCCACAAAGTCCGGCTTTGGCTGGCCCGACGTTATCAGTTCGCTAAACGGATGAAAGTGCGCTAATCCGGCGACAGAATTTCACATTCTGGTATAATAATGGCCCGGCTTCGAGAGCTTCAAACACTAGTCGCCATTGTTGAGACGGGCAGCCTGGCCGCCGCCGCTAGGCGCCTTCGGCGATCACCCCCGTCTATCAGCAGAGACCTTGCCGATCTCGAAGCACGCGTCGGCACCGGACTGGTTGAGCGATCCACGCGAACGTGCCGACCAACTCCGGCAGGCACACGACTCGCGGACGACGCCCGACCTTTGCTCGTGGGATATGAAGAGGCGATCGGCCAGGCGGCCGGCGAAGCCGTGATCCCGCGCGGATCCATGCGGGTTACAGCGCCGATCACGTTCGGAACCAATTATGTAGCGCCGCTGGTGACCGTGTTTCTGGATCTCTATCCCCAGATCGACATCGACCTCGAACTCACCGATCGGATTGTGGATCTTGCGGAGGAGGATTTCGATCTGGCGGTGCGTCTTGGCCGTCTGGCTGACAGTTCGATGATTGCGCGAAATGTGGGCGAGGTGCGGCGCCTGTTCGTTGCCAGCCCGGCTTACTTGGCTGCTCGCGGCACGCCACAGCGGTCGAAGGATCTGGCCGCACACGAATTTATCCGACACGGGGACGGTCTGTCGTCATTATCGGGGGAACATAGGCGAGCTTTTGAAAACCTTTCCCATGGAAGGTTCGCAGTCAACCAGCCGGACGCCGCCATCGCCGCGGCTCGCGAGGGTCGCGGCATCGTCAGTGTCTTGTCCCATCAGGTGGTTGGGGAGCTGAGAACGGGTGCGCTGGTCCGCATCCTGCAAGACTTCGAGCCGGCCACGTTGCCCGTCAGTCTCATATGGCCACCGTCGCGGCGGTCCTGGCGGCGTGTACGTCTGCTGGTTGATCATCTCGCCAAAGGCCTTGCGGCGCTGGAAGTCACTCGGGGCGTAGCGACGGCCCCCGATCAATAGCCCCCGTTCGTTCGACGACATCGCCCGCTCGCCCAAATCAGGTCAATTATCGTGTGGCCTGCTCGTCTTGGCGCGCGATCGCGATAGCGGACAAATCGTTGGACGCCTGATCCTGTATTGAAGGGGTGGCACGTCGCTCGGAATATCGGTCGGTCAGGGTAGCAACATGTGGACGCAAGAGGATGGTGAATCGAACCAGTTCTTCCACGACGTCGACAATGCGATCATAATAACTTGAAGGTCGCATTCGGCCCTCCTCGTCAAATTCCCGAAAGGCCTTGGCCACACTTGATTGATTGGGAACCGTAAACATGCGCATCCAGCGGCCCAACAGGCGCAGCGTATTAACGGCGTTGAAGGATTGTGACCCGCCGGACACCTGCATGACGGCCAGGGTACGGCCCTGCGTAGGTCGAAGCCCGCCCATATTCAGCGGAAGATGGTCGATCTGCGCCTTCATGACCCCGCTGATCTGGCCGTGGCGTTCCGGGCTGCACCATATTTGACCTTCCGACCACATCGCATGCTCACGCAGTTCATGGATGGCCGGATGATCATCGTTCGGCACCTGATCCGGCAATGGCAGGTCAGAAGGATCAAATATGCGCACCTCGCCGCCCAAGAACTGGACCAGGCGGGCAGCCTCCTCCACTACGAGGCGGGAGTAAGAATGCTTTCTCAGCGAGCCGTAAAGCAGCAGGATGCGGGGAGGATGGTTAAGGCTAGTCGGCAGGTTGGCGCCTGGCCTAAACTTGAGCCGCTCTGGGTCAAGCGCAGGCAGGAAGGCCGGATCCGCGAAGGTTCGAAGTCTCACTGGGGGCAGCGGATTCATGCGATGGCCAATCAGAGGTCAATCATCGATCTGCGCTCACCACATAATGTTCCGCAATCTCATCGGCCGTGGTCAGCCACACTCCGTCATGGCCTGCGACGTATTCCAGGACCTCTTCCAGGTAGCGCTGGCGGAACGGTTGATTGATGATGAACGGATGAAGGCACAGCGCCATAACACGGCCCGAACCCTCCCCCTCCGAATAAAGTCGATCGAACTGATCCTTGACGATGCGGACGAAGTCCGGCCCCGAAAGGCTCTTGCCCAGGAACAGGATGCCGTCGTTGATTTCCACGGAGTAGGGCACCGAGATCATTCCCGGGATAGCCAACGGGAACGGCTGATCGTCGGCGCACCAGTCGAGGACGTAACTCAGGCCCAGTTCTCTCAATAAGCGAGGGGTGTTGAAGGTTTCGGTGAGTGCCGGCCCCATCCATCCTTTGATAGGCTTGCCAGTCGCAAGACCAATGGTCTCCACCACCTCGGACAGATAGTCTCGTTCCTGAGCCTCGCTCATGTCTGCCTGAAGGATCGAGTTGTTCTTGCCATGTGCAACCCACGCCCAATCCCTTTCGACGCCAGCCTCGATCACCTGGGGATATAAGCGGCAGCAATCAGAATTGAGGAGCACAGTAGCCCGCATCTTGTAGCGATCGAGAGCCTCGATCATCCTCCAGATGCCGACCCGCAGTGCATAATCGCGCCAACCGAAATTCAGGGGGTCGGGGCGGAGATGAGCGGTCCCCCCAAAGATGCTCGTTGACGGCTTGTCGACTTCGTAATGCTCGACATTCACGCCGACATAGAAGGCCAACCGGGCACCGTTGGGCCACACTAGGCGAGGCCGCTCTACGATCGGTGAATAGTTGTAAAGTGAATTGTCCAATTTACGTTTCCTGGTGAGATGGCCAGCGGAGCGCTGCCGTTGTCACGTTGCTAGCTTCCAGCATCGCGGCGATGTCAGTTATTTATCGACCCCGATCTGAGTAGATTAGTCTTGCTCAAGCAGTTCCCTCGCGGCGTGGACCGCACGCTCGCTGTATTGCACTCGCGATGAGATCGCGATGCGGTTCCAACAGTTGATCATCGCTGCCAACAGTGTGAGCCATGCAATCTCGTCTTCCGAGAAATGGCGTTGAAGGCCTTCATACGCTTCGCGAGAAGCGTGATACGTGGCAATGAGCGTTACCTCGTCTAGCCACACCAAGGCAGCTCGCTCCTTGTCAGTGTAAAGCGGCGACTTAGTCCATGCGGGAAGCGCCGCGAGACGTTCGGGGCGCTCCCCATGTTTTAGCGCCGCATCCATATGCATCTCGATGCAAAAGGCGCAGCCATTGATCTGAGAAGCACGAACCTTGAGCAAATGCGCCAACGTAAAATCGACCTTCTTTGAGATCATATTTTCGAGTGACAACAGGGTGCGGACTGCTTCCGGAGCGGCTTCGGCGAGTTGCATCCTCGGCATTTCAATCATGCTAAATCTCCTTTTACGGCCTTCGACACCGTAGCCACCGCAGTTGCGATCGCAGGCGTAAGAAGGCGATTCCAGGGACCTTTCTGAAACAGCGTCCAACTTGGCCGCAAACTCGAATTAGTCACTGCACGGATGAGATCTGCTCATGTGCTAGCTGGCGCTTAGACGTTCCCCGATGCCCGCAATGGCTGGTAATTTGGGTCCTTCCCTCAACCCGCCGCCTGAAACGTGACTGCTGTCGGATCTGTTGCAATGACCTGCATGGCGACCCGGGCGCCCAGATGGAGTTCTGGTGAATGCGCGACCGTCCGGGCTGGCCGGTGTTCCCTGAAATTTTCGCAATAGACGGCGTCGACTTCAGGCCAGTCACTCATGCTTGCGATGTAGACTGTGGCGCTGAGCACGTTCGAGAGGCTTGCGCCTGCAGCTCGCAGGATCGCCTCGACGTTGCGGATGACCTGTGCCGTTTGCAGACCGATGGTCGGAGGCATTTGCAGCTTGGGATCCGCGGTCAAAGGAAGCTGGTTTGAGACAAAAATCAGTCCAGCATGACGACGCGCCTGAACATAATGACCTCGTGGCTCGGGAGCGAGATCGGTCGAAATCTCTGGTAACATCGTGCTCACAGATAAATGTCCGCACGAAAGACAAGAACAGCATCGCCGCCGATTTTCACGTTGATTTCCCCACTGGCAGAACTCTCGGCAACGGCATGCACGATACCTGGGCGGTGCAGCTCCGCCCCTTGGCTGACTTCAAGCGAAAGTGACTGCTGGCCAGCGCTACTATGGTGCAGCAGGTAAGCTGCTAGAGGGCCCGCAGCATTTCCGGTCACCGGATCTTCTGGGATGCCGATGGCCGGAGCAAACATCCGCGCTACAGCTCTGGCGCTATGATGCTGCTGGATCACGAAGGGATAATAGCCATTGCAGCCCAACTCACCGCTTAAGCTTCGCAGCTCCCCCAAATTGGGCTTCAGCCGAGCAAGCACCTTCTGGTCGAGTAGCGGAATTAGCACTTTAGAATGCCCGGTAGATACGATCTGCACGGGCTGATCGGTCAGATCTCGCGGTTCGATTCCCAGTGCAGCGACCAGTTGAGCGCGCAGCTCCTCGCCAATCGGCTGAGAGAATTCAGCGGGACGCTGATGCATCCAAACCCGAAAATCGCCGTCCCGCGCCCTTTCGGTTTCGATATCCAGAATCCCCGCGGCCGTTTTTTGCTTTGCTCGGCAAGCCGCGCCGTCCTCGACAGCGCGTACATAATTGAGGGCAATCGTCCCGTGGCCGCAAACGGGAACTTCCATCGTCGGTGTAAAGAATCTCGCGTGGAAATCGTGGGAAGTTTCGCCTGCCGACAGTACGAAGGCCGTCTCGGAATTGTTAAACTCCCGAGCGATACTCTGCATATCCCCATCGGTCAGTCCGTCAGCGTTCGCGACAACGCCAGCGGGATTTCCCGCAAATCGTTCACGGGTAAACGCATCCACCTGGTAAAGGCGCCTATTTGTCATGCTTGCACGTCCTTGAAATCGGCAGCGACTGCGGCGAAGAATTGATCACCGTTCGGCGAGGAGAGTTGCGCCTTTACGTGACGCGGAGGAGCGGAACTGCAAGGCGCCCGTCATCACCGCCGCCGCAACCAGGATTGCCACCATTCCGACAATTTGGCTGACATCCAAACGGCTGTGAAAGACGAAGACGTCTACCGCTACCGCTACAACTGGGTAGAGGTAGGATATGGCTCCCTGAAGATAAGTCGGCAGTCGGTGGATTGCATCGTACATCAAAATGTAGACGACGCCGGTATGGACCACACCGATCGTCACGAGAATAGCCCAGTCGGTGCTGGACCTCGGTAGGTCTGCAGTATCCAGGAACGGCGCGAGCACAATCGTCCCGACGCAAACCTGGATCAGCGCGATAAGGTGAGGCGGCGTGCTCGATAGCTGCTTGGTTGTAATCGCAGAGACTGCCCAGCAGATCGCGGCACCGAACGCCATGATTACGCCAGTCCAGTGCTCGGGATGTAGAACTGTCGGTTGATACCTGAGCTGCACGACGAGCAGGAGCCCCACGAAAGCGAGCGCGAGGCATGCAATTTTCCCGAGCGTAAGTTGTTCCCCGAGGAATATTGCCCCAAAGCCCACTAGGATGAAGGGCTGCACATAATAAACGGCGGTAGCGACCGAGATCGTAGCACGCGTTAGGGCGCCAAATAGGAGCAGCCAGTTGGCGACGATTGCGAGCCCGCCAAGAATCGCCAGAGCCCATTCGCGCGGCTGCGGCCAGCGCAGCGACCCGAGCGCCAAGCAGGACAGTGCAAGCGTCAAGGCCCCGAACAGGCAGCGCCAGAAAACCAAGTCGATCGTGGGTCGATGCGAAACGACCACGAAATAGCCGACGGTGCCCGCGATTGTCATCGCGAGCGACATCTCCGCTATGCCTCGAGTCTGGTTCTGCATCTGGCCGGCGAATTAAGTGATGGGAGACCTAGTCACGAACGAAACTTCGTCAGCCGTCAGATGAGCTCATCTGATCCGTGGGCAGTTGTGACGGCCAGAATTGAGCGCTTTCTACAGACGGGCCTCAGACGCATTGGCGCCAACACAATTCGTCAGTTTAGGCCGATGGGGACCGCCGCAATGAGGTGCGGGCGCGATGAAGCCACCTGGATGATTCTTCCGCCCTTCAGGCCGCTAGATGAAATGGACTCATCCATGGAGTGAGAAGTTCGACCTTGTCTTAAGATCCTTACTCACCAGATAAGGCGATCCCGAACGATGTGCCGAGGATCGACGTTCGTTCTTTTGAGTTTATTCTGGAGATGATGGATGCCCCTAACCACAATCGCTTTGCATAAAGGCAAATCCGCGGAATACCGGCGCGCCGTGGCGGACAGCATCCATGCCGCGCTGGTGGAGACGCTGGGTATTCCGGCAGACGATCGTTTTCAGCTTATCCAGGAATATGATTCCGGCAATTTGATTTATGACCCGTCCTTTCTGGAGATCGAGCGGACTGACGAGATCATCATCGTAATGATAACACTGGTAAGCGGTAGATCCCGAGATCTACGCGCGGCGCTTCACCGAAGCATTGCGGAAAAACTGACCAAATCGCCTGGAGTGCGATCTGAGGACGTCCTCATAAGACTGGTCGAGAACGATATCGCCGACTGGTCTGCCGGCCGCGGAGAGGCGCCCTTGCTTCAGCGCCTTGAAACCGTAGGCGAGCCAGGATGATGCCTAAGTAGCGGTAACGAGGCCGTTGCAAGCCCGAATTGGATTACCACTGCGAAGTCCCTACCGTTATGGGACCAGAACGACCTTGCCGGCGGTCGCTCGACTTTCGAGTGCGCGATGTGCGTCAGCTACCTGGTCGAGGGGGTAGCTACCGCCCTTCAGCACTGTCAGCCTGTTACTGGCCGCATCGTCAAACAATGAGCCATGACACCTGCTGCCCGAAGGCGGACCAAGACATCCGTCGGTCCAAGCGCGGGTGTGGCTTTCTCGAGGATTTCGAGAACTTCAGGGCCGCCAAAGCTGCTGAGTTGCACAAATCGCATTGGATGGTCTCTCTCTGTAGGCGGGCCGAGGCGAGGATTTAAGGGACGAGAATGACGCCTTCACTGGTAGTGAAGCACGAGCCGCTCAAAGCCACGCCGCTATTGGAAACCGTTACATTGAGAAGGCTCTCGCGCCGCATGGCTACGCCCTGCTGGATGACTGCCATTGAACCGACTTCGACGATGCCGTGCGCGGCCAGATGGGAAGCAAGAGGCCCTGCCGCTGTTCCTGTCGCGGGATCTTCTCGAATGCCTGCCACGGGATTGAAAAACCGCGAGTAAGCCACGGCTCCCGCTGCCGTGGGGTCGAGGGAAAATATATAACAACCCTCCGCGCCAGCCCCGAGCAATCGGCGCCTGAGTTCCGGTGCATTTGGATCGGCTCGGTCCACCGCATCGCGATCAATGACCGGAACCATCAAATGGTGCGTGCCAGTCGACACCACCTGCGCCGGAACCCTGCTCGTCGCGAACTCCTTGGCGCCGAGCCCTAAGGCAGCCGCAAACGCATCGTCGCACGCCACAATATTTCCCCAAATCGGTGACGACTGTTTCATCTCGATCGAACGGAGAACCCCCTCGCTCGATCTGACAATTACCGGAAGTATTTCGTCACCGATCTCTTGGTAAAAAATACCGATTCCGGGAAGGTCACCCAAACGTCCTGTCTCGGCCAGGCGCCACCATGCGCCCAGGGCGTTATGGCCCGCCCCAAAGACCTCTGTCCCTGTCGCCGTGAACGACCGCAACCGATGGTGCGCGGCGGAGCTCGTCGGCGGTACAATGAAGGTCGTTTCGGCTTGATTAAACTCAAGAGCGACCCGACGCATGGTGTCGTCGCCAAGCTTGGCGCCGTCGTCAATCACGGCGAGCGGGTTTCCACGAAGAGGAGCGCTGGCGAAAACATCGATCAGGGCAAAATCCAGTTTGCGATAACCGGCGTCCTGCATTTGGGTACCTTCCAGTTTGCGGCGTCAGGCTTAATTAATTGGCGACGACCACGGGTGGGTCAGGCAGCCATCGTCGCTGGCGAGGTGACCAGGCGGTCGACCAGCCGGTCGACTTCAGCTTCAGCTGCCTCCAAGGACGCAGCAACGCGCCGATCCGCGAACTCGTCCCATTCGACCGCGATGGAATGGAATTCAGAGATCCCGATGTAAGCCATTGGGACCTGAAGAGACGCCTCCACGAGGTTGGAGCCGGCAAGCGGTCCCGACGCCCCATAGCCACCATCGCCGCGCGCAGCGAGCGTTACGAGTTGTTTGTCCGGTGCGAGCATTGGCCAGTACGGTGCGCCCTGCCTCGACCTGTCGAACCCAAATGTGCGACCGACGCGCACTACATTGTCGATCCAAGCTTTGAGCGTCGATGGGATTCCGAAATTGTACATCGGAGCGCCGACGACGATCAGGTCGGCTTGCTCCAACTCGTCAACGAGCAGATCACTTTCCATAAGGAAGTACTGCATTGATGCGGAACGCCTCTCTGGCTTGGTGAATGCGGCCTCGATCCAGCGTTCATCAACCGGCGACGGCGGCATGGCAGCAACATCGCGCCGAATGACTTCGGTATCGGGCGCAGACATCAGCCAGCGATCAACAAAGCGCCTCGTCAGTCGCCGGGTATGCGAGCCGTGGGGATGCTTTCCCGATTCTCCGCCGCGAGCGCTTGAGTTGATGTGAAGAATGGTAGCCATATATTCCTATCCCTGAGCGAGATTCATCCTTCGCCGGGCATTAATCGAATTCTTCTATTCGTGACGAACTTGAATTCGTCAGCCGACACATGAATTATGATGAACTATGAGGAAGCTTCCGCCGCTGTCGGCCTTGCGTGCCTTCGAAGCCGCCGCACGCCACCAAAGTTTCAAACGGGCCGCGCACGAACTAGCGGTCACTCCAACGGCCATCAGCCACCAGATTAAGCTGCTTGAAGCAACGCTGCGCACTCAGTTGTTCACGCGGGGAGTCCGACGCATCGATCTTACGCCCGACGGCGAGCTCCTGTTTCCGGTGCTGCGCGACGGCTTCGATCGTTTCGATCATGTGCTGAAGGAGTTGAAGCAGCCCAAGCGCCAAATTCTGACATTGTCCGCGACCCCACTATTTACGGCTCGCTGGCTGGTGTCGCGAGTGGACAGTTTCCGGAATCTCAATCCCGGTGTGGATCTCAGGCTCCATGCGACCGAAAGAACTGTCGACTTGCTCGGTGGCGAAGCTGATGCCGCTGTGCGTTACGGGCGCGGTCCCTTTCCTGGCTTCATCTCCAAGACGCTAGTTGCTCAGTGCTTCGTCCCCATGTGCAGTCCTTCTCTCGGTCTCAATAGCCCCGAACAACTGCGCGATACTCCGCTGCTCCATAGTGAATGGTACCGCCAGGGACCCGATACGCCGACCTGGAAACGTTGGGGCGAGCTCTCCGAGGTTGAGGGTGTGGACTGGAGCAAAGGCGTAACCTTCACTGACGAAAGCCACGCGATCCAGGCTGCGATTGCTGGCCAGGGAGTCGCCCTTCTGAGCCCGTTGTTGCTCGCTCCCGAGCTTGAAATAGGCTCGCTGATCCGACCGTTTGGGCCCGAACTTCCCGGCCTGCAATTTCATTTTGTTTACCCTGACACGCCGGCAAGTATCGCCAAGTGCGCGGTTCTACAAAGCTGGCTCGAGGATGCTTTCGGCCAATCGGCCGGGTCGTAAGCCAAGGTCATGAGCCCGACACCCATATGCCGCGATCTCGCCCGCCGCCGGATGAGGGGATTAAGCCTCTAGCTGGTCCCGCACGTGCGTGAGCGCAGAAGCCGCAAAGTCGACAAACGCCCGAACCCTTGCCGTTCGTCGCAAATCCTTGTGGCTAAGTATCCAAAGGTCGGGAGTAGGTTTGAGACCCACCACGGCAGAGGCTCGTTTGAGGCCCGGCACCTTGTCACCGAGGTAAGTCGGAAGTGCTGCCAATCCAATCCCCGCGGCAGCAGCCTGCGCCATCGACATAAAGGTGTCCGTGCGAAACACCACCCGTTCCTCAGCAACATGGTCCTGCAACCAGCGATCGACAGCCGTGTCGCCGAGTCCATCTGAAAGAGCTATCCAATTCTCCCTTAGCAGTGCTCCCAGTTCCATCTCTGCGGCCGGTTCGCTTGCTGCGCTGTAAATCGCCATTTCAACTGCGCAGATCCTGCGCCCAATCAGCGTTTCGGGCGGAGCACTGCTTACCCGTAGGGCGACATCGGCGTCTCTTCTGGCAAGATTGGCAATCTCCGTGCCGATTGATAGTTCGAGCTGAACGGCGGGATGCTGCTTGTGAAATGCTGCAAGGACCGGGGGCAGGATCGACGCCATGATCGTGTCCGTCGTCGTAATCCGCAACAACCCTTCCAGGCGAAGATCCTGTCCCCAAATCCGCCCTTCCAAATCTTGCACGACGCCAGCGATGGAGCGAGCCGCGGCCAGCGCCCGTTCACCTGCGGCAGTCAGGGCATAGCCGGAAGGTAATCGGTCGAAGAGGCGCACCCCATGTATCGCCTCGAACGCCTGAACTCGGCGCAGAACCGTAGTATGGTTGACGGCCAAAGCCTTGGCCGCTGCGGCCAATGAGCCCCGTTCGGCGACTGCGAGCACGAATTGGAGGTCGGACCAATCGATGCGTCGCCCTGTCATGAAGCCAGCCTTGACAGCGGCCATGTCCTTGTAGCGGCAATTAAATTCATTTTGTCACCCTGTGCATTTTTGCAATTTGGATCCGCTAACAAATGCACTAATGGCGCGCAAACGCATCTTTTAGACTTCGCCGAAATCGGAGGAGTCATCATCATGGAAGACCGTAAGATAGCACTTGTCGTCGGAGCTCAGGGCGTCATCGGGCGCAATCTCGTCCGGCATCTCCAAAAGCTTGGTGACTGGGACGTTGTGGGCCTCTCCCGGCGCTCGTCTGCACCCTCTGGAAGAGTAAGGCACATTTCAGTCGACCTGTTAGATTGGGATGGAGTGCAAAGCGCCCTTGGCGAACTGTCCGACGTGACTCACGTCTTCTATACGGCCTTTCAGGATCGCCCGACCTGGTCAGAACTCGTCGCGCCCAATCTCGCTATGCTAACCAACGTCGTGACAAGCATCGAGGCTATCGCCCCGAACTTACAGCATGTCAGCCTCATGCAGGGATACAAGGTATACGGAGCTCACCTTGGCCCATTTAAGACGCCGGCGCGGGAAGACGACCCCGGTCATATGCCGCCGGAATTCAACGTCGACCAGCAACAGTGGCTGGCGGCGCACCAGGCGGGAAAACGCTGGTCCTTCTCGGCGATCAGGCCCTCTGTCGTCTGCGGCTATGCGGTTGGGAATCCGATGAACTTGGCCATGGTCATTGCCGTGTACGCCGCCATATCAAAGGAGCTCGGGCTGCCCCTTCGCTTTCCCGGCAGCGTCGGCGCCTACAACAGCCTGATCGAGATGACCGATGCCGACCTCCTTGCGCGTGCAACCGTTTGGGCAGCTACCGATCCCAGATGCGCTAACGAGGCTTTCAACATCAATAACGGCGACATGTTTCGGTGGAGTGAAATGTGGCCTGTAATTGCCCGCTCCTTCGACCTTGAACCAGCGCCCCCCTTGCCGATGTCGCTGGACGAAGTGATGGCAGACAAAGCACCGCTCTGGGCGCACATGGTCGAGCGCCACAAGCTCGCTCCAATCGCATATTCGGAAATAGCTTCGTGGCGGTTCGGCGACTTTGTTTTCCGCTGGGATTATGATGTCATCGCCGACGGCTCCAAGGCACGACGTTACGGCTTCCACGAATTTGTGGATAGCAAGGCAATGTTTCTGCAAATCTTCGAGGACTTCAAAACCCGGAATGTCATTCCCCGTAATTGAGATCACCGCGGCGAGCGTTTAGCCAGAACGACGCCCGTCCCGATCAATCTTGTATGCCCGACGGGCGACAGCGACTGGGGCGCGTCCGTATGATCATAGACCATTTGGTCACCCGACTTTCGACACTTGAAGTCCTTGAATTCTGACGGCGTGACCAGACCAGAATATTAGGTGATGGGCCGACTTGTGTATATATCGCTGGATTCTGTGTGATTTAGGATTATGTACCAAGCGATATGAATCAGACTGAGACCCTTGCTGCCGACGTGCCAACATGCCGCGGGCGGCCGCGTGAATTTTGCATGGACAAGGCGCTTGCGCAGGCACTGCGCGTCTTTTGGGAAAAGGGCTATGACGGCACGTCGATGAATGATTTGACGGAGGCGATGGGGATTACCCGTCCAAGCCTTTATGCCGCATTTGGCAATAAGGAATCGCTGTTTCGCAAAGCGCTCGATCTGTACGAGACCGAGAAGCTTGCCTACATCGGCCGGGCGATTGATGAACCGACCGCGCGCGGCGTTGCAGAGGTCATGCTGCGGGGCTCGATCGATAACGTCACAAGCTCCAATGAGCCCCACGGCTGCATGGGCGTCATCACTTCGGTGGCCTGCGGACCAGATTCGCAGTCGGTCCGGGAGGACGTCGTCAAACGGGCCGAGAAAGCGAAGGCGGCGCTGATCGAACGCTTCGAACGCGCGAAGGCCGAAGGCGACCTTCCTGCGCACGTTGACCCAGAAGGTTTGATGCGGGTGCTCGTCGCCATGCTGCAGGGAATTTCCGTCCAGGCTAACCAAGGCGCAACCCGCGAGGAGCTGGAGCGGTTGGTGGAAACTGGGCTCACCCTCTGGCCCAGTGTTTGACTTATACCCTCCGATAAATTTTTTATCGGTCGGTATAGAATTATTGCTTGACGGGCTCTGCTCCTCTTAATACTGAACGGTACAGAAAGGTTGGAGCCTTTTCCCGGCCCTCTCTTTCGCCCATTGACAGCAAAAGGGGCGGTGCGTTCTGGATATGATTTCTTTCTTCCCGCGGGCGTAACACCCGCCTGTATTCCCGTAACGAACCCATAGCCGAAAACGTCGAAGCCTGAGGCTTCGCCGAACGGAATTTTGTGCGCCGCGAAGTGCCGCCGCCCGAAGCCCAGCTTCGGCGAATGACCCCGCTCGCACGGCGCAGGAGAGGCAGAGCAATCATGGCTTATCTCGCAAAGATTGAAACGCAGGGCTTTCGCCCAATCGAACTTCCTGGAATTGCAGCGAACCGCAATAGGAACCCCGACTTCTCGCCACTCGAGTGGTCGGTGATCCGCCTTGCTCGCATCGATCGTCTATGGACGATCCGAACCATCGGTCGCACGCGCCGCTTCTGGAATTGGCTCATCGGTCAGGGCAATCCGGAGTTGGCCAATGCGAAACTGGAGGCGCTCCGCCGGATGGCGGTCCTGACGTGGCACTACGGCTTCACCGTGCCCGGTGAAGACGTCTCCAATTTCATCTCCGCCGGCTTCACGCCGGACCAATATGAACTGATGGCCGGAAGCATCAACTCGACCCTCAGCGCTCCGCGAAGGATTTCCGCATGAACATGATCACCAAGGTCCCCGCCGATGGCGAGGCTCAAACCGTGCGCGTCAAAATCAAGGAACGGCCATTGTGGCAACGCGCCGCAATCTATGGCTCGCCCTTGGTCGCCCTAGCCGCGGCCGTCACCCTCTGGAGCAGCGATCCCTCCCCCGCAGCTGCTCCACCACTCCCCTCAGTGACGGTCGCGGCACCCCTCGAGCAGAGCGTGAGCCTGTGGGACGATTACGTGGGCCGGTTCGAACCGAGCCGAAGCGTCGAGGTGCGTCCGCGCGTGTCGGGGCAGATCGTCGCCGTGCATTTCAAAGACGGTGCCATCGTCCACAAGGGCCAGCTTCTCTTTACGATCGACGCGCGCCCGTTCGCCGCAACGCTCGCCGAGGCGAGAGCTGGTGTTGCGACCGCACGCAGCGAGCTCAACCTCGCCGAAACTAACCTCGGCCGCGCGCGACGCCTGCTGGAAGCAGATGCCGTATCTCAGGCTAATGTCGACCAGCTGACGGCGCAGGTGCAGACCGCCCGTGCAGCGCTTGCCGCTGCGCAGGCGCGGGTCCAGCAGCGCTCGCTCGATGTCGAGTTCACGCGCATCCGCGCTCCAATCAGTGGGCGTGTTTCCGACCGCAAGATCGACGCAGGCAATCTCGTTGCGTCCGGTGTCGACGGTGGCACCCTGCTGACGACGATCAACGCGCTTGACCCTATTTACTTCACGTTCGACGTGCCGGAATCCCTGTACCTCAAGGATTCGCGCGAGCGCCGGGCGGGAGCGCGGGGCGACGTCGCCGAGATCCGGTTGCAGGACGAAGCCACCTACAACTGGCGCGGAAAACTGGACTTCACGGACAATGGGATCAGCCAGAATTCGGGAACGATCCGCGCGCGCGCGATCGTTCGCAATCCCGGCCTGTTCCTGACGCCTGGAATGTTCGGAAACATGCGTCTCGCCGACGGCGGGTCGACGCTCGCCCTGCTGGTCCCAGACGCAGCGATCCGGACCGACCAGGCGCGCAAGATCGTGCTGACGGTCGGCAAGGACGGCACCGTCGCTGCAAAGCCGGTCGAGACCGGCCCGCTGATCGGCAATCTCCGCGTCGTCCGTTCCGGCCTGACCCGCGCCGACCGGGTCGTCATCCAGGGCGTCCAGTTCGCCATGCCCGGCAGCAGGGTAAAGCCGCGCGTCACGCAGGTCCGCGTTGCCGAAGGCGCAGCTCCGGCGACCGCACCCCCATCCAGCCCGAGCGCCTCACAGGCGACTTTGGCGGCCAGATAAAAGAGCCCTCCCATGCAGCTCAGCCATTTCTTTATCCGGCGCCCGATCTTTGCCGGCGTGATCGCGATCATCATCACGATCGTCGGCCTGTTCGCCTATTTCGGGCTACCGGTTTCCCAGTTCCCCAACGTCGTTCCCCCGACGGTGACGGTCAGCGCCAATTATCCCGGTGCATCCGCCGAGACGGTGGCCGACACGGTTGCGGCACCGATCGAGCAGCAGATCAACGGCGTCGACAACATGCTCTACCAGTCGTCGCAATCGACCGGCGACGGGCGGGTGACGATCACCGTCACATTCAAGCTGGGAACTGACCTCGATACGGCGCAGGTGCTGGTCCAGAACCGCGTGGCATTGGCTCAGCCGAGCCTCCCTGAGGAGGTGCGCCGGCAAGGCGTCGTCGTTCGCAAGACCTCGCCGTCCTGGCTGATGGCCGTCAACGTGCTGTCGCCCGACGGCTCGCTGGATCGCGGCTACGTTTCCAACTATGCGCTGACCCAGCTCAAGGATCGCCTGTCCCGCGTCGACGGCATCGGCGACGTCTCGATCTTCGGCGCGCGCGACTATGCGATGCGCGTCTGGATCGATCCGGGCCGGGCGTCGACCCTCGGTCTGACGGCAGGTGAAGTCGTCGACGCGCTCCGCAGACAGAATGTGCAGGTCGCTGCCGGCACGGTCGGCCAGCCGCCGTTCGACACAGGCGCGGCGCAGCAGCTGAACGTCGAGACGCAGGGCCGTTTCAAGACCGCCGACGAGTTCGCGAACATCATCATCCGGACCGATCCGACCGGCGCGATCACGCGACTTCGCGATGTCGCCCGGGTCGAGCTCGGCGCCGAGGATTACGGGGTCAACGCCTACCTCTCCGGCAAGGACTCCGTAATCCTCGGCATTACCCAGCGTCCGGGCACTAATGCGCTCGCGGCGGCTGAAGGCGTCAAGGCTCAGCTTGCTGAGGCCTCGAAGACGTTTCCGAAGGGCCTCGAGTACCGGATCATCTGGAACCCGACCGAATTCATCAGTGAATCGATGACGGCCGTCCAGGAAACGCTCCTCGAAGCCATGCTGCTGGTCGTGCTGGTGATCATCGTCTTTCTGCAGAGCTGGCGCGCAGCGATCATCCCGATCGTGGCAATCCCGGTCTCGCTGATCGGCTCCTTCGCGGTGCTGGCTGCGCTAGGATACTCGCTAAACACTTTGTCGATGTTCGGCTTGGTGCTCGCCATCGGCATCGTCGTCGACGACGCGATCGTCGTGGTCGAGAATGTCGAGCGAAACCTGGAGCACGGATTGAGCCCGAAAGAAGCGGCGCACCGCTCGATGGACGAGGTGTCGGCTGCGCTTGTCGCGATCGTGCTGGTGCTCTGCGCGGTGTTCGTGCCCGTCACCTTCCTGACCGGTATCACCGGCGAATTCTATCGCCAGTTCGCTGTGACTATTGCAACCTCGACGATCATCTCGCTGCTGCTGTCGCTGACCCTTTCTCCGGCGCTGGCCGCACGGCTTCTGAAGCCGCGCAGCGATCATCGGGCCGAATCGGGCGTGATGGGCCTCGTTCATCGCGCGGGCGACTGGTTCAACACCCACTTCGCGCGGTTGAGCGAGTGGTACGGTAACCTCACGCGCCGGATTCTCGATGCTCCAAAACGCGCGCTGACGGTGTACGCGGGCTTCGTTGGCCTGACGCTTGCTTTGTTCTGGTACACGCCGTCGGGCTTCATCCCAGCGCAGGACCAAGGCTATGCGCTCGCCGCCATCCAGCTTCCCCCCGGAAGCTCGATCGAGCGTACGGACGCAGTGCTGAAGAAGGCGGTCGACAAGCTGCTCAAGGTGCCAGGCGTCGATCAGGCCGTTATGTTCTCGGGCTTCGACGGAGCGTCGGGGACCCAGGCGTCCAACGCCGGCGCGGCCTATGTCACCTTCAAGCCGTTCGACGAGCGGGCAGGGACCGACCGGAGCGAACTCAACATCGAGAACGACATGCGTGCCGCGCTTGCCGACATGGACGAGGCCTTCGTGTTCGTCATTCCGCCACCTGTCATCCAGGGCGTCGGCAATGGCGGCGGCTATCGCATGATCGTCCAGGACCGGCAGGGCGCCGGCTACCAGGCGCTCGAGCAGGCTGCCCAGCAGTTGATCGGGAAGGCACACCAGGAAAAGGGTCTCGCCAACGTCTTCACCTTGTTCAACACGGCGACACCGCGAATCTATGCCGACGTCGACCGGGCGAAGGCGGACATGCTTGGCGTCCCGCCGGAACGCGTGTTCGAAGCGCTTCAGGTCTATCTCGGATCGGCCTACGTCAACGACTTCAACCTGCTCGGCCGCACCTTCCACGTGACGGCGCAGGCGGACGCCCAGTATCGCGACGAGGCCTCCGACATCGGCCACCTCAAGACCCGCTCGAACAGCGGCGCGATGGTGCCGATCGGGACAGTCGCGACCTTCTCCGACAAGACGGGCCCGTACCGCGTGACGCGCTACAATTTGTACCCCGCGGTCGAAGTCGATGGCGATACCGCGCCCGGATATTCGTCGGGCCAGTCGCTGAAAACGATGGAAAAGCTCGCCGCTGGCTTGCCACGGGGCTTCGAGACCGAGTGGACCGACATCGCCTATCAGCAGAAGCTCGCCGGCAGCATTGCCGCAGTGATCTTCGCTCTGTCGGTGGTGTTCGTCTTCCTGGTGCTGGCAGCGCAGTTCGAAAGCCTGCTGCTTCCTTTGTCGATCATCCTGATCGTGCCGATGACCCTGTTGGCTGCCATGACCGGCGTGAACCTGCGCGGTCTGGACAATAACATCCTGACGCAGATCGGCCTGATCGTGCTCATCGCGCTCGCCGCGAAGAATGCGATCCTGATCGTCGAGTTCGCCAAGCAGGCGGAAGAGCGGGGCCTTGCGGCCCTCGATGCCGCCGTCGAAGCGGCTCGCTCGCGGCTTCGTCCGATCCTGATGACCAGCTTCGCCTTCATCCTCGGCACCGTGCCGCTTGTGATCGCGAGTGGTCCGGGCTGGGAGCTTCGGCAGGCGCTCGGCACGGCGGTCTTCTTCGGAATGATCGGCGTGACGGCCTTCGGCCTCGTGTTCACCCCGGTTTTCTACGTCGCGACGCGGACGCTCGGCGAAATGCTGAAGCGCCGGCGCGACGGCCGGCCCTCGGGCGAGCAGCTGACCCTGCTTCCGGCGGAATAAGGAAACTCACCATGAAGACTTTTGCGACCCTTGCATCGGCGCTGGTGCTTGCCGCCTGCGCCACCGGCCCGGACTATGTCCGTCCGGCCACTCCGACGGCAGCCGCCGGCCCGTTCGTCGCGGCGAATTCGCCGGCGGTCCAGCCGCTTGCGCCGCTGCCGGACAATTGGTGGCGGCTGTACAACGACCCCGTCCTCGACGGCCTGATCGCCGACGCGCTGGCGCACAACACGGATGTGCGAGCGGCCGTTGCACGCCTCGCCCGCGCCCGGGCCGCGCTGCGAGAGACAAAGGTGGACCGCCTGCCCCAGGGCGGCGCGAGCGCCTCGGCAACGCGCGGCCGTGACAAGGGAAGCTCCAACGCGTCGACCAATTACTCGGCTGGTCTGGAGGTCGCCTATGAAGTCGATTTGTTCGGCCGCGTCGGGCGCGGGGTTGAAGCAGCGAAGGGCGACGTCGGCGCTGCCGAGGCCGATGCAGACACGGTCCGCGTCGCGATCGTATCCGACACGGCGGAGGCCTATGCCGACGCGTCCAGCCTGGCCGAGCGACTGGCCGTTGCACAGCACATTGTAGAACTGCTCGACCAGTCGCTGCGCCTGACCGAAAAGCAGGTGGAAATCGGCCAGACGACGCGGCTCGACACCGCTCGCATCGCCGCGCTGCGCAATCAGCGCCAGGCGGAGATTCCCGCCATCGCTGCAGAGCGCGACGGAGCCTTGTTCCGGCTCGCGACCCTCACCGGGCGCGCGCCATCGGAGCTTCCCGCCACCGCTGGCGCGCGAACGTCTTCGCTGAAGCTCGATCACCCGATCCCGGTCGGTGACGGGGCGCAGCTTCTTGCACGGCGCCCGGACGTTCGCGCGGCCGAGCGCAGGCTGGCAGCCGCGACCGCGAGGATCGGCGTCGCGACGGCGGAACTCTATCCGCAGGTCACCCTCGGGGGTTCGCTCGGATCGAGCGCCGGAAGCATCGGCAACCTCTTCAGCAATCCCGTTGGCTTCCTGCTCGGTCCGCTGATCAGCTGGTCGTTCAGCGACCATGCCCGGGCGAGGGCTCGCGTCGCTGGTGCGGAAGCCGGTAGCCAGGAAGCGCTCGCCCAATTCGATGGAACCGTGCTGCGCTCGCTTCAGGAAACCGAGACGGCACTATCCGCCTATGCGAACGCCCTTCGGCGCCGGGACGCCCTCCAGGCCGCGCGAGACGAAGCCCAAGTAGCGGTCAAGATCGTCCGCGCGCAGCAGCGTGAAGGGCAAGTAGACACGCTCGCGCTCCTTGATGCCGAGCGGACGTTTGCGGAGTCGGAGTCCGATTTGGCGACGATGAACGGCCAGGTGGTCAGCGCTCAAATCGACCTGTTCCGCGTTCTCGGTGGTGGGTGGTCGTGATATGCTGGTCGGCGTCGGGGACCGCAGGTTTGAAGGAACGCTTGAGTGGTTTTTCGGCGCTTCCAGTTCGGCATCCAATGCCGCGTTGTCCGTCCTTCCGTAATGGGTGCGATTGACCAATCAGACACGGATGGTCGCAAGGACCGAAGCGCCGTAATTCGCCCCGTTTTGGCGGGGTTAGATGGTCAGCTTCAAGTTGGCGATTAGTAGGCTAACTGCGTGGCGGAGAGGGTGGGATTCGAACCCACGGTACCGTTGCCGGCACGCCGCATTTCGAGTGCGGTGCTTTCGACCTCTCAGCCACCTCTCCGCATGACAGGATGATGCTGCCCGGATCAGGTCCGGCATCGGTCGGGGGCGGCGTCTAGCAGCGGTGCGCGGCCTTGCAAAGCCCGATGATGGTCAGTCGAACATCGTCTTGGGAACATGGGTGATGCGACAGGCCAGGTCCGCCTCGCCCGACGCCACGACATAATGGTCGCCGGCGTCGGCGATGCCGGTCGTGAACACCACATCGCGAACGTACATCTGCTGTTCCAGTGGCGCGGTGAGTGCCGGACTGGCTTCAATCAGCGGCCCCTTGCCGGTTCGAAGCAGCCGGGACGGATCGTCACGATCGAGGATCGACCAATAGGTTCGGTAAATTCCGACGATCCCGTTCGGCTCGACCCCATGCCACAACGACAGCCAGCCTGCATCCGTCAGGATCGGCGGGGTCCCTCCCCCGATGCGCGCCGTCGTGACGCTGTCCGCCCGAGGCCGGATGCCAGGCCTGAGGAAAGGCTTCCAGTGCAGCGCGTCGGGCGACGTGGCGAGGTTGATCGACGGCCCGGAACGCCATTCGCTGCCCGGAGGATAGGCGAAATAGAGATCGCCCAGCGGCCGCGTTTGCGCCCAATACTGGCCGCCAACCAAGCCCTCGAAGATCAGCATGTCCTTGTTCTGGTGATCGAGCACGATGCCGGCGAAGCGCCATTCGATGCCATTGTCGGACCGATAGAGCGTCGTCGATTGACGTTCCGGGCTGACCGAACAGGTGGTCATCAACCATTCGTTGCCGACCCGGCTGATCCGCGCGTCCTCCACGCCATAGCATTGCCAGTCGCCTTCGGGCGCGATCGCCTTGTCGTAATGGACCGCCGCCACCTCCAGACCGTCCGGCGTGAGTTCAACCGGCAGCAGCCACGACAGGCTGGTCAGTGCCATGACCTTCCAACTCCCGCCGCTTGTCAGGAATTTCCTCGGATCGTCCGTATCGGCCTGTTCCAACGGCCATCGGTCGATGACGAACTCGCCCTCGCTCCAGCGAATGGCGTGAATATGCCCATCGCCGATCGGGTCTCGGATCGCCTCCGCAACCCGAACCATCATCAGCAGGTTTCCGCTGGGAAGCCGAGTGAAGCCAGGATTGAAGGCGCCCAGAACACAGGTTTCCATCCGGAGCCGCCCGGCCAGTGGTGAGCGTTCCAGATCGACATCGGCCGGCGTGAAGACCAGTAGGTCGGCCCGAAAGTCGGAGCTTGCGGAAGTCATCGAAGTTGGGAACGAACTACCCCCACGCCGGTTTCCGGCTTGTCACCACCTGCCCTGCGCTTACATTAAGCTTATGAATACGCCTTCCCCCTCGGAACTCCGCTCCATCCCCAGCGCCCGCTACGGCATTGGCGAGATGGTGCGCCACCGCCTGCTCGACTTCCGCGGCGTGGTTTTCGACGTCGATCCCGAATTCGCCAACAGCGACGAATGGTATGAAGCGATCCCCGAGGCGATGCGCCCGGCCAAGGATCAGCCCTTCTACCACCTGCTCGCCGAAAATTCGGAAAGCAGCTATGTCGCTTATGTCAGCCAACAAAATCTCGTGGCCGACGAGGAAGGCGAGCCGATCGATCACCCCGCCATCGGGACGCTGTTCGACGGCTTCGATGGCCAGCGGTATCAATTGAAAGCTGAACACAAACACTGATTTCGCAACTGCCCGCAGTTGACAGAATCGCCCGCGGTCCATAGGCGGCACGCTTTCCCGCGCGGGGCCTCGTGCCACGCGGCGCTCAACCTTGCGCGGTCAATTGTTACGGAAAGTGATGAGGCCCATGTTCGCTATCGTGCGCACGGGTGGCAAGCAGTATCGCGTTGCCCCCGGAGACAAGATCGTCGTCGAGAAGCTGGCCGGCGAGGCCGGTGACAGCATCGACCTCACCGATGTCCTGCTCGCGGGCGAAGGCTCGGACCTGAAGTCGACCGCCGGCCTGGTCGTTGCGGCCGAAATCGTCGCTCAGGCGAAGGCGGACAAGGTCACCGTCTTCAAGAAGCGCCGCCGCCACAATTACCGCCGCAAGGCCGGCCATCGCCAGAAGCTGACGATTCTCAAGATCGTCTCGATCGGCGGCAAGAAGGCTGAAAAAAAGGCGGACGCCAAGGCTGAAAAGCCCGCCGCGCCTGCGAAGCCTGTCCCGAGCAAAGTTGAGGCGGCCGAGGCCGCTCCCAAGGCTGAGACCAAGGCCGCTGCTCCGAAAACGGAGAAGAAGGCTGCTCCGGCCAAGGCCGAGGCCAAGTCGACAAAGGATGCTGCACCTGCTAAGGCGGCAGCGAAGAAGGCAGCCCCCAAGGCCGCCGCGAAACCTGCGAAGAAGAAGTAACGATGGCACATAAAAAGGCAGGCGGCTCGTCGCGTAACGGCCGCGATTCAGAATCAAAGCGCCTTGGCGTGAAAAAGTTCGGCAGCGAAGCAGTTCGCGCCGGCAACATCATCGTGCGTCAACGCGGTACGAAATGGTATCCCGGCGATAATGTCGGCCTGGGCAAGGACCATACGCTTTTTGCGCTTACGGACGGTCGCGTGTGTTTCCGCGACGGGAAGCTCGGCCGCAAATATGTGCACGTCGAGATGATTATGCCGGAAGCTGCGGAATAGGCGGGATCGGTCGATAAAGGGCCGCTCCCGGGAGGGGGCGCCCCAGACGAGACCTGAAAAAGGACTCGAATAGGGAGAAGAGGGAAGCCCCCTCTCCTCCCTTTTTTGTTGCGTCTCATTCTTCTCCCGAAACTGAAACAGAGCGGCCCTAGCGGGCGGTTCGAGAGGAGAAGGAAGTGGTCATGTTCGCCCGTACCGAACGACTGTTGTTAAGACCCGGCTGGGCCGAGGACGCGCCCGCGCTGGCCCAGGCGATCGCCGACGAGCAGGTAGTGCGCAATCTGGCGACCGCGCCCTGGCCTTATGCGCTGCAGGATGCCGAGGCGTTTCTCGCGAGCCCTCGTGATCCGGCGCTGCCCAGCTTCCTCATCGCCGAGCGGACCGAAGGCGCGCCACGACTGGTCGGTGCCTGCGGCCTTGGCCGGCGCCCATCGGGCGCGGTCGAAATGGGCTATTGGATCACTCGTGCTCATTGGGGACAAGGGTTCGCGACCGAGGCTGCACGGGCGCTGATCGATATCGCGCGGACGCTAAAGCTTCCGCGGCTGGAGGCATCCCACTTCCTCGACAACCCCGCGTCGGGGCGGGTGCTGGAGAAGCTGGGCTTCGTGCCGACGGGGCTAAGCGCCCCCCGCTACAGCTGCGCGCGCGGCGGAGAGGCGATGTCCAGGCTGTATCGGCTGTCGCTGATCGGCCGCGGCGAGGTCGAGGAGCCGTTGGCGGCCTAGGCGGCGTCGTGCAAGATGATGCCCAGCGCATGGCGTTGTCCTTTGCAAAGCGGACTGACGCCGTGCCGCATGGCGACGCGATAGGTGCCCCGCGTGCCCTGGATGGGACGGTGATTGACGGCAAAGATCACGGCCTCGCCCGCCTCCAGCGGCACGACGTGGACCCGCGACTGCATCCGCGGGCGCTGCTCGGTCAGGACGAACTCGCCGCCGGTAAACTCCTCTCCCGGCCGTGACAGCAGGAATGCCGCCTGCAGCGGGAAGCTCAGTTCGCCGTACAGGTCCTGGTGCAGGCAATTATAATCGCCCGGACCGTAGCGCAGGACCAGCGGCGTCGGGCGGGTCTGACCGGCGGCATGGCATTTCTGGACATAGGCGGTGTGGCTTTCCGGGAAGGGATCATCAGTGCCGAGCGCGCGGCGCCAGCGATTGGCCAGCGGGACCAGTCGCTCATACAGGCCCTCGCGCAGCTGTTCGACCAGCGGCGGTAACGGATAGGCGAAATAGCGATACTCGCCCTGGCCGAAGCCATGCCGGGACATGACCACGGTAGCGCGAAACAGCGCCGCGTCGTCGTAGAATGCGGTTAGGGCAGAGCGCTCGTCGCCGGTCAGAAGCGGGCCGGTCGTGGCCCAGCCCTGGCGGTCGAGCTGGCCCGCCAGCCGGTCCCAGTTGAGCGCAGCGATACGTCCTTGGATGGTCATGAGCCGACCATCGCCCAACGCGCGGGCGCCCGCATCCCGAAGCTTGTGGCGAAACTAGGCGGCCGCGCGGCGTACCTTCTTGAAGCTCTCCGTGCCCAGAGCCGCCTCCGCCTCATAGCGGCGGATGAGGTGACGGTCGTCCTCGTTCCACGGATGGAAGCCGGGCATGAAGAAGGCCGCCCAGGCACGGAAGATCTTCCGCATCATGCCCGGCCTCACCCACATGAACCATAACAGACCGAGCCAGGCCCTGGGCCCGGTAATGCCGTCCTGGCGCAACAACTCGATCGCGCCGAGCGTCCGGTGGACCACGAAATTATATGTCGCGTTGAGCATGACCTTGGCCTTCACCTTCCACCGCTTCTCCCTCGGCCAATGGCGGGTGGCGTGAAGCCAGGTGTCATAGGCAACACCCTTGTGCTCGATCTCCTCGATCGCATGCCAGCGCCACATGGCGGCGGCTTCCGGCTCGGCGGGGCTCAGGTGGCGCGGATCGGCGAGCAACTCATGGGCGAAAATGGCGGTGAAATGCTCCAGCGCCATGGTCGAGGCGAGCCAGGCGATCTGAGGCTTGGACCTGACAAAGTCGAGCCGTTCCCGGATTCGCATTTCAAGGGGGCCAAGGTCGTAGCCGCCGTCGATCGCTGCCTTGTTGAACGCGGCATGCTCGCGGCTGTGGATCGCCTCCTGGGTGGTGAAGCCCTTGATCTCTTCGGCCAGCTTGGGAGGCGTGCCCTCGCGATACAACCGAACGCTTTCGACGAAGAAGGCCTCGCCCTTGGGAAAGGTGGCCGACAGCGCATTGTAGAAGGCGGTCGCGAACGGGTCGCCGCCATGCCACCATCGGGCCGGCCTCCCTTCGCGCCCGAAGCGGCGGTCGCGCGGGGTAATCGTCAGGTCGGGGGGGGTCACACTTGCAGCGGTCATGATTAGGTTCCAAGCATCATTTGCGAGCAGGATAGGGACTTACTGACATAAATGTCAATTACCTTGCAAGGTCGTAAACGCCTTTCCCCGCAGGAAAGCCGCGCCGCGGCGGTTGCCGCCGCCCGCGAGCTGCTGCGCGACGAGGGAGTGGCGGCGATAACGCTGAAGTCGGTAAGTGCCCGGATCGACCGCACCCATGCCAATCTGCTCCATCATTTCGGCAATGTCGCCGGGCTTCACCGCGCATTGGCCGAGGACATTGCACGGACCGTGTCGGCGTCGATCACTGAGGCGATCGGCAAGCGGCGGCGGGGCGAGGCGAGCGAGCGCGACGTGGTCGACGCGATGTTCGACGCCTTCCACGCCGAGCGCGTCGGCGAGCTGATCGGCTGGATCGCGCTTACACGCCAGCGCGAGGCACTGGAGCCGATGGTCGACACCATCCGTTCGATCGTCGAGGACTTCCGCTTGGCGGGCGACACCCGCCCGATGGACCGGGTCACGCTGGGACTGGTGCTGATGGCGATTGGCGACAGCCTCGTGGGTGAGGAGGTAGCGGCGGCCAGCCGGCTGCCACGCGAAGCGGTCCGCGACGATGCGGTAGGCCTCATTAAAGGCATCACGGGCGGTGGGCCGGGATAATCGACGGCGGCAAGATCGGGCCATATGAAGCACGGCTCGAACGGCCCTGACTTTGCTCGGCAGCGCCAATCAGGCTAGGCGCTGCCCATGCATTTCCTCGACCAGGCCAAGATTTTCATTCGCTCCGGTGCGGGCGGGCCCGGCGCGGTCAGCTTCCGTCGTGAAAAGTTCGTCGAATATGGCGGCCCCGACGGCGGCGAGGGCGGCAAGGGCGGCGACATCGTGTTCGAAGCCGTGCCTGGCCTCAATACGCTGATCGACTTTCGCTACACTCAGCATTTCCGGGCGCCGCGCGGCAAGGGCGGCGCCGGGTCGAACATGACCGGGGCCGGTGGCAAGGATCTTGTGATCAAGGTCCCGGTCGGAACCCAGATTCTGGCCGACGACGAAGATCGCACGCTGCTCGCCGACTTCACCGAGGAAGGCCAGCGCATCCATTTCCTGAAGGGCGGCGACGGCGGTCGCGGCAACGCCAGCTACAAGACCTCGACCAACCGCGCTCCACGCCAGCACGGCACCGGCTGGCCCGGCGAGGAGATGTATGTCTGGCTACGCCTCAAGCTGCTGGCCGACGTCGGCTTGGTCGGGCTCCCCAACGCCGGCAAGTCGACCTTCATCAATGCCGTCACCAACGCCGGGGCCAAGGTCGGCGCCTACGCGTTCACCACGCTTCGCCCGCAGCTCGGCGTGGTCAGCCATCGCGGCCGCGAGTTCGTCGTAGCCGACATTCCTGGACTGATCGAAGGCGCGGCCGAGGGCGCGGGCATCGGCGATCGATTCCTGGGGCATATCGAGCGGTGCCAAGTGCTGCTGCATCTGGTCGATGCCAACGACGAGGACGTCGCGACAAGTTACCGCGTCGTGCATGGCGAACTGGATGCCTATGGCGAGGGACTGGCCGCCAAGCCGGTTGTCGTCGCGCTCAACAAGGTCGACAGCCTTGATGAGGAGCTGATCGCCGCGCTTTCAGCCGAACTGGCTCAGGCGAGCGGTCATCAGATTTTCCCGCTGAGCGCCGCGGGCGGAACCGGTATCGAAGCGGTGCTCGACGCGCTTCTCCATCGCATCGGCGAAAAGAAGGCGGAGGAAGCGGCCGCAATGCCCGAAAGGCCCTGGTCTCCGCTATGATGCTGGCGATCACCGGCGCGACGGGGTTCGTGGGCAGTCGGCTGCTCACCAAAGCGCGGGCGCTGGGCCATGACGTCCGGGCGCTCACCCGCCGTCCGATGCGCAAGCGCAAGGGCATCGAGTGGATTCCCGGGGCGCTCGACAATGGCGACAGCCTGGCTGAGCTGGTCCGCGGAGCGGAGGCCGTCATCCACGTTGCGGGCGCCATCAACGCGCCCGATGCAGCGGGCTTTGAAGCGGCCAATGTTGCGGGCACCGCGGCCATGCTTTCCGCCGCCGAAAAGGGCGGCGTGAGACGCTTCGTCCATGTCAGCTCGCTAGCGGCGAGGGAGCCGCGGCTCTCGCTCTATGGCGCGAGCAAGGCCCGGTCGGAAGAATTGGTCGAAGCCTCCTCGCTTTCCACCGCCATCGTCCGCCCGCCAGCCGTCTACGGCCCCGGCGACCGCGAGATCCTCGAACTGTTTAAAATGGCGGCACGCGGCATCGTCCTGCTGCCGCCACGGGGGCGCCTGTCCGTTATCCACGTCGACGACCTGGCCCGGCTGCTTCTTGCCTTGGCCGAAGCGGAATCGCCCGCCACGCCGGTCCTTGAGCCCGACGATGGGAAGCAAGGCGGCTGGACCCACGAAGGGTTCGGCCAGGCGCTTGGTCGCGCGGTTGGCCGGCGCGTCGTCACCTTGTCGACTCCGCGCGCCCTTCTTCGGCTCGGGGCCGGAATTGACCGGGTGGCGCGCGGCAAGTCGGCTAAGCTGACGGCCGATCGCGCTTCATATTTCTGCCATCCCGACTGGACCGTTGATCCTTCACGCGGCGTCCCCGAATCGCTTTGGTGCCCGACAATCGAGACGGAGACAGGCCTTGCCGCCACCGCCCGCTGGTACCGCGCGGAAGGCTGGCTTTAGCCGATCCCGGCGATCCCCGTCGGACCCAGAGTGAAGCAACTCTACAGAGCCGTCGAGTTGGGTTACACCATGGCGTCAGCGACGTTGGAGCCGGGGGGACAATGGCGATCGGAAAACTGAAGCAGGCCGTATTTCGTCAGGTCGATCCGACCGCTCGCTCGGAAGGCTTGTCGTTCGTCAACCACCTCGTGATCTTCCTCATCCTCGGAGCAGTTGCGTCCGCGGTAATCGAGACCGAGCCGACCATTGCCGCCGGAAAGGAATGGCTGTTTAGAACCCTTGAGGTGATCTTCGGCGCTCTGTTCCTGATTGAATATCTCCTTCGCTTGTGGGTTGCCGATCTCAACCCGGCCTTTGCGGACAGCCCTCATCCGCGCACGAAATTCATTTTCTCCCTGGCTTCGATCGTCGACTTGCTGGCGATCATTCCGTCCTTTTTCGCCTTCGCCGGCGGGGCGACGCTCCTGCTGCGCTTCGTCCGCTTCTTCCGGATCCTGCGGCTCGCTCGGCTCGGCAGATTTTCACGGGCATGGCGTGACCTGGGTGAAGCCTTGAGCTCGCGTCGCGAGGAGCTGTTCCTTGCCTTTTGCCTGGCCGGATTCACGCTTCTGATCGCCAGTTCGCTGCTCTATTGGGCCGAAGCCGACGCCCAGCCTGACAAATTCGGGAGTATCCCCCGCGCCTTCTGGTGGGGGATCGTGACGCTGACCACGGTCGGATATGGCGATGTCTATCCCATCACCCCGCTCGGCAAATTCTTTTCGGCGCTGGTTTCGATCGCGGCGATCGGGACCATCGCCTTGCCGACCGGCATCCTCGCCGCCGCGATGAGCGATGTCATGCAGCAACGCCGCAAGCATGGCCGCGATTGATCGAGGGCTCGACGGGATGGCGCGCGGCTCTCGCCACCCTAGGCCAGATAGAGATCGATCACGACTGCCAGCGCGGTGATCCACATGCCCCAGAGGAAGGCAGTGTAGCTCCAGTAGAGCCAGCGGAACTTTTCCTTCTTCAACAGATGGCCATGATCGTAGATGTCGCGCGCCATGGCGCGAATCGATTCCTCGGGCGACGCCAGCGTATCGATACACTGTTCGATAAATTGCTCGCGCGTCACGTTGGTGAAGCTTCCGAAGAACATGATGTTGGATTTGCCAGGGTCGACCTTCCAGTCGCGGATTCTCGCCGGGCGGACAGTCAAAACGCCCAGCACCGTAGCGATGAACGAAAACAGGGTCAGGACGACCAATGGAATGCTGGCCTTGCCGGCCGCGATATCGGAAATCGACAGCCCGAACACGACGAAGCTGGCGCCAAGCAAAATTGAGGCCTTGCTGTCGGCCATGTTGGACAATTCCAGGTTGCCGGCATGGGCCGACACCAGAACATTGATATATTCCGGTTCGAAAAAGCGCTGTGCCTCTGGCTCTGGCGGTGCAGTTTCCGAAGTCGACGACGCGGTTTGCAGTTGGCCTGCTCCCGCCGACATCTCGCGCCCGGATTCACTCATTTCTGATCCTCGCTCTGATCCCGCACGCCATGCAACGCCGGATTGGGCGCGAAGGCAAGCCCTCGCCTCTTTCCCGCCCGATTTCGTTGCGAAAGCGCTGGCCCGCCAGTAGGACGCCGAGCATGACCGACCGAGCCGACACAGACGCCAGGGTGAAGGCCCTGATCGAACCTTTCAACAAGAAGGGGATCGACATCGGCGATGCGACCCGATTTGCCCAGGACCTGGAGTGGGACAGCCTGACGGTGCTCGATTTCGTGGCGACCATCGAGGACGAGTTCGACATCCTCATCACCATGAACCAGCAGGCCGAGATCGAGAATGTCGGCCAGCTGGTCGACGCGGTCGAGACCCTGAAGGCGTGAGCGACCTTTTCTCCAAGTTCGATCCGCTGATCGAAACTCGCGAGCAATTGCTCTCGACCGGGCTGACGGACCCGTTTGGCCTGGTGATGGACGAGGTGGTCAGCCCGACGGTGGCCATCTGCAACGGGCGCAAGACGATCCTGCTCGGTACCTATAATTACATGGGAATGACCTTCGACCCGGAGGTCATCGCGGCAGGGAAGGATGCTCTGGACAAGTTCGGATCCGGCACCACCGGCAGCCGGGTACTCAACGGCACCTATGCCGGTCACAAGGCCTGTGAAGAGGCCTTGAAGGAATTTTACGCCATGGACCATGCCATGGTGTTCTCGACCGGATACCAGGCCAATCTTGGCGTGATTTCGACCATCGCCGGCAAGGATGACTATATTATCCTCGACATCGACAGCCACGCGTCGATTTACGACGGATGCGCGCTCGGCAATGCCCAGATCGTGCCCTTCCGCCACAATGATGTCGACGCGCTCGACAAGCGACTGAAGCGGCTGCCGCCCGAAACCGGCAAGCTGGTGGTGCTTGAAGGCGTTTACTCGATGCTTGGCGATATCGCGCCGCTGAAGGAAATGGTCGCGGTTTCGAAGGCGGCGGGCGCCATGGTGCTGGTCGACGAGGCCCATTCGATGGGCTTCATTGGCGAACATGGCCGCGGCGTTGCCGAGGCGCAGGGGGTAATCGACGAAGTCGACTTCATCATCGGCACCTTCTCCAAATCGGTCGGCACGGTCGGCGGTTTCTGTGTCTCCAATCACCCCAAGTTCGAAATCCTCCGCCTGGTCTGCCGCCCCTATGTGTTCACCGCCTCGCTTCCGCCCAGCGTTGTTGCCACGGCCGCGACCTCGATCCGCAAGCTGATGCACGGGAAAGCCAAACGCGACCATTTGTGGGAAAACAGCCAGAAACTCCACGCCGGCCTGAAAGCGCTTGGCTTCACGCTCGGCACTGAGGAGCCGCAGTCGGCGATTATCGCGGTGATCATGCCCGACCTGGAAAAGGGCGCCGCGATGTGGGAGGCGCTTCTGCACGAAGGGCTGTACGTCAATCTCGCCCGACCGCCGGCGACGCCTGCGAACATGACCCTTTTGCGTTGTTCGCTGTGCTCTGAACATTCGGGCGAACAGGTCGACGAAATCCTTGGCATGTTCTCGGCGGCTGGGCGAGCGACCGGATGCCTGTCCTGAGCGGTGCCGAAGGATATCGGAGGCTTTTAAGGGTTTCACAGACCGAATCGGGAGTTTAGACTGGCGCCATGACGCCGGGGGAAGAACAACGGCTCGACTGGCGCCGCAGTGGCGCGGCAGCGCTCGCGCTTGTCGCGACGCTGGTGCTGCTGGGCATGGTCGTGCTCGTTGCGATCACCAACGGCGCCCGCGACCGGGCGCTGGAAGCGGAACGGCACGCCTATGATGTCACGCTTCTGACCCGCACTTTGGATTCCACCCTGTCGAGATCGGAAGCGGCGCTGGGCCGTTTCGTCCTCGACGAGCAGATTGCAACCAGCGGCAACATCTATGCCGGTCAGTGGCGGCTCGCCGCCTACCAGATCGCTCAGCTTGAGCGGCTAGTTCGCACCGATCCCGAGCAGCGCCGCCGGGTCGGGGATTTGAAGGCGCTCTACGCCAAGCGGGGCGAGGAATTCGCCGCCGCCGCTCGGGCCGCCGCATCCAAGCAGGGCGCGGTAGGCCCTTCGCTTTACTACGCCGCCAGCCTTGCGCCGACCGGCCGAAGCATTCGAACGCAGCTCAATGCCATTGCGGTTGCCGAGCGGTCGTCGCTGACCGAGCGAATGAAGGAGACACAGCTGTTCTCGGCCGAAGCCGACCGGCTCACCGACTATCTAAGCTGGCTCGGCATGATAGTCGGCCTGTTTGCGATCTTCATGGGCTATGTCGCGGTTCAGGCCTTGCGTCTCAATGCGGCCGCTCGCCGTGAGGCGGAGAGCGAGACGGAACGGGCCGAGGTGCTCGATCTTGCGGTGCGCGAGCGGACGCAGGAACTGTGGGAGGCCAACCAGGCCTTGAAGGCTGAGGCGGTTGAACGGCAGGCGGCCGAAGCCCAGCTTCGCCAGGTTCAGAAGATGGAGGCGGTCGGTCAGCTGACGGGTGGCATCGCGCACGACTTTAACAACATGCTCGCCGTGGTTGTCGGAGGAATTGACCTTGCGCGCCGTCGTCTCAACGGTCCTCGGCGCGAGGTGATGACCCACCTCACCAACGCGATGGAGGGCGCCACTCGGGCCGCCGCGCTCACCAGACGCCTGCTTTCGTTCGCCCGGTCGGAGCCTCTGCTTCCCGAGCGGGTCGACAGCGCCACTTTGGTCAGCGGGATGGGCGAATTGCTCGACCGGACGCTTGGCGAGCGGGTCACCGTCAAGACCGATCTGGCGCGCAACGCCTGGCCCGTATTCGTCGATCCGCACCAGCTGGAGAACGCCATCCTCAATCTGGCGGTCAACGCCCGCGATGCGATGGACGGAACCGGCAAGCTGACCATCCGCACCTGCAACAAGGCGATGGACCGCAACGAAGTCGGCGACATCCAACCCGGCGACTATCTGTGCATCGAGGTGATCGACGGCGGCTGCGGCATGACGCCGGAGGTGAAGGAGCGCGCGTTCGAACCCTTCTTCACGACCAAGGCCGTCGGCAAGGGTACCGGTCTCGGCCTGTCGCAACTTTTCGGATTTGCCCACCAGTCGGGCGGCGAAGTCGGGATCGAGAGCGAGGTCGGCAAGGGCACGACCGTTTCGATCTATTTGCCGCGGACCGCGGCGGCGGCGAGCAATGTCCGGACCCATCCGGCGGTGCAGGTCAGGGCCGACGAGGAGTTGACCGTGCCGGGCGCTCGAATCCTGCTGGTCGAGGATGACCCCCGGGTCAGGACCGCCACCGTCGGAGCGCTGGAAGACCTGGGCTATGAGCCGATCGCATGCCCGGGGGGGGCCGAGGCGCTGGCCTTGTTCGACAGCGTCGAATTCGACCTGATCATCTCCGACGTCATCATGCCCGAAATGACCGGTCCGGAACTGGTGCGCGAGATCAAGGCCCGGCGCGATGATATCGCCGTCTTGTTCGTCACGGGTTACGTCGGCGAAGGCGAAGGCGACGATTTGATCGGTTACGACCTGCTGCGCAAACCCTTCACCGTCAGCACCCTGGCAAGCGCAGTGGCCGCCGCGCTTGCCCGCAGGCCTATCGAATCGCACCCGATCGGAGGAGCCGCGGCAGCAGGCTGAACGCGGTGAGCAGCGGGTGCCGCTTCTGCCAGGGGTTCAACTCGATCGCCGTTCCAGCGTGACGATTGATCTTCCATGCGATATATTCGGCGCCTCCGGCATAGGTCGCGCTCGCTTTGGCAAGCCGTATGATCGAGAGCGCCTTGCCCTCCAGCCGGCGCCGGCCCCATTGTCCGCTGCGCGCGCCGTCCGGAATCGCGTCGATCGCCGGGCCGCTGAAGCGCCGATAGCGTTCAATGTCGGCATCCACCACCGATACGCTGCGCCCTTGGCGCTCGGCGCGAAGCTCGGCGGAATAGGTCAAACCGAATGCGCGCCGCCACCAGTCGAGCGGCGCTTCGCCCACGATCCGGCCCGCGGCGGCAAGCAATGTCGGCGCAGCGCGGGCAACAGCCTCAACCGCCTTGTCGCGGGCCGCGCCGTCGGCAACCCAGGCCAGCCGCGATGGCTGGGCAAAGCGCGCCCAGACCGAGACGTTGCGCGTCTCCTCACCGTTCAACCGGTTGAAATCCGCTTCGCTGAGCACCGCATATTTGGCGGCAAGACCACCATGCTGGAATGGAAATACGTTGGGCGGGATCAGCGCGTTGGCCTTCGCCAGCCATCTCTTCCCGTAGGCGGCGCGATAGTCCGACACGATTAGGTAGAAATCGAGCATCAGCCCGTCGAGCTGCTTTTCGCGCAGGCAGCTTCCGTAGAACAGCACGGCCCGGCTAGCCGCGCCATGCTCCGCCGCGATCGCCTGTGCCATCTCGGCGACGCGCGGGTCGACGGATTGCGTCAACTCCTCCTCGACGAGGTCGCGCATGGCCTTGCTCATGAAAAAGGGTCTAGGCCGCGATGCGAACGAAGGACAGCGGCTGCGCGCGCTTCAGCAGGATCGGCTTGCCGAGCCCGGCACGGAATGTCTCGCCGTCCAAGATGACCTGACTGGCTTCGCCCTCGATGGCGATTTCGTCCGCTTCCTCGACATGCACGCCGGCAAGCTTGGTACGGCCCAGGCGGCCGGCCAGGCTGGCGACGAAGGCGCGCACCAACGACGCCGGCCTCTGCTCGACCGCGACGAACTTGAGCGGACCGCGGTCGTGGGATCCAAATTCGCTCGACAGCAACAGTTTTTCGAGCGTCGTCACGAACAGGAAGGCAAATCGGCCGGTGATGGCGCCTTCCCGGCGGACGCTGATGCTCAACGGGGCGGGCTCGGGGGGAAGGAAGCTGGCCTTCAGTCCAAAAACCTGCCGAAGCAGCACGGCGAGCGCGGTAATCACATGGCTGACGCCGTTGGGCAAACCGAGGGGATAAATCTTTTCCCGGCAATAGAGCATCACATCGGCAAGTCCGGCGCCACCCAGGAACATGCCGATGACCGGGGCGATCCCGCTCTCCCCGCCCGACAGTGAAATGAGTTCGCGTGCGACGAGGTGCGGTGAAAGGTCGGCGCGCGCAACCTTGAGCAGGCGAGCCAACGCCTCGACCGGGTCGCCCTGCACGCCAAGATCGAGCGCGATGAGGTTGGTCTTGCCGCTGGGAAGAACCGCCACGGGCGGCGCGTTCGCCCCGAAATGACCGCCATTGTGAAGCTCGGTCAACGCAGCCTGGACCGTGCCATCGCCGCCGTTGATCGCCAGCACGGCGGGACAAATGCGCGCGATGGTCCGCATTGCCTCACCAATCTGGTCGGCACGCTCGACTTCATAGTGGAAAATGTCCGGATGCTCTGCGCAGAAAGCGCGGATTCGCGGAAGCTGGGCAAGATTGCCCGTCGACTTCGGATTGCTGAGCAATGCGATCCGAGGCCTGGGCATCAACTACCCGCCGGCCCGACGCTGAGACCATTGATGTAAAGCAGGGTGACGCCAACCCGCGCCGGCCCATTGCCGACCGTGAACGCCGCCTTCGAAAAGGGAGGCTTGGGATTGAGCAGGCTGACCTTGGGATTGCGGGAATAGCCGCCGCCATCCAGCCGGTCGCGTTCTCCGTTGAGATTGAAATCATGATGAACCGCGACCGCATAGCGGCCCGGCGCGGGCACCGGCACGCATATGTCCATCGTGCTTGCCGTCACCGGGACCTTGATCTTGCTGATCCGGCCCTGCTTGTTCAGCCAGTGATCGCTATCATAAAGCGACAGCTTCAACTTTCCCTGGGGCTTTTTGAAACCGGCGACATGGACGACAACCGATGGCTTTCCCGGCGCGCAGGCGTTGGCGGTGGAGGCTACGGCCGGACCCGGGATAGCCGACGCCACTGCGATAAGGGCGACGCCACCGGCGGCCAAAAGGGGCGAACGAGAATTGGACATGATTTTATCATCCGCTTCGCTATAGGCACAAACGGCGCCTTGCCTTGCCGCTCCCCCCTTTTCGGAATTGGCGAGGCCTGACGCCACGGTCCCTCATGTCGGCCTCCTTTGCGGCCAAATCATGGTGCCGCAACGACGAAAAGGTGCAAATTCGTGGCGTTGGTCGATCGCTATCTAGCCCGGAACATCGCCATCCCGCTGACTGGGACGCTGGTGCTGGCGGCGATGTTGCTAGTGCTCGACAAGATGTTGCGGCTGTTCGACTTCGTGATCACGGCCGGCGGACCGGTTAGCGTCGTGTGGCGGATGCTGGCCAATCTGCTCCCCGAATATCTGTCGCTGGGCATTCCGATCGGCCTGCTACTCGGCATCCTGCTGGGTTTTCGAAAGCTTGCCTTGTCGTCAGAGCTCGATGCGTTGCGGGGAATCGGATTCGGCTATGGCCGCCTGCTGCGCATTCCCTACGTTTTTGCGGTCGCGCTGATGCTGGTCAACATCGCGATTGTCGGCTGGGTCGATCCTTATGCCCGCTATCGGTACGAAGGGCTTCGCTTCGACTTGAAGTCAGGTTCGCTCGGCGCCGCGATCAGGGTTGGCGAGTTCAACGAATTCGGTAAGCGAATGACGATCCGCATCGACCGCAGCGAAGAAAATGGAACGCATCTGGCCGGCATCTTCACCGCGCTCGACGATAAGTCGGGAATGCGGATCGCCGCCACCGCCGCGGAGGGTCAGTTCCTGTCAACCGACGATCCGGACACCATCATCTTCCGCCTGAAGAATGGCCGGCTGTTCCAGGAAGGAAAGAGCTTCGCTGCGCCCCGGACGCTTTCCTTCAACAGCTACGACCTGCCCATCAACCTGCCGGCGATCGACCCGTTCCGCGGGCGCGGCAACGAACAGAAGGAACTGACCCTGCCCGAAGTTTACGGCCGGGCATATGGCGGGGCGGCCAGGGACCGCGGCGAACAGCTTGCGTCGCGCGCCAATCTCCATTTCAGGCTGGTCGAGGTTGCGATGATGCTTATGCTGCCGATGCTTGCGGTCGCCCTCGCGGTTCCGCCCAAGCGCAGCAACTCGTCGCTCGGCATTTTTGTCGGGATTGTGATGGTCGTGACCTATCACAAGGTCAACCAGTATGCCGAAAGCGCCGGGGCGCAGGGTCGTCTGGTGCCCGAATTGGCGCTGTGGCTGCCCTTCCTCGGCCTCGTCGCGCTCATCGTGTGGATGTATCACGTCATTGCCCATCATCCGGGCGGTCAGCCGATCGGTGCGCTCGAGGCCGCCTTCGCCAGGATTGGCAAGATGGTTCGCCGGCTCATACCGAAGGATCGCCTCGGCCGGGCCGGGGCTCGCTCTTGATCAATCTCGACTTCATGCCATCGAGGCAGCTGGCGCTCTATTCCGCCCGCCTGTTCCTCACCCGCAGCTTCGCCGTGCTGGCGGCGCTGGTGTTGGTCCTGCTCACACTGGACTTGCTCGGTCAATCAGGAAAGATCCTCGCGATTCCGGGCAACGGGGAAGCCGAACTGTGGCGCTACGCCATGCTAAGGATTCCCACCCTCGCTTCATTCCTGCTGCCCTTTTCGGTCCTGCTGGGCACGCTGATCGCGCTGGCGGGCCTCAACCAGCATAGCGAAGTCGTGTCGATGAAGGCGGCCGGCCTTTCCGCACACCAGATATTGGCGCCGATGATCGTGGCCAGCCTGGGCGTCGCCATCGCGCTCTTTACCTTCAACGAGACTGTCGTGGTCAAGGCGGCGCGGACCGTCAACGCGTGGGAAGACGCCGACTTCAAGCCGATCCCGCCCGACAGCGGCCTCATGTCCAACGTATGGATTCGGAATGAAGACGACCTCATTCGCGCGCAACTCGTCGCCGGGCGTGGCGCCGCCACGCGGCTTCAAGGCTTGACCATCTATGCGCGCGAGGATGGCGCGCTCGCTCGGGTCATCGATGCCGAACGGGCCGACCAGATCGCCGGCGCCTGGCGGCTGATCAACGTCCGAACCTACGACACGCGAATGAATCTGCTGACCCGCCAGGGCGAAGCAACAGGCCTGATCGGGATCGAGCCGTCACGCTTCACGCTTGCCCAAGTCGACCCCTCCGAACGGGATTTCATTGCACTTCGCGAAGCGATCAACGAATTGCAGGCGGCGGGCCGGCCGACCGAGGCCGCCCGCACCGGCTGGTGGCATAAGCTGTCAGGTCCCTTGTCGACCGTGCTGATGCCCTTGCTTGCCGCGACGGCGGCATTTGGGCTGGCCCGGTCGGGCAAGGTGCTGCTCCGCGCAACCATTGGCATGGCGCTCGGCTTCGCTTATTTCGTGGCCGACAACTTCAGCCTCGCGCTAGGCAATATCGGGGCTTACCCGCCTTTCCTCGCGGCCTGGGCGCCCTTCTTTCTGTTCCTGCTGATCGGCGAATTGGTCCTCGTCCGTCAGGAAGAATAGCCACGCTCAGCCACGCGGCGGGTCTGTTTAGGATCGCCAGCTGCTCGCCGCCAAACGGCCGACTAGCGGCGCCAGGCCGCGATAGCTGGCATTGTGATAAATCGAGCCCGCCTCAAGCGCGGCGGCGATCCGCCGATGCGCTTCTCCGAGCGCATGATATGGCAGGCCCGGCAGCAAATGGTGGAGCGCATGGTAGCGCAGGCCGACGGGGGCCCACAGCGCCGGCAACGTCGATGGCGGGGGAACGTTGACGCTGTCGAGGTACTGGGCGGTGACACTCATCGGCTCGCCGTCATTCTCCCACAAATGGGCTACCAGCGTCCGCACCTGATTCAGGAACATCACACCCGATGCGACGCCAAGTCCGATAAGAAAGGCGCGTAGCGGGACAATGCCCAACGCAACCATAGCCATCAGCGCAATCGCCCACAGGCTGGCCGCGGCCTCCTGCAGCGCCCAGTCGCGAGCGAATTTCCCCTGCGCCCGTGGCCGCCGGAACAGCGGGTTAATCTGTAGCCCCGAATAGCGGGCGACGACTGTTTCACGAAGAGGAGGGAACAGCAGCGACAGCGGCGCAAGAAGCCCGAACCGGATCAGCATCCCGAGCGGCGCAAGTGCGGCAGCGATCAAAAACACTGGTAACGTCCACGGCTTCATCAGCGCCAGCGGCAGATATTCCGGGTCGTTGGCGGTACCATAATAGGTCTTGGCATGATGCTGATTATGCACCCCCTCGTAGAGGAAGGAGGGGACCAGCAGCGGAACGCCGACCACGGCGTTCCAGGCGAGCCGGAAGCCCGGCACCGCGCCCGGTTTCACGTGCGTCAGTTCGTGAATGAAGCTGCCCGCGCGATAAAGAGCGAGCACCGCGACGACCGCCGCGGCCAACGCGAGAACGGTCGATCCCGAGCCAATTGCAGCGGCCAGCGCGCCATAGCCGACCAATGCTGAGGCCAAGAGGTCAGTCCAGTAGATCCCCGGATTGGCGACATTAAGGTCTCGGGTAAGATTGGCAGCCGCCTTCAGCATCGCCTTGTCGTCCGCGCTCCGCCGCTCGGTCGCGACAGATGCCGGTGGAACGGCTGGGCCGGGGGATACCCGGTTCAGGAGCGCAGGGTTGTTCATCATGTCCTTATCTGGAAACGCGGATTGCAGGAGATAGTGGCGCATTGATGGCAATTCAAATGCCGGGCCGGGGCAAAAGCAGTCAGCTTGCCGCGCTTCACCGGGACGGCTAGCCCCGCACCATGACATCCCCGATCACCATCCGCCCGGTCGAATCCAACGCTGACCGAAGGCTCTTCGTCGACTTCGCGTGGGAAGTATACAAGGGCGATTCGAACTGGATTCCGCCGCTCAAGGACGAAGTCCACGGACTGCTGGATCCGAAGAAAAACCCGTGGTTCGGCCACGGCCGTGCTCGGCTATGGCTCGCCGAGCACGGCGGAAAGATCGCCGGCCGGATCAGCGCACAGGTGGACGAGTTGGTCCAACTCCACATGGGCCCCGGCACCGGTCAGTGGGGCATGTTCGAGGCGCTGGACGGAGAAACCGCGGCGGCACTCATTGCCACCGCCGAGGACTGGCTGCGTGAGCAAGGCATGACCCGAGCGCTGGGGCCCATTTCAATCTCCATCTGGGACGAGCCAGGGCTGTTGATCAAAGGATTCGACCAGCCCCCGATGGTGATGATGGGCCATCATCGACCCGAATATGAGGCTTGGATCGAAGCCGCCGGCTACGCCAAGGCCAAGGACCTGTTCACCTATGAACTCGACATCCGGATTGAAATGATCCCGGTCATCGACCGTCTGATCAAGTCAGGCGAAAAAATCCGCGCATTCGCATCCGACACGTCGACAAGTCGCGCTTCGTGCAGGAAGCGGCGATCATCCTCAATCTGCTTAATGACGCCTGGTCGGACAATTGGGGCTTCGTTCCCCTGACGGAGGCGGAGATCGCCTATGCGGGAAAGAAGCTCAAACCAATCATCTACGAAGACCTTGTCCGTATCGCCGAATATGATGGAGAGCCCGTCGCCTTCATGATGACCATTCCCGACATCAACGAGCTGATCCGCGACCTTAACGGGAGGCTGTTCCCGTTCGGCTGGGCAAAGCTGTTGTGGCGGCTCCGCAATCCTCGCACGAAACGCGTCCGGGTGCCGTTGATGGGCGTCGCGAAGAAATTGCAGGGGAGCCGGCTGGCCGGCCAGCTCGCCTTCATGCTGATCGAGCACATTCGCCGGGCTTGCGTCAGCAAATATGGCGTCACCCACGGGGAGTTCGGCTGGATCCTGGAAGACAATCAAGGAATGATGTCGATCGCCCAGTTGCCGGGCGCGGGCATCAACCACATTTATCGAATTTACGAAAAGGCGCTCTAATATGGATATCGATTGGGATCGGGCTGTGCTGCTGCCGATCGACATGCAGCGGGCCTTCGACGACCCTTCGTGGCCGCGGCGGTGGAACGAAGCAATTGACGACAATGGCCTGGCACTGATCCGCCGCTGGCGCGAGGCTGGCCGGCCGATCGTCCATGTCCGTCACGATTCGGTGATGGATGGGTCGTCGCTTGCGCCGGATAGCAAGGGCAATCGCTTCCGGCCGGGGTTCGAGCCGCTCGACGGCGAGGCACTAGTCAGCAAGAGCGTCAACAGCGCCTTCATCGGCACCGACCTCGACCTGCGCCTTCGCCGGCTGGGCGCACGCCATGTGGTTGCCTTCGGCATTTCGACCGACATGTGCGTCTCGACCACCGTCCGGACCGGCGCCAACATGGGCTGGGACATGATCCTGGCGGAGGATGCCTGCGACTGCTTTGACCTCCCCGACGGCAAGGGCGGAACGATCCCGGCGGAAGCTGTCCAGGCGGCCCATGTCGCCACACTCGGCTTCGAATTTTGCCGCGTGATGTCGAACGCGGATCTGCTCGCCGCCTAGGCCAGCTCAATTGCGACCGGAGCGTGGTCCGACGCCTTCTCCTCGCCCCGCGTCCATTTGTGTACCTCGGCAGTTTGCAGGCGGTCCGCCGCCTGAGGAGAGCAAAGCAAATGGTCAATCCGGAAGCCCGCATCACGCGGCCATGCGCCGGCGGTATAGTCCCAGAAGGTGTAGAGCCGCTCCTCGTCCGGGTTGAGCGCGCGCAGCGCGTCGGTCCAGCCCTGGTGGACGATCCGCCGGAATGCCGCCTGGCTTTCGGGCTGGAACAAGCGCGTCGTTGGCCATCGCCCGGCGCGAAAATGTATCGCGGTCCTCGGGGATGACGTTGAAGTCCCCGGCCAGAACCGCGGGTCGTTCCTCCGCCAGGATCGCCGCCGCGCGCTCGCGGAGCCGCTCCATCCAGCGAAGCTTATAGTCGAATTTCTCAGTTCCTATCGGGTTGCCGTTGGGCAAATAGATAGATGCGACGATCACCCCGTCGACTTCGGCCTCGATATACCGGCTGTGGCTATCGTCGGGGTCGCCGGGAAGGCCGACCTGGCGAAGCACGGGCGCCCTGCCCTTGGCCAGCACCGCAACACCGTTGAACCCTTTCTGACCATGCCATACCGCATGATATCCCGCGGCCTCGATGTCTCCGATCGGAAGGGCATCGTCGGCGCATTTAAGTTCCTGGAGACAGGCCACATCAGGTTGTTCGCGCTGAAGATATTCGGTCAGGCGCGGCAAGCGCGCGCGAATGCCGTTGATGTTGAACGTGACGAGCTTCACGTCAGACCGAGAAGCTCGATCCGCAGCCGCAGCCCGACGCAGCGTTGGGATTGGTCACCTTGAACGCCGCCCCGCCCAGATCCTCGATATAGTCGACCTGCGATCCATCGAGCAGGTCGAGGCTGACCGGATCGACGACCAGCGTCACGCCATCAGTAATGGCCGTTGCGTCGCCGTCCTCAACCTCTCCCAGCGCGAAGCGATAGGAGAATCCCGCGCATCCCCCGCCATCGACGGCCAGCCTCAAGACGGCCGACTTGCCCTGCTTTGCGGCGATGAAGGCGACGCGCTTGGCGGCGCTTGGGGAGAGGGTCAGCGAAGTCACGTCCGCGAGATAGGGTCGCGGACCCTTCGGGGCAAGCTTAACGCTTGCCGCCCGCCGGGCCACCAAGAGCGACTGCATCCATCGAATGCGTGTCGTTGCCGTGCTGTTGCATGGCGAGCAGATATTCGTTGGACTTCATGAACGGGATCGGATTGACCGCGCGGCCGTCGATCCGGACTTCATAGTGAAGATGGCTGCCGGTCGACCGGCCGGTCGAGCCCATGCGGCCAATTTGCTGGCCCCGGAAAATGCGCTGCCCGACACTGACGAGGATTGCCGAAAGGTGGCCATAGCGGGTTTCGATGCCCCGGCCATGATCGACCTTGATGAGATTTCCGTAGCCGCCATGATTATAGCCGGCGTCGGTCACGACGCCATCGGCGGTGGCATAGATGGGCGTGCCGAGCGGGGCGGCCAGATCGATTCCGGCATGCTTGGCGGCGCTGCCCCGGAAGGGATCGGAACGAATTCCGTAGCCGGATGTGAATTCGGCGGTCTTGACGGGCTTTTCAGAGGGAACGGCAATGGCGTTGGCGGTAAGATTGTCGAGCTTCTTCCAGCTCGTAAACAGCGATTTGAAGGTCGGATCAGCCTGGCTCGCCGAATCAAACGGACCGCCTTGCGCCATCTGCGCGCCCTTGGGGATGGTATAGCCAAGCTTGGCGATGACGGCCGGGTCGACCTTCGCGCCGGAGAGCATGGCCGCCAGGACTTGCTGGCGCTGCTCGATCTGCTTGACGCGTTGTTCGGTGGCGGCGGCGAGGCGGGCGATGTCATCGGAGACATTGACGGGGGAGGCAGTGGTGACGGGAACGGGGGCAACGAACAGTCGGACGGCGGAATAGGCGGACCAACAAAGCATCAGGACCATGGCGACCAGCATGGCCATCTGGACGGGGACTGACAGCCGAAGTCGGCGAAGGTGGCTTCCGTCATGGACGAAAAGGTCGCGATCCTGGAAAAGCTTCGCTGTCGCGAAATTTGCCTGCGTCATGTCGCCAACCTGCTCCCTTAAGCCGTGCACACCGGACGTCACCGCCCGGCGAAAATCTCTTCGGTCGTGGAGCTCCCCAGCCCCGGTTTCACCAACAAGCGATTGCCCACCGTCATTGGCAGGAGGAAACTGACCCTGACTGGTTAATCAATTCAACCTTAGGTTCCCTCCGACAGGGTGAAACGTCCACAGCCTACGACGAACCGTGTTCCAGCCTTGCGTTAGGTTAGGAATTTAATCAGAATTTAGCAGCATTCCGCCGAAACGCGCATCATCTCATCATTGCGTCGCCGAATCATTTCGGACGTTTCTCTTCGCCTCTTTCTCCGCTAAAGCCTTGGGCGGGCCACGCCGTCCCAACGCGGCGCGTGCTCTCTGCGAGGAGAGTTATTTTGTTGTCCAAACCACCAACCGATGCGGTCCCGCATCGGGCAAAACCCAAACATCGCCCCGTGCGGCCGCATTTTTCGTCCGGTCCATGTGCCAAACCGCCGGGATGGAGTCCCGATCGGATCGACACCCGAATCCTCGGTCGCTCGCACCGGAGCGCGCTTGGCAAGGAGCGGCTGAAGCTGTGCATCGATCTGATGCGCCAGTGCCTCGAACTCCCCGACAGTCACCGCATCGGCGTCGTCCCGGGTTCGGACACGGGCGCGTTCGAACTGGCAATGTGGACCATGCTCGGCTCTAGGGCGGTGACGACGCTCGCGTGGGAAAGCTTCGGCGAGGGCTGGGTTACCGACGCGGTCAAGCAGCTAAGGCTCGATCCGACGGTGCTCCGCGCGGAATATGGAGACCTTCCCGATCTCGGCCGGGTCGACTGGTCGAACGATGTGCTCTTCACCTGGAACGGGACGACCAGCGGTGTTCGCGTCCCCGATGGCGATTGGATTGCCAACGACCGCGACGGCCTCAGCTTTGCCGACGCGACCAGCGCGGTGTTCGCCTGCGACCTGCCGTGGGACAAGATCGATGTCGCGACCTTCAGCTGGCAAAAGGCGTTGGGCGGCGAAGGCGCGCACGGCGTCCTCATCCTCGGCCCGCGAGCGGTCGAGCGGCTGGAAAATTTCACCCCCGATCGCCCACTCCCGAAAATCTTCCGTCTAACCAAATCGGGAAAACTGATCGAAGGAGTTTTTACCGGGGAAACGATCAACACCCCTTCCATGCTGGCCGTCGAAGATGCGATCGCCGCGCTCGAATGGGCCAAGAGCGTCGGCGGGTTGAAGGGCATGGTTGCCCGGACCGAGGCCAACGCTGCTGCGCTCGACAGGATCGTCGAGGGCCGCAACTGGCTAGGCCACCTCGCTCAGGATCCGGCAAGCCGATCGAAGACCAGCGTTTGCCTGACGGTCGATGGTGCCGACCATGACTTCATCAAGCGCTTCGCCAAACTGCTGGAGCAGGAGGGCGCCGCCTTTGACATCGCGTCCTACCGTGACGCCCCGCCGGGCCTGCGTATCTGGTGCGGCCCAACCGTCGATACGTCTGATATCGAGGCGCTTGGACCGTGGCTCGACTGGGCATTCGCCGAACTCACTCATTCGCCCGCTCATCCTGAGTAGGTCGCAGCCCGTATCGAAGGACCATGCTTCGATACGCCATTTCGCTTTCGCTTCATGGCTACACAGCATGAGCGGAATTTGGAAAGCATGAACATGAGCCAACCGAAAGTCCTCATTTCCGACCAGATGGACCCCAAGGCCGCGGCGATTTTCCGCGAGCGGGGGATCAAGGTCGACGAGATCGCCGGCCAGTCGCCGGACGAAATCCAGGCGATCATCGCCAACTATGACGGCCTCGCCATTCGGTCCTCGACCAAGGTCACGCGCGACCTGCTTGACGCGGCGACCAATCTCAAGGTCGTTGGGCGTGCGGGCATCGGCGTCGACAATGTCGACATCCCCGCCGCCACCGCGCGCGGCGTGGTCGTCATGAACACGCCGTTCGGCAATTCGATCACCACCGCCGAGCACGCCATCGCCTTGATCTTCGCGCTCGCCCGCCAATTGCCCGAAGCCGACGCCTCGACCCAAGCGGGCAAATGGGAGAAGAATCGCTTCATGGGCGTCGAGGTGACTGGCAAGACGCTCGGTCTGATCGGCGCAGGCAACATCGGATCAATCGTCGCCACCCGCGCCCTGGGCCTGAGGATGAAGGTCGTCGCCTACGACCCCTTCCTCACCCCCGAGCGCGCCGTCGAACTGGGAGTTGAGAAGGTCGAGCTGGACGACCTGCTGAAGCGGGCCGACTTCATCACCCTCCATACGCCGCTCACCGACCAGACCCGCAACATTTTATCGCGCGAGAATATTGCCAAGGCGAAAAAGGGAGTTCGGATCGTCAACTGCGCCCGCGGCGGACTGATCGACGAAGCGGCGCTCAAGGATGCGCTTGAAAGCGGCCAGGTCGCGGGCGCCGCGCTCGACGTGTTCGAGACCGAGCCAGCCAAGGCCTCGCCGCTGTTCGGCACCCCCAATTTCATCTCGACCCCCCATCTCGGCGCGTCGACCAGCGAGGCGCAGGTCAATGTCGCGATTCAGGTCGCCGAGCAGATGAGCGATTATCTGCTGCTCGGCGGAGTCACCAATGCCATCAACATGCCTTCCCTGTCCGCCGAGGAAGCGCCGCGCCTCAAGCCCTACATGGCGCTTGCAGAAAAGCTGGGGAAACTGGCCGGGCAGATCCTCGGCGAGGACGTCCGTTCGGTGTCGGTCGAGGTCGAGGGCGCGGCGGCGCAGTTGAACCAGAAGCCGATTACCGGCGCCGTGCTGGCGGGCCTCATGGGCACCTATTCGCAGACGGTGAATATGGTCAACGCGCCCTTCTTGGCCAGGGAGCGCGGGCTCGACGTTCGCGAGGTCCGCCACGATCGCGAGGGCGATTATCACACCTTGGTCGCGGTCGAGGTCGGAACGTCGAAGGGGCCGTGCCGGATCGCCGGGACCCTGTTTGGCAACAAGGCGCCGCGGCTGGTCGAGCTGTTCGGGGTCGAGGTGGAGGCCGAGCTCCAGGGCACGATGATCTACATCGTCAACAAGGACATGCCGGGGTTCATCGGCCGGCTTGGAACGGCGCTGGGCGAGGCAGGGATCAACATCGCCACCTTCAACCTCGGCCGCCGCGAGGCTCTGGGCGAAGCGGTCGCGCTGGTCTCGGTCGACGGCGACGTGCCGCCCGACGTGGTTGAGACGCTGTGCAAGCTCGAAGGCGTGCGGGAGGTGGTTCCGCTGCGGTTTTGAGTTATGGCAGCTTTCGACCCGAAGCTGCCATTAGCTCAGCCCCAGCAATCGACCCCTTTGCGGAGATAGTGAGCTGGCGTCCAAACTTCGAGACTCGGCCCTGTCAATATTGGAATATTCGAAGCCGAGCCCCTTGCTTGGCGGCGAAGCGTTTGAAGATAGTCGCAAGCTCACGCTGGGTTTCGACCGTTCAGCGAAGGCGCCTGATTCCCTTTTCCAGAGCGTCGACTTGCGCCTCGAACAGACCAAGGTTGGTCAATTGGGTTGCGACCACGCCTTCATGCTGGGCCAGTTCCTCGATCAGTTCGGAATGCGCGCGCAGTTTGGCTGCGACGGCTGCTGCGCCCGGAATGCCAATCGGGCAAGTGGCGGGGAGGGCGAGCGTCACCCCGCTCGAATCCACTTGGTCGTCGCACGATTTGCGGATCAGCTGTTGGGCCTCGTCGGGAATGACGATCCGCACATTGTCGCGATAGCGGGTCATCATCATGCGATAAGACAGGACGGCGTATTCGAAGGTCATCAGCCGCTGAAGCGGCGCTCGAATGGCCGGATCGTCGATCCGCCGCAGCTGTTCGCCGCCGAAGATGGTCGTCCATGCTTGGCCGTTCGAATCCAGCCCGGCCGCCTGGCTCGCCTGATAGGCCGCAACCACGAATTGGGAATTACTCACCCGCGGATCGCCGCGCCAGCCGGCGAAGGCCGTTTCGGCGTAGGCCTGCGTGGTGGCGAAATATTTCCGGGTGGCGTTGATGGCGCGTTTCTGGGCGGCCATCTCAGGTTCCAACTGGAGAAGCAGCGAATGGGTATCGCGCTGCGCCGCCCGCTCCTGGTTCCAGTTGGCGACCCACGTGCCGATGAACACTCCGAGGACGACAATCCCTAGTTCAACGCCAATCGCGAACCAGTTTTGAGCACGAAGGTTCGCCGCGAACCGCTTGAAGATCATAATGCCCCCTGACGCCCGCCTTGTCCCTGAACCGCCGTTAAAAGGAAAGTGAGAGCATTTCTTATGTCCGCTTTCCACCCATTCCGGCCATTATCGAGACCCTGTCAAAACCGCTCCACCTGCTCCGTTGCAAAATCTCCAGCCTCGCCCAGCCCCTTGTTTAGCGAGCCATGGCTTTCGCCGGGCACCTCGACGGCCGTGGCGCTGGCGCCGGCTTTCGTCAGCGCATTAGCCAACCCCCTGGACTCGGCCTGGCTGTCCTGGCGCCGCTCGACCCGAAGGATCAGCCAGCGCGCAACATTGGGCGCCGCCGCCTGATAGGTCGGCGACGCATTTCGGCCTCCCAGGCTGGACGGTTCGGGCGTGACTGAACGGGAAATGCGCTGAACCTGCGGTGAGCGGAGTTGGTTAAGGCGATGAAGCGAGCTACTTCGAGCCGAAGGTCTGGAAACGCGTAGGAGCAGATTCAGGTAAATGCCGTTAAGGGCGCGGCATGCGTAAACTCTTATCCGCTCTTGCCGCCGGCCTGATTCTCGTCGCCGGCTCGGTTTCCGCCCAGGACGATTTCGCCGTCCCGCCGCCGCCCCAGAAGGAGGATTTCTTCAAGCCAGGACTGGCGCCGGTTTCAGCCAGGCCCGGTGCGGATGTCACCATCGTCTATTTCATGGACTATCAGTGCCCGGCCTGCCGTAAATATACGCCCGATGTCAGTGCCGTGTTCGCCGCGGACCGCAAGCTCAAGGTCATTTACCGCGACACGCCAATCTTCGGGCCGCGGTCGGTCGAGGCTGCGAAATATGCCATCGCCTCGCAGTTCCAAGGCAAGCACGACGCCTTTCATCGCGCCCTGATGGCGCAGCCGCTTCCGCTCGACGAGGCGGCCATCAAGGCGGCGGCGGCCCGGGCGGGTGTCGACTGGCCGAGGCTGCAAAAGGACCGGGCCGTGCGTGCTTGGCAGATCGAAGCCCAGATCGCCCAGAACGAGAATCTCTCCGAGGCGGCGGGCGTATCCGGTACTCCGGCATTCATCATTGGCGAAGCACTCGCCAACGGTGCACTCGATGCTGCCGGCCTCAGGGCCGAAATTGCTGACGCTCGCGCGGCTAGGGCGAAAGGCGGTCCACCAGCGGAGTCGACCGTGCAAGGCCCGGGTCCGGCAGCAAGCGAAGCCGAGCTGGAAAAGGCGGCCCCCGACACAAAGCCGCCTGTCGAACCGTCCCTCGTGACGGCCCGCGGGCCCCAGGCTGCTCCGATCTTCGAACGGTCGCAGAAGCGCGATGTTATAGACCAGGAGTCGGCCCCGGCGTCGGGCATGCGGCTACTCCCCGCCCTGGCCGCTGCGGCCGTCCTAGCCTTGGCCCTGTTCGCCATCTTCGCGCGCCGCCGCCGCAATCATTAGCAATGGACGCCGCCAATCGCCGGGGTAGGCCGCCCCCCGTTCCAAGGAAGCAGGACCTAGCATGGGCAACGTCACCGTCATCGGCGCGCAGTGGGGCGACGAGGGCAAGGGGAAGATCGTCGACTGGCTCGCCAGCCGCGCCGATATGGTCGTGCGCTTCCAGGGCGGACACAACGCCGGCCACACGCTGGTCGTCGGCAACGAAACCTACAAACTGTCCCTTCTTCCCTCGGGCATTGTGCGCGGCACGCCGTCGGTGATCGGCAATGGCGTGGTGCTCGACCCATGGGCACTGAAGGCCGAAGTGGAGAAATTGTCGGCGCAGGGCGTCACGATCACCCCCGACATCTTGATGATCGCCGAAACCTGTCCGCTGATCCTGCCCATCCACCGCGACCTCGATGCGCTTCGCGAAGACGCCTCGGGTGCCGGCAAGATCGGGACGACACGGCGCGGTATCGGCCCGGCCTATGAGGACAAGGTTGGCCGCCGTGCGATCCGGGTTTGCGACTTGGCGCATCTCGGTGAGCTGGATCCGTTGCTCGATCGCCTGTGCGCCCACCATGACCATCTGCGCGCCGGCTTTGGCGAGCCGCCGGTCGACCGGGCGCGGCTGAAGCGCGACCTCGAAGGCATTGCCGCGTTCGTACTTCAATATGCGCGGCCGGTTTGGCGCGACCTCGACGAGGCGCGGCGAAAGGGACGCCGAATCCTGTTTGAAGGCGCACAAGGCGTCCTGCTCGACGTCGACCATGGCACCTACCCGTTCGTCACTTCGTCCAACACCGTTGCCGGGACGACCGGAAGCGGAAGCGGCATGGGGCCGAGTGCGGCGGGCTTCGTCCTCGGGATTGTCAAAGCCTACACCACGCGGGTCGGCTCTGGCCCCTTTCCCACCGAACTCGACGATGAAACCGGCCAACGCCTGGGCGAGCGCGGCCATGAGTTCGGCACCGTCACCGGCCGCCAGCGCCGCTGCGGCTGGTTCGATGCCGTGCTGGTGCGCCAGTCGGCGGCAGTCAGCGGCATCACCGGCATTGCACTGACCAAGATCGACGTGCTCGACGGGATGGAGACGGTGAAAATCTGCACCGGATACCGCATCGACGATCGCGAATTTGATTATCTCCCGCCCCACGCAGCCGACCAGGCCCGCGCGGAACCCATCTACGAGGAAATGGAAGGCTGGAGCGGAACCACCGCCGGCGCACGGTCGTGGGCCGACCTGCCCGCGCAGGCTGTCAAATATGTCCGCCGCATCGAAGAACTGATCCGCTGCCCGGTCGCGCTGCTCAGCACCTCGCCGCAACGCGACGATACGATCCTCGTCAGGGACCCGTTCGCGGGGTAAGGCAACCCGAAGCCCGCCCCTTCGTTTGAAGGAAATAGCTGAAGGGCCAATCGATAAGCATTTCCAAACGTAATCGGACCGCGAAGTCCAAGTCGTGAGCGACTCAAGGTCAGATGCAGTCAGCCGCGTGGGCTGGTGGCTCCGGCAGTTGACCCGCCGCATCTGGCTTCGCGCCAGTCTGTTCGGTCTTGCCGGCGTGGCGGTGGCGATACTGGCCGCGGTAGTCGGGCCCTACATCCCCTATGATCCGCAGCTTACGCTCGCGTCGGGCTCGGTGGGGAATATCCTAAACATACTTGCTGCAAGCATGCTCGCCGTGACAACATTTTCGCTTTCGATCATGACCTCGGCCTACGCCGCCGCGACGTCCAGTACGACTCCACGAGCGACCAAATTGCTGCTCGCCGACCCAATTTCCCAGAACACCTTGTCGGCCTTCGTCGGCACCTTTCTGTTCAGCATTGTCGGGATTATCGGCATCGCCTCCGGCCTGTTTAACGGCGAAGGCCGGGTGTTGCTGTTCTTCGCCACCATCGCAATTATCGCCGTGGTGGTGGCGGCGTTGCTGCGCTGGATCCAGCAACTTGGCCAGTTCGGGCGAGTGAGCGACACGATCCGAAGGGTAGAAAATGCGGCGAACGCGGCGCTTTGTCCGCATGCCGCACATCCCCGCCTCGGCGCCTGCGAGCCGCGGACCATAGCCGAAGGGGCGACGGCGATCCTCGCTACCAGTGTCGGTCACGTTCAGCACATCGATTACAAGGGCATGCAGGAATGCGCCCAGGATAAGGAATTGGCCATAGACATTGCCGTCGCCGCCGGCGCACTGGTCCATCCGTCGCGGGTGATGGCCTATGTCACGCCCACCGCCGACGATTCCCTGAAGGAGCAAATCCGAGAGTTTTTCACCGTCGGCAAAGAGCGTGAGTTTGATCATGATCCCCGGTTCGGGATGGTAGTGCTCGCCGAGATAGCCTCGCGCGCCCTGTCTCCCGCGGTGAACGATCCCGGCACTGCGATCGAAGTGGCGGGCGCCGGACTACGCCTCTTCAGCGATTATGCCGCAACCCGCCAGCATCCATCGCCGCGCTATTCCAACCTTCATGCTGCGCCGCTCGATATCGACGATCTGATGTCGCAATTCTTCAACCCGATCGGTCGCGACGGCGCGGCAATCGTCGAGGTCGAGGAACGGTTGCTTACGGTGCTCACCGTGCTTGCCAGTCAGGACCGGGCATTATTCGGCAGGGCCGCCCGGCGCGAGGCGCGCGCAATTGTAAAGCGGACCCAGGCGATGCCGCTGGCTAGCGACCGCGAGCGGATATTGCGGCTTGCGGCGCCACTGACAGACGATAGTTAATTCGGCGAACCTAGTGGCGTATCTCGAAGCGATCGAGAGACATGATCGCTACTTCGTCGACGTCAACCTGTTCGACCCGCGCTCCGCTTGATCCCTTTCCCGCCAAGTCGACCATGCGCTCGACGGAATCGGGCCTCCCCTCAAAATGCGCTTCCACGCTGCCATCGGCACAATTGCGGACCCAACCGCATATTCCGAGGCGATCGGCCTGCTCCTTGGTCCATGCGCGCAAGAAGACGCCCTGAACACGGCCGGTAAGACGGACCTGACGGGCGACGCGCTCCATCACACCGTGGCGATATCCGGAGCGTCCTCGGCCTTCATGCCGACGACGTTATAGCCGGCATCGACATGGTGGATTTCGCCGGTGACGCCGCTCGCCAGGTCGCTGCAGCAGGTAAAGCCCGGCCCCGCCGACATCCTCGATGGTGACGTTGCGGCGCAGCGGCGAATTATATTCGTTCCACTTCATGATGTAGCGGAAGTCGCCGATGCCGCTCGCGGCCAGCGTCTTGATCGGGCCGGCGCTGATCGCGATTGACGCGAATCCCTTCGGGGCCGAGGTCGGCGGCGAGATATTTGACGCTCGTTTCGAGCGCGGCCTTGGCGACGCCCATGACATTGTAATGCGGGATGACCTTTTCCGCGCCGTAATAGGTCAGCGTCAGCATCGACCCGCCCGGCTTCATCATCCGCCGCGCGCGCTGGGCGACCGCGCAGAAGCGTAGACCGAGATGTTCATGGTCATCAGGAAATTGTCGAGGCTGGTGTCGACATAGCCGCCGCGCAGCTCGTTCTTGTCGGAAAAGCCGATCGCGTGGACGACGAAGTCGAGTCCGTCCCAGCGCTTCCCAAGTTCCTCGAACGCGCGGTCGAGCGCCGCCATGTCGGCTAACGTCGCAGTCGACCAGCAAGTCGCTGCCCAGCTGCTCGGCGAGCGGCCGCACCCGCTTCTCGATCGCTTCGCCCTGGTAGGAGAAGGCCAGTTCGGCGCCATGCTCGCGCAACTGCCTTGGCGATCCCCCATGCCAGCGAACGGTCGTTGGCGAGGCCCATGATCAGCCCGCGCTTGCCCTCCATGATCCCGGTCATCGGCGCATCCCCTTGTTCTCGACTTCGCACGCACTTCGACTTCTTCGCGGGCCGGCTCCTCGACCTCGAAGCGTCGGCTCATATGGCCCCTCATAATGTTCGCCCTTTAGCGCGGTTCCGCCCGGCTCGGCCAGTGCCGCGTTGAGCTCCGCCCCCGACACCACGCCAAGCCCGATCGACGAAGAAGAACAACAGCGCGACCATCACGCCGGCAAGGCTGCCGTAGGTCAGCTCATAGCCGCCGAACAGCGCCGATTACGCCGAGGCAACAGTTCGACCGTCACCAGCCACCAGATGGTGACGAGCAACGCGCCCGGCCATTTGCGGCACTCGATGCGTGCGATATCGCGACGGGGTCAGCGCCAGGAAGATGCACATAGAAGGTCAGGAACAGGGTCACCGCGGGAATGATGCGGTACACCCCGAGACTCGTGCGCCAGGCCCTTCGGAGACCGGCAGCTTGGCGACCACGAACTGATGCACCGAGGTCAGGAGGACGGTGACGCCGAATGCGATGCATCAGCAGGATGACCGAGCCGAGGATGACCGCCATCGAGCCAAGCCGATATTGCCAGAAGCTGGCGCGCAGTATTTGACGCCATAGGCGCGGCGCAGGATGTCGCGGATCGTCTCGATGAAGCTTGCCGCGGTCCACAGCCCGACGATCGCGCCGAACCACAGCAGCGGCCCCGACCGCGCCCTGAAGCACTTCGTCGATCGGGCCGGCCAGTACGTTGCTGACATCGGGCGGCAGCGGCCGAGACAGTGTAGCGACCGTCAGCTGCGCGTCCTGCGCCCTGGCCGAACAGCCGGGCGACGGCCGCCGCGAGGATGAGGAAGGGAAACAGCGCCAGAAGCGACGAGGTAGGCAAGGTTGCCGGCGTGGATGAAGCCATCGTCATAAACGCCGATCGCGACCCGCTTGGCGACGAGAAGCGGCTTGATGTCCCGCTTGGCCCGTTCGATGGCGTCCTTCCCGAACCGAGCCCTGAGGCGGGCCAGGCGTTTGCGCCGTTCCTCCGGAGAGTGGGGATGCAGGTCCTTCATTGCCTGGCATCAAACTCCGAGGGAGGCTCTGCGGGTTGCCGCCGCCGGACCAGCGCTCCGCGAACTGGCGCAGTTCCTCGTCGCCCGACGGAATGTCGATCGCCAACTGGACCAGTTGATCTCCGCGCGTCCGTCCTTGGCCGAAAAGCCCCGCGCCTTGAGGCGCAGCACTTTTCCCGAGGTCGACCCCTTGGGGATGGTCACCATCACCGCCCCATCGGGGGTCGGCACTTTCACCTTGGCGCCCAGCACCGCTTCCTTGAGCGTCACCGGCAGGGTCAGGCGGATGTTCTTGCCATCCCGCACGTAGAAAGGATGAGACTGCGATTTCGATCGTGACAATCGCATCGCCGCGTCCGCCCGGGCCTTCCTGTCCCTTGCCCGGCGAGGCGGATTCTGGCGCCGTCTTCAACGCCCTTGGGAAGCTTGAGGTCGATCGTCCGGCCGCCCGACAGCGTCACCCGCTGCGTCCTTCAGCGTCGCAGCGTCGACGAACGGAACCTTCAGGCGATAAGCCACGTCCGCGCCCTTCTGCGGAGGCCGCGCACGATTGAATCCGCCGAAAGGCCGACGCCGACCCGGATCCGCCCCTGCGGGCATTCGTCGCACCGAACAATCCTTCGAACAAGTCGCGATAGATCGGCCGCGTCGGCGCCCTGGAATCCGCCGGGATGACCCTCGAATCCGCCACCGCCCGGCCGGTGCCCTGCCCCGCCTCCACCGCCGAATCCGCCGCCAAACGGCATCCGCGGATTGCCGTCCTCGTCGATTTCGCCGCGGTCGTAGCGCGCGCGCTTGTCCTTGTCGGACAGGAGGTCATAGGCCTGCGTCACCTTGGCAAAGCGCTCGGCGGCCTTGGGATTGTCCTTGTTGCGATCGGGGTGCAGCTGCTTGGCGAGGCTGCGATAGGCCTTCTTGATTTCGGCATCGCTCGCCCCGCGCTTGACGCCCAACTGCTGGTAGAGATCCATGTCTTTCCCCTTTGTCCGCCGCCCCGTTTCGGAGCGGAGCCCCCATCCGTCAAGGCTTGGGAGCCTCGACAGCGGCGCCTCAACTCGGCAAAGGCCGGCGCATGGCCGACGACCCCTTCGCGCTGTTCGACGACCTGGTTCGCGGAGGCAAAGGCGGGCGAGCCCAATGACCCCGAGGCGATGGCGCTGGCGACCGCGACACCGGGCGGACGGCCGTCGGTGCGGATGGTGCTGCTCAAGGGCCTTGGGCCGGACGGCTTTGTCTTCTACACCAACGCCGACAGCCGGAAGGGCGAAGACCTTGCCGCCAATCCGCACGCCGCGCTCGCTGTTTCACTGGAAATCGCTGCGGCGCCAGGTGCGGGTCGAAGGCCCGTCACTGAAGTGAGCGCGAACGAGGCCGACTCCTATTTCGCCACGCGCAGCCGCGATTTGCAGCTGGGGGCCTGGGCTTCGGATCAGTCGCGCCCGCTGGCGTCCCGTGCAGCGTTCGAAGAACGTTATGAGGCGGCGAAACGACGCTACGAAGGGCGCGACGTGCCGCGCCCCGAACGATGGACCGGCTTTCGAGTGGTGCCCGATCGGATCGAATATCTGGACGGACCGGCCTCACCGCCTGCATGAACGCCGCCTGTTCGTCCGCGAAGGCGAGGGCTGGACCGAAGGACTGCTCTACCCGTGAGCGGCGCGCACCATCATCACGGCCATACGGGCAGCGAGCGAGCAACGCTGACCAGCCGAGCCGCGCTCGCCAGCATCTGCATGGCGCTTTTCCTGGTGGCGCTGAAGACTTACGCAGCCTGGGATACCGGATCGGTCGCGATGCTTGGCAGCCTGGCTGACACGACGCTCGATCTCATCGCCAGCCTCGTCACCTTTTTCGGCGTTCGCTGGGCGGCGATGCCGGCCGACGAGGACCATCGCTACGGCCACGGCAAGGCGGAGGCGCTGGCCGCGCTCATCCAGGTAATTCTGATCGCCTTTTCGGCGCTGGGCATTGCGTGGCGTGCGGCCGATCGGCTGCGCAGCGGCGAGCCGACGCAGGGGCTGGAGCTCGGCGTCGGCGTGTCGGTCATCGCCATGGCAACGACCTTCGCCTTGCTCGCCTATCAGCGTTATGTGATCAAAAAGACCGGATCGGTCGCGATCCAGACCGACCATGTCCATTATCAGTCCGACCTACTGCTCAACCTGTCGGTGATTGCCGCCCTGGCGCTCGACCAATTGTTCGGCTGGCATCTGGCGCGATCCGTTGCTGGGCTTCGTCATTGCTGCCTGGCTCCTCTATGGGGCGTGGAGCGCGGCGAGCCATTCGGTCGATCAGCTGATGGACCGGGAATGGCCCGAGGATGAGCGCGAGGCCTTCATTGCGGCGGCCAGGGACTATCCCGAGCTTGCCGGTCTTCACGATCTTCGCACCCGCACGTCGGGGGCCCACCGCTTCGTCCAGTTCCACGTCTGGGTGCCGGCCGAATGGACGGTGCGAGAGGCGCATGACCGGATGGACACGGTCGAGGAGAAATTGCAGCACCGCTTCCCCGGGACCGAAATCATCATCCATCTCGATCCTGAAGGACATACCGACCGCGAGGGCCTGCTGCCCCCGCATTTGACGGAGACCGCCTGATGACTCCGCTGCCCTTCTTCCAGGTCGATGCCTTTGCCGAGGCGCCGTTCACCGGCAACCCGGCTGCGGTGATGCCCCTCACCGAATGGCTGCCGGATGACGTGATGCAGGCGATCGGGGCGGAGAATAACCTCGCCGAGACTGCGTTCACCGTGCCGAGCGACCGCGACGACGCCGACTATGACCTGCGCTGGTTCACCCCGGCGGTCGAGGTCAATCTGTGCGGTCATGCGACGATCGGGGCGGCACATATTCTGCTGCAAGGCGAGCGGATCCGCTTCTCGACGCGGTCCGGTGTGCTGACCGTCGAGCGGGACGCGAACGAGCCTTCATTGCTGAAGCTCGATTTGCCCGCTGCGCCGCCTCGGAGCGAAGCGATACCGGAACTTCTCGCCGCGCTCGGGGTCGAAGGTGAGACGTTCATCAGCCGGGCGGGAAATGGCAACGCGGTGGTGTTGCTGGCTGACGAGGCCGCTGTGCGGGCAGTCTCGCCGGATTTCATGGCGCTTCGAAAGCTGCCCTACCTCGTCTCGGTAACGGCGCTCGGCGATGAGCAAAGCATCGCCAGCCGGGTGTTCGCCGCTTACCACGGGATTGACGAAGACCCGGTGACCGGCTCGGCCCATACCGCCCTGGTACCATTCTGGGCGGAGCGACTCGGCCGCCATCGCTTCTCGGCGCTCCAGGCCAGCAAGCGGACGGGCATTCTTCATTGCGAATATTCGGGCGACCGGGTGATACTTGGCGGCCGTGCCGTCACCGTGATCGAAGGGCATTTTCAACTTTAGCGCGGTAGGGCAGCGCCAAAGGAGACGAGATCATGATGCTTGTCGCAATTCTGATGGCGGCGGCGCCGGTTCCGAAAGCACTGCTGTCAAAAGCCGACGATGCCAACCGCGACTATGTCCAATGTCTGTTCGCGACCTCCCGCGCCGCGCACAGCGCCAACCTGTCCATCGACCAGTTCGAACGAAAGCTGGCGGCTTCCTGCCAAGCGGAGGAGCGCGCCACCCAAGACGCAAGCGTCAGTATCTTCAGGTTTCGCGGCGATCCCGATCCCGTGACGAAGGCGCACAGGCTATCGCGCGAGGCGCGTCAGGGACTGGTCGAGGATTATCGTAGATATTTTGAGGTCGAGCCCGAGTTGCAGCGCATCGCGGAACTCTGCCGAACCCAGCCCGACGCTTGCCGGCAATAGCCGGAACCGCTGGCTGGTTAGGCTGCCACCGCTTCGCCAACTTCGACCGCCTCGGTCGCGACGATGGTTCCGCCCCCGAGCAGCCGCTCGCCGCTGTAAAAGACGGCCGATTGCCCCGGCGCGACGCCATATTCGGGCGTTGCAAACCTCAGCCGTTCACCGTCCCAGCGCGCCGCGACCGGTCGAGCGAGGCTGCGAACCTTGGCTTCGACGTCGGTCTGGTCTTCGGCCAGCCAATTGATGCCATCGACCGTCGCGGCGCCGACCGCGAGCGCTCGCCGAGGTCCGACCACCAGCCGCTGAGCTTCGGGTTCGATGCGCACGACGTAAAGCGGCTCTGGCTGGCCGCCAATCTCGATCCCGCGGCGCTGGCCGATGGTGAAATGGACCACCCCTTGATGTTCGCCCAACACTGTCCCGTCGAGCGAAACAATCTCGCCCGGCGCGGCGGTTTCGGGACGAAGCTTCTTGACCAGCGAAGCATAGTCGCCGTCGGGAACGAAGCAGATATCCTGACTGTCGGGCTTATCGGCGACGATCAGCCCTTCCTCGGCCGCCAGCCGCCTAACTTCACTCTTGGGAAGATCACCCAGCGGAAATCGCAGGATAATCGAGCTGGTCAGCGGTTGTGCCGAAGAGAAAATAGCTTTGGTCCCGCGCCGGATCGCGACCTTTCCACAACTCCACTCGGCCTCGGCCCTCGACGCGGCGGACATAATGGCCGGTTGCGAGGCAATCGGCGCCAAGTTCGCGCGCGAAGGCGATCAAATCGACGAATTTCACGCCCTGGTTGCAAAGGCTAGCAGGGAACCGGCGTCCGCCCCTGCGCATATTCGTCGGCGAAGCGGTCGATCACGCCGGTGCGGAAGCGGCTTTCGTAATCGAGAACATAATGGGCGATGCCAAGCCGGTCGCAGACGGTCTTGGCATCGTAGATGTCCTGGCCCGCGCAACAGCTGCCCGACCGCTTCACCGCCTCGCCATGGTCGTATAGCTGGAGCGTCACGCCGATCACTTCGGCGCCGGTGCGCGCGGCGAGCGCCGCGACCACGCTGGAATCGACGCCGCCGGACATGGCGACGACGATCCGCGCCGATGCGGCGTCCTTCTGAAGGTCAAAATCGGGGAAGCATTGCGCGCGCTCTTTACTCGAAATTCACCCTGTCCGGCTAGACCGGGCTCAGGTTCAACGGCGGTGTTAGGGCGTTGCATTGGCGCGATTCGACGGCGATTTGAAGGCGGCGGGGGAGGCGAAGCTCGACATCGAAGAGCTTCTCTCCGCTGCTGATCGAGCCGTCCGGAAAAGCGGGCGCAGGAGCATCAGCGACGCCATCGCCTGTTTTCTCTCCGCCAGCGAGGGGTGGAGGGAAGCAAGGGTTGCTGTTGGCGGCGCCTTTGCAAGGCTTCGCGCAGGCAACGGGTTAACGGGCAGTAAGGATGAATGAAGGGAAAGGTTACCAGCGCGCTTCAGACACTTCTCAACGGCCTTCGGTTAAATCCTGGCCATCGGCAACAGTTTAACGCGATTGAGGTTTTGTAATGCTCGAGAATCAGAAAATTCGGCCTGCGCAGGTCATCGGACCGCTCGGCGAACCGCTGACGCTCGACTCGCTGCCGCCGGCGTCGACGACCCGCTGGGTCGTGCGCCGCAAGGCCGAAGTGGTCGCCGCGGTTGCCGGCGGGCTGCTGACCGTCGACGAAGCGTGCCAGCGCTATACGCTCAGCCTCGAGGAATTTACCGGATGGCAGCGCGCGGTCGATCGCTCGGGCATGCCAGGTCTGCGGGTCACGCGGATCAAGCATTATCGCGACCAGTACGAGCGCCAGCAGCGCTACTGAAACCAAATTCGTCCGTCCCCAACGGCGATTTCCCTGGGCCCTGCCGGCGACGGCGGGGCCCTTTTTCTATATCGTTCCGCACCCGGCACTAGACATTCAATTGCTTTACCGGAACAACATACGGGCATCGAGCGTCTTGGTGCCGGAAGGCGCCCCGCGTTCAAAGGGGCTGCCACGAACAGGAGGAACGCAATGGCTTACCTGGATCCTGATAATTATCGTGGGTGGTGTTTTAGGCTGGCTTGCCAGCATGGTCATGCGCACCGACGCGCAACAGGGCATTTTGCTCAACATCGTCGTTGGCATCGTCGGCGCCATCCTTGGCGGCCTGCTGCTTGCTCCGATGCTTGGCGGCGGCTCGATCACCAATGGCGATTTTTCGCTCCCCAACCTTTTGATCTCGCTGCTCGGCGCGATCATCCTTCTGGCGATCGTCAACCTCGTCCGCCGCGGATCGCGTCCGCTAAGCGACGAACGGAATGCGAAAAGAAGGGCCGCCCGGATCCACCCGGGCGGCCCTTTTTTTGACTATTGAAGCTCGAAGCTCATCGCCAGCGTCACTTGGAGTTCCTGGGTGCCCGGATCGATTTCGGTCTTCGACGACCGCGGCGGACTGGACAGCCATGTCGCGCGCATAGGGCATCGGCGGCGGGGCGGAATATCCGCCGCTTTCGCTGACCGACAGCAGCCTCACTACCCGCTTGCCGAGCGCCCGGGCATAGAGCTCGGCCCGGGCTCGGCCGGCGGCAATCGCCTTCACCCGCGCTTCGTCATAGGCCGCTTCGGGTTTGTCGATGGTCAGGTTCGGACCGTTGATCTGGTTGGCGCCCTCGGCGACCAGCGCGTCGAGGATCGCGCCGGTCCGCTTGCGGATGTCGCGGAATTTCACGATTGACGCTGTTCGTCGCGCGATAGCCGGTCAGCACGCGGCGGCTGATTCTCGGCATAGCGATATTCGGGATTGAGGCTGATCGACGCTGTCTGGATGTCCTTGTCGGCGATGCCCGCACGCTTGAGCGCGGCACGCACCCGCTCCATCCGCGTCGCATTCTGCTCGATCGCGGCGGTCGCGGTCGGCTGCAGCGTTTGCACGACCCCGGCGGAGATGATCGCCAGGTCGGGAACGCGGCGTGACCTCGCCCGCGGCGCTGATGTCGAGCCGCGTGCCGGCAAGCGACCGGACCACGTGCCACGGTCTGCGCCGTCGCGGTCGCAGGCAGTGCCGCGACGCCAAGCGCCAGCGCCGCGCAATAAGCTATTTCATCATTCGTCTCTCCCACCAAATCAAAGGCCATCGCCGCCGCAGAGTGGCGGACAGGCGATGGCCTTGACGACTGAACGGCACTCGGCAGCGCGGCTCAACGGCGGCGAAGCACCAGGCGATAGATGAGCAGGAGCAGGAAGGCGCCGACGATCGCGGCGATGAAGCCCGCAGCTTCGTCCCTCGTCATACCAGCCGATCGATCTTGCCCAGGAAGCCGGCCAGCAGGGCGCCGGCGATGCCGAGCAGGATGGTGATGATGCAGCCGCCCGGGTCCCTTGCCCGGCATCAGCAGCTTGGCGATTGCACCGGCCAGCAGGCCGATGACGATCCAGCCGAGAATTCCGTAACTTTCGATCATCCCTGTTCGCTCCCTGTGTATCGACGAGCACGCCCCTTGGACCACGCTCGTTCCGCCTTGGCAACAACGCGCATCGGTGTGAGGGGTGCCGCCGTTCGTAGAAAAAGACTTGTCGATTGACGGCTCCGCCGGTGCAGTTGCGCCGAGTGAGTTATTTGCGTAATACAGCTGCAGCAGAATATTCGTGCCTCATTGCGGACGAATGGCGGAAAGTATGCGGCTTATGAACCGGGAAACTCAATTCGCGAGCTCCGATACGCTGGTCGTGGTCGATCGGTCGCGCCGACGCGCGGAATATCATTATCGCGATCGTGGCGGTGCTCGCCATCGCGCTGGCCGCTTTCTTCCTGTTGGGCGGCAGCGGCGACGAGCAGACCGCCGGAGAAGGCGGGGGCGCGGCCGGCAATCGCGGGCAAATTCCGACCGTCACCATCGTCGTTCCGGGCCGGACCCAGGTCGCGCGCAGTCGTGACCGCCTCGGGCGCACTGGCGGCGCGGCGCGACCAGCCGGTCGGCGTTGCCGGCGAGGGCGGCCGGGTGCGCGCGGTACTGGTCGACGCCGGAACCTGGGTTGCGCCAGGGCCAGGTGCTCGCCAGGATCGATCGCTCGGTGCAGGCCCAGACCGCCGCGCAGCTTGCCGCGCAGGTTCAGGCCGCGCGCGCCGATGCGGCGCTTGCCCAGAACGAATTTGAGCGCAGCCAGGCGCTTGTCGGGACGCGGCTTCGTGTCGCAAGGCCGATCTCGACCGCAAACGGGCCGCCCGCGATGCCGCCGCCGCGCGCGTCCGCGTTGCGCAGGCCCAGCTCGGCGGCTACCCGCGCCCAGATCGGCCGGCTTGATATTCGGGCGCCCACCAGCGGCCTGATCCTGGCCCGCAGCGTCGAAGTCGGTCAGATCGTCAGCGCCGGCTCGCCGGCGCGCTGTTCCGGCTCGCCAAGGGCGGCGAGATGGAGATGCGCGCCCAGTGTCGCAGCAGGATCTGGCGCTCGTCCAGCGCGGCATGGCCGCCGTCGGTCACCCCGATCGGCTCCGACCGCAGCTTCTCGGGCTCGGTCTGGCAGGTGTCGCCGGTGATCGATCCGCAGAGCGCGTCAGGGCGAGGTCCGGATCGCGATTCCCTACGATCCCGCGATCCGGCCCGGGCGGCTTCGCCGAAGCCAAGATCAGCGCCGGCGGGACCACCGCCCCGCTGCTTCCGCAAAGCGCGGTGCTGAGCGATGACAAGGGCAATTACGTCTATGTCATCAACGGCAAGAACGAGGTCGAGCGGCGCGCAGTCAAGATCGGCGAAGTCGACGATCAGGGCGTCGACCATCGTCGAGGGCCTGTCGGGCCAGGAGCGGTCGTCGCTGTCGGCCGGGCCGTTCCTCAATCCGGGGCAGAAGGTCGCGCCCAAGCGTCAGGCCGCCGCAATAGGCGCGCGTAGCGCCGAAATGAGGGCGCTCGCATGAATTTCCGCAACATCTCGTCCTGGTGCATCCGCAACCCGGTTCCGCCGATCGTCCTGTTCGTCGGGCTGATGCTGGCCGGGCTGGTCGCGTTCACGGGGATGGACGTGAACAACAACCCGGACATCGATTTCCCGGCCGCGATGTCAACATCTCGCAGCCCGGCGCGGCGCCGACCGAGATGGAAAATCAGATCACGCAGAAGGTCGAAGCGGCGATCCGCTCGGTCAACGGCGTCGACGAGATCAACAGCTCGGTCCGCGAGGGCAACAGCAACACCTTCGTCCAGTTCGAAATCGGCACGCCGACCGACCGCGCGGTCAATGACGTGCGCGACGCCGTTCGCCCAAATTCGCGGCGACCTTCCTGACGGCATCCTCGAACCGCAGATCAGCCGGGTGGACATCGCCGGCGATCCGATTTTGTTCGTCGCCGCCCAGACGACCGACATGACGTTGGAGCAACTCAGCTGGTACGTGGACAATAATGTCGTCGCGCACGCCTGCTTGGCGTCGAAGGCATTGCCGCGGTCACCCGGGAAGGCGGGGTCGACCGGCAGATCCGCGTCATTCTCGACCCTGCCGCACTGCAGGCGCAAGGCATCACCGCGGCACAGGTCAACCAGCAGCTTCGCCAGACCAACCTCAACGCCGCGGGCGGGCGCGTCGAGATTGCCGGCTCCGAACAGTCGATCCGGGTCCTCGGCAACGCGAGCGACGCCTATGAACTATCGCAGACGCAGATCATCGTTCCCGGCGGGCGCACGGTCCGGCTGGCCGATCTTGGCCAGGTCAAGGATGCCTATTCGGAGCAGCGCACCGTCGCCAAGATGAACGGGCGGCAGGTAATCAGCTTCAACGTCCAGCGGTCGAAAGGATCGTCCGAAGTCACCGCCTATGACGATGCCTGGGCCGAACTCCACAAGATCGAGAAGGACGATCCGCGCATTCACTTCGTCGAGATCATCAACCAGGTCGACTACACCAAGGAACAGTATCGCTCGGCCGATGGAAGGCCTGATCGAGGGCGCCGTCCTGGCCGTTCTGGTCGTATTCCTGTTCCTCCGCGATTTCCGCGCGACGGTCATTTCGGCCATCGCCATCCCGCTCTCCGCCATCCCGGCCTTCTGGTTCATGAGCCTGATGGGCATCACGCTGAACGGCTTGTCACTCCTGGCACTCAGCCTGGTGGCCGGCGTGCTGGTCGACGATGCGATCGTGGAGATCGAGAACATCGTCCGCCACATGCGCATGGGCAAGACCGCCTACCAGGCGTCGATGGATGCGGCCGATGAAATCGGTCTGGCGGTGGTCGCCACCACCATGTCGATCGTCGCGGTCTTCCTGCCGGTTGCGCTGATGCCCGGCATTTCAGGTCAATTCTTCAAGGCATTCGGCTACACCGTGGTCATCGCGGTGATGATGAGCCTGTTCGTCGCCCGAATGATCACGCCCCTGATCGCCGCTTACTTCCTCAAGGCGCATGGTGTGCAGCCTCATGCCGCCGGCCCCGCGATGATAAAATATCTCGATGTGCTCAAATGGAGCCTCGACACGTCGAAGGCCGATGCCCGCCTTGCCGCCCTGCCCGGCAACTCCGGCCGCTGGTACCATCACATCGGAGGCGGCCTTCTCGTTGGCCTGCGGATTATCGCCTTTGCCGCCGGTGCCGCTGTGGTGTTCAAGGCGGCCGGCGCCGCCGGCGTCCCGAACGCGATCAATCTGCTTCTGGCGCTGATCGGCGGCGTCATCGGCTTTATCGTGTCGGGCAAGTTGCTCAGCCTGTTGATCGGGCTGTTCGACACTCCCTTCGCCCGGACCTACCGTCATTGGGGTGAGAGATGGGGTGCCCGCAGACAGGACCATCGGTTCACCATGGTCGGCATTGGCACCGCTGCATTCGCCATCCAGATCGCACTGTTCATGGGCCTCTCGCTGTCGTTCCAGCCACCCTTGAACCTCGACTTCTCGCGAGTCCGCATCGGCATGCCGCCAGGAACCACGCTCGAGCAAACCGAGGCGGTGGCCGATCGAGCGGCCGCGATCATCGAGAAAGACCCGTCGGTCGACCGCGTGTTCCAGCGCGTGTTCGTCGGGTCCGGTTTCCTCAACATCGTCCTGAAGAAAGACCGGGAGGTTACCTCGGTCGAATTCGAGCGCAGCCTCACGCCCCAGATGGCGGCCATTCCCGACGCCCAGGTCAACTTCTTGAGCCAGGGCGGCGGCGGGCCGGGCAGCGGCGGACGCGATATCGCGCTGTATCTCGGCAGCGACAATCCCGAATTGCTGAACGATACCGCAAACAAGATCGTCGACGAGATGACGGCGCTGCCCGAGCTTCGGGCGCCGCGTGCGGTCGGCGATCTCGTCCGGCCGGAAATTACTGATCACACCGCGTTTCGACCTTGCCGCGGACCTTGGTGTTACCACCTCGGCGCTGAGCCAGACGATTCGCATCGCGACGCTTGGCGACATCGCCCAGAACAGCGCGAAATTCTCGCTCGCCGACCGTCAGGTGCCAATCACCGTGTCGCTGCCCGAGAGCGCCCGCCAGGATCTTTCGGTGCTTGAGAATTTGCCGGTCCCGACTCGTCAGGCGGCTCGGTGCCGCTGAAGTCGGTGGCGAAGATTGGATTTGGAGCCGGGCCGACCACGGTTCAGCGCACCAATCAGATCCGCCGGCTCGCCGTCGGCGCCGATCTCGCGCCGGGCCTGGTGTCGGGCGACGCCTGGCCCAAGATCAACCAGCTTCCGACCGTCAAGAACCTGCCTGACGGCGTGCAGAAGCTCGAGCTTGGCGACAGCAAGTGGCAGGCGGAGCTGGTTTATTACTTCATGCTCGCGCTGGCTTCGCGGCATCCTGCTGGTGTTCGCCGTGCTGGTCCTGCTTTACCGCCGCTTCCTCTCGCCGCTGGTCAACATGGGCTCCCTCCTGCTTGCCCCGCTGGGCGCGGCGATCGGGCTTCACCTGACCGGCAACCCGGTATCGCTGCCGGTGCTGATCGGGGTGCTCATGCTGTTCGGGATCGTCGCCAAGAACTCGATCCTGCTGGTCGATTTCGCGGTCGAGATGATCAACCATGGCATGACCAAGAATGAAGCGATCTACGAGGCTGGTCACAAGCGCGCGCAGCCGATTGTCATGACCACGGTGGCGATGGTCGCAGGCATGGTGCCGATCGCCATCTCGCTGACCGGCGACGGCAGCTGGCGAGCGCCGATGGGCATAACCGTAATCGGCGGCCTCATATTCTCGACCCTGCTGACGCTGCTGCTGGTCCCGGCGTTCTTCTCGATCGCTATCGACATCGAACAATGGCTCGGGAAGAAATTCACTCGGCTCATCGACAATGGCGAGGCGCACAAGCCGATGGAAGGACCCATTCCGCAGCCTGCGGAGTGACATCGCCTCGCCTCGCGGTTAGAGTGGCGCGCAATGACCGCGCCACTCCGTCAGCCGCCTCGTCCCGCTTCAACCCGGTCCAGCCCGGCGCCGCAGGGAATGAAGGCGCGCCGCCACTGGCCTGCTGGTCGTGATGGCGGCGGTGTTCATCGCCGCTCGGCGTATGAAGCCGGCCTATCCGTGGCTGGGCTGCGTCAAGGCTTTCGCCGAAGCTGGCGATGGTCGGCGGCCTGGCCGACTGGTTCGCGGTCACCGCCCTGTTCCGCCACCCGCTCGGCCTGCCGATCCCGCACACCGCGATCATCCCGCGCAACAAGGACCGCATCGGCGAGGCGCTGGCCAATTTCCTCAAGGAAAACTTCCTGATCGCCCCGGTCGTCGCGCGGCGGATGCGCAACATCGACCTCGCCGGCGCGGCCGGGCCGCTTCCTGCAGGCGCCCCAAGGCGAGGAAACGCGGATCCGGCAGGGCGCCAGCCGGCTGATCGCCGACCTGTTCGAAAGCCTCGACGACGAGCGGCTGGGCGGCCTCGTCAAAGGCGCGATCTCCAGCCGCCTGCGCAACGATGGAGGTGTCGCCGCTGCTCGGCCATGCGCTGGCCTCGGCGATCAACGAGGACCGCCACGTGCCGATGCTGGAGGCCGCGATCCGCTGGACCGCGCGCGCGCTCGACGCCAACGAGGGCGCTGATCCGCGACATGGTCAAGAAGCGCGCCAACTGGGTGCTCAAGCTTGCCGGTCTCGATGCCAAGCTGTCCGATTCGATCATCGAGGGCCTGCGCAAGCTGACGGTCGACATGCAGACCGACCCGGCGCACCCGGTCCGGGTCAAGATCGAGGAAGCGCTGGCCCAGCTCGCCAACGACCTGCAGACCAAGCCCGAAACGCGCGAGCGGGTCGAGGCGATGAAGGTCGAATTGCTCGACAACGTCGGTCGGCGCTGTGGCTCGACACGCTGTGGCAGAAGGGCCGCGAGGCGATCATCCGCGCCGCCCGCAACCCCGACGCGGCGATGGCCGGCAAGCTTGGCGAAGTGCTGAAGTCGATGGGCCAGAGCCTGGAGAAGGACGCGCGCATGCGGCGCGCGATCAACCAGTTCGCCCGCCGCGCCGTGGCCGGCATGGCGGCAAGCTATGGCGGGTCGATCGTCAAGCTGGTCAGCGAAACGGTCCGCGGCTGGGACGCGCAGACGATCACCGACCGGCTCGAAAGCGCCGTCGGCCGCGACCTTCAATATATCCGCATCAACGGCACGCTGGTCGGCGGACTGGTCGGCGTCCTCCTTCATGCGCTGGACGGTCTGTAACCCATGGCATTGAATGATCTGCCGAGCTGGCCCGCAATCGCGGGCTCAAGCTGGTCCGCTCGCGCGTCCGCACGCCGGGCAAGCGGCGGTTCGGCAAGGTCGGCTTGAAATCGGCCAACGGAGAATCGCTGCTCGGGATCGACGGCAAGGGTCCGAATGCGACCCCCGAAAAGATCGAGGCCTATCTGCTGCTCGATCGACGAATCAGCCTGGAAAGAATCGTTGGCGAGGAAGGAGCGGCGCTAGCCCGCCGAAACCCGCTCGATCGTCGCGCCGACGGCGCTCAACTTCTCCTCCAGCCGCTCGTAGCCGCGGTCGAGATGGTAGACGCGCAGTACTTCGGTCTCCCCTTCGGCGCGCGAGGCCGGCGAGAACCAGGCTCATCGAGGCGCGAAGGTCGGTTGCCATGACCTGCGCACCGGTCAGTCCGTCGACCGCCATGGACGATCGCCGAGCGGCCCCGGACATCGACCTCGGCGCCCATGCGGCGAAGTTCGGGGACGTGCATGTAGCGATTCTCGAAGATCGTCTCCTCGAGGAAGCTTTCGCCCTTCGCCATCGCCAGCATCGCCATGAATCTGCGCCTGCATGTCGGTCGGGAAGCCCGGGATATGGGCGCGGTCGAAATCGCCAGCGGCTTGAGCGGCTTGTCGGCGGTGACCTTCATCCCCTTCTCGGTCATCTCGATCATCAGTCCCGCCGCGGCGAGTGCGTTGGTGATCGCCAGCATGTCCGCCGGCTTGGCGCCGACCAGCTCGATCGAGCCGCCGGTAATCCCCGCGGCGCAGGCATAGCTGCCCGCTTCGATCCGGTCGGGCATGACTTCATAGGTGCAGCCATGAAGCCCCTCGACCCCGTCGATGGTGAGGTGCGACGAGCCGATGCCGTCGATCTTCGCCACCCATCGCCACCAGCAGATTGCACAGGTCGACGATCTCCGGTTCGCGCGCCGCGTTGAACAATTGGCTCCGGCCCGTGGCGAGCACCGCCGCCATCAGCGCATTTTCGGTCGCGCCGACCGATACGACCGGGAAGCTGTAGTCGCCACCTGGCAGACGCCCGTTGGGTGCGGTCGCCTTCACATAGCCGGCGGTAAGTTCAATTTCGGCGCCCATCGCATTCGAGCGCCTTCAGGTGAAGGTCGATCGGTCGGTCGCCGATCGCGCAGCCGCCGGGCAGCGACACCGTCGACTTCACCGGCCCGCGCGAGCATCGGCCCGAGCACCAGGATCGATGCGCGCATCTTGCGGACCATGTCATAGGGCGCGACGGTCGAGGCGATCTCGCTCGCCTCCAGCGTCATTCGCCGTCCCACCTCGCCTTTCTTGACCCCCGCGACCTTTGTCGAGACGCCAAGCTGGTTGAGCAGGTGAGAGAAATTGTCGACGTCGGCGAGCCGGGGCAGATTGGCCAGCGTCAGCTTCTCGTCGGTCAGCAGCGCGCACGGAAGCAGCGTCAATGCGCTGTTCTTTGCTCCCGAGATGGGGATTTTGCCTTCGAGGCGCTTGCCGCCGGTAATGCGAATGGAGTCCATGCCGCGCTTTAGCGCAGTCCGCGCGAACTCACAAGCGATCAGGCTTTTTCCAGCGTGCATTGGAGCGGATGCTGGTTCTCACGGGCAAAGTCGATGACCTGGGCAACCTTGGTTTCTGCCACTTCATAGGTGAATACGCCGCACACGGCGATGCCTTGCTGATGGACCTGGAGCATGACTCGAGTTGCGTCCTCGATGTCCATCGAGAAATAGCGTTGCAGGACGAGCACGACGAATTCCATCGGCGTATAGTCGTCATTGAGCATCAATACCTTGTAATTGCTCGGTTTCTTGGTCTTGGGCCGGGTGCGAGTGACAACGCCGGTCTCGATCTCGTCGAGCCCGTCGCCCCGTCCGGGCTCGTCGCCCGCCATCAGAATCAGCTGTTTGATCATTCGCCTCCAGAATATGGCATGGCGGGAACGCGCATCAAGACGCTGTGCTCCGTCAACTGTCCCGAAACGAAAAACGGCCGTCCCCAGTCAGTGCTGGGGACGGCCGCGAACAGGGTTGCCTTAAAGGAGGGGAGAGGTCAGGCAACCAAATCGTTGAAGCGCTCGGCATTGACGCTGGCGCGGTTCTGAAGCGGCTGAGCCGTTTCACCGGCGAGCTTCACGACGCGCTCGGTCAGCTTCGAGCTTTCGGCGACGAAGCGGTCGAACGAGGCGCGGGCCAGTTCCGACTGGATCTGGAAGAACTCGGTCGGCGACTTGGCTTCGGCCAGCGTCTTCACGGCGTCCGACGCCTGCTCGATGCCCTGACGACCCGATGCGAGCGCGTCCTGGCCAATCGACTTGGTGCCGGCGGCGGCGATGCGGCCGGCTTCGACCATCGCTTCGACGTTCGCCTTGGCGAGATCGCTGAACTGCTCGGCGGTCTTCTGCGACTTGGCGACGAATTCCTGGCTGCGCTCGCCAGCGTCGGCGAGGAGGCCCTGGACCTTGTCGGCGCCTGGGAGCTGGAAGCCGGCGAACATCTGGTTGAAATCATAAGCCATGGTATTAATCCCTTCGATTTGCTTGACGCTGGCAGCCGTAGCTGCCTGAGCGCTGCGCTTGGCCGATTTGGCGGCGCGCTTGTTGTTTTTCTTGACGGCCTTCACGACTTTCGCCGGGGCCTTGCGGGCGCGGCGGGCACGAACGGCGGTCTTGGCCTTCGCAGCGGGCCTTGCGGCCAATGCCTCGGCCTTTTCGGCCACAGCCTTCACCGGCGCGGTAACGGTCTCGGCAACCGTCTCTGTCTTGTCTTCGATCTTCATTTCGTCAGCCACGTAAAGCTCCTTTGCTGCATTGCACAATAATGCATTGCGGCATCGATTACAACCACTTTTTGTGCACTGCACCATTTTTTCTGCCGCTTGACGGGCTGCGGTAGTGCAAGGCAATGGCGGCCATGGTCACCTCCCACACCGGCCCTGCCGACCGTACCCGCCGCGGCCTCCTCATCGTCCTCTCCTCGCCTTCGGGCGCGGGCAAGTCCACGATCAGCCGGCGGTTGATGGAGGAAGACCCCAGCATCACCATGTCGATCAGTGCGACCACCCGGCCCATGCGTCCGGGGGAGACCGCCGACGTCGACTATCATTTCGTTGATGATAACGAATTCCAGCGACTGGTGGATGCCGACGAGTTGGCCGAATGGGCCTATGTTTTCGGCTACCGGTACGGAAGTCCCAAGGAGCCGATCAAGGACGCGCTCAAGGCCGGCCGCGACACGCTGTTCGACATCGATTGGCAAGGCACGCAGCAACTCGAATATGCGTTCCGCACCGACCTGGTGCGGATCTTCATCCTGCCGCCATCGATGGCCGAGCTAAAGCGCCGGCTCGTCGACCGGGGCACCGACGATGACGAGGTCATCCAGTTTCGAATGCACCGGGCATCAGCCGAGATTGGCCATTGGGCGGAGTATGACTATGTCCTCATCAACGAGGATGTGGACAGGTGCACGGAGGCAGTGCGAGCGATCGTAGCGGCCGAGCGGCTCCGCCGGGAGCGACAACCCTATCTGCTCGATTTCGTCCGCCATCTGGTTGAACGGCCGAACTAACCAAGCAATTCCAGGAACTGCGCTCCGGCCAGAAAATCGCGGCGTCGAGCGTCAAGCGCCGCTTCTGCTTCGGCGTCCGCGCCCCACTGCTCCATCTGCCAGCGATCATCGAGGCTGACCGCTTCCCACGCCTCGGTCGCCGGAATCATTTCTTCCAGCACCGCGAGCCCTGCCAGCAGCGATCCTCCGATTGTGACCAGCGGCGAAAGTCCGGCGAGACGAAATGTGTCGAGCGCCGCCACCGCATGCCGCAGCTTGCGGATCGTTTCCTCGGGCTGCGGCACATGCATCACGCCGCTGCAGGTAACGAGGTCGACATCGTACCGCCGCCGGGCCCAATCGATCAGGGCATTCCAACTTTCGGCTTGCCGCAAAACCAGCGTTTCCGGACCCTCGGCGCGATAGCATGTGAGGTCGCTTTCGGCGTAGCGGGCAAGGCTCTCGGCGAATCCGGTCTTGTCTGCCCCTACCCGGTCGATCGCGACGTTGGCGAGACCGGTCAGCGGCATCGCTCGCGGATCGACATTTTCCCCGCAGTCGTTCCATTCGGCGGCGATCGCCTCGGCCAATCCAGGCGTCGGAACGACGAAATCGGCCCGCGCCGGCGTCTTGACCGGCCGGCCGTCGAGCGCAACTGACCAACCGCCTTCCGCTTCCCCGACCTCCGCCTGCTTCCAGAACCGCTTCACGAGCGCCTCGACACGCCCCGCATGATCCGGGTTGCGAAGGCAGCTTCGATTGCCCCGGTGATCGCCAATATCCCGCCGAGCAGCCGCCAGCCGCCCGGTTTGAGGACATCGGTAAACGCGATGGCGACACCCCCAAGGAACAGCGCCAGCCCCATGAGTTCGGATGGCGACGAATATCTTGAATTGCTGCTGACCCCTCCGGTCGTCGTTCATGCGCTGCTCCCCATCCATTCCTGCGCCAGCGCGGCAACCTCCGCTGGCTTGGTCGCAACGGCATGCGCTCCGTCCGCCATCAACTCCTCCACCTCATGATACCCCCAACCCGCGCCGATCGCGCCGACGCCGGCGTTGCGCGCACAACCCATGTCCCATGCCGTGTCGCCAACAAACACGGTATTTTCCGGTCCCGCGCCGGTCTCCGACATCGCGGCGAGGGCCATCGAAGGATGCGGCTTCGACGGGTTGCGATCGGCGGTCTGAAGAGTGACGAAACGGTCGAGGAAGCCATGGCTCTGCAGGCAATGCCTCAGGCCGCGCTCGCTTTTCCCGGTGGCCACACCGAGCAGCCATCCATCGGCCTCCAGCTCGTCGAGCAGCTCGGCGATGCCGTCGAACAGGGGCTCTTGGACCTGCCCCGCCCCGCGCAATGCGAAAAAGGCGTCGCGATAGGTCCGGCTGAGTTCGGGGTGATTGCCCTCGGGCGCCAGGACGGTCATCGCCTCGTCCAGGCTGAGGCCGATGACCTTCTTGGTGATGTGCTGGGGCGGGCACTCCAGCCCGTGCGTCTCGAACGTGGAGCGCAGTGCGGTGTGGATCGTCGCGCCGCTGTCGACCAGCGTTCCGTCGCAATCGAAAATGGCAAGCTTGATCATTTGCGGCGTGGCGGCTTCTTCGCCGGCTTGCCCGCGGAATTGCTGCCCCGCGAACGCCGCTCTCCCTTGCGAGCCTTGCGCGCCGATTTGGCCGCCGCCGCGGCTCGGCGGGCCTTGGTTTCCGGCAGCTTGGCCGGATCGGGATTGTCGAGCGGCATCATATCGCCGGCAATCGCTTCGAACCCCAGGGTAGCAAGACTCTCCGCGAAGTGAGCGGGCATCTCGGCCGTATAGTCGATCGGCTTGCCGTCCAGTCCTTCAATCTTCAGCCGCCGCGCGTGAAGGTGCAACTTGCGGCTGATGCCGCCCGTCAGGAAAGCCTCGGCCCCGCCATATTTGGCATCGCCGACGATCGGATGACCGATGGCGGCCATGTGGGCGCGAAGCTGATGCGTTCGGCCCGTCAGCGGCTGAAGTTCGACCCAGGCTGCGCGGTTCCCGGCCCGGTCAATCAACCGGTAGCGGGTCTTGGCGGGCAGCCCATTTTCTTCATCGACATGCATCTTCTCGCCGCCCGTCCCGGGCTGTTTGGCGAGCGGTGCGTCGATCAGTCCTTCTTCGGCCGACGGAACCCCGACAATCAACGCCCAATAGACTTTGCGCGCCGTGCGGCCGCTGAACGCCTTGGAGAAATGCCCCGCCGCGCGCGCCGACCGCGCCACCAGCAACACGCCGCTCGTGTCCTTGTCGAGCCGGTGAACCAGCTTGGGCCTTTGCCCGTCGTCATCGGCAAGCCCGTCGAGCAGCCGGTCGAGATGCTGGACCGTCTTGGTCCCGCCTTGGGTCGCGAGACCTGGCGGCTTGTTGAGCATGAACCAGTCGCGGCCCTTCGCAAGCACCATTTCCCGGACAAACTCCGCCTCGTCCTGGGTCAACGGCTCGATGATCCGCTTCGGCCGCCCGCCCGAACCTTCGGCGGGCGCGGCCTCGGCCGGCGGCACGCGAAGGATCTGGCCGGTCTCGAGCCGATCGCCCGGCGCTGCACGCTTGCCGTCAACGCGCAATTGTCCGGTCCGCGCCCAGCGGGAGACCAGGTTGAAGTTCGCATCGGGCAGGTGCCGCTTGAACCACCGATCGAGGCGAATGCCGTCATCGTCCTCGCTGACGGTAAACGTCCGCACATTGTCGCTGGAAAGCTGGGCCATCGCCGCCCCTTAGCCGGAAGCGTCCGCGTTCGCCATCGCCCAGTAATCGAACGTCCGCTGCTGCAATTTGGCGATGAACCGGGCGGCTTTCGGCCCTACCCAAGGCCCCTTGTAATCATGCGCGGTCCCGCCACCGGCAACCCACCAGCCCTGGCCTGGAAGTCCATCCGACTGGCGAACAACAAGCACGGCCAACTCGGGCTCGCTTCGGGCCGCCGCCTCCTCATCGACCGCGCCGAGCGTCTTGCAAAGCTGCCGCATCTTCGGGCGGGAAAAGCCGTAGCCGAGATGCTCCAGCAATTCCGAATAGGTCAGGGCGTGGCCGGCGGCGGCGGCGGCAATCAAGTGCGCCCGGACCTCGGCCGGATCACCCAGCGCGCCGGGACCCTCCGTCATCCCTTGGGCTGTTCGGGGACCGGCTTCAGCTCGAACACCTGCAACCGGCTCCCGTCACGGGGATAAGGAATGACGAGGCGCCAGACGAACGGCGCGATCCGCTCGAAAATTCCGGCCATGTCGCGGCGCGGATCGTCGCCATAGGCGCGCGCTTCTTCCTCACTGCCAAGCGCCAGGCTGCCAAGGAAGATCAACCGATTGTCCAGATCGTCTTCCCACAATCGTCCCGCCGGCCGCTGGCTTCCGGTCTGCTTGACGATGGTGAACAGGTCGTCCTCCACCTGCACATAGCAAAAGAACGGCTTGAACTTCTCGAACGCCGGCCCCTTGCCGTTGGTACGGCCAAGCTTGACCAGCCGACAGCTATAGCTTCCCGGGGTCGGCGCGGGCCTCGGCAATCCGGCATCGGGATCGAGCAGCCTGCCTTCCTGGCGGATGGCCTCCCGGAAATTGGCGGCCCGTGCTTCCGCCAGACCGCTCGACCAGCCGGTTGCGACCCGCTGGATTCGGATGCGATCTTCGGGATTGGCGAACCCCTGCCAGATATCACTCTTGGTTTGCGGCGGCGCGCTGACCACTTGCGGGAGTGGTTTGACGGGCGTGGTGCAGCCGGCAACGGCGAGCGCGCCCAGCATCATCAGGGACCGGAAAGGTCTCAACCGCGACTCCATGATCATGTCACCACCCGCCAGGCCAGAGTGGCAAAGGCCGGGCCGGCTTTCAACTAACGATATGTTGGTCATGTCGATTGACTGGGCGGATAGAGCCGCTACGCGCACGCCGGGTGAACGTCCCGGCCACCGACCACGCCGCCTCGATGCGCAACGCACGCGCCGGCTTCGTCTACGGCCTCGCCGCCTATGGGCTGTGGGGCATCATGCCGATCTATTTCAAATGGCTGAAGACGGTCCCGTCGGTCGATATCGTCGCCCACCGAGTGGTGTGGTCGCTCGGCGTCCTCATTATTCTGGTCACGTTGGGACGAGTATGGGGAGAGGTCCGCAGCGCCATCAAAAATCACCGCATCCGGGCGATCCTCCTCCTGACTTCCGTGCTGATCGGGACCAACTGGCTGCTTTACGTCTATGCCATAAACTCCGGCCACATCCTCGCCGGCAGCCTGGGCTATTATCTCAATCCGCTCGCCAATATCCTGCTCGGCCGTTTCATCCTGAAGGAACGGCTGAGCGCGCTGCAATGGGCCGCGGTCGCCATCGCCGCCGCGGGGATCGCGGTCCTCGCCGCGGGCGCGCTCGGCACGTTGTGGATCAGCCTGACGCTCTGTTTCAGCTTCGCAACCTACGGGCTGCTGCGAAAAGTCATCGCCGTCGATTTGCTCGCCGGCCTGACGATCGAGACCATCCTGCTGTTTCCGATCGCGCTCGGGTGGCTGCTGCTGGGCGGAGCGGAGGGACGCCCGTTCCTGGGATCGGGCGGCAACGAAACCTTTCTCCTCATGGCCGCGGGAATCGTATCGACCGTACCCTTGCTCTGCTTCACCGCCGCCGCGCGGCGCCTTGCCTATTCAACCGTCGGCATTCTTCAATTCCTTGCGCCGACACTGCAATTCCTGCTGGCCGTAGCCGTCTACGACGAGCCGTTCACCAGCGCCCATGCCATCGCTTTCGGCTGCATCTGGACCGCGCTGCTGCTCTATCTCGCGTCGATGGTCCGATCGATGCGCGCCCGCCGCCGGGCGCCTTCCTGCGAGCAGGCCGAAGCGTAGAATCTGTCGCCAGCCGACGATTGCTGCTAAGGGGCTGCGATGCTCAACATTGTCTCGCTTATCATCGGCCTCGTCGCTTTGCTCTGCGCGGCGATCGCCTTCATCCCGCTGCTTGGCTGGGCCAACTGGCTGATCGTCCCGCTCGCCGTGATCGGAGCGGGCATCGGCGCCATGTCGTCGAGCAACATGGGCCGCAACCTCAACCTGTTCGTGATCGTCGTCGGGATCATCCGGCTGATGCTCGGCGGCGGGATCATTTGAGCCGCGATCCGCGCATCGACGCCTATATCGCGAAGGCCGCGCCCTTCGCCCGGCCGATCCTCGAACATGTGCGCGAGCGAGTGCACGCCGTCGTTCCCGAAGTCGAAGAAACGCTCAAATGGAGCGCGCCCGGCTTTACCGTCAATGACAAGATCCTGCTGATAATGGCCGCGTTCAAGCAGCATGCCGCGATCAATTTCTGGCGAGGTCAGGAGATTGGCGACGGCAGTACCAAAGCGGGCGCGATGGGCCAGTTCGGCCGGCTGACGACGGTCAGCGACTTGCCACCGGATGACGAATTTGACGCGCTGATTCGGGAAGCCGTCGCGCTTGTCGGCACTGCGCCGACGCCGCGCAAGACCAAGCATGAACCCAAGCCGGAGCCAGCGCTTCATCCCGACTTTGCCGCCGCGCTAAGTGCCAATCCGAAGGCAAAGGCGGTGCTCGACGCTTTCCCGCCATCGGCCCAACGCGACTATTTCGAATGGATTGCCGAGGCGAAGCAAGATGCGACCCGCGCCAAGCGCATCGCCACCGCGGTCGAATGGCTAAGCGAAGGCAAGCGGCGGCATTGGAAGTACCAAAACTGCTGATGCCGGGGCACGAGTAGTTTTGGTGCTCGAAATTGCTAGCGCGAGTTCCTGGACCCTTCGCGAGCCGGGCAATCACCGCGTCTTCACATAGCGGCCCGGCGCATCCTCGATCGGCTTGAGCTTACCCTCGCCTGGCACTCGTGCGCCCTTCTGCCTTGACCGTCTTGGCGCCAAGCCCCTTCAACCATTCGATCCAGTCCGGCCACCAGCTGCCCTTGTGTTCGGTCGCTCCGGCGACGAATTCCTCGAGCGTCGAAACGGCCGCCGTCATTGGTCCAATATTGATATTTCCCGGCCGCGGGCGGGTTCACCACGCCCGCGATATGTCCCGATCCAGCAAGCACAAAACGCTTCGGCCCGCCAAGAATGCGCGTCAGTTTCCACACGCTTGGCGATGGCGCGATATGATCCTCGCGCCCCGCCTGGATGTACGATGGCGTCTGCGATTTTGCTCAGGTCGATCGGCACGCCTTTCACCTCGACCGCGCCTGGCTTCGACCATCAGATTCTGGCGGTAGAGGCGCTCGAGATAGTCACGGTGCCATCCGCCCGGCAGGTTGGTCACATCACCGTTCCAGTGGAGCAGGTCGAACGGCGGCGGGTCGTTCCCCATCAGATAATTGTTGACGACATAATTCCAGATTAGGTCGCGGCCGCGCAACAGGTTGAAGGTCGCCGCCATCACGCGCCCGTCCAGCACGCCCGTTTCCGCAGTCAGCTTGTCCAGGGTCGCCATCGTCTCGTCGCCGAGGAACAGCTTCAGGTCGCCCGGCCTCCTCGAAATCGACCTGCGCGGTGAAGAAGGTCGCCGACGCGACCTTGTCCGCCTCGCCCTTGCCGGCGAGGTAGGCGAGCGTCGCCGCCAGCGTCGTGCCCGCCACGCAATAACCGATCGCATGGACCTGCTTCACGCCCAGCAGGTCGCGGATGACGTCGATCACCTCCTCCTGCGCAGCGACATAATCGTCCATGCCGATGTCGCGGATGCTCTCGTCGGCCGATTTCCAGCTGACCATGAACAGCGTGACGCCTTGGTCGACCGTCCATTTGACGAAGCTTTTCTCGGGCGTGAGGTCGAGGATGTAGAAGCGGTTGATCCACGGCGGGAAGACCACCAACGGCGTTTCCAGCACCTGATCGGTGGCGGGTGCATAATGGATCAGCTGGAACAGCCGGGTTTCATGGATCACTTTGCCCGGCGTCGTCGCCAGGTTTCGCCCTAGTTCGAACGCCCCTTCCGGGCTCTGCGTCACCTGCCCGCGCGAAATGTCGTCGAGCATGTTCCTGAGGCCGGCTAGCAGATTTTCGCCCTTGGTCTCGACTGTGCGCTTCATGACATCGGGGTTGGTCGCCATGAAATTGGCCGGGCTCATCGCATCGACGAAGCCTTTGGTGGCGAAACGCAGGCGATTGCGCGCCGCGTCGTCCAGTCCCTCGATTTCCTCGACAGTGCCAAGCAGCCTATCGGAAATCGCGAGATAGCTTTGCCGGACCGTGTCGAAGATCGGGCTTTCGCGCCATTCGGGCGATCCGAAGCGGCGGTCCTTCGCCTCGCCCGCCTCGGCATATTGGCCGAGCATCTGGCTCCACGCCTCCAGTCCTTTGGACCAGGCCTCGGCCCCCGCGCTCATCCACTGCATGGGATCGGCCGCATTGGCCGGCGGCTGGGCGAGTCCAAAGCCCGGCATATGGCTCGCCTTGCCCAGATTGTCGGCCCAGGCCTCCATCATCATCTGGTTGGCGCGCGCCATGACCAGCGCCCAATGCTGCCAATCATCAAGCCCGGGGACGTTGGTGGTCGTGTCATCGGTCATGGAGCGGATTTAGACCCGATTGGGACGAACCCCAAATCCGTTCGTGTCGAGCGAAGTCGAGACATGTTGCGCCGGCACCCCTCGACTTCGCTCGGGGCGAACGGATAGGGAGCGAGATATGACTCCGCCCGCCATTATCCCCGACGCGCTCGTCCTGCTCGACTATGTCGGCATCGGCGTCTTCGCCGTTTCGGGCGCGCTGCTGGCGGCGGAAAAGAAACAGACGCTCGTTACCTTCATCTTCTTCGCGGTGGTCACCGGAGTCGGCGGCGGGACGATGCGCGACCTTCTGATCGGCGCGCCGGTCTTCTGGGTTGGCACCAACGCCACCTTGCTGATCTGCATCGGCGCGGCGCTTGGCGTGTGGACGCTATCACGCAAGGTGATCGCCGATCGTGCGCTCCTGTGGTTCGACGCTGTCGGGCTCGCCGCCTACGCCACGTACGGCGCGGCCAAGGCGCTCAACTATGGCGTTGCCCCAGTCCCCGCATTCGCGATGGGGGTCATGACCGCCTGCGTCGGGGGCATCATCCGCGATGTCCTCGCGGGCGAGCCGTCGATCCTGATGCGGCCGGAACTATATGTCACCGCCGCCGCCCTCGCATCCGGGCTGTTCGTCATCCTCGCCATGGCAGGCGCGCCGGCAACGCTGGCCGCCCTGGTTGCGGGGCTGATGGGCTTCGCCTTGAGGGGCGCGGCCATCGCCAGAGGACTGTCCCTCCCGGCCTACGATCGCTGATTGGGGAACGGACCGGCCCCGGTTCCGTTCGGATTGCAGGAGCATCCCTATCGCCGACCATCCGGACCGCACCAACCTTGCCGAAGATCGAACGCTCATGGCGGTCGAGCGCACGATGGCCAGCTGGCTGTCCGCATCCTTCGCCGCCATCGCTGTCGGACTGGGCTTCAGGGCATTGTTCGGCAAGATCGAGCCGGCCTGGCTGCCCCGGGTCATTGCGACTCTCTTTCTGGTCCTGGCTATCGTCATGGTCTTGTCCGCGGAGCGCCGTGCGGTCGCAGCCCTCAAGCGCCTGTCCAGTCATCGTATCGAGCCGCCGTCGGGACGAGGATTGAAAATCTCCGCATTCGGAGTGGCCGGCGGCGCCATGATCGTGATCTGGGCGGTCTGGTTCCTCCTTTAACCACGTCTTGCCGCACCGCAGCATCATCGGCCATGAGGGGCGGATGACCGACGAATTCTACCGCATCCAGCGCCTGCCGCCCTATGTCTTCGCCGAAGTCAACGCGATGAAGGCGGCGGCACGGGCTCGTGGGGAAGACATTGTCGACCTCGGCATGGGCAATCCCGACGGCGCCCCTCCGAAACACGTCATCGACAAGCTGGCGGAAGTCGCGGCCAAGCCGACCGCTCACCGCTACTCCGCGTCCAAGGGCATTCCCGGTCTCCGCAAGGCGCAGGCCGCCTATTACAAGCGCCGCTTCGAAGTCGAACTCGATCCCGACAGCGAGGTGATCGTCACCCTTGGCAGCAAGGAAGGGCTCGCCAACCTGGCGCAAGCGATCACCGCGCCGGGCGATGTCGTGCTGACCCCTAACCCCAGCTACCCGATCCACCATTTCGGCTTCATCATCGCTGGCGCCGCGATCCGTTCGATCCCCGCTGTCCCCGGCCCCGACTTCTTCGACCGGCTGGAAAAGGCGATGCGCTACACCGTGCCGCGGCCCAAGGTGCTGGTGATCGGCTATCCCAGCAACCCGACCGCCCAGACCGTTGAGCTCGCCTTCTACGAAAAGCTGATCGCCTTTGCCCGCGAGGCCGGCCTGATCGTCATTTCCGACCTCGCCTATGCCGAAATCTACTTTGGCGACACGCCGACGCCGTCGATCCTCCAGGTCGAGGGCGCGAAGGATGTCGCGGTCGAGTTCACTTCGATGAGCAAGACCTATTCGATGGCCGGCTGGCGGATTGGGTTCGCGGTTGGCAATGCGCGGCTGATCGGCGCGCTCACAAGAGTGAAAAGCTATCTCGACTATGGCGCCTTTACACCGGTTCAGGCCGCCGCGACCGCCGCATTGAACGGCCCGCAGGACATCGTTGACTTCAACCGCGCCCTCTACAGGAAGCGCCGCGACGTGATGGTCGAATGTTTCGGCCGCGCCGGCTGGGACATTCCCGTTCCCCTGGCCAGCATGTTCGCCTGGGCCCCGATCCCCGAGCCCTTCCGCGACCTCGGCAGCATGGAATTCGCCAAGCAACTCCTGACCGAAGCCCATGTCGCGGTCGCCCCCGGCGTCGGCTTTGGCGAGGAAGGCGAAGGCTTTGTCCGCCTAGCCTTGGTCGAGAATGAGCAGCGGCTGAGGCAAGCCGCGCGCGGCATCAAGAAGATGATCGCGGGTGCGTAGCAACTAAGCGTCCCCGGGCGGTCATAAGAAATCGCTGTTCCCCGACCACCGCCCGCATTATTCCGGTTATCGCCGCGCCGAAGCCTGGTTGCGCCAGTCCGAAGTCCGTGGTTAACGCCGCCCGCTTGTGCGCGGGCTTGGGCTCGGGCACTGAACGGTCAGCAAATTCAGTGGGTTCGGGGGATGGGCATGCGGAAAATTCTTGCTGCGGTGACGCTGGCTGGCGCGATGGCGCTGGCATCCTGTTCGACCGCGCCGCCCCCGCTACCCGCACCGCGCATCGCCACCCCCAAGTTCGTCCCCCCGGCAACCAACTATGAATGGACCAACGGCTTCTCGGCCGCGGGGTTCGAAGCGATGCAGGGCATGATTGGCCGCACCGCCTTACGGCCGGGCGAATTTCACTGGGCGCAGAACATCCCGGCGGAAGGAGATGTCGCCATCACCATCGACATCGCCAACCAGATCGCCTTCGTCTTCAAGGGATCGCAGCTGATCGGCGTGACCAATGTGTCGACCGGCAAGAAGGGGCATCCGACCCCGCTCGGCTTCTGGACGATCAACTGGAAGCGGCCTATGTATCGCAGCCGCAAATATGACAACGCGCCCATGCCGTTCATGCAGAACATCGACGACAAGGGCATCGCGATTCATGCCGGCAACACACCAGGCTATCCCGCCAGCCACGGCTGCATCCGCCTGCCGATGCCGTTCGCCAAGCAGCTCTATGGCCTGACCAAGCCTGGCAACAAGGTGGTGATCGAGGGCTGACCCCCTCGCCAGCCTGCCAAAGGTAAGGCATATCGCCTGGCATGGCCGCGCCCACCATCCTTCCGCCAACGCCTGAGCTCACCCACCTCGCCCAGATCATCCAGTTGGCGGTTGCACCAGTGTTCCTGCTGGCTGGCATCGGCGCGTTCCTCAACGTCACGGTCGGGCGCCTGTCGCAAATCGTTGACCGTGCGCGGCAGATTGAGCCTCTCCTGCTCGCAAGCCGCGGGTTCGACCACGACCGGCTGGTCGGCGAAATGCGGCTGCTCGACCGGCGTATGGCCCATGTCAGCCGGGCGATCTTTCTGTCGGTTCTGTCCGCCCTCTTGATTTCCGCCGTCGTGGTGTTGTTGTTCACCGCCTTCCTGACCGGTTGGCGGATCGGCACGGCGGTCGCGCTGCTGTTCATCGCCGCCATGATCTCGGTCGGCCTGGGCTTTGCCATCTTCCTCCACGAAACCCGCCTCGGCAGCCGCGCCGTCCGCGTCCGGGCCGACCTGCTGATGCACAAGGTGGAGGAGTAGAAATTTCTGACTGCGTCGAGCTTGTCGAACGGCCCTGCTTTTCCTAGGGCGCTGTTCCATGATCACCGCCAGTTCCATCCTCGATCGCGTCCTTGTCCTTGAAATGGTCCGGGTGACCGAAGCGGCGGCGATCGCCGCGTCGAAGTTAATCGGGAGGGGCGACGAGAAGGCCGCCGACGCGGCCGCGGTCGAGGCGATGCGCGCGGCGCTGAACGAACTGCCGATGGACGGCACCGTCGTTATCGGTGAAGGCGAGCGCGACGAGGCCCCGATGCTTTTCATCGGCGAAAAGGTTGGCAGCGCGCAGGGCAGCGGACCCGGCATCGACATCGCGCTCGATCCCCTTGAGGGAACGACGATTACCGCCAAGGCCGGCCCCAATGCGCTGGCCGTGCTGGCCATTGCCGAGCAGGGCGGCCTGCTCAACGCGCCCGATGTCTATATGGACAAGATTGCGATCGGCCCGGGCTACCCCAAGGGCACGATCAGCCTCGAAAAGTCTCCGACCGACAATGTCCGGGCCTTGGCCGCGGCGAAAAACGTCCTGCCCAACGAAATCATTGCCTGCGTCCTCGATCGTCCGCGCCATGCCAGCATCATCGCCGAGCTTCGCGAACTCGGTTGCGGCATCATGCTGATCCCCGATGGCGATGTCGCTGGCGTCATCGCCACCACCGATCCCGACACCACGGTCGACATTTACATGGGCTCGGGCGGCGCACCGGAAGGAGTGTTGGCGGCGGCGGCATTGCGCTGTGTCGGCGGACAGATCGAAGGCCGCCTGCTGTTCCGCAACGATGACGAGCGCGCACGCGCACACCGTTGGGGCATCGAAGATCTCGACCGCATCTATGCGCTCGAAGATATGGCCCGCGGCGACTGCATCTTCGCCGCGACCGGCGTTACCGACGGATCGTTGCTGAAAGGCGTCAAGCGTCGCAAGAGCGGCTGCATCGAGACCGAAAGCATTGTGATGCGCGCCAGCTCGGGCACCGTCCGCCGCGTTTCGACCGAACATCACAAGGGCATCGCCTGACCCCCTTGTAGCGGCCTGTGCGGACTCTATGGTCGATCCATGACCGTCGAACCCATCCCGGCCGAACTCCAGCCGGTTGAGCCTGGCTACCGCAATGCGTTGAGAGTTAGAGCGGCGATCCTGTGGCTGCCGCTGTTCATTGCTTCGCTCTTCTTCAACCGCCTGGTGCTCGCCGAAACCGCGATCTCCGGACTAGTGCCGGCGCTGATCGGCGCGGCGGCATTAAGCGCCGTCGTCGTGGCGCCCAACCGCATCTATCGCCGCCTCGGCTATGCGATTGACGACCGGCTGCTCCGCACTGTGCGCGGTTGGCTGTTCCACATCGATACGGTGGTGCCCTTTGTCCGCGTCCAGCATATCGACGTCGTCAGCGGTCCGGTCGACAAGCTGTTCGGCACAGCCAGCCTGGTCGTCCACACGGCGGGCACGCATAACAGCGTCGTTGTCCTCCCTGGCCTGTCGCCAACCCGAGCGACGGAAATCCGGGACATAATCCGCAGCGAAATTCGCGCCGACGTCGAATGAACGAGGCAACCGGCGCTACAATCGGGAATGATGGTCTCGGTCCGCCTGAACGGCTTCACCCGCTTTACCTGCTGACCGGGCTTGGCAAGTCCGTGAAGGGCGCCTGGGGACTCCTCGCCGGTGGAGCGGTGCTCGGCGCCCAGGGCCGCTGGCTGTTGGTCGTCATCATGGGAATCGCCATCGTCGCCATGTCGCTTGGCACGTTGCTGCTCAAATGGCTAAAGCTCGAATATCGCGTCGGCGCTGATGAGTTGCGCATCGACAGCGGATTTCTGTCACGGACGAGCCGGGCAATCCCCTTTGATCGGGTGACCGATGTGGACCTCGAGCAGGGGCCGCTTCACCGCCTGTTCGGACTTGCTCGCGTCCGGCTGGAAACGGGAGCATCCGCGGGGTCGAGGGAGGAGGACGGCGTCCTCGATACCATCTCGCTCGAGCGGGCCGAGGCGTTGCGCGAGCATATCCGCGCACGACGTCAGGGAGAGGCGCCGATTGCCGCCGCCGAGGCGGACATCCAGGCCCCGGCACTGTTTGCAATGGACAACAGCCGCGTCGCCATCGCCGGGCTGTTCAATTTCTCGCTCGCCGTCATCGTTGGCCTGTTCGGTCTCTCCCAGACTTTGGGCGACGTGATCGGCTTCGATCCATTCAAGCGCGCTTTCTGGCTGGACCTGCTTGACCGCGCCGGACCGCTGCAAACGATGTTCATGGCGCACCAGATCATCGCGGTAATCTGCGGGTCGATCCTCCTCATCCTCCTAGGGACCGGCACGGGCCTGGTCCGCACCACGCTTCGCGAATATGGTTTTCGCCTCGATCGGACGGAGTCCGGCCTTCGTCGCCGGCGCGGCCTGCTTACCCTGACCGACGTCACTATTCCGGCCAAGCGCGTCCAGGCCGCGATCCTCGCCAGCGGACCGATCCGCCGACGCTTCGGCTGGTGGGTTCTAAAATTTCAAAGCCTCGCGATGGATGGCAAAAAGGGCGACCATGTCGTCGCGCCGCTCGCTCGAGAAAGTGAGGCGACAACTATCCTCAACGCGCTTGAATGGCCCGCCGCTCCGGTTGACGGTTGCTGGCATCGGGTCAGCCGCGCCTACATTTCTTCCTATGCCGCCGTGGTCGCGCCGCCAATCATCCTGGCCCTAAGCGTTCCGCTGCTTGGGTCGGCGGGCCTGGGCATCGTCGCGGCCTTGCCATTTCTCGGCGTCGTTGCGCTGTTTTGGGTCGTGGCGGCTCCGGTGCTAATCGTGGCGCGGTGGATGAGTTGGCGCCATACCCGCTATGCGTTGGGCGCCGATGCCCTATTCGTCGAGACCGGCTGGTGGCGTCATCGCCGCCGGATTCTGCCATTGCGCAAAATCCAGAGCATCGACCTGACCGAGAGTTTCTGGACCCGGACCTTTGGCATCTGCACCTTGCGGCTGGGCGTTGCGGGAGGCGGCGGTTTTTCGGATCATCATGTCCCGGCGTTGAACCGGCGCGACGCGCGGCGGCTCCGCGCGGAACTGCTTGGTCGATGAGCGGCGAATTCGTCTGCGGTGTCGAACAGAGCCTGTCAGGCCAACCCTGGCGATGGCGCCGCTCGGGGGGCGATGATCTGCAGCGCGACCTCGTCGATCAGCTTCTCCTGGCGCGAGGGATCGAGGAGCCGGACCTCGCCCGCAACCGCACCCCGACCATTCGCGACTTCCTGCCCGATCCTTCGGTGTTCGCGGACATGGACAAGGCCGCGGCGCGCCTCGCCGACGCGGTCGCGAGTGAAGAAGTAATTGCCATATTCGGCGACTATGACGTCGACGGCGCCACTTCCGCCGCTCTTCTGACGCTGCTGCTCCGCCGTCTCGGTGTCGAACCGATGGTCTATATCCCCGACCGGCTGATGGAAGGCTATGGCCCCTCCGGCGCCGCATTGGTCGAGTTGAAGCGTCGCGGCGCGACCTTGGCCGTCACGGTCGACTGCGGCGCGCAAGCCTTCGAGGCGCTTGACGAGGCGGCGGCGGCCGGGCTCGACGTCATTGTCTGCGATCATCATCAATGCGCCGCGCGGCTGCCCACCGCGCTCGCCATGATCAATCCGAACCGCCTCGACGAAAGCGAGACGGGCGCCGCGCATGGGCACGTCGCGGCGGTCGGAATGGCATTCCTGCTGGCGGTGGCGCTGCTCCGCGAATTGCGCGGTCGCGGTCGTTTCGCGGACCGAGCCGAACCGAAGATCATCGACCTGCTAGACATTGTCGCGCTGGGCACGGTGGCGGATGTCGCCCGCCTGAAAACGCTAAATCGGGCCTTCGTCACGCAAGGGCTCAAGGTGATGAGCGAACGTCGCAATATCGGCCTCGTCGCGCTGGCGGAGGCAGCTCGGCTGGTCAAGCACCCGACCGCGCGAGACCTGGGTTTCGCGCTCGGCCCGCGCATCAACGCCGGCGGCCGCGTCGGGAAATCCGACCTTGGCGTTCGCCTGCTCACCTCGACCGATCCCGAGGAAGCCAAATCCATCGCCGCCGAGTTGGACCGGCTGAACGAAGAGCGCCGTGCCATTGAAATGCTCGTGGCCGAGCAGGCTGCCGCGGCGGCCGAAGCTCAGGCAGAATCGCCGCTGATCCTGGTGTCCGGTCAGGGGTGGCATCCCGGCGTCATCGGCATCGTCGCCAGCCGCCTCAAGGAACGCTTCCGTCGTCCGGCGATCGTCGTCGCGTTGGAGGAGGACGGCACCGGCAAGGGCTCCGGCCGATCGATCTCGGGTGTCGATCTCGGCGCGGCCGTTCTTGCCGCGAAGGATAGCGGCCTGCTGGTCGCTGGCGGTGGCCACGCGATGGCGGCGGGCCTGACGGTCACCCCGGGTGGGGTTGAGCCGCTTCGCTCCTTCCTTAACGACCGGCTGGCGGCTGACGTGGAGGCGGCCAGGGGCAGCCGCTCGCTTCTGCTTGACGCCCTGCTCGCGCCCGGCGGGGTCGCGGCGGGCCTCTGCGACCGGCTCGACGCTGCCGGTCCCTACGGTGCCGGCTGGCCCGCGCCCCGGGTCGCCGCCGGCCCGGCTCGACTGCTCCGACCGGGCATTGTCGGCAATGGCCATGTCCGAGCGGTGGCGATTGGCGATGACGGAAAATCGTTCAAACTCATTGCCTTCCGCGCCGCCGAAACCGAACTTGGCCAAGCGCTGCTGTCATCGCCGGCCGACCGCCGCTGGTGGCTGGCCGGAACGATCAAGCGCGACGAATGGAACGGAGGCAACGCGGCGGAAATGCACCTGGAAGACGCTGCGCTCGCCTGACTGCTCGACGCGGCCCGGCCCCCACCTGTGTTACGGCCCACAATGCTCGTGCCTGGGCGCAGCTGCCCCCGCTTGACCCCGGACCGCCCATCGCCTAGTCGCCCCCCGCTACCCTGATGGCCCCTTCGTCTAGCGGTTAGGACGCGGCCCTTTCACGGCTGAAACACGGGTTCGATTCCCGTAGGGGTCACCATTTATTTCTCAAGCCGCTCGGCATGCCAGCGGACATGGTCGGCCATGAAGGTCGATATGAAATAATAGCTGTGATCATAACCGGGATGCCGTCGCAGCTTGAGCGGAATGCCGGCGTCGTCACACGCGCGCTGCAAAAGATCGGGCCTCAGTTCCTTCTCGATGAACGGGTCGGCCTCGCCGATGTCGACCAGCAACTCCTGGATGCGCGCGCCATCCTCGATCAGCGCGACGCTGTCATGCGCCCGCCACGATGGCCCTTCTTCGCCGAGATAATGGCGCAGCGCCTTTCGTCCCCACGGCGCTTGGCCGGGCGCAACGATCGGCGCGAATGCGGACACTGAGCTAAACCGACCGGCGTGCTTCAGCGCGAGCGTGAGCGCCCCATGGCCTCCCATCGAATGGCCGCAAATCCCCTGGCGCGCAGGATCGATCGGAAAGTGATCGGCGACAAGGCCGGGCAATTCGTCGATGACATAGCTCGCCATGTTGAAGTGGCAACTCCACGGCTCTTGAGTCGCGTCGAGGTAGAAGCCTGCGCCCTGGCCGAAGTCCCACAGGTCGTCGGGATCGTCGGGCACGTCGGGCCCGCGCGGGCTGGTGTCCGGCGCAACGAAAATGATGCCATGCTCGGCGCATGCCGCCCGAAACTCGCCTTTTTCTGTGACATTGGCGTGAGTGCAGGTGAGGCCCGACAAATACCATAGCACGGGCATCGGCTCGCCCTTTTCGGGCTGGGGCGGGACGAACACCGAAAAGACCATGTCGGTGTGAGTGACGGCGGAGGCATGACGATAAACGCCCTGCACTCCGCCGTGACTCAATGTCTCGCTGACGGTTTCGATCGTCACTCGGTGACCCGGTGCAGCCCGCATAATTTGTTGCCGTCGGGATCGCGCAGGTAAGCGAGATAGAGGGCTCCAAAGGCATTGCGCCGAATCCCGGGCGGATCCTCGATCGCCGTACCACCGGCCGCTACTCCGCGCTGATGCCAGGCATCGACTTCCTCGGGCGTGTCGAAATGAAACCCAATCGTGCAGCCGTTGCCGTGGGTTGCCGGCTGACCATCGATCGGCTTGGTAATCATGAAGACGCTGCCCTTGCGTCCATAGGAAACACGGCCCTTGTCGTCGGCGGTGCCTTCCTTTTCAAACAGGGCATCATAAAATTTCTTTGACTTCTCGACGTCGTTCGATCCGACCATCATGTGGCTGTACATTCGCGTCTCCTCAATAAACGACCACGCTCCGGATACTCTCGCCCCGGTGCATCAGCTCAAAACCCTTGTTGATTTCGTTGAGCGTCAGGACGTGAGTGATCATCGGGTCGATCGCGATCTTCCCGTCCATGTACATATCAACGATCTTGGGCACGTCCGTGCGTCCCTTGGCGCCGCCGAACGCAGTGCCGCGCCAATTGCGGCCGGTGACCAGCTGAAACGGCCGGGTAGCGATCTCCTTGCCTGCTTCGGCAACGCCGATGATGATGCTTGTGCCCCAGCCGCGATGGCAGCACTCCAGCGCGGTGCGCATTACCTCGGTGTTTCCGGTGGCGTCGAAGCTGTAGTCGGCGCCGCCGTCGGTGATCTCGACGATCCTGGCGACGATCTCGTCGCGGCCCATGCCTTTCGAATTGAGGAAATCGGTCATTCCGAACTGGCGACCCCATTCCTCCCGGTCTGGATTGATGTCGATGCCGACGACCTTGTTCGCGCCGGCAAGTTTTGCGCCCTGGATGACGTTGAGGCCGATCCCGCCGAGCCCGAACACCACGACATTGTCGCCCGGCTGAACCTTTGCGGTATTCATCACCGCACCGACACCCGTCGTCACTCCGCAGCCGATGTAGCAACTGGTTTTGAACGGCGCGTCCTCGCGGATCTTCGCGACCGCTATTTCCGGCAGCACCGTGAAATTGGAGAAGGTCGAGCAGCCCATGTAGTGGTAGATCGGCTGACCCTTGTAACGAGAAGCGCGTCGTGCCGTCGGGCATCAGCCCCTTTCCCTGGGTCGCGCGGATTGCGGTGCACAGGTTCGACTTGCCCGACAGACATGTTTTACATTTACCGCATTCGGGCGTGTAGAGCGGGATGACGTGGTCGCCGGGCTTCACGCTGGTGACGCCTTCTCCAATCTCCCGGACCACGCCCGCGCCCTCATGGCCCAGGATGCTCGGAAAGATGCCCTCGCTGTCAAATCCATCGAGCGTGTAGGCGTCGGTGTGGCAGATGCCGGTCGCCATGATCTCGACCAGGACTTCGCCCGCCTTCGGCCCGTCCAGGTCGAGCTCGACGATCTCAAGCGGCTTCTTCGCTTCGAACGCCACCGCGGCGCGGGTTTTCATCGCGTCTCGTCTCCCATTTTGCGATCAGGACAGCAAAAAGCGCCTGATCCAGCCTGCCACCCGGGCATTGTCGTTGGGTTTATCAAGCGAAGCAATGGCTGCGTCAGGCTCCGGCAAGCTCTCGCGCCGCGCGCCGATCAGGGCCTTGGCATAGGACGGGTCGAACTCCGGATGAAATTGGACAGACATTGCCGGGCGGTCGGTCCACGCCAAGGCGGCGAAGGGTGTGAAGCGCGATGAAGCGATCACCTCGGTATTCGGAGGCTGCGTCACCACCTGATCCTGGTGCGAAGCCGGAATTGCGATCGCGCTATTCCCGTCCATCCATGGCTCCGCACGGTCGACTTCATAGCGTTGCAGGCCGATGCTCCAGCCCTTGGCCGACTTCTCGACATGGCCGCCGAACGCCTCCGCCATGACTTGATGACCGAAACAGACGCCGACCATCCGTTGATCTTTTGCCGAACGCAGAAAATCCTTGAGAGGCTCAATCCAGGAGAATGGATCGTAAACCCCCGCCGGGGAGCCCGTAATGACGTAGGCGTCATAGATCGACGGGTTGGTCGGGAGCTCGTGCTCCGCGACGTTAAACCGGTCAATCTCGAATCCCGGCCCAAGCATGCGACCGAGCATGGCCGGATAATCACCGAATTGTTCGGTCAGGCCCGCCGGCGGCCGGCCGGTCTCAAGGATTGCGACCTTCATTGGCGCATTGTCGTCAAACGCCGGCGCGGGCAGCGCTCGCCGCCTCGTCGAATTGCTTGTCGATCGCCCCGGACGGCGCAGCGGTCATCCGGCTGACGAGCCAGATCGCAAGGCTAGAAGCGATGAAGCCCGGCACGATTTCATAAAGCCAGCTCGACCAGCCGAGCAAAATCCAGCCGATCACCACCAGCGCGCCGACAATCATTCCCGCCAGCACACCGTCCCAGTTCGTCCGCCTCCACCGCAGCGAGAACAGGATTGCCGGGCCGAAAGCTGCTCCGAAGCCGGCCCATGCATTGCTGACAAGGCTGAGGACCGAACTGTCGGGATTGAGCGCCAGCAGTCCCGCGACAATCGATACCAGCACTACGGCTGAACGCCCGATGGTCACCAGTTCGCGCTCGCTGGCATCGCGTTTCAGGAAGGTCTTGTAGATATCCTCGGTCAGGCTCGACGACGTCACCAGCAATTGCGAGCTGATGGTCGACATGATTGCCGCCAGCACCGCCGCCAGCACCAGTCCTGCAAGGAACGGGTGGAACAGCATTTGCGCCAGGACCAGAAACACTGTCTCGGCGTCGGCGGGCGCTCCGCCGCGTGCCGCGAAATAGGCCGCGCCGACGAAGCCCGTCATGATCGCCCCGATCAGGCTGATCGTCATCCAGCCGATGTTGATTCGCCGGGCGACCGGCATGTCCTCCACCCGGCGGATCGCCATGAACCGGACGATAATATGCGGTTGACCAAAGTAGCCCAGGCCCCAGGCGGCGGCGCTGATGATTGCCAGCAATGTCACGTCTCCGCCGATCATCTGGGTCAGCGAAACGCCTCTGGCAGTCTCCGCGGCCGCCAGGCCCCCGGCCAGGTTGGCGCCGCCAAGCAGGAAATAGGCCGTCAACGGGACCAGCACCAGCGCCGCGAACATGATGCAACCCTGAACGAAATCGGTCAGGCTGACCGCGAGAAAGCCGCCCATCACCGTATAGACCACGACAATTCCACCCATCAGCAAGATGCCCGTCCTGTAATCCATGCCCAGGGCGGACACGGCGAACTTGCCGGCCGATACCATCCCCGCGGAAGTGTAGAGCGCGAAGAAGATAATGATCACCAACGCGGAGATCAGCCGAAGACTGCGGCTGCGATCGTGGTAGCGTTCCTCCAGGAAGTCCGGGACGGTAATCGCGTCCCCGGCAAGCTCGGTGTAGGTTCGCAGCCGCGGCGCAACCAGCCGGTAGTTGAGATAGGCGCCGATGAGGAGGCCGATCCCGATCCAGGCCTGGCCAAGCCCGCTCAGGAAAATTGCGCCCGGGAGACCGAGCATCAGCCATCCCGACATATCGCTCGCACCGGCGCTCAATGCGGTGACCGCCGGCCCCAGGCCGCGCCCGCCGAGGAGGTAACCCTCGCTGTCCGACGTGGATTTGCGCCAGGCGTAGAAGCCGATGCCGAGCATGGCGATGAAATAGATCGCCAGCGCGATCAGCGTCCCCGTTTGCATGGCGCATAGGCCTATGGCGGAGAGGAAGGAGTTGCAAGCTTGCGCCCGCCCCGCTCCCCGGCCTAGCGTCCAGGCAAAAGAGGGGACAAGCATTTGGGCTGGGCGGCAGGAAGGCATGCGCTGATTACGGGGGGCGGCACCGGCATCGGCGCGGCGGCGGCGCGAATGTTGACGAAAGAGGGCGCGAAGGTTTCGCTGCTTGGGCGCCGGCCCGGCCCGCTAGAGGCGGTAGCGGCTGAAACCGGCGGCGCCGCAATCCCGTGCGACTTGACCGATCGAGTGGCGGCCGAGGCGGCATTTGACAAGGCACGCAACGCAAATGGTCCGCTCGACTATGTCATTCTAAACGCCGGGGTTGGCGACAGCGCGCCATTCGGCAGGACCAGCCGAGAAAGCTTCGACCGGATCATCGCGACCAATCTGACCGCCGTATTCGATGGCGCCCAGCTCGCCCTGCCCGACCTGCTTGAAGGAGACGGCAAGCGATTGATCGTCGTTGCCTCGGTCGCGGGGCTCAAGGGCGGCGCTTATGCCGCGCCCTATGTTGCCTCCAAGCATGGAGCGGTGGGCCTCGTACGAAGCCTGGCGCTCGAATTCGCCAAGACCAATCTGACGGTGAACGCGATCTGCCCCTCGTTCGTCGATACGCCGATGGTCGACGAGAGCGCCGAGCGCATTTCGCGGGTCAGCAAACGCGACGTGGCCCAGTCACGCGAGGCGCTCGCCGCCCTGAACGCCAGCGGCCGGTTGGTGACAGCCGAGGAAGTCGCCGCCTCGATCCTCAACTTGTGCCATCCGCTCAGCCGGTCGATCAATGGCGCCTGCGTCACCATCGATGGGGGAACCAGCGCATGAGCCTCGATCCCGCCACGCTCGAGCCCACCCACTTCCGCTGGGCCTTCACCGATGGCGTCGGGACCATCACTCTCGACCGACCGGACCGCAAAAATCCGCTGACCTTCGACAGCTATGCCGAGCTTCGCGACCTGTTCCGGGCGTTGAGCACCGCGTCGGATGTGAAGGTCATCGTGCTGACTGGCGCTGGCGGCAATTTCTGCTCGGGCGGCGATGTTCATGAGATTATCGGCCCGCTGACGAAAATGGACCTGCTGGGCCTGCGCGAGTTCACGACGATGACCGGCGATTTGGTCCGCGCCATGCGCGATTGCCCGCAGCCGATCATCGCCGCGGTCGAAGGGGTGTGCGCCGGGGCGGGTGCGATCCTGGCGATGGCGAGCGACTTGAGGCTGGCCGCTCCCGACGCGAAGACGGCCTTCCTGTTCACCCGCGTCGGTCTGTCCGGCGCGGACATGGGCGCCTGCGCCATCCTGCCTCGGATTATCGGCCACGGCCGCGCCGCCGAACTATTGTTCACCGGCCGAAGCATGAGCGCCGAGGAAGGCGAACGCTGGGGATTTTTCAGCCGTATCGTCGATGAGGTGAAGGCGGCCGCGCTGGCGCTCGCACGGCAACTCGCCGACGGTCCGGTTCAGGCCCATTACATGACCAAGCGGCAACTCGACGCCGAATGGGCTGTCCCGATCGACACGGCGCTCGACATGGAGGCGGAGGCGCAGGCAGACTGCATGACCACCCGCGATTTCCACCGCGCCTATGAGGCCTTCGCCGCCAAGCGGAAGCCGGAGTTCAAAGGTGACTGACTGGCTCGACTGGCCGTTTGTCGATGACCGCCACCGGGAGCTTCGTGCGCGGCTGAGCGATTGGTGCGGCGAGAATATCGACGAGCATAAGCCGGGGGATGTCGACGCGGCCTGCCGGGAGCTCGTTCGGAAACTCGGCCAGGCCGGGTTTCTCAAGCTGTGCGTTGCGGACGGCGATCGGCTTCCCGACGTGCGCAGCCTCGCCCTGGTACGCGGCTTGCTAGCCAGTTGCTCCGGCCTCGCCGATTTCGCTTTTGCTATGCAGGGGCTCGGCTCGGGAGCAATCAGCTTGTTCGGAAGCGACGCGCAGAAGGCCGAGTGGTTGCCCAGGGTTGCCGGCGGGGAGGCGATTGCCGCATTCGCGCTGACCGAGCCGGCGACCGGCAGCGACGCCGCCAATATCTCGATGCGAGCAGAACAAGTCGACGGGGAATGGCGGCTCACGGGCGAGAAAAGCTACATCAGCAACGGCACGATCGCCGACGTCCTTAGCGTCTTCGCCCGCACCGGAGAGGCGGGCCCGAAAGGCATCAGCGCATTCATTGTCCGAGGCGACGATCCGGGGCTTTCGGTGGCCGAGCGGATCGAAGTGATCGCGCCCCACCCGCTGGCGCGGCTCAATTTCGACGGTGTCCGCGCCGACCTGCTCGGCGGAGAGGGCGACGGCTTCAAGATCGCGATGCAGACGCTCAACCTGTTCCGCGTGACGGTCGGAGCGGCGGCGGTCGGCTTTGCCAGCCGTGCGCTGAGGGAGGCAATATGCTTCGCCACAAGCCGCAAGCTCGGCAACGGCACGCTGGCCGACAATGCGGTGACGCAGGAAAAGCTGGCCGACATGGCCCTCGCCATCGATGCCTCGATGCTGCTCATCGCCCGCGCCGCCTGGCAGCAGGATATGGGCAAGTCCGACAATCGTCGCGCCGCGGCAATGGCCAAGCTTTACGCAACCGACGAGGCACAGAAGGTGATCGACGCAGCGGTGCAGATGCACGGCGGGCTTGGAGTCACCGTCGGCTCCAAGGTCGAGGAACTCTACCGCGAAATCCGCGCGCTCCGCATCTACGAGGGCGCTAGCGAAGTGCAGCGCCAGATCATTGCCCGCGATCTCCTGAAGGAGGCCCGATCATGAAAACGCTTCTTCCCTCCGGCTGGCCACGGCCCAAGGGGTATTCCAACGGCATCAGCGCCACGGGCCGGACGATTTTCACTGCCGGTGTGATCGGCTGGAACGAGCAGGAATTCCTCGTCTCGCACCGCCTCGACGGTCAGTTCGCCCAAGCCTTGCGCAACATCCTCACCATCCTGGCGGAGGACGGCGCGGGGCCGGAGCATATCGTGCGCCTCACCATCTACGTGACCGACATCCAAGAATATATCGATTGCCGCGATGAACTGGCGCCGATCTGGAAATCCCTCATGGGGGTGAATTACCCGGCGATGGCGCTGATCGAGGTCAAGCGGCTGGTCGAACCATCCGCCAAGGTCGAGATTGAAGCGACGGCGGTGGTCCCGGAATAATGCGCGATCGCTTCGTCGAGGATCGATTGCCTCGGGCAGACCAGCAGCCCGAGTTTCTGCTGCTCGACTATCCGGAACGTCTTAACGCGGCGGCCGAATTGCTGAAAGGCGGCAAGCCGGGCGACCTTGCCGTCGTCAACGCGCACGGCCGCTGGACCTATGCCGAGCTCGACGATTTTTCCGGCCGCATCGCCCGGCTGCTGGTCGAGCAACGGGGCCTCGTCCCTGGCAATCGCGTGCTGCTGCGCGGACCCAATGGCTACACCATGTTCGCAGCCTGGCTCGGCATTTTGAAGGCCGGAGGCGTGGCGGTCACGACCATGCCGCTACTCCGGCCGGGCGAAATTGCGACGGTGATCGACGCGGCCGAGGTCAGCCACGCGATCGTCGACAGCCGCTTCATCGGCGATTTTCGCGGCGCGATGAGCCAGACGCGCTTCGTCAAGCAGCTGGTTAAATATGACGGCGACTATGGGAAAGGCGAGCTCGAGACTCGTTGCGCCTCCCTGAGGCCGCTAGACGCGGTCGATACCGGCCGCGACGATCCAGCGCTGATCGCCTTCACCAGCGGAACGACCGGCATGCCCAAGGGCTGCATCCAGTTCCATCGCGACATCCTCGCGCCATGCGACACCTTCGCGAAGACGCATTTTCGCATGGCGCCGGGCGACATCGTCATGACCAGCGCGCCGATCGCCTTCACCTTCGGGCTAGGCGCGACGTTGATGTTCCCGCTGGCCTTCGGCGCCGCGACCGCGACTATCGAGCAGCCCTCGCCCTCGGCGATGCTCGATGCGATCGCGAAGTTCGGAGTCACCCACCTCGCCACCGCACCCACGGCCTACAAGGCGATGGTGTCGCAACCGGAACTGGACGAAGCACTGAAGACGCTCAAATGCTGCCTTAGCGCCGGCGAGCATCTGCCCAGCGCCACCTGGACGGCGTGGAAGGCGCGGACGGACATCGGAATTGTCGACGGCATCGGCTCGACCGAGATGATGCATATCTTCATCTCCGAAAGCGGCGACAAGATCCGCCCCGGCTCCACCGGCCGCGCGGTGCCGGGATATGAAGCGACCGTGCTCAACGCCGACGGCCAGCCGATGGACGAGGGCGAAGGGCGGCTGGCGGTCAAGGGCCCGACGGGCTGCCGCTACCTCGATGATCCGCGTCAGAAAAATTATGTCGAGGGCGGCTGGAACGTGACCGGCGACACTTACCGCAAGGATGCCGACGGTTACTTCTGGTACGTCGCACGCAGCGACGACATGATCGTGTCGAGCGGCTACAACATCGGCGCGCCAGAGGTGGAAAATGCCCTGCTCGGCCACCCCGCCGTAGCCGAATGCGCGGTGATCGGCGTCCCCTGCCCCGAGCGGGGCCAGAAGGTGAAGGCGTTCATCGTCCTGGCCAACGGATCGCCGCCCAACGACGCGCTAATTTCCGAACTCAAGAATTTCGTCAAAGCAACGATTGCTCCCTACAAATATCCGCGCGAAATCGAGTTTGTGGACGCGCTGCCGAAGACGGCGACGGGGAAATTGCGCCGGGTGGAGTTGAGGAATCGCTAGTACCCCTGCGGAGGCAGGGGTCTAGACCGCTGCCGCAGCAGCGCTAGTGTGCTGGACTAGGCTCCTGCCTTCGCAGGAGAACCAAGGCTATTCAAACTCCACAATCACCTGATCGACCGCCAGGCTGTCGCCCGCCTTGACCGGGGTAGCCTTGACCTTGGCGCTCTTCTCCGCGCGGAGGATGTTTTCCATCTTCATCGCCTCGACCACCGCGACGGGCTGCCCGGCCTCGACCCTGTCGCCGGCCTTGACCTCCAGCCGGGTCAGCAGCCCCGGCATCGGCGCCAGCAGGAAGCGCGACATGTCGGGCGGGACTTTATCGATCATATGCCGCGACAGCTCGGCGATGTGGCGCGGCATGACCAGCGCCTCGTGCCGAGCGCCGCGCGTCGTCAGCGTCCAGCCACGGCCCTTCTTCGCGACCTGCACCACGCGCCGCCGCTCGTCCATGTCGGCCACGATCAGCGGCTGACCCGGAGACCAGTCGCCGATCACGTCTATCGCCTCATTGTCGTCGACAATCGCGAGATTGCCTCCGTCATAGGGCGCGATGGTCACGCGGAAGTTGCGACCACCCATGCGAACCGTCTGCGTCCCTTCCGGATAAACCGGCTCGCCCAACTGCCCGTCGATCAGCGCCGCCCGCGTCTCCAGCGTCAGTTCCACGATGCCGGCCAACGCAGCGAGATCGATCTTCAGCTGCTCGTCCGCCGGCGCGCCATGGAACCCCTCGGGATATTCCTCGGCGATGAAGCCGGTCGTCAACTCGCCGGATCGGAAGCGCGGATGCTGCAGAAGCGCTGACAGGAAATCGATATTATCCGAAACCCCGTCGAGCTCGAACGCGTCGAGCGCCCGCACCTGTGCATCGGCGGCCCCGTCGCGGGTCGGCGCCCAGGTGATCAGTTTGGCGATCATCGGGTCGTAGAACATGCTGACCTCGCCGCCCTCGACGACGCCGTCATCGACGCGGACCACCACATCGTCATTGCGAGCGGAGCGAAGCAATCCAGGGTCACCGCGGCTGGATTGCTTCGTCGCTTCGCTCCTCGCAATGACGGATGAGGTTTGGGCCGGCGGCCGATACGTCGTCAGCCGCCCCGTACTCGGCAAAAACCCGCGATAGGGGTCTTCCGCATAAACCCGGCTCTCGATCGCCCAGCCGTTGAGCTTCACCTGCTTTTGCGTGATCGCCAGCTTCTCGCCCGCCGCGACGCGGATCATTTGTTCGACCAGGTCCAGCCCGGTCACTTCCTCGGTCACCGGATGCTCGACCTGCAGCCGCGTGTTCATTTCCAGAAAGTAGAAGCTCTTGCCGCTCGGATCCTTGCCCGAGACGATCAGCTCGACCGTGCCGGCCGAATAATATCCGACCGCCCGCGCCAGCGCGACGGCCTGCTCGCCCATCGCCTTGCGCATCGCGGGGCTGACGAAGGGCGATGGCGCTTCCTCGATCACCTTTTGGTGGCGGCGCTGGATCGAGCATTCGCGCTCGCCTAGATAGAGGATGTTGCCGTGCTGGTCGCCCAGCACCTGTATTTCGATGTGGCGCGGGTCCTCGATGAACTTCTCGATGAACACCCGGTCGTCGCCGAAGCTCGACAGCCCCTCGCGCTTGGTCGCCTCGAAGCCCTCTCGCACGTCCTTCTCATTATAGGCCAGCCGCATCCCCTTGCCGCCGCCGCCGGCCGAGGCCTTCATCATCACGGGATAGCCGATGTCCTTGGCAATCTTCACCGCCTCGTCGGTGGTCGCAATGTCGTCGAGATAGCCGGGAACGATATTGACCCCCGCGTCGCGCGCCAGCTTCTTGGACTTCGATCTTGTCGCCCATCGCCGCGATGGCATTGGGCGGCGGGCCGATGAAGGTAATGCCAGCCTTCTTGAGAGCCTCGGCGAAGCTGGTCCGCTCGGAGAGGAAGCCATAGCCCGGGTGCACCGCCTCCGAACCGGTCGCCTTGCAGGCGTCGATGATCAACTCGGCCTTCAAATAGCTTTCCGCCGCGGGCGCGGGTCCGAGCCGCACGCTTTCGTCAGCCATGCGGACATGTGGCGCGCGGGCATCGGCGTCGGAATAGACCGCGACCGTCTTGATCCCCATCCGCTTCGCGGTGCGGATCACGCGGCAGGAAATTTCACCCCTGTTCGCAATGAGAATCTTCTTGAACATCAGCGGCCCCACCACTCGTCGAATTGGCCGGCTTGGTCCACGATTGGCGATCCAGGATATTACGACATCCCTGATCGAATGAGAGCAATGCTCACCGCACTCGACGAGCCGAGCTAAGCTGACCGCAAGTTGCTGGGTCAATACCCGATGGCAATTTCGAGAAACGGTCAGCCAGATACGTGACAGGAAGTGAGCTGCCGAGACGAGCGACAAGGCCGAGCACCGTCTTGCAGCACCAAGATCTGCGCATGGCGATCACTCCGCAGCTTCCTCGACCGGCGGCTTGTTGTGGCCGAGCAGGCGCAGCACTTCGTCCGCCGCGTCCGCCAAATTCGTCCCCGGCCCGAAGATCGCCTGCACCCCCGCCTCGCGCAGCATGGCGTAATCCTGCGGCGGGATGACGCCGCCGGCGACGACCTTGATGTCGGCGCGGCCGGCTTGCTTCAGCGCCGCGATCAGCTCGGGGATCAGCGTCTTGTGGCCCGCCGCTAGCGAGGAGGCGCCGACCACGTCGACGTCTTTCTCCACCGCCAGTTCTGCCGCCTCGCGCGGAGTCTGGAACAGGGGCCCGGCGATCACCTCGAACCCCAGATCGCCGAACGCCGAGCTGACCAGGTTGGCGCCGCGGTCGTGGCCGTCCTGGCCCATCTTGGCGACCAGGATGCGGGGCTTGCGGCCCATCCGTTGCGACACGGCTTGCGTGCCCGCGACCGCCTCGCGCCAGCGGCCGTCGTCGCGCTTGCCATAGATGCCGCGCACCGGCTCCGGCGTCGTGTGGTAGCGTCCAAACGCCCGCTCCAGCGCATCCGAAATTTCGCCCAGCGAGCAGCGCGCCCGCGCGGCCTCGACCGATAGCGCAAGCAGGTTTCCGTCACCTCGTGCGCCTGCTTCCACCGCATCCAGCGCGGCCCGCGCCTTCGCCTCGTCCCGCCCTTTGCGCATCTTCTCCAGCCGAGCGATCTGCCCCGCCCGCACCTTGGCGTTGTCGACCTCTAGGAAGTCGTGCTCCTCTTCCTCTTTCAGCCGGTAGCGGTTGACGCCCACGATCACCGTCTCGCCGGTATCGACCTTGGCCGCGCGCTCCGCCGCGGCTTCCTCGATCCGCATCTTCGGCAGGCCTTCGGCCACCGCCTTGGTCATGCCGCCATGCTGCTCGACCTCCTCGATCAGCGCCCAGGCGCGCTCCTCGAGTTCGCGGGTCAGCGCCTCGACATAATAGGAGCCGCCGAGCGGGTCGGCGACCGCGGTCACCCCGCTCTCCTCGGCCAGGATCAGCTGGGTATTGCGCGCGATTCTGGCGCTGAAATCGGTCGGCAGCGCGATCGCCTCGTCGAAGCTGTTCGTATGCAGCGACTGGGTCCCGCCAAGCACCGCGGCCAGCGCCTCGACCGTGGTTCGGACGATGTTGTTGTAAGGGTCCTGCTCGGTGAGCGACACGCCGCTGGTCTGGCAGTGGGTGCGGAGCAGCTTCGATTTCTCGGTCTTCGCCCCCAAATCGGTCATGATCCGCGCCCACAGCGTCCGCGCGGCGCGCAGCTTGGCGACCTCCATGAACAGGTTCATGCCGATGCCGAAGAAGAAGGAGAGGCGCGGCGCGAAATCGTCGATATCCAGCCCGTCGGCCTTGGCGACCCGCACATATTCCATGCCGTCGGCCAGCGTGTAGGCCAGCTCCTGAACCGCCGTCGCCCCGGCCTCGTGCATGTGATAGCCGCTGATCGAGATGCTGTTGAACTTGGGCATCTCTTCGGACGTGTAGGCAATGATGTCGCTGACGATCCGCATCGAGGGTTCGGGCGGATAGATATAGGTGTTGCGGACCGCGAACTCTTTCAGGATGTCGTTCTGGATCGTGCCCGACAGCTTCTCGCGCGGGACGCCCTGTTCTTCGCCCGCGACAATGTAGAAGGCCATGATCGGCAGCACCGCGCCGTTCATCGTCATGCTGACGCTCATTTCGCCCAGTGGGATGCCGTCGAACAGCAGCTTCATGTCCTCGACGCTGTCGATCGCGACGCCCGCCTTGCCGACGTCGCCGGCGACGCGCGGATGATCGCTGTCATATCCACGGTGGGTGGCGAGGTCGAAGGCGACGCTCAGCCCCTTCTGTCCGGCGGCGAGGTTGCGACGATAAAAGGCGTTCGATTCCTCGGCAGTCGAGAAGCCGGCGTATTGGCGGATCGTCCACGGCCGTCCCGCATACATCGTCGCATAGGGTCCGCGCGTGTAGGGTGGCAGGCCGGGGTAGCCGCTGTCGATCTGCGCAGCGTCGTCGGGCCCATAGACATTCTTCAGGCGGATATGCTCGGGCGTCTCACGCGACAGGTCACGACCCTTCGACTCCTTGTCGGCAAGGGCTTTCCAGTCGTCAGAACTCTTGGTCACCAAAATTCGCTCATCCTGAGTAGCTGCGAAGCAGTGTATCGAAGGACTAGCGAAGGACCGTCCTTCGATACGGGCCTTCGGCCCTACTCAGGATGAGCGGGTTTGGGAAGTTCCACCACCACCTCGCTGCTCACCGAATTGGCGATGAAGCAAGCTTCGTGCGCCTTGTGGTGGAGGTCGTCGAGAGTCGCCTGGTCCGGCGCATCGCCCGCGAACGCGATCCGGGGCCGAAGCGTCACCTTCGTGATCCGCATCCGGCCGTCGGAGCCCTTCTCCATCGCCCCTTCGGCTTCATCCTCATAGGACGCGACCACCACCCCCGCCCGCCGCGCAAAATCGAGGAAGAAGAGCATGTGGCAGGAAGAGAGCGACGCCACGAACGCCTCTTCCGGATCGACGCCAGCCGCATCGGACCAGGGCGCGGGGACGATGTGCGGGGAGGCCGAGGCCGGCACCACCGCGCCGCCGTCGAAGCTCCAGCTATGCGCCCGGCTATACTGCCCCCTGGCATAATCCTCGCCCGGCGAAGCGGACCAGCGGATAGTGGCGGTGTGGGTGGCCATTTTCCCTGCATTCCCTCTCTACCTGTTCCCCGGCAGAGGCCGGGGTCCAGGACGGCGGAGCCGTAGAATTTACACTTCGTGCCTGGGCCCCGGCCTTCGCCGGGGAGCGGACTTAGTGCGCCTGCTTCGGACTCTCCATAATCTCCGTCAGCACCCCGCCCATATCCTTGGGATGGAGGAAGAAAATCGGCGTCCCATGCGCCCCGATCCGGGTCGGGCCGAGAATGCGCACGCCCTTGCCATCATAAAAGGCCCGCGCTGCCTCGATGTCCGGTACCTCGAAGCACAGGTGATGCTGCCCGCCCTCGGGATTGCGCTCGAGGAACTTCACGATCGGCGAGCCCGCCCCAAGCGGCTCGATCAGCTCGATCTGGCTGTTGGGCGTGTCGACGAAGCACACCCGCACCCCCTGCGCCGGCAGGTCGAACGGCTCCCGAACCACCTCCGCCCCCATCCGCTCGCGGTATAGGGCGACGGATTGTTCGATCGACGGGGTTGCCACGCCGACATGGTTCAAGCGTCCGAGTTTCATGTGAACAAGCCCTTCAATCCAAGGCCAAAGCAGATAACAAAAAGCAAAGAGGCTAGGGAAACGAAAAACCAGAAATCCAAGGGACTTTTCTGCCTATCAAACCGGCCAAAGAAGACCGTGTTGTAGCTGTCGGAGCGAAGAGCGAAGATTACCTGCAAAAGAGGTAGCAAAGAGAAGAAGAGCAGCGCAGTCACAGCGGAATATTGTCGTGCTTCTTCCACGGATTCTCCTGCACCTTGTCCCGCAGCTTCCTTAGCCCCAGCGCCACCCGCCGCCGCGTGGAATGCGGCATTATCACCTCGTCGATGAAGCCCTTGCTCGCGGCGACAAAGGGGTTGGCGAAACGCTCCTCATATTCGCGGGTGCGCTCGGCGATCTCTTCGGGTGTTCGCCCGCGGAAGATGATTTCGACCGCGCCTTTCGCGCCCATCACCGCGATCTCGGCGGTCGGCCAGGCATAGTTCAAATCGCCGCGCAAATGCTTCGACGCCATCACGTCATAGGCCCCGCCATATGCTTTGCGCGTAATCACCGTGATCTTAGGAACGGTGGCTTCGGCATAAGCGAACAGCAGCTTCGCGCCATGCTTGATGATGCCGTGATGCTCCTGCCCCACCCCCGGCAGAAAGCCCGGCACGTCGACGAAGGTAATAATCGGAATGTCGAACGCGTCGCAGAAGCGGACGAACCGCGCGGCCTTCTTCGACGAGTTGATGTCAAGCACGCCGGCCAGCACCATCGGCTGATTGGCGACGATGCCGACGGTGCGCCCTTCGATCCGCGCGAAGCCGACGATGATGTTGGCGGCATGGGCCGGCTGAAGCTCGAAGAAATCGCCCTCGTCGGCGACCTTCCGGATCAGCTCATGCATGTCATAGGGCTGGTTGGCGCTCGGCGGGATCAGCGTGTCGAGGCTGTCTTCGATCCGGTCCCATGAATCCTCTGTCGGCCGTTCGGGAATATCGTGGCGGTTCGACAGCGGAAGGAAATCGAAAAAGTCGCGGGCCGCGAGCAGCGCGTCGATGTCATTTTCGAACGCGACATCGGCGACGCCCGACTTGGTGGTGTGGGTGACAGCGCCGCCCAGCTCCTCCTGCGTCACCACCTCGTTGGTCACCGTCTTCACCACCTCGGGGCCGGTGACGAACATGTAGCTCGAATCCTTCACCATGAAGATGAAGTCGGTCATCGCCGGCGAGTAAACCGCTCCGCCGGCACAAGGCCCCATGATGAGCGAGATCTGCGGGATGACTCCGCTGGCGAGCACATTGCGCTGGAATACTTCCGCGTATCCACCGAGGCTCGCGACGCCTTCCTGAATGCGCGCGCCGCCCGAGTCATTAAGCCCGATCACCGGCGCGCCGACCTTCATCGCCGCGTCCATCACCTTGCAGATTTTCTGCGCGTGCCGCTCCGACAGCGAACCGCCGAACACGGTGAAATCCTGCGCGAAAACATAGACCAGCCGGCCGTTGATCGTGCCCGATCCGGTAACGACGCCGTCGCCGGGAATTTTCTGTGTCTCCATGCCGAAGTCGACGCAATTATGCTCGACATACATGTCGACCTCTTCGAACGAGCCCGGGTCGAGCAGCACGCTTAAGCGCTCGCGCGCGGTCAGCCGCCCCTTGGCGTGCTGAGCGTCGATCCGCTTCTGCCCGCCACCCATGCGGGCCGCTTCACGCCGCTTTTCCAATTCTTCGATGGTCGTCGCCATGGAAATCCTCTTCGCTGACCCGCTCTTTCGGGCGAGCGGCGCTTCAGGTCAATCGCGGCCGATGACCTCTCTCAATTCCGACAATTCCCATTCGTCGTTGCGGCTGAAGGGAAGCAAGGGCCTGAGCGCCGCGAAGCCGGTTCGGCCCATGGCCTTTCGCAACGCTTCCAGTTCGGCAAACTGGCGGCGAAATCGGTAGCGGTCCTCGGGCTCCACATCGCGGTCATTGTCCTGAAGCTCGCGCTCCGCAGCCAGCACCAGCTCGGTCTTCAACGCGCAATATGCGTGAATGCGCTGAGCCTGAGCCCCGGCACTGCGCTTGGCCAACGCCTCGATCCGCTGCCCGCTCGCATCCTTGGGGAAACCGCCGCTGCGCCATTCGGCCAACGCCGCTTCATGCGCCTCGCTCTCCTCGGCCAGCCAACCCTTCGCCTCGCCTTCGCCGAACCGCAGCAAGCCGAGCACGATCAGCGGCGCCACGACCAGCGTCACGACCATGACCAGCATCGGCTGGTCGGGGAACTGATTGAACAGGGTATGGATAAGGCTGGCCGCAACATATCCGGGCACAAACCACAGCGGGTTAAGCCAGAACTTCGCACCGCTAGCCCGGGCGGCCCGCTCGCCGAATTCATGAACCGTCGCGGCAAGAATGGCGGTGGTTGCCCCGTGCATCACCGCGGTGCCGAGCCCGCGCACCATCCACACCGGCGCCGTGAGCTCCGGGTAACGCGCGAGATAAAAGATATTCTCGATCACCGAGAAGCCGGCGCCGACGGTGAAGCCGGAGATTACCGCGTCAAGCTTGTAGCCGATGCGGTTGCCGGCGAACAGCAAGACAATAGCCAGGCCCTTCAACGCCTCCTCGATCCATGGCGCAACGATCCGGCTGTAAAATGAAAACCCCATCGGCAGCTGATCGAGCATCTGGCCGGCCACCGGCCAGGCGGCCAGTGCAGTAACGCCGCCGAGCAGCAGCAGGCCAATCATCTCCCAAGCGCTCATCAACTTGAAGACATCGAGCCAGGCGAACAGCGCCGCCATCAGCAGCACCGGCGCCAGCGCCAGCGACCAGTCAATGATCTCCGCCATGCTCACGCCTTACAGGATTTTCAGCGAGGCTAGCCATTCGGTTTGTCCATCGATGTCCTTGTCGCCAAAGCCGCGCGCGACCCCGACCGAGAAGACCATCGGCAGTCGAAGCGCCACGGTGAAGGCCAGGTCAAGCTGCGCGCCGATGTCATTGAGACGATAGCTGCGCCCGCCGGGAGCACCGAGGAGCATCGTCCCGCCGAACAGGGCGGGCCGAGCATAGCTGAGGTAAAATGCTGGCGTCCCGATCTCGGCGAAGCGGATTGGCGGGAGGTTCACTTCGCCGGTCAGCTTGGCAAATTTGCGCGCCGCGATCTGGTCGATTTCAAATCCGGGGAAGCTTTCCAGCTCGCGGTATCGCTTGACCGGCCGATTATCGACATAATTGTTGCGGAAGCTTCCGAAATAATAAGCGCCGAGCGGGCTTTCCTCGTGCCCCCCCGCAATTCCAGCCTGGCCATAAACCCACGCCGAGCTGTTCGCCCATGGCAACGGCACGCCGAAATCGACCCCGCCCATCACGTGCGGATAATTGTCGCCCAAGGCATGATCGACCCCGCCAACGATCCGCCAGGCGACGCCTTTTTCATGGTCGACCCCGCCGAGCGAACGTCGCGTGTTGGTGTATTTCACCCCTGCCTCGGCCGACAGGATGTTCTTGGGGCTGGCGACGTTCTGCGCGGAAGGCAGCTGCTCCAGGCCGAAATATCCCGCTACGCTGCCGAACAGGTCCAGCTGGCGGGGCGGATCGTAAATTTTCGTCTTGTTGTACGCGATGCTAACCGAATCGCCCTTGCGGCTTCGGAGCACCGGGCCGGCGAGGTCGTAAATGTCGGCGTCGTTGTGCCAGTATCGCAGCTTCCAGTTCAGCGTCTGATATTCGACGTCCGCGTGCAGCCGCTCTCGTCCACTCATGTCGCCCCAGGGCGAGACGCTGACGGTCGCGCTCAGCTGCTTGAACTGCATCGGGTCTTCGAAGTGGAAAAAATATCCGGGCGCGACCTTTTGCTTATAGCCCTCGATGACCGGATAAGCCGCGGCCAACTTCATCCGCGCGCCGGGATGATACATTCCGCGTTCGGTGATCAGCGCATCCAGATCGACTTTCGCCGGTGAACCGACGCCCCAATCCTTCAGTTCTGGATGAGCCTTGATTACCTGGGTTCCGAGGAAATCGACCGTGCCCAGATCATCTCGGACTTCCGGCCGGATCAAGGACGGGGTCAGGCCTTCGCCGGTATATTCATAAACCAGCAGCTGGCCGTCGGGACGGACCATTGGCCGGAAAAAGCCGGTCGAGGCATTGGACAGAACCTCATGCTTCTGGCTTGCGATGTCGAACCGGAACACGTTCGACACACCGGTGTAATAGCTAGTGCCGTAGAGCGATTTTCCGTCGGGCGAAAAGATGAAGCTTTCCGGAGTGGCCGGCGGCAGGTCGAGCCGCGCGATTTCCTGGGTTCGGCCCATTCCTCGAACTTCAATGCCCAGACCCGGACCGACTGTGTTCCGTCGATCTCGCCGAAACTTGCCGCGATCATCGATCCGTCGGGCGAGATATCCAGGTCGAACGGGACCGACCCATAGTCGAAGGTATGGATCTGGTTGAAGCCGGCGTAGGGCGGCGGAATGCGCACGATGGTCGCATGGCCGTTTTGATGACGAATGCCCCAGATCGACTTGTCGCGCGGATTGACGGCCATGTCGCCGATCCGGGCGTCATGAAGAAGCATCCGCTTCCTGCCGGTGTCGACATCGATTTCCAATAGATCGCGGTAGGCGTAATTGTCTTCGGTATAATAAGCCTTCCGGGCGTCGGGATCGAAGGTCAGGCTGGTCACTTTGTAGAGCATCATGCCCTTGATTTCGGCCAGCTTGCGAAGCTTGCCCGTCGCCAGGTCCATCGTTCCGACAAAACCGATTTCGCCCGGATAGCGAAAAGCCGCAACCAGGCGCCCGGTCTTCTCGTCGACATAGCCCCGCGACATCGAGCCAAGTCCTTTCGGACTTAAATGCTCGACTTCGGTTAGCGGATAGGCGGACAGCCGCGCCAGGTTCGCACGCTGAAAACCGCGCTCCCAGGCCTGCCATTCGTCCCATGCCGCATCCAGCTTCTTTGCGAACACCTGGCGGAACTGGGCCGCGTAGAACGCCTTGCTGCCCTCGTCGCGCCGCAACCATTGGACGACCTTGTCGGGTCCATAGGTCAACGCCAGCCAGGAGATGAAACGCGAGCCATAGAGATATTCGTTGACGCCGACCTGAAAATCGACCGCCGTGCCTTCACTCTCGAGACCCAGCGGCGAATAAAGCTTGTCGCCGTCGCGGACCTTCGCTCGAAACACCATTTCGTCAAATGCGCCTTGCCCGCGGCCGAGCCCGCCAGCCATCCAGGTTTCAAAGAACACCGCCGACCCCTCGAGATACCATCGCGGGACATTGGTCCTGGGCGTCGCGAGAAAGCTGTAGAGGATCAATTCCGGATGCTCCTGAATCGCCATCGGCTTGCCGTGCAGGAAGCGGCGCCAGAAGGCATCCTGCCTGTTCCACACGTCCATCGTCGCGACGTGCGCGATCTCATGGTTGGTCATGGTGAAAAAGCGTTCGCCGGGCGTGAACGTTTCCATCGTCTGAGACAGGGGCGCGACGTCGAGCAGGACCGCATTGTTGGGCGATGAGCGAGCGCCGGCGTTGCCGTAATCCCCAAAGTCCTTGAGGAGCAGCGTCGTGCGATCCCACGGAGTCCAGTTGAACTTCCTCTTGTGAAACGCGAGCGCATTCTCGAATGCCCGGCCGATGTAGGGCGTCAGATAGGTTTGGACCGGGTCGAAATAGAGCAATGAGACATTATTCGTTTCAAGCGTCGAAAGCGGGATCGCCGAAGCATCGGGCGCTACGTGTTCGGGCGCCTTTGGTGCAGGCTCGGCCGGCGGTTCTGCAGGGGGGGCATCAGCCTCGGCGATCGGTTCTTCGACGATCGTCGTATCTGGTTGCGGAGGTGGCGGATCCGTTTGCTCCTGAGCAAGCGCTCCGGTGCCCCAACCCGCCAGCAATGCAGCGAGCGCGCCCGTGATGGCCGGCCGCGGCCGGTGCTTGATACTCATTCGCCCCCCACAAAAGCCGCTCCCGCGCGGAACACCCTAGTTCGTTTGCTGGATCGCCCTTGCCAGGTTGCCGCCCTGCAACGCCGAAGCGAACGACGCATTGTTCGCCAGCGAGTGGAAGGCAGGATTCTGGCTAAGCGCCGCGAAGGCGGATGAATTGCGCGAGAAGGCTGCCAGAGCGGACGGGCTTTTCGCAAGCGCCGCAAAGGCGCTTGGATTGGCGGTCATTGCCGCGAAGGCGGCGGAGTTTGCGTTCAACGCCGCCAGGTTGCTCGCATTCATTTTGCCTTGCAAGCTGGCGGTGGCCGCCGCCGAATTGAATGCCTGTGCAGCGGAAACAGCGCTGGCCAGCTTCGAACTCTGCGCCAGAGAGGCGAAGGCCGCCTGGTTCTGGGCCATGGCGTGAATCGCCTTGGCGCTGTTCTGGAAGGAGGCGCTGTTGGCGGTGAGCGCCGATAGCGCCTTGGCATTTTGGGTCAGGGCCGAAAACGCCGCCGGATTGGTCAAGGCCGATACCGCCTTGGCATCGTTCGCCAGCGCGGAAAATGCCTTCGCGTTTGCCGCCATTGCCGCATTCGAACCGCTCAGCGCCGCCGACTTGAAGGCCGCACTGTTACCGACCAGTGCCGAAAAGGCCGCCGGATTCGAAGCGATCACGTGCAACGCCGCCTGATGGTTCGACAATGCCGAGAACGCCGGCGCATGGGCCGCCAAGGACGCGAACAACGCCGAGTTCTTCGATAAATTCGCGAAAGCCGCCGAATTGGCGCTGAGCGAACTAAGGGCGGCATTGCTCATCGCACTCGAATTGCCAAAGCTTGCCGACAAATTCGCAGCTGCACGAACCGCGCTGGCCAATGCCGCCTGGTTCTGCGCCAGAGAGGCGAAGGCCGCCTGGTTCTGGGCCATGGCGTGAATTGCCTTGGCGCTGTTCTGGAAGGAGGCGCTGTTGGCGGTGAGCGCCGATAGCGCCTTGGCATTTTGGGTCAGGGCCGAAAACGCCGCCGGATTGGTCAAGGCCGATACCGCCTTGGCATCGTTCGCCAGCGCGGAAAATGCCTTCGCGTTTGCCGCCATTGCCGCATTCGAACCGCTCAGCGCCGCCGACTTGAAGGCCGCACTGTTACCGACCAGTGCCGAAAAGGCCGCCGGATTCGAAGCGATCACGTGCAACGCCGCCTGATGGTTCGACAATGCCGAGAACGCCGGCGCATGGGCCGCCAAGGACGCGAACAACGCCGAGTTCTTCGATAAATTCGCGAAAGCCGCCGAATTGGCGGCCATCGCCGCCAACGCACTGTCCTGGCTCGCTCGCGAATTTGAAAATGCTGCGGCCGATTGCACCAGGCTGCTGAACGCAGACGGATTTTTCGCAATTTGCGCAAAAGCCGACGGGTTGGCCGCCAGTGCGGCCATCGCCGCGGGATTCTGCGCCAGAGCTGCAAAGCCGGGATCGCCCGCAAGCGCCCGGAAATTGGGATCCTTGACCATGACCTCGAACGCGTCGGTCTGCATCAGTTCGGCGACCGACGTATCACCAAGGGTAACATCGTCCTTGCCGATCTGGCTGGAGACGTAGCGTTCAGCCGGCCCTACAGTGCCAGCGGTCGGGCCCAGCGGCGGATAAATCCGGCCGAGCCCATAGGCCCCGGCCGCGATGGCCAGAACGGCTGCTCCGGTGATTAGATATTTACGGTTAGACTGGTTCGAATCCGCGTGCGTATCGGTCATCATGTGCTTAGCCCCCGCTTTGCGACAGTCCGGCCTTATTTCATAATTAACTAATTTGAGTCAACTTAACGAAAGTTTACCCAACGCGAATACGGAACGTTCCGGCTGATGTTTCGGGAAGCGTCATGCGCTTCGACAAACTAGCCTTTTTTCTGGCTGAAATCCGCTATTTTCCGGCGTTCATCGTCCGGAGCCATGACCATCGAGTTCGTCGCCGGCCAAGGTCACGACATGGATGACGTTGGTCGATCCGCTGGTCTTGAATGGCACGCCGGCCATGATCACCATCCGCTCGTCCGCCGACGCGATCGAATGGCGCAACGCCATGCGTTTCGCCTTGCCTACCATTTCCTCAAAGTTGCTGACGTCGCGCGTATGCACCGCGTGGACACCCCATTGCAGGCCTAGCCTTCGCGCAACGGCCAGACTGGCGGTCATCACCAGGGTCGGCACTGGCGCTCGTTCACGGGCGATCCGCCGCGCCGTCGAGCCCGATGACGTGTAGCAGGCCATGGCCCGCGCCCCGATAATTCGAACGATTTGCGCCGCGCTCTCCGACAAGGCGTCGGCTACGGTCGCCTCGGCAGGAGTTTCGGTGAAATGGATCCTGGCGGCGTATACCGGGTCGGCCTCGACGCTCTGCCCGATCTTGTCCATCATCTGGACCGCTTCGATCGGATAGTCGCCGGCGGCGCTTTCGGCCGACAACATGACCGCATCGGCCCCTTCATAGATTGCGTTGGCGACATCGCTCACTTCGGCCCGGGTCGGGGTAGGCGAGACGATCATCGATTCCAGCATCTGGGTAGCCACCACCACCGGCTTGCCCGCCTGCCGCGCGGCCGCGACGATCCGGTTCTGCGCGGGCGGGACGCCCTCGGGCGGAAGCTCGACGCCGAGGTCTCCGCGCGCGACCATGACCGCGTCGACGAGTTCGATGATCTTGTCGAGCCGCTCGAGCGCCTGCGGCTTTTCGATCTTCGCCAGCAACCCCGCCTTGCCGCCCACCAGTTCGCGCGCTTCGGCGACATCCTCCGGCCTCTGCACGAATGACAGAGCGATGTAGTCGGCGCCCTGCTCGAGCGCGAAACGAAGGTCGCTCCGATCTTTCTCGGTCAGCGCCGGGATTGGCACGACCACATCGGGAACATTGACGCCCTTGGAGTCGGACACTCTCCCGCCGACCATCACCTCGGCCTCGATTACGTCGGAAGCGACCGACAGCGCTTTCAACCGAACCTTGCCATCGTCAATCAGCAACCGGTCGCCTGGCTTCAGAGTCTCGAATAATTCGGGGTGGGGCAGTTCAACCCGCGCTTCGTTGCCTTTGGTCCCGCGTCGATCGAAAATGAACCGCTGCCCCGTTTCGAGCACCGCCGATCCGCCTTTGAAGCCGCCCACTCGAAGCTTTGGACCTTGCAGATCGAACAGGATGGTTGTCGGCCGTTGCAGAGATTTCTCCAATGCCCGGATAATCTCGACCAGCGCCGCCTTTTCGCTCTGTTCGCCGTGGCTCATGTTGATTCGGAAAGCGTCGGCGCCCGCTTCCATCAGCGCCCGAACCATGTCGGGGCTCGACGAGGCTGGGCCCAATGTCGCCAGGATCTTCACCTTGCGAGCCCTCGGCTTCAGCATCGTCACACAGTGTCTCCAGCTTGTTGCCGCCCCGCCATAGCGGCTGCCCCGGCGCGTTCAACCGGGTTGAGGCGGGGCGAGCGCTCGCCTAGTGGACTGCCTCATTCTCAAAACCCAAACGGATTCGAAAAGGCGGGATTTCATATGAGCGAAGGCAATGTCGCGGCGGATCAGCTGCGGCTGTTCATCGAGCGGATCGAGCGGCTGGAAGAGGAAAAGAAGGGCATCGCAGACGACGTGAAGGACGTCTACGCAGAGGCCAAGGCCAACGGCTATGACACCAAGACGATGCGGGCCATTGTCCGCCTGCGGAAAATGGAAAAGCATACTCGCGACGAAATGGATGCGCTGCTCGAAACCTATCGCAACGCACTTGGCCTGGCGTAAGGACTAGCAATGGCCGGCCATTCCAAATTCAAGAACATCATGCATCGCAAGGGTGCGCAGGACAAGAAGCGCTCGGCGATGTTTTCGAAGCTGTCCCGCGAGATTACCGTCGCGGCCAAGATGGGCCTGCCCGACCCCGACATGAACGCCCGGCTGCGCGCCGCCGTTCTAGCGGCCAAGGCGCAGTCGATGCCCAAGGACAATATCCAGCGGTCGATCGACAAGGCCTCGGCCAGCGATGCCGAGAATTATGAGGAGGTCCGCTACGAGGGCTTCGGTCCGGGCGGCGTCAGCCTCATCGTCGAAGCATTGACCGACAATCGCAACCGCACCGCCACCAATGTCCGTACCGCATTCAGCAAGAACGGCGGCAATCTCGGCGCCTCGGGGTCCGTCAGTCACGGCTTCGACCGAATGGGCCTGATTGAATATCCGGGGACCGCGGGAGATGCGGACCAGGTGCTGGAGGCCGCGATCGAGGCGGGCGCCGACGACGTCGAGAGCGACGAGGAGGGTCACGAGATCTGGACCTCGATGGACTCGCTCCACGAAGTTGCCAAGGCGCTTGAAGAATCGCTGGGCGAGGCCGAAGCCGTCAAGCTTGCCTGGAAGCCGCAAACTCCGGTCGACGTTATTGGAGACGATGTCGCGACGCTGATGAAGCTGATCGACGCGCTCGAGGAAGACGACGACGTTCAAACCGTCTCGGGCAATTACGAAATCAGCGACGAGGAACTGGAGAAGCTGGGCTGACCCTCATCCTCGGCCTCGACCCCGGCCTCGGTACCACCGGCTGGGGGCTCATCCGCGCCGAAGGCAATCGCCTATCCCACATCGCCAACGGCCAGTTGAAGACCGACGCGTCCGAACCCCTGCCGAAACGCCTCGCCCATCTCGCTTCGCAGCTTGAAGCAATCCTCGCCGACCGTTCGCCCGATGCCGCGGCGGTCGAGGAAATATTCGTCAACAAGAATCCGCAATCGACGCTCAAGCTCGGCCAGGCGCGGGGGGTCATCCTGATGATTGCCGCGCGCGCCGGCCTCGACGTCGGCGAATATGCGGCCCGCCTGGTCAAGAAAGCCGTGGTCGGCGTCGGCAATGCCGAAAAGGTGCAGGTCCACGCCATGATCCAGCGCCTGCTGCCCGGGGCGGTCATCGCCGGTCCCGATGCCGCCGACGCGCTGGCCGTTGCCATTACCCATGCGCATCACCTTGCCAGCGCGCGGCGGATCGGCTGAATCAGGTCAGGACGACCTCTATTTTCGGCTCGGCAATGATTTCGCCGACTTCGCGCCCCTCGATAAACGCCAGCAGGTCGGCATTGATCGTGTCGGCATGGGTCGTCGCCATGCCATGCGGAAGGCCGGGATAGGTCTTGAGCGTCCCGTTCTTCAGCAGCTTGGCCGAGAGCGGCGCCGAGTCCGCATAGGGCACGATCTGGTCGTCGTCTCCGTGCATCACCAGGACGGGCACTTCGATTGCTTTCAGGTCGTTGGTGAAATCGGTCTCGGAAAAGGCCTTGATCCCATCATAATGGGCCTTGATCCCGCCCATCATTCCTTGCCGCCACCAATTCTGAATTACGCCTTGGCTGGCCTGTGCTCCAGGCCGATTATATCCGTAGAAGGGGCCTGACGCGACATCGAGGTATATCTGGGCGCGGTTGGCGGCCACCCCTGCGCGATACGCGTCGAATGCCTCGATCGGCGTCCCATCCGGGTTCGTATCCGACTTGACCATGATCGGTGGCACCGCGCCGATGATGACTGCCTTGGCGACCCGGTTGGGGTCGGCGCGGGCAACATAATGCACCACTTCGCCACCGCCGGTCGAATGGCCGACATGGACCGCATCACGAATATCGAGCTGGCTCACCAGATCGGCGACATCGTCAGCATAATGGTCCATGTCATGGCCATCGCTCACTTGCTGCGACCGCCCATGCCCCCGCCGATCGTGGGCGATCACGCGGAAGCCCTTGGCCAGGAAAAATATCAACTGATTGTCCCAATCGTCGCCGCTTAGCGGCCAGCCATGGTGGAAGACGATCGGCTGAGCGTCCTTTGGACCCCAGTCCTTGTAGAAGATTTCGGTACCGTCGCGGGTAGTGATGGTGGGCATCGGGTGGCTCCTTTGTCCATTCTCGGTGGAAGGGAACGCAACGCCACAGTGCGACTCGCCGGGACGCGGCCGCCCTCGTCCATAGCATGATCGGCCGGGCGCTTGCGCGTGCAGGGAAAGCCGCTAGCGTCCCAGCAGATGATCGCCCGCCTTACCGGAGTTCTTGCCGAAACCAGCGCCGACCACGCGGTGGTCGACGTGAACGGCGTCGGCTATTTCGTGTTGGCGTCCAGCCGCACTCTCGACGCGCTCGGCGGCCCGGGGAGCGAGGTCATGCTCCTCACCGAACTGCAGGTGCGCGAGGACAGCATGACCCTGTTCGCCTTCGGCTCGACCGGCGAGCGCGAGGCCTTCCGCCAACTGACCAGCGTTCAGGGCGTCGGCGGCCGCGTGGCCCTCGCCATCCTCTCCGTGCTCGACCCCAACGAACTCGCTTCCGCCATTTCGCGCGGCGACAAGGCGATGGTCGCCAGGGCTAACGGCGTCGGCCCCAAGCTTGCGCAGCGGATCGTCAACGAACTTGCCGGAAAGCTCGGAAGTCCCGCGCTGGCCGGAGCCGCCGGCTCCCCCACCCCGCGCGGAGGCCTTGCCGCCGACGCCCTCTCCGCTCTCGCCAACCTCGGCTTCAAACCCGCCGAGGCCAGCGCCGCAGTGGCGGCGGCCCACGACGAGCTCGGATCCGACACCACCCTCGACGCGCTGGTAAGGTTGGCTCTGAGGAAGGCGGCAAAATAATGGTCCGGGCCATCCTCGAGAATTTCGTGCCCTCCGTCGTTCAGGCCGTCGAACTGGCCGGCGTGGCGATAATCGCAACCGGCTGCGCCGTTACGCTGGCCATGTTCCTGGTTGCGCTCGCGAAACGCGGCGATTCCACGGAGGCAATCGTCCGCTTTCGCTCCGACCTCGGCCGCGCGATCCTGCTCGGCCTCGAGTTTCTGGTCGCCGCCGATATCATCCACACAGTTCTCGTCGACCTCACGTTGCAAAGCGTTGCCGCGCTGGCCGGAATCGTCGCCATCCGCACGCTGCTCAGCTTCTCGCTCGAAACCGAGATCGAGGGTCGCTGGCCGTGGCAACGCCACCAGGGCCGGACAACCAAGCAATGACTGCCAAGCGCACGGCCTCCTGCCGCTGCGGTCAGCTTCGCGCCACGGTGATCGGCGAGCCCGTTCGCGTATCCGTTTGCCATTGCCTCAACTGCCAGAAGCGGAGCGGTTCGGCCTTCGCTATCCAGGCGCGCTGGCCTGCTCAGCAGATCGCCATCGAAGGCTGCTCAAAATCTTTCCAGAAGATAGCGGACAGTGGCAACCGGGCCACTTTCCACTTCTGCCCGGAGTGCGGCTCCGACGTTCATTACGAGATCAACGGAAAGTTCGACGGCCTCGTCGCCATCCCACTCGGGGCGTTCGACGATCCCTATTTCGCCTCACCTGCCTTCTCCGTCTGGGAAAAGCGCAAGCACGGATGGCTCGAGATTGTCGGCGAGAATATAGAGCATATCGACTGATTACCCGCCCCAGGCGTCCTTGTAGACCCGCAGGAAATTGCCGCCGAACAGCTTTTCCAGCCGCGCCTGACTCCACCGTCGCTTTGCCAGGTCGTTGGCCAGCCTCCGGTAACGGTCGATGCTGTTGTAGTCGGCAACCATCGGATAGACGCCGACCGCCTCCCCCGGAGCAGCGATCCCCGCTTTGATCCGCGACGCCTGATACTCATCCTCTTTCCGCTTGGCCTCTGCGTCGAAAATCATGGGCAGCACGCCATTGTCCGAACCGATCCCGACATGTTCTTCCCCCGCGACCTTTGCGACATGCTCGATATGGGCAATCAAGTCGGATCCCTTGGGACGACCGTCTAGGGTCAGGAATGGCATGAAATAGACGCCAACCACCCCGCCCTTGTCGGCGACCGCCTTAATCGTAGCGTCCTCGGTATTCCGGACATGGTCGGTGAGGGCGCGGGCGCCGGTGTGGCTGATGACCAGCGGCCTCTTGGCGTGGGCGGCCGCCTCGGTCATCGTTTTTGGCCCTCCATGGGCCAGGTCGAGCAACAATTTCTCCGCTTCGATCCGCTCAATCGTTGCCCGGCCCAGCTTGCTCAAGCCGGCATTGGCGGGCTCGACCGCTCCGTCGCCCGAAAGATTACGCAGATTGTAAGTCAGCTGAACGGTCATCACGCCGTCCTTTTTCATCTGCGCCAACCGGTCGAGGTCGGGCCCGACCATCGATGTGTCCTGTGTTCCGATAACGACCCCGAATTTCCTCTCTCGCTTGGCCTTCAATATATCCGCCGCCATCCTGACCAGCAGCAACCGGTCGGGATTGGCGGCGATCAAGTCATGCTTGGCCGCGATGTCCATTTGATAGTCACCCCAGGGATCGGTGACATTGCCGACCGGCATCACCGTGTCGCGAACTACCGTGACCCCCGTCGCAACGGTTTCCGCCCAGCCGCGATCGCTCATCCGAGTGACATCGTCGCTCATGAAGGGATCGCCGGTCCCGCCCAACGCGTCGATGATGATTGCTTGATCATACCAGCTGGCGCGGGCGGCCCTCGGCACGGCTAGGCCGGGCGCCGCGGCTAGCGCCGCGCCGGCCGCCAGCATAGTTCGCCTGTCGAGTTGCATTGTCACCCTCCCTGTTCTGCACCGACGGTGACTCGTTGCGCACGGTGATGCAAGTTGCCACAAGCGACGCGATGGCCACCGATCCTGCCCGCATCACCACACCGGAACGGACCCCCGAAGACGCGGACGCGGCGCTTCGTCCCAAGACCCTCGACGAATTCGTCGGCCAGCAGGGCGCGCGGGAGAATCTGCGGGTGTTCGTCAACGCGGCCCGCTCGCGCGGCGAAGCGCTCGACCATGTGCTGTTCTTCGGCCCACCGGGGCTGGGCAAGACCACGCTCGCCGGGATTCTCGCCCGGGAAATGGGCGTCGGCTTTCGCGCCACCTCCGGCCCCGTCATCGCCAAGTCGGGCGATCTTGCCGCGCTGCTGACCAATTTGGAGGACGGCGACGTCCTGTTCATCGACGAGATTCATCGCCTCAATCCGGCGGTCGAAGAAGTCCTCTACCCGGCGATGGAGGATCGTGCGCTCGACCTGATGATCGGCGAGGGACCATCCGCCCGTTCGGTCCGCATCGACCTGCCCAGGTTCACGCTGGTCGGCGCGACGACTCGGCAGGGCCTGCTGACCACACCATTGCGCGATCGATTCGGAATTCCGATCCGCCTCAATTTCTACACTGTGGGTGAATTGGAGCAGGTCGTTCACCGTGCCGCCCGCCTGTTAAGTGCCCCGACGACCAAGGAGGGTGAGCATGAGGTCGCCCGCCGGAGCCGGGGGACGCCGCGCATCGCCGGCCGTCTTCTTCGCCGCGTGCGCGATTTCGCCCATGCGGCCGGCGCAGACACGATCGACGCGACGGTCGCCGACCGAGCGCTCGACCGGCTGGAGATCGACCATCTTGGCCTCGACGCAATGGACCGCCGCTACCTGATGATGATCGCCGACCTTTATGGCGGCGGTCCGGTCGGCATCGAGACTCTAGCGGCGGGCCTCAGTGAGCCGCGCGACACGCTGGAGGACGTGGTCGAACCCTTCCTCATTCAGCTTGGCCTCATCGCCCGAACGGCACGAGGGCGTTGCCTCAACGGGCGCGGCTGGACCCATCTGGGCCTCAACCCGCCAGCCGGGGCGCAGTCGGGGTTGTTCGATCCGGAGTCCAAATGATGCTGTTGCTCGCTGCGTCCCTCTTTGCCGTTCAGGCCTCGGCCGCGACGCCCGCGCCCGATTATTCGAACCCCGCCAGCTGGCTTTGCCTCCCCGGCCGCGCTGACATCTGCACAACTCCGCTGCGCACCACGGCGCTCAACCCCAACGGTTATGGATCCACGGGCCTGTCGACCGTCGCGCGGGATTCCCGCGTCGACTGCTTCATGGTCTATCCAACCGTCAGTCGTGATTCCGGCATGAACAGCGACCTTGTTCCCGGTGACGGCGAAGAAAAGGCGTCAATCGTCAGCCAGTTCGCCCGTTTTGCCGGCACCTGCCGAACGTTCGCGCCGATCTACCGTTCGATGACGCTTGGCGCGGTAACGGCGGCAGCGGCCGGGGCCGACGTTACCGCTCCCGCCATATTGGCTTACACCGACGTCCGGGCGGCGTGGCGCGAATATCTGGCGAAGCACAACCAGGGTCGCCCCTTCGTCCTGATCGGCCACAGCCAGGGCTCGTTGATGCTCCAGCGGCTGATCGAGCATGAAATCGAGGGCAAGCCAGCAGCGCGTCTGATGAAGCTCGCCATCATTCCCGGTTTCAATCTGCTCGTGCCCCAGGGCAAGCTGGTTGGCGGCACCTTCAAATCGACTCCGGTCTGCTCACGACCTGGCCAGACCGGCTGCGTTCTGACCTGGACCAGCTTTCGCGAAAAAAACGCCCCGCCGCCCGGCGCGATTTTCGGTTATGCCGACAAGCCCGGCATGACCGTCGCCTGCACCAACCCCGCGCGCCCCGGTGCCACCGGCTGGGTGCCGCTCGACAGTTATTGGAACACCCGATCCAGCCTGCCCGTCCCGGGCGGCCCCATCAGCTGGTCGACCGAAGGCGCCCCGCCGACGCCGTTTGTCCGTACCGAAGGCCTCGTCTCCGCCCGCTGCGTCAACGATGGACCGCGCGGTTACCTTTCGATCCGCACCAATGCCGATCCCACCGACAAGCGGACCGACCGTATTGGCGGCGAAGTTGGCGTGTTGGGCTTCTTCCTGCCCGGCTGGGGCATGCATCTGATCGACATCAATGCCGCCCAGGGCGATCTCGTCCGGCAAGTCGAGGCGCTTAATTCTCCAGCCAAAACAACGTCTCAACCGGCTCGCTGAGCGCCCGTGCAAGCTTCAGAGCGAGCAGGGTCGACGGGACGAACACGCCGTTCTCAACGGTATTGACGGTCTTGCGAGTGACCCCGACCGCCTCGGCGAGCTCGGCCTGGGTCAATCCCAGTTCGCCGCGTCTCTCCTTCAACCGGCTGGCAAGTCGTTCAGCCATCCTTGAGCGCCCGCCGTTCGAGCATGCCGAAGCGAATCAGTGCCGCGGCAATGCCAAGCGAGACGATGACGTGAATGGCTTCGCGCACGCCAATCGGCTCGAACATTGTCAGGAAATAAAGCACGATCGCGGCGAGGATGGAAAAGACGAACCCCCATTGCATCGCGTCACCCCGATGGGCCCGGGTGCTTTCGTCATCGATCATGTCGCGCAGCTCGCGTTTGCGAAACCAGAAGCCCTTGGTGGTCAATGCCGCCAGTAGCACCAGTGTCAAAACCACCCATGCACTCAACTTCACATGATCGACGGTTCGGGCGCCTCCGCCATGCTCATCGGCAAAATAGCTGATTTGTTGCGATAAATAGATCAGCGCGAGAAACGGGAGAATGCGGGCCCGGCGGCGGCTGAGCCGGTCAGCCTCTTGCCCAATGCTTTCCTGAACCATGGAAATCGCCTCTCTCCTTGTAACCTTAAGGTGACAAGTAACGCCAAGGTTACATCGCTGTCAAGCGTCGCCTCGTCGCGCCGGGGTTGCCCCGCGACTCCCGCAATGGTTAATGCGGGATTGATGGAGCGATCATCTTTGGACCAGCCCTATCGCGGCGGCTTCGTCGGGAAGGAGCATCGCTTCGCGCTCACCGTTTATTTCGAGGATACGGACACGGCAGGCATCGTCTATTACGCCAATTATCTCAAATATATGGAGCGCGCGCGGTCCGATTTCCTGCGCGCCGTCGGCGTCGATCAGCGAAGCGCGCTTGAGGCGGCCGAGGGCGTTTATGCGGTCGCCGATGTCACCATCCGCTACCTCAAATCGGCAAGACTGGGCGACGATTTGATCGTCCTGTCGACGGTGGAAGCGGTTCGCGCCGCGTCCGTCGTCATTCATCAGCGAGTCATGCGCGGGCCGGAACAACTCACCGATGCGCGAGTGACTGCGGCTTTCCTGACCCTCGACGGCCGTCCCAGGCGGCAGCCGCGAGATTGGGTCGAGCGGTTCGAACGGTTCAACAATAGCGAGGTTTAATGCCCGAAGTCACCGCCAGCACCGACCTCATGTCGCCGCTGAACCTGTTCATGCAGGCCGATATCGTCGTGAAGCTCGTCATGATCGGCCTGCTTCTCGCCAGCGTCTGGACCTGGGCGATCATCTTCACCCACGCCATTCGCCTGAAGCGCGTCAACCGGCAGACCGACGCGTTCGAAAAGGATTTCTGGGCGGCCAAGGACATCGACGCCTTCCACGCCCGGCACAGCGAGAAGGACCTGCCGATCGCGGTCGTGATGTCGGCCGCGATGGACGAGTGGAGCCGCTCGACCCGAACCGCGACCGTCGATCGCGCCGGAACCCGTGAGCGGCTCGCCAGCCGGATGAACGCGGCAGTGGCCGCCGAGCTCGACCGGCTCGGCGATCGCCTCAACATCCTCGCTACTGTCGGATCGGTCGCGCCGTTTGTCGGGCTGTTCGGCACCGTCTGGGGCATTATGCGCAGTTTCACCGCCATCGCCGGAGCCAATAACACCAGCCTCGCTGTCGTCGCGCCGGGCATTGCCGAGGCGCTGTTCGCGACTGCCATCGGCCTGTTCGCGGCGATTCCGGCCGTCATCGCCTACAATCGCCTGACCCACAGCCTTGACCGGCTGGAGGCCAAGCTCGGCCGCTTCGCCGACCGCTTCCACGCGACGCTGAGCCGAGAGCTCGAGGTGGAGGTCGCGACAGGCCACTGATGGGCGCCAACCTTCCCTCCTCATCCAGGCACGGCCGCCGCCGGGCGCCAATGTCGGAGATCAACGTAACGCCGCTGGTCGACGTCATGCTGGTGCTGCTGATCATCTTCATGGTGACGGCGCCGTTGCTGGTCGCGGGTGTTCCGATCGACCTTCCCGAAAGCCGGGCCGGCGCGCTCGACCAGCAGGCCGAGCCGGTCCAGATCGCGATCGACGGGAATGGCGCGATCACCATCGACGACGCACCCGTCGCCGAGGCGGCCCTGCCGACCAGGCTTGCCGAGATCGCCGCCCAGCCCGCACCCGCCGAAGGCCGCCGCATTTATCTACGCGCAGACCGCAGCCTCGATTATGGCCGCGTAATGCGCGTCATGGGCGAATTGAACCGCGCCGGCCTCAACCGCGTCGCGCTCGTTTCCGTGGGGCCGGAAGGTCAATGAGAATGGACCGGGCAGAGCTTGCCGGGACCGGTGCCGCGCTGGCGTTTCACGTCGCGCTGATCGCCGCGCTCACGCTTAGCCTCGCCCATGTCCAGAGCACGCCCGAGGCTCCATCGATGGAGGTCGAATTCGTCGAGGATGTAGGGCTTACTGCTGCCGCGCCATCGGCCATCCCCACGCCACCCCCGCCCAGCCAGGCGCCGGAGGTCGACGAGGCTGAGCCCGAGCCCGAGCTTGCCCCCGCCCCGGTGGCCGCTCCCACGCCGCCAGCGCCACGAGTTCATTCCACGCCCCGCTCCTCGCGCCATTGAACGCGCCGCGCCGCGTCCGACGAAGCCCGCGCCCGCGCCCGCCAGGCCAGCGCCGCGAGCCTCGCGCATCGGCGATGATTTCCTGAAAGGGATCGAGGAAGCGCCTGCCAAGGCCGGCCCTTCCAAGGCGGCGGCCGCGACCGTCAGCGCCTCGGCGATGGCCGGCATCGTTCAGGCGATCCGCCGCCAGGTTCAGCCCTGTGCCAACCGCCAGGTGAATCCCGGGCCAGGCGCCAGCAGCATCCGCGTCAAGCTGCACCTGCAACTCCTTCCCAGCGGCCGCCTCAAGCGCTCGCCGCAAGTCGTGTCCACTAGCGGTGTCGATGAAGAGAATGAGCGCTATGAAGAGCGGGTCAAGGATCTCGCGGTCGCGACCTTTGTCGGCTGCGCCCCGCTTACCGGCCTTCCGCCCGAGCTCTACAAGACCGAGAGCGGCCAAGGCTGGTCCGATTTCTACATGAACTATAATTTGCCGTGAGGAGCGACATGAAAACCAGCATCACCGCACTGATCGTCTTGTTTGCCGCCACCGCCTCGTCGGCGCAGGAGCAGCCGGAGCCCACTCAGCCGCTCGAGGTCGACGTCGTCGGCGGGATGAATGCGCCGATGGCGATCGCCGTGCCAACGATTCCGACCGCCGCCGGTGCCAGCGGCGGAATCGGGAGGCAAATGGCCGAAGTCATCGCCTCGGATCTGCGCTCGACCGGGATGTTTACGCCGCTCGGACCCAACGGGATCGGCAGCTACAGCTATGCCGAGGCGTCGAATCCGGTTTACGCCACCTGGCGCAGCGCCGGTGCGGCATCGCTGGTGTCGGGCTATGTGGAGGGCGGCCCCGATGGCCGGCTGACGCTCGCCTGCTATTTGTTCGACGTGACCGCCGGCCGCGAATTGGTCCGGCAGGGCTTTGCGGTCAACGGCAACGACTGGCGCCGCGCCGCGCACAAATGCGCCGACCTCGTCTATTCACGCCTGTCGGGACAGCAGCCCTTCCTCGACACGCGGGTCGTCTATGTCGCTGAAACCGGCCCCAAGAATGATCGGGTCAAGCGCATCGCGATCATGGATTCGGACGGAAGCAATCACCGCTATCTGACGCCCGGCCGCAACACGGTCGTCACCCCCAGCTTCTCCCCGCGCGGCGACAAGCTCGTCTACACCGCTTACATCGGCCGCCGGCCGCGCGTCCTGCTGTTCGACGTTGCCACCGGCACCGAGCGGCTGCTCATCCCCGGCAACGTCATCACCTTTGCGCCGCGCTTTTCGCCCGATGGGCGCACGGTCGTCTTTTCGATGGCCAACGGCGGCAACACGGACATTTATGCCGTGTCGACGGGAGGGGGTGAGCCGCGCCGGCTGACCAGTGCGCCTGGTGCCGACACCTCGCCAAGCTACTCCCCCGACGGCCGGCGGATCGTGTTCGAAAGCGATCGGTCGGGCACCCAGCAGCTTTATGTGATGGGCGCCGACGGATCGGGCCAGCGGCGGATCAGCTTCGGCGGCGGCCGTTACGCCTCCCCGGCCTGGAGTCCGCGCGGCGACCTCATCGCCTTCACCAAGATCGCCGGCAATTTCCGCATCGGCGTGATGAACGCCGGCGGCGGGGGCGAGAAAATCCTGACCAACGCCTGGCAGGACGAAGGGCCCAGCTGGGCACCCAACGGGCAGTTCGTAATGTTTCACCGCACCACGCAGGGATCGGGCTCAAGCCGCCTCTACGCGGTGCCAATCAGCGGCGGACCGCCGCGATCGATGCCGACGCCGATCGGCGGATCGGACCCCAGCTGGTCGCCGATCCAGAATTGAACTGAACAGAGACCACAAGGAGCAAGACATATGAACAAGATCATCCTGGCCGGCATGACTGCCGTGGCCCTCACCTTGGGGGCTTGCGGCCGGAAGGCCCCTCCGCCCGCCGAACTCCCGCCGCCCGCGCCACCCGCCGACACCAGCAATTCGACCGACCCAAGTTCGCTGGAAGTGGTCGAGCTTCCGGCGCTGCAGGCCGATCTGGTCGCCAAGGCCGGTTCGGACACCATCTATTTCGGGACGGACCAATATTCGCTCGACGATTCATCGCGAGCGACGCTGGCCGCGCAGGCGCAATGGCTTCTCGCCAATCCCACTGTCCGCGCCTCGATCGAAGGCCATGCCGACGAGCGTGGAACGCGCGAATATAACCAGGCGCTGGGCGAACGCCGCGCCAGCGCAACACGCGACTTCCTCGTGTCTCAGGGGGTACCGACAACGCGGCTGCTGGTGACGAGTTGGGGCAAGGAGCGACCGGTTGCAATCGGCTCCAACGAAGAAGCCTGGGCACAGAACCGCCGGGCCGTGACGGTGATTATTCGATAATCGCGTTTCTCCGGGAACGCCGGGGAATGGTCAGTTACGCGGCGTGGCGCTGGTGACCCGCCTGGCCCAGCCACGCCCGTGCCTGGCGCTGCGCCTCGGCGATTTCGCGCGCGGTCATTTCGATCGAGATTTCCGCGCGGCAGGCCTGGCTGCGCGTGTCGCCGGACAGCGCGGCAAGGTTAAACCATTTATGTGCTTCGATCAGGTCGACCGGCACCCCGCTACGGCCTGTCGAATAGGAAACGCCCAGATCGTAAAGCGCCTCGACGTCACCCGCTTCCGCATCCGCGATTCGACTGCGGAGGAGGAAGTCTGCGCTCTTCTGACCGATTGCCATTGTCTCGTCCCCTGTTCGTTCAATGGGAACAGGTTTCGCGGGCAAAGCCCTATGAAATGGTTAACGGCCCGGTGACCGTGATGGCGAATCTGTTGCGGAAACGACACGCATATTGTCGATGAGGCGGGTCGTTCCAATGGTCGCGGCGGCGATGAGGCGCATTTCGCCTGCGGTTTTTTCCAGCGGTTCGAGCGTGGCCGCATCGACCAGCGCGAAATAATCGATTCGCGAAAAACCCGCTTCGCTGAGGCGTAGCCTCGCCTTATCCAGAACGACGGCGACTGATTCTCCGCCGGCGACCGAATCGCGGGCCGCCTCCAGCGCTTGCGGCAGCGCCACAGCACGGCGCCGCTCGTCGGCGCTCAGATAGGCGTTGCGGGACGACAGCGCGAGGCCGTCGGCATCACGGATCGTCCCAACCCCGCGCACCTCGACGCCTAGGCCGAGGTCCGCTTCCATCCTGCGAATCACCGCCAGCTGCTGAAAATCCTTTTCACCGAAAAAGGCCAGGTCGGGCCGGACCGCCGCGAACAGCTTGGCGACGACCGTGGCCACGCCCTGGAAATGGCCCGGCCGCGCCGCGCCGTCCCAGCGTTCACTGACTCCTGCCACGATGATCGTTGTCGAAAATCCCGGCGGGTAGAGCTGGTCCGCCGTCGGCATCCACAGGAGGTCGCAGCCATGCTCCTTGAGCAGCGCCGAGTCCGCCGCCTCCGGACGCGGATAGCGGTCGAGGTCCTCATTGGCCCCGAACTGCAACGGATTGACGAAGATTGAAGCAACGACCCGATCCGCCGAGGTACGCGCCGCATCGACCAGCGCCATGTGCCCGGCGTGAAGGGCTCCCATCGTGGGTACCAGCGCGATTTTTTCATTCGCGCGCCGCCAAAGCGTCAGCGCCTTGGTCAAATCGCTCATTTCACGAACAATTTGCATGCGATTCGGCGCTCCGATACATCGGGGTGTGGGGCCGCCTCTTACGAGCGCGGTTGTGGGAATCACAAGGGGACCAGCAGGCCATGGGCCAGCCGCATTTCATCGTCTTCGCCAATGAGAAGGGCGGGACGGGCAAGTCGACCACCGCGGTCCATGCCGCGATCGCGCTCGCCGCCTCGGGCCATCGCGTCGGGGCGCTCGACCTCGACCAGCGGCAACGGACGATGACCCGCTACCTCGAGAACCGGGACGCGACTATCCGGCGGCTCGACAAGGAGTTGCCGGTCGCTGCCTATGAAGTGCTGGAGGACCAGAGCGAGGCGGGATTGGAAGCCGCGATTGCCCGCCTGTCCGACCGGGCCGATGTCCTGGTCGTCGACACCCCGGGCCGGGATGACCCCATCGCCCGCGCAACGATTCTCAAAGCCGACACGCTGGTCACGCCGATGAACGACAGCTTCGTCGACCTCGACCTGATCGGACAGGTCCATCCTGAAAATTTCAAAGTGACCAAGCCCAGCTTCTATGCCGAGCTGATCTGGAACAGCCGCACCCAGCGCGCCAAGGCGACCGGCAAAAGCGTCGACTGGGTGGTGCTCAGGAACCGCCTGCAGCACGTCACGTCGCATAACCTTCAGCGAGTCGGCGCCGCGCTCGATGAGCTCGCGCGCCGCGTCGGGTTTCGAGTCATTCCGGGCCTTGGCGAGCGCGTCATCTATCGCGAACTGTTCCCCAAGGGCCTGACCCTGCTCGACCTGTCCGAAATCGGCGAAGTCGGCGTCGGACATATTGCGGCCCGCCAGGAGTTGCGCGAGATGATCGCCGGGCTGGCCATTCCGGGCCAGGCCGAGATCGACGATCAGCCCAAGGCCGCCGCCGCGGGCTGAGGGAACCTACACCCCAGCTTCGTCATTGCGAGCGTAGCGAAGCGATCTACCCGCCGGGGACGGATTGCTTCGTCCTCAATGACGGTTTCATTTCTTAAGAACAGGCCAAACATGTCTCATCAGTTCAATCGTACCATCCTGCGCGAATATGACGTCCGGGGCGTCGTCGGGTCCACGCTTCATGTGGAGGACGCGCGCGCGCTCGGACGCAGCTATGCCGCGCTCGCCACGTCGGAAGGCGCGAAGAAGGTCGCGGTCGGGCGCGACGGACGCACCCATTCGCCGGAGTTCGAGGCGGCGCTGGTCGAGGGCCTGACCGCGGGCGGACTCGACGTGGTACGGATCGGCCTCGGCCCCTCGCCGATGCTTTATTTCGCGGTATCGACGCTCGACGTCGACGGCGGCATCCAGGTCACCGGCAGCCACAATCCGGCCGACTATAACGGCTTCAAGATGTTGCTGAACGGCCGCTCGGTGTTCGGAAAGGAAATCCAGGATCTCGGCCGCCGCGCGGCGGAGGGCGACTGGAGCGAGGGCGCCGGAACCGTCAGCGACCATGACATTATCGACGATTATGTCGACGCGCTGGTCAAGGGCTTCGACGGCAAGGCGCACAAGATCGGCTGGGACGCGGGCAACGGCGCGGGCGGGCCGGTGCTGGAGAAGCTGGTGAAGCGCCTGCCGGGCGAGCATCACCTTCTCTACACAGAGGTCGACGGCCGCTTCCCCAACCACCACCCCGACCCCACGGTTGAGGCTAACCTCGCCGATTTGAAGAAGCTGGTCGCGGGCAAACACCTCGACTTCGGAATCGCTTTCGACGGCGACGCCGACCGCATCGGCGCGGTCGATGGCGAGGGTCGAGTGATCTGGGGCGACCAGTTGCTGATCATCCTCGCGGGCCCGGTGCTCGAGGCCGAACCCGGCGCGACGATCATCGCCGACGTCAAGGCCAGCCAGACCCTGTTCGATCGCATCGCTGCGATGGGCGGTAAGCCGCTGATGTGGAAGACCGGCCACAGCCTGATCAAGTCGAAGATGAAGGAAACCGGCTCGCCGCTCGCGGGCGAGATGAGCGGCCACATCTTCTTCAAGCACCGCTGGTACGGCTTCGACGACGCGCTTTACGCAGCGGTGCGCCTGATCGAGGCCGTGTCGGCAAGCGGCAAGTCGCTGACCGAGTTGAAAAGCGAAATGCCCGTCTCGGTCGCCACCCCCGAACTCCGCTTCCAGGTCGACGAAAGCCGCAAGTTCGCGGTGATCGATGAGGTCGCGGAGCGACTCGCCCAGGAAGGCGCCGAGGTCAACGCGACCGACGGCGTCCGCGTCAAAACAGACGACGGCTGGTGGCTCCTCCGAGCCTCGAACACGCAGGACGTGCTTGTGGCTAGGGCGGAGGCGACGAATCAGGCGGGGCTCGACCGGTTGATGACCACCATCAATCGGCAGCTTGAAGCGTCAGGAATCGAAGCGGTCGAGGGGGCGCACTAGCCGGTCAAGCAAGATGCGGAAGGTGCATCGGCGATTTGCCGGGCGGCCTCGCTTTGATTGGAGCCTGGTTCGACGACGGCGAGGAGGCATGGTGCTGGATTCAACCGCGCCACAGCCAGCATGCTCCGGTCCGGAGCGTTCGGGTCGGCGCCATTGGCGACGAACATCCGGACGACAATCCGGTCCGGCTTCGCTCCATCCCTTCCCCGCCATTCAATGCGCGGGCCAAGGCGGTTGAACGCGCCCTTAGCGACGAGGTCGGACAGGCGCAGGTCGGTTAGCGTCCCGTCTGCCGCGACCAGCTCCAGGCCCTGCCTAAGATCGCTTTCGGTCCACTCGACAGAATAACCCCCAACACCCGGACAGCGACGGCGCCAATATGGCCCCTCGTCGCGATTCTCGTCGATCGTCGAGCAAGTCGCGGGGACTAGGTTGGAGAACTGGCTTACACGCATCGGGCGCGCAGAGGTCGAGGGCAGTGGGACAGCTCCAGCGGTCGGGAGCCCGACATTTCCGTGCGGGTAATTATCCGGTTCGTCTGCCCGCTCGGCGCTGCAAGCCGATAGAGCCAGCACAGAAATGAAAACTGCTTTCCTCATCAATCATCCTCGTCCTCATACCCCACCAAATTCAACTCCCGCGCCTTGATCTGGTGGGTCATGCACCAGTGCATCAGCGCGTCCTCGCGGCCGTGGGTGATCCAGACTTCCTTTGGCGCCACGTCGCGGATGGTCTGGGTGAGTTCGTCCCAATCCGAATGGTCGGAGATGACCAGCGGCAGCTCGACGTTGCGCTGACGCGCCCGCTGGCGGATGCGCATCCAGCCTGAAGCCATGGCGGTGATTGGGTCCGGCAGCCGCCGCGACCAGCGGTCGTTGAGCGCGCCCGGCGGGCAGATCACGATATGCCCCGCCATCTCGTCTTTCTTCGCCCCGGTCGCCGGCCGAAGCTCGCCCAAGGGCACGCCCAACTCCTCGTAAAGATTGCACAGCCGCTCCATCGCGCCGTGATAATAGATTGGCGCGTCATGCCCGCGCCCACGAAGCTCCATAATCACCCGCTGCGCCTTCCCCAGCGCGTAGGCGCCGACCAGCACGCAGCGCTCGGGCTCGGCGTGAAGGCGGTGAAGCAGCCGATCGATCTCGCTTCCCGTATCGGGGTGGCGGAACACCGGCAGGCCGAACGTCGCCTCGGTAATGAAGATGTCGCACGGCACGACCACGAACGGCGCGCACGTCGGGTCAGGCCGCCGCTTGTAGTCGCCCGAGACCACCACCCGCTCGCCGCGATATTCCAGCACGATTTGCGCTGAACCCAGCACATGCCCAGCCGGGACGAAACTGACGTCCACCTCGCCAATCCGCACGCTCTCGCCATAGCTGATGGGGTTGGAGTTCTGCTGTCCATAGCGAACGTCCATGATCGCCAGCGTTTCCGGCGTCGCCCACACTGCGCCATGCCCGCCGCGCGCATGGTCGGCATGGCCGTGAGTCACCAGCGCCTGCGTCTTGGGCCGCGACGGATCGACCCACGCATCGGCGGGTTTGACGTAGATGCCTTCGGGAAAAGGCTCGATCCATGATCCAAGGCGGGCCATTGCTGCATTATAGCCCGTGAAACCGCGCGCAGTTCCGTCAGCGCATCGGAGATTGATGACCAGCGTACCGCCCGTACTAGACCAGTGGTTCGCGTCCCGAGGCTGGCAGCCGCGGCGGCATCAACTAGCCATGCTCGACGTTGCACGCTCGGGGCGAAGCGCCTTGCTCGTCGCGGCGACCGGGGCGGGCAAGACTCTGGCGGGGTTCCTGCCCACCCTGGTCGACCTGATCGAGAAACCCGCCGAGGGTCTCCACACCCTCTACGTTTCGCCGCTGAAAGCGCTCGCGGTCGATGTCCAGCGCAACCTGCTGACTCCAGTGGAGGAGATGGGCCTGCCAATTCGCATCGAGACGCGCACCGGCGACACGCCTTCCGATCGCAAGGCGCGCCAGCGCATCCGACCGCCCCAAATCCTCCTCACCACGCCCAAATCGCTGAGCCTGCTACTGAGTTACCCCGACAGCGCCCTGCTGTTCGAAAACCTCAAGACCATCGTCGTCGACGAGCTTCATGCCTTCGCCAAGGAGAAGCGGGGCGACCTGCTCTCGCTGTCGATGGCTCGGCTTCAGAAGCTAGCGCCCGGCCTTCGCCGCGTCGGCCTGTCGGCGACGATCAGCGACCCCGACGCCTATCGCGGCTGGCTCGCGCCCGACGCCGACGAGGAACTGGTTGAATTGGTGGAGGGCGATCCGGGCGCGGAGCCCGACCTGTCCATCCTCATCCCCGAAAACCGTATCCCCTGGTCGGGCCATAGCGGCCGCCACGCCGCGCGCGAGGTGATGGAGCTGATCGAACAGCATCGCACCACGCTCATCTTCTGCAACACCCGGAGCTTGGCCGAGCTGATTTTCCAGGACCTGTGGGCGGTCAACGATCAGGCGCTGCCGATCGGAATTCACCACGGCAGCCTGGCCATCGAGGCGCGGCGCAAGATCGAGGCGGCGATGGCGGCGGGCAAGCTTCGCGGGCTGGTCGCCACGGCCAGCCTGGATCTCGGCATCGACTGGGGCGACATCGATCTGGTCGTGCAAATGGGCGCGCCCAAGGGCAGCTCGCGCCTGCTACAGCGCATCGGCCGCGCCAACCACCGCCTCGACGAGCCTTCGAAGGGCATGATCGTCCCCGGCAACCGCTTCGAATATCTCGAAGCCCGCGCCGCGCTCGACGCGATCGACGATGGCGAACTCGATCCCGAGAATTTCCGCCCCGGAACGCTGGACGTGCTCGCCCAGCACATCCTTGCCGTGGCTTGCTCCGAACCGTTCCAGCAACAGGAACTGTTGGCCGAAGTCCGTTCCGCCGCGCCCTATGCGGGCCTCAAGGAAGAGACCTTCACCGAAGTCCTCAACTTCATCGCCACCGGCGGATACGCGCTTCGCGCCTACGACAAGTTCCGCCGCCTGGTTCCGGAAAACGGCGGAATATGGCGCATCGCCCGCCCCGCCGTCGCGGTCCAGCACCGCATGAACGCCGGGATCATCGTCGAACAGCCCTTGCTTGCCGTCCGCTTCAAGAACGGCCGCAAGCTCGGCACCGTCGAGGAAGGTTTCGCGTCAACACTGGCGCCGGGTGACCATTTCTTCTTTTCCGGCCTCAGCCTGGAGGTTGAGCGGATCAAGGACGGCGACATCATCGTCCACGCCTCCTCCAAATCCGCGCGGATCGTCACCTATGGCGGGCAACGGATGAGCATGTCGACCCATCTCGCCAACCGGGTCCGGCAGATGCTGTGCGACCGCAACGACTGGGCGCGCTTTCCCGAAGATGTCCGCGAATGGCTGGAGGTGCAAAGCGAGCGCTCGACCCTGCCCGAGCCCCACGAGCTGCTCATCGAAACCTTCCCCCATCATGGCCAGCATTTCATGGTCGCGTACAGCTTCGAAGGCTGGAACGCGCACCAGTCGCTCGGGATGCTGGTCACCAAGCGGATGGAGAATGCGGGACTTAAGCCGCTCGGCTTCGTTGCCAACGACTATGGTCTCGCCTGCTATGGGCTGGAGCCAATCACCGATCCGAAATCGCTCTTTTCGGCCGACATTCTCGAGCAGGAATTTGTCGACTGGGTTGAGCAAAGCTACCTGCTCAAGACAGCTTTTCGCGAAGTCGCGGTGATCGGGGGGTTGGTCGAACGCCACCACCCGGGCAAGCGCAAGACCGGGCGGCAGGTCAGCTTCTCGACCGACCTTATCTACGACGTTCTGCGAAAATATGAGCCCGAGCATCTGCTACTCCGGGCCGCATGGAACGACGCCCGCGCCCGGATGACCGAGCTCGGCCGGCTGGTCCGACTGGTCGATCGGGCTTCCGAGACGATGGTTCATGTCGAGGCGGACCGGATCACGCCGATGGCCGTGCCGCTGATGGTCATCGTCGGCCGCGAGGCGATGCCGCCCGGGGGCGAAGCCGACGAAACGCTGCTGATCGAGGCCGAGCAGCTCGCCGAGGAAGCGATGCGGCTCGACTGATCGTTGATCGACGCCCGTTGCAACATCGGGCATGCGAACGCCATGCGTATTCTGTTCGCTCTTGCGGCCCTCCCCACCCTGTCCGCTTGTGTTGTCGGCTCGGTCGCCAGCACCGCGGTTGATGTCGTTGCCTTGCCGGTCAAGGCAGCATCCGCCGGAGTTGATGCGGTCACGACCAGCCAGTCGGAGGCAGACCAGAAGCGCGGCCGCGAGCTGCGCAAGGCGGAGGAGGAGGCCGGAAGGCGCCAACGGGCCTGGGCCGAACAGTGCCGCAAGGCCCAGGCGCGGGGCGAGCTCTGCCCGCCCCCGCCGCAGAAAGACTAGCTCAGACCGTTCCCGGGACCGCCTACTTCTTCGTCCGCGCCACCTCATAGAGGAAGTCGGCGTAGAGAATCGACTGGCCGTCGAAGCCCAGCACCTTCGGGTTGCTGCTGTCGATCAGCAGCCATTCGTCGGGCGCGTGGGCACCACCGCCGCGACCACCGCCAAACTGACCGGCCGCCATTTTGAGCGGCGGCCCGGTGAACACCACGCCCGGCCAGCTACCCGCCGACCGCGCCGACATGGTCATTGGAATGTTCGCGGCGGCGAGCGTCGCCTGCTCGGCCTTGATCAGTCCGCTGTTCTCGTCGGTCTGGGTCGGGCCATAGCCGCCGCTGACATTGACCTCGATGTCCCCGAAGCCGCGCTTGGCGAGATGGGCCTTCAACTTGGACACCGCCTCGTCCTTGGTCATGTCGGGGACCAGCCGCAGGTCGATCTTGGCCTCCGCGCGCCCGGGCAGGACCGTCTTGCCGCCCGGCCCCATATAGCCGCTTACTAGCCCCTGGATATTGACAGTCGGCTGCTCGGCCAGCCGATAAGTGGCAGTCAGATAATCCTCGTCCTTGTACCAATGCTTGATGCCCAGCACCTTCATGTCGTCGGCTTCGTTAGACGCCGCCACGTCGGCGGCGATCAGTTCCTTCTGTCGAGTGGTCAGCGGCTTCACATTTTCGAACCAGCCGTCGATGGCCGGAGTCTGGCCATCCTCCGAAACCAGGCTGTTGAGCGCTTTGATCAGGTGCCACACCGGGCTGTCGACATTGGCCTTGAGGCTGGAATGGATGTCCTTGTTTGGACCGCGACCCCACTTTTCCCCGCTCGAGATGAGCTGGAGCTCAACCGCGCCCTTGGCCCCCAGAAGCAGCGTCGTCTGCCCGTCAACCGACTGGCCAGCCGACGGAATAATGATTCCAACTGCTTTTTCCAGCGCCGCCCGGACCTCGGGCTGATTGACGATCTGAGAGAAATGGGTGGAGGCGATTTCCTCCTCGCCCTCCGCGACGAACACCAGATTGACGGGCAGCTTGACCCCGGCCGTCTTGAACGCGCGCAGCGCAGTCAGGAAGGCAGTCTCCGGGCCCTTCTGGTTGACCGCGCCGCGTCCGATCAACGCCTTGCCCTCCCCGGGCCGGTCGACGATTTTACCCTCCAGCGGCGGCGAAGACCACTCGCTCGGTTCGTAATGCTTCACGTCGTACATGAAATAGATCGCCAGCGTGTCCTTGGCCCCGGCATCGAGCGTCGCGAACACGCCCGGGACGCCGTCGGTGGGCACGATCTTCGCCTGCTGGAAACCGGCGTCGAGCACCAGCTGCCGCATATATTCGGCGCCTTCCTTGTGATTGATCCCCATGTTGGCGATGGTCGGAAGCTTGATCCAATTGCGAAGCCGCTCGATCGAAGCGTCATGGTCGGCCTTAATCGCCGCGACCACTTTTTCACGCCCCGGATCACCGGGCCTGGCGGAAGCCATCGAAGAAAGCGCCGTCAGCGCCGTCGCAACCAGCATCGCACATTTCATTCGCATCATTTGATCCCCCATCCGAATCCAAATTCGGGCCCAAGACTGGAACCTCGCGGCGCGCTCGTCCAGAGTGCACCCGATGCGCTATTTCCTCGACACCGAATATGACGGCTTTGGCGGCCCCCTGCTCAGCATCGCGCTGGTGCCCGAGGATGGCGGGGAGGAATTTTATGTCGTGCTTGCCCACGACGGCGTCGCGGACCCGTGGGTCGAACGAAACGTCGTTCCCTATCTCGATGTGGTCCCCGAGCCGCTGAAGGGGCCTCATCTACCACGCGCCGACGCGGCCGATGCGCTTGCCCGATGGCTGGCGCACGACGAAGCTCCCGACATCATCGCCGACTGGCCCGAGGACCTCGCCCAGATTTCGATGCTGCTGGTGACTGGTCCGGGACGGATGGTCGCCGTTCCCGGCCTCACCCTGCGCTTCGTACCGCTTCACGGCTTTTCGACCGCCGCGAACAGCGCCGTGCCGCACAATGCCCTGCATGACGCCCGGGCGCTTCGCGACCACATTATGAACCACTTGGAATAGCGCGGCTTTCCGGTTTAAGGGCGGACCGATGGTTCCCTTTTCGTTCGCAGGTCATGAATTCCTCGCCAGCCCCGACGGAGCGCTCTTCTGGCCGGCCGAAGGGGCGCTGCTGGTCGCCGACCTGCACCTCGAAAAGGCGAGCTGGTTTGCTCAACTCGGGCAAATGCTGCCCCCCTATGATTCGATCGCCACGCTTTCGGCGCTCGAGCGGGACATCGAGCGGAACTCACGCGGCACGACTCTATTGTCTTGGCGACAGTTTCCACGACCGGTTCGGCTGCGACCGCCTGCCCGCCGCGGCGCGCAATCTGTTGGAGAGGCTGACGAACCGAATCGATTGGGTATGGATCACCGGCAACCATGATGCCGGCTTCATCGATCATTGTGGCGGCCGTATTGCCGAGGAGCTTTGCGTTGGCGGAATCACGCTTCGCCACGAGGCGGTCGAAAACGATCCGGCCCCTGAAATGTCCGGCCACTTCCACCCCAAGCTTCGGTTGGCGATGAAGGGCCGCCGTGTTTCGCGCCGCTGCTTCATCGCATCCGCGACCAAGCTCATCCTGCCGGCCTATGGCACGCTGACCGGAGGGCTGGACGCGCATCATCCAGAAATCGTCAAGAAGGTCGGCCCCGGCGCGTCGGCGCTGGTTCCGGTGACCGACCGCGTGCTGCGCTTCCCGATCGCGGCCTAGGCGAGCTTCGCCGGGATCCCGGCTTGCCGCTCGCTCAGGCGAGCTTCGCCGGGATCAACCCGCGCACGATATTCCCGACGAAAAAGCCACCCGACAGATCGCCAGGCGTCAGCTCCGCCTCCTCGGCGCGCCCCTCGTCGAGCAACACGGCGCGAAGGATTCCCGGCATGATTCCGCGATCCAGCGGTGGGGTCAGCAGCCGGCCATCGCGCTCGACGAAAATGCTGGTCCGGCTGCCCTCGGTCAGTTGTCCCTCGGGGTCGACGAAAACCGTTTCATAGGCCCCGTCCTGCTGCCGCGCCTGATCCAGAAAGCGGCGGTCGGTGGTCTTGTAGCGCAGGCGGAAATCCGACGGCTCGACCGGCAGCGGCCGAATCGCGACACTTACCGGCACCTCTTCGGGGTCGTCATAGGGCTTGACCTGAATGGCCATCGCCCCGCTTCGCGACAGCAGCAGGCGGACCATCGCACGCATTTTACGGCCGAACGTGGCCGCCTGCAGTTCGTTGCGCGCGGCATGGCGGTCGAAGCTGAAGTCCAGGTCGGCGGCCGAGTTACGCATCCGGTCGAGATGGCGTTCCAGCTCGACAATGCCCTCCTCTGGGTCGAACCGCATCGTCTCGATCAGGTCGAAATCCTGGCTTTCCCGGCGCACATATTCTCCCTTGAGCAGGCACTCGGCCCATTCATCGCTTGGGACGCTGTCAACCACAAGTCCCGATCCCAGCCCCAGCCGCGCGTGCGTCCCGCCCATGGGCCATTCGATCGTCCGGATCAGCACATTGAATGATGCATCGCCAGGCTGCTCCGGCGTACCGGGCTCGATCCAGCCCATCGAACCGGTATAGGCCCCGCGCGGCTCCGGCTCCAGCCGGGTCAGCGCCTCGATGACGGCGACCTTGGGCGCGCCGGTAACCGATCCGCAGGGGAAGATCGTCCGCAGCACATCGATTGCGTCCAGCCCGCCGCGCAAGCGCGAGGTGATCCGGCTCACCATTTGATGAACCGTCGGATAGGTCTCGACCGTGAACAGCTCGGGAACCTCGACGCTGCCGGGTTGCGACACCCGCGCAAGATCGTTGCGCATCAGGTCGACGATCATCAGATTTTCGGCGCGTTGTTTGTCGTCGTCGGCAAGCCGCCGCGCCTCGTCGAGGTCCGCCGCCAGGTCGGGACGGCGGGGCGCCGTCCCCTTCATCGGCCGCGCCTCGACGATGCCGTCGCGGATCGTGAAAAACTGCTCGGGCGACAGCGAGATGAGCGTGCGGTCATCGCCGCGAAACACTCCTCCCCATCCGGCGTTGGCCGATCGCCTCAGACGCGCGTAAATCGCCAGCGGATCGCCCGCTATCGCCAGGTCGCACCTAAAGGTCAGGTTTGCCTGGTAGAAATCGCCGGCGAATAGATGCTCGCGGACTTGAGCCGCCGCTGCCTCATATTCGGTCTTTGATATGCGTGGGCGCGGGGCGGCCACATAGGCGCCGTCGGCATCGCGGAGGAGGTGATCGAGGGCGGGTGTCTCGAACCCATCGAACAGGCCAAAGTCGAGCAGCGGTCCCTCGCCGGGCCGGGCGCTGGCGTTCAGCTTGGGGTCGAAGGCATGGCCCGCCTCATAAGCAAGATAACCGGCGGCATGCCGGCCACCCCGAATGGCTGCGCGCAACCGGTCCAGCGCCGGCACGACCTCGTCCAGGCGCCAGGCGATGATCCGATCGACCGGCTTTTGGTAGAGCCGTGGCGCGACTCCCCCTTGCCGCGCATCGTCGAACAGGATCCACATGGCTTGCCATTGCCCCGCCTGCCCCGCCTCCGTAAACCCTCCCCAACTATCTTCAGGGGAACTTCCATGCGTCTTTCGATTCTGTTCGCCACCTTCCTTGTCGCCTCGCCCGCCATGGCGCAGCAGCCGATCGACCCCAAGGTCCAGGCCCGCATCGACCGGATCCTCAAGCAGACCCCGCTGATCGACGGCCATAATGACATCGCCGAGCAGCTCCGCGAAAATTACGGCATGAAGGTCGAGCGGCTGGAGAGCGGCACCGGCGCGTGGCAGCCCAAGGGACTGATGACCGACATGCAGCGGCTGCACGCGGGGCGCGTCGGCGGACAATTCTGGTCAGTCTATATCGACGCCTCGGTTCACGGCGACGAAGCGATTCGCCAGACGATCGAGCAGATCGACATCGTCGACCGGATGATCGACGCCTATCCCAATGACCTTGAGCGCGCCGGGACCGCCGACGACATCGTCCGTATCCACAAGAAGGGTAAGGTCGCCTCGCTGATCGGGGTCGAGGGGGGCCACCAGATGGGGGGCAGCCTCGCCGCGCTGCGGCAATATTACAATCTCGGGGCGCGCTACATGACGCTGACCCATTGGGCGACTACCGAATGGGCCGACAGCGCAACGGACGATCCCAAGCATGGCGGGCTAACCCCGTTCGGTGTCGTTGTGGTCAAGGAAATGAACCGGCTCGGCATGCTGGTCGATTTGAGTCACGTCAGCGAGGAAACCATGAACGACGCGCTCGACGCCGGCACGGCGCCGGTCATCTTCTCCCACTCCAGTGCCCGCGCCATCGACGCCCATACCCGCAACGTGCCCGACGCCGTGCTTCGGCGGCTTCCGGCCAATGGCGGCGTGGTGATGATCAATGTCGCGCCCGGTTTTGTCAGCGAGGAGGTGCGTCGGTGGAGCGCCGATCGAGCGGCCGAGGAAGCCCGCCTGAATTCGCTCTACCTCGGCCTGCCCAAGGACCGTGAGGCGGCGATGAATGCGTGGGAGGCGGCTCACCCCGAACCACACGCAACCCTCACCCAGGTCGCCGACCATGTCGACCATGTCGCCAAGGTTGCGGGATATGATCATGTCGGCCTTGGCGCCGATCTCGACGGCATCGACACTACGCCTGACGGCTTCGGCACGGTCGCCGACTACCCCAATCTGTTCGCCGAACTCATTCGCCGCGGCTGGAGCGACGACAAGCTGGCCAAGCTCGCCGGCGGCAACATTTTGCGCGTCATGCGCCGCGCCGAGGCGGTCGCCGCGTCGATGAAGCAGGTCCCGCCCGCGCTCGACAAGCTTTCGCCCACGCCCTAGTCGAGCGGCATGGCCGATCCCCCACTTCGCGCAGCGATCATTCCGGTGACCCCGCTGCAGCAGAATTGCACGCTGCTGTGGTGCACCGAGACGATGCTTGGCGCTTTCTGCGATCCCGGCGGCGATCTCGACCGGCTGAAGGCCGCCGCCGCCCAGCATGGCGTGACGATCGAGAAGATCATCCTCACCCACGGCCATATCGATCATTGCGGGTCGGCCGGCATTCTCGCCGCCGAGCTTGGCGTGCCGATCGAGGGGCCGCAGGAAGAGGACCGCTTCTGGATCGCCCGGCTGGAAGACGACGGGATGCGCTATGGCGTTCCAGGAAAGCCGTTCGAGCCCGACCGCTGGCTCGAGGACGGCGATACGGTCACGGTGGGCAAGCTGACCTTCAATGTTCGCCACTGCCCGGGGCACACGCCGGGGCACATCGTCTTCCATCATCCCGATTCGAAACTGGCATTGGTCGGGGATGTGTTGTTCCAGGGCTCCGTCGGCCGAACGGACTTCCCGCGCGGGAACACCCAGCAGTTGCTCGATTCGATCACGCAGCGCCTGTGGCCGATGGGCGGCGACACGCGCTTCGTGCCCGGCCACGGACCGATGTCGACCTTCGCCCATGAACGGGCGACCAATCCCTTCGTCGGGGATCGCGTCCTCGCGCGAGCGTGAATCGCTTGCGTAGCGCCGTGATTTCGCTATAGGGCCCACTCGTTCGCGACGATCCGGCCGCCGCCGCGGGATTACCCGATGAGCAGGGCGAGGAAAGTCGCCAATTTTTTTGGAACATAGAATTTAAGGAAGAGCCGAGATGGCCGTCCCTAAGAGAAAAACCTCGCCCTCGAAGCGCAACATGCGCCGCAGCCACCACGCGCTGAGCCCGGCGAGCTTCCAGGAGTGCCCGAACTGCGGCGAGCTCAAGCTGCCGCACAACCTCTGCTCGGCCTGCGGCCACTATAACGGCCGCGAGATCGTTTCGACCGAGGCCTGAGCGGTATCGCGGAGGAGCGGCAGCCGGTTATGGCTTCAAGCCCGCGCATCGCGATCGACGCAATGGGAGGAGATACCGGCCCGGCGGTGATGATCGCCGGGATGGTCCGGGCGCGTCGCAAGGACCGGTCGCTCCGGTTTGACGTCTATGGCGATGAGACCCGGATTGCCCCCGAACTGGCCAAGCACCAGCCGCTGATCGACGCCACCACCATTCACCATACCAACGACGCGATCGAAGCGTCGGAAAAGCCTAGCCAGGCGATCCGCCGTGCCAAGACCACGTCGATGGGCATGGCGATCAATGCGGTAAAAGAAGGCGTCGCCGATGCTGCGTTGTCGGCCGGAAACACCGGGGCGCTGATGGCGATGTCGAAGCTGGCGCTTCGGACCATGCCGGGAATCGACCGCCCCGCGCTGGCTGCTTTGCTTCCGACCCTTGGGGCAACGGATTGCGTGATGCTCGACCTTGGCGCCAACACCGAATGCGACGCCCAGAACCTCGTTCAGTTCGCCGTCATGGGATCGGCCTATTCCCGAACCGTCCTTGGGATCGCCAAGCCGCGGGTCAAGCTGCTTAACATCGGCACCGAAGAGCTGAAGGGCACCGGGGAGCTCAAGGAAGCCGCCGCGCTGCTTCGCGAGGCCGATTATTTGCCGATGCGGTTTGAAGGCTTCACCGAGGGCGACCGCCTGTCCCGCGGCGACATCGACGTCGTCGTCACCGATGGGTTCTCGGGCAATATCGCCCTCAAAACCGCCGAGGGCACGGCACGCTTCGTAACCGACCTGTTGCGCCGTGCTTTCACCTCGTCGTTCCGATCGAAAGCTGGCTTCGCCCTGTCGCGGCCGGCTCTCAACCTACTGAAAACCCATCTCGACCCGAACAACCACAATGGCGCGGTTTTCCTGGGCCTGAACGGCTTGGTTGTGAAAAGCCATGGTGGGGCCAACCCCAAGGGCGTCGCCAATGCGATTGGGGTGGCGGCATCGATGGTCCGCAACGATATCACCCGCAGGATAGGCGAGGATCTCGACGAGTTCCGCGCCCATGCCTTTTCCGACGAGGCCGCCGAATGACCCTTCGTTCCGTCGTCAAGGGCACCGGTTCCGCCTTGCCGGCCCGCCGCGTCGACAATCAGGAAATCGCGGATCTGGTCGATACGTCGGACGAATGGATCGTCGAGCGCACGGGCATCCGCAGCCGCTATGTCGCGGGCGATGGAGAGACCACCGCGACCCTCGCGGTCGAAGCCTGCCGCCGGGCCCTCGAATTGGCGGGTCTGCAACCGGCCGACATCGGGCTGATCGTTCTCGCCACCGCCACGCCCGACCAGACCTTCCCGTCCTCCGCCACGAAGGTGCAGGCGCTACTCGGCATCGACGATTGCGTCGCGTTCGATGTCCACGCAGTGTGCACCGGCTTCCTCTATGCGCTGACCGTGGCCGATTCGATGCTTCGCGGCGGCACCGCTAAGCGGGCGCTGGTGATCGGCGCGGAAACCTTCAGCCGTATTCTCGACTGGGAAGACCGGACGACCTGCGTTCTGTTCGGCGACGGCGCCGGCGCCTTGGTGCTGGAAGCCGAAGATGGCGATAGCGGCATCCTGGCCACCAGCCTTCATGCCGACGGCCGCCACAATGGGCTCCTGTTCGTCGATGGCGGTCCATCGACCACCGGCACCGTCGGCAAGCTCAGGATGAAGGGCCGCGAAGTGTTCCGGCATGCGGTGGTCAACCTGGCCGACGTGCTTCGAGAAGTGCTGGCAATCGCCGGCCTCGACCCCGCCGAAGTCGACTGGGTCGTCCCCCATCAGGCCAATGCCCGAATCCTCGACGCGACCGCCCGGAAACTTGGCCTGCCTCCCGAAAAGGTGATCGTTACGGTCGATCGCCACGCCAATACATCCGCCGCGTCGGTTCCGCTTGCCTTCGATGTCGCGGTGCGCGACGGGCGAATCAAGCGAGGCGATCTTCTGGTGCTGGAAGCGATGGGCGGCGGATTTACTTGGGGAGCGGCTGCGCTTCGCTATTGAACTGATTGGAAAATCCGGCAAAAGTCGAATTGCCGACGCTTACACTTTGCGGTAGCGTAACGATCGCACTGCTTTGGTGCACTAACAGGGGGTGGAGAATCATTATGGCCGATGCGGGGGTTGCCCGTTCGAACGGACTGCAGGCGGGCACTTTGACCCGCGCCGACCTGTCCGACATTGTTCACAACCGGCTGGGCGTTTCCCGGGCCGAAAGCGCCGGGATGGTCGAGCGCGTGCTTCATCACATGTGCCATGCGCTTAGCGTCGGCCAGAACGTCAAGATTTCGGGCTTCGGCACGTTCATCCTGCGCGACAAGGGCGAGCGAGTCGGCCGCAATCCCAAGACAGGGGTCGAGGTTCCGATCGCGCCGCGCCGAGTGATGACCTTCCGCGCCAGCCAGATCATGCGCGACCGGATCGCGAAGTAACCGAGGCGTGGCGACCGGCGAAAAATCCCCGGACGCTTTCCGAACGATTGGCGAACTGAGCGCCGACTTGGGCGTGGCGCAGCATATCCTGCGCTATTGGGAGACGAAGTTTCCGCAGCTGCGGCCGCTTCAGCGGGCCGGCAACCGCCGCTATTATCGGCCGGCCGATGTGGCGCTGGCGCGCCGGATCCACCGCCTCCTCAACGAGGAAGGCTATACGGTGAGGGGCGTCCAGAAGCTGCTTCGGGACAAGGAGCCGGAGCCGGCTTTCACTCCGCCGCCTTCTGCCCAGGTCCCGCGGCCTGCGTCCGGAATCGACGCGCCGATTCCGGCCGAGCAGGGTGGCGGCATCGACGTCGTCCGCCTGATCGCGCTCCGCAACCGCCTCGCCGAGGCGCTTCAGGACTGATCCAGTTCCTTCGGCCTAATGAAGCGGACCAGCCGGCCGATCGCACCGCCTGCATCGCGCCAATGTTCGATCGGCAGCTCAATTTCGGCCAGTGCCCCGGTTGGAAAGTCGATCGCCAAATCGCCGAGCCGGCTCGCCAGCCGTTCGAAGCCCGGATTATGACCGATCAGCATCAACCGGCCCACGGCATCGTCAACCTCCCGGACGATATCCAGCAGTGCGCCCGTTGATGAATTGTAGATTCGCTCGTCGAAGCGGGGCGACAGACCGCCAACGCCCTGCAGCGTCTCGATAACCCGCTGAGCGGGACTGGCCAGCACCAAATCGAAACCGAGGCCGAGCCTGTGCATCTCCTCGCCCATCCGCCTGGCGTCAGACCGTCCCCGTTCGCTGAGCGAACGCGTCGATATCGCTTCCGTCGGGCGATTCCTGCTGTGACTTGGCGTGGCGAAGCAGGGTCAGGCTCTTCATGATCGGCTTTCCTCAAGCGCGGCGGTCGCAACGTCCGGCGCCCCGAACAGCTTCGCCCGCACCCGTACCAGAGCCACCTCAAGCGGCACGCGCGACACCGCCACTTCGGGCGGAAAGGCAGTCAGCAACCGTGACGGCAGCGCACTCGAAAGGATGACGAACAACCCTTTGTCTCCCTGTCGCCGGATCAGCCGGCCGAACGCCTGCGCCAGTCGCGCCCGTACCACCCGATCGTCATAAGCGCTGCCGCCATTCGCCAGCCTGCGCGCCGCGTGAAGCACGGTCGGGCGCGGCCACGGGACTCGCTCCATCACCACCAGCCGAAGCGACTCGCCCGGCACATCGACTCCATCGCGCAGCGCATCGGTTCCGAGCAAGGATGCGTGCGGATCGTCGCGGAAGATGTCGACCAGAGTCCCCGTGTCGATCGGGTCGACATGCTGGGCCAGCAGCGGCAAGCCCGTGCGTGCCAGCCGGTCGGCGATCCGCGCATGGACCGCGCGCAGCCGCTGGATCGCGGTGAACAGCCCCAAGGTCCCGCCCTCCGCCGTTTCGATCAGCCGGGCATAGGCGCCGGCCAATGCGGCGATGTCGTTCCGGCCGATGTCATTGACGATCAGCACCTCCGCCTGTGCCGCATAATCGAACGGGCTTGCCGCTTCGAAATGGCCGGTCGGTCCGGGCAGGTGCAGCGCGCCGGTCCGTTCCTCGGCGCTCGGCCAGCCCTCACTTCCCCGAAGGGTCGCCGAGGTCACCAGCACGCCATGCGCGGGCTCTAGCACCGCCTTGGCCAGCGGCCGGGTCGGGTCGAGCCAATGGCGGTGCAGCCCGGCATCATATTCGCGCCCCTCGATCCGGTCGATCGCCAGCCAGTCGACATAGTCCGGGTCGGCCACGCCACCAATCCGGCCAAGCAGGGCGATCCACGCGGCCAGCGTCTCCCTTCGCCAGCTAAGCCCGTTGATCGCGCCATCGACCCGCGCCCGCGCCTGCGAATCGAGCCAGTCGGGCGCATCCTCGAGAATTGCCTCGAGCCGCCGGGCCAGCGCGGCCAATGGCTTGGCCAGCGCCTCCAGCGATTCCATCGCACCGGCGGCCGCCGACACGAGACTCCCGTCAGGCTCGGCCAGTTCCGTCTCCAGCCCATATCCCGCCTCCTGCGCCTTGGCCCTTGCGTAAACCGTGCCGCGCACTTCGGAGAGAAGCCGCTCCACCGGCCCGAATGGATTACCCTCCGCCAGCCGCCCAAGCCACCCGTCGGACGGCAGCGCTCGAGCGGCCTCGACCGCCGATTCGAGCGCCGACGCGCCCTGATCGTCATAGCTGCACACGTCGAGCAGCCGCGCGGCCAGGCCGCGTCTGCGGCCCCGCGATTTTCCCTCCGGCCCGACGATCCAGCGCCGCATTTCAATCGCTTCTGCGCCCGTCAATGCGGCCGAAAAGGTGGAATCCGCCGCATCGAAAAGGTGATGCCCCTCGTCGAAGATGATCCGCTCCATTCCCCCGCTCGTCCTGAGCGAAGTCGAAGGGCCGCGCGCGGCATTGACCATGACCAGCGCGTGATTGGCGATGACCAGGTCTGCCTCGCGCCCCGCCCGCTCGGCCCGTTCGATGAAGCATTTGCGATAATGCGGGCAGCCCGCATAGACGCATTCGCCGCGCCGGTCGGTCAGCGCCGCCGCGCCGGCCCGCCGAAACAGGCTGGGCAGCCAGCCGGGCAAATCGCCGCCGACCATGTCACCGTCCTTGCTATAGGCCGCCCAGCGCCCGACCAGCTGCGCGAGCACCGCCGCCCGCCCAGCGAACGCGCCCTGCATCGCATCCTCCAGGTTAAGCAGGCACAGATAATTCTCGCGCCCCTTGCGGATGACGACACGCTTCTTGCGTTCTACCGGATCACCAAACAGCCTCGTGCTTTCGGCGTCCAACTGCCGTTGCAGCGCCTTGGTAAAGGTCGACACCCACACCGTCCCGCCTGCCCGATCGGCCCACAGCGATGCAGGCGCCAGATAAGCCAAGGTCTTGCCGATCCCAGTCCCCGCCTCGGCCAGCAGCATGTTGGGCTCGCCCGCCGCGCGGCGCGGCGCAAAGATCGCCGCCGCCTCCCCGGCCATTGCGCGCTGCCCCTCGCGCGGTTCGGAGCCTGTGCCGGTCAACTCTGCCAGCTTGGCCTCGGCGTCCGCGGCAGGGATCGAAATCGGCCTGGGCTGCGGCCGCTCGGCCTGCTCCTCCCACTGCGGCAGTCGCGAGAAAAGCATCCGTTCTCCGCGATCGGGTTTGGCCAACCGCTGCCCGACGAACGGCGCCCAGCCCCAGCCGAGCCGGTACAGCGTGGCGTTGGATGTCCATGCTCCCTCACGCTCGGGCCAGTCCTCGTCGCCCAGCCGGTCGAGCAAAGACTCCGCGATGGTAAGGAGCGCGGCGGCCGCCTCGGCATCGCTTGCCGGCGGCGGGACGCCAACCGCGCGCGACAGGCCGGCCACGGTAGGAACGGCGAACCGCGCCGGGTGGAGGAACGCGAACAGCTCCAGCAGGTCGAGCCCGGAGACGTCCGGATAACCCAGCCGCTGCCCGGCCAACGGCGCATTCAGCAGGATGTGCGGCGTCTCCGCCAGCCGCGCGATCGCCTCGCCCCGCGACGCCTCGCGGACGCCCGATCCATCTCGGTCGCCCGACGCGATCCAGATTCCGGCATGGGTTGCGTGAAGCGCGGGAAGAGGCAAAGGAGCGGCCACGGTTACGTCTTAACCATTGGCCAAGCCGGAACGAAAGGGCAACAGTTGAGCGACGACGCAATCCGAACGGCCGCCCTCGCTTCCAAGGCCTGGCCCTATGAGGAAGCGCGCAAGCTGCTGAAGCGCTGGCCGGACGGCAAGCCCGGCAGTGAGCCGATGCTGTTTGAGACCGGTTATGGGCCGTCGGGCCTGCCCCACATGGGCACCTTCGTGAAGTCCTCCGCACGACCATGGTCCGACATGCCTATGAGGAGCTGACTGCCAAGGACGGCCAGCACGCGCCGACGAAACTGATCGCATTCAGCGACGACATGGATGGTCTGCGCAAGGTGCCCGACAATGTCCCCAACGGCGCCATGCTCACCGAATATCTCGGCAAGCCGCTCACCAGGATCCCGGACCCGTTCGGTGAATATGAAAGCTTCGCGCATCACAACAATGCCATGCTGCGCCGCTTCCTCGACCGGTTCGGCTTCGACTATGATTTCGCCAGTTCGACCGACTATTACACCAGCGGGCGCTTCGACGATGCGCTAAAGCAGGTGCTGCGCCACTGGGACGACATCCTCGGCGTGATGCTTCCAACGCTTGGCGAAGAACGCCGCCAGACTTATTCGCCGGTCCTGCCGATCTCGCCGACAAGCGGCCGGGTGCTGCAAGTTCCGGTCGAGGTCGTCGATGCCGATGCCGGCCTGATCGCCTTCACCGACGAGAACGGCAGCCGCGTCGAACAATCCGCGCTCGGCGGCCTCTCCAAGCTCCAGTGGAAGGTCGACTGGGCAATGCGCTGGGTCGCGCTGGGCGTCGATTATGAAATGTCGGGCAAGGATTTGATCGATAGCGTCGTCCAGTCGGGCAAGATCACTCGCGTCCTCGGCGCCCGACCGCCGGAGGGCTTCAACTATGAGATGTTCCTCGACGAGAAGGGCGAGAAAATCTCCAAGTCGAAGGGCAACGGCCTCAGCCTCGAACAATGGCTCAGCTATGGCAATGAGGAGAGCCTGGCCTTCTACGCCTACCGCGAACCGCGCAAGGCGAAGAGCCTGCACATCGGCGTCATCCCCCGCGCGGTCGACGAATATTATCAGTTCCGCGGCAACTATCCGACCCAGCCGATCGAGCAGCAACTGGGCAACCCGGTGCACCACATCCACGACGGCAAGGTGCCGGATGCAAGCCTTCCGCTGACTTACGGCCTGCTCTTGAATCTGCGTCGCTGCCCGGTTGCGGCGACAAGGATACGGCGTGGAAATTCGTCCAGCGCTATGCGCCCGGCAGCTCACCCGAAAGCGACCCCGAGCTCGACAATCTCATCGGCCTCGCGGTCAACTACGCGCGCGATTTCGTTGCACCGACGCTCAGCCGCCGCCCGCCGACGGAAGTGGAACGTGCCGCGTTGATCGACCTCGACGCGGAGCTGGCGAAACTCGCCCCGGACACGCCGGCCGACGAAATCCAGCACCTAGTCTTCGAAGTCGGCAAGCGTCACGCATTCGAAAGCCTGCGCCACTGGTTCCAGGCGCTCTACGAAACTCTGCTCGGCTCCAGCCAGGGCCCCCGCATGGGCAGCTTCATCGCGCTTTATGGCTTGGAGAATAGCCGTAAGCTGATCGAAGAGGCGCTTGCACAATAGGATTTCGTCTGCTCCAAACCACGCGGTCCGCCGCCAGCGGGCCGGCTCTTTGCAATCGTCGAAATCCTTTTCCGCAAGATAGGCGCCGGTTGTGCGGGTCGCACAACGGGTGATGATGTCGCGCTCAGCTTCACCTTGACGGGTGCAAACCTTGTTACCCTGGCGGCGCACCTTTCCCACGGAAGAGGCGGCCGCGACGGTGACGAAGCTTACAAAGCTGACAACCCCCCTTTCGTGCAAGTTTTGCGAACGAAAGGGTATGTTTCCGAACGGTCAGGCGTTCAGCTCAGCGCCGTGCTCGCCTGTCCCCCGGACAGGTGCGCGCGTCACTTCTTCGCCGCAATCCACTCGTCGATCTTCTTCTCGAGGATCGCCAGCGGCAGGCTTCCCGTCATCAGCACCTGGGCGTGAAAGTCCTTGATGTCGAACTTGTCGCCAAGCTCGGCCTCAGCCTTGCGCCGCAGCCGCTGGATCGTCATCGCGCCGGTCTTGTAGGCCAATGCCTGGCTGGGAATCGCGATGTAGCGCTCGACCTCGGCGGTCGCGTCGGTCTTCCCCATGCTGCTGTGGTCGAGCATATATTTGATCGCCTGCTCGCGGGTCCAGCCCTTCGAATGGATGCCGGTGTCGACCACCAGCCGCATCGCGCGCAGCATCTCGTCGTCGAGCGTGCCCATCCGCTGGATCGGGTCCTTGTAGAAGCCCATGTCGTAGCCCAGCGTCTCGGCATAGAGCGCCCAGCCTTCGACATAGGCGGTGTTGCCGCCGAACCGCATGAACGGCGGCAGTGCCTCATTCTCCTGCGCCAGGCTGATCTGGAAATGATGCCCCGGCGAGCCTTCGTGCAGATATAGCGTCGTCATCCCCGGCGTCGTCCGCGACGGAAGGTCATAGGCGTTGAAATAGAAGGTGCCGGGCCGCGAGCCGTCGGGCGTGCCCTGCTCATAGCTTCCGCCTGCCTGGAATTTTTCGCGGAACGGCTCGTACGGCCGGATTTCCAGCTTCGCCTTGGGCAGGGTCGAGAAATATTGCGGGCAGCTTCGCATCGACCGCCTTGCCGATGTCGTAATAACCCTGGGTCAGCGCCTCGCGGCTCGGCATCTTGAACTTCGGGTCGGTGCGCAGATAGGTCGAAGAAGTGCCGGCAGGTCGCCCTTGAAGCCGACCTCGGCCTTGACCTTCTCCATCTCGGTGGTGATGCGCGCGACTTCGCTCAGGCCGGTCTGGTGGATTTCCTCGGGCGTGAGCGGCAGGGTCGTGGTCGACTGAACCAGGTAGCGGTAAAGCTTGTCGCCGCCCTTCATGTACATCAGGCCCATGCCGTCGCGCGCCTTGGGCAGATATTCGGTTCTTCAGAAAATCGCGAAGCCGGGTCAGCGCCGGATAAAGCTCGTCGGTGATCGCGGCGCGATAGGCGGCGGTCAGGCGCGCCTTGTCTGCATCCGAGAAGTCAGCCGGGAACTGCTTGCACCGGGCCGTAATAGGGCGACTGCTCGACCTTCTGCTTGATCTGCGTATCGAGCTGCTCGATCATGTTGCGCACGGTCAGCTTGGTTTCGACCACGCCGCTCTCCTCGCCTTCGCGGAAACGGCCGATGGCGCGGTCGAGATAGATCACGAACTCCTTGTGACGCTTCAAATTGTTTTCATAGTCCTCGACCGTCTTGAAAGGCGCCGCGCCCTTGCCGCTGGCGAAGGTCGGATAGAAGGTGTGGAAGCCGAAGAAATGGTTCATCGGCCGGACTTCGGTCAGCGCCAGCAAGTCCGGCTGATAGCCGCGCAGCGTGTCCTGGGTCGTGAATTCGAACACGTCATAGGCAAGCTGGTCTGTCGGGTTGAGCGCCGCCCGATCGATCGAATGAAGAACCTGCAAGTCATTCTCGCCGGCGGCCTTTTCGGCGGCATAATATTCGTCGGTGATCCCGTCGCCAAAACGGTCTGCATAACGCATGTCCCCCCGGAACAGGGCGCTCAGCGGATTGCGCCTGAGATTGGCCTCGTCGCTTTCCTTGAATAGCCGGAACAGCCGGTCATGTGCCGCTTCGGCAACCGGGGCCGGCGGCGCGACTTCGGCCGGGGCGGCAACCTCGGTTACCGGCGCGGTCGTGGCGCAGGCGGAAAGGGCGATGGCCGTGGCCGAAACGGTGACAACATATTTCAATGACATGAAAGCGGACCCCTTGGCTGTCGCGCACTCCGCGCTTGTTGCCGGATGGCAAAAGGGGCGCCGCGAATTCCCGCAACGCCCCTTCGACCAATGGCAGCCTCAAGTCTACCAGAAGAAGTTGTTGATCACGTCCACCACCTGGCCGGTGTAGATGTTCACCAGCAACGCATCATCGTAATAGCGCACCCAGCGATAGGGCCCGTAGGCCGGTGGAAGGCGATACATCCACGGATCGTTCAACCAATAGTTCGATCCGTAATAGCTCGGCCATAGGTTGAAGCCGATCGAGAAGCGGCGATAGCTGTAGCCGTAGGGATCGTAATAGCTTCCAAACCGGAAAAGCGACCGATTGCGATCACGGTAACTGCGCCAGTCGTAGCGATGGTCGCGGCGCCAGTCGCCCGACCAGCGATGCCCGTCTCGGTCGCCCGACCAGCGATGCCCGTCCCGGTCTCGGCGCTGGCCCGTGAACCCGTCGTTCGATCCGCGGCGAACCTCAACGTCACGAGGGGTCCGATCTTCGCTAGCGATCGCCCGGAATCCGTCACTCAACGAGCTTCCCGATCGCCGTGTCTGGCGGCCCCGTTGCACTGGTTCCGCCTGCAACACCTGCTGCCGCTCGACCTGCTGTTCGGTTGAAATACGATCGACGCGCACCGGCTGCTCCCCCCGGTCGATGGGGGCCGGACGTTCTGCGCGCTCGGCTCGAACGGGCCGTTCGGAGCGCTCCTCCCGATCGGGCCGCTGAAGGCGTTCCGGCCGGCTTTCCGCCGAAGGCTCCTGCTTGGCTTCATCCGCGCGTTCCCGGATCGCGCCGACAAAGTCGCGCTCCTTGGCCGTTGCCGCAACCGGCATGACGACACCCACCATCAACAGGGGGATCAGAAATTTACGCATCGCTCACTCCAACCATCGAATTCGACTTCATGAGTCGTTGGGGGAAGATTGCGATTTGGCTGATGAGCCGTTGCTGAACCGTGACGACCCGTTTTGTTCAGGCGAATCGGTTGGCTTGCTCGGTGGTGGAGAGGCAAGCGGCGACGCGACTTCAGCGGCGCGCGAAATGGCCTTGAGGATGCGCGGCGTCGCACCGCATCGGCAAATGTTGGGCAGGGTGGAAAGCTGTTCGGGAGTGGGGTTGGGCGTCGCCCGCATCAGCGCCGCCAAGGCCATGATGAACCCGGGATCGCAGCGACCGCACTGGCTGACCTGCTCGGCCGCCCAGGCCTGCTGCAGCGGGTGGGCACGATCCGCCGACAGGCCTTCGAGGGTCACCACGTCGGTCCCTTCGGCGGCGGCAATCGTCAACTGGCAGGACAGGACGGCGCTGCCGTCGACAATCACCGTACAGGCGCCGCAATCGCCGCTGTAACAGCCATGCTTGGCGCCCGTGAGGTTTGACGCATCGCGCAATGCGAAAAGCAGCGGCGTTTCCGGATCGAGCTTGTAGCGGATCGCCTCGCCATTGAGGGTCATGCTGGTCATGCAGGGAAGCTTAAGGCCGCCGACGGCGCTTGCAAAGCGGGCCCGCACGGCCATGATGTCGGCCATGGGGGCGATCGCGACAGCACGAGGACGCATCGGCATCAGCGAAGCAGGCAGCGGCGACGCATCGCCGATCATTTTCCTGCACGGCGTCGGATCGGACAAGAGCGTTTGGGCGCCCCAGCTTGAGCATTGCCGGCGCAATCGGCGAGCGGTGGCGATTGATTATCCGGGCTATGGCGAAAGCGAATTTGTCGAAGGCGCTACACGCGACGATTTCGCCGCTTCCATTTTGGCGGCGATGGACGCACTGGGCATTGGGCGTGCGCATATTTGCGGCTTGTCGCTGGGCGGCGTGATCGCCATCGCCATGCATAGCCTGGCACCAGATCGCTGCGCCTCGCTGATCATCGCCGACAGCTTCGCCGTGCATCCCGACGGGCGAGGCATTTACGATCGCTCGATCGCCGCCAGCGAGGCGATGACGATGCGGGCGCTCGCCGAAGCGCGCGCGCCAATGCTTCTCGGATCGGAAGCTTCCGACGAACTAAAGACTGAGATCATTGACACCATGGGCAGGATCAACGCCGCAGCCTACCGACTCGGCGCGGCGGCGGTCTGGCTTGCCGACCAGCGGGACCGGGCCGCGATTCTGGATGTTCCCAGCCTGATCCTGGTCGGCGATGAGGATCGGATAACCCCACCGTCGCTTTCGGAAGAACTGGAGCGCATCGTTCCCGGCGCGCGACTGGAAGTGATTATGCGGGCGGGGCATCTTGCCAACGCCGAACAGCCGGACCGTTTCAACCAGGCGATCGACCGGTTCCTCAAGGAAATCGAAACGCCTGCGTAAGATTACCGCCCTGTTAACCTTGTGATTTAAGGCTGTTTTTTCCTTGTCCTGCGAAAAGCGGGTCAATGAAGACCGCTGTTCGCCTCGCCACCGCCCTGCTTCCCGGCTTCGCGCTGACCGTTGCCGCCGCGCCCGCCACTGCTCAGGTCGTCAACGCTTCCTATCGATCGATGTCGAAGACCGAGGCCATTCTCGGCGGAGCGCCCAGCGCACTAGCGGCGATCAATGCCCGGCAATCAGGCCAGCCGCTACCGGCCACCCGCCGGGCGATCAGCCCGGCCGGCTCCGGCGCGCCCTATCGTCCCGCGGTCATGACCTACGCTCGTCAGGCCGTGTCGAGCAACCGACCCGACATCTTCAACAGCGTTGCCTTGCAGATCGGCCGTAGCCCGCTTGACGCGCGTTGGAACAATATTTCCAGCGCCGGCGTGAGCGGTGCCGCAAGCGGATTCGCCACCTCGCTTCGCGGCCAGGGGACGATCGCCAAACTCGAGGCGGTAAACAACTATGTGAATGCCCGTGTCCGCTTCGTTGACGATCGCGTGCAATTCGGCACGACGGACCGTTGGCTTACTGCATCGGAAACGCTGGCCCGCGGCCGCGGCGATTGCGAGGATTACGCGATCGCCAAGCGCGCCCTGCTGCGCGCGGCGGGTGTTCCGGACAAGGACCTTTACCTGGTGGTGCTGAGAGACCTTACGCGCCGCGCCGATCATGCCGTGCTGGTCGTCCGCGCCAGCGGCCGTTTCCTGGTGCTCGACAACGGCACCAACCGAATTGTCGATTCAAGCGACGTGTCGGATTACCGGCCCATGCTGACCTTCACCGCGGGCCATACCTATACCCATGGATATCGTCGCGACTTGCCCCCGGTCACCTACGCAAGCAACAATTTCAGCGCGCCCGTCGTACTTGCCGATGCAACGTTCGAGCCGGCATTCGGCGAGCGCGAACTTCCCGACGTTGTCCGTGAATCCGTCAGCCTGGTTCCGGCGACCCTCGACCTTTGATCAGCGTTCGCGCAGCGCGTCGCTGCGGGCTTTGAGGACCGGCTTTAGGAGATAGGTCAATATGCTCTTGCGGCCGGTGATGATCTGCGTGTCGGTCATCATTCCCGGCGCAATCGGCAGGCGGCGGCCCGCGGCGACCAGATAAGCGCGATCGGTTTCGACGATGACGTTGAAATAGGCCTGCCTCTCGACTTCGTCATAAATGCTGTCGGCCGAGACCTGGACCACGCGTCCGTCAAGCCCGCCGTAGCTCGAGAAGTCATAGGCGGTGACCTTGACCAGCGCCTTGTCGCCGACCTTGATAAAGGCGATGTCGCTCGGCTTGACTTGGGTTTCGACGAGCAGCTTGTCACCCATAGGCACCACTTCCATCACCTTCTCGCCCGCCTGGACGAAGCCGCCGATGGTGGTCACCTGCACATCGTTGACGATACCTTCGACCGGCGAGCGCAGCTCCATACGGCCCGGCTTGCCGCCGGCTCCGCTCAGCGACTGCTGGTTGACCGCGATCTTCTGGTTGACCTGGCTGGCCTCGCTCAGTGCATCCTGGCGGAAGGTGAAGCGCGCCTCATTGGCCTGGCTCAACGCTTCGCTGACCGCCGCATTGGCGCGGCCTGCCTGCTCGCGCGCGGCCGCGATGCGACCTTGAAGATCGATCACTTCACGCCGGGCATCGATCAGTTCGGTTTGTGGCACGATATTCTTGGCGGCGAGCGGCTCAAGCATCGCGACCTGTTTCTGAGCAAGCGTTAGGCTGCTCGAAAGGCTGGAAATGGTTGCGTTGGCCTCGGCCGCTTCCCGGCGTCGCTGTTCGGCCGAAGAGCGTAGGGCCGCCACCCGGCTGCCAAGGGCATCGCGACGAACCGCGCTCAGTTGCGCTTCATCACCGGCCAAGGCGCCGCTGCCTCCGGTCCCTTCGGCCTGAAGACGTGCTGAACGCGCCTGAAGCGCCGTGGTCTCGGCCTGAATCGAGCGGCTTTCCGGATTGTCGAGCTTGGCCAGCAGTTGGCCCTTGTGAACCCGCTGCCCCGACCGCACCATCAGCTCGGCAATGGTCGCAGGCTCGGCCGACTGGATGACCTGAATCTTGCTGGATGGAATGACCTTGCCTTGGCCTTTGGTCACTTCATCGACCTGCGCGAGCATGGCCCACAGAATGAAAATTGCAAAACCGACCGCGACCGACACGATGATCAGCCGAGCGCCCGTCAGGGGCTGGCGCCGGTGGCGGGTCGCGGGAGGAGTGAGGGGAAGAGTGGCCATTGGAATACCGGTCCTGTCCTATCGAGCCGCCAGTTGCCCGCCAACCACCGGAGCGGCGGCGGGCTGTATCGCGAGCTTCTTCTGCTTTTCGGCGACCGCGCTGGTCGCCGACGCCGTGTCGGACGGCAACGGTATATTCGAAGTCCAGCCTTTCGAGGTGTCGAGCAATCCGCCGAGATCGTTCGGAGCTCGGGCGATCGGCGGTCCGGCCACGGCCGGGTCGTCGATCGGGACCAGGGTTCCGTCGGTCAGCACGGCTTGCCGGAGCGGCGGGCGAAGCGACAACGGATCTGCCGGCTCTCCGATGTAGCGGCCGTTGAACGCCGCCGTCGAACCCCAAGCACCCGGCCAACGGTAGAAGATATGGGCGCCAATCTGGGTGATCTTGGCAAGCCGCGGCGCCCAGAAGGGCGCCACATAATCGGCGTGGTAATGAGTGGCCGCACCAACGGCACGATCGACGAAACCGTCAAGCGCCGAGGCCGCAACCGCTTCGGCCTGCTTCCAGGCGCCGAGCGCGGGGCGACGATAAAGCGATCCGTCACAAACAAAGCTGAACTGGCACACGGGCGCGCGTGCGCCTTGGTAGACGACGCCGCAAACCGACTTGGGAAATGCAGGATGGCGCATCCGGTTGAGGACGACCTGCGCGACAGCACGCCGACCCTCGAGCGGCTCGAAGCCGGCTTCATAATAAATGGCCTGAGTCAGGCACAGCAATGCGCGACGACGATCGAGTGGATCCGACCCGGACAGATCAAACGGCCGGGCGGCGGCAATCGGAAGCGAGCTGAACGGCATAGACGCGTTGATCAGCTTGGCGTCTTCGCCGATCGCCCTGGCCTGCACCAGATGTTCACCGGACGTGGCGTCGATCAGTGACGCCGCGTCGGCAGGTGCAATCAGCACCGTCGCCGACGACGCCGCGATCGGCTGGACGCGCAGGGTGGTCCCGCCGACGACGGCAGCCAGCATCGCCGCTGCCGCGAACGACGCATGACGCCGCGTGGTACGCGGAAGGCGCGTCAACGCCATCATTTCGAAGCTTCCTGATTGGCCGCGTTGGCAAGCCGCGACATGACCTGGTCGCGCGGGCCGTCGGCAATGATCTTGCCGGCGTCGATCACGATCAACCGGTCGCAAATGCTCAGCATGTTGTGGCGATGGGTCGACACGACCAATGTCTGATCCTTGCCAAGGGCCGTCTTCAGCCGCTCGATGAAGTATAGCTCGGTCTGCGTGTCCATCGCGCCGGTCGGCTCGTCGAGAAACAGCAATTTAGAAGGCGCCACCAGGGCTCTCGCCAGCACCAGCAGCGAACGCTGCCCGCCCGACAGCAGCGAACCCCTTTCGCCGACGGGCCGGTCGAAGCCGGCCGCATCGCGCGAGAGGAAGATGTCGGCGCCTGAACGGACGACCGCGTCGATCAGCTCCTGGTCGGTCGCCTTGGCGGCCCCGAGCACAAGGTTGTCGCGTACGCTTCCCGAGAACAGTTCGGCGTCCTGTCCCACGAAGCGGAAGCTGTCGCGCAGCTGGTGCGGATGATACTGCCGGCTGTCGAGACTATCGACCAGCATTTCGCCGCCGGTCGGCGCATAAAGACCGCACATCAGGCGGCCGAGTGTCGACTTGCCCGAAGCGACCCGGCCGATGATCGCGATGCGCTCGCCCGGCTTGATCGACAGATTGAGCCCGGAAAGGCTGTCCACGCTTGAGCCCGGATAGCGGAAGTCGGTGTTGTTAAGCTCGATCTGGCCAGCGCGAATTTCCGGCACGATGCTGCGCGCCGCGACCTGTCGCTCGTCGGGGGCCTCCATCATCCGCTGCAAGGAATCGAGCGTGGTCATCGACTGCCTCGCCCGGGTGATAAGAAAGGCAAACTGCCCGATCGGGGACATGGCGCGACCGGCGAGCATGACGATGGCGATGATCGCGCCCATCGTGATGTCGCCATTGTTGAACAGGTAAAAGCCGCCAATCACCAGTCCGACGCTAATCGCCTGCTGGCAGCCCGACGCCATGTTAACGGCCATCGAAGTGAGCCGGCGCATCTTCTCCTGCGTCGCCGCCGACATGGAGGCATAGCGACGCCAGCGGCCGAGCATCTGGCCTTCAGCGCGGGCGGATTTGAGCGTCTCGATCCCGGAAATGGATTCAACCAGAACCGAATGCTGCAGCGAACTGTCGGCCTGGGCGTCAATCGACGTCTGGGCCATCCGCCGTTGCAGCGTAATCCCGGCGGTCAGCATCGCGACGATGCCGACAATCGGCACGAACACAAGCGGTCCGGCCAGCACCGCGATCAGCACCAGGAAGACGACCATGAACATGATGTCGACCAGCAGAACGACGGACGTCGACGCGAAGAAATCGCGGACGCCTTCATATTCGCTGACCCGCTTGGCGAATGCGCCGGTACTGCCCTGGCGCTCGGCCATCGGCAGGTTCATCACCTTTTCGAACAGCTTCTGCGAATATTTTGCATCGAGCCGGCGGCCGATCTCATCGACCAGCTGCGAGCGGGCAAGCCGCAACGTATAGTCGAAACCCAGGGCCAGGAATACGCCGATCGCCAACACCCATAGCGTCGGGACCGCCTTGTTGGGGATGACACGATCGTAGACGTTCATCGTGAACAGCGGCACCGCCAGCGCCAGCAGATTGACGATCAGCGCGGCCAACAGCACTGGCCAGAATTCGCGGCGAACCTTCCAGACTTCGGACCAGAACCAGTGGGTACGGCGTGCCTTGTCCCATGGCCGTTCATTCGCGCGTTCGTGCGTCGGATCGGGTTCGACCGCTACGGCATGGCCGGTGAAGGCGGGCTCAAGGTCGGAGGCCGGCACCCACATGGGTTCGGCGGTACCCGGTGCATAGACAAGGGCGTCGCCACCCTTCATTTCGAGCAAGACGACCGCGCGGTCGTCCGTCAGTTCAACGATCGCCGGAAGCTGCTGGAGCCGCCATCCGGCAATTCGCCGGCGTACCACGGGGTCGCCGCGCATTCCGGCCTGTTCGAGCGCGGGCTCGACCTGGTGGAACGGCAGCGTTCCCGTGGCGGAAAGCGCCAGCCCCGCGCGCAGCAAGACCGGGGAAGACGGCCTGTCCGAGCGGCGCGCGAGGAACGTCAGGCAATCGAGGACAGGGTCAATCTCACGCGACGGCGTGGAATCCAGCCAGTGCATGATACTCAACACCTGTCCCCTTCATACCTGCTTACTGTCCGCCGCTCGGCGCCGGCTCTTCCGGCATCGGGGCGGGTTCGACCGGAGCCGGCTCTTCGACCGCCATTGGTTCGGCGGCCGGGGCCGGAGCCATGTTTGGCGGACCCATGACCGGATAGGGCATGCTATTTTCCTGCCGATCGGAAGCCGGGACCACGTTGGCGTGGAAGCGTTGGCGCTCGTTGCTCCAACCCTCGGCCGGCATTTGCACGCCGAGCGCCTCGATCAAGCGATTCGACGCCGCCAGGACGCGATACTGAGCATAGACCTTGGCCATCCGCGCGGTCTCGGCCTGAGCCTGAACATTCTGACGAGTGTTCTGCGCGTCAAGCACGTCGAGCAGCGAGCGCCGGCCGACATTGAACTGCTCACGATAGGAGAGCAGCAGGTCGTCGGCGACACGGCTTTGCGTTTCGAGCTCCGTTGCAAGTCGCGTCTGGTTGGTGAGGCGGCTCCACGCGGTGCGTACGTCCTCCTCGGCCTGACGCTGCGTTTGGAACAGCCGGGCGTGAGCCTCGTCGGCCCGCGCCTTCTGTTCGCGCACATTGGCGGTGTTGGCCAGGCCGTCGAAGATCTTCCAACGCATCACCACCCGCGCCGAAAGGTCGCTGGTGTGGCCCTGGAAACCGTCGATGTCGTCACCATAGCGCGCGCTCGCCTCGGCATTGAACCGGGGTCCAAGCTGCGACTGCGCCGTCTTGATGACTTCGCGCTGGGTCGACAGGTCGGCCACCGCTTCCTGGACGCGCGGGTTATTTTCGCGCGCCAGCACCTCGGCATCGGCCAGCGACGGAGGCATTGCGGCGGAAAGGTCGGGCGGCAGGTTTACCGCGTCGATCGGAACGCCGGTCAACGTCTGAAACTGAATTGCTGCGGTATCGAGATCTTCCTGTGCCTCGGTAACCCGGGCACGGGCCGACTGAAGCCGCTCTTCGGCCTGCTGTTGATCGGCGACCGAGATCGAACCGCGGGCGACGCCTTCGCGAAGATCGCCGGCAAGGCGTTCGTGGAAGGTGGCATTGTCCTGCGATATCGCCACCAGCCGCTGCTGCAGCAGATAATCGATGTAGGCGCGGCTGACGTTGAGTGCGACAAATTCGCTGCGCTCTTCGATGCGCGCCGCGGCCGCGTCGGTCCGCGACGCCTGGCGCCGGATTTCCGCGGTGCGTTCGCCGAAGTCGAACAGCAGTTGATCGGCAATGATTTGCCCTTCGATCGGCTCAAGCCGCTGATCGGCAATGCCGAGCGCACGGCGCGTAGGATTGCGCAGACGCCGTAGCCCTGCCGAACCTTCGACCGAAATGCGCGGATACCACAGGCCCTGCGCCTGCTTGCGCTCTTCACGGGTCGCGATCTTGTTATGGACCGCCTGCCGAATTTCAGGATTTGAATTTAGGGCGGCTTGAACTGCCTCCCTCAAGTCGACCGCAAAAGCCGGCGTGGCGCACAGCAGCACCGCCCCGGGAACGATCATCGTCCAGTGCTTCCTTGTCATGTCTTCCCCCTTCTGGTCTTCACGCGAAAGCCCTCCCCGTCCACCAGGGAGGGCCGCGTCACTAAATTCAGCCGTTAACAGCCGGCTGAACCGCATCATGATGGAGCATCTGAGCACCCATCGCGATCACCACATCGGCGCCGTGGCCGAAAGCCCCAGCCGAACCCATGTCCCAAGCCGGTACGGCGTCCGCCGCGGGGCTTGCCACATGGGCCAGTCCGGGAACGCCGCCGTTTCCGTGGGCACCCCCGATCGCCTGAAGCAAATTGTCCACCGTCGGCGGGCCGCCATGTCCAAGCGCCTCGGCGAGCACCTTCTCGACCGATCCGCCATGCTGGGCGTTGCCCTCCAGGCCGGCGGTCTTAAGTGCCTCCGCCGAAACCATGGCGACCGCCGGAGCGACCGGGCCGGCTGCGTCGGCAGCCACCGCCGGGCCATGTTCGGCCGAAGCAGCGGCGTTGCTCGATGCCGGGGCATGAGCCGCCGCATTGTCGAGCCCTTGAGCCGATTGCGCATGATCCGAATTGCCGTGGCCGTTCGACTGCACCTGGGCGTCGTCGTTGGCGGCTTCCTTCGTCTCATTCGAAAGCGCCACCCGGCTCTCTTCGCCGGAGTCGACCGACAGGCTGGCGAACGATGCGCTGGACGAACTGTCGGGGGCCGTCTCGTGGCCGTGACCCTGCGAGTCGTCCGGCGACACCGCCGCGGCTTGCGTTCCGGCCAGGCCCGAGGCCGCGACCGCCGCCGCCAGCAACGTCGTGTTGCTGTTGGCCGCCGTCTTCATCAGCTGTTCCTGGCTTGTCGAGAAAGCGGCGAGCGACATCGTCCCGGCGGGATTGATCGTGATATCGATCGCGCCCGGCAGCGCCAGCGTATCGCCGTCCGCGTCGGTGATCGACAAATCATAGTGCAGGTTGATGGGATCGCCCGTATCGACCGAGCCGATCGAGAAGACGCCAAGGTCGAAGCTGTTCGTGCTCGACACATTGCCGACCGGCCCAACACCCGCCGGCAGCGACGTCACCGCAAATGCGTTGAAGTCAGTGCCAGTTCCGATGCCATATTGGTCGCCTTCCTGGACGCCGGTGAAGATCACCGAGCCATCCGCCTGAAGCTGGGCGAAAACCCCGTAGGCAATAGGCGTCCATACGCCGACCGCACCAATCGCGACGGTGACGGGTGTTTCGCCAACGCCAAACCCATCAATCGTTACACTGGTGACGGTGACAATGCTGGCATCCGAGAAGCCGTCACCGGGGTAGTCGTCCGGGCTTCCGGCGTCGGTCACCGTGGTATTGAGCGCGTAGACCCGGAACGCAACGGTCTGAGCCTGGTTGCCCTGCACCTGAGGAATGGCCTGTAGCAGACTGCTTGTGCCGACATGGTCGTCATAGCTGAAGCCCGACGGGAGACCTGCATTGGTCTGAGCGTTGGTGACGAAATCGATGCGGACCGTTTCGCCCTGATCCATCGACTGGTTTGCCGAGCCGACGGTGGACGAACTTGTGTTGATTGTGGCGTTCACTCCGCCTGGGCCCGATGCCGTGAGGAGAAGGTCGACCGTTGTCGCCGGATCGTCGGCGCCAACGGCCCGGACATCGACGTTGCCCGCCTTGGTGCTGGTCAGATTGTTGAACGTGACACCCGCACCATTGTCGATCGTGTCGGCCAGGGTGACGGTATAGTCGCCGGTGCCCTGATTGATCTGAACGGTGAGAACCAGCTCACCATCCACGCCGTTGGTGCTGTTCGTCCGGCCCTGCAGGGTCTGGCCGTTGTTCGACAGCCAATAGGTGATGACATCGTCGTCCGACGTCAGTCCCGAGTTCTGCCCATTCGTGATGTTGGCGAAGCGCACCAGTCCGGCACCGTCCTCGCCGAAATCGGTGAGGACTTCACCATCATCGTCAAGATCGGCCGTCACCATCGCGCCAACCTCATTGTTGAGCGTGGCGGAATCCGGCTGGATGGCGTTGGGCCCATCGTCCTGGATCTTGAAGACGCCCTGGCCGATGTTGAGGCCTGCCGAAGCGGTGTCGCCATCAAAGTCGGTGACCGTCTGGACCACCTGGATATTCGACGCAGCCGCCGTCGTCAGGGTAGCGGTTTCATCAAAGCTTGAGCCTGTCGTCGGGTGCCAGATCGGATTGACCTGGGTGAACGTCACGACCCCAGTCGCCGGATTGATCGAGATTGTGAAATAGGTGACCAAGCCGACCGAGCCAGTGATGGTGTTGCCCGACTGGCTGAGCGTAATCTGCGCGCCCTGACCGTAACCGTCACCATCGAGGATCGACGTGTCCGAAGGCTGAAGTGCGTACAGCCCGGAGCCAATGCCGTTGGCCGACAACACGAGCGAATAAGTCGCTGTTCCGGCGCCGTCGGCGCCATAGTTGATGGGGGCCACGAAATTGTCGGCAAAATTGGCTGTGGATGAAGCGAGCCCGTTCGGCGCGCCGCCACCAGCAGTGTCGGTGCCCACCGGACGCGTTTCGTCCAGGATAATCGTGTCGAGTGCCGCTGTCCCATCGACCGTGGCGCTGGGCCCATGGTCAGTGAAGCGCAGGTTGGCGCCGATGTTGACCGTTTCGCTGTCGGTGGCGGTGTCACCGTCCTTGTCGGTAAGCGTCGCCGAAGCGGTCAGCGTGATCAGGCTGTCCACCATGCTGACGATGTGGTCCGCATAGGGGGCGCCGCCCGGCGTCGGGTCGCCAGCGACCGGATGATCGATCTGGCTATATTGCGTGAGAGTCACCACGCCGGTACCGCTGACACCGACGTCGAACACGGTATTGCCCGCCGTGACCCCTGCTTGCGTCGCCGACGTCGAGCCGACGACCTTGCCGCCAATAGAGTAGAGGTAAATATTCGCCCCGCCCTGGTCGAGGCCGGAGTCAACGCCCGGCGCCGAAACGCCTAGCGAGAACATGAGCGTTGCGGCCGCATTGGTTCCGTCGGCGCCTGCGGACTGGTTGAGCCCGAATACACCGCCAAAGTTGGCGCTGGTCGAGGCCGTGTCGGTGGCGGCACCGATTGTGTCGGCATCGTCGGTCGTCAGGATGATCCCCGCGTCCGATCCCTTGGTTACGTCGACCGTCGGTGTATCGTCGTCGACATCGATGCTGATGGTCCCGGGGGCCACGTCGCCGTCGGCGTCGGTCACCGTATAGTTGACGGTGAACTGAACGTTGTTTTCAGTGTCGTCGCCCGGCCCGCCATTTAGAGTCGGGTGAAGGATCGGGGCGTTCTGGACGACGCTATATGCGCCGGTGGTGCTGTTGACGGTAATCGTCAGGACCGTAACGGCGCCTTGCTGAACCAGCACGATTCCCGCGCCACCCGAAACATAGGTGAAGCCAGCCGGAGCGCCGGTCAGGAGTACGCCAAATGTTAGGGCACCGTCCCCGCCCGAACCGGGCAAGGTGCCATTGGCGTTGACCGAATTGGGATCGTCACCGACGCCGCCAGGATTGCCTCCCGCAAGCGCATCGTCGTCGAGCTGGACGTTGACATTGCCTGCAACGGGGAACTTGTCCTCGATGCTGATCGTCAGTTTCGCGGTTACGCTATCGCCGTCCGCGTCTGTCAACGTATAGGTGAAGACGTCATTGACGCCGCCCGGCGAACCGTCGTTGCGAAGGTAGCTATAGTCCCCGTTGGCATTGAGAGTCAGTACGCCATGCTGGCCTGCGATCGTGAAGTTGGCGCTCGGATCCGTATCCACATTGCCCGGCACATTGTCGCTGGCGATCGCAGTGATGCGGCCTGGTGTATCCTGACCGACATTGTCAGCCGAACCATCGGTCGAATTGGCATCGCCGCCGATGATGTCGATACCGGTGATGACGTTACCCGTCGCCGGGCCATTGCCGCCAACAATCGTGTCGAAGTCGTTGACCGCAGTGGGCCCGTCGTCTTCGAAGCGAATAACGCTGCCGAGGTCGACCTGCGCCACGTCGGTGTCGCCGTCGAAATCGGTCGCGGTAACCTTCAGGTTGAGAACGCCCGCGGCAAAGGGCAAGGAATCTTCGTCATTGCTTGAGGTATTGAAATGCTCAATTGCCTGGAACTGAGTCACCGTGACCGCGCCAGTGCCGCTATTGATGCTGACCGTGAACACGGTATTGCCCGCATTGACGCCCGCCAGAGTGACCGAGGTCGAGCCAGCCACAACGCCGCCGCCCATGTCGTACAGGTAGATCGGAGCGTTCGCGGCCGATTGTAGCAGGCCCGAGGCGACGCCCTGGCTGCTGAGGCTGAGCGAATATGCGAGCGCCGTCGGTCCGTCCGCGCTGACATGCGGCTGGGTGACGTTGACCAGGCTGGCCAGTGACATCGTCACTGTGCCGAGGTTGCCGCCGACCGGATCGACCTCTCCTCCTGCTGCAACGACACCGTCGGTCTCGTCGATACGGATCTGCGTGCCGGTCAAGACTGCATTGACGTCCGGCCCGTCGTCGGTGAAGCGCAGGTTGGCGCCGATGTTGACCGTCTCGCTGTCGCTGGCGGTATCGCCGTCATTGTCGGTGATCGTCGCCGAAGCGGTCAGCGTGATCAGTCCGTCCGCCATGCTCAGGATATGATCGGCAAACGGCGCGCCAGAAGGGGTCGGATCTCCGGCTGGCGGATGATCGATCTGGCTATACTGGCTCAGCGTCACCACGCCGGTGGCGCTGACACCCACGTCGAACACGGTATTGCCCGCCGTGACCCCCGCCTGCGTTGCCGAGGTCGAACCGACGACCTTGCCGCCGATGGTGTAGAGGTAAATATTGGCTCCGCCCTGGTCGAGGCCGGAGTCCACGCCCGGTGCCGAAACGCCTAGCGAGAACATAAGCGTCGGCGCCGCTGCACCATCCGAACCCGTCGTGAATGTCAGCCCGAACACCCCGCCGAAATTGGCACTGGTTGAGGCCGTGTCAGTCGCGGCGCCGATAGTGTCGGCATCGTCGGTCGTCAGGATGATGTTGGCGTCAGAGCCCTTCGTCACATCGATCGTTGGACCATCATCTTCAAAGCGGATGATGCTGCCCAAGTCGACCTGCGCAACGTCGGTGTCGCCGTCGAAATCGGTCGCGGTGATGCGGACCTGGAGCGCATCGGCAGTAAGCGGGCTGCTGTCCTCGTCATTCGACGACGTATTGAAATGCTCGACCGCCAGGAATTGCGTGAGCGTAACAGCGCCGGTTGAGCTGTTGATGCTGGCGGTAAAGACGGTGTTGCCGGCGTTGACGCCTGCAAGGTTGACCGAGGTCGAGCCCGCGATCACGCCACCACCAATGTCATAAAGGTAGATCGGCGCATTGGTCGTTGAAAGGAGCAGCCCCGAATCGACGCCCTGGCCAGATAGGACCAAGCCATAGCTGAGCGTCGTCGGCGTGTCGGCACTGAGGTTCAGGTTACTGACCGTAAACAAGGTCGCCGCAGCGACGGTTACCGTGCCAAGATTGCCACCCGGCGGGTCAATTTCGCCACCCGCCGCAGCCACACCGTCAGTCTCGTCGATGCGAATCTGATTGCCGGTCAGGACCGCGGAGATGTCCGGTCCATCATCCTGGAACACGAGGTTGGCGCCGATATTAAGCGACTGGCTATCGCTTGCCGGATCGCCGTCACCGTCGGTAACCGTGACGGTCGCCGTGAGAGTAACGAGGCTGTCGGCCAGCGTCGCAAGATGATCGGTGAATGGTGCACCGGAAGGGCTTGGATCGCCAGCAAGCGGATGATCGATCTGGCTGAACTGAGTCAGGGTAACGTTGCCGGTGCCATCGACCGAAACGTTGAAGACCGTGTTGCCGACATTGACGCCGGCCTGTGTTGCGGAAGTCGAACCGACGACCACGCCACCAATTAGGTAGAGGTAGATATTGGCACCGGCGTGATCGAGTCCGGAATCGACGCCCGGTGCCGAAACGCCAAGCGTATAGGCGATGGATTGGCTCGCAAGGCCGTCCGCACCACCATTGGCACTGACCGTGAAATTGGCGGCAAAACTTGCCGTCGCGCTATCCTGCGAGGTCGGATCGCCATCGGTTTCGGAATCCTGCGTGATGAGCGTAGGCTCGCCCACTGCGCTGAGAGAAATATCGACGCTGGGTCCATCGTCGAGGAACACGAGCTGTCCACCGATATTGACCGCAAGGCTGGCGGGGTCGCCATCCGCGTCGGTGACGGTCACGGCAAGCTGGATTGAACTGGCGTTCGGGCTGACCGGATCGTTGGGGTTCGGATTCGACGGATGGTCGAGAGCGCGAATCTGGTCGAGCGTAACCACGCCCGTCCCGCTGTTGACGCTGACCGTGAACACGGTGTTGCCCGCAGTGACGCCAGCAAGTGAGACAGAAGTCGAGCCTGTGACAACGCCGCCGATGTTGTAGAGCAGGACCGGAAGCCCGGTCCCGACATCGACGAGGCCGCTGTCGGTGCCGTTCACGACAACCAGCGCGTAGTTGGTCGTGCCGGGGCCGTCGGCACCATATTGACCGGCAAATACGACCGAGAAGTCGGCGCTGGCATTTGTGGTCAGATCGGTTTCGTCGACCAGTAGGCCGGGCAGCTGGACGTCGGCACGACCAACGGTCGGCGTGTCGTCGTCGACATTGATTACGAGCGTTCCGTCGGCCGGATCGCCGTCCACGTCGGTTACCCGATAGGTGATGGTGAACAGCTGGTTATTTTCGTCGCCGCCCGCCGCATGAAGGATCGGGGCATTTTGGGTGACGGTATAGGCGCCCGTAGCTGGGTTGATGGTGATCGTCAGGACGGTCACGCCGCTCTGCTGGACCAAAACGGAGCCAGCCGGGCCGTCGACATAGGTAAAGCCGGCGGGTGCGCCCGTCAGCAGGAGGTCGTAGGTTAGCGGGCCGTCGCCTCCCGATGCGGCGAGGGTGCCGCTGAGGTTGGCGCCATCGGGATCATCGCCAGTTCCCCCCGGAATGCCGCCTGGCAAGGCATCATCGTCCAGCAGGACTGGGGGATTTTCACCCGTGCGTGGCGTTGCATCGCCGATGGAGATGGTCAGCGTCGTGGTCGACGTGTCGCCGTCGCCGTCGGTCAGCGTGTAGTTGAAGACGTCGTTGACGCCGCCGGGCGTGCCGTCATTGCGGACATAGCTGTAACTGCCGTCGGTGTTGATCGTCAGCACGCCATATTGGCCATTGACGGTAAATCCGCCCGGGAAGGGCGTCGATGAGCCTGCGCCGGTAACTCCGGTCAGCGTGGCGTTGTCCGCGCCGACCGTGTCGGCGCCGGCCACGCCGGACGTGGTTCCGTCACCGGTGAGAACATTGCCCGTTTCCGGGCCATAGGTTCCGGCCGCGACCGCATCCGTGTCCGGACGCGCGGTCGGCGTATCGTCGATGATGTTGATCGTCAGGGTCGCGCTTGCGACGTCCCCGTCCTGGTCGGTCAGCACGACACTGAAATTATCGTGTGTTGCGTCGCCCGACGTATTGTCGTTCAACACATAATTATAGCCGATCACGCCTGGCGCGATGCTGGTGATGGTCAAGGTGCCATAGGTGCCAACGAAGACCTGCCCGACCGATGTGATCGCAACGCCATTCAGGGTGATGCTGGCGACGCCGTCGGGCGAACTATAAACGATCGTGCCCGTCGTGGCCTCGCTGGGGTCGCTGTTGTTGGAGCCATTGCCATCGGCAATTTCGCCGCTGCCGGCGGGCTCGCCGCCGTTGCGGGTCGGAAGGCCACGCTCGTTGACCGAATCCACCGCAGATATCGTGGCCGGTTGGCCGTTCGGCTGGATGAATATCTCGGGCTCGCGATCGAGAACATCGAACACTTCCCGAACCTCGGGCGGCGTGTAGGTATATTCGGTCGGCGGAATCAGGTCGCCAAGCGGCACACCCGGATCGAGCGGGCCAACCGGAACTGCGAAATTGCCGCCGCTCGACTGCGGCGGGCCATCGCCTGCCGCGGGAGCGATCTCCTGACCGATCAGCAATGCCGCGAGGTTGCTCGCGGGAACTTCGACGCCATTGAGGACCAGCTGCGGCACGAACACGGCGCCATCGATGATGACCATCTGCGAGCCGTCGGGAAGGTCGATGACCAGGTTCCGGCCGACGATATGAACATCGCTGAGCTCGACTCCCGCCGGAAGGACCACGACACCATCCGGGCCAGGCACGACCTGCTGCGCATTGGCCTTGATGACGGCTGGGGTCTTGCCGATTTCGATGGTCAGCGTTGCGGTATCGCTGTTCCCCTGATTATCGGCCAGGGTGTAGGTGAAGAGATCGCGCGAATTTTCGGGCGTGTTCGCCTTCGCCTGATAGCTGTAATTGCCTTCTGCATCGATGCTCAGGCGACCGAACTCTCCCGAAACGGCGAGCTTACCGCCGGCGAAGCTGGAGTCTTCCCCGCCCGCGCCAGCAATGGTGGTGATATGGGCGCCAACGGCCGCGTCGGCCCCGGACGGTCCCGTCTGCGTGCCCTCGCCGGTGATTACATTGCCGGTTGCCGGCACGCGCGAGCCCGCCGCAATTGCATCGGCGTCGTTGCGTGCATCGGGTTCGGAACCCTGGGTGAAAGCGCCCGCATGGGAAGCATCTTCGTACCGCATAACCACCTCTTGCCGTTGTCATCGCGAACGAGCCGCGATGCGTTTAATTCGATGTGGCGGGGGTCAGACCGGTTAACCTTTTTCGGTTAATGCAGTCGTTAATTGCCGAGACTGCCCCCGCGCTCGTAAGACAATAGAAACACCGCAATTGAGGAATTTTCAAGCTTGGTCGGGTTAACGCAATGTCATTGCAGATCCATTTAGATATTCGTTCGAAGAATTTCTTGGTTAACTTTTGTCTTTTAGGAAAGTCATCGCTTGGCTAAATTATGGACCCGCAGAATAATTAGGCGGAGATTTGAGATGTTTTGCCTGAACGACGTGAGAGAAATGGTGCGAATAGATTCAACCAATAGGGCAAAAAGTTAATTCGCGTTAATTTTATGACTTTGGTTAGCGAAAGGTTAACGGCTCATTCGGCCACCTGCCGCCGGATTCATCCCAAATTGCCGTTCACCTCGACCTGTGGAAAAAATTGTGGGCGAGCCGTCCCGCTTTGGGAAAAAATGGGCAATTAGGGCCACCGGTCATTCGCGACTCGACTCTGAATCCATTTCCGAGCCGCGAGTCGACGCCCATTGAGGCACATGATGCATCCGGGCCGCTCAGCCGCTAGCATGGCCGCGCTGCAAGGGAGACAGAAGCTTGAGAATCGCGTGTATCGGCGGAGGGCCGGCCGGCCTCTATTTCGCCATCTCCATGAAGCTTCTCGACCCGCGCCACGAGGTCCATGTTTTCGAACGCAACGCGGAAGGCGTGACCTTTGGCTGGGGAGTTGTCTTCTCGGACCAGACCGTGGAAAATCTCATGGGCAACGACTTGGTATCGGCGCAGGCGATCGCCGACGAGTTCGCCCACTGGGATGATATCGACGTCCATGTTCACGGCGCATGCGTCCGGTCATCCGGCCACGGCTTTATCGGCATCGGCCGCAAGCGGCTGCTAGCGATCCTGGCTGATCGCGCCCGGGAACTCGGGGTCCAGATCCATTACGAGACCGAGTGCGATCCCAATCTCGACGCGTGGCAGGACTGGGATCTGGTCATCGCGGCGGATGGCGCCAACAGCCGCTTTCGCGAAGCCCATGCCGATCAATTCGGCATCGACATCCAGGAGCGTGCCAATCGATTCGTCTGGCTAGGCACGCCCAAGACCTTCGACGCCTTCACCTTCGCGTTCGAAAGAACCGAGGCGGGCTGGATCTGGGCCCATGCCTATCGTTTCGCCGACGATTGCTCGACCTTCATCGTGGAATGTTCAGAGGCGACCTGGGTCGGACTGGGCTTCGACCGAATGGATCAGGCTGAAGCGATCATGGAATGCGAACGCATCTTCGCCAGCTATCTCGATCGTCAGCCATTGCTCACCAATGCAGCGCATTTGCGCGGATCCGCCGCCTGGCTGAAGTTTCGGCGCATCATCTGCGAGCGCTGGCATCACGACAAGGTCATCCTGTTGGGAGACGCAGCGCACACCGCCCACTTTTCGATCGGGTCGGGCACCAAATTGGCGCTGGAGGATGCGATCAAGCTGGCCGAGGTGCTCAATCGTCCCGGCCTCAACCGGACCGCGGCGCTCGCCGAGTACCAGGCCGAGCGCAACCTGGAGGTGCTCAAGCTGCAGAACAGCGCGCGCAACTCGACAGAATGGTTCGAGACGGTCGAACGATATCTCGACTTCGAGCCGTGGCAATTCGCTTATTCCTTGCTCACCCGTTCCCAGCGCATCAGCCACGAGAATCTGCGGCTGCGCGATCAAGAATGGCTCGAAGCGACCGAGCGCAACTTCTGGGAGCGCGCCACCGGAGAACCCAAGTCCGCACCGCCGATGTTCGCCCCGTTCCGGCTACGGGAAATGAAACTTGAAAACCGCATCGTCGTCTCGCCGATGGCGACCTATTCCGCGACCAATGGCCTCCCCAATGATTTTCACCTGGTCCATCTCGGCGCGCGGGCGCAAGGCGGCGCCGCACTAATATTCACGGAGATGACCTGCGTCTCGCCGACCGGTCGAATTAGCCCCGGCTGTACCGGCATGTGGAATGAAGATCATGTCGACGCCTGGCGGCGGATCACCGACTTCGTGCATGCCAACAGCCGGGCGAAAATCTGCCTGCAACTAGGCCATTCCGGCGGCAAGGGATCGACCCAACTTGGCTGGGAAGAAATGGATGCTCCTCTTCCCGACTCGAACTGGCCGCTGGTCGCCGCGTCGGACGTGCCGTGGACCGTATCGCACCAGCGGCCGCGGCCAATGAGCCGAGCCGACATGGACGAGGTCAAGGACCAGTTCGTGGAGTCGACGCGCAAGGCGATCGAGGCCGGGTTCGACATGGTCGAGCTTCACGCGGCGCACGGTTACCTGTTATCGAGCTTCATCACCCCGCTGCAGAACAGGCGCACTGACGACTATGGCGGCAGCCTGGAAAACCGCCTGCGCTTCCCGCTCGAAGTCTTCGAAGCAATGCGCGACGCATGGCCGTCGGACCGCCCGATGTCGGTCCGCATTTCGGCAACCGATTGGGCGGGAACGGACGGTGTCACCCCTGACGAGGCAGTGCTGATCGCGCGAGCGTTCGCACGCGCGGGAGCGGATTTGATCGATGTTTCGGCCGGACAGACATGGGCTGACGCCCGGCCCGTTTACGGACGGCTGTTCCAAACGCCCTTTTCCGACAAGATCCGCAACGAAGCGCATCTCTCCACCATGGCGGTCGGCAATATCACCGACCCCGACCAGGCCAATGCCATTCTCGCGGCCGGCCGCGCCGACCTGGTCGCGCTTGCTCGCCCGCATCTCATCGATCCGATGTGGACGCTCCGCGCTGCGGCCGCGGCCGGTTATCAAGTGCAGTGGGTGCCGCCGCCTTATCTCAACGGAATGGCCCAGCTCGCCCGCAATCTGCAGCGCGAGGCCGAAGCTGCGGCGGCACTGAGGGCATAGCTCCCAGATAGAGGGCGCGGCCCAGATCCGCCCCAATCAATCATGCCAATGCACGCCGTCCCGCTCGGTCAGTGCAATGGCCGCCGACGGTCCCCAGCTTCCGGCGCTATAGGTCTTCGGCGTCAATCCCGCTTCGTGCCAAGCCGCGCGAACGCCATCGATCCACTGCCACTGGGCCTCGACTTCATCACGGCGAACGAACAGGGTGGGATCACCCTCGATCAAGTCGAGAAGCAGCCGTTCGTAGGCGATCCGGCGCCGCGCGTCGGCGAATGCATTGGCCAGACCGACGTCCAGCGGGACTTCGCGTAACCTGATGCCCTCGCGGTCGAGACCCGGCGTTTTGGCCATCACCAGCAGTCGGATATTCTCTTCGGGCTGGATGGAGATGACGAGCTTGTTGGGCTGCGTTTTGGCGCCACGCTTGGCGAACATCGAATGGGGGACGCACTTGAATTGGATGAAGATTTCGGTCTCGCGTTCCGGCAGCCGCTTGCCGGTGCGAAGGTAAAAGGGAACACCCGCCCAGCGCCAGTTTTCGACCCGCGCCTTGAGCGCCACGAAGGTTTCAGTCCCAGACTTACGGCCCAACTCTTCGACATAGGATTTGACCGGTTCGCCCCCAACCACACCGTCACCATATTGGCCGGTGACGACATGGTCTGGAACATCCTTCGCCTGGATCGGGCGAAGTGACCGAAGGACCTTGACCTTTTCGTCGCGGATGGAAGTCGCATCGAAGTCGGCCGGGGGCTCCATCGCAACAAGGGCGAGCAGCTGAAGCATATGGTTCTGCACCATGTCCCGAAGCGCTCCGGCGCCGTCGTAATAGTCGCCCCGCCCTTCCAGCCCAATCGTCTCGGCGACGCTGATCTGGACATGGTCGATGTGAGTCGCGTTCCACAGCGGCTCGAACGCCGAATTCGCGAACCGTAGCGCGAGCAGGTTCTGCACCGTCTCCTTGCCCAGATAATGGTCAATCCGGAACGTCCGGTCTTCCGGAAAGGCTTTTGCGACGGCGTCATTGATCTCCCGGCTCGATTCCAGATCGGAGCCGAGCGGCTTTTCGAGCGCCAGCCGGACCTGATCGCCGGCAAGCCCCGCAAATGACAGGCCGGCGATGGTGGGTTCGAACAGCGACGGCGCGGTCGACAGGAAAATGGCAAGTCCGCCTTCGGGATCGATCTGGTCGGTCAAACGCGCGAAATCATTCACCTTGGTGGCATCGAGCTGGACGTAGCTCAGCGACTTCGCAAACTCCTCGGCTTTCGATCGATCGTAAAAGTCGGCCGGCAAATGCTCGGCCAGCGCTTCAATCGCCGATTTTCGAAACTCGCCGTCGTCAAGCTGGCTTCGCGCCGTGCCGACGATCTTGAGTCCGTCGGGGAGCAGGCCGTCGGCGTGGAGTCCGTAAAGCGACGGGAGCAGCATCCGGTGCGACAGGTCGCCCGTTGCGCCAAACAGGAGAAGCGTGGAAACCTTGGAGCGCGTCATATCCCATCCCTGACGCCGCCCGGCCCCGCCGACAAGGCTAAATGCCTTTCGGGGACTTCGATCGGTTGGATAGGATATGGCCGATGGACCCGCTCACCTGCCGCCAGACCATCAATGCTCTCGAAACGCGGCCCACATCGTGTCGGTCAGAGGTTCGAACGCATATTGGAGCGCGGTTCTTTTCTTGAGAGGGATCAGCACCGAGACAGGAGCGCCTGCGCGAAGCTCGAATCCGCCGCCGCGAATCTCCTTCACCTTCTTGATCTGGTCGGCCGGAACGCGCACTTCGGCGGTGTAAAAGGACTGGCCCGTTTTTTCGTCGACTAGGCTATCGGCGGACAGTCGGGTCAGGCGCCCCATGATGATCGGAATGCTGCGCTCATGGAGTCCGAGGAAGCGCACTTGTGCCATTTGGCCGACGCGCAGGTCGTCGGCGTCGTCGATCGACACCCGCGCTGCGACGACCAGATCCGACTTGTCCGGAACGATATCCATCAGCGTCTGGCCTGGCGCTATGACGCCGCCGACGGTGAATACCGACAGGCCGATGACGGTTCCTGACACGGGGGCCCGAATTCGCAATCGTTCCAGCTGGTCGTTCGCTGCCCGATATTTGGGCAACAGGTCACCAAGCGCAAATTCCACCTCTCGCAGTTCCGCCGACGCGCGCTCCCGATAGCTCTTTTCGGCTTCGATCTGCCGCAGCCTGCCACTCCCGGCCGACGCCCTTGCCTCGGCGACGCTCGCCTGGAACTGCCCGCGCTGCCCTTGAAGGTCCGCCTTTGCGCGCTCCATCGCCCTCATGCGCGACAGGGACACGAAGCCTTTCTCGGCGGCAGGCCGAAGCGCATCAATTTCCTCTTGGATCAACCGCTCCTGTTCGGCTGAGGCAACCATCTTCGATCGATAGCCGACTGCGCTTTCGTTCGCTTGCGCCGACTGCTGGCCGAGCACTTGGGACTGCGCCGCAAGCAAGGATTTCCGAGCACGGAACTCGTTGGACTGTACTCGAACCGCTTCATCGATGGCGGCGCGTCTTGATCCCGTCGCAGTGGTGAATTCCGCCGGCCAGCTGATCACGGATCCATTGGCAATTTCCGTCTCGAGGCGAGCCCGCTGGGCCTGAAGATTGGCCAGTTGAGTGGCGAGCGCGCGTTCTTGCGCGCGAACTTCAGCGCCCGCCAATTCGATCAGCGTGTCGCCTTTTCGAACATGCCGCCCTTCCGCAACATTGATGGCGGCCACGACGCCACCGTCGCGATGCTGGACGGATTGGCGCTGCCCGGAAACGACCAGTTGGCCATTGGCGTAAGCCGCCGAGTCCAGGGGCGCGAATGCGGCCCATCCCAGGAAAACAACGAAAAACAGACCCGCCACGATTAGCCCGAGGCGGACCTCGCTGTGAGCGTGGTCGATCGAAGGATCGTCCGGCCCTTGGGGTGCTTCGCCGCCCACCAGGTCCAGGCTGTTCTGCCGGAGAGCAAGATAGCTGCTCATGACGCCTTCTTTCGCATATCCGGTCGAGCGGGAGCTTCGATCGGCGTTGCCGCGGCACCGCCGAGGCGGGCCATGATTTCATCACGGGTTCCGAACGCCTCAATCTGTCCGTCGCGAAGAACGAGAATCTTGTCGACCACCGACAGCACGCCCAGGCGATGCGCCACGATCATCACACCTGCCTTGCGAGCTCTCAGCGCAACGAGCGTCTCTATCAGCTGGGCTTCGCCGGTCGCATCGAGGTGGGCATTCGGCTCATCGAGCAGGACCAGGGTCGGATCGTCGTACAGCGCCCGGGCGAGCCCGATCCGCTGCGCCTGGCCGGCCGAAAGCCCACGCCCACCCCAACCCAGCATCGAATCATAGCCGTTGGGCAGTCCCAATATCAGCTCATGCGCATGGCAATATTTTGCAGCGGCAACGACCTTCGCGTCGATCTCCACCGCATCGGGGCCCGATGCGTCCTGAAACCTGGCAATGTTTTCCTTCACCGTCCCAGTGAATAACGAAACGTCCTGCGGCAGGAATCCGATGTAGGGTGCCAGCCGTTCCGGATCCCAATCGAGCATGTTGGCGTGGTCGATACGGATGATCCCGCGATCGGGACGACCCGCGCCAGCAAGCATTCTCAGCAACGTCGACTTGCCCGCGCCGCTGGGACCGACGATCGCGATGATTTCGCCCGGCATCATGTGGAAGTTGATATTGGCAAGGATCGCGCCATCGCCCGCGGCATTCGCGACCCACAATTGCTTGACGTCGAGCCGGCCCTCGGGCGGCGGGAGCTGCGTCACCGCAACCTCAGATTCTCGCGCGCCGAGCAGACTGTTGAGCTTGCCGTAGGCGGTCCTTGCCTGAACGACGGAGCGCCAAGTGGACAGCAGTTGCTCGATCGGCTGGAGCGCACGACCGGCCAGAAATGACGAGGCGAACACCGCGCCCGCCGAGACCCGATTGCCGATCGCCAGCCAGGCGCCAAGGCCGAGCGCAAGCGACTGAAGGGACAGGCGCAGAAACTTGCTCAACGTCACGTAGCGGCTGGCCGCGAAGCTTGCCGACGTTTGTTAAGTCATCATGGAATCGCGTTCGATCAAATGTCGGCGAACCATCGCCTGGCGCATACCCAGCGCGCGCACATTTTCTGCCCCGGCCAGCACCTGTTCCTGGCTTGCATAGGCTCGCGCCGCCGCCTCGCTGGCCCGCTGCAACGGCTCGCTGGTGGCACGCTGGTTGCGGAATGCCACAATCGCCAGCGCAATCGCCCCAACCAGGACCAACGCCCCGATCAGCGGGTGGATAAGAAAACATACCAAAATGTAGATGGGCGACCAGGGCGCATCGCACAGGGCAATGATCGCCGGCCCGGTCAGGGCCTGCCGAAGCGTATCGAACTCACGCATCGCCTGTCGCGTGACCGCATCGAAAGTCTTGTCACGCCGAGCCAGTGTCGTGTCGAGCAAAACGCCGGACAATTGCCGATCAAGGCGTATCGAGGCGCGCACCAGCAAACGCGATCGGACAAAGTCGAGCAGGGCCAAGCTGATCAACCCAAACAGCAGCACCAGGGTGAGAAAAAAGAGAGTCACGCTGCCCCGGGTCGGGATCACCCGGTCATACACCTGAAGCATGTAAAGCATCGGAACCAGGAACAGCAGGTTCAGCAGCGCGCTGAACGCGGCCACGGCGACAAAATGCTTGCGGCACGCTCTTAGCGCGGCGGCGATGATTTCGGTGGGCGGCTCAACGATCTGCATCGCCTTGGAGGAAACCCCCCTCCCAATCAAACGACTGGCCAGCCCGGGTTCGCCCCAGCCTTTGGCATAAGAGTCAAGCATCCCGAAAAATACTTTGGTTGGCCACCACGACACGATTGCTATCGGCCATATAACAGTGCCGCCCCCATACAAGCTTCCCTCCAGGCCGCCTTGGTCATGGCTGCCAGAGGGTCTGGATCGAGCATCACTATACGCAAGTTAACGCTAGTTTAATATACTGAAAGCCTATTTTGGCATTCAGCGGTGACTGGTGGCGACTTGAGTAAGGACCAGAATCGAACTTCGAATCCCTGGTCTGCAACGCACCTTGCCGGTTTCAAATCTGGCGGAGCAGCTGAATGATGGCGGAGACGGAGGGATTCGAACCCTCGATACAGTTTCCCGTATGACGCTTTAGCAAAGCGTTGGTTTCAGCCACTCACCCACGTCTCCGGGAAAATCGCGGCATTGGCGCGCGGCTGTAGCGAACCCTTTGGCGCCGTTCAACCGCCCTTTGCACGCCAGAAATACATTCGCCGTCAGGCCGATGAAACGAATCGATGCGCGGATCATTGGATGGAGCATTGCTCCACGGAGTTCCTTAGCATGTCCGACTTTCGCCAGGCCGGTCGCCGCCTGTCATCAGTGGAGGACGCCTATGCCGACAACCGTTTGCTGGCGACCTTTCCATCTGCCCTGCGCAAGGCTCTCGATGGCCGGCTGAAGTCTGATTGAGTTGAATATCGGCGCGACGGTTCTTCGACGCGGGGCCGACGTTGAAAGTTCGTTGTTTCCCTTCGGGCCGACGATGATTTCGCTGGTCGTCGACATGGACGATGGGCGATCGGTCGAGGTTGCTTCAATCGGCCGGGAGGGCGCTGTCGGCGGCATTGTCAGCTGCGGCCATGCTCCTGCATTCTCTCGCGCCGAAGTCATGGTTGCGGGCCCGGCAGTGCGGGTCCCCATGTCGATCGTCGAGGAGGCCAAGGCGGAATCTGGCCATCTTCGGAACCTGTTCTGCCGCTACTCGGATTATCTGCTCGCCCAAATCATGCAGACCGTCGCTTGCAACAGCTTCCACTCCATCGAAGCCCGGGCTGCCCGCTGGTTGTTGACCGCACAGGACCGGGCGGGAAGCCGGCTGGAACTAACGCAGGAATCGCTGGCGGGCCTGCTCGGCGTGCAACGGACGACCGTCAACGCGGTAGCTCGCGAGTTGCAGGATGAGGGACTGATCACGACCCGGCGCGGCATCATCGAGGTGCATGATCGCGATGGGCTCGAGCGACGCTCCTGCGAATGCTACGCTCGGGTCGAGAATTTCTTTGGCGATATTCTGGGGCCCGGAGGTCAGGGCGGCAACAAAAACTGCGATTGAGCGCTTATCCGTTCAATCGCCAGGCGAAGCTGGCGCCGGCGCCGTAGGGGACAATCCGATCCGCGCCCGTTCCGATCAAGTTCAGGCACTGGGGATTCGGTCCGTTCCAGCATTACCGAACTTTCGTTCACCGGTAGGCCGTAGAAGGTCGGTCCATAAACGCTTGCAAAGCCTTCCAATCTTTCCAGCGCTCCTTCCTCATCGAAGACCTGCGCATAAGCCTCGAGCGCGAAGGGCGCGTTGAACAAGCCGGCGCAGCCACACGAGCTCTCCTTGGCGCCGATCGCATGCGGTGCGCTGTCGGTGCCAAGAAAATATTTGGGCGAACCCGATACTGCCGCCGCGCGCACCGCCAGCCGATGCTCCTCGCGCTTCACCACCGGCAGGCAATAGGCGTGAGGTCGAAGGCCGCCCTGAAAGAGCGCGTTGCGATTGAGCATGAGGTGCTGCGGGGTGATCGTCGCGGCAACGGTCGCCGGCGCATCGGCGACGAAGGCGGCGGCTTGCTTGGTTGTGATATGCTCGAACACGACCTTCAGCGCCGGGAAATCGCGCACAACACCCGTCAGGATCCGATCGATGAACACCGCTTCCCGATCGAATATGTCGACGTCGGGGTCGGTAACTTCGCCGTGGACCAGCAGCGGCATGCCGATCCTTTCCATTTGCGCCAGGGCGCCCCGAATATTGGCGATTTCCGTGACGCCCTGGGCGCTGTTGGTTGTCGCGCCGGCCGGGTAAAGCTTGGCAGCGATCCACACGCCTTCGGCATGTCCTCGCGCCAATTCGCCCGGATCGACCTCATCGGTGAGGTAGCAGGTCATCAACGGGGTGAAGCCATCGCCGGCCGCAGCGGTGACACGCTGGCGATAGGCGGCCGCCTGTTCAACGCTCGTGACCGGCGGTGCGAGGTTGGGCATCACGATCGCCCGCGCGAACTGCCGCGCTGTATAGGGCGCGACCAGCTTAAGCATGTCGCCATCGCGCAGATGAACGTGCCAGTCGTCGGGGCGGCGGATGGTGATCGATTGCAAAGTCACGCGCGCTCCTTAGCTAAGGGGCATGGCCCAAACCAGCCCAACGGCGACCACGCTCATTGGCCGCGCCATCATCCGAGTAGGCGGCGAGGACGTCCGCGCCTTTCTGCAAGGCCTGGTTACCCAGGATGTGGCAGGCGACCTGCCAGTCTGGGCGGGACTGCTGACGGCGCAGGGCAAATGCCTGTTCGACTTCATCATCTGGGCCGATGGCGAGGACTTGTTGCTAGATTGCGAGGCGGAAGCCGCTGGCGACCTGATCAAGCGACTTTCGATCTACCGTCTCCGCCGTCCGATCGCGATTGCGCTCGAGCCGGACGTTGCAGTGCACTGGTCGCCAAGTGGCGAGCAGGGCGTTGCCGATCCGCGCCTCGCCGCACTCGGACGGCGCTGGCTGGCAGCGCCTGACGAGCCCTGCGCCGACTGGCTCGAACATCGTCTCCGCCTTGGCGTGTGCGAAGGCCGTGCCGAGTTGGGCGACTTGCTCTGGCTCGAATGCAATGCACTCGAATTGAACGGCGTAAGTTTCTCCAAGGGCTGTTTCGTCGGCCAGGAGAATACCGCCCGGATGAACTGGCGGCGGAAGGTCAATCGCCGGCTGGTGGTGGTCGAGGGAGACGGCGGCGACCGGGCGAGGATCGGCTATCCAAAGCTTGGATTGGCGGTGGTTCACGCGCGCGTTGGCGACTTGCCGGAAAACGCCATCCTTCCCGATTGGATCGCATCGTTCGATCCCCTACGATGATTGCGTCGCTCGTTCTAGGAGCGGCGATTCCCGAGATCGTCGTCACGGGCCGAGGAATCGGCCCGGTGGATACCGATGGCCTTTCCACCATCACCATCGATGCCAGGCGGATCGATCACTCGGCCAGTCGCCAGATGGAAGATGTGCTGCGCGACGTGGCCGGGCTTACCAGCTTTCGCCGTTCCGACTCGCGCTCCTCCCACCCCACGAGCCAGGGGCTGTCGGCGAGGGGGCTGGGCGGCAATGCGGCAAGCCGCATGCTGCTTATTCTCGACGGCGTGCCTCAGCCCGATCCGTTCGGCGGATGGATCAATTTTGCCGCGTTGGACCCTGACGCGATCGACCGGATCCGGATCCAGCGCGGCGGGGGTGTCAGGGACGGGCCCGGGGCCCTCGCCGGAACCATCACGCTCGACAGCAAGGCATTGGACGTTGACCGCCCCCTGTCGGGGAGTCTGGCCGTCGGATCACGGTCTAGCATCGATGCGGCCCTTGCCGCAGGGGGAGCGGCTGGCGGCGGCTTTCTGATCGTGACCGGCGCGCACCGCCATGGGGATGGCTTTGTGCCGATTGTTTCTCGCGATCGCGGCGCGGCCGACCGGGCGGCTCCCTATCGTCAATCGAGCGTCAGGGCTCGCCTGGTTGAGCCGATCGGCAATGCCGAAGCCCAATTCAACCTTTCCGGCTTCGCCGACCGGCGCGATCGGGGGTTTGCGAATAGTATAAATCGATCCGAGGGTGTCGATGCGTCGCTACGCCTGGTAGCGCCGCGGTGGTCGGTGACCGCCTACCGTCAGTGGCGCGCATTCGAGAGCCGCTTCGCCAGCCTCGACCAGGATCGCGACACCGCGACCCTCGTTTTGGATCAGTACCGGGTCCCGGCACGCGGACTGGGCGGCAGCGCGCAATGGAGGGCATTGGCAGCGCCGACCGATCTTTGGATCGGTGCCGATCTGCGCCGGGTCGAAGGCACGACCAATGAGCATTTCCGCTTTATCGGCGGGTCGCCGACACGCAACCGCGAGGCTGGCGGCCACAGCCTGACACTGGGTGCATTCGCCGATCTTTCGGCGGTTCGGGCGAACTGGCGGGTGGGTGCTGGCGGACGAATCGACCGCTGGGAAACTGGCGATGGACGCCGAATTGAGAGCGAAATAGGCGGACCGATGCTGGTCGATGAGCGCTTTCAAGGAAGGAGCGGCTGGGAATGGTCCGGCCGGCTGGGAATTGAACGCCGCGCTAACGAGACGCTGTCGCTCCGCGGTGCCACTTATCGGTCCTGGCGGCTGCCGACGCTCAACGAGTTTTACCGCCCGTTCCGGGTCGGAGCCGATGCCACCGCGGCCAATGCGATGCTCTCGCCCGAGCATCTTTTCGGCCTCGAGGGAGGGTTCGACTGGCATCCGTCAGAGCATGCGCGCTTGTCGGCCACCCTCTTCCGAAACCATTTGTCTGGCGCCATCGCCAACGTACGGATTGCCGAGGGTCCCGGTAATTTTCCCGGCGTCGGCTTCGTCGCCGCAGGCGGACAATTTCGGCGGCGCGACAATCTCGATGCGATCGACAGCTTTGGTGTGGAACTGGACAGCGAAATTCGAAGGAGCAGCTGGTTCGGTCGCTTGAGCTATGCCTTTACCCATGCACGGATCGATGCCGGGGGCATCGCCTCTCCGCTGGACGGTTTGCGACCAGCCCAGACGCCGAGTCACCAGGCGTCGGCAACCATCGGTTGGGAAAAGATGGACGGCCCAACCTTTGCCGCCACGGCCAGATTTATCGGCCGACAGTTTGAAGCAGAGGGCGAAGGCCGCCCGCTCCCTTCCGTATTGACCGCCGATTTCGTGGCGCGCTGGCCGCTCGACCGCCGCACCGCCGTCGAACTACGGGCAGAGAATCTGTTCAATCGCCAGGTTGTCGCCGCGATCGGTAGCGATGGCGCAACCGAGCGCACCGCGCCGCGCAGCCTGTGGATCGGCTGGGTCGTCCGCTAGATCAATCATTGCGACGGCGCGGACCGGAACAGTTGCCGTGTCGCGCCACTTGGAGCCGAGAAACGAAAGGCTTGGCACGGATTGACCCGATGGTTCAGGTCGACGAGCGTGCCGCGGCCCTGATCTTCCAAAGCGCAACCATCCCGATTGCGGCCCAGATGATATTGAGCACGGCCGACGGCATCGCGCCGTGCCACCAGCCATTGGCGATAAAGCCCAGCGCGCCGACCACGTTCATGCCTTGGTAGGCAACGCTCCGCGGTTTCAGCTTCCCAGCCGTCAGCAGCGCGTAGGCGCCCAGGATGAGCACCGCGCCTATCCAGCCGACGATGTCGATGGCAAGCGCGAGCGTCAGGCGGCCAGGTTCCTCAGCACGTAGTGAAGGATGCCGCCCGACCGATAATATTCGAGCTCATTGTAAGTATCGATGCGACAACGGGCGACGATGTCGAGGGTCGAGCCATCGGCCCGGGTGACCTTGACCGTCACGTCCTGGCGAGGCTCGATCGCTGCGATTCCATCGATCGAGAAAGTCTCGGTCCCATCGATGCGGTGCGTGTTGGCGCCTTCGCCTTCAGGGAACTGCAACGGAAGCACACCCATCCCGACGAGGTTGGAGCGGTGGATGCGCTCGAAGCTTTCTGCAAGCACCGCCCGGACCCCGAGCAGGATCGTTCCCTTTGCCGCCCAGTCGCGTGACGAACCCGTGCCATATTCCTTGCCGGCGATGACGACGAGCGGCGTGCCGTCCGCCTGATACTTCATCGCCGCGTCATAGATCGGCATTATCTCCCCGGTTGGCGCATAGCGGGTCATGCCACCCTCCACCCCGTCGAGCATGCGGTTACGAATCCGGATGTTGGCGAAGGTCCCGCGCATCATCACCTGATGGTTGCCGCGGCGAGATCCATAGCTGTTGAACTCGGTCCGGGGGACCTGATGATCGCTCAGATATTTGCCTGCGGGGCTGTCGAGCTTGATCGCCCCGGCCGGCGAGATGTGGTCGGTAGTGATTGAATCTCCGAACACCGCCAGCGCCCGGGCGCCCTCGATGTTTGTCAGCGGCTCGGGGGTCATGGTGATGCCGGTGAAATAGGGCGGGTTCTGGATATAGGTCGATGCGGCCGGCCAGTCATAGGTGTCGCCGCCCGTGACATCGATCGCGCGCCATTGTTCGTCCCCGTGATAGACGTCGGCGTAGCGGCTTCGGAACATGTCGCTATGGACGTGCGCGTCGATCAGCTGCCGAACCTCATCATTGGTTGGCCAGACATCCTTCAAAAAGACATCCTGCCCGTCCTTGCCCTGCCCGAGCGGTTCGCTGTTCATGTCCGAGCGAACCGACCCCTTGAGCGCATACGCCACGACCAGCGGCGGCGAGGCCAGATAATTGGCCCGGCAGTCAGGCGAAACACGGCCCTCGAAATTGCGGTTGCCCGACAGGACCGAGGCTACCACCAAGTCATGCTCGGCAATGGCGGCGCTGAATGCCGGCGCCAATGGACCCGAATTGCCGATGCAGGTGGTGCAACCATAGCCAACCAGGTTGAACCCGATCGCGTCGAGATCTTCGCTAAGCCCGGCGGCGTCGAGATAGTCGGTCACCACCTGGCTTCCCGGTGCGAGCGAAGTCTTGACCCAGGGCTTGCGAGTCAGGCCGAGCGCCCGGGCCTTGCGCGCGACCAGTCCGGCGGCGACCAGCACTGACGGGTTGGACGTGTTGGTGCAACTGGTGATCGCGGCGATCATCACGTCGCCATGCCCAATTTCCACGCCTTCGCTTTCAATCCGGACCCGCTCTTCGCCGTCCTTTTTGTATGTGCCTTCGAGTTCGGCATTGAACAGCTCGTCGACCTCGCTCAGCCGAACCTTGTCCTGCGGCCGCTTCGGCCCGGCCAGCGACGGCTCGACGATATTCATGTCGAGCTCCAGCGTGTCGGTGAACAATGGATCCGGGGTCGAGGCATCGCGCCACATGCCCTGCGCCTCGGCATAGGCGCGCACCAGTTCGATCCGCGCTTCGTCGCGGCCGGTGAGCTTGAGATAGTCGATCGTCCGCTCGTCGATCGGGAAGAAGCCGCAGGTCGCGCCATATTCAGGCGCCATGTTGGCGATCGTCGCACGGTCGGCCAGGCTCAGCGCATCAAGGCCGGGCCCAAAGAATTCCACGAACCGTCCGACCACGCCCTTGGCGCGAAGCATCTGCGTGACGGTCAGCACTAGGTCAGTGGCGGTGATGCCTTCCTTCAACGCACCCGATAGCCGGAAGCCGACGACTTCGGGGATCAGCATGCTGACCGGCTGGCCGAGCATCGCTGCTTCCGCCTCGATCCCGCCGACGCCCCAGCCCAGCACTCCGAGGCCATTGACCATGGTCGTGTGGCTATCAGTACCGACCAGGGTGTCGGGATAAACGACCAACTCGCCATTCTGGTCCTCGCTTGACCACACGGTCTGGGCAAGGTTTTCGAGGTTGACCTGGTGGCAGATGCCGGTGCCCGGCGGAACCACCTTGAAATCGTCGAACGCGGTCGCGCCCCATTTGAGAAATTCGTAGCGCTCGGCATTGCGCTGATATTCGAGAGCGACATTCTGCTCGAACGATTTGGGCGTACCGAATTCGTCGACCATCACGCTATGGTCGATGACCAGGTGGACCGGCACCTGCGGATTGATCTTCTGCGCATCGCCGCCGAGCGACTTCATCGCGTCGCGCATCGCCGCGAGGTCGACGACGGCCGGTACGCCGGTGAAGTCCTGCATCAGCACCCTCGCCGGGCGATACTGAATCTCGCGGTTGATGCGCCGGTCCTTGAGCCAGGCAGCCATGCACATGAGGTCGTCGCGTGTGACAGTCACCCCATCCTCGAAGCGGAGGAGATTTTCGAGCAGCACCTTCATCGAGAAAGGCAGCCGGTCGATATCGCCTAGGGTCGCGGCAGCCTTGGTGAGCGAATAATAAGCGTAGGTCTTGCCGCCGGCCTCCAGCGTGGAACGGGTCTTCAAACTATCCTGGCCGGTCGGGATCATATGCTGTCCTCTTTGCGCGTCGTCGCGATTTTGAAATGCCGCGCAGCTCGGGCGGGCGGCGGTTGGCCGCGCCCCTAGCAAGAACGGCCTCCCATGACAAAGGGTCCGGGAAGCTAGAGCCAGCCTTTGCGGCGAGCGAACCAATAGGGCAGGATGGCGCTGGCCAGCATGATCGCGAGACCCATGGGGTAGCCGTAGAGCCAGCGAAGCTCCGGCATATGCTTGAAATTCATCCCGTAAATGCCAGCAATCAGCGTCGGCGGCATGAGCACCACCGCGACAATCGAAAAGATCTTCATCACAAGATTCTGCTCGAGAGTGATCATGCCGAGTGAGGCGTCGAGCAGGAAGTTGAGGTTTTCGGCCAGAAAGTCGCTGTGATCATCGAGCGCCCTGGCATCGGCTATGAGGCTCTGGACATGCTTTGACTGGGCCTCACGCCCGCTCATGATCGCGCAAGCATCAAGGAAGCCTAGCATTCGGCCGCCGCCGACCGAGCTTTCCCGTGCGCGGGCAAGGAGCCGCTGAACTTCCCCAATCCGCAACATGAGCGCTTCGTAGCGCAACTCGGGGCTGCGCCGCTGGGTTCGGGCCTGCCGCTCGAACACATGGCTGGAAATAGCTTCAAGCTCACGCCCCGCATGCTCCAGTTCGTCGGCCAGCCGGTCGATGATCGCATCGAGCAGGCGGATCAGCACCGTCAGCGGATCCTTGGTCAGTTCGCTGTCAGCATAGGCATGTTCGGCGAAAACGATCAGCGGCTTGGGATCGATATAGCGGACAGTGACCAGCCGTTTGTCGGTCAGGATGAAACTGATCGGGTCCGTGGACGGCCTTCCCTCATCGACTCCAAAGAGGACCGACATGGTCATGAAAATGACCCCATCCTTCTCATAGAGCCGGCTCGACGGCTCGATCTCCAGCATTTCCTCGCGGGTCGGCACGTTGGTGCCGATCAGTTTCTCGGCGAGCGCCTCCTCTGCCTTGGTCGGCTCGAGCAGGTCGATCCAGACAGCCTTCTCGGCGCTCGCGCCGGCGTCGCTGGCGTCGCCGGCGTCGATCGGGGAAGGCGAGCAGCCGGGTCCAAACAGGCGCAACATGGTCGGATTGGTGCGCCAGGCCGGGACGCTTGGCAAGCGCTCCTCACCGCCTTAGGCGTTGATCATGCCGGCCGCCTCCCGGCGGCCTCGGCCGCTCCTCGCCCTTCTCTCCATCCTGACTTTTTCCGGGGCGATCCTGTTCGCCATGGGCCGGCCCCCAATCTGCACTTGCGACGCGGTGGAGTTGTGGGGCCGCGAAGGGCCTTTACAGAGCCAGATGCTGGCCGACTGGTACAGCCCCAGTCACATCGTCCACGGCTTCCTGTTCTACGCGGCGCTCCACCTGCTGTTTCGCCGCACATCCGTCGAATGGCGCTTTGCCGCCGCCGTCACCGTCGAGGCGGCTTGGGAAATCGTGGAAAACACCCCGATGGTCATCGACCGCTACCGCGAGGCGACGATCGCGCTTGGCTATTCGGGCGATTCCATTCTCAATTCCGCCAGCGACATTGTGATGATGGCAGTGGGTTTTCTTGCCGCGCTCAGACTTCCAGTCTGGGCCAGCATGCTTGCCGTCTTCGCACTGGAAATCGTCCCGCTGATCGTCATTCGGGACAATCTGACGCTCAACATATGGATGCTGCTCGCCCCAAACGACGCCATCCAGGCCTGGCAAGCGAGCTAGACGCAGCGCACCAGCATCGGCCGCGCATCGCGGGTGAGCACATATGGCCCTATCACGAGACCCTGCGAAGGCACGTCGATTCGCAACGTCATCCTGTCGCCTCGTACCGTGCCGCTATAACTAGCAGGATAGGACGGCCGCGTTTCGCCGATCCGCTCGGGCCCGCCGGTGCCGGGCGTGTGGCTTCCAACGCCGGTGAAGCTTCCATCGGCACGTATCAGCAGCGGCCCATCGATCCGCCCCGCCGCGCAATCAAAGTCCAGCGTTCCATTCGCGGACGTCAGCAACAAGTCGACATGCTCGCCGCCCCAACGGCCGACCAGCGGCTCGGTGGGTGCCGCGACCGTTGCGCACGCCCCAACGGCCATCGCCAGGGAGAAAGATGCGAATATCGACCGCATGACTCAACAACTCCAAACTTGATGCCCCCGTTCCGGACACTTGTGCCGGAGGATTCCGCCGCTACCTTGCGCCATCATGAAAAGGGCTTTCTTTCTAGCTGCTTGTGCGTTCAGCGCCGCCGCGCCTGCTCAAGCGGATGAGTTGTTCGGGGGCGCCTATGCCCATGCGGTCGGAACGCCGCTGAGCCTGGAATCCTCGAAGGAGGGCGGCGTCGACATTCTTCTGGGTTATCGCGGCCCGCGAATTGGCCGCACGCCGCTGGAGCCCTATGTGTTCGGCGCGCTCAATACATCGGGTGACACCAACTATGCCGCTGTTGGGCTTTCGGCGCGTTTTGGCGATCGAATATACATCCGGCCGGGCGTCGGTGTCGCCATCCACGACGGATCGACGGCCGATCACATCGTTCCCAACCGGATCGCATTCGGAAGTCGCATTTTGTTCGAGCCAGAATTGGGTGTCGGAGTCCGCCTGTCCCAGCGAGGGATGGTCGAAGCAAGTTGGGTTCACATGAGCCACGGCCAGTTCTTTGGCGGAGAGAACCCCGGCATCGACAATGTCGGAGTCCGGCTGAACTGGAAACTGTAGCCGCTAGCGGCGGCGAAGTTGCTCCAAATTCCTGCGCGTGGCCGGGGCAGCCATCTTCGCGACTGGGCGGAGCGTCGGGCTCGAACCGCGAACGGCGAAGGCCGAATGAGCCTGGAGCGCCTGCGACAGGACCGGGGCCATCAGTTGCCGGTAAAGGGCATCGACGTTGCTCGAACTGTTGAGCCGATTAAGGTCGGCGGCCTGCGCCGAAGTCAGCGTTGCGCTGGGCAGCAAATCGAGCCTTCGCCCGGCATAGTTTAGTTGCGAACCGATCCCCCGCTGGTCCTGAGCAATGGTCCGCGCGACCGAACGGAGACGGGGATTGCTCGACCTGGAAGCCGCCAGCTCGGAGGCGCGGATGGCGAACAATGCGCTTGAGGCTGCGACCTGCATGTAAACGGCGGGCGCCAGCGCGGCAGCCAATGGAGTCACGGCGACGGCCGCGGGCGTGGCGGGTGCTCGCGCCTCTTGCGATGCGCAGCCGGCGATGAGGAGGGCGGCCAATCCGACCTCCGCAATTCGAGCCTGTGTCTGCAATCCCATTTTCGACCTCCTCCGTCAGCGCCCCAGCATCTTGTCCGGCTTGACCACCCGGTCGAACGTCTCCTCGTCGACCAGCCCAAGGTCCAGGCCCGCTTCTTTCAAGGTCATGCCCTTCTTATGGGCATGTTTGGCAATCGTCGCTGCATTGTCGTAGCCGATTTCCGGCGCCAGCGCCGTGACTAGCATCAGCGATTTGTTCACCAGCTCGGCGATGCGGCCTTCATCGGCCTCAAGCCCGTCAAGCGTTCGTTCGGTGAAGCTTTCCATCCCGGTCGACAGGAGGTTGATCGACCGGATCACGTTCGCCCCGATCAGCGGCTTGAACACATTGAGTTCCAGATGCCCTTGGAGCCCGCCGATCGTCACAGCGACATGATTGCCCATCACCTGGGCCGCCACCATGGTCAGCATCTCGCACTGGGTCGGATTGACCTTGCCCGGCATGATCGAGCTGCCCGGCTCATTCTCCGGCAATTTCAGTTCGCCCAATCCGCAACGCGGGCCCGATCCGAGCAAGCGAATGTCGCTAGCGATTTTCGACAGGCTCACCGCGATTGTATTGAGCACGCCAGAGAGTTCGACGAGCGTGTCGTGCGCGGCAAGCTCGGCAAACTTGTTCGGCGCCGAGGTAAAGGGGAGTTGGGTGAGGTTGGCGACTTCCTTGGCGAACGCCTCCGCAAATCCTTTGGGGGCATTGAGGCCGGTTCCCACCGCGGTTCCGCCCTGCGCGAGCCGCAAGACCCGCGGCAGCACCCCTTTTACCCGGGAAATATTGTCCTCCACCTGCGCCGCATAGCCCGAGAATTCCTGGCCCAGCGTCAAAGGGGTCGCGTCCTGCAAATGGGTCCGCCCGATCTTGACCAGCCGGTCCCAGCGCCTCGCCTGTTTGGCAAGCCGCGCATGCATGGCCTGAAGCGCCGGAAGCAGTCTGCGATATACGGCGATACCCGCGGCGACGTGCATCGCCGTAGGGAAGCTGTCGTTCGACGACTGCCCCTTGTTGACGTGGTCGTTGGGATGAACCGGCTCCTTGCCGCCGCGAGTGCCGGTCAGCTTTTCATTGGCGAGCCCGGCGATCACCTCGTTGGCATTCATGTTAGATTGGGTGCCGGACCCCGTTTGCCAGATGACGAGCGGAAACTGGCTGTCCAGGTCGCCTCGCGCCACCTCTCCCGCCGCTTGCTGGATCGCTTCCGCGAGCTCCGGATCAAGACCGCCGATCCGGGCATTCACCCGCGCCGCGGCCTGCTTCACATAACCCAGCGCATGGACAATCTCCGCCGGCATCCGCTCGCGCTCGCCAAACGGGAAGTTGGATATCGATCGTTCGGTTTGGGCGCCCCAATAACTGTCGCCGGGCACTTCGATCGGGCCAAAGCTATCGGTCTCGGTGCGGGTATGGGTGTTCATTTGATCGTCTAACTCCGTTGAATTCCGTCACTGTAGGGAGCGAAGCAACGAAGCAATCCAGATGCGCCGCTGAATTGGTTGGCCTGCGGCCGCCTTCGCCCGCTACGCGCGCAATGACAGCTATTTCTTACGGGTGAAATCGACGTTGACGACATTCGACCCGTCGTCGCTCACTTCCGCCACCGGCGCATCATTTTCGGGTTCGTCATGCTCTTCATGCGCGTCGCCCGCGCCATTGGCCTGGAATTTTAGGCTGAAATCGACCGCCGGGTCGACAAAGTCGGTCACGGCGGCGAAGGGGACCACCAGCGTCGAGGGCACGCCGCCAAAGCTCAGCCCAACCGAAAACAGATCGTCTTCGACCTTCAGGTCCCAGAAGCGATGCTGGATGACGATCGTCATCTCGTCGGGGAACCGCTCGACCAGATGCTTGGGGATCGATACACCCGGCATCTGCGTCTTGAAGGTAATGTAGAAATGGTGACCGCCCGGCAGGCCGCCGGCCTGCTCCACTTCATGCAAAACCCGCCCGACCACATCACGCAGCGCTTCTTGCACGATTTCGTCGTAGGGAATCAGGGACTCAGGGGTTTCCTCGCTCATCGCTTTTCGTGGTAGCGAGCGAAGCCAACCGGTCAAGCGGAGTTAACCCATTCCATGCCCATCGACGCCAAAGCGCCTTATGACGACGCCAATATCTTCGCCCGGATCCTGCGCGGCGAGATTCCGGCCACGACGTTGACCGAAACCGAGCACAGCCTGGCCTTTCACGACATCAGCCCCCTGGCCCCCATCCACGTACTGGTAATTCCCAAGGGGCAATACGTCAGCTGGGACGATTTTACCGCCAAGGCGTCAGACGCGGAGATCGCCGATTTCGTTCGGACGATTGGCGAAGTGGCGCGCATGACCGGCGCCGATACACAGGGCTACCGAATCCTTTCGAACATGGGGAAGCGGGCAGGCCAGGAAGTACCGCATCTCCACGTCCACATCTTCGGTGGCCAGCCGCTGGGGCCGATGCTGGCACGATAGACTTAATCGGCGCTTGCGCGGGCGAATCGAGGCGCTAGGCTTCGCGCCACAGAGGACGGGCCGTCCGGGACGGGCCCGCGTTCCAAGGGGAAGAGCATGATTTTAGACCGCGTCAAACCGCTCGACGCAATCCTTGCGACTGCGGAAAAGAAATCACTGCGCCGTACGCTGGGTTGGTTCCAGCTGACGCTATTCGGTATCGGCTGCGTCATCGGCACCGGAATTTTCGTGCTGACCGCGGTCGGCGCGCAAAAGGCCGGCCCCGGCTTGATGTTGGCCTTTGCCATCGCGGGCGCGGTCTGCATCGTTGCAGCACTGTGCTACGCTGAAATTGCCGCCATGATCCCGGTGGCGGGCAGCGCCTACACCTACAGTTATGCGACGATGGGCGAATTCTTCGCCTGGACGGTCGGCTGGGCGCTGATCATGGAATATGCCATCGCTGCAAGCGCGGTTTCAGTCGGCTGGTCGGGCTATTTCTCCGGCACGATCCTGGGCGGACTGGGCATACATCTGCCTGCCTGGCTCAGTGGCGGCCCGTTGGCCTTCGGAGGCATCGAAGGTGGACTGATCAACCTGCCTGCGCTGACGATTGCGCTGCTTGTGACCGGACTGCTGGTCATCGGCACCAGCGAAAGCGCCAAGGTCAACGCCGTCCTGGTGCTGATCAAGGTCACCGCGCTGACGGCGTTTGTCGCACTGACCTTCACCAGCCCGGACTTTAGCGCCGACCGGTTCAATCCATTCCTGCCCGCGGGCGTGTTCGGCGGGTTCGGCACCGGCGTCGGCGCGGTTGGCGCGGCGGCGACCATGTTTTTTGCCTACGTCGGCTTCGACGCGGTTTCGACCGCGGCGGAAGAGACCAAAAATCCGCAGCGCAACGTGCCGATCGGGCTTGTCGGTTCGCTGCTTTTCTGCACCGTTTTCTATATTCTGGTTGCGGCAGGGGCGATTGGCACGCTCGGTGGTGACCCGATCATGGGGTTGGGCGGTCCGCTCGAAGCAGGATCACCCGAACTGGCGCGGCAGTGCGCAATGCCCGAGCATGTCAGCGCGCTGGTCTGTTCCAAGGAACCGCTGGCGCACGTACTCAAGATGCTCGGCTTCACCTGGGTCGGCAATGCGATAGGCATTGCTGCCTTCCTGGCGCTTCCTTCGGTCATCCTCGTGTTGATCTTCGGCCAGACCCGCATCTTCTTCGTGATGAGCCGCGACGGGTTGCTGCCGGAAATGCTGAGCAAAGTGCATCCGCGATTCCGTACCCCGCACATCGTGACTGTTATCACCGGCGTTGCGGTTGCCATCGCGGCGGCGTTCTTCCCGGTCGGTCAACTGGCCGACATTTCAAATGCGGGCACGCTCTACGCCTTCCTGATGGTGGCGGTGGCAGTGATGATGCTGCGGCGAATGGACCCCACGCGTCCGCGTAGCTTCCGGGTGCCCGCGGTCTGGCTCATTGCGCCGTTGACCATTTTGGGGTGCGTGTTCCTGTTCCTCAACCTGCCAACGGCTGCGATGCTGTTCCTGCCCGGGTGGGGCATTCTGGGACTGTTCGTGTACTTCCTCTACAGTCGCGGAAAGAGCCATCTCGGCCGCGGGATCGTGGAAGTGCCCGAACTCTCGGACGAAGCGCCGCCGGTCGGTGCCGCTCCGATGCCGGGGGCGCCTGTCCCTGGATCACCGGAGGAACGCAGCTAAGCTCCGCCGTCAGCTTGGAAATCGAAAGGGGAGGCTTCGGCCTCCCCTTTTTTGCATCGCCTTTCGTTGCATCTCGCCATAAGGCGGGTCCGACAAAGGAACCGCTATGCCGCCTCCATTCGACATTCGCGGCATCGACCATGTCGTCCTGCTGGTTCGCGACATGGCCGACGCCCTGTCTTTCTACGAGCAGGTTCTCGGCTGCTCCGTTGACCGAGCCCTGCCTGAATATGGCATGCTCCAGCTGCGCGCCGGGGCCTCGCTCATCGACCTGATCGACATCGGTTCGGAGGAAGGCGCTTGGGCACGGCCGGATATAAAGGGCGGCCGCAACATGGACCATGTCGCCTTAGCCACCGGATCTTGGTCGCAACAGGCGATGCGCTACCATTTAGCTACGCACGGCGTCGCGATTGTCGAGGAGGGAATGCGCTATGGCGCGGAGGGCGACGGCTATTCCTTCTACATTCGCGACCCGTCGGGCAACCAGATCGAACTGAAGGGACCGGCCTAGGAAAGCAACGGAGCCGCCAACTCCATCAGGCTCCTCTCCGGCCGTGCTCCATAATGCTGGATTACCTCGGCCGCCGACATCGCGCCGAGCCTCAGTGACACTTCGAGGCCAAGCCCCCGCGCCTGCCCGGCAAGAAAGCCCGAAGCGAACAGGTCACCGGCGCCGGTGGTATCCACCAGCCGCTCGATGGGCTCGGCAGGTACGTCCGCGCGATCGGCTCCGCTGACGGCGGTCGCGCCGGCTTCGCTGCGGGTAACGACCAGCGTCGGTGCGAGCTTTGCAAGGCAGGCAATGGCCGCCTCGGCGTCATCGACCATGACCATCGCCTTGGCCTCGGCCTCGTTGGCGAAGAGGATGTCGATTCTTCCGTCGCGGAGTAATTGCCAGAAGCCTTCGCGATGACGGTCGACACAGAATGTGTCGGACAAGGTGAAGGCGACCTTTCGGCCAGCGGAATGAGCTGCGTCCATTGCCGCCTCCATCGCCGCCCTCGGCTCGGCGGGATCCCACAGATAGCCTTCCAGATAGATGATGCCGCTGTCGCCGACCGCAGCCCTGTCGACCGAGCCGATTTCGAGCCGCTGCGCCGCGCCGAGGAACGTATTCATCGTCCGCTGCGCATCGGGTGTCACCAGGATCAGCGAACGCGCGGTCGCTCCGACATCGCCACGTGGCGCGACAAGAAAGTCGATCCCCTGCGCCTCGATGTCATGCTTGTAGATCAAGCCAAGCTGGTCGTCCGCCACCTGACCGATAAAGGCAGCCTTCAGGCCCAGCGCGGCGAGGCCAGCCGCCGTGTTGCCCGCTGATCCCCCGCTGATCTCGCGACCTGGGCCCATCACATCGTAAAGCCGGACCGCTTCCGCCTCGTCGATCAGCCGCATCGATCCCTTTTCGAGTCCCTGGGCGGTGAGGAAAGCCTCGTCGGCGTCGGCAATGACGTCGACGATCGCATTGCCGATGCAGAGCACGTCGAAGCGGGGCTGGGTCATGAAATGGCTGGTCCTGCTGGAAAGAAGTCGCGGCGCGCCTAGCCGTGCATCGCCGCCGACACAAGCTTGCCAGCCTGTCGCGTCCCCGGCACAAGGCGGATCATGCGCCGCCTGGTTCCCGCACTTGCATTGTTAGTCGCCGCTTGCGCATCGACTCCCGCGCCGCAACCAACAGCGGCCGCCAGCATCAGCTCGGCGAGGGATGATAGTCCGGACCATCGGACCCTCAATGGAATGACCGCCAATGAGCTGGTCGAACATTTCGGCACGCCCCGGCTACAGGTCCGCGAGGGGACGGGAACCAAACTCCAGTTCGCCGGGCCGGCCTGTGTACTGGATGCCTATCTCTATCCCGAGGGCGGCAATGCCTCGCCCCGCGTTGCCTATATCGAGGCGCGCAACTTCCAGGGCACGGAGGTCAGCGCCCAGAGCTGCGTCTATGCGATCGAGGCGCGCAAGGCCCGTTAAAGCCGCCCTATCGCCCAGCGCGCGGCGTCGGCCACTACCGGGTCGTCACTCGCCAAATGCCGCTCCACCGCAGGCCTTAGTTTTGCATCACCGCTATTGCCCGCGGCGATGAGGCAGTTGCGGGTCATTCGAGCCACGCCGATCCGTTTGATTGGGGACCCCGAAAATAGCTCCCTGAAGGCGGCGTCGTCGAGCGCCAGCAAGTCCGCCAGCCCCGGCGCGGCCAACTCGGCGCGCGGCGTGAAGGCCTTGTTCGCCTGGGCCTCGCTGGCAAACCGATTCCACGGACAGACCGCCAGACAGTCATCACAGCCATAAATGCGATTGCCCATGGCTTCGCGATATTCGTTGGGGATGGGTCCGGCGTGCTCGATCGTGAGATAGGAGATGCATCGCCGGGCATCGAGACGATGCGGCCCGATGATCGCGCCTGTCGGACATGCCTCGATGCAGCGCGTGCAGGTCCCGCAATGGTCGCCTGCCGGCTCGTCGGGATCGAGCTCTAACGTCGTGTAAATGATGCCCAGGAACAACCAGCTGCCATGCTCGCGATTGAGCAAATTGGTGTGCTTGCCCTGCCAGCCGACCCCGGCCGCGGCCGACAACGGCTTTTCCATCACCGGCGCAGTGTCGACGAACACCTTTAGCTGGCAGCCCGCTTCATCGGCCAGCCAGCGACCCATCACCTTCAGCGCCTTCTTCATCACCTTGTGATAGTCCGCACCCTGCGCGTAGACCGAGATGCGCCCCCGATCCCGCGCGTCGGCCAGCGCCAGCGGGTCGCTCGCCGGGGCGTAGCTCATGGCCAGCGCGATCACCGATTTCGCGTCAGGCCACAGGCCGTTGGCACTCGCCCGCTCATCGGCGCGAGCTTCCATCCAGCCCATCTCGCCATGGTGGCCGGCCGCGAGCCACTGGCGCAGCCCTTCACTCGCCTCCGGCGCCGCATCGGCCCGCGCGAATTCCCCAGGCCACGAAGCCAAGCTCCGCCGCCTTGTCGAAAATCTGCTGCTTCAGGCTTGTCATGGCCGGGCCAGCCTTTACCCATTGCGGCCATGGGGGAAAGAGCGATCGCCGCCGAAGCGCGGAACCTGGTCAAGGATTTCGACGGCAAGCGGGCCGTCGACGGCGTCAGCCTGACCGTTCCCGAAGGGAGCATCACCGGAATTCTAGGCCCCAACGGCGCGGGCAAGACGACCTGCCTTCGAATGATGCTGGGTATCATCGACCCGACCTCGGGAAGCCGCTCGCTGCTTGGTCACGACCGCCCGCTCGAAGTAGCGCGTGACGTTGGCTATTTACCCGAGGAGCGGGGACTTTATCCCGCCATGCCGGCCGCCGAGGCGATCGCGTTCATGGGGGCGTTGCGCGGTCTGCCGCTAGCCGAAGGGCGTCGACGGGCGCTGGAATTGCTGAAGGAGCGCGGCAATGAGGATTGGGCGAAACGGCCGATCCGAACCCTCTCCAAGGGCATGGCCCAGACGGTGCAGTTGCTCGGCACGATCATCCACAGGCCCAATCTGATCGTGCTCGACGAACCATTTGCCGGTCTCGACGCGATCAACCAGGAAAAACTCGAGCAGCTGATCCGCGATCAGGCCGGATCGGGCGTTACCATCATCTTCTCGACCCATGTCATCGCCCATGCGGAACGGCTGTGCGAGCGGGTGGTGATCATCGCCGAAGGCAAGTCGGCATTCGAAGGCGGCGTCGACGAGGCCCGCAACCGGCTGCGTCCCATCGTTCATCTGCGCACCCGGGCGACCGACGGTCCGTGGCGCGACGCGATTCCGCAAACGGCGAAGAATGTCGCCGGCGAGTGGCGCTTCGAGCTTCCGAAAGGCGGCCCCGAGCCATTGTTGAAGGCGCTGATCGACGGTGGCGCCGGAATCGAAACACTGAGCATCGAACGGCCCGGTCTCCATGACGCCTTCATCGCTATCGCGGGTGAGGCGGCCGCTCGGGAAATGGGTCATTTGACCGCCAATGCGGAGGCCGCGTGAAACTGCCTGAAACCCTCCGCGCCGCCTTTGTCATCGCTCGTCGCGACTTCGCCGCGACCGTACTCAGCAAGACTTTCCTGCTGTTCCTCCTCGGCCCTCTATTCCCGATTGGCCTTGGCTTCATCTTCGGCGGCATCGGTGCCCAGGTGGAACGCACTGCCAGCCCGCCGGCCATTGCGGTCATTGCCTCTCAACAGGATTTCGCGCTGCTCCAGGCGGCCCGCACGCGCCTTTCGCCTCTCGAGGGGGACCGGCCGTTCATCCAGCTCCGCTACGCCCGGCCCGAAGCCAACCTCGCGGCGCAGCGCCGGCGCCTGCTTACCTCGGCCGACGAACCGACGCTGGGGGTTCTTGAAGGCGGACTCGCCGCGCCGCACTTCACCGGGGCGGTAACCGCAGATGGCCGGACCGTTCAACAGGTGAACATGTTCGTCGACGAAGCACGGCGGACGCGGGTCATTCCGCCGCCGCAAGGCCAGCCGGTGCAGGTCACACTGACCCGAACATCGTCGGGTTCGGTCGCTTTCGCCCGAAGCCTGACGGCCCGGGCTGGCCAGACCATCCTGTTCGTACTCACCATTCTTTTGGCCGGCATGCTGCTGTCGCAACTGATCGAGGAAAAATCGAGCAAGGTCATCGAGGTATTGGCTGCAGCCGTCCCGGTCGACGCCATATTTCTTGGCAAACTATTCGCGATGCTCGCCATGTCGCTGGTCGGCATCACGGTCTGGGCCAGCGCCGGCGCCGCGGCGATCGCCATCTACGCCACCGGAGGACTTGGCTCGCTGCCTCCGCCGGCGGTCGGCTGGCCCGCCTTCCTGCTGTTCATCCTGCTCTATTTTTCGATGAGCTATCTGCTGATTGGCGCGACCTTCCTGGGCATTGGCGCACAAGCCTCCACGGTGCGCGAGGTTCAGACGCTGTCGATGCCGGTGACGATGTCGCAAGTCCTGCTGTTCGGTTTCGCCTCGCTCGGTGTTGGCCGGCCGGACAGCGCTTCGGCGATCAGCGCCGCCATCTTTCCACTTTCCTCGCCCTTCGCGATGGTCGCGCGGGCGGCCGAGCAGGAGATGTTGTGGCCGCATCTTGCCGCACTATTGTGGCAGATCCTGTGGGTCGCCCTGATCCTGAAATTCGCCTCGGCGATCTTCCGGCGAAGCGTTTTGAAGTCCGGCCCCGGGTGGCGCTGGCCGTGGCAAAGGCGAAAAACCGCCTAGCCGATCGCTTCCCGCGCAGCTTCAGTAAGTTGCTCCATCAATGCCCGGTGCGGGAAGGGGCCGTGGCTGATGCGCGCGACGCCCGCCGCCGCCCACTCCGATTTGGGCGGAGCGCCGGGGAATGCGATCAGGTTCAGCGGCAATGGGACTTCGCGCACGACGCGTTCCACCTGCCGAGAATCCGACAATCGCGGGACGAAGAATCCACTCGCTCCCGCATCGGCGAAGGCTTTGCCCCGCTCGATTACATGCTCGAGCAGCGATTCATCCTGTTCCCTCACCTGGAGATACAGGTCGGTCCGGGCATTGATGAAAAATTGGTCGCCGACCGCCTTGCGCATCGCGGCGATCCGGCGGATCTGGTCGGCGAGCGGATGGAGTCCTTCGCCGCCGACATGCTGGTCCTCGAAATTGCATCCGATGGCCCCCGTTTCGGCAAGGCGTGCGACGTTGCGCCCGCCCTCCGATGGATCGGTTGAGTAAGCCCCCTCGAAATCGACCGTCAGCGGAAGCTCCACCGCCTCGGCAATTCGCCGGGCGTTGGCCAGGGCAAAGTCGATCGGCACCTGTTCGCCGTCGGGCCAGCCATTGGCATCCGCCACCGGATGGCTCCCCGTCGCCAGCGCCTTCGCGCCTGCCTTGATGACCGCATGCGCACTGCCGACATCCCAGATGTTGTACAGCACCACCGGATTTCCCGGCACGTGAAGCGCGGCGAATTTTTCATAGCTGCTGCTCATTCCGGCGCTGGCCCTTTCTGCTGCCATAGTTCGACTTTCACTCCGTCAGGATCGAGTATCCAGGCAAAGCGGCCGTAATCCTCGTCCTGCCGGCCCAATATCTCGATGCCCTTGACTTCCAGCTCCTCGACCATCGCGGCGAGGTCGTCGATTCTAAGGTTGATCATGAAAGGCTGGTCGCTGGGGCCGAAATAGTCGGTGTCGCTCTTGAACTGAGAGAACAGTGAAAAGCCCTCGGCGTCATCCGCCTTGAACGGGAACGTCGCGCCCCATTCGCCGCCAATGCCGAGCGTCTTTTGATACCAGTCGCGCGTCGCGGCCGGATCGGCGACCTTGTAGAAAACTCCACCGAGCCCGGTCACCTTGGCCATCGTCCGCCTCCCTTTTGACCGGCGATTACGACTTCATATGCGATCGGGATAGATGGGCCGGATGTCGACCGGTATCTTGGTCATCGTCCCGATGACCTGCTGCGCTTCGGGGTCAAGCACGGCATATTTATCGAGAAAGGACTTGGTTCCGGCATAGTCTCCATTGCCCTGCAACCGGACAATCGCGCCGACCAGGTCACGGATGGCGGCGTCAATCTTGGCCTCGTCAATGCGGAAACGCTTCGCCTGGGCATCCCACACAATGCCGCCCTTTTCCCTCAGGAAACGATACTGCATGGCCGCACCCTTGCCGTGCGCTTCGCCCACCCCAAAGCGCATCGCGCGGAACAGGCCGGCGACATAGGTTGCGCGGATCTGCTTCTTCTCGGCCGCGGGAAGGAGACCCTTGTCCATCATGTACAGGATGTTCCAAGCGCCCATGACATCGGCCTTGGCTTCTTCGAAGCCGGAGCTGATTTCCTTCAGCTCCTTGTCGACCGTCGTCTTGCGCCCGCCGACCATGATGGAGCCCGGACCGAGGCTGTGCGACAATTCGTGGAACAGCGTTTCCATGAACATATAATTCTTCGTGACATCGCCCGCCTGGTCGGAAACCAGCACAAGGCTGGCCATCGGCGCCAGGATACGCTCATATTTGGCGCCCAGGACGTTGCGCAAGATTACCTTCTTGGCGCCCTTCGCTTCGCGAACGCGCTCGTCGTTGGGAAGGTTGAACGCCACCGTCTGAACGCCCGGCACATTGTCTCCGCCGCCCTTGATCTGGTCGGCCACCGCAATCGGAGATTCGAATCCGCGCTGGAAATTCTTGTAGCGCTCCTCGACCGGCAGGTTCGCTTCCATGCCGCGAAGCTCTCCCTTGAAACGGTCGAGCGTCGCCGATTCCTTGGGATCCTTGAGCGTGAGGAAGGATTCGAAGGCGGTTTTCCGGCCGTAGAGTTCATCGGTGTAGACCTCATAAGGCCCGATCGCGATCTCGATCGGTGTATCCTTCAAATCCATCCAGGCCAGCTCCGACTGGAAATAATCGTCGTTGCGGAATGCCTGCGCACGCAGGCTCAGAAACTTCTTCAATGATGCATTGCTCGTTTTGGCGGCAGCCTGATCAAGCAATTTCGCCGCGGGCTCCAGCCATTGCTTATATTCGACCGAATAGGGAACGGCGACCAGCTTGCCACCCTGCCGCTTCACGACTGTGTAGGGATCGGTCAATGCCTTCGCTTCGCCGGGATTGGCGGCGAGATATTTGTCGAACTCCTCCTTGGTCAGATCGGCCGGATAGAAGCCCGCTCCAGCAGGCTTGGGCTTGCTCCCGAAAAAAGGCACGCCATCGTTGATCGGGTCCCAGGGACCGAAGAAGGCGTCGAACCTTTCCAATAGGGCAGGGTCATTCTTCGCGGCAATTTCTGCTCGCAGCTTGTCAAAGTCGGGCGTCGTCTGGCGCTTGTAGATTTCGCTCATCAGGCCCGACGCCTGGATGAGCAAATTTACGACCTCCCTTTCCTCCGCGCTCAGGTAGGCGGTATCGGTCGTCATCTCGATACGCGCCAGCTTCGACAAGCCGTCCGCTTCCGCTCCCTCGGTCATGGCGGCACTGTCACCGGCTTCGGGCTGTTTCGATGCCTCGCAGGCGGCAAGCGTCAGCAAGGACAGGGCGGAGGCGGCAGCAAGCCAGCGAGTTCTGGTCATATAATCTCCAAGCGATATTGTCCGCGCCGATGCAAACACGGTTCGACGAAAGGGCGAATTAGTGAACGAAGCGCGCCACCACGTCCCGATAGCTGCGCGAAACCTTCACCTGCGCGCCTGAATCGAGCACCAGGAAACATTCGCCATTGGTGTGCGGCTTCACCTGCCGGACCAGGTCGAGATTGACGATGGTCGAACGGTGCACGCGCTGAAATCGGCGCGGGTCCAGCCGCTTTTCCAGGTCCTTCATGGTTTCCCTGAGGATCAGCGTATTTTCGCCCGTCTGGATGCACATATAGTCGCCGGCGGCGTCGATCCGCTCGATCGTATCGACATCGACCCTGAATATTTGGCCTTGATCGCGGATGTTGATCATCTTCTCGAATCTGCTCGAAGCCGGACCCTCGGGGGCGGCATCCGCCAATACTTCGGCAGCTTCCGGGGCATGTTCGGCCAGCGCTTCCTTCAGCCGCTCGATCTCCTCGGCGCCGCGCTTCTCACTCAGGCGCTGGCGGACCCGGTCAAGAGTCGCGGCCAACCGATCCTCCTCGACCGGCTTCATCAGATAATCGACCGCTTGCGCCTCGAACGCGCGCAGGGCGTGCTCGTCATAAGCGGTGACGAAGACGAACAGCGGCGGCTCGACCTCCATCATGCCGGAAATGACCGAGAAACCGTCGAATCCCGGCATCTGGATGTCGAGGAACACAAGATCGGGCTTGTGCGTCTTGATGGCCCTGATCGCTTCTCGCCCGTTGGCGGCGGTGGCGACGACTTCGACGTCGTCATGCGCCTCCAATCGCAGGCAAAGACCCTGCGTCGCAAGAGGCTCGTCGTCGACGAGGACAGTTCGGATGGTCATTGATAATCCCTTTGGTCGGTATCGAGCGGTATCTCGATGATTACACTAAACCCCCCGCGTTCGTTTGCCCGGGTCGCAAAGCCGTGAGCTGGACCATAGGCCTGCGTCAGCCGGTCCTGAATATTGGCCAGGCCAACCCCCATCGATTGTGAATCGACCGGCGCGCCACCTTGTCCCGGACCGCTGTCCGCCACCTCGATCCGCACCGCGCGCCCCTCGCGCCGGGCGTTGATCCAGATGTCGGCGCCATTTTCCGCCGGAGTCACGGCATATTTGATCGCATTTTCGATGAGCGGCTGAAGCAGCAGCGATGGAAGTCGAGCCCCGATCGTCTCTCCTTCAATCTTGAAGTGCGGGCGAAGCCGATCTTCGAACCGCATCTTCTCAATCTCTAGATAGAGCTTCAACGTCTCCACCTCCTGCACCAGCGTCACCTTGGCGGTCGGCTCGTTGACCAGCGTATAGCGCAAGAAGGACGATAGCCGCGACAGCATCGCATTGGCGCGCTCGGTCTGCTTCAAGAGGACCAGCGTCGAAATGCTGTTGAGCGTGTTGAACAGGAAGTGCGGGTTGAGCTGATAGCGCAGCATCGCCAGCTGGGCGCTGCTCGCCTGGCTTTCGAGGTGAACGCGCTGGTCGATCTCCTCTTCCAGCAGCAGATAATAGTTGATTCCGTAATAGAGCGCCGACCATGCCGCCAGGATCGAGAAGTCGAGGATGATCGCGCCGAAGAACTGGACGCCGGCGGGTCGCGCTTCGGGATTGATGAAGGTCGCCAGGCTCCATGTTTCGATAAAGGAAAATGCGGCCGAGGCGAGCGCCACCGTCGCCAGGCTGATCACCACCGTCCAGATCGCCCGCAAGGTAATCAGCCGCCGATAGAGGGAGGCCATCAGCAAGGTCACGGAATAGCCGGTCGCCGTTAGAAGCAGGGTATGGACCACGAACATCGCGCCCATCGAATTGGCGAACCCCGATAGCGAACGGAGAATGAAATAACCGCTCCAGCCGATCGACTGCAGCACCCAGAAGGCGCGGTTCTTGTCGTCGAAGAAGGGCCGGTCGAGACCAACGCCAGCGAGAAACGGCCGTGCCGGCCCCTTGCCGCGAATGCCGGCGGAATGTTCCCTGGCGGCGGCCTCGGCCAGCGCGCGCACGCTATCGCTCGCCATCGCTACCCTTGTTCGCTGCAGCCAGTCGCATCGCCGCGATATAGGCCGCCCTTGCCGCCTCGCCTAGGCTTGGCGTCTGCCGCCCAGCAGGTCTAGGATGCCATCCAGCCGAGGAGAGGCCAGATGAACGCAGAGGGGCCACGAGCCACGTTTCGATCGATGGAGGAATCGACCGCCGCCGACTGGCAGGCGATCGGCACGCATTTCATGCCCTATGCCGCGGAGCTGCCGGATCGCGTGTTGACGCATTTGAAGTTGCTCGACGGCGACTATGGCGGCTTTCCCGTGGACCGGCTCCAGCACAGCCTCCAGACCGCGACGCGCGCCCATCGCGGCGGCGAAAGCGAACCTTATGTGGTCGCGGCGCTGCTGCACGATATCGGCGACACGCTGGGGTCATATAATCACCCCGATATCGCCGCCGCGATCCTGCGGCCCTTCGTCGACGAGAAGACGCACTGGATGGTCGAGCATCACGGCATCTTCCAAGGCTATTATTTCTTCCACTACCTCGGCATGAACCGCGATCTGCGCGAAACATATCGAGGCCACGAGCATTTCGAAGATACGGCGCGTTTTTGCGAAGTTTACGACCAGGTTGCGTTCGATGATGGCTATGACAGCGCCCCGCTGGATTTCTTCGAACCGATGGTGCGGCGCGTTCTCGCCCAGCCCATCAACAGCCTCTACAAGGCAGTCGGCGAATCCGGCTAAGCCCAGTTTTCGGAGAATTTGATTGTTCATGCGTTCTATGATCGCCGTCGCGACGGCATTTGTCCTCTCGTCATGCCAAGCCGACAAGGCACCACCGCCCACTGCCCGATCGGCTAGCGTGGCGCCAATTCTCGATGCGCCCGATGCGGTCGACATCCATAGCTATGCCAAGCCGCTAGAAGCGCGGGTGACCCATCTGGATTTGGATCTCGCGGTGGATTTTGACGCGAAGCGGGTTGGCGGCACCGCCACACTCGACATCCAGGCGAAGCCCGGCGCCACCGAGATCGTCCTCGACGACAAGGGGCTGGAGATTGAGGCAGTCACCGACGAAGCCGGCCAGCCTCTTCCTTACGAAGTCGGGGCGATTGACGAAAATCTGGGAGCGCCGCTCAGCATCAAGATGGGCGACAAGCGCAAGATCATCATCCGATACAAATCCGCGCCGGACGCCGGTGCGCTTCAGTGGCTCAAGCCCGAGCAGACGGCCGGAAAGAAGCATCCCTATTTGCTAAGCCAGGGACAATCGATCGAAAATCGAACCTGGATTCCAACTCAGGATTCGCCCGGAATCCGCCAGAGCTGGACGGCCCATATCGCGGTTCCATCCGATTTGACGGCGGTGATGAGCGCTCCCAAGTGGGACGAGGCGGACGCCACGCCGCCACCGCCCAACATGAGAAGCTTCGGCTTTCGCATGGAGCATCCGGTCGCACCTTATCTGATTGCCATCGCGGTCGGCGATCTCGCCTTCCGGGACCTGGGGCCACGCACCGGTGTCTGGACCGAGCCCGTGATGCTCGACAAGGCTGCCGCCGAGCTCGCCGATACCGAGAAGATGGTCGACGCCGCGGAAGAGCTTTACGGCCCTTACAAATGGGGCCGCTACGACATGCTCGTCCTGCCGCCATCCTTTCCGTTCGGTGGGATGGAAAATCCGACCCTGACCTTCCTTACGCCGACGTTCATCGCTGGCGATAAGAGTCTTGTCAGCCTGATCGCGCATGAACTGGCGCACAGCTGGTCCGGTAATCTCGCCACCAACGCCACTTGGGCCGACTTCTGGCTTAACGAAGGCATGACAACCTATGCAGAACGGCGGATTATCGAGAAAATCTACGGGCCCAAGGTCGCTTCGCAGCAAATTGCGCTTGGCCTCGACGCAATGAACAAGGCGATTAAAGAAAATGGCGGGATTTCCGGCGCGGACACCCGGCTTCACATCGACCTCAAGGGACGCCACCCCGATTCCGGCCTGACTGATATCGCCTATGAAAAGGGCGCCGCTTTCCTTCGCACGATCGAAACGATCGTCGGCCGCCAGCGCTTCGACGAATGGCTCAAGGGCTGGTTCAACCGCCATGAGTTCCAGCCGGTGACGACCAGCATATTCCTGGCCGATATCCGCCAAAATCTGGTGAAGGGCGATCAGGCACTCGAAAGCCGGCTGATGCTCGACCAATGGGTCAATCAGCCGGGCATCCCGTCCAATATCGCCAAGGCCGACCCGCAAGCCTTTGCAACGATCGATTCGGCGGTCGCGGCCTTCAATGCCGGCACGCTGCCCGAAACCAGCGCCTGGAGCGAATGGACTACCGACGAGCGGCTGCGTTTCCTGACCAAGATTGACAAGCGGCAGCCGACGGATCGCCTGGCCGCCCTCGATCGCGCCTTTTCGCTGTCCCGGGCCGGCAACAATGAGCTGCGCTTTGCATTCCTGAAGATGGTCGTGGCCAGCCGCTATGACCCGGCCGTTCCCGCCTTGGAGGAGTTTCTGACCATGCAGGGCCGACGCAAGTTCGTTCGGCCGCTGATCACGGCGCTTGCCGAAGACAAGCAATGGGGGCGCCCAATCGCGGTCCGGGTCTACGCAAAGGCGCGAGCCGGCTATCATCCTGTGACCACCCGGGATCTGGATAAATTGGACCTGCTTTAAGAGTATAAGTCACTGCGACTTTAACCGCGAAGTAACGCTCCTGGTCTATCTGCTTGGGTCTCACCTAGGTGGACGACCGGATGTACGAGGCTCCAGACCGTTACAAGCGTATGATTGCGGCACGCCTGCCCGATGGCGCGTCGCTTGGCGTAGCCTCGCGCGAGCCGGACGAGGGAAGCAGTCCGCTGCGCGATGCGCAGCTCATCGCTCGCGGCGGATTTGCGCCATTTTTTGCGGCGGCGAATAGCGTCGCGGCGATCCTGATGGCGATGGTCATGCTGGGCCATGTTCCAACTCATTATCTGATCGGTTGGGCGGTTTCGGTGGTCGTCGTCAATCTTGGCGCCATGCAGATCGCCCGGAACCAGGCGGTAACCCACGTCGGACGGTCCGGCCGAAAGGTCCCCAAATTGCTGATGGTCGGCGACATCGCGGCCCGGGCCATGATCTGGCTCTCGCTGCCGGTGCTTGCCTTCCCATCGCTGGGCGGTGGAAGCCAGGTGGTGGCCGCGACGCTGATCGCCGGGCTCGGGATCGCCGCGCTCGGCCTCGTTGTCGTGCCGACTTGCGTCACCGCGTGGATGGCTATTTTTACCGCCGGACTGTAGCTATGCTTTGCTGGTTGGCCGCAGCAGCGTCCCATTCGACGTCATGCTGGCGATCCTTTTCACGCTGGGCGTTGCCATCGTCGGCGTGCTCACCGTCGCCCGGTGGGCATTCGGCCAACTGAAGACCAATGCCGACTTCGGCTCGCAATCGGAAAGCGCCAGCCTCCTTCTGCAGGAATATGAGCAGCGCGGTGTTGGCTGGCTGTGGCAAGTCGATAGCGAAAACCGCGTCAATTATATTTCCAGCCGCATGAGCGCCCTGCTTGGCCGCCCGGCGGGCCAACTCCTGGGACATTCCCTGCCGGCCCTCCTCGGCGGCAATGCCGAACTTGGCCGGGTGCTGCTCGACAAGCAGCCGTTCAACTCGCTCGAAATGGAGCTTTCCACGGCTCGAGGCGCTCGGTGGATCTCGATCGCGGGCGATCCGATCATCGACACGGCGGGCCGGTTCGAGGGATTCCGCGGTGTCGGCAGTGACATCACCGAGATTCGCCAGACGCAGGAGCGTCTGACCCATCTAGCCAACATGGACGTGCTTTCCGGCCTGCCCAATCGCGGCCGTGTGCGGCAGTTGCTCGGGGAGGCGCTGCGCCAGGCAACAACCACCAACGTGCCCTGCTCGATCATGTTTCTCGACCTCGATGGCTTCAAGCCGGTCAACGATACCTTTGGCCATCCCAAGGGAGACGCGGTGCTCCAGGCGGTCGCCAAGCGCCTGTGCGATCAGGTGGGCTCCGACGGTCATGTCGGGCGCATGGGCGGCGACGAATTTGCCATCGTGCTGGCCGACGCCCAGTCGCGCCACAAGGTCGAGCAGATGGCCGATGGAATCATCAAGTCGATCGCCGAACCTTATATGATCGACCAGACCGAGATCCGTATCGGCGTCTCGATCGGCTGCGCATTCGGTCCGATCGACGGGGCGACGGTCGACGATCTGATCCTCAAGGCCGATCTTGCACTTTACGAGGCCAAGGGCGCCGGCCGCGGTGTGGTCAAATATTTCTCGTCGGAGCTGCAGACCGAGCAGGATGACCGGGTACGTCTGGAAACCGATTTGCGCGGCGCGATCCCGGCCAAGCAATTCCATCTGGTTTATCAGCCGCTGGTCAATGCCAAGACGCAAAAGCTGATTGGGTTCGAAGCGCTCATTCGCTGGAACCACCCGCAACGGGGGTTCGTGCCGCCCAATGTCTTCATCCCGGTCGCCGAGGAAAGCGGCTTGATGCCCGTTATCGGCGAATGGGTCATCGAGGAAGCGATCCGGGCCGCTGCGACCTGGCCGGAACCGATTACCGTCGCGCTCAACATCAGCCCCAAGCAGCTCATTCTGCCCGCCCTGCCTAACGTCGTCAGCCAGGCGCTGGGCCGACACAAGCTGCCAGCCAACCGGTTGGAACTGGAAGTCACCGAGGGCGTGTTCCTGGGCGACAATGGCGCGACCCTCGACGTGCTCAAGCGGCTGCGGTCGCTCGGAGTCGGGATCGCGCTCGACGACTTCGGCACCGGCTATTCATCGATCGGCTATCTCAACAAGGCGGTGTTCCATAAATTGAAAATCGACGGCAGCTTCGTCCGCGAAGCCGGGTCGCGGCCCGAAAATGTCGCAATCATCCAATCGATCGTCCAGCTTGCCAAATCGTTCCGCATGTCGATCACCGCCGAAGGGGTCGAGACGGCCGAGGATTTCGAGCGGATGCGCGACCTCGGCTGCGACACGATCCAGGGCTATCTGTTCGGGCGACCGCTGTCGTATGACCGGGCCAACCAGATGGTGATGGGCCTAGGCGCCAAACGGATGGCCGGCTGAACTTCTGGCCGGGTCGATTCAGGCGGCCTCGATCATCCCACGAATAACCTCGTCGAGCGCCGCGGCACGGAACGGCTTAGCCAGGATTTCGGCGTCGGGCGCCACCTTTCGGATCGCATCGGTTTCACTGTAGCCTGACACAAACAGGATTGGCTGATCCGGATTGGTGGCGAGGATGTGGGCAGCGACTTCCGCGCCCGACAGCCCGGGCATGACATAATCGAGGATCACCAGGTCGGGACTAATGCTTGCGAACCTCTCGATCCCATCTTTGCCGTTGGCCGCCTCGACAACCTCATGACCATATTCCTCAAGACTGGAGGCGATGAAACGCCGCACGTCATCGTCGTCGTCGATCACCAGCACCGTCGCGACCCCCCGTTCCCCGCGAAGCTGATCGCCGGTCTTTCCCGCGCTCACGGGAGCCTCCACGTCACGCCCGGCGCGGCGGAAGTAGAGCCTGACCGTCGTTCCTTTCCCGGGTTCGCTTTCGATCTTTACGCCCCCGCCCGACTGACGCGCCATGCCATATACCATCGACAAGCCAAGGCCCGTTCCCTTGCCCACTTCCTTGGTCGTGAAGAAGGGCTCAAACGCGCGCGCCAGCACATCTTGGGGCATTCCCGTTCCAGTATCGGCAATCGAAAGCTCGACATAGTTTCCGGGGTCGAGTTCCGGGTCGCCGCTGATACGCCGCCGCTTGCTGCTGATAGTGAGCGTCCCGCCATCGGACATAGCGTCGCGCGCGTTGATCGCCAGATTGAGCACCGCCAGCTCCAGCTGCGTCGGGTCGGCCATGACTGGCATCAAATGCGGGTCGAGATCGAATTGCTTGTCGATGCCAGGACCGAGCACGTTGCGCAGCAACGGCCGCATTTCCTCGATCAACGGGGCGACATAGGTCGGCTTGATTTCCAGCCGCTGGACCCGGCTGAAGGCCAGCAGTTGTGCCGTCAAACGTGCTCCCCGCTCCGCGGCGGCAAGGGCATTGGTCGCATAGCGCAGCAGCCGCTCGTCCTCGACGCGCTTGGTGATCAGGTCGAGCCCGCCGACGACGACCGTCAGCAGGTTGTTAAAGTCATGAGCGATCCCACCGGTCAGTTGGCCGAGCGCCTCCATCTTCTGGCTCTGTCGCAACTGCTCCTGCGCGCTCTTGAGTTCGGTAATGTCCCGCGCCTCGAACAGGAGATAGGCAATATCGTCGCCGCCGGTCCGAACCGGCTGGATCGAGATATCGAGCACCGATGTCGGGGTGCCCTCGCGCTCCATCGTGACTTCGCTACGAAAGACCTCGCCGCGCGCCGCGCGCTCCACTCCCTTTTTTAGGGCGGCCACATGCTGCGGATAATTTTTCACGGTCGGCGCTTCCCACAGCGGCCGACCCACCGCATGGCGCGGATTCTGGTCGCGCCAGCTGGCCGGCGTCTTGTTGACCTCCACGACCGTCCCGTCCGGCCTCAGGAGGACGACGATCTCCATCACCGTATCGAAGATCGCGCGGAACCGCGCTTCGCTCTCGGTCAGTTCGACGGTTCGCTCGGCAACCAACGTCTTGAGGTGAAGCTCGGCCTCTTTCTCGACGGTCACATCGGTGGCCACCCCGATAAATCCGAGCAAGTCGCCGTCGGGTCCGACTCGCGGCTGCGATACCGAACGCAGCCAGCGATATTCGCCGTCCGCCCGGCGATAGCGCCCTTCCAGTGCAAACAGCTTGAGACTGGCTTCCCCCGCGATACTTTCGGCAACGATGCGCTCGCTGTCGTCGGGATGAATTGCATCGCGCCAGTCGAACCGACAGGCCTCCTCGACGTTCAATCCAACGAACTCAGCATAAGCGCCGTTAACGAAATCGCGGGAACGATCGAGTCGGCTGACCCACATCAGGGCCGGCGCGGAATTGGCAATCCGTCGAAACCTCGCCTCGCTTTCACGCAAGGACCGCTCTGCCACCCGCTGCTCGGTAATATCCTGGACGAGAGCAACGATGCCTTCCACTTCGCCAGTCATTGATCGTTGCGGGATATATTCCGTCTGGACGGCCAGCTTGCCCCGCGCCGGATGATAGTAGTCCGAGGCGAACCACTGCCGTTCACCGGCGACGGCGGCTTCGAGCAGGGGTTCGCGCGGCAGAAAGGCTTCCTCGCCGAGAACTTCGCGCATCGTCCTGCCGAGGATTTCCCGGCGTGGGCGCTCGAACCAGTCGGCCAACGCGCGGTTGACGAACAGATAGCGCTGGTCGGTATCGAGATAGGCAATCAGCACCGGAAGGGCGTCGGCTATCGCCAGAAGGCGGCGGAAGTTTAGCGCCTCGGGAGCAGCGGCCATGGATTCGGCAAGGGTCTGAGCGCCTTTGCGCGCCGAACGACGTCCCTTCACGACCGGTTTGGCCGCCGGCGACTCGATTTTGGCCCCATCCGCCATCAACCGAAGCTGCCTTCATATCGACCAAGAGTTCACGCAAGCTGTGGATAAGTCGGATCGCCGACTCTCGTTAATCGAAGTGCAACCGGCGGTAGCGCCCGCGAAAATAAAGCAGCGGGTCGAGCCCAGCCTCGAACGTCGCCTTGACGACCTCTCCGACCAGGATGAAATGATCGCCACCTTCATGGATGGCGTGGCGTTGGCATTCGAACACCGAAAGAGAGTCCAGCAGGATCGGCGCGCCATGTTCGCCCTCGCTCCACTCGGTGCATCCAAAGCGATCCTCAACCCGGGTCGAAAAGGTGATCGAAGCGGGTTGTTGTCCGGTCTGGAGCACATTGACCGCGAAGTGCTCGGCCTGAGCTAGCGCCGCCGCGCTTGCCGAATCCCGGGCAACGCACACCAACAGCAGGGGCGGATCGAGACTTAGTGAGGTGAAACTGTTGGCGGTCAGCCCTACCGGCCGTCCTTCGCCGTCGAGGCAGGTGACGACCGTCACGCCGGTCGCGAAGCACCCCAATGCATCCCGCAAAGTTCGTGGGTCCGACCCGGTGCGATATTCGCGGGATAGGGAAGCATCGCTCATGGCCAAGCGCCATAGCGGCCCGTCACCAATGATGTCACCCCGCCAGGCTTTCCAGACCGGCCAGGTCCAAGGCCTCCAACTGTGCCGCGGCCTCTTCCAGCGAATCCGACACGAAGTAGAGCGGCTGGAAGACGTCATTCCGATAGGGAGTCGCCGCCGCATCGCGGGCGGTGAAGCGAGGGCGAGGGACGTCCGCTTCCAGTGCGAAATGCGCCTCGCCGAAGCTCGAGGCGAGGCCAGCGCCAAATATCTTGATCTCGTCGCCTTCGCGCGCCAGGCCGAATTCGACCGTGTGCCAATAGAGCCGCGAAATAATGGCGCCGTGGCCTGCCGCGATCGCCCGCACCCCCAGCCGCCCCAATGCCTCCATCAAGCGGGCAATAGGCTCGTTCGCGAGCATCGGCACATGACCGAAGATGTCATGAAAACAGTCGGGCTCCTTGAGATAGTCGAGACTGTCCGCTCCGCGAATGAAGTTGCCGATCGGGAACCGCTTGTCCGCCAGCATCGCGAAGAAGGCATCGTCGGGAACGATCCCGGCGACCGACACCAGCCGCCATCCGGTCAGCGGCTGGAGCCGGTCGTTGAGCCGTGCCAGATCGGGGATCCCCGGCTCGTCGAGACCCAGCAGCCGAATGCCTTTCAGGAAGGGCGCGACGATCCGCGTCCCGAGATAGGGCACCTGCCGCTCAAACAACCTGTCCCACAGGCCATGTTCCTGCGCGGTGAACCGTCTCCAGTTCTGCGGAACGAGATGCTTGCTCCACTCCGTCGCCGGCGGCGCCATTGCACCATTGTCTCGAAACATGGTCACTCCTTCAGGCAATAAAAAACCCCGCCGAAGCGAGGGCTTGGCGGGGCGGTGGGTCAGGTTGAGGCGCGCGTCCTCAACCGGATTCCACCGCATCTCGATAATAGTTGTCCACGACCGACCGCAGCGTCGGCGCAGAATGCGGCAAGGTGATCGGCATCGTCATTTCGCCCTTCCTTATCGCAGCGAAACGATGAACTCCACATGTCCCATTGGGCTCACCGGGAATAATCGACGGATCGAACGACAATCGCCGCTTGGCCGTGGCGGGAACCTTCAGCAATGTTGGTTAAGTTGGTCCAATTCATCCGTGGTCCCATGAATGTCCGGCCAAGCTTTTGGGTGAAGACAAGCTGCGCGGTTTCGATCTGGGAAGCTTCGACTCGCCCATCTACGAAGCCAGCCCGTCAATCATATTGGCCAATTCCCGGTCGCGATCGGTTATCGCATCGGCATCATGCGTGGTGAGCCGGAAATCGACGCGGTTCCAAACGCTCGTGAATTCGGGGTGATGATCCACCTTTTCCGAATGCATGGCAACGCGGGTGAGAAACGCGAAAGCCTGGGAGAAGTCCGCGAAGCGAAAACTTTTCTCTAGCGCCTTGCCGTCGCCGCTAACGGTCCATCCGTCGGGGGTGTCCATAGCCCGCCCTACGCCTTGCAAAGCACAAGCGGCAAGCGCAGATGGGCGGCGCAAAGGAGACAAGAACATGGCCACCGCCGCCCCTTCCGTCGAGCTCGGCCCGCTGGGCCTCGAGAATCCGATGGGCACCGACGGTTTCGAATTCGTCGAATATGCCGCGCCCGATCCCGAACTGCTGCGCTCGCTGTTCACCAAGATGGGATTTCCCGCCGTCGCCAACCACAAGCGGAAGAACGTCACCCTCCATCGTCAGGGCGACATCAATTTCATCATCAACGCCGAGGCCGACAGCTTCGCCGAGCAATTCGCGCTCGAGCATGGCCCCTGTGCCTGCGCCATGGCTTTTCGCGTCAAGGACGCCAAGACGGCCCATCAGCGCGCGCTGGAACTGGGCGCGATCGACGTAAGAAGCGACGTCGCCGAAGGCGAGCTCGACATTCCGGCGATCGAGGGTATCGGCGGATCGCGGCTCTATTTCGTCGACCGCTATGGCGATACCGGGAGCATTTACGACGTCGATTTCGACTTTCTGCCCGACGCGGAGAGCCGCGAGGCAAGCCACGCCAGCCACCTCACCTACCTCGACCATCTCACGCATAATGTGAACCGCGGGCGCATGAGCTATTGGGCCGAATTCTACGAGCGGCTCTTCAATTTTAGGGAGATTCGCTATTTCGACATCGAGGGAAAGGTAACCGGGCTTTTCTCCAAGGCCATGACCAGCCCGTGCGGCAAGATCCGTATTCCGCTCAACGAGAGCCAGGACGACAAGAGCCAGATCGAGGAATTTCTGCGCGAATATAAGGGCGAGGGCATTCAGCACATCGCGCTCGGCAGCGACGACATCTATGCCACCGTCGATATTCTCCGATCACGCGGCATTCCCTTCCAAGACACGCCCGACACTTATTACGAATTGGTCGACGAGCGGGTGAAAGACCATGGCGAACCGACCGCCGAACTCGAAAAGCGCCGAATCCTGGTCGACGGCGCCCCGACCGAAGGCCAAGGCCTGCTGCTGCAGATTTTCACCCAGAACGTCATCGGCCCGATCTTCTTCGAGATCATCCAGCGCAAGGGCAATGAGGGTTTCGGCGAGGGCAATTTCAAGGCGCTATTCGAAAGCATTGAGCTTGATCAGATGCGGCGTGGAGTTATTTGATCCTTGGATACGCCGCTAGCGCGGCTACTCAGGATGAGCGGGCCGGGGTAAGGCAGCAACAAACCAAAACCGCTCATGCTGAGTAGCGACTGAGCGAAGCGAAGGCGCGTATCGAAGCACCATGATTAAATCCGAAGCCTTCATCTGCGACGCCGTTCGCACCCCCATCGGCCGCTATGGCGGGGCGCTGTCGGGCATTCGGGCCGACGATCTTGCCGCGATCCCGATCAAGGCTCTGATCGAGCGCAACCCCGACGTCGATTGGAGCAAGCTTGACGATGTCATCCTCGGCTGCGCCAACCAGGCCGGCGAGGACAACCGCAACTTGGCGCGCATGGCGGGGCTGCTCGCCGGCCTGCCCGATAGTTCCGGAGGGGTGACGTTGAACCGCTTGTGCGGCTCGGGCCTCGACGCGGTGGCGATGGCGGCCCGATCAATTCGCGGCGGCGAAGCGGACCTGATCATCGCCGGCGGCAGCGAAAGCATGAGTCGGGCTCCCTTCGTCGTACCCAAGGCGACGAGCGCGTTCGATCGCAATGCCGAAATTTATGACACGACCATCGGCTGGCGCTTCGTCAATCCGAAAATGCGCGATCAATATGGCGACGACACAATGCCGAGTACGGCGGAAAATGTTGCAATAGAGTTTCAGATCAGCCGCGAGGACCAGGACGCCTTCGCCCAGCGCAGCCAGGAACGCGCGGCCAAGGCTCAAACGTCAGGCCGGTTCGCGGCCGAAATCGTTCCGGTCTCCATTCCCCAGCGCAAGGGCGATCCACAAATCGTCGACCAGGACGAGCATCCGCGGCTTACCAGCCTCGATGCGCTGGCGAAATTGAAACCGATCGTTAGCAACGACGGCACGGTGACGGCCGGCAATGCGAGCGGGGTCAATGACGGCGCCGCCGCGCTGATCATCGCCAGCGAGGAGGCTGCCAAGCGCAATGGCCTAATGCCGCGGGCGCGCATTCTCGGCGCCGCCGTTGCTGGCGTTCCGCCTCGCATCATGGGCATCGGCCCCGCCCCCGCCAGCCGCAAGCTGCTCGACCGGCTCGGTATTGGGCTCGACGAGCTCGACCTGATCGAACTCAACGAAGCCTTCGCCGCGCAGGGCCTTGCCGTCCTTCGGCAACTCGGCATCGCCGACGATGCACCTCAGGTGAATCCCAACGGCGGCGCTATTGCGCTCGGCCACCCGCTCGGCATGTCGGGAGCGCGCCTAGCGCTCACCGCGACCGAGGAATTGCAGCGGACCGGCGGCCGCTACGCACTGGCCACCATGTGCATCGGCGTCGGACAGGGGATCGCACTGGCGCTCGAGAAAATGTGATGGGCGTGCGCGACATCTGGGCAGTCCTCAAGGACGTTCCGGACCCGGAAATTCCCGCAGTTTCGGTGCTTGATCTCGGCATTGTCCGATCGGTCGAGGAGGAGAGGGTGATCATCACCCCCACCTATTCCGGCTGCCCTGCGACCCTGTTCATCGAGCAATCGATTCGCGAAGCGCTCGACGCCGCCGGCTATCGCTCGGTCGCAATCGAAACCCGCCTGGCTCCCGCCTGGACGACCGACTGGATCAGCGAAGAAGGCCGCCAGAAGCTCAAGGCCTATGGCATCGCCCCGCCCGACCTCGCCAAGGCCGCGACCTGCCCGCAATGCGGATCTACCGATACCGAGGAAGTCAGCCGTTTCGGCTCAACCCCGTGCAAGGCGCAATGGCGCTGCAAGAGTTGCCTGGAGCCGTTCGACCGCTTCAAATGCCACTAACCGCATTGTCCCCGATGCAGCAGCTTGTGGTCGGCCAGCACCAATGCGACCATCGCCTCGACCACCGGCGCCCCTCGAATGCCCACGCAGGGATCGTGGCGGCCCTTCCCGCCAATGCTTGAAGTCGGCTTGAAGGCGACGCGGATGACGATCGGACGTCCCGTCGAAATGCCGCCGTCAATCCCGCTCCGTTGCATCCCCTCGGCATTCTCGCTGCCTTTGATTCGAGCGGCGCCAAAACCCTCGCCAATCTCGACGCCCTTGACCGCATTGATGCCCATGCAGGCCGCTGCCAGTTCGGCATCCAGCTTCGCATAAATTGGAGCTCCCCAGCCCGCGGGAGTTCCTGTCGCGACGCATTCAATCACCGCGCCAAGGCTGTCGCCCGCCGTCCGAGCTTCGCCGAGCGTCGCATCCCACCGGCTCTCGTCCACTTCGCCGCCGATCTCGACGACCGCTGCTGCAATCCCCACCTCGGGAATCGCGAGCCGAGCCACAGCGCCGCCTGCAACCCGCATCGCAGTTTCTCGAGCAGAGGCCCGTCCCCCGCCGCGCGGGTCGCGAAATCCGTATTTCGAGTCATAGGTGAAATCGGCGTGGCCCGGCCGGTATGGCGCATCCTTTGGATAATCGCCGCTCCGCGCATCGACATTGTCGATCATCATCGCAATCGGCGTTCCAGTCGTTCGACCCTCGTAAACGCCAGACAGGATGCGCACTTGGTCCGGCTCCTGCCGTGGCGACACATTCTTCGACGTGCCGGGGCGTCGAAGGTCGAGGAAGCGCTGGACATGCGCCTCATCGAGCTCCAGTCCAGGAGGGCAGCCGTCGACGACGCATCCGATCGCTGGCCCATGGCTTTCGCCCCAGGTGGTGAGGCGAAAGAGATGCCCGAAGCTATTGATGCTCATCCGATGTCTGCTCCCAGCGATCGCATGGTCTCGACAAAGCCGGGGAAGCTGGTGGCGATCATGGCAGCGTCGTCAACTTCCACCGGCCTTTCAGCGGCAAGTCCGAGGGTCAGGAAGGCCATCGCAATCCGATGGTCGCCGTGGGTAACGACCCGCCCGCCGCCGCGCACCGAGCCCTTCCCGAAAATGCGCAAGCTATCCCCGTCGACCACCGTAGCGACCCCGCACGCTGTAAGCCCGGCCACGATCCCCGCCAGCCGGTCGCTCTCCTTGACGCGCAATTCCTCCAGCCCTTCAATCACGCTTTCGCCATCGGCGAAGGAGCAAGCGACGGCCAACGCGGGGATTTCGTCGATCATCGCCGGAACCTGCCCGGCCCCGACATGGCAGGGACGCAATGCGGAACAGCCGACGGTCATGTCGGCTACGATTTCGCCCGACTGAATCCGCTCATTGCTCAGTTCGATATCGGCGCCCATCGCTTCAAGTACTTCATAAAGCCCCGTGCGGAGAGGATTGACCATCACCCCCTTCGCTTCGACCCTGGAGCCCTCCACTATCGCCGCCGCCACCAGCGGAAAGGCGGCCGATGAGGGGTCCGCCCCGATCCGGAGATCGCATCCCGACAAGTGCCTTCCCTCTCCAAGCGAAACCGCCCATCCCTCGGGCGTGTCGTCCAATTTGACGGGACAGCCGAACATCGCCAGCATAATCTCGCTATGATCGCGGCTCGGTACGGGCTCAAGCACCCGCACCGGCGCATCGGTGCCAAGTCCCGCCAACAGGATTGCCGATTTCACCTGCGCGGAGGCCGGGACGTTCCGATGGTCAATTCCCCCCAGGCGCCCGCCATGAACCGCGAGAGGCAGCCGGTCGCCGTCCTCGATGCGCGCTCCCATCCGTTCCAGTGGCGCAATGATGCGGCGCATGGGGCGGGCGGACAGCGAGGCATCACCGATCAAAGTCGCCCCTACACCCGGCATCCCGGCAATGGCGCCGGCCAACAGTCGCGCCGCAGTCCCGCTGTTGCCACAATCGACCGGCTCGACGGGCGAACTCCACGCTTCACCACGCACAACCCATTGACCACCGTTCGCCCGTTCGACCTTAGCACCAAGCGCCTTCACTGCGCCCGCCGTCGCCAGCACGTCATCGCTCTCCAGCAGCCCGTCGATCCGTGTCACTCCTCCCGCCATCGCGCCAAGGATCAGCGCCCGGTGCGAGCAACTCTTGTCGCCCGGGATTATGGCCTCGCCATTCAGCGCGGAACCGGGCGTTGCGGTCAGTTTCAAACAAGCAGGCCCACGACATGGGCAGCAAGGTCTATCGCCTGGGCGCGGTTGAGCCGGGGATCGCACGCGGTCAGCCAGTTCCTCTCCAACTCATCGATCGACCCAGGCCCGCGACCGCCGATGCATTCGGTAACGTCCAGCGCGCTCATCTCCAGATGAACGCCGCCGCCGTGTACCTTCTCGGCACGAGCAATGGCGAAGAATAAGTCGATCTCCGCCAGGATGTCGGGTAGCCGGCGAACCTTCCGCGTGCCGCTCATTGTCGTGTTGCCGTGCATCGGATCGATTGTCCAAACGACCTCGCGACCGTCGGAGCGCAGGGCCCGCATTAGCGGCGGCAGCGCTTCGCCAATACGCTTGGCGCCGAACCGGCCGATCAGCACCAGCTTGCCCGGCCGGTTTCGGGGCTCCAGCCGGTCGACCAGCCGAAGCAGTTCGTCGGCATCGATGGTTGGCCCACACTTTACACCGACGACGTTTTCAATTCCCCGGAGAAATTCAACATGAGCGCCATCGACCTGCCGGGTGCGGTCGCCCAGCCACAGCATGTGCCCCGACATGGCCCACCAGCAGCCACGGGTGTCGCGCCGGGTCAGTGCCTCCTCATAGGGCAGCAGGAGCGCTTCGTGGCTGGTGAAAATCGGCGGGCCGTGTCCGCGCATGGCGGCGGAACTCGCCGCCGTGCCGACCGATTGCATATGAGCGCGGATCATCCGCTGAGGATCGGCCTCGCGCGCGTCGGCATCGAACGGCGCGCCGTTGACGATGTCGCCACGATAGGCGGGCAGCGTCAATCCGCCGTTGGTCTCGGTGGTCGCGCTTCGCGGCTTGGCGAACTGCCCCGCGATGCGCGCCACTTCGACCAGCGGTCCATCGATCGATGGGCCCAGCCGGCCAGCCATCGCATCGAACAGGCCGACGATGCCCGCCACCTGCTCGGCAACGGGATCGTCGAAGCTTTCGGCACAATCCCCACCCTGCAGCAGGAAGCCGCGACCGGCGGCTAAGTCTGCCATGACGCCCCGCAACCGTGAGGCATCCTGCGACTGAATGACCGGGGCGGCATCAGACAATCTGGCCTCGATCGAGCGCAGTGTCGTCTGGTCGTCATAGGCCGGCATCTGGCGCGCGGGCCGAGCTCGCCAGCTTCCCGGAAACCACCCATCGTTCGAAACCAGCGTCGCGTTCATCGCCGCCGCCCTAGCGCATGGCTGGCCGCTTGCCAAAGCGCCGCGCGACCGCTTTGCTGGCGGGACGGAGGGGCTAGCCATGGCGATCAGCTACGATAAGGACGCGACGCCGCCAGTTGCACGCCCCTGGTACCGCCATCTCTACGTGCAGGTTCTCGCGGCGATCCTGCTAGGTGTCCTTGTCGGTCATTTCGCGCCGTCGGCGGGCGAGGCGCTGAAGCCGCTCGGCGACCTCTTCATCAGGGCGATCAAGATGATCATCGCTCCGGTCATCTTCCTGACCATCGTGACCGGCATCGCCGGAATGCGCGACCTTGGTGCGGTGGGCCGGGTTGCGCTGAAAGCATTTGCCTATTTCCTGTTCTTTTCGACTCTCGCGCTGATCGTCGGGTTGGTCGTCGCCAATGTCGTCAGGCCGGGCGATGGCCTCAACATCGACCCCTCGACCCTCGATACGACCAAAGTCGTCGAATATTCCCAGCAGGCTCATGCCACGACACCGAGCGGCTTCCTGCTCGACATCATTCCCGAAACATTCTTGTCGGCTCTGACCAGCGGCAACATCCTCCAAGCCCTGCTCGTTTCGATCCTGTTCGGGATCGCGCTTGCTCTGGTCGGCGATCGGGCTGGCAAGCTGCTCGACGGGCTTAACCAATTGTCGATCGTCATGTTTAGGCTGGTTGCGATCATCATGGCCGCCGCCCCGATCGGCGCGTTCGGCGCGATGGCCTTCACGATTGGCAAATATGGCGTGGGCAGCCTCGTAAATCTCGCCGAACTGGTCATCACCTTTTACGCCACTTCGCTCATCTTCGTGCTGCTGGTGCTCGGCGGCGTGGCGCGCCTCGCGGGATTTTCCATCTTCCGGCTTATCGCCTATCTGAAGGCCGAGCTTCTGCTCGTCCTCGGTACTTCCTCAAGCGAAAGCGCGCTTCCTTCACTGATCGAAAAGATGGAGCGGGCCGGCTGTCCCAAATCGATCGTCGGGCTGGTCATACCGACCGGCTATTCATTCAACCTCGACGGCACCAACATCTATATGACGCTGGCCGCGCTGTTTATTGCGCAGGCGACCGGAGTGGATCTCAGCCTCGGCCAGCAATTGCTTCTGCTTGGCGTCGCCATGCTGTCGTCGAAAGGCGCGGCGGGCGTTACCGGAGCCGGCTTCATCACGCTGACCGCGACCCTGTCGATCGTCCCGTCGGTACCGGTCGCCGGGATGGCGCTAATTCTCGGCATCGACCGGTTCATGAGCGAATGCCGCAGCTTGACCAACTTCATCGGCAATGCAGTCGCCACCGTCATCATCACCATCTGGGAAGGCCGAACTCGACCGGGAACAATTCGAGCTGGCCCTGTCGGACGCCTTGCCTAGCGTCGACCGGATCGAGCCGTCCGCCATTTCAGCCTGAATCGGAGGCTGCTATATTTATCTGATGGCGCCGATCGGATGCTGCAATGCGACGAAATCTTTTGTGCACCTGCGAAATAACATGAAACCACTATAGTCTAGGTTCGTTGAAGATAGTGGAGCCCGAGTTCCGGGCGCGCTCCCTTCCCGGTGCCTTTGGAAGTTAACGATTATGTTCGACATTGAAACCATTGAGGGCGATTTCCCGAACGAGAGTCTTTCGGGCGCTGCCTCACCCCCTTTCCGGCACTTGGTGCTGATCGGCAACGCATTGCCTCGCAAGTGCGGACTTGCCACTTTCACCAGTCACGTCGCCGACGCGGTGCGGCAACGCTATCCCTCGATGCAGCTCGACCATTACGCCATGGATGACGGGTCAGGCGTCTCCTACCCCGAAGACATTCATCTGATCGATGCCGCCTCCTCGGAAAGCTTTCGCGATGCCGCAGGCGAGATCGAGCGCAGTGGCGCCGAAGCGATTTGGCTGCAGCATGAATATGGAATTTTCGGAGGCGTTGCCGGATCGCACATCCTGGAACTGATCAATGCCACCAGCCTGCCGTTGATCGTTACCCTCCACACGGTGCTCGATCGCCCGGGGGAAGCCGAAGAGTTTGTGCTGCGACGCCTGTTATCCCGAGCCGAAGAGATTGTCGTCATGGGCGGCAAGGGCGCAGAGATTCTCGAGAGCCGTTATGGAGTGTCGAAGGAAGATTTTCGGATCATTCCGCACGGGGTGCCGGACCGGCCTTTCCGAAAACCGGAGGAGTTGAAGTCCCGGTTCGGATGGCAGGGGCGCGAGGTGCTGATGACCTTCGGCCTGCTGGCCCCCGACAAGGGCATTCGCCACATGATCGAAGCCATGCCGGCGATCGTCGACGCTCATCCCGATACGCTTTATGCCGTCGTCGGGGCGACCCATCCCAACGTTGCCAGACAGGAGGGCGAAGCGCATCGCGAGATGCTGCAGGCGCGGGCACTTGAGCTTGGCGTCGCCGATCATGTCCAGTTCGTTGACGCCTTCGTCGAGCAGGAAGAGCTGCTCGACATGCTTCAGGCATGCGATGTCTATGTAACGCCCTACCTCAACATGAACCAGGTGACGTCGGGCACACTCAGCTATGCCGTCGCGGTCGGCAAACCGGTTATCGCCACCCCCTATTTCCACGCGCGGGAAATACTGGCCGACGACCATGGAGTAATCGTCCCCTCGGGCGACCCCGCCGCGCTGGCCAGCGCAGCCATCCAACTCCTGACCGACGACGAACAGCGGTGCGCGATTGCCCGGGCGGCGTACGAACGTGGGCGGACAATGTTGTGGAGCCGGGTCGTCGAGCAGGCGCTGACTAGTCTTGCAGGCCGTGTCGTTCCAGCCGAGCCGCGCCAGGCGGTCAGACGCCCCGCCGATATTCCCCTCGATGCGGTACGCCGGATGAGCGATCCCATTGGAATGCTGCAGCACGCCGTCTATTGCGTGCCCGACCGCGACCACGGCTATTGCATCGACGACAATGCCCGGGCTTTGATGCTCATGTCACGCCGCGGCGATGACAGTCAAACGCGCCCGCTTGCGAATGCTTACGCAGCCTTCGTTCAGCACGGCTGGAACCCTGCGATTGGACGGTTCCGCAACTTCATGAGTTTCGACCGGCGGTGGCTGGAGGAATGCGGCTCCGACGACAGCAATGGCCGGACGATCTGGGCGCTGGGCGTCACCGCCGCGCGTTCCGATGTTCGGGATTTGCGGGAATGGGCACGGCTTTTGTTCGATGAAGCGGCGCCGCATGTCGCCGAACTGGACTCAGCGCGAACCCGGGTTTTTGCAGCGCTTGGTGCCTATGCCCTGCTCGATGCGCATCCCGGTCATTCACTTGCCCTGTCTCTTCTCCGCGAATCCGGTGAGCAGCTTATCAAGCTCCACGAGGCCGCTTCACGTGACGATTGGAATTGGTTCGAACCAGGCCTGACCTACGACAATGCGCGCCTGCCGGAAGCGCTGATCAGAGCGGGCCAGACGCTCAATTCCCCCCACATGATTGAAATGGGCCTCTCGACTCTGGATTGGCTGGTGGACCGGCAGACCGGCCCGCGCGGGAGATTCCGTCCTGTCGGCTGCCATGGATTCGGAAGACTCTATGCCCCGCCGCTCGCGTTTGATCAGCAGCCGGTTGAAGCCGTCGCCACGATTGATGCGGCGGCAGCCGCGTACGAAGTGACCGGTGACAAACGATGGAGTCATGTCGCGCGCCACGCCTTCGGTTGGTTCTTTGGCGACAACGACGCCGGTGTCCCGCTTGCCGATGTGACCGATGGCGGCTGTTTCGACGGACTGACGGCGACTGGCGTCAACCGCAACCAGGGCGCCGAGTCCATTCTGGCGCTACATCTCGCCGCATTGACGATGCGGGAGGCCTTCGGAACGGTCAAACAGACTGGACAGGACGGCCGCTTGGCCGCAAAAACGGGGTCTTTCGCGCTTTCCTAAAGGGTCGATGATCCAGTCACAGCTCCATCCGCTCAGGCTCAAGGCGGACCCATCACGCGTAGTCGTTCGACCCTTCCACCTCGCCTGGCAGGGAAGCCGGTCCGATCCCGGCCGGGCGCATCGTTTGGTCGACGCCGTGTTGAAACTCGACGATCGCGAGATCGGCCGACAACTGAAGTCGGTGATGCATGACTTCGAGCGGCGGCACTGGCAGACCCGCAAAATATTCCTGCGACGCTTCAACCAGATCTGCGAATTGCTCGATCTGACGCTGGAAGGCATTGGCGACAAACGCAAGCAGTTGGTCGGCGCCTATTTCTGCCACGAATATAGCTATGCCGCGGCCGCGCTGATGAACCCCAGCATCGTGCCGCATCCCGACCAGAGCGGGCTCGACCGGCAAACTGTGCGCGTGCTGATGTCGCTGCGCGCGGTCGGGGAAGGACATATCAGTTCGATCGCTTTCCGCGAGGGACTGGTTTCCTCCAACGGCGGTTTCCAGCTGCAGCCCGAGCCTCCGTTCGCGACCGCCGCCGACGCGCCCGATCTAGATGGACTTTATGGAGATGGGCCGGTCACCGTCTATCGCCAGGAAGACACCAACCCGTCTGGCATGGTGATCTTTCCGGTGACCCCGGCGCAGGCCAACGGCATTGAGGATTTGCGCCTAACGCGGTTTGACCACGAAGACGGAAGCCAGGAATTTCTGGGGACCTATACGGCCTATTCGGGCCGCCAGATCCGCTCCGAACTGTTGCGCACCTCCAATTTCCGCGAAATCGAGCTCGTTCCGATGACCGGCGAGGCGGCGTGCAACAAAGGCATGGCGCTGTTCCCGCAGAAAATCGGCGGGCAGTATGTCATGGTCGGACGTCAGGACGGGCAGAACCTTTATCTCCTGAAATCGGACAGCCTGACGCATTGGGACGGCGGCAACCTGTTGATGACCCCAAAATTTGGCTGGGAACTCATCCAGATCGGCAACTGCGGCTCACCGATTCTGATCGACGAGGGATGGTTGCTTCTGACTCACGGGGTCGGCGCGATGCGGCAATATTCGATCGGCGCCGTGCTGTTAGACCGCGACGATCCTTCCAAGATCCTCGGACGAACCCGCCAACCAGTGCTCCAGGCGGAAGATGATGACCGGAACGGCTATGTGCCCAACGTCGTTTACACATGTGGCGCGATGCGCATTGGTGACCAGCTTTTCATGCCTTACGGCATTTCGGACAGCTCGATTGGTTTCGCCTTCCTTCCCCTGAAGGAACTCATCGCCGCGATGGAGTAAGGCGTTGCTCAAGCTGACTACGAAGATTGTCGACAAGCCCTGGGGAAGGCGCGGGATCGACCCGCGCTTCGGGGTCGATGGAGATCGCCAGGTCGGCGAAATCTGGTTCGAGCCCCCGGTCGGGCTGGCGCTCGACGTCATGGCCAAATATTTGTTCACGACCGAGCGCTTGTCGATTCAGGTCCATCCGGACGACGCCACCGCTCGGAAGCGCGGTTATCCGCGTGGCAAGGACGAATGCTGGATCATTCTCGACGCCGGGGAGGATGCGGAGCTAGGTATCGGCACCGTCCGGGACGTTGCATCGGCCGACCTGATGGAAGCGGCCCGCGACGGATCGATCGTCGATCTGATGGACTGGCGGCGACCGAAGCGCGGCGACTTCATCTACAATCCGGCTGGCACGATCCACGCCCTTGGGCCCGGCCTTACCGTCATGGAAATCCAGCAGGCGGTTGATCTGACCTATCGCCTTTACGACTATGGCCGCCCGCGTGAGTTGCACCTGTCGGAGGCCACCGATGTTGTCCACGCGCGCCCCCACAGCAATCCGCTGGACACCCATGTGGCGGCCGAGAGCAAGGTCCTGGTCGACGGCCCGCATTTTGGAGTGGCTTGGTGCGTCGGCGCTCCGCCAGATCTTCCCGCGGCGATGCACGACATTCAACTCCTGCCGATCGACGCGGCGGTCGAAGATACCGCGCCAGGGGAGTGCGCGCTGATTGAAGTCGGCCAAGTGCCGAAACTGACAAGCGAAGGATCCTTCGTGCTCGCCTGGTCGACCGAAGCACGGAGTGATTGATGGTGGAAGCCTATATCGTCGAGGCACTGCGCACTGCGGGGGGACGACGTGGCGGCGCGTTGCGTGACTGGCATCCGGCCGATCTTGGCGCCGCGGTCCTGGATGCGCTGATCGAGGCCAGCGGCGTCGATCCGGCAGCTGTCGAGGACGTTATCGTCGGCTGCGTCAGCCAGGTTGGCGAACAGAGCTTTCACATCGGCCGCAATATGGTGATGGCGTCGAAGCTTCCCGATAGCGTTCCTGCTGTCAGCATCGACCGGCAATGCGGCAGCTCACAGCAGGCGCTTCACTTCGCGGCGCAAGCGGTGATGAGCGGCACGCAGGACATGGTCATCGCGGCCGGGGTCGAAAGCATGACTCGGGTGCCGATGGGAACACCGGTCATTCTGCCGATGCAGGCCGGGATCGGCACCGGGCCCTGGCCGCGGTCGATCAAGGATCGCTACGGTGTTTCCGAATTCAGCCAGTTCACGGGCGCCGAGATGATGGCGAAGAAATATGAGTTTGACCGCGCCGAACTGGATGAATTTGCGCTCCGGAGTCACCAGAAGGCAGCCGCCGCCGCAGACTCCGGCACGTTCGACCGCGAGATCGTCGAGCTCGACGGGGTCGATAAGGAAGGCAATTCGAAGCGCCACCATCGCGATGAGGGAATACGCGGCGATGCCAGCCCGGAAAGCCTTGCCGAACTCAAGACAATTGCCGCGAACGGCGTGGTCACGGCCGGCAACGCCAGCCAGATTTGCGACGGCGCGTCGGGCGTGCTGGTCGTGTCGGAACGTGCGCTCAGGGAACATGGCATGACGCCGCTGGCGCGGATCGACAATCTGACGGTCACGGCGGGCGATCCGGTGATCATGCTGGAAGAGCCGATCGGCGCGACCCGCCGGGCGCTCGAGCGGTCCGGGCGCAGGCTCGACGAGATCGAGCTGTATGAGGTCAATGAGGCCTTCGCGCCGGTGCCGCTTGCCTGGCTCAAGGAAATTGGCGGCGATCCGGAACGGCTCAATGTCAATGGCGGCGCGATCGCACTCGGCCATCCGCTGGGCGCCAGCGGGACGAAACTGATGGCAACGCTTGTGCATGCGCTACGCGCCCGCGGCAGACGATTTGGTCTGCAGACCATGTGCGAAGGCGGCGGAATCGCCAACGTAACGATCGTCGAAGCCCTCTGACTTCAGTGAAAATCGCGCGATTTGGGCAGGATTCGAACGTTGCGCGGGTGCGGATGATGCTGCCCCTGGTGACTATGCCCGCGCGGATGCTGCGGACGCCAGAATTCGTCGGCGCGCGATAGCTGGAGGGTCGGCTTGTCGATCATCGACAGGCGATCCAGTTCCCCCGTCCGGTCGATGATCCGGCTTGCCATCAAATGGACGACGCCTTCCTTGCTGCGCTGGATCACTCCTTCGACGACCATCAGTCGTGACCCCATCACCTGCCGTCGCTGCCGTTCGAAATCGCGCGCCCAGAGCAGCACATTGGTGATCCCGGTCTCATCCTCGATGGTCATGAAGACGGCATTGCCCTTGCCCGGCCGCTGCCGGACCAGAACCACGCCCGCCGTCCGCACTCGCCGGCCGGCCTTGATCCTCGCCGTCTCGGCGCAGCTCAACACGCCTTCTCCCCGGAACAGGTCGCGCAGGAAGGCCATCGGATGGCCTTTCAACGACAGGCGCAGCGTCTGATAATCCGCCACCACCTGCTCGTTCAGCGGCATGGCGGGAAGGTTCGCCGACGACTCCTTCGCCAGCTCCTCCACCTCCATCGCGGCAAACAGCGGGAGTTGGTCTCCCGGCATCCGCCTCGCTTCCCATAACGCGTCCCGCCGCTCGAGACCGACCGACCGGCAGGCATCCGCCGAGGCAAGCAACCGTAGCGCGGGCCGAGACAGCGATGCCCGCCGCGCCAAATCCTCCAGATCGCGGAATGGTCCGGCCCGCCGGGCTTCGCTCAATGCCGCCGCCCAGATGGCGCGGAATCCGTCCACCTGCCGGAACCCCAGCCGGAGCGCATGACTGCCGTCCTCGCAGCGTTCCAGCGTGCAATCCCAATCGCTGGCGTTGATGTCGACATCGCGTACTTCGACCCCATGCTCGATCGCATCGCGAACCAGTTGCGCGGGCGCGTAAAAGCCCATCGGCTGGCTGTTCAATATGCCGGCGGCGAACACCGCCGGGTGATGGCATTTGATCCACGACGATACATAGACCAGCCGCGCGAAGGACAGCGCATGGCTTTCGGGGAAACCATAGCTGCCGAAACCCTCGATCTGCTTGTAGCAGCGCTCGGCGAAGACCTGCTCATAACCGCGCGACACCATGCCACCGATCAGCTTTTCCCGGAACGCATCCATTCCGCCGACATGGCGGAAGGTCGCCATCGCGCGCCGCAGGCGGTTGGCCTCATTCGGAGTGAAGTCGGCGGCGACGATCGCCAGCTTCATCGCCTGTTCCTGGAACAGCGGAACGCCGAATGTCCCGCCCAGCAGCTTTTTCAGCTCATCGGGATCGTGAGGCGGCTTTGGCGAGGGATATTCGACCGGATCGATCCCCGCCCGCCGACGCAAATAGGGGTGGACCATGTCTCCCTCAATCGGTCCGGGCCGGACAATCGCCACTTGCACCGTCAAGTCGTAGAGCGTCCGGGGGCGAAGGCGCGGCAGCATGTTGATCTGCGCGCGGCTTTCCACCTGGAACACGCCGATGCTGTCCCCCTTGCATAGCATGTCGAATACGACCGGATCGTCCGCATCGATATCGACTTCCAGCGTGTGATCGCCCAGCTCGTGCAGGCGCATCAGATCAAAGCATTTCTGGATGCAGGTCAGCATCCCCAGCGCCAGAACGTCGACCTTCATCAGGCCTAGCGCGTCGATGTCGTCCTTGTCCCATTCGATGAAGGTTCGGTCCTCCATCGCCGCATTGTGCAACGGCACCGTCTCGTCCAACCGGTCCTCGGTCAGCACATAGCCCCCGACATGTTGTGACAAGTGACGGGGAAAGGGCGCTTCGAGCAGTTGATGAACCAGTGCCCGCATCCGCACGATCTGGGGATTGGCGAGGTCGAACCCGGCTTCGCTGATCCGTTCATCACCCAAATCGCCCGACCAACTGCCCCAGACGGTCGAGGCGATCCGAGCCGACACATCCTCGCTCAGGCCCAGCGCCTTCGCCACCTCCCGCACCGTGCTTCGCGATCGATAATGGATAACGGTCGCCGCAATGCCCGCGCGATGACGGCCGTAGCGGCGATAGATATACTGCATCACCTCTTCGCGCCGCTCGTGTTCGAAGTCGACGTCTATGTCGGGCGGCTCGTTGCGTTCTTCCGAAATGAAGCGTGAGAAGAGCAGGTCGTGCTTCATCGGGTCGACCGAGGTGATCCCGAGCAGGAAGCAGACCGCCGAATTGGCGGCCGAGCCGCGCCCCTGGCACAGGATCGGCGGATCGCAACTCCGGGCGAACCGCACCAGGTCGTGGACGGTCAGGAAATAATAAGCGTAGCGTCGTTCGCGAATCAGGCCCAACTCTTCGTTGACGAGAGCGACCAGCCTGTCAGGCAGCACCGGACCATGCCGTTCATGCGCCGCTTCCCACGCCAGATGCGCGAGCCAGCCGTCCGCGTCCCAGCCCCTTGGGACCGGTTCATGCGGATATTCGTAACGAAGCTGATCAAGCGAGAAATCGATCATGGAAAGCAGTCGTTGCGTCTGGTCAATCGCGTCGGGATAGGCCGAGAACAGGCGCCGCATTTCCATCGGCGATTTCAGATACCGTTCGGCATTGGCCTCCAGCATCCGGCCGACTGCATCGATCGTCGTTCCCAGCCGAATGCAGGTCAGCACATCGTGCAGCGGACGCTGGGCCGGATCGGCATAAAGCGCGCCGTTGGTCGCCAGCAGCGGCACGCCCGCCGCCGTTGCCGCCGCCGCAAGCTGCGCCGCCCTGCGCCCATCGCTGCCTCGGCGCGGCATCGATAGCCCAAGCCACAACCTGCCGGCTGCGACCCGACGAAGCTTTTCCAATGTTTCAAACAAGGTGCGGGGACTGGCCTCGACCAGCCTGGGCGCCGCCCCGGGATCGGTTAGGTCATACTCGACCGGCTTTTGATGCGCCTGCTGCTCGTCCCCGCTCGAAGCGGACAGGACGATCAGCGCGAGTTCTTCCTGATGCGCCGCCAGATCGTCGAAGCGGAGAATGCAGTCGCCCTTGACCGCGCGCAGGTTTCCGACGGTCAACAGCCGGGTAAGCCGCCCCCAGCCGCGCCGGGTCATAGGATAGGCAACGATGTCCGGCGTCCCGTCGGCGAAGACCAGCCGGGCGCCCACGATCAGCTTGAAATTGGTCTGGAACAGCGCCTGCTCTGACGGCTGCAGCCGCGGCGGACGTCCTCGCCGCTCACGCTCTTCCTCAATCTCCTCCTGGATACGCACCGGGCCTTCGCGCAGCGCGACCCAGGCGCGAACCACGCCCGCGACCGTGTTGCGATCGGCAATGCCGATGCCGGTCATGCCAAGCTCAATGGCCCGGGCGACCATGTCGGCCGGATGCGCCGCACCGCGCAGAAAGCTGTAATTGGTCGCTGCGACCAGCTCGGCGAAATGATCCTCCTTGAGCTTTGCTCGGGGAGGAGGACCTCCCGAAGAGTGGTGGAGGGGCCTCATGCGAACAGGCCGTGGAGATACCAGCGGGGATCGGGCTTTTCCTCATATAGCCCGTGGCGGAAGATCCAGAAACGGCGGCCGCGCACATCCTCGATCCGATAATAATCGCGGGTCAGGCCCGGCCGGTCGACCGCTCCATCCTTGCGCCGCCACCATTCGCTGGCGATCCGCTCCGGCCCCTCAAACCGGCGCACTTCATGCAGCGAGCGCCGCCAGCGGAAGCGATGCGGCGGGCCGTCGGGCACCTCGGCAATCACCTCGATCGGCTGCGGCGGATCGAACAAATGAAGCGGCCGCGCCGGTGGCTCCCCGGTGACGGAAGCCGGCCATGCTTCGGTCGGCACTACCGCCTCGACCGCGGGCAGCGCCAGCTGCGCCTGTTCCGGGATATGCGTGTCGCGAGGGATGAATTTGCACACCCGGTCGCGGCCCAACCGGATGCTCAACTGGTCAACAAGCGCCGCCACCCGCACATCGCCGGTCGCACCGCCCTCCAGCTTGAGCTGGGTTGAAGCGAGCGGTTCCACCACCGGCACGTCGAGCCGGATCAGGTCGAAGCCGAAACCCGGGTCGATCGGATCATTGAGCCCATCGATCCGCTCTGAAAACAGCCGCATCGCCGCTTGCGGGTCGCGAATGGCCCGGCCGGTCTCGACCGACAGGGTTCGCGCCAGCCCGTCGCTGCGGAAGAAGGTCGCATCGAACCGGCGGCCGCCGATATGCCGCTGCGCCATCCGCTCCTCCGCCTCGTCCAGCAATTCGGCCAGAACGCCCAGCGCATATTCGGTGCGCGCGACAGGTTCGGCAAAGCGGCGCTGGGCCATCACCGGCGCCGGCGGGTGAATCGGGACGATCGGCCGCTCGACCTCGCCCAGCAGGTGGCGCAGCCGCTCGACCGCCTCGCCGCCGAACCGCGCGGCAAGCCCCGCCATCGGCCGTGCCGCCATATCGCCAATGGTCTTGAGCCCGGCGCGCATCAGGGCCAGCGAGGCATCCTCGTCCAGTTGCAGCGCGGCCACCGGCAGTTGGCGAATGGCGGACTGCTCGTCGCCCTTGGCATGCGGGTAGCGGGAAAGCGCGCGAGCGGCCGCCGAGTTCTCTGCCATGGCGATCCGCGCGGCCATTCCCATCGCCGCCATCCGCTCCGCCACATCTTCGGCCAGCGCATCCTCACCGCCGAAAAGATGGGCGCAGCCGCTGATGTCCAGCACCAGTCCGTCGGGCGGATCGAGCGCGACCAGCGGCGTGTAGCGAAGGCAGCTTTGCGCAATCCGATCCAGCCAGCGCCGGTCGGCGGCGGGGTCTGAATCGAACACGGCCAGCTCGGGAACGCGCGCCCGAGCATCTGCCAGCGACAGCCCGATCGGCAGGCCCAGCCGGACGGCCGCCATATCCACCGCCGCAAGCCGCATCGCACCCTTGATCTTTTCGACCAGCGCGAAAGGTTGAGCCGGGGCGAGCTCAGGCGGCGGCCGACGCCTCAGCCGGTCCGCCGAAAGGAAGGGAAACCAGATCGCCAGGTTGCGCGGTTTCCTTGAATGAACATCGGTCACGGTCCCACTCCATGCGCCAGCGCATTCCGGCGGGGCCGGCGCGGCGACGCAGCAATTCAATGTCGAACGCCGGCGGCCCCGGCACATTGGCCTCCCCTGGATTCGACCCGGCGGCGCGAATCGACCAGCGCGTGTCGGCCGCGCTTGCCACTGGATCGGCATCGACCCGCAGCATGATCACGACCGCTCCCGATCGCTCGGCGGCCAGCGCCAGCCGGCGGCTGGCCGTCAGGTCCAGTTCGGGACATTTGCCCCGGCATTCGACGATCAGCGCGCCAAGACCGGCGCAGCGCGCCGCATCCGCCGCCCCGCGCAGCAGCGAAAGCAGGTCTGGAGCAAGCGCCACCACCACAGCGCCGGGATCGCTGCCCAACTCGGCAAGGCCCGGCGCATATAGCCGCCCTCCCTCGCCTTCCGACCGATCGGTGCGGAGCCACAAGATCGGCCCCTCTTCCCGCCGGGCCCGCAGGGCCAGCATCACCGCGAAACCTGCCGCAGCCGGCCCGTCCCCGTCTTCCAGGGCGAACAATTCATGCATCCGCCCGCGCGCCAACCCGCCATCGAGCGCGGTATCGAAATCCTTCATGCCCGGTCGTGAAGCAGCGATCGGCGGAGAGGCATTCCCCTCCTGCAAATCCGCCAATATGTCGCCGCAGCAGGGCAAGATGATCAACCAACTCGCGCATGTTTGTTCCTGTTATGTTCTAAATTGGGCTTGTGCTTGGGGAAAGTCAAGGCGATGAACCGAAGGAGACCGGGTGAGGAACGGGACCGCAACGCATGGGTAAGCCGCTGAAGGTAAAGGGGATCGAGATCGGCGCCGGCCGGCCCAGGATCATCGTTTCCATCCTGACCCGCAGCGAACGCGGCGTCGTCGAGCGGGCCCGCCGCCTCGCCAATCACCCTGCGGTCGATATCGTCGAACTAAGGGTGGATGGGTTGGCGGCGGCCGCCAGATCGCCCGCCGCCGCGGCCCGCTGCGCCGAACGAACCGTCCAGGCGCTCAACGGCAAACCGCTCCTCGCCACCTGGCGAAGCGCTGGTCAGGGCGGCGCCTATTCGCTCACGGATGCCGCCTATGCCGAGCTGATCGGCGCGCTGCTCGAAGGCGGCCGCTGCGACTTGGTCGATATCGAGTTCGCCCGGCTCCGATCATGCCCAGCCCTGCTTGATCGAGCGCGCCTGGCAGGCGTACCCACGATCGTTTCCCACCACGACCTGACGGGAACGCCGTCGTTGCAAAAGCTTCTCGACCTGTTCGAGGGGATGCACCAGGCCGGCGCCGACATCGTCAAGCTGGTGACGACCGCCCGAAGTCCTGGCGACGCCCTGACCCTGCTCAACTCGACCTGGCAAATGCGCCAGCGACGTCCAGGTCAATTGATCATGTCGATGGCGATGGGCGAGGCCGTCCGCCTTTCGCGCATCGCTTCGACGATGGTCGGATCGGTCGCCAGTTTCGCCAAGGTCGGCCGCCCCTCGGCACCCGGCCAGATCGAAGCCACCACCCTCCGCCAAATCCTCGACGAGATCGCATAGGGCGCGAAGGCAGGTGGCGGAGCGCCTTCCGCCGGCCGCATAATTTGCCGTGCCACTTGAATAGTTCGATATTTCGAGTATATTCGAAGAATCGAACTATGGAGTTGTACAGATGAAGCGTTTGCACATGCACGTTAACGTGCCGGATATCGAACCGGCCGTTGCTTTCTACAGCGCGCTATTCGACGCGCCGCCGTCCGTCCTGAAAGACGATTATGCAAAGTGGATGCTCGAAGATCCGCGCGTGAACCTAGCCATATCGTCCCGTGCGCGGGACGCTGGCGTCGATCATGTGGGCATCCAAGTCGATAGCGCCGAGGAACTGGCGACGCTCGCAGGGCGGCTCAAAGAGGCCGGATCAAAGACGTACGATCAAGAAGCGACCACGTGCTGCTACGCTAAATCCGACAAGTCATGGGTTACGGATCCGGCGGGCGTCCGTTGGGAAACCTTCTATACTCACGGAGAAGCGACAGCTTACGGCGAAGATGAAGTTTTGCCCGACACGTCGAGCGCGTGTTGCGCCCCTGCGCCTAAAGCGTCGGTGGCTTGCTGCTAATGCAATTGCCAACGGCCGTCGAAGCGCTTTCGGCGCTCGCCAGCGGAAGCCGCCTTGCCGTGTTTCGCTTGCTTGTTCGGGCGGGTGGGGACGGCATGGCGGCAGGCGAGATAGCGCGCGAGATTGGCTTGCTGCCGAATACGCTTTCATCGCACCTAACGATCCTGGACCGCGCGGGCTTGATCCGATCCCGACGCGACGGCCGTTCGATCATCTATACGGCCGACTACGAACGAATGCGGGCGCTGCTAGGCTTCCTGGTCGAAGATTGCTGCGCCGGGCGTCCAGAGATTTGCGGTTCGCTTGGGGATCTCGCGCAGGATGCTTCATGTTTTTCGTCCGACGCTTAGTCGCCGAATTCCTTGGTACGGCGCTGTTGCTCGCCATTGTCGTAGGTTCCGGGATCATGGGCGAACGGCTCGCAGCCGGGAATGACGCTATCGCCTTACTGGCGAACGCGATTTCGACTGGCGCGGGCCTTGTGGTCCTTATCTACATGTTCGGCCCTGTGTCTGGCGCGCATCTCAACCCGGCCGTTACGCTCGCTTTCCTTCTACGGCGCGAGACGGACGGCCGTACGGCTGCGCTGTACGTCGTTGCTCAAATCATCGGGGCGATAGCAGGCGTATGGGTTGCCCACATGATGTTCGACGAGGCCGTTTGGCAGATTTCGACGAAGCTGCGCGACGGCCCCGCACAGGGTTTTTCAGAGTTCGTTGCGACTTTCGGTTTGCTAGGTACGATCTTCGGTACGCAGCGCACGCGGCCTGAATTTACCGCGGTAGCGGTCGGCCTCTACATCACGGCGGCTTATTGGTTCACGGCATCAACGTCGTTTGCGAACCCTGCCGTAACCTTAGCACGCAGCCTGTCGAATACCTTTGCCGGGATCGCCCCCGCTTCTGCCCCGCTGTTCATCGTGGCGCAGCTGGTCGGCGCTGTCGCGGCCGTTGCCGTATTCGGTTGGCTCTACAAAGAGGATCACGCCCCATGACGGACGCATTTCCCGTAACGATCTACCACAACCCGGACTGCGGCACTTCACGCAACGCGCTAGCGATGATCAAGGCGGCGGGCTACTCGCCGATAGTCGTCGAATACCGGAAAGTCGGGTGGACGCGGGACAAACTGGCGGAACTGCTAGCCGCGATGGCCGCCAGCCCTCACAATCTACTGCGCAAGAAGGGCACCCCGGCTGCCGAACTAGGCTTGATTGAACCTGGCACGTCCGACGAACGGCTTATCGAAGCAATGATCGAACAACCGATTCTCGTGAACCGTCCGATTGTCGTAACACCCAAGGGTACAAAGCTGTGTCGGCCGTCCGAAGAAGTGCTGTCCCTTTTGGGGCGGGAACCTACGGATTTCGTCAAAGAGGACAGGCAGCGCGTCTAGGGTGCGATATTTGCCGTACGCGTTGCGGAACCGCCCCACGCGCGTGCTGGGCAAATCGGATTGTTGGTAACTTTGCTGACCGCTCGCGCCTGGGTGCGCGTTTATGTAGCAAAACCCGTACATCAAATCATGAAAATGGCGGAGCGGGAGGGATTCGAACCCTCGATACGCTTTTGGCGTATACTCACTTTCCAGGCGAGCGCCTTCGACCACTCGGCCACCGCTCCGCATGCGCAGGAAAGCGGCTCCTGTAGAGGCGGGACGGAAAAGGGGCAAGCTTGCCGCGCGGCCCCATAGGCCCCTATGCCGCATGCGCATGACGCGGCGCTTCGACCATCCTCCGACGGCCGGCGAGATCGAGGCCATCGCGCGCGCCGCGCTCCACGCGCTGCCTTCGCCCTTTGCCGACCATTTGCGCGCCGTCGTGCTGCAGGTCGACGAATATGCCGACGACGCCTTGCTGGCCGAACTCGGCATCGATCACCCGCTCGACTTGACCGGAGTCTATGAAGGCGTTCCGATCGCCGAGCGGAGCGTCGATATGTCTGGCACCCTGCCCGACCGCATTCGGCTGTTCCGCCAGGCAATCCTCGCCGAATGGGCGGAGGAAGGGGAGCCGTTCGAGCATCTCGTTCGCCACATCCTGATTCACGAGGCCGGCCATCATTTCGGGCTGAGCGATGACGACATGCATGAGTTGGAAGAACGGTCGTGAGCACCCTCCTCAGGGGAGAGGGGCTGGCGCTGGTACGAGGCGGACGGCTCCTATTCAAAGGGCTGGATCTGTCGCTCGACGCGGGCGACGCGCTGCATATCACCGGACCCAACGGCTGCGGCAAGTCGAGTTTGATCCAACTCGTCGCGGGACTGCTCAAGCCCAATGCCGGGCGGATCGAACGCGCCGATGCGGCACTTGCCGACGAGAAGCTGGCGCTGGATCGCGAGCTTCCGCTGGCCAGCGCGCTCGCCTTTTGGAAGGGCTCGCGATTGGCTACTTCAATGAGCGCGTTCGGTCTTGACGGATTGGCGCGAACTCCGGTTCGCCTGCTCTCGACCGGCCAGGAGAAGCGCGCGCGGCTGGCACGGGTGATGGCCAGCGGCGCACCGCTGTGGCTGCTGGACGAGCCCCTCAATGGGCTGGACCGAGAAGGTGCGGAGGGCCTGGCCGAGGTCATGGCCGCGCATCGCTCGGCAGGCGGTGCGATTCTTGCCGCAAGCCACTTGGAATTGGGCGAGGACTGGCGGACGCTGGAGATGAGCGGGTGACCGGCGCGCTGATGCTTCGCGAAGTCCGGCGGGGACTGGCGGGACCGGCTTGGCTGCCGGTGGCTTTCTTCCTGCTGGTGGCGACGATCGTTCCCTTTGCGGTTGGGCCCGATGCCCGGCTGCTTGCGAGAATTCGGCGGAGGCGCGCTTTGGATCGCCGCCTTGACCGCCGCGCTGCTTCCGATCGACCGCCTGATCGAGCCGGACCGGGCGGACGGAATGCTCGATCAGCTTGCGCTGGCCGGGGTTGCGGAGGAAGCCGTCGGAGCGGCGAAAATTGTCGGACACTGGCTGACGTTCGGCCCGCTCCTGCTCGTCGCGGCGGTGCCAGGGAGCTTTCTGGTCGGACTCGACGGCCCGGCGTTGGCACGTAGCCTGGTCGCGCTTGCAATCGGAACGCCAGCGCTTGCCGCGCTGGCGGTCGCGGTTGCCGGGCTAACCGCCGGCTTGCCACGAGCAGGTTCGCTGGCGGGCCTGCTCCTGATGCCGCTTGCCGTCCCGCTCGTGATTTTCGGAGCGGCGGCGTCCGGTGATGGGGAGAGTTCGGCGCTGAAGCTGGAAGCGGCGGTCGCGCTTCTCACCATCGCCGGGGCGCCATTCGTGGCTGGAGCGGCGATTCGGGCGTCGCGGACCTGACGAGTCCCCATCAGGCGACTATTTTGGTGGGAGCTCATTTGACCAGCGCGCGAAGATTGCCGTCGGCAGGAGCAGCCCGCGCGCTTCCTCGCGCACCGCCATCTCGCCGCATTCAACCTGGCCACCCAGCTCGGCGGTCAGTTGTTTCAGCAATTCGCCGATGCTCAGCGCGGACATGCGCACCGCATATACTGTCAGCACCAGGAAGCGGCTGTCGCTGTCGAGCAGCTTGACGCAATTGGCCAGCAAGGGCGCAAGATGTTCCTCGAGCCGCCACACCTCGCCCTCGGGACCCCGCCCGAACTTTGGCGGATCGAGGAAAACGCCGTCGTAACGGCGTCCCCGGCGAACCTCGCGTGCCGTGAACTTGGCGGCGTCATCGACAATCCAGCGGATCGGCCGCTCGGCGAGATCCGACAGGGCGGCGTTCGCCCGTCCGCCCTCGACCGATTTCTTCGATGCGTCGACATGAACTAGCTTCGCCCCCGCATCGGACAGCAGCAGCGTGCCGACGCCGGTGTAGCCGAACAGGTTCATGATCTCTGCCTGCCCTGAGCCAGTCGAACAGGCGTCGCTGGCCCGTTCGATCATCCAGTCCCACTGCGGCGCCATGTCGGGGAAAAAACCCAGGTGGCGGAACGGCGTCAGGCTGGCATTGAACCGGACATTGCCCCGCGTCAGCGGCCAGCTGTGCGGCACGGGCCGGTGCTGGACCCAGCGGCCACCGCCCTCCTCGTCGGAGCCCGGTACGAAGGTGGCGTCGGGCGACCAGTCGGTCAGCGCCGGCGCCCACATCGCCTGAGGTTCGGGCCGGACCACCGTTACCGGGCCATAGCGTTCCCACTTCAACCCATTGCCGCTGTCGATCAGCCCCCAATGGTCCCAGGGCTCGGCGACGATCGTGTGGAGGGCGGCCACGCTCATGCCGCGAGCGCGAGTTTGCCGCCGATCGAGGCCATGGCGCGCGGGCCGCCTATCATCGCCTGCCCCGCCGCGCGGGCCGCATTCACATCGACTGCGCGAAGCTCGCCGAGCATTTCGTCGGCGCTCACGATTCGACTGAAAATCTCGATCGAGCGCGCCATTGCGTCGGCTCGGCCTTGCGGTGTTTCCAGCGCCATCAAAATGCCGGCCTCGATTTGCGCGCGGGCGCGGTTCAGTTCAGCGCCGGTCAAATCGGTGGCGGCCGCTTCTACGGTCTCCCGGGCCAACGTCATCGCCTCGCCCGCGCGTGCCTTGTCGGTTGACAGATTCACCGCGAACAGGCCGGTGTCAGCGAATCCTTGCGTCCAGGAATAGATCGAATAGGCCAGCCCCCGCTCCTCACGCAGTTCCTGGAACAGCCGCGACGACATGCCTCCGCCGACCGCCTGCGCAAACAGCGACAGGGCGGGCGCGGCAGGATCGGACGCGGAAAGGCCGGGGTAGGCGAACGCAAGGTGTGTCTGCTCCGCCGAACGCAGGTCGGACCTGACCCCTCCTTCGAACGACGCCTGCGCAATTGCCGGGGCGGGCGTCGCGGCGAGATCCCCGAACAGGGCCTCGGCGAGCAACAAGATATGACTGGCATCGACCTTGCCCGCCGCGGAGATCACCAGCCGATCGGGGCGATACTGTTCCTCCAGCCATGCCGCGCAATCGGCCCGGACGAGGCCGCGGATGCTTGCTTCGCTGCCCAAGATCGACCGGGCCAATGGCTGATCGCGAAACGCCGCTTCGAACAAATGATCGTGAATCAGATCGTCTGGCGCGTCGAGGCATTCGCCAAGTTCCGACAAGATGACCAGCTTCTCTCGCTCCAGTTCGACTTCATCAAGCTTCGGCGCGCGGACGAGGTCGGCGATCAGCTCCAGCGCAAGGCCGACATCGGGCGCCAGAGTCCGTGCATGAAATACCGTCTGGTCGCGCGCGGTCCAGGCGTTCAACGCCCCGCCAACATCCTCGATCGTCTCGGCAATGGCGCGTGCGTCGCGGCCGCGCGCGCCCTTGAACACCATATGCTCGACCACATGAGCGAGGCCGCCCTTGCCCTCGGCTTCGGAGCGCGAGCCGACCCCGGCGTAAAGCCCGATCGCGGCAGACTGCGCGCCCGGCATGTGGTCGATCGCCACCGTGACGCCATTGGCGAGGCGGGTCAGATCAGCCATGGCCGGCTTCCTTCCGCCAGCGCCCGCGCAGCGCCAGCATGTAGATGACGACCGCGATGGCCGCGAACAGGAACCATTGGATGGCATAGCTTAAATGGTTGTTGGGAATACTGTCCGGCGACGGCGGAGCGCTGGCCGCCAACCCCGGACCGGGCGATGCCGCCACCAGTCGCATCCGGCTGAGGCTGTCCGGCGCAATCAGGCCGCTGACCAGCCCGCCGCGATAATCGCGCCCGGCATTGGGGTTCTTCGACCAACCCAGCTCGACCGAAAGACCCGGTCCCTCGGCACCGGTGCGGCAGTCGGCGATGACCAGATAGCCGGGCTCGCCCTGCAAATTCTGGCCCGCCGCTGTCCGAAAGCCAACAACCGACAGGCAATTTGCGGTCGAAGAGCGGAACAGTGGAAGCGGTTCCTTGGGCGGCACGACCGGCCAGGAGATGGGTGGCTTGCCGGCCGCGGCGGCGTAGGTCGCGAGTAGCGCCTCCTTTTGCTCGCGGCGCTCAAGTTGCCAGATGCCGAGCCCGATCATCGTCACCACCGCCAGGGCCACGAGGATGGTCGGAATGATGGGAAGCTTGCGCGTCACCTGGCGATCCGCCCTTCGCGAGCGCGGTGCCGAAATTCCTGGAAGATCAGCGCGGCCTTGCCGATCCTGAGGCCGTAAAGAGTCAAGGCGATCCCCACCGGTAGCCAAATGAGATGAACCCACCAGGGCGGGCCAAAGGCTTGGTCGAGCAAAATGGCCGACACGGCGACGATCGCCCCGACGATCAGAATGAGAAAGGCCGCCGGACCGTCGCCCACGTTGAACGCGGCAAAATCGAGATCGCATGAACGACATTGCGGCGCGAAGCGAGCGAGGCCAGCGAACAGCGCCCTCTCCCCGCATCGGGGACACAGTCCCTGGAACGTCGCCGCCGCCAGCGATGGCGAAGCGCCGACCGGCTGTCCCCTCCCTTGAACGGGAGGGGAAGCCCTAGCCATGGATCGGCGCGCCCCAGCCGCCCCACACATAGATGGAGACGAACAGGAACAGCCACACGACGTCGACGAAGTGCCAATACCAGGCGGCCGCTTCGAAGCCGAAATGCTGTTTTGGCGTGAAGTCCCCCTTGTACGCGCGCAAAAGACAGACGGCGAGGAAGATGGTCCCGACGATCACGTGGAAACCGTGGAACCCGGTCGCCATGAAGAAGGTCGCGCCGTAGATATTGCCCTTAAAGTCGAACGGCGCATGGATATATTCATAGGCCTGGATGCTGGTGAACAAGAGGCCGAGCAGGATCGTGCACCAAAGGCCCTTCTTCAGCCCCTCGCGGTCGCCGTGGATCAGCGCGTGATGCGCCCAGGTGACGGTCGTTCCCGAGCAGAGCAGGATGAAGGTGTTGAGCAAAGGAAAGCCGAAGGGGTCGAGCACCTCGATGCCCTTGGGCGGCCATTGCCCCCCAACCGCGTCGACCGCGCTCGGGAATAGCGAGGACGAGAAAAAGGCCCAGAACCAGGCGACGAAGAACATCACTTCCGACGCGATGAACAGGATCATGCCATAGCGCAGGTGAAGCGATACTACGCGCGTGTGGTGCCCTTCATGCGCCTCGCGAATGGTGTTCGACCACCAGTTGATCATCGTCACGATGACCATCGCAAAACCGGCGAGGCCGACGAACTTCCCGTAGGGATTGTCGTGCATCCACATTACCGCGCCACCGAACAACGCGAGCGCGGAGAAGGCGCCGATCAGCGGCCAGGGATCGGGCGGAAGAATATGATAATCGTGGTTCTTGGTCGCGGCCATGGATCTGCGTTCCTGTTTACGTGAGTGCGGCTCTAGCGGCGCTCTTGCGGATTTTCCACCGGATAAAATGTGTAGGATAGAGTGATCTCGTCGATGTCCTTCGTGTCGGGATCCTCACGCAGCTTGGGGTCAACGAAGAACACTACCGGCATTTTGACGGTTTCGCCGGGCTTGAGCGTCTGTTCGGTAAAGCAAAAGCACTCGATCTTGCTGAAATATTCGCCGACCTGCGTCGGGGTAACGTTGAAGATCGCCTGCCCGGTCGTGTTGCGCGCCGTATAATTGGTCGCTCGGTAATAGATGGTCGTGCGCGCACCAGGATGGATGCGCACCGTTTCCTGCACCGGCTCGAACTTCCAGGGAAGACGAGGGTCGATGTTGGCGTCGAACCGCACCCCGATCGTCCCCGCAACCGCGCCCGGGGCTGCATCGGCCTTCTGCGTCGTACCGCCGAACCCCGTCACCTGGCAGAACACGCGGTAGAGCGGCACCGATGCGAAGGCGAGGGCCAGCATCGCCAGTCCCAGCAACGCCATGCGGACGCCCACGGCCCGGTTTTTCTGGGCAACGCTGCTCACTGGTTCACCGTCATCTTGGCAATGGTGATGGCGAACATCAGTACCACGAACAGACCGAGCAGGATGGCGAGGACCCGCGAACGCTCGCGCTGTCGCTTGCGGATGACCTCGTCCTCCTCGTGCATCAGCCGAGCATCCTGGCGTCGATCACCAACGCGGCGAATATCGCAAACAAATATAGGATCGAATATTTGAACAGCCGCTTTTCGGGGTTCATGCCCGAAGGCTCGGTCGCCTTATTGGCAAGCACCGAAATCGCGAGGAGCAGGAAAACCGCATTGAGCGCGACCGAGGCGACGCCGTAGATCCAGCCGGTCAGCCCCATTGCCCAGGGCGCGATGGCGGCTGCGATCATCGGCAGCGTGTAGAGCGCGATCTGGCGGCGCGTGTTGGTGACCCCAGCGACAACGGGAAGCATCGGCACCCCGGCATTGGCATAGTCGGTCCGCACGAAAAGGCTCAGCGACCAGAAATGCGGCGGGGTCCACAGGAAGATGATCGCGAACAGCAGGACGGGGAGAGCACTGACATGGCCCGTGGCGGCGACCCAGCCGATCAGCGGCGGGAAGGCTCCGGCCGCGCCGCCGATGACGATGTTCTGAGCGGTGCGCCGCTTGAGCCAGACAGTGTAGACCAGGACGTAAAACAAGATCGAAACCGCAAGGATCGCCGCCGCAAGATGGTTGGCGGCAAGATCCATCAGGACAACCGAAAAGACGCCTAAGCCCACACCGAAGTGGAGCGCGGTCTGGCGGGTCATCCGCCCGGCGGGAAGCGGGCGCGAGGCAGTTCGCTTCATCTTGGCATCGAGGTCGGCCTCATACCATTGGTTGAGCGCGCCGGCCGCGCCCGCGCCGAGGGCGATGCACAGCACCGCGGCAAAACCCAGAACGGGGTGGACCGGCACCGGCGCCGCGAGCAGCCCGCACAGGCCGGTGAACACCACCAGGGTCATCACGCGCGGCTTGGTCAGAGCGAACAGGTCGCGCGACGAGGCGGGAAGGGAAGTGGCGGACAGGGTGGGGGTCATGACTCGAACGCGAGCCTATAGAGACCAAAGTCCGGCACGAAAACCCTGACATGTCCGTACGATGTCGTCGCCTGTGCTTGCCATCGCCAGTGCCGCATGCATGAGTGCGGCCACCGAGCCTTCGCTATCGCCGGGCGGCTCGAGCAACATCGGGGGTGTCGCCGCAAGATGGAAACCGGCAGCTTTCAATTCGACCGCTTTCTGCTCGATCCCCGGGATCGCCAATTGAGGCAGGACGGCGTCCCCGTTGAATTGAACGGACGCTATCTCGATGCGCTGGCGCTGCTGGTGCGGGAGCAGGGCCGGCTAGTCACCAAAAGCCGGTTTCTCGACGAGGTCTGGCGCGGGGTGCCGGTCACCGACGAAGCCCTCACGCAATGTATCAAGACGCTTCGACGCCAGCTTGGCGACGAAGCCAGTAGGCCGCGCTTCATCGAAACAGTGCCCAAACACGGCTATCGATTCATCGCGCCTGTCGAACAAGTTGAGCACCAAGCCGGTGGTGCGACGGCGGCCCGGCCGGCGGTGAAGCTGGATCGTTGGCGACAGGCGCTTTGGTTGGGTGCCGCAGGAACGCTCGGTGGAGGATGGGCCGGCCTCCTCGGCGGACTGATCTACGGATTCGGCGCTGCGTCCCAGCCGTTGCAGCCAGGGATGGGCGCCGTCTCGGTCCTGCTCGTGATTGTGTGCCTTAGCGTCCTGGTAGCGTTGGTCGGCGCGGCCGGAGTCGAGCTTTGGAATTGCGGCGACCAGCTTTGCTTCCGACAGGCAATGGCTTTGGCGCACGGCTGGTGGCGGCGTCGGGGGGCTGATCGTGGGCGCTCTGACGAAGCTGCTCGGTCTCGATGCCTTCAACCTGCTGCTCGGCCGATCGCCGGGCGACATTACCGGCGCGATGGAAGGGCTCGTGCTCGGGGCCGCCGTCGGCTTCGGGACATGGCTCGGAGGAACAGGCAAGCGGCGCCTCCCGCTGCGGCTCGGCATGTCCGCCGCGGCGCTGAGCGCCGGGGTGGCGGGAATGACGATCGGCTTGCTGGGTGGGCGGCTAATGGGCGGCAGCCTCGAACTGCTCGCCCGCTCCTTCCCCAACTCCCGCCTCCGGCTCGACCAGATCGGCAAGATATTTGGCGAGGATGGCTTCGGGCCGATCAGCCAGGTCGTGACCGGCGGCCTGGAAGGCGCGCTGTTCGGTGGCTTCATCGCCGGTGCGATGATCCTCGCCGGGAGGGCCTTGCGAACAGGCCGCTGACGAGCTTCCCGCGCAGATGCAGGATGGGAGCGACGACCCAAAGCCGGCGGCTGCCGTCGCTGTTTCGCCGGTAGCAAGGCGCCGGTCATGGGAAACCCCGCCTTTCTTCGGGTTGGGCCCGGCGGGCGCGGGGGCGTCTGCCGGGCCCTCCCGTGCCCGCATTGGTTCCACGAAAGATCCATCGCGAGCGACCGATTTCCGGAAAAAGCAACGAAGTGAGGTCGAACTCACGGGATCCAGCCAGGATTCCCGTGAGACCGACCTCAAGACCCCTATCATACCAATCGGCGCACCGCGGACCCCATCCGCCTAATCCGCCGCGTAGTGACAGTTCCGTCAGATCAGGACTACCGCGCTTTCGAAGGCGAAGCCCTTCAAAGACGACAGGAACATGTCATTGTCGCAGGAGTGCGCATACACGATGCCGCCGACGGTCCCGGTGTTGTTGTAACCATCGAGCGCCGAATGCATTGCCGATGCACTGTGGTCGATGCCGGACTGCGGCGAATTCCAAGTGGCCGAGCTGGTTTTGATCGGTGGAGCCAGCCAGCTTGAACGTATCAAAAGTCTCGCTCGTCCCGCCATTGGTCGTGCCCGAAAAAATCTGCATCCAGTCGACCGCGTCATCGAGGAAGTGATGCGGGCTGCCCGTATCGGACTCGACACCCAGGTTATTCCCGGCAAGGCCGTTCAGCCAGGTCGCGACCATGTCGCGGCCGAGCATGAACTTGCCATCTCCGCTGAGCCCATTGAGCTGCTTGTTCGATGCGTTGATGAGCGAACGGGCATCCTCATAGGAAATGAACAATGTGTCCTCGCCAGGACCGGTGAGGCCGTTGTGGTCATAGTCGCCTATCAGCAGTCCCGCTCGGTCATTGGCATCAATAATGCCGTCATTGTTGCTGTCCACGGCATAGAGCAACTCCCCGGCCGCAAAGCAGTCGGCACCGGCGTTCTTTTCATTGCCGACAATGCCATCCCAGAATTGACCCCCGTTTTTCATGTTCTGCCAGAAACCCGGCGTCCGCACGCCCGGTCCCTCGACGCCAAGATAGCAATCATCCTCGCTGGCGGTGACCGTTGCATGGTTCTGGAAATCATCGGTCGCATCGCCGGTGACGGTGGCGATATTGTCGTAATGGCCCGCTACGGCCGTGCCGCTGGCGGTGTATTGCCAGGTCTCGGTCAAATCGAGCACGCCATCATTATTGACGTCGCCGACGTTGTGAATCATGTCGGCGCCAAGCACGGCGTCGGGATTGAAATCGTCACTAGTATCGAGCGGTGTGCCGTTGTCATCGGATACGATGATGTTGGTCAGGCCGATGCCGCCGGTGTTCGTGACGGAGTAGCCCCAGGTCACGGTTTCGCCCACCGCGACGACCGGACAGAGATCGTCGGTGCCGTTGGTCGTCTTCACGATATCGATCGATGGCGTCACCCCGACGTAGCAGTCTTCCTCGAAGGAACTGACGGTCCCGCTTCCCATCCCGAAGGCCCAGGCGCCGGTGACCGTCGCGATATTGTGATATTCGCCTACCTGCGCCGTTCCGCTGGCGCTGAATATCCATGTTTCGTCGGTGTCCAGCTTTCCATCCAGGTCGGTGTCGCCACTGACATAGGTCGCGTCGAAGTCGTCGCTGGTATCGAGCGGAGTGCCGTTGTCGTCCCTCACGACGATATTGGTCAGCACGATGTTGCCATTGTTTTCGACCGTATAGGTCCAGGTCACATTTTCGCCGGTCAAGATGTTCAAACACTCATCGTCGGTGCCGTTGGTTTCCTTGAGGACGCCGATGTCCGGCTGAGGCGTGAATACCGTCGATAGCGCTCGAAATTCCTCGAACCCATCGTCCGAACCGCTGAAGTCCGCATAGAGCGTGAAATATTCGGCCGGGTCGGGAAACAGCGAGACCGGGATATAGAATATATAATCGTCGGTGCCGCTGCCGTGGTTGGTATCGACGAGATCGAGCGATCCGCTCAGGTCGAAAACCTTCGTCAGAGCCGGCAAAGTTGGCATCGAAGTCATCGCCGTCGGCCGGATCGGTCGAACGGAATATACGAAGGTCTTCCAGCGTGATGTTGGGCTTGTCGCCCGACTGCACCTCATTCAGGTCGAGCCTGATGATGTAATATTCGACCATGTCGATCGTGACGGATTGGAGGCTTCCGACCAGAAGGCTGTGGGTAAAAATGCCTTCTTTATTGTCGGCCTGATGACCGTCGTCGGTGTTGAAGCCTTCCTCGTCGCCATTCGCGCCGAGCCGCAGGAAAGAATCATAATTGCCGGTGCCCGACCCCGTGGTCGATGCTTCATACAATACGCCTGAGCCTATATCCGTTGCCATGTCCCGTACTCCCTGGGTCCGGGCGGGGCTCGATCGAACATGACTTTACCCCACCGCTCGCTGCCAACATTCGAAAAATCAAGAATTCCGGTTTGAACACAGTGATTTCACGACTCGTGAAACGCACGGCACTTACCACTGTTTTAACTTATGGTTAACTATCTTTAGTTAACTATGATTCAATAGAAGCGATTCCTCGCGACGCACATCTTGCTCGATGATCCGGAGGCATTGGAGCCAGGGCGGGTGATCGCGGTGGATTTTGCAGATCTGCTGGCGGCTCCTGAATTGGTCATGAGGAACCTTTCGGCGCGGACTGGACTGCGTTGGGATCAAAAAATCGCTGGCAATCTGCCACTCTCCAAGACCACGGTTTCGCGCCCTCGACCAAACAAATGGCAGCGGCTGGAATCCGTGATTCAGGAGGTCTGGCCAATTGTGGAATCTGCTGCCGGGCGGGCAACCAACTTCTTGGAAGGGCATCGCATATGCTGACGCTCGACGGCGAATCGCAGCTTATGGCTGGGTGAACGGATCGCGTGAAAAAGGGCTGTTCCGCTCCTGCGGAACAGCCCTTTGCTCGCGCTCCTAGTCGATCTTCGGCAACGTCTCGAACTGGTGGTAGGGCGGCGGGCTCGACAGGGTCCATTCAAGCGTCGTCGCGCCTTCACCCCACGGATTGTCGGGCGATTTCTTACCGGCGACCATCGACCAGATCATGTTGATGAAGAAGATCACCATGCCGACCGCCATGACGGCGTAGCCGATGCTGCTGACCTTGTTCCATTCGGCGAAGGCCGGCGAATAATCGGGGATGCGCCGGGGCATGCCGTCGAGGCCGAGGAAATGCTGCGGGAAGAAGATCAGGTTCACACCGATGAACATGATGAAGAAGTGCAGCTTGCCGAGCAGCTCATTGTAGAGCTTGCCGCTCATCTTCGGGAACCAATAATACCAGCCGGCGAAGATTGCGAACACCGCGCCAAGGCTCAGCACATAGTGGAAGTGGGCGACGACATAATAAGTGTCGTGCATGTAGTTATCGACGCCGCCGTTGGCGAGGACGACGCCGGTGACGCCGCCAACCGTGAACAGGAAGATGAAGCCGATCGCCCACAGCATCGGGGTTTCGAAGCTGATCGATCCGCCCCACATGGTGGCGATCCAGGAAAAGATCTTCACGCCGGTCGGAACCGCGATGATCATTGTCGCGGCAGTGAAGTACATCTTGGTATTCACGTCCATGCCGATGGTGAACATATGGTGGGCCCAAACGACGAACCCAACCACGCCGATTGCGACCATGGCATAGGCCATGCCGAGATAGCCGAAGACCGGCTTGCGGCTGAACGTCGCGATGACCTGACTGACCATGCCAAAGCCCGGCAGGATCATGATGTACACTTCGGGGTGACCGAAGAACCAGAAGAGGTGCTGGTAGAGCACCGGATCGCCGCCGCCCGAAGCGTCGAAGAAGGTCGTGCCGAAATTGCGATCGGTGAGCAGCATGGTGATCGCGCCGGCGAGAACCGGCAGCGCGAGTAGCAGCAGGAAGGCGGTGATCAGCACCGACCAGACGAACAGCGGCATTTTGTGCAGGGTCATGCCCGGCGCGCGCATGTTGAAGATGGTGGTAATGAAATTGATCGCGCCGAGGATCGAACTGGCGCCCGCAAGGTGGAGGGCGAAGATCGCCATGTCGACCGCGGGCCCGGACGAGCCGCTGGTCGATAGCGGCGCGTAAACGGTCCAGCCGGTGCCCGCGCCAAGGCCGGTCCCGCCGCTGACGAAGCTGGAACCGAGCAACAGGATGAAGGCCGGGACGAGCAGCCAGAAGCTGATGTTGTTCATCCGCGGGAACGCCATGTCCGGCGCGCCGATCATCAGCGGCACGAACCAGTTGCCAAAGCCGCCGATCATCGCCGGCATCACCATGAAGAATACCATGATCAGTCCGTGCGCGGTGATCAGCACATTCCAGTGGTGCAACGCTTCGTCAAAGCTTGCGCCCGCGCCCGCGCCAAGTGGCCAGGCGCCGGTCAGGATCTGGATGCCAGGCTCGGCCAACTCGGCGCGCATGATGCCCGAAATGGCGCCGCCGATGATCCCCGCGACGATTGCGAACAGCAAATAAAGGGTGCCGATGTCCTTGTGGTTGGTCGACATGAACCAGCGGGCAAAGAAGCCCGGCTTGTGATCGGCGTCATGATGAGCGTGCGGCTCCTCATGGGCTTTCAGCGGAAGCGCGTCGGCGGGGATGGTGCTCATGAGTGTCTCGTTTCCGCTTGAAATTAATTCTGGGCCGTGGCGGCTTGGTTCAGGGCAGGCGCTTCGACCGCGGCATTATCGGCCATCGGGGCCGGGGCGGTTTCGGCCGGCACGGCCTCCGGACTAGGCGCGGCGCCCTTGGGCGTTCCGCCCTTCGACGCGACCCAGGCGTTGAACTTGGCTTCGGGCACGACCTCGACCGCGATCGGCATGAAGCCGTGGCGCGCACCGCACAGCTCGCTGCACTGACCGAAATAGACGCCCGGCCGGTCGACCTTGACCCAAGTTTCGTTGAGGCGGCCCGGGTTGGCGTCCATCTTGGTCCAGAAGGCGGGGATGGCGAAGGCGTGGATCACGTCATTCGACGTGACGATGAACTTGACGATCTTGCCGGCCGGGATGACCAGCCGTTCGTCGGCGGCGAGCAGCGGCGGGCCGTCGGCGTCGGTGCGATAGCGGTCGCCCGGCTTCACATCCTTCTGCTCTTTCAGCATGTTCGAAACGATCTCGAACCCGCCATTGTCGGGATATTGGTAGGTCCAGTACCACTGATTGCCGACTACCTTGATCGTCACGTCGGCCGGCGGCGGGCTGTACTGCGCGCGGATCAAACGGATCGAGGGAATGGCGATCGCGACCAGGATCAGCACCGGAACCACGGTCCAAATCACTTCGACCAGCGTATTGTGGCTGGTCCGCGATGGAGTGGGGTTGGCGCCGCGGCGATAGCGAAACATGGTATAGCCGAGGAGGATCAGCACGAAAGCGCTGATCAGGAAACACATCCACAGCAACGGGCCGTTATGGAAATTGGCGGCTGTCTGGCCGATTTCCGTCACCTGCTCCTGGATGCCCTTGCGACCCGGAATCGGAACGCCGACGTTGGCGCTGGGCACGGCATAGTCGATCGAAGGAGCGGGAGTCGCCGCCGCCGCATCGGACGGAGCGGTCGTCGCCGGAGCGGTCGCGGCAGGAGCGCTGATGACCTGCGGCTGCGTAGCCTGCGGCGCCTGCGCGCCCGCCGCTGTTGGAGTAAGGCCGGCTGCCGCCAGGGCGATCGCCCATCCCGTCAATTTCATCGTCACCCCGATTTGCTTCGGTTGCAAAAGAAGGCCCGCCGATAGGGGCAGGTCTTGGAATTTGGCGGCCTTATAGGCGGGACATTCCAGTCCCTCAAGCATTGTTCCGGCCGCTTTCCCGCACCGGTTGCGAGCGCCGCGCAGCGGGCCTATTTCGGGCCGGACCGGCGAGGAGAATTGCGGTGACCGACGAGGAAATATTGGCGGAATTCCGCGCTGCGGATGCGCTGCTCGAAGGGCATTTCATCCTGTCTTCGGGACTCAGGAGCCCGCGCTACCTGCAATGCGCGCGGGTGCTGATGGATGGAAAGCGGGCCGAACGGCTGGCTGAGGCGCTGGCCGGCAAGCTGCCGCCGGCCATCCGCAATTCCATCGACGCGGTCGTATCCCCGGCGATGGGCGGGGTCATCATCGGCCATGAAATGGGCCGTGCACTGGGCAGGCCCGCAATGTTCGTCGAGCGGCCGGAAGGTCAGTTCCATCTGCGTCGCGGCTTCGCGCTCAAACCCGGCGAGCGGGTGTTGATGGTCGAAGACGTGGTCACCACCGGCCTGTCGTCGAAGGAAGCGATTGCCGCGATCGAGGAAGCGGGCGGCAAGGTGGTCGCCGCGGCCAGCCTGGTCGACCGGTCGGGCGGGGCGGTGGATCTTGGCGTGCCGTTCGTGCCGCTGATCCGGATCGACGTGCCGACCTATGCCGCCGACGACTTGCCCGAGGAACTGGCCAAGATTCCCGCGATCAAGCCGGGAAGCCGCGCCGCGGAGTGACCAGCAAGCTCCGCCTTGGCGTCAACATCGACCATGTCGCGACAATCCGGAACGCGCGCGGCGGGACGCATCCCGATCCGCTCCGAGCGGCACAGGCTGCGGCGGCCGCCGGAGCGGACGGGATCACCGCCCACCTCCGCGAGGACCGTCGGCACATCACCGACGACGACATCGAGCGGCTGATGGCCGAGATCGACCTGCCGCTGAACCTGGAGATGGCGGCGACCGAGGAAATGCTGGCGATCGCCTTGGCTCATCGGCCCCACGCCGCCTGCATCGTCCCCGAAAAGCGCGAGGAGCGCACGACTGAGGGCGGGCTTGATGCGGCGGGGCAGTTCGAAACGTTGAAGCCTTATGTCTCCCGGCTGGCGGATGCGGGCATCCGCGTGTCGCTGTTCATCGAACCGAGCGAACGGCAAGTCGATGCCGCCTTGCGCCTCGGCGCTCCGGTCATCGAATTTCATACCGGCCGCTATGCCCATGTCGAAGGCGAGGAGCGCACTGTGGAGCTGAAGCGCATCGCCGACGCCGCAGCGCTCGCCGCCAAAAACGGGATCGAGCCGCACGCCGGCCACGGCCTGACCTTCGGCAATGTCATCCCCGTCGCCGCCGTCCCCCAGATCGCCGAGCTCAACATCGGCCATTTCCTGGTCGGCGAAGCGATCTTCACCGGGCTGGAAGCGAGCGTGAAGCGAATGCGCGAATTGATGGACCAGGCGCGGTGATCATCGGCATCGGTTCCGACCTCTGCAACATCGAGCGGATCCAGGCATCGGTCGACCGGTTCGGCGACCGCTTCCTCAACCGCGTCTTCACCGAGACCGAACGCGCCAAGGCCGCCCGCCGTCCGCACACCATTGCCGGGACGCTGGCCAAGCGCTTCGCCGCCAAGGAGGCTTTCTCCAAGGCGGTCGGCACCGGCTTCAAGCGCGGCGTCTATATGAAGGACATCGGCGTGGTGAACGCGCCGTCGGGGGCACCAACGCTCCAGCTGACTGGCGGCGCCCGGGCGCGGCTTGACGCGCTGGCGCCTTCGGGCCACGCCATCGATGTGCATCTGACGATGACCGACGACCACCCCTGGGCACAGGCCTTCGTGATCCTGTTCGCCCGAAAGATGGAGCATTGATTGTCCGAGCGTAGCGAACCCGTCACCGCCCCCGCGGCAACGGCACCCGTCAGCGAGCCGCGGACGGAAAGCCGCCGCCAGGCGATCTGGCGCGAGGCCAAGGGCCTGTTCTGGGTGCTGGTGGCCGTGCTGTTGTTTCACAGCTTCATCGCCAAGCCATTTTACATTCCGTCGGAATCGATGATGCCGAACCTGCTGACCGGCGACCGCCTCGTGGTCAGCAAATATCCCTACGGCTGGTCCTATGTCTCGCCGACCATTCCCAATCCGGCCGCGATCTTCCGCTCCCTCGTCCTTCGCCGGGACAGCGAGCCCTGGGGCATCACGCTTCCTTTCATCAAGGGCCGGCTGTTCGGCAGCGTTCCGGAATTGGGCGACATCGTCATCGTCACTCCGCCAGGACATGACGAGGATTATATCAAGCGCGTCGTCGGCCTGCCCGGCGACACGATCGAAGTGCGCCGCGGTCGCCTGATCCTAAACGGACGTCCCGTTCCCAGCGTCGTGAGGCCGGCGGCGATGATCCCGGTCGACCTCAACGCGCCATGTGGGATCGATCATTTCTGGGACCGGCGGGTCGAGACCGATGCCGGCGCATTCTGCCGCTTGCCGATCGTCCGCGAAACGCTCCCCAACGGAGTCACCTATGACACCGTCGAGGACGGGCAGAGCCCAGGCGACAATTACGGCCCGGTTCGCATTCCGGCCGATCATGTCTTCCTGATGGGCGACAACCGCGACCATAGCGCCGACAGCCGCTACACGCTGGAGGAACAGGGGCTCGGCGGGCCGGTGCCGTGGGAGAATATCGGCGGCCGGGCCGAATTCATTACCTTCAGCCTCGATGGAACCACCGTCCTTACCAATCCGGCGACCTGGTTCTCCGCTTTCCGCGAAAGTCGCGCCGGCGATTCGCTTCGTCCGGCCCAGGAGTAAAGTCTGATGGCCGACCGCCAGCCGCCTGCCCAACCCGCCGAGCGGCCCGGTCCGACCGACCTTTCCAGCAAGCTCGTGCGCGACGAAGCGCGCAAGGCGGCGGTGTGGCTGGGCATGGCGTTCGCCATCGTTGCGGTCATCGCGCTGGCTCAGCCGATCATGCTCATCTTGGGCGGCTTGCTGTTCGCCGTGATCCTGGACGGCGGCACGCGGCTGCTGGGGCGGGTTCTGCCGATCGGCCGGGCCTGGCGCCTGGCCCTGGTCACCTTGGCCGGGTTCGCCTTCATCGCCTGGACCTTCTATTTCGCCGGAAGCACGCTGGCCGAACAGGCGGGAGCCCTGCGCGTCGTCATCACTGAGCAGGCGTCCAAACTGCTCGCCTATGTCGACGCCGCCGGACTGCTGCCGGAAGGCGGCATTTCCAGTATCGGCAGTCAGCTCTTCGGCGGCATCGGGCGGCTGACCAGCGCGGTCGGCACCGTCGTCGGCGTGATTTCGTCGATTGTCGCCATCCTGGTCATCGGCATCTTCATCGCCATCGAGCCGCGGCTCTATGACCGCGGGCTCGCGTGGATGCTGCCGATCGAAAGCCGGGCCAGTTTCTACGAGCTTTCCGAGCGCGTGGGCTTCGTTCTTCGCCGGCTGATGTTCGGGCGAGTGCTGGGAATGCTGGTCGAAGGCTTCGGCACATGGCTTTTCCTGCTGTGGGGCGGAGTGCCAATGGCCGCCTTGCTAGGCCTGTTGACCGGTCTGCTGGCGTTCGTCCCCAACATCGGGGCAATCGTGTCCGGCCTGCTGATGGTAGCGGTCGGCTTTTCCGCCGGCACCGACCAGGGCCTTTGGGCGGTCATGACCTACTTCGTCGTGCAGACCGTCGATGGCAACATCATCGTCCCCTATGTCGCCCGGCGAACGGTCGATCTCGCGCCGGCGCTCGTTCTTGCGGCCCAGCTGATTTTTGGCGCGCTGTTCGGGATCATGGGCCTGTTCCTGGCCGACCCGATTGTCGCGACCGTCAAGACCGCGCTGGAAGATTTGAGCAGACGGGAGGCGCCGCCCTCGAAAAAAACGGCGGCAAAAGCGAAAAAGTAGGGCTTATTGGCCGGGCTGCGGCGAGGCGCCGGCGGTCAGCGCGGCGTTGGGCGCTACTTGCAGGACATGCACGTCGAACGACAGATCCTCGTTGGCGCCGATCGGGCTCCCCGGTGGCGGGTTTGCGCCATAGGCCAGCCGGCCCGGGATCAGCACCTTGTAGCGGCCGCCCTGCTGCATCCGGGTCAGCGCCTCACGAAAGCCGGGAACGACCTGCGCCACGAGCATCGGCGCAGGTCCGCGGCCATCGGTCGTGTCGAAAACGGTCCCGTCCTCGGTCCGGCCGGTATATTCGATGATCACTCCGTCCATCTCGGTAATTGCCGGGCCGCTGCCGGCGGTCACCGTATCCACCTTGACGCTGCCAAGCTGCCCCGCCCCGGCATAGGCGATGCCAAAGGCGATCGCGACCAGGGCGGCGATCGCCAGCCACAGCTTGATCAGCGAGCCCTTCGCAATCGGTCGAAGCGGAACCTGGGAAACCGACATGGATGTCCTCGCGGGTGACGGCGGAGAAACGAAAAGAGCCGTTAGGTCTAGCGGGCGCCTTCGCGCTCGATCCGCTTGCGCTCCAGCTTGCGGGCACGGCGGATGGCGGCGGCGCGCTCGCGAGCGCGCTTCTCGCTCGGCTTCTCATAGTGACGGCGCAGCTTCATCTCGCGATAGACGCCCTCACGCTGCAGCTTCTTTTTGAGCGCCCGCAGCGCCTGGTCGACATTATTGTCGCGAACGATAATCTGCATAAAAAGCCGTCCTGCCTCCTTCGATAACGCCCAATTCAACCGGGCAGGCTTGGCGATCAGGCCAGGACATCCGGCCCCAGGTTCGCCAAGCAATATATATGGTTCACACGTACCGGCGGCGCGTGCGGAGGCGGCCCCTTAGCAGCCGTTCAATGGCTTTTCAACCGCGGGGCTCTTGCGCGGCTTCGCGTCCCGGCACGACGAACCGTGGCCTTCGCGGGACGAAGCCGGGATACAATTGCCTTTGGTTATCGGAGCTTAACCTTCAAACCTGTATAAGGGCGGCCTCACAGCGGAGGGTTGGATGTCGTTGAATCGCAGGGAAATGTTGCGTCTTGGTGCGGCGGGCGCGGGGGGATTGCTCCTGACCAGCGCCGCCAGTTCACAGTCCCTGCCGACGTCTGTTTTCGCGCGACCCGCGGCGCCAATCGACCCTCTGGCGCCGGTTCGTCCGACCCCGGCGACACCGCTGGCGCCGGGCGGAATCAACCCGACTCTGTTCTCTAAGGCCAAGGCCGCGCTCAATTCGCGGCCGTGGGTTACCCATCGGGATTTCATCGGCATCGTCGATTTCGCCGCTCCATCGAGCGACCCGCGCTTTCACGTCGTTCACTTGCCGAGTGGCCAGGTCGAAAGCCACCGCGTCGCCCACGGCAGCGGCTCCGATCGGGCCCATACGGGTTTCCTGGATCATTTTTCGAACCAACCTGGGTCGGAAGCCACGTCCAACGGCGCCTACACCACGGCCGACACCTATGAAGGCAAATATGGCCTGTCGATGAAGGTCAACGGCCTCGACTGGTCCAACAACAACGCCATGTCCCGCGCGATTGTCATTCACAACGCCTGGTATGCCGAAGACGAGATGATCGCGCTTCACGGCAAGCTGGGCCGCAGCCAGGGCTGCTTTGCGTTCAGCCGCAAGAGCCAATGGGACGTCATGCACCGCCTGGGCGGCGGCCGCCTCATCTATGCGGAGAAGGTTGCCTGAGCCACTGAGCGCAAGCGAGTGATTGCGCCAGCAATCACGAACTGGCGCAAAGAGTTGGCGAAGGCCCGCCACCGGGTCGGCAAAGCCGAATCCCTGACGTCACGGGATTCACTCCCGTGACGGCCTCCTCAACTAGTTAGAGGCCACCTTCTCCGCCGCCGTCTTGGGCGGACCCTTGCCATCGGTGTCGAGCAGTGCAGCGATGACCTTGGCGTCGCGCTTGTACATGTCGTCATAGGTGACGATTGATCCGTCGTTGTTCGCGGCCGCGCTGAAATAAACGATGTAGACCGGCAGCGGCTTCACGAAATTGGCCTGCTTCGTCTTCTTGGACGCAAGCTGCTCCTGAATCCGCTCCGGCGTCCACTCGCCGCCATCGTCACCGAGCAGCATCGTCGCCAGCGTCACCACATCCTTTGTGCGGATGCAGCCGTGGCTCGCAGCCCGGACAGAGCTGTTGAAGCGGCTCTTGGCGTTGGTGTCGTGCAGATAAATGTTCTGCGGATTGTACATGACAAACTTCAGCTGACCGAGCGCATTGCTCGGTCCCGGCGGCTGGCTCCAGCGCAGGAACTTGCCATTCTTGTCCTTGATCCTGACGTAGCCCGGCTTGCCTGCAACTTCAGGCCAGATGCTTTTTGGTACCTCCCACGACGGGTTGAGGCTCACGCCCACGGCGGTCGCCATCAACTGGGGCGTCGGCGTCTTGATTGCTCCGGCGACAGCCCGCGTCTTCCACCGCGTCGCGCCGTCCTCTACCAGTGTAGCGTAATAGCTGGGGACGTTGACGATGATATATTTGGACCCAAGCTCCCGCGGCAGCCAGCGCCAGCGGTCCATGTTCAGGCGGATCTTGTTGACCTGGTCGGTATTGCCCGTCCCCGCCTTGGCAAGCGCGGCTTTGAGCAACCCATATTGGGGATGGTTCGGGAGCAAGTCGTTGAGGGTATCCGCGATCCGATTTCCCCTCAGCGCCGCGTCGAGCAGCAATCGCTTGCGATCGGCATCGATGTCGTTGTCAACGATGTGCCAGCCGATCCGCGCATCGCCCCGGACATGGCCGAGCGCAAGGTCAGACGCCAGCTTGTTGAAACTGTTGGTCGCAGCTTGCGACATGACCAGCGGGTCGCCCGAACGCATCGCCGCTTCGAGGGCGGTCAATTCATAATCCGTTGGCGAAAGACCGTCGCGACCGACTTGCCTGATATAGGCCGCCAATTCCTGTGCTTGCGCGACCTGCCAAAGTGGCGGCGGCGGCGGAGGGAGCTCAACCGTCGGCCCAGGCTGGGCCGCTTCTGGGAGCGGCGCGATGCGGATCGCTGGGCGGAGAGGATTGCGCCCAGGCCGCCGAAAGCGGCACGGCGGCGAGCGCCGCAAGCATTACCGGATAACTGACACGCATCTTGATCACTGGTCTCTACCCCTGGTTCGACGGCACGGCTTCCGATGCCGGCAAGGCCTTTTGTAACAGGTCCAGGCATACACAGGATGAACCGGCGGGACTAGGGGCGCAAACGCCCGTTGACCCATGTTTTCGGTGCTGCCAACCAATCCTTAAGCAGTTGGGAAGCATAATGATTGCCGCTCGACTTCGCACGGAAAGGGTCGAAATGTCTGCGCGTTTTCACCTTCATGGCGGCATGGTTCCGCGGACCGTCAAACGCATGTTCGACGAACGGGCCGAAGAACGGCTGCAGACCGAGTCCCGCACGGGCGTGCTGTCGTTGCGGAACCGGAATCACGTCGTGACGTTGGTGAACCTGTCGCGTTCGGGAGCCATGATCCGCTTTGGCGCCAATGCGCACATCGGGGAAAACGTGTCGCTTCAACTGCTTGACCGCGGCGCGATTGCCGGTCAGGTGCGCTGGATGCGCGACGGCCGGATGGGAATATCGTTCACCGTCCCGCTGGAATAGCGCTGGAGATGGGTTGTTTGATGATCAAGGGGCGGATTTCAGGAGGCCGGGGATTCGGGTGATCGTCGCCGTACGTCCCGCCATTCGGTAGAGATTGGCGCGCGCGTTCGGGAACTTGGCAGCGAGGGCTTCGAGGCCCGGGTGCTCAACATCTCCGAAACCGGGTTCATGGCCGAGGCCGAGGGCGAGTTCGAAGTCGGAACGCGAATCTGGCTGATCCTTCCAGGCCGCGAGCGCGCCAATGCCTTGATCCGCTGGATCGCAGGCGACCGGATCGGCGCCGAATTCGCCGACCCCATATCGATCGAAGGCCTCGAAGCCTAGGGCCGGTCGAGCGCCTGCTTCACCGGCGGCATTATGCCCGTCACGATCCTTTTCACCCCGGCATAGTTGGGATGCAGTCCATCCTGCTGGATCATCCCTTTCTGACCCGCAACGCCTTCCATGAAGAAGGGGTAAAAGGCCGACCCGTTTCGACGCGCGATCTCGGGATAGATCGCCTCGAACCGGGCGACATAGGCGGGATCGAGGTTCGGCGCCGCCCGCATCCCGGCAACCAGCACCTTCAGCTTCCGCCTTTTGAGTTCGCTCATGATCGCGTCGAGGTTGGCCCTCGTCAGCCCCGGATCGAGCCCGCGAAGCATGTCGTTGGCACCAAGCTCGACAATGACAAGGTCGGGCTTTTTGGGAAGGCCGTCGAGAGTCCACCCAAGCCGTGCTTTGCCCGCCTCGCTCGTATCGCCCGACACGCCTCCGTCCACGACCTCCGCCGAAATGCCGTGCCGGCGCAGCGCCGCCTGGAGTTGAGGCGCGAAGCCGAGGCCCGCATCGAGCCCATAGCCCGCGGTCAGGCTGTCCCCGAACGCAAGGATCAGCGGCCGGCCCGGCATGGGCGCGGCCGCGCCCAGCGAGATCGACAGAAGGGCTGCGGCAATCGACCGGCGGATCATGGCTTGCAAGGTGGGGCCATTGTGGCGTCCGAACAAGCACCCTACCTGCCTGCCCCATGAGCCAGCCGCTAATAGACCTCGACGATATCCGCCTCACCCTCGGCGAGGGCGAGGTTCGAACCGAAATATTGAAGGGTGTCAGCCTGAGACTGGAACCGGGCGAGAGCGTCGCCGTGCTCGGGCCGTCGGGATCGGGTAAGAGCTCGCTGATGGCGGTCATCTCCGGGCTCGAGCGTGCCGATGCCGGGCGTGTCCATCTGGCAGGCGAGGACATCGGCGGATGGAGCGAAGATGCACTGGCCCGGCTTCGCGGCCGCTCGCTCGGCATCATTCTCCAGGCGTTCCACCTGCTTCCGACGATGACCGCGATCGAAAATGTCGCGGTGCCGCTCGAACTGGCCGGCGCCGCCGATGCACGCGATCGGGCACGGGCCGAGCTTGATGCCGTCGGGCTTGGGCATCGGCTAACCCATTACCCGGCGCAATTGTCGGGCGGGGAGCAGCAACGGGTCGCCATCGCCCGCGCTACCGCCCCACGCCCCCGGCTGCTCCTCGCCGATGAACCGACCGGCAATCTCGACAGTGCGACCGGGGCGGGGATCGTCGACCTTCTGTTCGAGCGAGCGGGAATCGCAGGGGCCGGCCTGCTCGTCATCACCCATGATCCGGCGGTCGCGGCCCGCGCCTCGCGGACCGTGCACATGGCGGATGGACGTCTGACGGCGTGAAGACGGCGCTTCGCCTGGCCATCAGGGATTTGCGCGGCGCGCTGTCGGGCCTTGGCCTGCTATGGCTGTGCCTGGCCGTCGCGGTCGCCGGGCTCGCCTCGGTCACCAGCCTGGCTTCCTCGATCGACCGGGCGATCGCCACCAACGGACGTCAGTTGCTCGGCGGAGACTTGATGCTGTCGGTCGCCCAGCGCGAAGCGACGGCGGAGGAACGCGCGGCGATGAAGGCGCTTGGTCGGTCTTCGAAAAGCGTCACCACCCGCGCCATGCTCGTCACGTCGGACGGGCGGAGCATGCTCATCGAACTGTCGGGTGTCGATGCCGTCTGGCCCCTTGCCGGCCGGCTGCAACTCAACTCCGGAGGGGCTCGGCCCGAGGGCCCCGAAATTGCCATTGGCCGGGAAGTTGCCGAACGATTGAATCTCGCCGTTGGCAAGTTGGTCCGCGTCGGCCGGAACTCTTATCGCATTTCAGCCATCGTTGAAAAAATGCCGAGCGCCAGCGGCTTTTCACTCGCTCCGCCCGCGCTCATGGACGAAGCTGGCCTGGAGCTAAGCGGGTTGGTTCAGCCGGGAAGCCTGACCAACACCAGCTACCGGATCCTCCTTCCCGCCGGCGCCGATCCGCAGGCGTCGGGCAAGGCCTTCCAGCAGCGTTTCTCCGAAGGCGGCTGGCGCGCCAGCGATCGGGGAGACGCAGGCGGCGGGACGCGGCGCTTCGTCGATCGGCTCGGCCAGATGTTGCTGCTGGTCGCCTTGTCGGCGCTGGCGATCGGCGGGCTCGGCATGTCGAGCGCCGCCGCCGCCTTTGCCTCCTCGCGGCGGCCGAGCATCGCCATCCTCAAGCTTGTCGGCGCTCCGCGAGCCACGATCAACGCGATGCTTGCCATCGAAATCGGGCTGATCGCGACACTCGCGATCGTCGCGGGGCTGACCGTTGGAGCGCTCGCCCCTGCGCTCGTCGCCCGCATCGCGGCTTCCTTCCTGCCGGTCGCGCCCGATCCTGGTCCCCAGTGGCTGGCGCTGGGCGAAGCCGCGCTGTTTGGGCTGCTGATCAGCATCGCCGCCAGCTGGCGGATGATCGCCAATGCGGGCGAGACCCGCCCGGCGCGGCTGCTGCGCGGCGACGTGGCCAACGGCGAGCCGCTGCGCTGGACCAGCTTCATCGCTCCCGCCATCGCTCTCGGACTGGCCGCCGCGCTAGCCATATTCACCGCCAGCGACCCCGCATTCGCTGCCAGTGGTGTTGCGACAATCGCCCTATTATGCGGCCTATTCGCCTTGCTCGGCGTGGTCATCCGGAGGACCGCACGAGGAACGAAGCATCTGGGCGATCCCGTGACCCGGCTGGGTATTGCCGCGCTCGACCGACCCGGTGCGCCGACCGGCAGGCTGGCGGTGTCGCTGGGCCTTGGCCTGACGCTGTTGGTCACGCTGGCCGCGACGGCATCGAGCATTCTCGCCGAGATCGACGCGACCGTGCCCAAGCGCGCGCCCGCATTGTTCCTGGTCGACATTCCAAGATTGCAGCGAGACAGTTTCAAAGCGCTGGTCGATGCCGAACTTCCTGGCGCCGAGGTCCGGCTGGTGCCGTCGCTTCGCGGCCCGGTGACCGAGATAAATGGAACCCGCGTTGCCGACATGAAGGCAATTCCGGAAGGCGCCTGGATCCTGCGCGGGGATCGCGGACTGACGTTTGCCGGCACGCTTCCGCCGGCGAATCGGATTGTCGCCGGGCAATGGTGGCCCATCGACTATCGCGGCCCGCCGCTAGTCAGCATCGATGTCGACGCAGCCCGCGCGTTGAACATCAAGGTCGGCGATCGGCTGACCGTTGCCATCCTTGGCCGCCCGATCGAAGCGCAAATCGCATCGCTTCGCGAGATCGACTGGCGCAGCCTGGGGTTCAACTTCGCCATCATCTTCTCGCCCGGCGCGATCGATGCTGCCCCCTATACGTTAATGGCGACCGTCGCGCCCGCCGCGGGCCGCTCGACCGCGGCGTTCGAGCGCGGCTTGACGGCCGCGCTTCCCATGGTCAGCGCCATCCGCGTGGCCGATGTCGTCGCCCAGGTACGCAGCCTGCTCGAGTTGATCGACGGAGCAGTGCGGGTCGCGACCATCTTCGCAATCGGAATGGGCATGATCGTGCTAGCCGGGTCGGTGGTTGCCACCCGTCGCCAGCGAGCTCGCGACATCGTCCTTCTGCGCCTGGTCGGAGCAAGTCGCGGGCAAGTGGTTCGAAGCCAGCTGGTGGAGTTCGCCCTGCTGTCGAGCGCGGTCGCGCTGGCGGCGTTCGCGGCGGGCGCGTTGGCGGCACGCCTTGTCGTTACCGAGCTGTTCGAGTTTGTCTTCCGTCCGGACTGGCCGACCCTCGCGCTGATCCCGGCGGGCGCTGTGGGACTCGCGGTTCTGGCGGCCTTTCTGGCGGCGCTACCGGCCCTTAACGTACGTCCCGCCGAGGGACTTCGCACGCTGTGAGCTTTCGGCCGATGCAACCCAATGTCATTTCGGCCGTTCAATCCCGCCGAAAGGATCTTGTTATGGCTTCTGTCCCGACGCTCAGCGATCTGCACATGACGCATGACCCGGCCGGACGTGGGTATCACGCCGTTTATCGCGAACATCAGGTCAATCATTGCCCGGGCTGTGGGCGGACTCACTGGATTATCGGTCGAGTATCCGCAGAATGCGCTTTCTGCTCGACCGCCCTGCCGCTAGCCGAGGCAAGCACGCGCCATCACACCGGCCCGGTCGTCATTCAGCATCGCAATCGCAACGTCGTGCAGGCCTGGGCGGCCTAGCTTCGGCTAGGGAACCGCCCGTACCGGCACGTTGACATTGCACAGGTCGGCTCCGCCGGCAGGACGAATGAAGAAATCGTCTTGCCGGTTTTTTCTTGCGTGGAGGTAAGCGTCGAAGGACGGACCGGTCAGATATTCGAACCGGGGCCGTTCCGCGGCGGGCAAGTCGGCCGCAAGCCGGGCGCGGACGATTGGAACATCGGACGAGCGTTCCTTGTAAAAGCCAAGCGCCTCGGTTCCACGCGGGAGCGAGCTCATATGCTCGATGCCCGAGACGATCCGGCCGACCAGCGCGATGTTGCGATCGAGATGGCGCGGCGCATGGCCGATCACGGCGTAAAGCTCACCGCCCGTGCCCGTATCGGGTGACAGGTCGCGGCCGACGCCGACCATCGCATAGCAGTGGGCGAGATTGGCGGTTCCGGCGTCATAGGCAATCGGCCAGCCATCGGCGAAGCCGCCGGCGGGGGCGTAAGCGTCGGGTGAGCCCAGGCGAGTAACCTTAAGGCCAGGCAGCCCGCGGTAATATTCCGCCGGTGGCTTGGCAACGACACCGTGGGGGAGTGGCTTGTCGCTTTCATTATTGCCCCACTGGACTACATAATTGTCCTGCACCCGGTAGATTTTCGCCCCGTCCCACCAACCGCCCCTGGCCAGGGCGCGGATATTGGCGACGTGGACCGGTGCGAATTCGGGCGCGAGCTGCATCACCACCTTTCGGCCGCCGTCGAGCTCGAAGACCAGCAAATCCTCGGCCGCGATTTCCCGCCAGTCCGACCTTGGGGCGGCCGTGACGATGTCGCTCGGCGTCCTCGGCTTGGCGGCGGGCGGGCTTTGGGCGGCGATGAGGGAGAGGAGGGCTAGGGCGGCTAAGCGACGCATGGTGGGCCTTTCGGAATATGGACTGGCCAAGCATTGCCGCCTCCCCTTCACCACGCAAGCCCGCTAAGCATCCGCCATGTATCTTGCCACACTGATGCTGCTCGGATCGGGCGAGCTGGGCCGCGAATTCGCCATTGCCGCCAAGCGGCTCGGCTGCCGGGTGATCGCATGCGACCGCTACGAGAATGCCCCCGCGATGCAAGTGGCGGACGAACGCGAAGTCTTGCCGATGCTCGATGGCTCTGCGCTGCGCGCTGCGGTCGAGAAGCACCGGCCCGACCATATCGTGCCGGAGATTGAGGCAATTGACACGGCAACGCTGGCGGAGCTTGAGCGCGAAGGGTGGCATGTCGTCCCGTCGGCCAGGGCGGTCCAGCTGACCATGAATTGCGACGGCATCCGCGATGTCGCGGCGAAGGAGCTTGGCCTCACCACGTCGCGCTATCTCTTCGCCGAAACGCGCGACGAGGCCATCGCGGCGGTCCAAACCGTCGGCCTGCCTGCCGTGGTGAAGCCCGTCATGTCGTCGAGCGGCAAGGGGCAGAGCACCGCCCGCACCGCGGAAGAGCTCGGCACCGCGTTCGACTATGCCGTCGCCAACATGCGCGGCGACCGGCCGAGGGTGATCGTCGAGGAATTTATTTCCTTCGAAGATGAGATCACCTTGCTCACCGTCGCGACCAAGGATGGCATCCTGTTCTGCCCACCCATCGGGCACCGCCAGGAAAGAGGCGACTATCGCGAAAGCTGGCAGCCCGCGCCGATGGGTGACGCAGTCCTCGCCTCTGCCCAGGAACAGGCCGCGAAGGTCGTCACCGCGCTCGGCGGCCACGGCATCTTCGGCGTCGAATTCTTCATCGCCAGCAGCCGCGCGATATTCTCCGAGCTGTCGCCTAGACCGCACGACACCGGAATGGTGACGCTGATCGGCCAGTCACCCAACGAATTCGAGCTTCACCTGCGCGCAATTCTCGGCCTGCCGATCCCGGCGATCGAACTCGCCGGTCCGTCAGCATCGGCAGTCATTCTCGCCGACCGCGAAAGCCATAAGTTCAGCTTCAAAGGCATCGCTGAAGCACTGGCGTTGGGCGAACCCGACAAGCCCGTCGACCTGCGCATCTTCGCCAAGCCCAACACGCTAAAGAACCGCCGCATGGGTGTAGCATTGGCGCGGGGCGGGGACATCGAGGAAGCCGTGCAGCGGGCAATCGCGGCCGCCAGTAGGATAGAAATCAACTACCGCGACTAAAAGCATCATTCAGCAGATTGCATAATTATGCAATAAACTGCATATGCCGCGTCCCATGATTCGGGTCTCGATCCTTGGAGCCTCCGGCTATGTCGGCGGCGAGCTGATGCGCCTGATCGCCACTCACCCGGCGATGGAGGTTCGTTGCGCCTTTGGTGCGTCAAGCGCCGGGCGACCCGTGGCCACGCTCCACCCGCATCTGGCGCTGGCCTACCCCGACGTTATGTTCGCGGCCTGGCATCCGGCGCTGCTGGCAGACAGCGACCTTATCCTCGCCGCTCTTCCCCATGGCGAGACGCAGCGGTTGGCCGATGACCTGCTCGCGCCTGACATTCCCTTTGTCGACCTCGGCGCCGACTTCCGGCTCGATAGCGCCCCGCAATATGAGCGCTGGTACGGCGAGCCGCACACCCGGCCCGACCTTCTCCCCACCTTCACCTACGGCCTGCCCGAATTCTTCCGCGACGAGATCAAGACATCCAAGCGTGTCGCCGCGCCCGGCTGCTATCCGACCGCGGCCAGCCTCGCGCTCCGGCCGCTGATCGAGGCGGGCATCATCGAAAAACAGGGCATCATCGTCGACGCCGCCTCGGGCGTCAGTGGCGCAGGCCGTTCAGCCAAAGCCGGAACCCATTTCTGCAGCGTCGATGGCAATACCCGCGCCTACGGCCTCCTCAACCACCGCCACACGGCGGAGATGGAGCTGATGACGGGCGCTTCGGTCCTGTTCACCCCGCATCTGATGGCCGTCAGCCGCGGAATCCTCGCCACCTGCTACGCCCGCGCGACTGGCAAGGGCGACCCGCTCGCCGTGCTGCGCACCGCCTATGCCGCCGAGCCTTTCGTCCATGTCGGCGAAACACCGCCGGAGACCAAATGGGCGGCCGGCTCCAACGTCGCCTTCCTTACCGCCCGCCATGACGAGCGGACCGGAACGATCGTTGCCATCGCCGCGATCGACAATCTCGGCAAGGGCGCGGCGGGCCAGATGATCCAGTGCGCCAATCTGATGCTCGGCCTCGACGAGGGCGCAGGCCTGTCCGCCATCGGGGTTTACCCGTGAGCGTCACCGCCGCCCAAGGCTTCGTGGCGTCCGGCCTCGCCGCGGGGATCAAGCCGGCGGGCCGCCGCGACGTGGCCCTGCTCGCGACCGACGACGGCAAGCCTGTGCCGGCCGCGGCGGTCTTCACCCAGAACAAATTTCGCGCGCCGCCGGTTGAGGCAAGCCGGGAGCGGCTCAACGTGTCCGGCGGAATGGCCAGCGGCGTCATCGTCAACAGCGGCAATGCCAATGCCGGGACCGGCGTCAAAGGTCGCGCCGACGCGGAGGCCATGTGCGCGAAGGCGGCGACGACCATCGGCTGCGATGCCCGCGACATGCTGGTCTGCTCGACCGGTCTGATCGGGCTGCGGCTGCCGATGCGAAAAATCCTGACGGCCATCCCAAGGCTCGGCGATGCGCTCGACCGAAGCGCCCATCGCAACGCCGCCAAGGGCATCCTCACCACCGACAGCCGCCCGAAGGAAGCGCTGGTCAGGGCCGACGATTATGTGGTCGGTGGAATGGCCAAGGGCTGCGGAATGCTGGCGCCCAACATGGCCACCATGCTCGCCTTCCTGACGACCGACGCCCAAGTTTCGCCTGAGGAGCTGAAACCGATTCTCCAGCGCGCGGCCGACGCGACATTCAACGAATTGATTACCGACGGCGCCACGTCGACCAACGACACGGTCATGCTGTTCGCCAGCGGAAGGAAGGGCCGGCCCGACCTTGCCGCATTCGAGGATTCGGTCCGGCAATGTTGCGAGGATCTAATGCTGCAAATGGCCCGCGATGCGGAAGGGATGACCAAGCTGGTCGTCATCCGGATCACTGGCGCCGCGTCCGACGCGGAGGCGCGCACCGTCGCCCGCTCGATCGGCAACAACCAGCTGATCAAATGCAGCTGGTACGGCGCCGACGCCTACTGGGGTCGTCTGCTGGCCGAAGCCGGTTCGTGCGGGGTCGAATTCGAGGCTGAATGCTCGTCGGTCAGCTATGGCGGGATCAAGGTTTCGGAAGCCGGGGTCGAAATTCCCCACGATGGCGCGGCCGTCCTCGCTCACATGAAAAGCGCCGAGATCGACATCCTCGTCGACCTCGGCCTGGGAGGCGGCAAGGGCCGCGCGGTCTCGGTCGACCTGGGGCCCGGCTACATCAAGGAAAATGCGGCGACCTCATGATTACGCCCAACGAAACCGCCCGGCTGCTGATCGAGGCGCTGCCCTACATCCGCCGCTTCACTGGCAAGACGATCGTGGTCAAGGTCGGCGGCGTTCCGCTGACCGACCCGGCCCGGATGCGCAGCCTCGCCAAGGACGTGCTGCTGCTCCACTCGGTCGGAATCCGGCCGGTCCTGGTCCATGGCGGCGGGCCGCAGATCGATGTCGAAATGGCCAAGGCGGGTATCGAGGTGCGGCGCGTCGAGGGGCTTCGAGTGACCGATGCGGATGCGCTCGACATTGTCCGAATGGTGCTGGTCGGAAAGACCAACCGCGACATGGTCGCCGCGATCAACGCGCTGGAGCCGGTCGCGATCGGCGTCGCCGGGGAGGATGGGCGGCTGCTCGAGGTGGAGCCGATCGACGAGCGGCTGGGTTTCGTCGGGCGGGTGACCAAAGTCCGAGGCGCCCTGCTCCACGACTTTCACGATGACGGCCTGATCCCGGTCGTGTCCACCGTCGGCGCGGACGCCAGCGCCCAGCCCTACAACGTCAATGCCGACGATGCGGCTCGTGCGATCGCGGTGGCCATGAAGGCGGAAAAAATCATCTATTTGACCGGCACTCCAGGCCTGCTCGAAGACCCGGCCGACCCGGACAGCCTGGTCCATCGCCTGACTACCAGCCAGGCCCGGACACGCATCGCCGACGAAAGTGTAACCGGTGGCATGATTCCCAAGCTGCTCGCCTGCGCCGAAGCGGTCGAAGGCGGGGTCGCCAGCGCGCATATGATCGACGGGCGGACGGAACATGCGATACTGGTCGAGCTGTTCACCGACGAGGGTATCGGTACGATGGTGTGCGAAGAGGCGGAGTGATGACCACCAAGGCCCAGCGCCAGCGAATGATTGCCGACTGGCTTCGCGAGCATCGCGTCGGCAGTCAGGAGGAAGTGGTCGCCCGCCTTTCGTTGGCCGGAATTGCCGCCACCCAGGCGACGGTCAGCCGCGACCTTCTGGAGCTCGGCGCGGTCAAGCTGAAGCGCGACGGATCGATCCGCTACGTCATGCCCGACGAGGTTGAGCCCGGTCATGCCGCAGCCAAGCTCGACCGGCTGCTCGCCGAATGGGTCGACGCCATCGTCCCGGCCGGAAACCTGCTGGTCCTGAAAACGCCCCCCGGCTCCGCCAATCTCGTCGCCAATGCGCTCGATTCGGCCGGTCTCGATGAAGTTGCCGGCACCCTTGCCGGCGATGACACCATTTTTGTCGCGCTGGCCGAAGGGATCAATCCCGGCGCCGCCGCCGCCATGTTGCAGAAACGTCGATCGGGAGCCTAATCTCAGCGCGACGCGTTGGCCCCGAAGAAGGAGTTTTGATGATCCGCATTGCGCCCCTGCTGATTGCCGCAACCTTGCTCGCCGCCTGCGACGGCGGAGACAAGCCGGCGCCGCCGATCCAGAGCGACATCATGGTTCGGAGCGAAGCCCAGCAGCGCCTGTTCGAGCTCAACGACCTTGACCGCGCGATCGCATTGAAGCGCGCGATCGCCGATCAGGGATTACGATGCGCGCGGATCGTGTCGACCGGCTATGTCACCCGCTACAAGGACATGGACGTATGGACCGCGACCTGTGACGATGACCGCATATGGTCGCTGTTTGTCGCCGCAAACGACAGTGTCCAGGTCCGTCTGTGCGATGATAATGAGAAGATCGGGCTTCCCGCCTGCAAGGTTCAGCCCGGCACCGAGGGCGGCACCGGGCTGGATGAATTGGCCGGCAATCAGTCTAAATAGGTCAATCGCAGCGGCGCGATTCCTTATATTCGCCGCTCGATGACTTTTCCTTGATCGTGACGCATTTGCCCTGGCGGATTTCCTCGCGCCAGCTACCGTCGGCATTGACCTTGCGCTGCCCCTTGGGAACGCGCTTGCCGTCCTTGATCTCCCAGTTGAAGCCGCTCGGAGTCGACTGGTCGCCGCCGGTGGTTACCTGGGCAAAGGCCGCCGATGCGGCAGTCGCGGCAAAGGCGACACCGGCAACGGTCAGGACGATCTTCCACGTGCGAGTCATATCTCTCACTCCTTGGCACGTTTGATAGATGAGTTGAGCTTAACCCCCGCTGAAATGTTCATTCACGGGATAAAACGTTCGAATCGGCCAGCTTTTTCCATGTAGCACGCGAAAAGCCTCCGCCCGAGGGGCAGAGGCGGTCAGAATTCGCTTGAAATGAGTCCTGGCGAGCCCGGTCGGCTAAAGTCCCCCGAACTTTAGCCTTGGCGGGCCTTGAAGCGGCGGTTCGTCTTGTTGATGACGTAGGTCCGGCCGCGACGGCGAATCACCCGGCAATCGCGATGACGCGACTTCAGCGACTTCAGGGAATTGCGAATCTTCATGGCCGAAAACGCCTGCCTTCGTAAGTTTATGGTTGTCGGGTGGTCTGGACCGGCGGCCCACCTATGGTGAGCGCGCCGTCAAGTCAAGGTCGGCGGGCCAGGAGAACCGGTGCGCGCGGTCCCTTCGGATCGAACAGATCGCCGAAATAATCCCCCGCCAGCCACATCGGCCGAACCGGTGCATCGGCCATCGCCCCGGCAATGCGATAGTTGAGCAGGGCGTAGCGAGCCCCGGCATCCCAATCGATCTTCTGGGTCAAGTCGTCCTGCGGCGAATGATAGGTCTTGCCGAGATAGGCATCCCAATAGGCCTTTCCACCATTGGCGTGGCCGGTCATCAGCAGAACGGCGGGAACGCCGCGACGGACGAACATATAATGGTCGGAGCGGGTGAAGATCGCCTCCTGCGGCATCGGATCGGGACTGACGGCGACGCCCATCGATCGCCCCGCCTCCGCCACCATCGCGCCCACCGTCGAATGATCCGCGCCGAACGCGGTCACGTCGGTAAAGGGATAGAGCAGCAGCGGCATGTCGAGATCGACGAGGCCGACGATGCTCGATGCCGCTACGGTCGGATGATTGGCGTAATAATCGGCGCCGAGCAGGCCCCGCTCCTCTCCGGTGTTGGCGATGAACAGGATCGACCGTTTGGGCCGAACCGGCTGCGCCGCGAATAGCCGCGCCGCCTCCAGCATCGTGGCGACGCCCGCGGCATTGTCGAGCGCACCATTGTAGATCGCATCTTCGCCTGGCTTGGCGTCCGCTTTCATGCCGAGATGGTCGAGGTGGCCCATCAGCACGACATGCTCGGCCGCCAGGGTCGGGTCGGAACCCTTCAACAGGCCGATCACTTCCGGGCTGGTGAAATCCTCCCATTGGCTTTCCGCGTCGATTGCCAGCGTTGGTCGCAAAGCGAAGCCGCGCGGTCCCGCCTTGCCGTCGCCCTTCGCATCCGCGCGGACCGAGGCGAGCGACCGGGGCGCGCCTTCGAACATCCGTGCTGCAATGTCTTCGGACAGGCTGATCTGGAGCTTCAGGCCCGGCGGCGTCGACCCGGCTTGGCCCGACACATCGACCCAGTCGACCAGCGGCCGTCCGGCGCGCCGGACCGGATTGTAGCTGCTCGGCTTGCGGGGGATTTCGATGAGGCCGATCGCCCCGGCGTCGGCCGCCATGCGATCCTTGCTGGCGTTCAGATGCGCCTCGATCTCGCTCGGAATCCCCTTGGGCGCTCCGCTCAAGGCGACCGCGACCTTCCCGCGAAGATCGAGCCCGCGATAATCGTCAAAGCGATAGCGGGTGTCCTTGAGGCCGTAGCCGACGAACACGAATCCGACATTGTGACGGCGAAGCTTGTCGGTGACGCTTGGCCTCAGAGCGACATCGTTGCCCTGCTCCAGCCTGACTTGCTTTCCCCCTACGGTCAGGGTCAATTGCGGCGGCTTGGCGAACGAGGCACGGCGGAATGGCACCTGCTGGAACCAGCCGCCCTTCTCCCCTGCCGGCTCTAGCCCGATCGCCCTGAACTGCGACGCGACATAGTCGGCAGCGACGGCATAGCCGCGCGATCCGGTATCGCGGCCCTCCAGGTTGTCCGAAGCGAGGAACTCGACATCGGCCCGCACCCGGCGCGCGGATGTCTGATCGGCGACGGGTGTCGCCGCCTGGACCGAGGCCGAAAGAATCAGGAAAAATGCGGGCAGCAAACGCATCGGGGGCTCCAGGCTGGGCGAGCGGCGTTAACCGCCAGTTATGGCTTCAGCGCTAGTCGAGCCGGCGTTGCGGCGCCAGAGCCGACACACATCCGTTCGTCGAAAGACCGGGTTTGCCCATCGCCACGCACGGCTCTATCAGGGCCGCGCCTAACCATCTTCAGCCAGTCACCAGGAACCATATGAGCATCACGATTTCGAGCGCGTTCGACGCCGGGAACATTCGCGTCGTCGACAGCAAGGGCGACACGATCCAGCTTGAGATCGTCAAGGACCATCTAAGCGACTTCCACCAATGGTTCTATTTCCGGCTGGGCGGTGCGGGCGGCCGCGAAGTGACGCTTAACATCACCAATTGCGGCAGTGCCGCCTACCCCGACGGCTGGCCCGACTATAAGGCCTGCGTGTCGCTTGATCGCGAAGACTGGGTCAGGATTGACGGCACCAGCTATGCCGACGGGACTCTCACCATCCGCTTCACGCCCGAGACCGACCTCGTCTGGATCGCCTATTTCGCGCCTTATTCGATGGAACGGCACCACGATCTGGTCTCGACCGTGGCGGCGCTTCCCGGCGTTGCGTACCGTAGTCTAGGCAAAAGCCATGACGGGCAGGACCTTGATTGCCTGACCATTGGCGAAGGCGACCTCACCTGCTGGCTCTACGCGCGCCAGCACCCCGGCGAGACGATGGCCGAATGGTGGATGGAGGGTGCGCTTGAAAAGCTGACCGATCCCGACGATCCCATTTCCCGAGTGCTTCGCCGCGAATGCACCTTCCATGTCGTTCCCAACATGAACCCCGACGGGTCAAGGCGCGGGCACCTCCGCACCAACGCCGTCGGCGTCAACCTCAACCGCGAATGGCATGCGCCTTCGGCCGAGAAGAGCCCTGAAGTGTTGTGCGTCCGCAATGCGATGGACGAGACGGGCGTCGATTTCGCGATGGATGTCCATGGCGACGAGGCGATTCCCGCCAATTTCCTCGCGGGCTTCGAAGGCATTCCTTCGATCACCGAGCGCCAGACCGGACTGTTCAAGCTGTTCAGCGAGAACGCTTGAGCGCATCTCCCCCGACTTCCAGACCCGCAGGGGCTATGAGGTGGCCAGGCCGGGCGAGGCGAACATGTCGATGTCCACCACCCAGCTCGCCGAGCGCTTCGGCGCCGTGTCGATGACCCTGGAAATGCCGTTCAAGGACAATTTCGACCTGCCCGACGACGTCTATGGCTGGTCGACCGAACGCTCCAAATATCTTGCCGGAGCTTGCCTCGACGCGCTCCATTCGATTCTGCCCGAATTGAAGAAGGGACGTGAAGCGAAGGCGGGGTCCTGATGCCGACGCTGGTCCTCCTCCGCCACGGACAGTCTCAGTGGAACCTGGAAAACCGCTTCACCGGGTGGTGGGATAGTGATCTTAGCGACAAGGGCATCGAGGAAGCGCGCGAAGCGGGCAGGCTGCTCTTGGCCAGAGGCCTCGACTTCGACCGCTGCTTCACCAGCGTCCAGACCCGAGCGATCCGCACGCTCCACCTCGTCCTTCACGAGATGGAGAGGCTGTGGCTTCCGGTCACCAAGGACTGGCATTTGAACGAGCGTCACTACGGCGGCCTCACCGGTCTCAACAAGCAGGAGATGATCGACAAGGTCGGCGCCGAGCAGGTCAAGATCTGGCGCCGCTCGTTCGATGTCCCGCCGCCGCCGCTGGAGGCCGACAGCCCATGGCAGCTGGCCGGCGACCGCCGCTATGCCGGAATCGCCGTCCCGTCCTCGGAAAGCCTCAAGGATACGATCGCTCGCGTCCTGCCCTATTATGAACTGCAGATCGCGCCCGCGCTCCGGGCTGGCGAGCGGATCATCATTTCCGCGCACGGCAACTCGCTCCGGGCGCTCGAAAAGCATCTGTCGAATATCACCGACGACGAAATTGTCGGGCTCGAAATTCCGACCGGCCAGCCGATCGTCTACGAGCTGGATGACGAATTGTCAGTTCGTGACCGCTATTATTTGAGCGAACGTTAGTCGGCGGCAGTTGCAATGGGCCTGTCCCAGGACAGGCTATGCGGCCGCTTTGACCCGGTACATGGCCTGGTCGGCCCGGGCGAGCACGGTAGCCGGCGTGTCGCCCTCTTCGATTAGCGTCACCCCGATCGCCACCGACAGCGGCATGTGCATTCCCTGGTAGAGGCAGTCCTCGCCCGAGATCATGTCGACCAGCCGCTCGGCGATCTCCAGCGCCTGGCGCTCGTCGGCGTGATCCAGCAGCACGCAATATTCGTCGCCGCCCATCCGCGCGACCGTATCGTTGGCGCGCGTACCCAGCAGCAGCTTTTCCGCGACATGGATCAGCGCGGCATCGCCGCCGCCATGGCCAAAGCTGTCATTCAAAATCTTGAGGTCGTCCAGGTCGACGAACAGGATCGCCGCGGGCGTCGCGTGCCGGTCATGCCGGGCAATCACCGCTTCAAGCTCCCGAAGCATGCCGCGGCGGTTGGCAAGCGGCACCAGCGGGTCGCGATGCGCCAGCCGGTCAAGCTCGTCGACCTTCGACTCCAGACGCGTTACTTCTTCGCGCAAACGCGCGATTTCCTCCAGCATGGCCGCTGGATCGCGGCTCTCAAGCGACACATCATGCACGTTCAAACCCCCGCTGAACGACAGCAGGCATAATGCAGATTAAGGTAAATGTGGATTCCCCATTTAACGCTGTCCCGGATTGCGCCACCGGTGAAGCGCCTTTAAGCCCGCCTTTCGAGGAGCCCGGAAGGCAGGAATTAGCAAGCATGGCCGACCCGCTGATCGGGATCATCATGGGCAGCACGTCCGACTGGGACACGATGCGCCACGCCGCCGAGACCCTCGACGCCCTTTCCATCGCCCATGAAACCCGCGTGGTCTCGGCTCACCGGACCCCCAAACGCCTCTATGACTATGCGGCTGGCGCCAGGGAGCGGGGTCTCAAGGTGATTATCGCCGGTGCGGGCGGGGCCGCTCACCTTCCCGGCATGGCCGCGTCGATGACCGAATTGCCGGTGCTCGGCGTGCCGGTCGAAAGCAAGGCATTGAAGGGCATGGATAGCTTGCTGTCGATCGTCCAGATGCCCGCGGGAATCCCGGTAGGAACGCTGGCGATCGGGAAAGCCGGCGCGATCAATGCCGCCCTGCTGGCGGCGGCAATGCTGGCCACCAGCGATGAAGCGCTTGCCAAGCGCCTCGCCGAGTGGCGGTCGAACCAGACCGACGCGGTTCCCGAACAACCCGAATGAAGCGTACCTTGTGATGTTGGCGCCCGGCTCGACCATCGGCATCATCGGCGGCGGCCAGCTCGGCCGGATGATGGCGCTGGCCGCTGCCCGGCTCGGCTATCGCTGCCACATCCTCGACCCGCACGAGAGCCCATGCGCCGCCGAAGTATCGCAGTCCTTCACTCGTGCGGCCTTCGACGACGGCGAGGCGCTGTCCCGCTTTGGCCAACAATGCGACGTGATCACCTATGAATTCGAAAATGTGCCGGTTGCACCGCTGGCGATCCTCGGGGCCAAGCTCGCGCCATCGACCCGCAGTCTCGAGATTGCCCAGGACCGTGCCGCCGAGAAAAGGTTCATCCAGTCGACCGGCGCCCGCGTCGCCCCCTGGCGTGAAGTGGACGGCGTTGACGACATTGCCGCCGCACTAGCCGATCTAAGTGCTCCGATCCTGCTCAAGACCCGCCGCCTTGGCTACGACGGGAAGGGCCAGGCATGGGTCCACCACGCGGAAGAAATACGGAGTGCGTGGGACGCGATCGGCCGCCAGCCGGCGGTCGCGGAAGCGCGCATGGCGTTCGATGAGGAGTTCAGCGTCATCCTGGCCCGCACCGCGAACGGCGAAACCAGCGCCTTCCCGCCGACTCGCAACGAGCATGACGGCGGCATTTTGCGCCGCTCGACCGTTCCTGCTGGCGCGTCGGTCGAGGCGTTGGCCGGGCCCGCCGTCAAGGCGGCCGAAGCCATCGCCCAGGCGCTCGACCACGTCGGGGTGCTGACCGTCGAATATTTCGCCTGCGACTTCGGCGCCGTGGTCAATGAGATTGCTCCGCGCGTCCACAACAGTGGACACTGGACGATCGAAGGCGCGAATAGCTCGCAGTTCGAGCAGCATCTGCGAGCGATCCTCGGCCTGCCGCTTGGGCCTGCCGGACTGATCACCGGCGGGGCGACGATGGAAAACCTGATCGGAAACGACGTCGAACGCTGGTCCGCCCTCATCGCCGAACCCGGCGCCTTCCTGCACCTCTACAACAAGGGTGAGGCGCGCTCCGGGCGCAAAATGGGGCACGTGACGCGGCTCAAGTAAGTCGTCACAAGACCCTTACTTTCGCTTTTCAGCGAATGCTCAGTCTTTGCTCATGCCGTTCACCGGCCCTTGACGCATAGTCCCCGCTCCGGTCGGCAAGGGAGGGTAGCAATGGTTGAGCGGACGCAAATCGACAATCCTCACAACCGGGGCCGCTGGCGCGTCGCCGCGTGGAGCGTCGCGGCGGGCATCCTCCTGATACCGCTGATCGCGATGCTGTTCACCCGAGAGGTCAATTGGACCGTGGGCGACTTCCTGTTCGCGTTCCTGATGATCGGCGGCGCAGGGCTGGCATTTGAGCTGGTCGTCCGGTCGAGCAGCAACCGGGCCTATCGAGCAGGAGCCGCCACCGCCCTTGCCGCGAGCTTCCTGCTGGTCTGGATCAACGGAGCCGTCGGGATGATCGGGTCAGAGGAGAACTTCTACAATGTCCTGTTCCTCGGCGTGATTGGCGTGGCCTTGATGGGCGCGATCATCGCGCGATTCCAGGCGCCGGGCATGGTTCGCGCCATGTCGGTCGCTGGGCTGTTCCACGGCGCCATCGCCGCCGTCGGCATGTCCATCGATTTTCGTGGCGGCCTGCTGAGCGCGGCGCTCGCCGGCCTGTGGATCGCGTCGGCCGCCCTGTTCCACCGCGCGGCTCATCAACAGGAACCGGCTTCGGACTGACGGTGGGACGGCGCGGGGTGCAACCGCCGCGCCGCCTCAACCAATTCAACGCGCCTCGACCACCTCAATCGGCAAGCCCAGCTTGGCCAGCTGCGGCTTCACTGTGGCGGCATCACCGACGACGACCCAGACGAAACCCTTGCGGGTTAGCGCGCTTCGGATCGCGGCGTCGGCGCTGGCGGTGGTCAGGCCGCGATACCGCTCGGCAATGGTCTCATAATAATTGTCGGGCCGGCCCAGCAAATCATTGGACATCATCGCCGACAGGACCGCGCTCGACGTTTCAAAGCGGCCCGGAAGCTCGTTGATGCTGTTGGCGGTGACTTGCGACAGTTCGTCGGCGGTGATCGCCTTGGCCCCCAGGAAGCCGCCGATCTGCGAGTTGAGCGCGGCAATGGCGTCGCCTGTCCGGTCCGCCTGGACCGGCGCACTGATAACATAGGGCACGGCATGTTCCCTCAGCGCGAAGTTTCCGTTGACGCCGTAAGACCAGCCCTTCGATTCGCGCAGGTCCATGTTGATCCGGCTGAGGAAGTCCCCGCCAAGGACGTCATTGGCGCTGGAGATGGCGACCACGTCGCCCTTGGGATCGACCGGCGTCAGCTGTCCGCCACTGATTACCGACTGAGGCGATCCGGGCCGGTCGATCAGCACGATCCGCGAAGTCGCGGCGCGGGCCGGCGCACTGCCGAATGTCTTGACGCCCTTTGGTGAGGCCGGGGGCTGCCAGTCGCCGAACTGCGCGTTGAGCAACGGCATGATCTCCGCCAGCGGGCGGTCCGACACCACGAACAGCTTCAGATTGTCGGGCCGGAACCAACGGTCCTTGAAGGCAAGCAATTCCTCGCGGGTCACAGCCGTCAGCGCCGCGGCGTCTCCGCCGCGAAGCACCGCATAGGGATGATCGGGCCCGTAAAGCAGCGCCGGGAGCGCCCGGGCGGCGATTCCGTTGGGGTCCTTCTGCAATTGCGCGATGCTGGTCAGCGCCTGCGTCCTGACACGCGACAGGTCATTGGGAGCAAAGGCGGGGGTCCGGACCATGTCCCCGACCAGCGCAAGGCTGGGGGCGAGATTGGCGGACAGCGCGGACATGGTGATCGTCGACCGGTCGAGCGTGGACGATGCGTCGATCTCCACCCCAAGCCGTTCCTTGGCCTCGGAAAAGGCCTGCGCGTCGAGCTGCTCGGTGCCCTCGTCGAGCATCCCGAGCGTCAGTCCCTGGATGCCCCGCTTGGCCGGATCGTCGGCCGCGTCACCGGCATTGAAGGACAGCGCGACCTGGGTAACCGGAACCGTCGCGCGCTGTGCGTAGTCGACGGCGATCCCATTGGTCAGGCGCGTGTGCGTGACGTCCGGGAAATCGAGCGTCGAAAGCTGCCCGACCGCTGGAATCTCTCGCTTGGGACCCGGCGCCGCGGCGGTCCTGGACGCCGGGACCTTGCCATCGGGCGTGAACTTGGTCTCGACATAGGGCGGGCCGCTCGCCCGGCTCCAGCCTGACCGACAGCGCCGGGCGGGTCAGCCACTGCTGCATCGCCGCCTGCACCTCGGCCGGCGTGATCGCTGGCATAGGTGGCGAGCGTCTTCTTGTAGAAGTCGCTGTCGCCGGCGAAGGTCTCACCCTCGGCCAGGGTTACCGCCTTGCCGCCGAAGCCGCCGACTTGCTCGAGCCCGCGAATCCGACCGCCGACTTCGCCCATCGCGGCGCGCTGGACCTCGGCATCGGTTGGACCTTCGGCGATATATTGGGCGACCAGCTCATCGAGGCGCTTTTCGACCACGGCCGGATCGACCCCGGGCTTGACCGTCGCCTGGACGAAGAAGATGCCGACCCGCTGGAGCGCGTACATGTTCGCCGAGGCCGACACCGCGAGCTGCTCGTCGCGGACCAGCACCTTGTCGAAGCGCGAGCTCGCCAGCCCGCCGAGCACCGAGCCGCCGACGTCGAGCGCGACCAGTTGGCGGTCGAGCAGTCCCGGCACCGCCCAGTAGCGCGACACGGTGGTGGTCGCGACGCGGTCCTTCATCACCAGCGACTTCGGCGCCGCCAGGCGTCGGGATCGCGGCCTGCGCCGGATTGTTGACCGGGCCGCGCGCGATCGCAGCCGAAATATTTCTCGACCAGCGGACGCGCGGTCGCCGCGTCGATGTCGCCCGGCCAGCACCAGCACGGCATTGTTGGGGCCATATTTGTCGCGGAACCAGTTGCCGACGTCGGCCAGGCTGGCGGCGTCGAGGTCGGCCATCGAACCGATCGTCGTGTGGTGATAGGGATGGCCTTCGGGGAACAGATTCTTGAGCACTTCGTAGAAGACCAGCCCGCCGGGCCGATTGTCGCCCTGGCGCTTTTCGTTCTGGACGACGCCGCGCTGGTTATCGAGCACGCCCTGCGTCACCGCGCCGAGCAAATGGCCCATGCGGTCGCTTTCCATGAACAGGGTCCGCTCGAGCGCGCCGGTCGGGACCGTCTCGAAATAATTGGTCCGGTCGAACTAGGTCGTGCCGTTGTACTCGGTCGCGCCGATCTGCTGCAGATAGGTGAAAAAGTCGCCCGGCAGATTTTCCGAGCCGTTGAACATCAGATGCTCGAACAGATGGGCGAAGCCGGTCTTGCCCGCCGGCTCGTCCTTCGATCCGACATTATACCACATGCTGACCGCCGACCACCGGCGCCTTGCGATCCTCGTGCACCATGCACGGTCAGCCCATTGTCGAGCACGAACCTCTGGTGCGGAATTGAGACTTCATTAACCAGCGCCGAAACCGGCGCGGGTTCGCTCGACAGGGCCTCGGCGACGGCCGGCGGCGGTGCAATCCTGGTATCGGCAGGCGCTGTCGTGGCGCAGGCGGCCAGCAGCGAAGCGCTCGTCAGCAACGTGGACAGGCGGCGGGTGGCTAAACTCATGAAAAAACTCCCCAATGATCAGCCGGGGAACCTAGAGGCGCGCGCCTGCGATGCAACCGCCTTCGACCAACGGGGGAACCTGGTCGACAAACGGCGCGGTGAATGCCACCGCGTCGTTTCGAACCGCCTCATTGCGCCGCGGGTGCACCTTGCGGGATACCGCCGAGCTGGCCGACCAGCTTGGTGTAGGCGTCGAGATAGGCGAGCACGATGACTTGGCCGATCTCGGTGTTCTGATATCCGGTTGCGCCCGCCGCCGCGAAGCCGCCCCACCAGCCGCCGCCGCCGCCTGCGCCCCAGCTGATGTCCTTCTTGCGGGCATAGCCTTCGACCACATCTTCCTCGGTCGTCCGGGCGTTGACGACCGACAGGGTGACGTTGGCCTCGCCTTTCTTGACGTTGATCCCGCCGACCAGGCCGCCGACGAAATGCCCCCCGCCTCCGAACAGACCGCCCAGCGCTCCGGCCGCCGCACCAATTCCGCCGCCGCCCGAATTCTTGTTCGCGCTGACGATGTTGGGCTCGAGGAAATAATCGGCCGCCTTGACCTGTCCCTTACCGAGGTTGGACCCGGCCTGAAGCTCGCCCTGATCGGCCAGCGCCCGCTCCATCGCCCGGCTTTGCATCGATCGGCCACGGTTGACGATGGTGAAGCAGCGCGAATTCTGGACGAACACTTTGATCACCGCCTCGGGGCTGCCGAGGTTCAATTCGCGCCACCACTGGGTTTCCGGCTCGACGATTGCGAGCACGCCCAGCGGCCTGGCGCACTGCGGGATCTGCGCGGTCGCCGCGGATTGCATCTTGCGGGATTGGCTGGCCCCGGTGTTGCTGGTCTGCGCGGCGGCAGGCGAAGCGGTGACGATCATGCCGGCCGAAATGGCAAGCGCAGACGCGAGTTGAAGCATGGATACCCCCATTAATTAATCGTGGCGGACCCGTAACACTTATGGCCGCGCGATGCGAGCAGGGGAATTGCTGACAGCGCGCAATCGCTCTGCTAGCGCCCGCCCGCAAATGATGAAATTATCGCGCATCCGGAATTTCTCGATCATCGCCCACATCGACCATGGAAAGTCGACGCTGGCCGATCGCCTGATTCAGCGCACCGGCGGGCTGACCGACCGGGAGATGGTCCGCGGCCAGATGCTCGACACGATGGACATCGAGCAGGAGCGCGGGATCACCATCAAGGCGCAAACCGTCCGCCTCAACTGGAAGGCGGCCGACGGCGAGACCTACGAGCTCAACCTGATGGACACGCCCGGCCACGTCGACTTCGCCTATGAGGTCAGCCGCTCGCTCGCCGCCTGCGAAGGCGCATTGCTCGTCGTCGACGCGGCGCAGGGCGTGGAAGCGCAGACGCTGGCCAACGTCTACCAGTCGATCGAGCACGACCATGAAATCGTGCCCGTCATCAACAAGATCGACCTGCCCGCCGCCGAGCCCGAAAAGGTCCGCGAGGAGATTGAGGAGATCATCGGCCTCGACGCGTCCGAAGCGGTCCTCGCCACGCGCCAAGTCCGGGATCGGCATCGACGAGGTGCTGCAGGCGATCGTCGACAAGATCCCGCCGCCCAAGGGCGACCGCGACGCGCCGCTCAAGGCGATGCTGGTCGACTCACTGGTACGACCCCTACCTCGGCGTCGTCATCCTGGTCCGCGTGATGGACGGCGTCATCAAGAAGGGCCAGCAGGTCAAGTTCATGGCCGCCGGCACGCTGCACCTGATCGACCGCGTCGGCTGCATGACCCCCAAGATCGTCCAGCTCCCCGAGCTCGGCCCGGGCGAAATCGGCTTCATCACCGCGCAGATCAAGGAAGTCAGCGAGACCCGCGTCGGCGACACCATCACCGACGCCAAGCGCCCCGCCGCCGCCCCGCTCCCCGGCTTCAAGGAAGTCCAGCCGGTCGTCTTCTGCGGCCTGTTCCCGACCGACGCGGCCGACTTCGAGAAGCTCCGCGAAAGCCTCTACAAGCTGCGCCTCAACGACGCCTCCTTCAGCTTCGAGATGGAGAGCAGCGCGGCATTGGGCTTCGGCTTCCGCTGCGGCTTCCTCGGCCTCCTCCACCTGGAGATCATCCAGGAGCGGCTGACGCGCGAATATGACCTCGACCTCATCACCACCGCGCCGTCGGTGGTCTACAAGATGCACCTCTCAAAATCGAAGACCGAGGATGCCAAGACGATCGAGCTCCACAACCCGGCCGACATGCCCGACCCCAACCGCATCGCCAGCATCGAGGAGCCGTGGATCGTGGCGACCATCTACTCCCCCGACGAATATCTCGGCGCGGTGCTGAAGCTGTGCCAGGACCGGCGCGGCATCCAGAAGGACCTGACCTATGTCGGCCACGGCAGCAGCACCCGCGCGCTGGTCAAATATGAGCTTCCGCTCAACGAAGTGGTGTTCGATTTCTACGACCGGTTGAAGAGCCTGTCGAAGGGCTATGCCAGCTTCGACTATCACCAGATCGGCCACCGCGAGGGCGACCTGGTCAAGATGAGCATCCTGGTCAACGAGGAGCCGGTCGACGCGCTAGCGATGATCGTCCACCGCGGCACCGCCGAGACGAGCGGCCGCGGCATGGTCGAGCGCCTGAAGGAGCTGATCCCCAGGCACCTGTTCAAAATCCCGATCCAGGCCGCGATCGGCGGCAAGGTCATCGCCCGCGAAACGATCAGCGCGATGCGCAAGGACGTCACCGCGAAATGCTACGGCGGCGACGCGACGCGGAAGCGGAAGCTGCTGGAGAAGCAGAAGAAGGGCAAGGCGAAGATGCGGGAATACGGCAGTGTTCAGCATCCCGCAGGAAGCATTTCATTGCCGCCCTGCGGATGGGTGATGAGGGCTAGCTTCGCTGAGAAGCAGACGAAGCGACGCGACGCAATGGGTTGCTTCGCCAAAGAGCGCGCCTGCAGCTTAGTCCGGGAGACGAAGCGAAGCCGACATGGGAAGGCGAAGATGCGGGAGTATGGGTCGGCATCGATCCCGCAGGAGGCCTTCTTCCTGCTTTGAGGATGGGCGACGACGGTTAGGCCAGAATTCATCTTGACAGGAATTGCATACCTGCCAGAGTGTTATATACACTTTTCAGGGGAACTGGAATGTACGCCAGTAAAACAGTATATTTTCCAGATAGAAGCGACGAAGGCTTCCCAAAAAGCCTTACCATTCCCTTTGTAGAAGCGGACGCCGAACTTGCGGCTGCAGTTGAACACTTAAGCAGCTACAAATAAAGGGAAATTCTAGGCATACATTCGTATGAAGAATTGACGGTTGCCGCAGGGCAGGTGTCGACCCCCTTATCCACCTTTGCGAGAACACAACTCGGTGGCCAGCTCCGGGGTAAAAACTCAAACCGGGTTCACGGCCTGGCGGCCACATTCAGAGGTGGAGCGGTAACCCGCTTCACGATTGGTTCCCCTATCTTGAAGGATATTCGCCAGCATTCGTTAAGGGCATTTTGGACAGTTATGCGCCGGCTGCCTCGACGGTTCTCGACCCGTTCTGCGGTTCCGGAACTACGGCACTTGTTGTGGCGCAGCGCGGTCAACGAGGGTTGTACTGCGAAGTAAATCCGCTTTGCCGAGCCGTTATCGATGCAAAGGCGACCGCGTTACGGATGTCGCGTTCTCAAAAGCTGAAACCTTCCTCAGAAAGGTCCGTGACCTCGCAGATTTGGCCAAGAGCAGAATAGGCGCGGCGAAGGAAGATGGCCGCTCGGCCGCTTCGTTCAAGCAGGCATTTGGGCCGCGGCCCTCTTCCAAGAAAGCACCCTTAGCGAGGTATTGAAGTGCCGAAGCCTGCTTAACGAGCTTGCTGTGGCCGATCCAATTTTGGCGGCATTTGCGACGATAGCCGCGCTACGGTCCCTTGTACCGTCATCACTCCTTGTGCGTCGAGGCGACCTTCGCTTTCGGACCGAGGCGGAATTGGCTCGGTTCCACTGATTTTGTCGGGGAATTTGCCGGCTCGCTCCATTTGATTGCAAGCGATCTGGATGATTTGGAAGTGAGTAGCGGATCGGTCGAGCTCGTATGTGAAAGTGCACGCGAATTGTCGGCTAGTAAAATCGCCGCAGTCGACGCAATCATAACAAGTCCTCCATATCTGAATGGCACTAATTACTTTCGGAATACGAAAATTGAACTATGGTTTCTTGGGCATTTGCGATCGAAGGCAGATCTCAGGTCATTCCGAGACCAAGAAATAACCTCGGGAATAAATGATGTCGTAGCTAGGAAAGTTTCGACGTGCGCAGCGCTAGCCGATTTTCCCGCTTGGCCGGTGTATTGGAGTTGCTGGTCGAAGACGCATACGATGTAAGAATCCCGATGATGGTCTCCGCTTATTTCACAGAAATGGCGGACGTAATTGCCCGCATTGGCGAAGTCTCCTCAGCGCAGACGACAGTCGCGATTGACCTCGGTGATTTGCTACGGAAGCGTCTGGGTGCCTACGGATGAAATCGTCTGCGACCTCATGGTTGCCGCTGGCTTCGACCGTTCGGATCAAATTGTTTTGAGGGAACGGCAGTCCAGGGATGGGCGTCCACTCCATCAGACTTTGCAAGTTTTCGGCCCCGGCGCGGGAATCCAGTTACGGTTTCAAACTCCGCTCAGGGGCAATGGAACTTGTTTCGGAATGATTTGCCACATCAACAGGGCGCGTTTGCGAAGCGTAATTGGGGGCACCCTTGGCATTCGATGTGCTCATATCAGGGCAAATTGAAGCCATCGATAGCCCACCATCTTGTGACCGCACTCATGCCAAGTGCTCCGGGTAAGCTGCTCGATCCATTTTCAGGCGTCGGCACTATCCCGTTTGAGGCCCGGCTTTCGGGCCATGTAGCGTATGGATTTGAAATAAGCCCGGCCGCGCTGATTATCTCGCGTGCGAAGCTCGAAGCAGTTGCCGCCGATGCGGTTCGAAAGGAATTGGAAGGCCTCACCGATTGGGTCGAGAATTATCCGGCCGAACAGGCGCAGAACTCGGACTTCGAGACAATTTAGATTTAATGGCCCTCTGCGGGGGTATTTCCACCCGACTACGTTTCACGAAATTGCTGCAGCCCGCGCATATTTTTCCCGGCATCTGCCCGATACGGGTCCAGAGCTTTGGTGATGGCGGCTCTGTTACACATACTCCACGGCAATCGCCCCTATGCCCTCAGTTGCCGTTCACATCCTATCACTCCATTCGCGCCAACTGGGGAAACAGAATATCGGGCATTGCTCCCACGACTGGAGGCTAAGCTTAAGAGGCTCCTTGAGAACTTGCCCCTCGAGGCGCACGCGACAGGGCGAAATGATTTCCAAGAGATGCAACCGCAGAATGGCCGGCAGAGATTGAGGACTTGGATGCAATTATTACGTCACCTCCCTTCTTCGACAGCACGAGGTTTTACTCTGCGAACTGGATGCGTCTGTGGTTTGCAGGTTGGGACTCCGAAGATTTCCGCACGAATCCACGCAAGTTTGTGGACGAACGCCAGAAAGTGAGTTGGAACTTGATGATTTCATATTTCGCCAGGGGGCGGATCGACTTCGTAGCGGTGGGCACTTTGCCCTCCATGTCGGGAAAGCTCTAAATGCAATATGGCCGAGGGCATTGCTGCATTGGGTCAACGATATCTGACGCTAGTAGACGTGTTCGACGAAAGCGTAATGCATTGTGAAAGCCACGGAATTCGCGACAAAGGCAGAGTTACGCACCATCAATATCTCGTCTTCCTCAAAAAATAGGATGTCTTATCAAAGCTTGCACAGATCGGCGTAAGCGATATCTGTCCTAGCGCTCGCTAGGAGTCCGTTTTGTGTCGACATTTACGGAAGTACGGGACGACCTTCGTAACCGATTGGATCAGGCCGATCGCGGCGATCGCGGCTGGTGGATGATAACCCGCGTGAAGCTTACGGTTGGTCGCCTTCAGGCTATCGCTCATTATTTGGATGATGCCGGCGCAGAAGATCCTCTGGAACTCACGCAGTCACATTACCGAGCACTGGGCCAGGTACTTGGCATCGCTCACGCCGATCCGGGCACGAACATCCGTCGGCATTATTTCCTTGCGATGGAATTCCCGTTGCGACTTATAGAACGGGTTCAAGGCAATAGCTGGAGCGCTGTACGCCTAACCGCAGATGGCATTGGCTTGCCTGTTTAGGCAGCCCAAGCGATGTCTTTGAGCGCATACTCAATGATATCCAATTCGTCGGGAGCCTTGGTATTCACCGGGCCGGTCTGCTGAATATGTTGAGTTTGACGTGCGACCATACCCGGCAGTTTTGCAGGTCATGCGCGAGAATGGAGGACATATCGATCTCGATGAGTTCGATCTGTTCGTCTCACGTATTCGAACTGACGATGAGATTGCATTCGCCATCGAGCAAATAAAGAAGTTTCGCACTTTGACGGAGCCTCAGAAAGTGCAACTTCGAGCGGAAGTTGAGGCGCGGATTCCCGAAGGTGATGGCAACGACCCTCGAAAGCCGTACCATAATTGGCGTGACATGCCGCGTCATACCTTCTCGCGGCTGTTCTCATTGGGGACGAGCGCATACCGTTCAGGGAATGAACTTTGGCTCACGAGCACCCTCGCCCAAGACGCGCCACTGCCAGCAGTTCCAGGCCCTGCGGTAGGGCTTGTTGCAGAGGCAGCCGAGCCCGCCGTGCAAGAGGACCTGCAGGGTTTTGGAGGGCCCGCGCTCCCGCAACAACGGCCACCTACTGTGTTGCAAATGCCCGACGAAGATGCGCCGGAAGACCTTCGTACGCCGCCCGCTCCTTCGCAAATAAATGATGGAACCGAAGCGGAGCTGTTGATTGGAAAAATGCTAACGGCGGCCGGATGGGAAGTTGTGTACTACAACCAAAGGCGCGGATTTGGGTTCGACCTGTGGGCCGAAGCAGCGGCAAGGCATTTGTTGTCGAGGTTAAAGAGCGCCGTCGTGTTGCCGGAAGCGTCACATTAACGGCGTTGGAGAGGGCAAGCCGCCCAAAAGCACCGGCGCAATTTTCTGCTCGTCGTCGTTGAGAAATATCCGTATCTGCGGAAAACCCAGTGATCTACGTGGTCCAGGACCCCGCCACCCGAATCAACTTCATTGAAACGCAAACACTTGCCCATCGGGCCGCTAGAGCAGCTTGGGGGCCCGTCGCTATTCACGGTTGCCGGAGAACGAGTAACTCGTCCGCAGAGGACTTATCCAAATTCTCCCGTGCCGGATTACGGTGACGAGAACCGTAACAGCGCACTCAATCCGGTAACTCACAAGCTAGCAATACGATGAGTTTAAGGCTTACAGTA